>NZ_CP118166.1:77500-1277500 GCF_028748065.1 Hyphococcus flavus | reverse complement strand
GGAACCCGGCGCCGGACCCGAGATCGGCAATGGACTTTGCGCCTTCGGGCAGCAATGGCGCGACCTGAGCGGAGTCAAGGAAATGCCGATGCCATCGGTCTTTTATGGTCGAGCGCGCGATCAGATTGTGCCGCTCTGACCAATCCGTCAGTACACGGTCCATCTCTAAAAGGCGGTCCAATGTTTCACGTGAAACATTTGTTTCGGCGGCAAACTCTTCCGGCGTCATGCGCTGGCGGCTCCACGCTTTTTCATGTGCGCCAGGAGTAGGGCTAACGCGGCCGGCGTCACCCCCTCGATGCGGCCAGCCTGACCAAGGGTCGCCGGGCGCGCATCGACGAGCTTTTGACGCACTTCGTTCGAGAGCCCTTTGATCTCTGAATAGTCAAGATCGGCCGGCAGCTTTAGGGATTCGTCTTTTTTGAAGGCGATGATGTCCGCTTCCTGCCGATGAAGATACCCTGCGTAAAGCGCGTCAAAACTCAATTGTTCCGCTACCGCAACGGGCATCTCGCCAATCTCGGGCCAAATCTCGCCAAGCGCAGCCAGATCGACGCCAGGCAGGGCCAACAGATCGAGAACCGAACGCCGCCGGCCATCCTTATTGAGCTTGAGCCCATATTTTTCGCCCTCATTGGGCGTGATGGTCGTCTCGCGCGCCCATTCTCTCGCTGTTCCCAGCGCTGCCTGTTTCACGTGGAACGCTTCGGCGCGATCTGCGCCCACTATACCCTCAGCGATCCCGATCGGCGTCAGGCGCTGGTCGGCGTTGTCGGCCCTCAGGGTCAGCCGATACTCCGCCCGGCTTGTAAACATCCGATACGGTTCTGTGACTCCGTGTGTTACAAGGTCATCGATCATAACGCCCACATAGGCTTCTGACCGGTCAAGAATGAATGGATCGCCTCCCGCAGCCTTACGCGCCGCATTGACGCCAGCCATCAGACCTTGCGCAGCCGCCTCTTCATAACCGGTGGTGCCATTGATCTGTCCCGCCAGATACAGGCCAGGAAGGGCCTTGGTTTCGAGCGTCGCGCTCAGCTCACGCGGATCCACATAGTCATACTCAATAGCGTAGCCATAGCGGACGACCTCCGCCATCTCGAGGCCGGGAATGGTCTTGAGAAATGCCGCCTGCACGTTCTCAGGCAGGGAGGTCGATATTCCGTTCGGATAGACCGTATGATCGTCCAGCCCTTCCGGCTCCAGGAATATCTGATGGCTTTCGCGCTCTGCGAACCGCACCACCTTGTCTTCGATGGACGGACAGTACCTAGGGCCACGGCCCGAAATGCCCCCGCCATAAACAGCGGATTTTCCGATATTTTCCTCAATGATCCGGTGCGTTTCGGCGTTCGTGAAGGTGATGCCGCAATGAATCTGCGGGACCACGATCCGTTCCGTCAGAAAGGAGAACGGGACGGGGGCCTCATCCGCCGGCTGCATCTCCAACCGCTCCCAATCGATGGTTCGACCGTCGAGCCGAGCAGGGGTGCCGGTTTTAAGCCGGCCCATTTTCAGGCCCAATCCGTAAAGCCGTTCGGAAAGACCGACTGACGGCGCTTCCACTCCGTCACCCCAGCTCTTATCTGACGCGCGGGAATTCGCCCGGCCCGCCGGGATGCGCCGGTCGCCGATGTGAATGACGCCTTTGAGGAACGTGCCCGTCGTAAGGACGACTGCGCTTGCACCGATTTCCGCTCCCTCAGCGGTGACCACGCCCCGGACTGTTCCACGTGGAACAGTCTCATCAACGAGCAGGTCCTCTACCGCCGCCTCAAGGATGTCGAGGCCGGGATACTCCGCCAGCAGCGCTTGCATGGTCTCGCGGTAGAGCTTGCGGTCAGCCTGGGCACGGGGCCCGCGCACCGCTGGCCCCTTGGAGCGGTTCAGCATCCGGAACTGTATGCCCGCCCGGTCAATAACCCGGCCCATCAGGCCGTCCAGCGCATCGACCTCGCGCACCAGATGGCCCTTGCCGAGCCCACCGATGGCCGGGTTGCAAGACATCTCACCGATTGTGTCTTTCCGATGGGTGGCGAGAAGGGTTCTCGCGCCAGCCCTCGCCGCCGCTGCAGCCGCTTCACACCCGGCGTGTCCGCCGCCTATCACAATGACATCGTAGTCTTTCATCTCACGCCTCTGGCGCCGCCATATAGGCGGTCATCAACGACATTGCACCCGCAAAATTGCGCGGGCGGTGTTTCACGTGAAACAATGTTGTCCGGCTAGAGCAACCCGCAGGAAACGCCGGCAAGGATCAAAATCAACAGCCACAGGCTGCAATTCATCATCGGCGGGCCATGATCGTTAAAAACCTCGGCCCATTGCTCTGCATTACTGGCGCTTGAGGCGTCCCTCCAGAACCGATGTCCAACCCGAAAGCAGACAAAGCCTACCGCCGCGAACAGCGCCAGACCGATCCAGAAGAACTCGCTTGCCGGGGTTACACACATATTGCGTTCCCTAGCATCCAGCGATTTCAAATTCGTTTCACGACAAACAGTCTAAGGCCGCCGGATAGGGCGGGGATGAGATTTAATGTCACGATTTGTTACGACGTTTGAACGCCCGCCTTTACATTTCGGCAACCATGGCCCGCAGGTCACAGCGTCAGGCATGGTTGCTGCAGTAGTGCCAGAAAGATTTTGCGCAACATAAGAAGAAGGGGTTTTCTCATGGCGCAGCGGCAATTCGTCAGTCCCGAACGCAAAACGCTCTTTGGCGCGGCAGAGACGCCAAAGCCGGTCAAAAAACCGGTGACGCTCCAGGAGCAGATATCCGACCGGCTTGTCGAAAAATATCAGAATTACGAGCGGGCGGCGATGCGGCTGGACCTGCGCGGCGAGCATGACGCCGCCGAAGTCCTCAAAAAGGCCGCCGCGCGCCTGCGCCTGATCCGGAATACTGGCGCGGATGCCGAAGAAGACCTCTTCTGACGTTTATTTCCCAATACAAAAACTGGAAAATATCTCGCCCAATACGTCCTCGACGCCAACTGCGCCGGTGATAGAGCCGAGTGCACGTGCGGCAAGGCGGGCGTCCTCCGCCGCCAGTTCCGGCGCGGTTTCAATGAGAGACTCGGCGCGGGTGAGGGCTTCTACCGCTTCCCTGACAGCCGCAGCATGACGCTCACGGGTAAGGGCGGGACCATCCGCGTCCAGCCCGCCGGCAAGCGCTTCGGTCAGAGACGAGACCAGGCCATCAAGCCCTGAGTGTGTTTTGGACGATACCATTATCGTGCTTACGCCCTCTGGAACGGCGGCCTCCGGTATGGCCGGGGCGAGATCCGCCTTTGACCAGATCAGGAAATCGCCGGGTCGGAGGAGATCGAGCGTTTCACGTGAAACATAGTCATGTCCCGGATCGAGAACCGCGACGCGCAGATCAGCCTCTTTGGCGCGGGCGCGGGCACGGCGCATGCCTTCTTCCTCGATTTTATCCTTGGTCGCCCCGTGAATGCCCGCAGTATCAGCAATCGCCGCAACGATGCCGCCGAGATCGAGCCTCGTCTCGACAATATCCCGCGTGGTTCCGGCGATGTCGGACACGATGGCGACTTCGGACCCGGCAAGCGCGTTGACGAGGGATGACTTGCCCGCATTCGGCGGACCGATGACGGCAATGGAGACGCCTTCGCGGATCGTCCGTGCACGAATGGACTGGTCAAGAAACGCCGTTAATGATTCCTTAAGGGCGCATATGGCTGGGCCGGCATTAGCCGCCACCGCGGCGGGCACATCGCCCTCGTCGGGGAAATCGATGTCCGCCTCGAGGGGCGCCAGGACATTCAAAATCTGCTGCCGCCAGCCCTCCGCGAGCGCTGAAAGCCGCCCGTCAAGCTGACCCAAAGCCTGCTTTTTCTGCAGGGTCGTTTCGGCATCGATAAGATCGGCGAGCGCCTCAGCCTGAGCGAGGTCAAGCTTGCCATTTTTTAGCGCGCGTAGGGTAAATTCGCCGGCCTCAGCGGGCCGCGCACCAAGACGGGAAAGCGTCTCATAAAGGGATATTTCGACCGCACGCGACCCGTGAAGATGAAATTCGGCGACATCCTCGCCGGTGAAACTTTTCGGTCCCCTGAAAAGTATGGCCAAACCCTTGTCGATAATTTGGCCGCGATCAATCAGTTCAGCAGTCTCCGGATCGCGCAAAGCGACCAGTTTTGCTTCTCTGTTATTAATCCGTTTACCAACTAATGCGTTGGCGATCGCATGAGAATCCGGACCCGACAGGCGATAGACGGCGACGCCCGCTTTTCCCGCGCCGGAGGCCCTGGCAAAGATCGTATCGGTCATTTGCTGGACGCTTCTATTTCTTCTTTGCTCCCCCGCCGCCCATGGCGGCGCCCATCATGTTCTGGAATTGCTCAAAGCTCTTGCCGGAAAACGCCATCCATTGCGCCATCATCCGCTCCGGGTCGGCGAGGGTGTCCATGTTTTCTTTCGCCCGTTTCATCATCTCTTCGACGATCATGTCATTCATAGGCTCTAGATCCGGCTGGCCGAAAAAGGCGCGCGCCTCGGCCGGGGTGCAGTCAACATTAATGGTGAGTTTCATTTTGGCCTCGTAAAGCTTTGGCGTTACCTACTCGCCAAGGCGGTCGCGCCGCAATATGTAAGACCGGAAAAGGAGCTGCCTCAATGAGCAAAGCGGTCTTTATCGACGAACCGGGCGGACCGGAAAACTTTGAATTACGCGAACATGATCTGCCGGCGCCGTCTGGCGGGCAGGTCAGGGTGCGCCATTCGGCTATCGGATTGAATTTCATCGATATTTACCAGCGCACCGGGCTCTATCCCATTTCAATGCCCGCCATCCTGGGCAAGGAAGCCGCCGGAGTGATCGAGGCCGTGGGCGAGGGGGTTGAGGGGCTCAAAGCCGGCGACCGGGTCGTCCATATGGGCGGCGGCGCTTACGCCGGGGAGGCAAACATCAGCGCCGCACTGACGGCGAAAATACCTGACGGCGTCAGCGACGAGGTTGCGGCGGCGATTTTTCTTAAAGGCCTCACTGTTGAAATGCTGGTGCGCCAGGTATTCCCGCTCACGCAGGATGACGCCTGCCTTATACATGCAGCCGCTGGCGGCGTCGGCGTTCTCCTGACCCAATGGGCGAAGCATATCGGCGCACGAGTGATCGCCGTAGTCGGTAATGAATCAAAGGTCGCTATTGCGAAAGATAACGGCGCTGATGACATTATCGTCCGTACAATGACGGACTCGATTGCAACGGATGTCAGGAACCTGACCGGCGGGCTCGGCGTGCAGGTCGCTTATGACTCTGTCGGCGCGGCGACGTTCGAAGCCTCGCTCGACAGCCTCGCCATGCGCGGCCACATGGTGACCTATGGCAACGCCTCCGGGCCTGTCCCGGCTGTCGCCCCTCTGGAGCTTTCAAGGCGCGGATCGCTGACCCTCACCCGCCCGACGCTCTTTCACTACGCCACGCCGGACCGGCTTCCGGCCATGGCAGAGGCCTTGTTCGACATGGCGGCGCGCGGCGCGCTCAAACCCAAGATTGGCCATACTTTTAAGCTCGCAGAAGTGGCCAATGCGCATCGCCTGCTGGAAAGCGGCGAAAGCACGGGCGCGATTATCCTGACCCCTTAAAACGAAAGAAAATCAAATGATTCGTTGGTTAATCGCCGGCTCATTTTTAGCCCTGTCTGCCTGCAGTGATTCTGTTACCGACACAGATTCACTTGATCAAAATCTGGCCATACCAGGCTGGCGCGTCGATCCCGAAGGGGGACTCAACGCGTTTTTCGACTGCCTCGACGAGACAGGCGCGGCGATAGTCGCCGCCCACCGTGGCGGGCCCTATCCCGGATTTCCGGAAAACGCGCTCGAAACTATGGCCGCAGTCCTTACCCAAACGCCGGCGCTGATGGAGATAGACGTGGCCACATCGTCCGACGGGGTTCTTTACCTCATGCATGACGACACGCTGGAACGAACGACTACAGGCGGCGGCGCTGCTGACGGCATGAGCTGGTCTGACCTTCAGACCCTCCGGCTTGAAGACAATAGCGGTCGCGAGACCCAGTTTGCGCCGACGCGTTTTGACGACGCGCTTCGCTGGGCAGAAGGGCGAACCATTCTCGAAATAGATTTCAAGCGATCAACCAAATACGAGGCTGTTGCTGATGAAATCAAACGTCAGGGTGCGGAGGATCGCGTGATCCTGATCGCCTATTCCATGGCCTCGGCGCGCAAGCTCCACAGCCTCCTCCCCGCCGCCATGATCTCGCTCAAGCTGGATACGCAATCCGAACTCAACCGGGCTGTCGCGTCCGGCATCCCTGATGATCGCATTCTGGGCTTTACCGGGACCGAAGACCCGAGGCCGAGGCTTTTCTCCATGCTGGCGAGCCGCGATGTCGAGGTGATTTTCGGCACGCTTGGCGGGCGGGACTCGATTGACAATGACATTGAACGATCAGGGTACGAACAGCTTTACGCCGACATCGCCGCGCAAGGGGTCGACATTATCGCAACGGATCGCCCGCGCGAGGCGCACGCCGCGCTTGTCGAGGCCGGGCGGGCCGTTGAAGACGGCGAATGCGGCGTTTTTTATGAGAAACAAGCCTCATAAGCCCGTCACTGGGCGCTTGCGCAAACGCCGATACTGGCCAGAATAGCGGGCATGACGCGGACAATCCTGATCTATGCTGCGGTTCTGGCCGTCGCCGCCTTCGCTCTCGAATGGCTAGAATACAAATACATCACGCGCGTCTTCACAGGCGAGTTGTACATTGTCCTCATCGCGCTCGGGTTTGCTGTGCTGGGCGGCTGGGCCGGCCATCGCCTCACCCGGAAAACCGCGCCGGAGCCCTTTGAACTGAACCGTGCGGCCATCGCTTCGCTGGGCATGACCGACCGCGAACTCGAAACGCTGGGACTCCTGGCGAAGGGCCTCACTAACAAAGAGATAGCCCGCAAGCTCGATATTTCCCCGAACACGGTGAAAACGCACCTCGCCAAAGTCTTTGAAAAGCTCGATGTCTCGCGTCGCACGCAAGCCGTTCAGAAGGCGAAAGACCTGTCGTTGATCCCGTAAATTCATGCAATTTTGGCTAAATCACCCTTATGGGCGATAGCGAGAGCCCAAAAAAACAGGATCATGTTTCTCCGCCACCACAATAAGATCAGCAAACCGGACCAAAGGAGAAACCCATGCTCAGAATAGCCCTCATCTACGGAAGCATATCCGGCATAATCGTCATCAGCGTGATGACCGCCGGCATCGTCTTCAGCGACGGCAAAGGTGCTGGCGCATCGCAAGCCTTTGGCTATCTGATCATGCTGATCGCTCTGTCAATGATCTTTATCGGCGTCAAACGGCATCGCGACACCAATCTTGGCGGCATCATAAAATTCGCGCCGGCATTTGGCATGGGCATCGCGATCGCTGCTGTCGCCGGTGTCTTTTACGTTGCGGGATGGGAGGCGTATCTCGCTTCAACCGATTACGCTTTCGCAAGTCAGTATGCGGAAGGAATAATCGAAGCAAAACGTCAGGCCGGGGTCACCGGCGAAACGCTGGAAAAAGCCATCGAGGACATGGACAAGATGGTCACCAATTACGCTAACCCCTTGTATCGGCTACCAATTACGTTTTCGGAAATCTTCCCCATCGGCCTGCTGATCGCACTTATTTCCGCTCTTATTTTACGCAACCCCAAGGCGTTTCCGGCGCGTTGATGATCCCTAGAAGGTGAAAAGATAAATTGATCGCCTGCCATGTCGGAATTTTACAATCCGCATGGCGCTGACCACGCCATGAAAGCCCCAGTGAAAAGTTCAGGGGGCAACCATGAAAAAAATTATCCTTACGACAGCCGCTGCAGCCGTTTGTTTCGGCGCAACCGCGACGGCGAAAGACGACGCCGCAGCGGAAATCATTCTCACGCAGCCAATGAAAATGGGCGACGCACGGCTTTCCTGTGATCAACTGGTCGAGGAAGCATCGAATATGGAAGTCGTCCTTGGCGGCTCGCCAGCCGGCGGTCTGATGGACGGCGAACAGATGGCTAATATTGGCACGAGCCTCGCCCAGCATGCAGCGTTGCGCGCAGGCGGCGGCGTCGCAGCCGGCGCAATCGGTCAGGTCGGCGGGCTTTTCGGCCGGTCATCCAAGAAGAAAAAAGAAGAAGAGGCCATGCGCAAGGCAATCGCTGAAAAGCGCTGGATCTACATGGTCGGTCTTTATGAGGGGCGCAATTGCGATGCACAGCCTGCCGCCACTGCCGTAGCAGAAGACGTCGCTGCTCCAGCTACGGAGTAACTGACATTCATATTAGTTCTGGGGGAGAGCCGCCGGCCTTGCGCCGGCGGCATTTTTATTCAGGGCTGCAACGCGCTCGCCTGTTTCCAGGCGTCTCGCTCCCTTATCCTGTTGAAATAATTGGATGTTTTTTCACCCATCAGATTGCCGTTCCTGGTCACCTTCAGCAGGAACAACAAATACCCAACGGAAATATCACATAGGGAAAAATCACCGAGCAGATAGTCTTTGTCCCCGATTTCAGCCTCAATGAAATTCAGGCAATTGGTGGTTTCGTTGATCGACCAGATCTTCATAACCTCAATGCGCTGCTCTTCCGGCAACAACACCGTGTGTCCCATCAGCATACTGACATAAAGCCCCATGCCCGCCTCGCCGAACTGCATCCACTGCAGATAATCGCCATAATCAGTATGCGAAACATTTCTCGTCAGCGCGCCGTCAGCATATTTATTGGCGAGGTATTCGATGATCGCCACCGACTCAACCATGCGTTTATCACCGTCAAAAAACACTGGCGTTTTGCCCAGCGGATTAAGCTTTAAATACTCGGGGTCTTTAAGTTTTGGGCGGTCAAAGGGACGTGTCTCAATGTCGAGTTCTAGCCCAAGCTCATAGCCCGCCCAAGCGACGCGTAAACTGCGCGTCATGGGAAAGTGTATCAGTTTCAATGACATGCGGGGTAACTCCTGTTCCTATCGCTGCCATTTATGCGGCTCGGTCACAGCCTGTGCAAATAACTTCTGCAGTCAGCATCCGAACCCTTGTCTGGATAAAAAGGGCGCAAAAAACGGGATCCGCTTAGTTCTTTTCGTGCTATTTTTGATCTGATGCAAAAAGCCCCTCTTGTGCGGCGAAGTGACGGTAAATTGCGGCAAGCCGTGTCGCCAGGGGCGGCAACTTCTATACGCTGCTCAAAACAGTGGAGGGTCCAATGACGCGTTTTACCGTGAACGGCGAACGACGTGAATTTAACGGCGATGAAACAATGCCGCTGCTCTGGTATTTAAGAGAAGAAGCCGGAACCAAAGGTGTGAAATACGGCTGCGGCATCGCGCAATGCGGCGCGTGCACAGTCCATGTAAACGGGGCCGCCATCCGGTCCTGCGTCACACCAGTATCCAGCGTCGATGGCGCTGAAATTACGACAATAGAGGGGCTGGCGGATGGCGAAAATCTTCATCCGGTGCAGCAGGCATGGATCGAGGAAGACGTTCCCCAGTGCGGTTATTGTCAGGCAGGCCAGATCATGGCTGTGGCGGCGCTGTTGGAAAACAACCCCGAACCCAGCGATGAAGACATCAACAACGGCGTCACCAACATCTGCCGGTGCGGTACGTACTTTCGATTGCGGAAAGCCATTCATCGCGCCGCCGCTCTGAAAAAAGGAGGTGCGTAATGGACGGCGCCCCGATCAATACACAGCCTGCATCAATGAACCGCCGCGATGTCTTCCGCTATGCAAGCGCCGCCGGAGCTCTTGTGATTGCTGCACCGCTGACAGCCTGCGGGCGCCAAACAGTGCGTTCGGAAGCCGTGACGGCTGAGCCTGACCCCTGGTTCGAAGGCCAGATAGGCGGCTTTGTAAAAATTCTCCCGGACAATACTGTCGTCATCGCCTATCCAAACCCCGAAATGGGTCAAGGCGTGGATACGTCTCTCCCTATGCTCATCGCCGAAGAGCTGGATGTTGATTTTGAAAGTGTCGAAACCGTCCAGATGCCTTTGGAGATCATGCCGCTTGAGGACGGTCAATATACCTGGAAATATGTCGGCCAGGGTTCTGGCGGCAGCACCTCTGTTTCCGGCCATTGGGAAGGATTGCGGCAGGCCGGCGCCATGGCGCGTCACCTTATTCTTGCGGCCGCCGCGACGCGCTGGTCAGTTCCGGTTAGCGAGCTGACAACCAGCAACGGCGTTGTGAGGCATGATGGATCTAACCAGCGTGCAGCCTATGGCGAGCTCGCCGAAGAAGCCGGCGCGATTGCCCAGTCCGAAGAGCAGCCGGCGCTAAAGCCTGCAAGCGAATTCACGCTGATCGGCACGCCGCAGAAAACAAAGAACGCCAAAACCATCGTCACCGGTAAGGCGGTTTACGGCATCGATGCGGAAATCCCCGGCATGGCGCATGCGGTCATCGCCCGGTGCCCCTATTTCGATGGAACTGCAAACAGCGTCGATGACAGCGCCGCTCGCGCCATCCCCGGCGTTATAGATGTCGTTAAAATCGATCGGCCGCCGCTTGATGGTCCGTATACGGTACAGGCTGAAGGTTACGCCGTCGTCGCAAACTCTACATGGGCGGCGATGAAAGGCCGCGAGGCCCTTGAGATCGAATGGGATCGCGGTCCCTTTGCCGATGAATCAAGCGCCAGCTTCCGCGCCCATTGCGAAGAGCTCCTGGAGGGAGAGGGCCAAATCGTTCGCGATGATGGCGACTTTGACGCAGCCGTTGCGTCCGCCGCCAATGTTTATGAAGCTCGATATTTCGAGCCTTACATCTCTCATTCACCGCTGGAACCGCAGAACTGCATCGCTGACGTGAAAGAGGACGGTACCGTCACCATTATCGCGCCAACGCAGATGCCGTCCGGCGCCAGCCGTATCGTGGCGCAGGTGCTGGGCATGGAAGACCGCATGAAAATCAAGGTCTTAGCAACCAGGCTCGGCGGCGGGTTCGGCCGGCGCCTATCGAATGACTATGTGGCTGAGGCGGCGCTGGTCAGCAAGGCGGCAGGCCGGCCCGTTCAGGTCCTGTGGACGCGCGAAGACGACACGCGCCATGATTTTTTCCGCCCCTCCGGCGTTCATCATCTGAAAGCCGCCTTTGATGAAAACGGCGCGATGACGGCATGGACACAGAGACTCGCCAGCGCTTCGAAATATTATCGCCGGCCAAACCTTCCGGAAACCGATTATTGGCAGGCGGAACTTTATACGGACGATTTCCCTGCACAATTAGTGGACAATATGCGGCTTGAATATTTTTCAGCCAGGTCCGGCGCCCCGCGCGGCTCTTGGCGCGCTCCGGCGCACACAGCCAACGCTTTTGTCATCCAGAGCTTCCTTGACGAAATCGCCCATCAACGGGGAGAGGACCCGCTTGAGCTACGTTTGCGCATACTCGGCGAACCGCGCGATCTGCCTTACGAAAACCATGGCGGGCCTGTGTTCAATCCGGGCCGTCTTGCGGCTTGTCTTCGCCTCGCCGCCGAGCGGGGCGGTTACGGGGAGCCAATGCCGGCCGGCTCGGGCCGCGGCATTTCCGGGCACTTCACTTTTGGCGGCTACGTCGCCGAGGTCGTTGATGTCGAGGTCGATAGCGACGGAACTTTACGCGTCCCACGCGTAGTCGCCGCCGTGGACGTAGGGACAGTGGTGAACCCGAGCGGCATCGCAGCACAGCTTGAATCCGGGGTAAATGACGGTCTTTCCACCGCTCTGCACCTAGCCATTTCAGTCGAAAACGGCCGCGTTGTCACGGGCAACTTCGATACGTATCCAATAATGCGCATCGCCGAGGCGCCGCCGATTGTTGAAACCCATATTATCGACAATGGCGATCCGCCGGCCGGCATGGGCGAGATGGGGCTGCCGCCGCTCGCCCCGGCGCTCACGAATGCGATCTTCCAGGCGACCGGAAAACGCATACGCGATTTGCCTATAGCGGATCAGCTGCGCGTGTAGGATTTCCTTAGCCCGCTCAATTCCTGACGGCGCTGCTGAAGTTCGATAATGATTGGCAGTCGCGTTTCGTCTGTATGCAAACCGTACAGGTTGCGACATGCCGCCACTGCGGCGATCGCGCCCCTTATCAGGCAAACGCCCTGGTTATTAAGTTCTGTATGTCAGAACCGGCTGCGGGGGTCCTTATGGAACTTGACGCTCTCATCCTGTCGCGTTTGCAGTTTGCATTCGTTATCGCATTCCACATTATGTTCCCGGCTTTCACGATCGGGCTGGCGGCTTTTCTCGCCGTCCTCGAAGGTTTGTGGCTGAAGACCAAACGCGATGTCTTTTTGAAACTTTATCTTCACTGGGTGAAAATCTTCGCCCTCGCTTTCGCCATGGGCGTCGTTTCCGGCGTTGTCATGAGTTACCAGTTCGGCACCAACTGGTCCGTCTTTGCAGACAAGACCGGAAGCGTTATCGGGCCTCTTCTGGGTTATGAAGTCCTGACAGCGTTCTTTCTAGAAGCGACTTTTCTAGGGGTCATGTTATTCGGCTGGAAGCGGGTCGGGAACCGGCTGCATTTCATCTCAACCCTTGCGGTCGCGATTGGCACCATGATCTCCGCATTCTGGATTCTTTCCGCCAACAGCTGGATGCAGACGCCGCAAGGCTTCGCGATTGATGCAGAGGGCAGGTTTTACGCCACCAACTGGATTGAGGTGATTTTCAACCCCAGCTTTCCGTCACGCTACGTTCACATGATGCTGGCGGCGTTCATCACCACAGCCGCCGTCGTGCTTGCCGCCGGCGCCGCGCAGGTATTGCGAGCGCGCGTGAGCGATCCGACACGCTGGCAGATGCGCATGGCCGCGGCAACGCTCGCCGTGCTCATGCCATTGCAAATCTGGGCGGGCCACTGGTCAGGCGAGATTGCGCATGAATACCAGCCAGCAAAAGTCGCCGCCATGGAAGGGTGGTGGGAGACCAAAGAGGGTCAGCCGACAATTCTGTTTGCCATTCCCGATCAGGAAAACAAACGAAATCTCGCCGAGATTGGCATCCCCGGACTTGGCGACGTGGTGGTCGGTGGTGAAAAACCCTTAAAAGGCCTCGATGCTTTTCCGGATACGGAACATCCGCCGGTTTTCATCACCTTTTGGAGCTTTCGAATCATGGTTGGCGCGGGGCTCGGGCTGTTGGGCCTGGGGCTCTGGGGGCTTTGGCTGTGGCGTAGCGGCAAACTGACAGCGCCGGGCGTTTTTCACTGGCTTGCCGTCCCCGGCGGCTCGCTCGGGTTCATCGCTGTGATTTCCGGCTGGGTCGTCGCCGAGGTCGGACGTCAGCCCTATACGGTTTACGGCGCCCTGCGCACGGCCGACAGCGTTGCGCCGGTCCCGGCTGAACAGGTGGCGTTCTCACTGCTCGTCTTCATGATTGTCTATGCGATCATATTCACTGCCGGGGTTGTTTATATGGCGCGTATCGCCCTTCGAGGATTTGATGATGCGCCAACGGGTCCGCCCAAAGAAGAACAGCGCGCGCCCGGTACGCCGCTTGGCGCCGTAGACGACCCTGCGGAAACCGCTGAAGACGCCGTGCCGGCGAAAGCATGATGGAGGGAATGATGGATCTACCGCTGATCTGGGCCGTTTTGATCGCCGTCGCCGTCATGATGTATGTCCTGCTCGACGGGTTCGATCTCGGGGTTGGCATTCTGACAGCTTTTGCTGACAGTGAAAGGGAGCGGTCCGTGATGACCGGCTCCATCGAGCCTGTCTGGGACGGCAACGAAACCTGGCTTGTGCTCGGCGGCGGCGGTCTGTTCGCCGCGTTCCCGCTGGCTTATGCGATCCTGATGCCGGCGTTTTATCTGCCGGTGCTGTTCATGCTCGCCGCTTTGATATTTCGCGGCGTTGCGTTTGAATTCCGGCACAAGGCCGTTCGTCAGTCTACGAAATATTTCTGGAACAGCGCGTTCGCCGGCGGTTCGCTCGCCGCGGCCTTGTCGCAAGGGATTATTCTAGGGGCTTTCGTGCAGGGCGTTACGGTCGACGGCCGCGCTTATGCCGGCAACGGGTTCGATTGGCTGACGCCTTTCACCCTGATGACAGGCGCCTCAGTGGTTATCGGCTATGTGCTTCTCGGCGCCTGCTGGCTGATCCTCAAGACCGAGGGCGCAACGCAAGAAGGCGCGCGAAAATGGGCCCGGCGAGCGCTGTTCGGCGTCGCTGTTTCCATGGGAATGGTAAGCCTCGCAACGCTTTCTATCGACCCGCGGGTTACAGCGCGCTGGGGGGTCACCATGGCTTCAATCGATTTCAGCAAATTCGCGGTTCTGGCGCCGATCCCCGTTATCGCCGCCGGGCTTGTTGTCTGGCTGTGGCGCGACACGGCGCCGGGCGTAACCGGCAAGCCCGACTGGCGTCCTATCCTTCTGGCGGCGGGCATCTTTCTGACCGGCTATATCGGTCTCGCGATCTCGCTTTTTCCCTATAATGTGCCGTTTGAAAAAACCGTCTGGGAAACGGCGGCGCGCGACAACGCCCTAGGTCTCATGCTGGCGGGCGCCGCGATCATGCTGCCGGTCATCCTGATCTACACGGCCTATGTCTACAAACTCTTCTGGGGCAAAGTGAAACCCGGAGAGGGATACCATGCCTGATCCGATCGAACCGGTCGGTCCGCCTGCGGATGATGACGAAAAGCCGCCGCTCGCACGCCGCCTTATGTGGATGGCCGTCCTCGCGCTCTCCGGCCTGATCGTTGTTGCTGGCGCGGCGTATTTGTTACGAGCGCTACTGTTGATGAATTAAGTATTCATCGAATCGAAGAAATCCTGATTGGTTTTTGTCTGCTTCAGTTTATCAAGCAGGAACTCGATGGCGTCGTTGACGCCCATGGGCGCGAGGATACGGCGCAGAACGAAAATTTTCTGCATGGCGCCCTTGTCGGTGATGAGATCTTCCTTGCGAGTGCCGGACTTGGCGATATCGATTGCAGGATAGACCCGCTTGTCGGCGACTTTGCGGTCGAGAATGAGTTCGGAGTTACCTGTGCCTTTGAATTCCTCGAAGATCACCTCGTCCATTTTCGAGCCGGTCTCGATCAGGGCTGTCGCAATAATGGTCAGCGATCCGCCTTCCTCAATATTACGCGCCGCGCCAAAGAAACGTTTTGGTCGCTGCAGCGCGTTGGCGTCCACACCGCCCGTGAGGACCTTGCCCGAAGACGGCACGACCGTGTTGTAGGCGCGGCCGAGACGCGTGATCGAGTCGAGCAGGATGACGACGTCACGGCCATGCTCGACCAGACGTTTAGCCTTCTCAATGACCATTTCAGCAACTGCGACGTGACGAGCCGCCGGCTCGTCAAAGGTGGAGGACACAACCTCGCCCTTCACCGAACGCTGCATGTCGGTAACCTCTTCCGGACGTTCGTCGATGAGAAGGACGATCAGATAGGCTTCCGGATGGTTCGTCGCGATCGAATGCGCAATATTCTGAAGAATGACGGTTTTACCGGTGCGCGGCGGCGCGGTGATCAAACCGCGCTGACCCTTGCCGAGTGGCGCCACCAGATCGATCACCCGTGCAGTCAGGTCCTTTGTTTTTTCGTCGCCGATTTCCATTTTAAGCCGCTCTTCCGGATAGAGCGGCGTCAAATTATCAAAGTGCACCTTATGGCGCGCTTTTTCAGGGTCTTCAAAATTAATGGTGTGGACTTTTAACAGGGCGAAATAGCGCTCGCCGTCTTTCGGGCTGCGGATTTCCCCTTTGACTGTATCGCCCGTCCGAAGCGCAAAACGGCGGATCTGGTTGGGCGAGACGTAAATATCGTCTGGCCCGGCGAGATAGTTTGCGTCAGGTGAGCGCAAGAACCCGAACCCGTCTGGCAACACTTCCAAAACGCCGCCCCCGTGGATTTCCACGTCGTGATCCGCAAGCTCTTTCAGGATCGCAAACAACATGTCCTGCTTGCGCATAGTCGATGCGTTTTCGACTTCAAGCTCTTCGGCGAAAGCGAGCAGGTCGGCCGGGGTTTTTTCCTTCAGCTCGTCGAGCGTCATGGTCTTGGGCAGCATGAGGGTCCTCAATCAGATATGAAGCATCCGCACCGGACGGGCGGGTGTGTTGATTTCCAGCGGTGAAAATACGGCGCGCTTGAAGCCTCAGCGAGGCCGCGCGGAAAAGGAAAGTTGGCTTGAATATAGGTTTGAACGGGAAAACGTCAATCCCGCACCATTCCTGCTCTCGAACGCAACGCCTATTCTTTTATGGGGCAGCCTTCCACGGGTTCAGGGTCGACCTCACTATCGGCGAAGATCTGGCGAATGCCAGCAGCGTTATAGTTGTTCGGATCTAACAGGATGACGCATTTGTAGCTTTTTAGCTGGCCCTCTATGTCATCCGCCTCTTCCAGCACTTCCGCAAGCCCATACCACGTGTTCCAGATATAGGGGTGGATTTCGGTGTTCAGCTTCGCCAGAGCGAGCGCGTCGTCTAACCGTTTCTGTTCTCTTAATTGATGAATAGCGGTGCGAAAATCGATCTCTGCTGGCGGGCGCCGCCATGAAATGTCTGAAAATTCCCGCTCGCGTTTGGCGTGCTCCTGTCGCGCCGCCTCGCCGCTCTCCATAAGAGCGATCAACGGCAAACTGCGCATTTCCTCCCCGGAAACAATGCGATCAACCGCTGGATCGCGTCCTTCTCGGTAATCAGCGAATTTAACCGGCGCCGGCACGTCGACCGGTATGAAGGGGCGCAAATCATTTGATTCCGTAAGAAGGTGGGTCAGCGTAGAGACATAGAGATTGACGCCGATTTCTGGATACGGGCGCTCCACGGCGTCGCCGTAAGAGACATATGAGGCCCCGGCCGGCTCGCCGACAATCGTCACCGCCGTATGTTCTTTAAATGCGTCAATAACAAACAACGCTGCGCTGAACGACTTACGGCCGGTTATCAAATATAATTCTTCCCAGGATGGATTATTCTGCCGCTTCACAAACTCCCGGAGCATATAGCCGACAGTACTGCCGTCTCCGCCAAAATTGTGACGAATATCGAGAATTAATCTCTTTGGCTTTTGCGCATCGATTTCCTCAAAAGCTTCCCGCGTAAAGTCCACCATACCGCTGTAGCTGGTTTGTCCGTAATAAAGGTAATAGGCGTCCTTTTCGGGCATGGCGCGTTTGGTGAAGGCAAAGCGGCGCTGCATGAAGGGCGGGCGATTTTCATCGGCCTCAATGAATGCGCTTGCAGGCAGGTTTTTATATGCGCTCACCCATTGCGAGCGTTCCCCGAAAGGCAAGCCGAAGACTTCCGAAAAATAGCGCCAGTTGAAAATATTGCTGTAATAGGAATACAGCTCTTCATCCACAGACTGCGGCCTCAAGATGCGCCGAACCGTGCGTCCGTTTTGAAGCCGAACCATGACCTCCATTGCGCCTTCGTCGTTGGCGACGCCAAGAGCTTTCATCAAATAAGCGTTGTGAATAACAACCAGGCGCTCCAGGCGATCAAACTCGTTGTCAGCGCCTCGCAAGCTTCTTGCCCTGGACAACACTTCTGTTACCGGACGTCCGGCAATCTCGAGAACTTGAGCGCCCGCAAGATCACTGACTGAGTTATGAGCGCTCGTCACGAATACGCCGTCAGCAAACTCATAGAGACGAACCGGATACCATCTTGCGTAGCTCGAATCCGTAGGTTCAATTTGGGTATGACCATCGCCTATCATGGCGACTAGCTGCATCAACCGGGCCAGCCTTTCAGCTTCGCTCAAATTCGGCAGATCAGTACGTAATGCGGCAACCTCTCGCCGCCAGACTGTCTCCCCTGTTTTCGCAAAAGGCGCTGGATGAATAGCAAGGATGTCATTGACGATTGCGTCAACTGAGCTTCGCCATTCATTGATCGTCGCGGCGTTTGCCGGGTTTGCAAGAAAAGCCATTAGAGCGGCAAAAAAGGCTTTATAACGCATGAAAAATCTCCATCGACCAGTAAAGCCTGCCGTTTAAAGACCTCCAGGTCTTGTAAAAAATTAGCGCTTCCGTCCTTTAAAAGCTGTTTGTGCGCGCCCTGAATTCCGCCGGCGTGACGCCAAACGATCGTCGAAACTGCTTCGTCATATGGCTCTGATCGCTATAGCCAAACACGGCTGCGATCTCGCAAATGGGCGTTCTTTGTTCGGTGAGCATTCGCGCTACGGAAAGCAACCGCCAGCTCCGCGCATATTCCCCGGGCGTGCAGTCCAGGAATGCTCGAAAGGTTCTGATCAGATGTGTTGGGTGAACGCCTGCTTCTCTGGAAATTTCATCAAGTGAAGAATGCGCTTCATCTCTCAGGAGATCACAAACTCTTTTCAACCAGCGTGGAGGGGTTCGCTGTAAAACGTCACTGACCGACAACGTACTCAACAGTTCATAGCCCGAGCTTTCCGCGATTAACTGATCGTTCTCTGTATCAATAACGCATGCTGACAAAAGCCGTCTTAGTCTCGATCTGGTTTTTTCGTTGGAGACTTTCCAGGGTGCGACAGGGAGGAGGAAATCATCTTCCCGCTGGCAAAGTTCAGGTTCAATTGTCACGGAAAAAAACAACGCGCCCGGTGTTTCAATTTTGTCGGTATGGAAAGTCTCGGGCGGATTATAAACGATCGTGTCTTGATGGCTTTTACACTCGCCCTCAGCACCTGTCGTAAACGCACCGTTCATCACCCACATGAGATGAGCTTCTTCATGACCATGAGCAGTCACATCTTCGCCGACCTGATCTGCAGTCCACAAACCATATTGAAATTTTTCAGTCTTGGCGGTTGCGAGAGATGACCCAATAAACCCCATAACGATCCGGCAGGCATTCTTAACTATGCGCAGTATGACGCCAATTTAGCGCGTTGACATATATATTCGATCAATCGCGCGGAAACCGGGATAAAGCGCCGTTGATCAGGCTAAAACGGCTTTACGATCACCATGATAACGATAACGATCAGCGCCAGAAAAGGCGCTTCATTCATAATGCGCCAGAACTTTTCTGTTTTCGGCCGCTCGCCCTTTTCAAACTTTTTGCGTGATGCTGCATAAAACCCGTGCACGGCTGACACGGCGATTACAAACGCCAGTTTCACGTGAAACCAACCTGATGACAGTATCGACGGGTTTGCGATCAGCATGAAGATACCGAGCACCCAGACAGCTATCATCGACGGATTGATGATCCCTTTCAGCAGACGGCGCTGCATCTGAATCAGCATTTTTTCCGCCTCACCCCCTTTTTCCGAACCATGCTGGTAAACGAAAAGGCGCGGCAGATACATCATCCCCGCCATCCAGGCGATGACCATGATCAAGTGCGCCGCCTTTATCCAGAGATAGATGCTTGCCAAAAACGCCAACATCACTGGCCGTTCCTGATGACATCAACAAGCCTCGCCACATTTTCTGGCGGTGTCTCCGGTGTGAACCCGTGGCCGAGATTAAAAACATATGGCACGTCATGAAAAAGCTTCAGATAAGTCTCCGCCGTCTTTTCCATTTCCTCACCACCACTTACCACGAGAAGCGGATCAAGACCGCCCTGAACCACGACACGCTCTGCTAGATTGGCCCGCGCCCATGACGGGTCCATGGCGTAATCAATGCCGAGCCCGTCGCAACCTTGCAAGAGCGCGTATTCCCCGCACTTTTCACCGACCCCCTTTGGAAAAAGGATAACGGGCGTATCCGGGTGCGCTTTTTTAATCGCTCGTGCTATTTTTTCGAGCGGCCGCAACGAAACAGCATCAAGAACAGGCCAGGGAAGCCCCGCCGCCCAAGTATCAAAGAGCTGCACGGCATCAGCGCCGGCTTCGATCTGCGCCAAAAGATAATCAATCGTCTTTTCAACAAGCACATTGATAAGGCCATCGATAAATTCACGCTCCTGGTAAAACCGTTTCCGCAAAACGGCTGGGTCTTTCATCGGCCCGCCAGCGAGCATGTAGGTCGCAACCGTCCACGGCGCGCCAGCAAAACCGATCAACGCCTTGTCATCCGGCAACGCGGTTCTGGTTTTAGAGACTGTCTCAAAAACCGCTGATAATGCAGGCCTCACGTCCTGCGCACGAAACCCGTCAAGATCGCCAGCGGTAACCACGGGTTCAAGGCGCGGTCCCTCGCCTTCGACAAATCGTAAGTTTTGTCCCAACGCGTGAGGGATCAAAAGGATATCCGCAAACAAGATCGCCGCATCGAGATCAAACCGGCGGATCGGCTGGAGCGTTACCTCGCTCGCAAGATCAGAATTAAAGCAAAGATCGAGAAACGAACCTACTTTCGCCCTCAGCGCCCGGTATTCAGGAAGATACCTTCCTGCTTGCCGCATGAACCAGATGGGCGGAACATCAAAAACTTCACCTTCAAAGACACGCAGAAATTTTGGTTCTGTCGGCATTACTCAGAATCTTTTCCTTGTTAATCTTCTATAAAGGAATCTTAAGAAAGGGTTAATATAAGGAATCAGGCGGGATATCGGGGAAAAAGCAATGCGCGAAGTTTATCCAACATCCCTCATGATTTCTTTCACAGAAATTTCCCTAGGGAATATGTTTTCTGCAAGCTGCTGAAAACCACGCGAAATGACGCGGAACCCGTGGTATGGCCTGTGAAGAAGCATGGGGAAGCTCAATACATCCTATGGATGTACGACAATTCTGGATAAAAGTATGACCAGTATGACTTTTCAAAATAGGTTGGGCGCCAAACCGGTATGACTCGCAAGATTTCAAACGGTGCGGATTTGCTCTCGCGAAAGCGCACATATTTCCCCTATGGTTCCACAAGATGAGCGTTTCAGAATCGAAACCTGAGGAGAAAACCGCTACGCGCAAAAAATCTGCGCCGCTGGCGACCTTTTTTCACGTTCATCTTGTATCGGATTCTACTGGTGAGACGTTAAACGCCATGTTGAAAGCGACGGCGTCGCAATTCGCGGCGGCAAAACCGCTCGAGCACATCTACGCGCTGATACGCTCACGCTCTCAGATGGAAAAAACGCTGGCGGAGATCGAGGCGTCTCCCGGTCTCGTCCTTTACACCATTCTTAATCCGGAATTACGCCGGTTGTTGGAAATCCGCTGCAGTGAATTGCAAACGCCAGCTATCTCGGTTCTTGACCCGCTGCTGCATGCGTTCACCGACTTTCTGGGGCTTGAACAATCCTTACGGCCAGGCGCTCAACACCAGCTTGATGACGCCTATTTTAAGAGAATCGCGGCGCTCGATTACACGCTATCCCATGATGACGGGCAGATGTCATGGGATCTCGAACCGGCAGATGTGGTGCTGGTGGGGGTCAGCCGAACGTCGAAAACACCCACATGCATGTATCTTGCGAACCGCGGCGTGAAAGCCGCAAATGTGCCGCTTGTGCCCACTGCTGAACCGCCTGCGGAACTTTTTGCACTGAGAAAACCCATGGTGGTCGGGCTGGTGGCGAGCCCGGAACGACTGGCGCAAATTCGTCAGAGCCGCCTTGGGGGCATGAATGCCGAAAACGCGGCCGAGGACTATTCCGATCTTGATGAAATCCGAAAAGAAGTGCTTCGTGCAAAACGTCTGTTCGCCAAACACCGCTGGCCCGCTATCGATGTTACGCGGAAGTCTGTGGAAGAAACAGCGGCGGCGATCCTGACGAAACTTTCCGCCAGACAGAACAAGTAACCGATTGATATGACGAAGCCGCGCATCATTCTCGCCTCGGGCAGCGCCATACGCGCGCAAATTCTGAAGAACGCCGGCGTACCTTTTGAAATTGTACGTCCAGGTGTGGATGAAGATGACATCAAACACACCGCTAAAGCGGAAAATCTCAGCCTCGAAGACCTCGCTATGCGGCTAGCCGAAGCAAAATGCCTGGCGGTGGCCGCGCAAACCGGCGGGATCGTCATAGGGTCCGATCAGATTATGGAATACGAAGGTCGGCCCTATGACAAGCCTGCGACCATGGCTGATGCGCGCGAACGCCTGCTGGAAACGCAAGGCGCCGCGCATTCATTGATCAACGCCATTGCCGTGGCGCGTGATGGCGAGATTATTTGGCGTAATATTGACCGCCCCATCCTCAGATTACGCGCCCTGACACCGGATGAAATCGACGCCTATCTGGCGGAAGCGGGGCCTGAAATTCTTTCAAGCGTCGGGGCATATCAGATTGAAAACTTAGGCGCCCGCCTGTTCGAGCGGGTTGAAGGTGATCACTACGCGATCTTGGGATTGTCGCTTTTTCCTTTGCTGGCGCAATTAAGGGCTGAAGGGGCGCTGGACTACTGATGGCGGCACAGAGTCCAAATACAGAACCCAAGCTAGCTGGCGTCATTGGCTGGCCTATATCGCAATCGCTTTCGCCTCTGATACACACGATCTGGGCGCGCCGCGCAGACATTGACGGTTACTACATTCCAATCCCTGTCGAGCCTGACTACGATTCCTTCGCCAAGACGGTGGACAGCCTCAGAGCAGTCGGTTTTGCAGGCGTCAACATCACTATTCCGCATAAGGAACATGCATTGCGCTACGCCGATGTACGCAGCCATGACGCGCAAGCCGCCGGCGCGGCGAACATGCTGACGTTCCGGATTGAAAAGGCGTTTGCCGACAATTCCGATATTTATGGTTTTTACAAAGCGATGAGCGACAAAGGCGCGAACGGGAACGGCCGCGTGCTGGTCCTTGGCGCGGGCGGCGCCGCGCGCGGTGTAGTTAATGCATTGAAAGAATTAGACTATTCAGACATAACCTTGGTGAACCGCTCACGTGAAAAAGCTGACGACCTTGCGGAAGTCTTTGCGTTAAAATCCGCATCATGGGAAGACCGAAATAAATTTATCGAAGGGTCGACTGCGCTCATCAATACGACGAGCCTTGGCATGACGGGCCAGCCGCCGTTGGAAATCGATCTGGCGCTGCTGACAAAAGAAGCGATTGTTGCCGATATTGTCTACTCGCCGCTTGAAACGCCGCTGTTAAAAGCCGCAAGAGAAAAAGGGTGTCGGACCGTCGATGGTCTTGCGATGCTCATGCATCAGGCCGCGCCCGGGTTTGAAACCTGGTTTGGCGGTAAGGCGGTGATCGATGATGACTTGCGCCAGAATCTGATTGCAGAATTGGACCGTCGGGAGCGGACATGATCAAAATCGGACTTACAGGCTCCATCGGCATGGGAAAATCGACGGTTTTGTCGATGTTTGCCGATCTTGGCGCCGCCACCTGGGATGCGGACGCCGCCGTTCACCGGCTCTACGCAGAAGGCGGACGCGCGGTAGAGCCAATTGGGGAGGCATTTCCGGGCGTGGTCGTGAACAGCGCTATTGATCGAGCGTTGCTCGCCGGAAAAGTGCTGAACGATCCGCAAGCACTGCAAAAACTTGAGGCGATTGTGCACCCGCTAGTGGGAGAGGATCGCGAGGCTTTTCTGACAACAGCGGCTCACGCTGGCGCGCCTGCAGCGGTTTTGGATATCCCGCTGCTTTTCGAGAACGGCACGGAAAAATTCTTCGACGCAACGGTGGTTGTCAGTGCGCCAACGGATGTGCAACGTGAACGCGTCCTTTCCCGCCCGGGCATGAGTGAAGAAAAACTGGGCGCCATTCTGGCGTTGCAAATGCCGGACGCTGAAAAACGTCAGAAGGCGGACTACATCATCGATACAGACCAGCCAATTGACGATACAACGGAGCAGGTCCGTCGCGTCTTCGCTGAAATTATCGAAAGACTTACAACAGCTTAGCGCGGTTATAGCAGTTCAGCGGATTGCGCCATCGCCTTTAGTGATTGCGCCGGACGGGCGCCGAAATGGCTGATGACCTCGCTTGCCGCCAGCGAGCCGAGAGCGCCAGCGCGCGCCAGTGGAAACCCTTGGGCAAGACCGAATAGCAAACCCGCAGCATAAGCATCGCCGGCCCCGGTGGTGTCCTCGAGCTTTTCAGGCGTCACTGCATCAATGGCAATCACTTCGCCCTCTCGTGGAATCAAAATGGAGCCCTTTTCCGAGCGGGTGACGACTGTCAGCTCACACGTGTTTTTTGCTTTCTCAATGATGGCGTTCATGTCGCCGGTCTGGAAAAGCGCAGCAGCCTCTGTTTCATTTGCGAGCAAAATGTCAATATGCTGATCAATGAAGTCGTTAAAGGCGTCGAATTGACGTTCGACGCAACCGCTGTCTGAAAGCGTGAGCGCGGTGCGCCGTTTATTTTTTTGTGCGATCTCCGCAGCTTTATAAAACGCCTGGCGCGGGGTTTCCGGTTCGAAGAGATAGCCTTCGAAAAAGATGATAGCGGCGCGGGCGATCTGGTCAGGATCGATATCGTCTATAGAGGCGTAGCCAGCGGCGCCGAGAAAGGTTGTCATGGACCGCTGAGCGTCAGGGGTTACGTTGATCAGGCACCGCCCCGTAGCCGGGCCGTTTTGCAACGGAGCGGTTGAGAACTCAACGCCTAATGCTTTGAGATCATGACGAAATATCTCTCCGAGTGCGTCGTCGGCGACTTTGCCGATAAAGCCGCCTTTGCCGCCAAGTGAGGCGACGCACGCCACGGAATTCGCAGCTGACCCGCCGGAAATTTCCACCCCCGGCGCCATCGCGTCGTAAACCGATTTTGCCTGTTCCTCATCGATGAGAACCATCCCGCCTTTGACGATGTCATGCTGGGCGAGAAATGCGTCATCGGCCTTGGCAAGCACATCGACAATAGCGTTGCCGACGCCAATGACGTCGAGATCGGTTTGCGGCATCTGGAAATCCTTATGGGCGTGTTAACAGGAGCGGCTTATAGGAAGGGGGCCGTGCCGAAGCAAGGTATGGACGGCATAGTGCTCGGCCTTCCTTGCGGCGATGTCATTCGCCTTACGATTGAAGCGGGCGCCGGCTGTGCGTAGGGTCAAATGCTTGAGGAACAGGTGAGAGCAGACAGGATGGCGAAAGTCTTTTCGAACGCAACAAGCCCGAGACGTGTTTTTATTGGCGGTCTGATGCTTGCCGCCGCTGCTTGCGCCAGCTCGCCTGAACCGGATGAAACGGTTGTTGTGCCGCCGCCGCTTGAACCGGCCGAACCGGTTTATGTCTTGGGCGATATTCTGGGCGCAGATGTCGATACAGTGGAAGCTATGTTCGGCGCTCCGGCGCTTTCCCGCCGTGAAGGCGATGGCGAGTATCGCCGATATGCAATGTCCACCTGCAGCCTGATTCTTATTCTTTACCCTGACGAAATGGGCAAGCCGCAGGTCGCGCATGTGGACACGACGGCTTTAGGAACAAGCGATGAAAAACCCGATCTTGAAGAATGCCTCGCCGCCGGCTAGGCGGTTTCCTAAGGCGAGGAAACAGCCGTTTCGTCAGGCTTTGCTGATTGATCATACTGGTCTGATCCCTTTAACCAGAAGATCAGCAAAGCGGCGGGAAGGCCAATGATCGCCGTAATGGCGAAGAACCAGGCAAACCCAAACGCCTCAACCATGAACCCTGAAAACCCGCCAACAAACTTTCCCGGCAAGGCGTAAAAAGAGCTGAAAAGCGCGTATTGGGTGGCGGTGAAAGCTGTGTTCGTCAGGCTCGACATATAGGCGATAAGTATCGTCCCGGCAGCGCCATAGGCGATATTGTCCACGACCACAGCGAACGCGAGACCCCCGGTCGTCGCATCGGACAGGGCCAGCCAGCTGTAGATCAAATTTGTAAGAGATTGCGAGAGAACCCCGAACATCAGGCTCCATCGGTAATCCATCCTCGCAACGATGATGCCGCCAAGGAAGACGCCAAAGAGGGTGGCGAACAGACCAATGCCTGACCGTACGGCGCCGATTGTCGTCTTGTCGTAACCGAGATCAATGTAAAGCGGCCCAGTCATGTAGCCCATCAGGAAATCAGGCACGCGAAACAGGGCGATGAACAGCAAAATGACAAGCGCGTGCATGCCGTAGCGGGAAAAGAAATCCTTAAACGGACCGATGACGGATTTCGACATTGTCTCGGCTAGCGGCGCACGTGGCGGCGGCGTGTACTCACCCACCTCCACTTTTGGCGCGAAGAGGGCGGTCAAAAGACCCACACCCATCAACAAAGCCATGAACTGGTAGGCGGCCGGCCAATTGATGTTGTCCGCGACAATCAACGCCCCGGCGCCAGCGACCATGATGGCGACCCGATATCCATATTGGTACATGGCCGCCATCACGCCTTGTTCTTCATCCGTCGCCGCTTCAATGCGCCATGCATCAATGGCGATATCCTGGGTCGCTGCGACAAAGGCGAGAACAACAGCGATGGCGGCGATGACAAGAAGATTACCGGCCGGGTCAGCCGCCGACATGGCGATCAGCGCCAGCATGATGCCGATCTGCGCCGCCGCCATCCACGCGCGGCGGCGGCCAACGAACTTTTCCAGAAACGGAATAGGCACCCTGTCGACTGCCGGCGCCCAAAGAAATTTGAAAGAAAACGCAAAACCCGTCCACGCGAATAAGCCGATTTCGCCCTTGTCGACCCCTGCTTCTGCAAGCCAAAGGGATAGGTTCTGATAGATCATGTAGAAAGGCAGCCCGGCAGAAAAACCGAGCAGCAGCATAACGATACTGCGTGCGCGCAAGTATGATGTCAGCGACTTTAACAGGTTTTTTTTCTCGCCTTTTTCGGCGCGCATATTTTCTGTCATGGCCGCGACGCTACGGGCGTTTTTCGTTGAAATAAAGGCAGGTTTTTAAGACGCTTCGCTTAACGCGCTTTGCGCGTCACCCCATTTGCCGAGAACATTGGTGAGGTCATCAGGTTCAAACGGTTTTGAGAGGAAATCATCCATTCCTGCGGCGATGCATTTTTGCCGATCAGCGGCCATGGCGCTGGCCGTAAGGGCGACAATCGGTACGCGCCGCATGTCGCTGTCCAGATTACGGATGCGCCGCGCCGCCTCCAGCCCGTCCATTTCCGGCATGTGCAGATCCATCAAAACAAGGTCATAGGGACGAGAAGAAACGGCTTCGACGGCTTCGACCCCGTTGTGCGCCACATCGACGTGATGTCCGGCGCGCTTGATAATCGTTGTGGCGAGCACGGCGTTGATCTGATTATCTTCAGCAAGAAGCACCGTATAGTTGCGTTCACGAGGTTGCTGAACAGGCGTTGTCAGCTCTAACGGGGCTTCTTCGCTGTCTTCCAACAACTGTTTGTACAAGGAGGATTGGCGAATGGGCTTGATGAAGTATCCGTTAAAACCAGCTTCGCGCAGACCAGCGATCTGATTTCTCGACTGCGGGGAAACGAGGACATACGACCGGGCGGCTTTCTCAGACAACGCCCGCGCGCTTTCATTCGCGATATCGCTATCGCTCAATAAGATGGCGTCGCGATGCGCTTTCATCAGTTCAATGGCGCCGTTCGGGCAATCCGCCACGTGAACTTCACCAACGCCGATCGACTTTAGCTGTTGTTTCAGGTTGCGCGCCATCACCGATGATCGCGTGGCGACGACGACCGGCGTTTCAAACGCTTTATTGTCACCCGGCAGCGCGCCTTCATAGGCAAGGTCCAGTGTAAAAGTGAACGCGCTACCCTTGCCCGGCGCGCTGGCGATCGTGATATCGCCGCCCATGGCTCTTACAATTTTACGCGCGATTGCAAGGCCAAGACCTGTGCCCTCCCTCTTTCTGGCGAGGTCGGACTCAGCCTGCGCAAATTCTTCGAAGATGCTTTTTTGTTTGTCGTGGGGAATGCCAATCCCGGTATCGCGAACGCCGAACGTGACTTTTGCGACGCCGTCAGCGGCGGAATCGAGATGCGCCTCAATGCTGACGCCGCCGGTGTCGGTGAACTTCACGCCGTTTCCAGCAAGGTTGATCAAAACCTGACGGAGCCGTGCTTCATCCCCTTTAAGTTGCACCGGTATGGCGCTGTCCACAAAGGCGGCGATATCAATGTTTTTATCAAATGCTTTTGGCGAAAGCAGTTCCGCCACACCTTGCACCATCATGGATGTGCTGAACTCGGCGTGCTCGATTTCCATATGTCCGGCTTCGATTTTTGAATAATCGAGCAGGTCGTTGATCAGGGCGAGGAGGGCGACGCCTGATTCCCGCACGGATTCTGCATAGGCCCGCTGATTTGGCTCAAGCGTTGTGTCGAGAAGAAGCGACGTCATGCCGAGGATGCCGTTCAGCGGCGTGCGCATTTCATGGCTCATGGTTGCCAGCAATTGCAGTTTTGGATCACCACTTTCTGGTGCTGAAGTATTATTATCTGTACCATGACGACTGTTATCATCGTCAGCGTCGGTGAATTCATGAGTCGCGACATAAAGGCGTTCGCCGCCTGACAAGGCGGTCTCAAGCCATTCGAGAACAACCTCCACGGCGCCGATGCGGGCCTGCGTTTTGTATCGCGCAGGCGTACCGGGCGCTGCTGCGTTGCCCCCTGGCGCAAATTCACGACCATGCCATTTTTCGGCTGAAGCGCCAAAAAGCTTGCAAAAACTTTGTGATACGAAACGGATGACGCCCACTTCATCACAGACGACTATCAGTTCACGGAATTTTCCGTTATCAGCACCGGCTTGCGGCATGGATGCGAGGTCCCCCTAAACGAAATTCCCGCGATCATGACTTGTCCGGCTTGAAAAAAGGTTGAAAAGCATGGTTACGCTGACGTTAATATCCCCATCAGCGAAGGGCGTTGATATCAAAAACGATTAATACAGCCGGCTCAATTGAATGCATTTCCGGCTGCGGGCGCCGTTACTGCGGGTGACGGATTTGCTGCGGCGTCACGGCGGCGAAAGCTGACAGCCTCGGCGATGTGACGGCGCTTTACGCCGTCCGCGCCGTCAAGATCAGCGAGGGTTCGGGCAACACGTAAAATCCGCGTGTAAGCCCGGGCCGAGAGGCTTAAGGCTTCGGCGGCGCGCGACAGGAGGTTTCTTCCTTCTGCGTCCGGTTCAGCGATTTTTGATAGCTCTGCATCGCCGAGCGCTGCATTGGTGACGGCGCATCCGGCTTCGGTTTCAAGAGATTTTGCACGCGCTATCTGAGCCTGACGCGCTGTTCCGACCCGGTCGGCAACTGTTTCAGTAGACTCGCCGCTTGCCGGCGCGGAAAGATCGGCGGGGGTCACGGTCGGGAGCTCAATAGCGAGATCCATGCGGTCGAGAAGCGGCCCTGAAATACGGGACTGATAAACCTCTTCGCAGTTCGGTCCGCGCCCACAGGCCCGCCCGCTTGCCCGGCCATACCCGCAGCGGCACGGATTCATTGCGGCCACAAGCTGAAACCGGGCCGGATAGCGCACATGAAAGTTCGCCCGCGCAATCAGGACATCGCCTGTTTCCAGCGGTTGGCGAAGAGAATCCAAAACGGGCGCAGTGAATTCAGGTAATTCATCAAGGAAAAGAACGCCGTGGTGAGCAAGTGAGGCTTCGCCCGGTTTGGCGCGCACGCCGCCGCCGATCATCGCCGCCATGGATGCTGAATGATGCGGCGCCCGAAAGGGACGCACGCGGGTCAACCGCCCGCCCTCAAGCTGACCGGCCAGTGACTGAACCATGGAAATCTCGAGCATCTCGGCCGGAGACAGAGGCGGCAAAAGCCCGGGTAGCCGCGCGGCGAGCATTGATTTTCCCGCTCCGGGCGGGCCGACCATGAGCAAGTTATGGCCGCCCGCTGCAGCGACTTCGAGGGCGCGTTTCGCAGTCTCCTGCCCTTTGACGTCTGCGAGGTCTGGTATGGCCTGCGGCGCGGCCAGGGCGCCTGGTAGCGGCGAGCTAAGAACCTGCGTTCCTTTAAAATGATTGACCAGTTGGATCAGTGATTTCGGCGCCAAAATCACGGCGTCTCCGCCCGCCCATGCCGCCTCCGGCCCGCAAGCGGACGGGCAGATCAAGCCTAATCCCATGGCGTTCGCAGCAACAGCGGCGGGTAATGCGCCGGCGCAAGGTGCGATCGAACCGTCAAGGCCGAGTTCGCCCATGACAGCGAACCCTTCTGCGGTGTCGTGGGGCGCGGCGCCCATTTCCATCAACAGGCCAAGGGCGATCGCCAGATCGAAATGGCTTCCTTCCTTGGGCAGATCGGCGGGCGCGAGATTCACGGTGATGCGTTTCGCGGGCAGCCCAAGGCCCACGGCGGAGAGCGCGGCGCGGACCCGTTCGCGGGCTTCGGAGACGGCCTTGTCGCCCAATCCGACAATGGTGAAAGGGTTAGAGCCGTTAGTGAGTTGGACCTGAACCGTGACCGGCCGGGCATCGACGCCGTGAAAGGCGAATGTGGTGATCTGAGCGACCATGATGTTCCCCGCAAGGCCGGGTTATGAATTCCCTGTTCCATTAACCTTGCCGCAGACACGAGAACAATACAAGAACAAAATTAACCTATCCTTTTGCAGAAGGTCGAGATTTTCCACAGGAATTCTTGCAAAACTTTTAGTTAACAAGGCTCGAGATGAACCGCCGATTCGCTTTAGAAGGGCGGATCGCATTAGTCGCGCACCCTATCAGCGAAAAGAATTGTCACGCTTCAGAAACGATTAATTAATGTCGGCTGTTTCCATTATTCATGCGCCTCGGGATGAGGCGTTGGGCGAAAAAATCGCGGCAGCGCTGTCACGGGCGGGCCATGCGCCGTTGCGGGTCAGTCCGGACCCCAGCGTCGGCGATCTCGCCAATGATGGCGACGATGACAGTACGGCGATCGTTGTCTGGACTGCGGCGGCTTCGAAACTGGTGCGATTGCATGAGCAGGCAAGGCAGGCGATGGCGCGCGGCGCGTTAATTCCGGTTGCGGTGGGCGGCGTCCGTCCGCCCGGCGGGTTTGAAGAGTTGCCGCCGGTTGACTTGTCCGGGTGGACAGGCGCACTCGACGATCCGCGCTGGCGCTTTGTGCTGGACGAGATTCAGATTGCGCAACAGCGCGGCCAGGTGACGAACGGCGATGTTTGGGCTGAACCAGCAAATGCCGAAGAAACACACACGCCTGACGAAGCCGCACCTGTTTTCGCTGAACACTCTGTCGAGCTGGACTCTGCCGATACGGAGAAAGTACAGTATGCGGAAGAACGCCGACGCGCACGGGCGCGGCCTTCCCGCCGCCGCTTTAAATCGCGCGATGTCGCTTTTGGGGCCACCGCCGGCCTGGTGGGAATGACGCTCGTCACGGCGGTGCTGGCGCCGATCGTTTTGCCCGGTGATACAGACAGCAGCAGTCAGCAGGTCACGACTGAACCGGCGTTTCCTGACCCTTCTGTTGAAACGCCTGCGCAACTCACCACGCTTCAGTCGGCGTCGCTGGAAACGAATAATAACGCGTCGCCGGCAAATGCATCTGAAACAGATGATTTCGAGATGTTCGACTTGCGTGAGTTCGGGACTGTTCCCGGAACAGACGAGGAAACCGAAACATTTGCTGCGATTGATCCTGCAGCAGCAGAAGCTGAAGCTTCACCGACCGTGGATGACGCAGAAATTATCGAAACAGAAACTGAGGTTCCCGCGCCATCACTTGCGCCGGTCGACCCGACACCCATAGGCGAAGAAAGTGTTGCGGATAGCGACGCCATGGAAAATCTCGTGGCCGCAATCTCATCTGAAGAAAGCGGTGAACGCGCGGCCCAGAATGCTACGCCGCAACTCCCTGAAGAGCTGAAAGAAACGGCCTATCTCGGCAACTACTTCAAGGAATGCGTCGCCTGTCCGGATATGGCGGCGCTGCCGGGCGGATCCTTTCGCATGGGCGCACCGGCGGGGGAAAGGGGACGGCAACCGTTTGAGGGGCCGGCGCGCGTGGTGACGATTGAGCGCCGCTTCGCCATCGGCACGCGCGAGGTGACGTTCGACCAATGGCAGGCATGCGTTGAGGATGGCGGTTGCCGCGCCTATACGCCGCCCGATCACGGCTGGGGCCGGGACAAGATGCCGGTGGTCAGCGTTTCTCATGCAGACGCGCAAGCCTACACCGCCTGGCTGTCGAACAAGACCGGCCGCAATTATCGTCTACCTACGGAAGCGGAATGGGAATACGCTGCACGCGCCGGTCTCAGCGCGCCGTTTGCGTTTGGCGGAGACGTGACGTCACGGCGCGCCAACTTTAATGGCAATTATCCCTATCGGGGTGGGGAAAGCGAGTTTCGTGGACGTACGACGCGCGTGGCGAGTTTTCCGCCGAATGCTTTCGGCCTCTTCGACATGCACGGTAATGCGTGGGAATGGACCAGCGACTGCTGGGCTGAGAGCCATGCCGGCGCCCCCGAAGACGGGGCGGCCCGCGTCAGCGGCGATTGTTCGCGACGCGTCCTGAAAGGCGGCGCCTGGAACACTGGCGCATGGCGGCTTCGCTCGGCCCATCGGATCGGCAAGGCGGTTAGCACGCGCGAGTTCGACAACGGTTTTCGCGTGGCGCGGGATTTAGATTAGCCGCCCTAATTTCGCCTCGACTAGGATTATTCTGGAGCCCTTAAGGGCGAGACGGGATGGAGCGGATCAATGCAAAAAATGAATTTGATGGCGGCGTGCGCGCTGGCGGCGGGACTTCTCGCCTGTACGACAGGCAGCGAACCTCAGATTGACGTAACGGAAGCTGAAGACGATACGGTCGTTGTTACGGGCTCGCGTGTGCAAGGCGCTAAATTGAATTCTTCATCTCCGCTTGGGGCAGTTGCAAACGAGTCTTACGCCAGGCCAGTGATGAGGCCAGCACCCGAGCCGCAAATCACTGAGCAATATGACGAAACCGATCCCAACCCCGTAAAGCTCGTCAGTGAGGAGCCGGTTTCGACGTTTTCATCTGATGTAGACACCACCGCTTATTCGGTAATGCGGCGCTATATTTCCTCAAACAACATGCTGCCGCCGTCGGACTCGGTACGTATCGAGGAATATGTCAATTATTTTGATTATCAGTACACGGAACCGCAAAGCGCAGACGCGCCGTTCACGCCTACGGTCTGGGTGACGCCAAGCCCGTGGAACGCTGGCACGCGCCTCATGCATATCGGCGTCAAAGGGTTTGATATCGAGCCTGATGAAACGCCCGACGCCAACATTGTCCTGCTGCTCGATGTCTCCGGCTCCATGCAGGCGGAAAACAAACTGCCACTCGTTAAAAAGTCTGTCGGTCTGCTTGTCGATGAAATGTCGAAGGACGACACCATTGCCGTGGTGGTTTACGCTGGCGCCGCCGGGGTCGTGCTTGAACCAACGCCTGGAAACCAGAAAACCAAGATTTTAGAAGCGCTTAACAAGCTTGAAGCAGGCGGGTCGACCGCCGGCGGTGCGGGTATATCTTTGGCCTATCAACTGGCGGAGGAGAACTTCGCCGAGGACAAGGTCAACCGCATCATCCTCGCCACGGATGGGGATTTCAATGTGGGCGTTGTCGACGCCGATAGCCTCGAAGATTTCGTGGCGCGCAAACGCAAGACCGGGATTTATCTGACGATCCTCGGCTTTGGCGAGGGCAACTATAATGATGTCATCGCACAGAAACTGGCGCAGGCGGGCAACGGCGTTGCGGCCTATATCGACACGCTTAACGAGGCGCGCAAAGTGTTGGTGCGTGAGTTCCGTTCGACTCTCTTCCCGATTGCAAAGGACCTGAAGTTTCAGGTGGAGTTCAACCCGGCCGTGGTCGCGGAATATCGCCTGATCGGTTACGAGACTCGATTGCTTAATCGCGAGGACTTCAATAACGACCAGATTGATGCGGGCGACATCGGCTCCGGCCACACGGTGACGGCGCTTTATGAGCTGGCGCTTGTGGGGTCCGACGCAAGGCTGATTGATGAATTGCGTTATCAGCCAGCACCTGCTGCTGTAGGATCTGCCGATGAATTCGCTTTCGTCCGCTTACGGTATAAATTGCCCGACGAAAACGAGAGCAGGTTGATCGAACAGGTTGTCCCGAGCAGTGACGCCTACGAAGGTCTAGCCGCAGCGCCGCGTGACGCACGCTTCGCGGCCGCGGTCGCCGCGTTCGGGCAAAAGTTGCAGCGAGCGGGTTACACTGACGACTACTCCTATGATGCGATCGTTGATCTGGCGCAGGACGCCAAGGGCGACGACCCGTTTGGATACAGGGCGGAATTCGTCAATCTCGTCCGAGCTGCCTCGAAAATTGATAAGGAAAACAACTAGATAATTGTTATCGCGCCGGGTTTGCGAAAAACCGGATCCCACTTTTTCGCCCGGCTCTCCAGGCAGGGCTTAATCGCCGGGGCCTATACGCTGGCGGTTTTCATCCGCGAGCGCCGTTAATCGCGCGTTGCCGTCGTCTGTGACTTTGACAATGGCGAAACGGGCCGGCTGAAAGAGTTCCGCTTCGCCTTCCTGAAAGAAAAAGCTTTGCGGCACATACCGGATGCGCCTGCTGTTTGTTTTGACGTAATCAATCCGGATTTCATCCGGTCCCGGCGCATCGCCCGCCGCTGGAATCCGGGAAAACGCCGCGACGTTGTTTTCGTCGAGTTTCAAAAAAATCTCTCCGCCGCGCGGTAAAGCTTCAATCGCATCGAACGGCGGATAGATGTCGTTCCTGAAGTTAAGCACCATGTAATCGCCCTGGAGAATCGATCGCGGATCGCGCGGTCCAAGCGGCAGATAAATTTCCGTCGCATCGCGAAACTGGGTTTCCAGCCGCCAAACGGAGCGATTGACGAGCGTCAGCGCAACAACAAGAAGCGCGGCAAAGCCGAAGGCGGCAAGCAGTCTGTGCCGCTGCGGTGTGCTTTTCGCGGCGCCCACGCCGGACTGAAATCGGTTGAATATCAAGGCGCCGAAAAGGGTTGCCGCGCCCATGGCCGCCATCAGCGCCGATTTTTCAAGCAGCGTCATGGAAAGATCGTAATAGAAGCGGCTGATGAACCAGATGACTGCGGCGATCGATACGACCGCAAAGCCGCGGTGGTTGGCGGCGATGGCCGACAGCAGCATGATGATCGCCACCGCGCCTGCGCTCGGCAGGAACCAGATTGCTGCGAGCACCAGCGCGCCCGAGGCAAGCAGCGGCAGCGCCGCGTAACGCCGGCGCAAGATCCAGAGACAATAAAGGGCGGCGGCGGCGAATAATGCTTCGCCAATCAGCCAGATTTGGGGATCGGCGCCAGCGCCAAAAATAAATTGGGCGTTGCGGGCAATGGCGTAATGCAGCATCGGCGCGATCAGCATTGCCGCCCCGGCGGGTCGGCTTAAATTATCTTGCGGCGCGTTGATGAAAAGCCAGCAGCCCAAGAGCGCGACGGGTGCGGCGAGATAGATATCGGTTCGCCAGCCAAAGCCTGTGTCATCCCTCAGGATAATCAACGCCGCTGTGGCGACGCCATAGACGGCGAGCGTGATGAGAAACGTGAAAATGCCGTCGCGCATTATTCGCGCAATGAAAAACCCTGCAGCCGTCAACAGCGCCGAAGTGATAAGCCCGGCGACGCCGACGGTCATGGCGGCCGCGTCATTCGCGCCGCCAAACAGTGAAAACAATAGGAACCAGACGCCGGCGGTGGCCGCCGTCAGACCAGCGGCTGTTGACGCGATTGCAAAGTGACGCCTGAAATCGCCCCGGTCGGGCTGCATCATGCTGACGCCGAAAAAAACAAACCCTGCGCCGATCATAACAGAGATAAAAGCACCGATTTCCGGGGCGAACTTGCCGACGCTCGCCACCAGCCCCGCCGCCATGGCGAAAATCGCGATAGCGGCGAGAAGACCGGCGATCCAGCCGCCGATGGCGAGGAAGGTTTCTACATACCAGGGCGTTTGTTTTTCCGTGCTCATGCGCCCGCTCCTTTATTCAGCTGGCGGAGCGCCGCGGCGAGGGCTGCGGTCACGGCCACAACCCATAACGCGCTGATAAACATGGCGCCGGAAATGCCGTAAGCGCCGTCGATATCGCGGATAAAAATGATGCGCAGGCCCAGTGCGCCTGCAAACACGGCAACTGCGAATAACGATAGCGCCTGTGCCGGGCGATCAGGCCGCCAGTATCGATAGGCGGCGAGCGCGCCGCCGCAAACGGCAATTAGCGCAAGACTGGCGGTGAAGGAGTCGCCAAAAGGAAACCTGTCGCTGAAGATATCGCCAAGGCTTCCAATAACGCCTGCGCCTAATGCGGCGCTGATGAAAAGCCAGCGCATCCAGTTTGGCGCGCCGCCCGCCAGCATGTCCCGGCCGATGGCGATCGCGAACAGAATGAGCGCATAAGCGGCGAGAATGATGGAGCGCGCCTGCGGCAGGAAGGGTTTTATGTTTTCGTCTGTATAGAGAAAATAAGCGATGGAAGCGACTATGCCCGCCAGCATGAATTGCGGATCGGAACGCGTGATGACGGCGATCGGAAAAACGAGCGCGGCCCAGATCGCAAACAGCCGCCACGGGTCCGCGCCAAGTTGATAGACCTGTCCGACGACGCCCATGGAAACGCCGATCATCACGGTTGCGACAAGCCCGGCGACGGCCCCAAGGCGCGAGCCTTTTCCGAGGATGACCCAGAGGATGAATGCGGCGCCCATAGCGGCCTGCGGCAAGGCGATCTTGGTCATGTCCGGCAGCGCTCGCCAGTTGTAGGCAAAGAAGAAAATGACGCCGGCGATGAGCTGCGCGCCGCCAAATAAAATGAAGAGCGTCAAGGCCCATTGCTGTGGACCGTTCGTCGCCTGCCGGCCCGTTTCGGTGTTCATCCGCTCTCTCCCTGCGCTGTCGTGCGTAATCTAGTTGTGTGAAATGCGTCTGACGAGGCGGTGAACGCTTGCTTTTGCAGCGATATTTTCTTCCGTTTGCGACCATATCGAACTCAAAACGACCTCTTTCGGATGGGGGAGAAGCCCCGTCTAAACCCGTGTGTGAGGCAACAGGTCTTGACTTTGACGCTTAAATAACTGACTATCTGGTCAGTTAGTTACAGGAGCGGCATGCAACGAGCCCGGACAGATGAGGCGAAAGAGGCGCGAAGGCTTGCGATTTTAACTGCGGCCCTCGACGAGTTTTTCGAACGCGGTTTCGCCGCTGCGCGGATGGATGACATCGCCGCCCGCGCCGGATTTTCCAAGGGAACGATCTACCTCTATTTCGACTCGAAAGAGGCGTTGTTCACAGGGCTTGTGGAAACCTTCGCGCTTCCGAATATCGAAATGATGGAGGCGGCGGCAAAAGGCGGCGGCGGTCTTTCCGCGATCCGTGCATTGTTGAAATTCGCGCCGGTCATTATTCGCGACACGCCTGTGCCAAAACTGGCAAAGGTGCTGATCGGCGATGCGCCGGCGTTTCCGGAAATGGCGACAGCCTATCGTGAAAAGATTGTCGACCGGGTAATCGGCATGGTCGCGGCGTCCTTGGGGCAGGCGAAAGCGGCGGGAGAAATTGACATTGATGACCCGGCGCTGACGGCGCGGATTGTTGTGGCGCCGATAATCCTTTCAGCCGTCTGGCGCGTGGTTTTCGAACATGACGCCAAAGCGCGCATCGATCTGGAAGCCTTGTTTTCGATCCACGAAAAAATGTTGATGCGGGCTCTTGGCGTAAGCGAGGCGGCGCATGCTTAACATCAGCCGTACACTGAATTACCTGGTTTTCGCTGGCGCCGCCGTCCTGCTGGTCTCATGCACGAGCGAGAAAAGCAGCGGATATGTCGGCTATGTGGAAGCCGAATATGTTTACGTCGCGCCACCGGAAGCCGGCTGGTTGATGGCGCTGCACGTTCGCGAAGGCGATGTCGTTTCTCTCGGCGCCCCCCTGTTTGAACTCGACAAGGATCGTCAGAAAGCCGCTTTCGCTGCTGCCGACGCCCGCGCCGCTGAAGCTGGGGCGATGGCTGCAAATATCGAGACGGGGGCAAGACCTGAGGAAATACAAAGGTTTAAGGCGCAACTCGCTGAAGCTGAGGCGGCTCTTCGATTGGCGCGCGCAGAACGCGATCGATGGCTGCCGCTGGTGGCGGAAGGCAATGCTTCTAAGGCGCGCGGCGATCAGGTGACAGCCGATTATCAAGCGGCGGTTGCGCGTGTTGAGGCGGCAAAGGACGCCATCGCTGTCGCGGAATTGGGCGGACGCGATGCGGAACGCCAGGCGGCCAGCGCGGCGACGCTTGCAGCCGTGGCTGCGCGCGCCGAAGCGGAATGGCGACTGACCGAACGCAAGGTCAAAGCCAAAGCATCCGGCTCCGTCGAGGAGATTTTTCACCGCGAAGGCGAGTTCGTGAACGCAGGCGCGCCAGTGTTGGCGATCCTGCCGGACAATGGAATCAAGGTCCGGTTTTTTGTTCCGCAAGCGGAGGTTTCAAACTTTAGAGTAGGAGCGAGCGTATTGATTACCGCCGACAGCGTTGGCGATCCGATCGAAGCACGCGTCACCTATATCGCAACGGAAGCAGAGTTCACACCGCCGGTGATCTATAGCGCTAATGCGCGCGACAAGCTGGTCTTTTTGATCGAAGCCAAGCCGGTTGATGCGTCCAATCTCCGACCCGGCTTGCCCGTTGATGTGGCGCCGCTATGACGACGGCGAGCGTCACAGGCGATCTCGCCATTGATGTGCGCGGCCTCGTCAAGCGCTTCGGCGACAAAACGGCGGTGGATGGCATTGATATCCAGATGCCTGAGGGAGAGGTCTGGGGTTTTCTGGGACCTAACGGCTCCGGCAAGACGACAACGATCCGCATGATCTGCGGGCTTTTGCAGCCCAGCGAGGGGGAGGGCCGCTGCCTCGGCTATGACATCGCGGAAGACGCCGCGAGGATCAAGCTGGCGACCGGATACATGACCCAGAAGTTTTCCTTCTGGAGCGATCTGACCATCCGCGAAAATCTTGAGTTTGTGGCCCGCCTATACCGCATGCGGAACAAGCGCGCGCGGGTCGACGAAACCCTTGAAACGCTGGGCCTAACGAAACGCCAGCACCAGCTTGCGGGCGCGCTTTCAGGCGGCTGGAAACAGCGCCTGGCGCTCGCCGCCGTCACCATGCATCAGCCACGTCTGTTGCTGCTGGACGAGCCGACGGCAGGCGTTGATCCGCAGGCGCGCCGCGACTTCTGGGATGAGATCCACCGCCTCACGTCTGACGGCATGACGGTGCTGGTTTCAACCCATTACATGGACGAGGCCGAACGCTGCGACCGCATCGTTTATCTCGCCAATGGCAGAGTGATCGTGCGCGGCAGCGTCGCCCGCGTGCTTGAAGAGTCAGGTCTTGTCACTTTCCGGGCCGAGGGCGACGGCGTGCGCCAGCTTGCCAGAGCGCTTAGAGGCAGACCCGGCGTCGAGCATGTCGCCTATTTCGGCGCTGCGCTGCATGTAAGCGGCACGGACCGCGACGCCCTTGAAAAGTCTGTAAACGAAACATCGGGCGGTGATGTGGAATGGAAGGAAGTCCGCGTAAGCCTTGAAGACGCCTTCATCGCGCTGATGGCGCGGGCGGGCGAGGACGCCAGGATCCATGCATAGGGAGGCCGGCGTGAATAGAGGCGTCCTTGACCGGATCACGGCGATTTTCGTCAAGGAAACGGTGCAGATGCGCCGCGACCGGCTGACTTTCGGCATGATGTTCGGCCTGCCGATCATCCAGCTTATTCTTTTCGGCTTCGCCATCAACATGGACCCGAAAAATCTGCCGACGGCAGCTCTGATGGAAGAACAAACGCCAATCACGCGTGCATTGGTTCAGGCGTTGGAAACGTCGGGTTATTACGAAATCGTCCGCGAGATCGATGACCCGCGTGAGACGGCGGCGTTGTTGGCGAGCGGCGAAGTGACCTTCGTCGTCATTATCCCGTCAGGTTTTACGGAGCGGCTCGTGCGCGGCGACCGCCCGCAATTGTTGATCGAGGCGGATGCGTCGGACCCGGCCGCTGCGTCCAACGCCATCGCCAGCGCTGAAGCGATATTCAACAGCGCGCTGCGGCATGAACTGAAAGGACCGCTCGCCGCCCTCGCGCAGGGCCCCGCTCCGTTCGAGCTGGTAGTCCATTCGCGCTACAATCCCGAGGCCATAACGCAATATAACATCGTACCCGGACTATTAGGCGTCATCTTGACCATGACTCTTGTCATGATCACGGCGATGGCCATGACGCGCGAGGCTGAGCGCGGCACGTTGGAAAACCTTCTCGCAATGCCGGCGCGACCGATTGAGGTGATGATCGGCAAGATTGGACCTTACGTTATGATCGGCGCCGGGCAAACGGTCGTCATTCTTTTGGCTGCGCACTTTATTTTCAAAACGCCCTTCGCAGGAGCCTTATGGATATTGATGCTTGGGGTTACGGTTTTTGTCGTCGCCAATCTCGCCATCGGTTTTACGTTCTCAACGATTGCACGGTCGCAAATGCAGGCAATGCAACTCACGTTTTTCTTCTTCCTTCCATCAATATTGCTGTCTGGCTTTATGTTTCCGTTCAGGGGCATGCCGGGGTGGGCCCAAGGCATCGGCGAGGCGCTGCCGCTCACCCATTTTCTCAGGATCGTGCGCGGCGTGATGCTGAAAGGCGCCGGGTTTTCCGATCTCGACATGGAATTCCTGGCGCTCCTGGCCTTCACCGTTTTTGCTGTCATTCTCGCCATGACGCGTTACCGGCGCACGCTTGACTAGGCGCCAGGCGAGATGTTGCGCTGACGCGAATGTGATATTCTCATGCTTTGCTGAAAATACGCTATTTCTAAGCGTAATATGTTCATAAACGGCGCGCAGGTTTTAGAAGGTCAAATTTATTCAAGAGACGCCGGAGACGAGCAATCTAAGCTCAAATTCCGCCCAGCGCTAACACTCATTCATTTAAGTTTACTTTCCAAGGATGAGCTGGTTATGGCTAAAGTAGTACGAATAGGAGTAATCTATGAGCCGTGTAGCTTGCGCGCTAACCTCTATCGCTTTGATTTTGAGCCCAGTTCGTGGGAGCGCCAACGACGCCGAACAATACGTAACTGATTTTTCTACTTTGTATGATGACTGGGGCGCGTTCCATGACGATGTTGGGTTTGTAACGCAGCGGCTAGAGACGATTGGCGAGCTGGAGGGGCGCGCCAAAAAGAGCGCACGGGACATGGCGTATGTGTTCGAGCAAACAGCGGACCTGACTGACCGCGCTGAAAAACTACTGCTTTATGGAATTTTGACGCGTAATGTCGATACAACTTCCGATCAGGCCCAGAGCGGCTATGACATTGCAACGGCGCTCAGCTCTCGCGCCGATGCAGCGGTTGGTTTTTTGAGCGATGACGTTACGGCGATACCCGCCAGCACGCTCCAAAGATGGATGGAATCTGAGCCCCGTCTTCAACCCTATCGCGTGCGGCTTCGGTCCGTCATTGCACTTGCCGATCACCGGCTGCCGGCGGAGCAAGAACTGCTTGTAGCGGACCTGGAAAGAAGTATTCAGCTCTCAGCAGACGAATGGACCGCCTTGATGGAAGCGCCCATTGGCTGGCCTGAGCTTGCCCTCTCGGAGGGTTCTGAGGTGGCTGACTCCGGCGCCTATCGGCGCTATCGGCGATCGCCCTCAACTGCGGAAAGACGCTCTGTTGTAAAAGCGCATCTTAGCCATCTTGGCGATCTCGCAGAGCCGTTCGGCCTGCTTTACACGCGCAGAGTTGAGGGTGACTGGCGGGTTGCCGATTATCGCGGCTTCGAAACAGGTCCGCACGCTTTTTGGGCAATGAGGGAAGAGATTCCGCCGGGCGTTTCCGAGTTGCTGGTTGAAGAAATGCTGAAAATGGCGCCGCTGGTGCGCCGGTATGTTCAGCTAAGGGCGCGCGCTCTGGATATTGATGACTTCGAATATGCGGATTTGCTGGCGCGACCGCCGGGCATTGAAGGCGAATATTCCGTTGGCGAGACGATTGACCGCCTGATCAACGTCTATGCTGAGTTTGGACCGGAGCGGCAGGCCGCGCTTCGCGAGGTCGTGCAGCAGCCTTTGCTTCATCTGGCGCCGTCTGATGTGAAAAGCGCGGAATGGGGGATCGTGCCCGGCGTCGGCGGGTCGGAACCTTATTTGCGCATGAATTATCAAGGCGAGTATCTGGACTCCCGCCGGTTGGCGGCCGGGCTGACTACCTTGCTCACTTTTTATGAGCGTCTCGACGATATCAGCCTTTCCGGACAGGACTCGGCGATTTCACCTGGGCTATACGGAACGTATTTGCTATATGACGAGTACGGAGCAAAGCAAGCAGAAACCCAACAACAAAGAATTGCGTTTCTCCTTTCTGCCGCCGATCAGGTTTATTACTCTCTATTCAGAAACATTCTGTTCAACACGCTGGATCGTGAAGTTGAGAGCCGCATCGCCGCCGGGAAACCGCCAACAGGCGCTGAAATCTCGGAGATCTATTTATCGATCCTCAAGGACTATTATGGCGATCTGCCGATTGATCCCGTGCATGCCCATGAATGGATGACCCAATTCGTGCCGTTCCTGAATTATGCGCATCACAACTGGCCGCTCTCCGTTGTCGCGGCGACGTCCGTTATTCAGAAAAACCGGAACGGAGATGAGAGCGCCGCGGATGCTTTTTTCAAGGAGGTGACAGACGCACGGGACAGCGACCGTATTTTTCACGTGTTGCGGGAGTCTGGCTTGGATCTGTCATCGCCTGAGCCTTATCAGATGGCCGGAGCCTATATGCGAAATCTTCTCGATCAGTTGGAAGCGGCTATCGAGGCTCGATAAACGCTGAAAAGCCCGCGCTGGCTTGTACCGGGCGCGGGCTTTTCGCGGCGAATTGTTACCGTATTTTTAACGCCCGGATTTTTTGCCGCGCCCGGCTCCCCCATGGGTTGCGAGGCCCAGAACCTCTCCTTATATCCCGCCCGAACGCCGCTTCCGGCGGATACGTCATGATCCGCCCGAAAGTCGGCCATCTGGAGTGAAAAAGGGGCGCGTCCATATCCGGCGCTGGCTTGCTAGGCCGGACCCAAACGGGCGGCTCGCTTATATGGAGAAGATGAAGACATGGGCAAAGTAATAGGGATTGACCTCGGTACGACGAACTCATGCGTCGCCGTCATGGAAGGCAAGGAACCGAAGGTTATCGAAAACGCAGAGGGCGCGCGCACGACCCCATCGATTGTCGCGTTCACTGAAGATAAAGAACGCCTGATTGGCCAGCCTGCGCGCCGCCAGGCCGTGACCAACCCGGAAAATACGTTTTTCGCCATCAAGCGCCTGATCGGGCGTCCTTATGACGATCCGACTGCACAAAAAGACAAGGACATGGTGCCTTACGCCATCGTCAAGGGCGACAATGGCGATGCCTGGGTCGAGAGCCGCGGCGAAAAGTACGCGCCATCCCAGATTTCCGCGTTCATCCTACAGAAAATGAAAGAGACGGCGGAAGCCCATCTCGGTCAGGACGTGACGCAAGCCGTCATTACGGTTCCCGCTTATTTCAACGACGCCCAGCGTCAGGCGACCAAAGACGCCGGCAAGATTGCTGGTCTCGAAGTCCTGCGCATCATCAACGAGCCGACGGCGGCGGCGCTGGCTTACGGCCTCGACAAAAAAGAAGGCAAGAAGATCGCTGTTTACGACCTTGGCGGCGGTACGTTTGATATCTCGATCCTCGAAATCGGCGACGGCGTTTTCGAAGTGCTCTCGACCAACGGCGACACCTTTCTCGGTGGTGAGGACTTCGACCTTCGTGTTGTCGACTATCTCGCCGATGAGTTCAAAAAAGATCAGGGCATTGATCTGCGCAAAGACAAACTCGCGCTGCAGCGCCTGAAGGAAGAAGCCGAAAAAGCCAAGAAAGAGCTTTCCTCGACCTCGCAATACGAAGTGAACCTGCCGTTCATTACCGCCGACGCGTCGGGTCCGAAACACCTGACTATGAAACTGTCGCGCGCAAAATTTGAAAGCCTTGTCGAAGATCTCGTCAAACGCACGGTCGACCCATGTAAATCGGCACTGAAAGACGCCGGCATGTCGCCGGGCGACATTGACGACGTTATTCTGGTGGGCGGCATGACCCGCATGCCGAAAGTCCAGGAGACGGTGAAGCAGTTCTTCGGCAAAGAGCCGCACAAGGGCGTCAACCCGGATGAAGTCGTCGCGCTTGGCGCGGCTATCCAGGCGGGCGTTCTGCAAGGGGACGTCAAAGACGTTCTTCTCCTCGATGTGACGCCGCTTTCGCTCGGCATCGAAACGCTGGGCGGCGTTTTCACGCGTCTTATCGACCGCAACACGACGATCCCGACCAAGAAGTCGCAGACATTCTCCACCGCTGAAGACAATCAGTCAGCGGTGACGATCCGCGTCTTCCAGGGTGAGCGTGAAATGGCGGCTGATAACAAGATGCTCGGCCAGTTCGATCTTGTGGGCATCCCGCCGGCGCCGCGCGGCGTTCCGCAAATTGAAGTCACGTTCGATATTGACGCCAATGGCATCGTTCATGTGAACGCGAAAGACAAAGCGACCAATAAAGAACAGTCGATCCGCATTCAGGCGTCGGGCGGTCTTTCCGACAACGACATCGAACAGATGGTCAAGGACGCGGAAGCGAACGCCGAAGCTGACAAGAAACGCCGCGAAGGCGTTGAGTCGAAAAACCGCGCCGAAGCGCTGGTCCATTCGACCGAAAAGAACCTTGAGGAATATGGCGACAAGCTCGAAGACGCTGACCGCAACGCCATTGATGCGGCGCTCGCCGGCATGAAAGAAGTTCTCGAGAAAGAAGACGCCAGCGTTGAGGATATTGACGCAGCGGCCGGTACGCTTGCGCAGGCGACCATGAAGCTGGGCGAGGCCATGTACAAGGCTGGCGCAGGCGATGCGGCTGACGACGGCGAGGCTGCCGCCGCAGCGGACGCTGCGAATGACGCCGAAGGCGACGATGACGTCGTCGATGCAGACTTCGAAGAAGTCGACGGCGATAAAAAAGACTAAGCTGAGACAAGCGCCGCGCTGATTTTTTTATGCGCGGCGCTTTTCAAACCGGCCTTGGCGGGAAAGGCCGGCAAAGGGGCAAGGCAATAGAACCCCGATAGAGGGCAGGGCGCGAGTTACATGGCGCAAGCATGTTATTATGAAGTTTTAGGCATTGAACGCGGCGCGGATGCGTCGGCGATCAAGTCCGCTTTCCGCAAGCGCGCGATGCAGTATCATCCGGACCGCAATCATGATGATCCGGAGGCGGAAAAAAAGTTCAAGGAACTGGGCGAAGCCTACGAAATTCTTTCCGACGATCAAAAACGCGCCGCCTATGACCGCTTCGGCCATGCGGCGTTTCAAAATGGCGGAATGGGCGGCGCCAACGGCTTTGGCGGCGCGCGCGGGTTTGGCGCCGGGATGGGCGGCGGCGCAGGCGCTTTTTCGGATATTTTCGATGAGATCTTCGGCGAGTTCATGGGCGGCCAGGGCGGGCGCAGGCGCGCCGGGCCGGGTCGCGGCGCGGACCTAAAATATAACCTCAAGATTGATCTTGAGGACGCCTTTCACGGCAAAAAGGTTGAGATCAATGTGCCGGGTTCCGTCGCGTGCGATACGTGCGAGGGTTCCGGCGCGAAGCCCGGTTCTGGCCCGACCGAATGCGGCACCTGTAAGGGCGTCGGGCGCGTTCGCGTGCAGCAGGGGTTTTTCACCATCGAGCGCACATGCCCCCATTGTAACGGGCAGGGCACGATGATTTCCGATCCGTGTACGGACTGCGGCGGTCAGGGCCGCGTCCGGCGCGAACGCACGCTGTCAGTCGATGTCCCCGCCGGTATTGAAAACGGCACGCGCATCAGGCTGTCGGGCGAGGGCGAGGCGGGGCCGCGTGGCGGGCCCGAGGGCGATCTATATATTTTCGTCCATGTGGACGAGCACAATCTGTTTGAACGCGACGGCGCCGATCTTTACTGCATGATGCCGATCCCCATGACCACGGCGGCGCTTGGCGGGGATTTCGAAACGCCGACCATTGACGGCGGCCGCGTCAAAATCTCCGTACCCGAAGGGTCGCAGACCGGAAAACGTTTCCGCGTTCGCGGGCGCGGCATGACCCAGCTCGACCAGTCAGGACGCGGCAATATCCGCCGCCGCGGCGACATGTATGTCGAAGTGCAGGTCGAAACGCCCACAGGCCTTAACGCCGAGCAAAAAGACTTGCTGAAACAGTTCTGTGAGGCCGGTGGGGGCGAAGCCGCCTGCCCCAATTCGCGCGGCTTCTTCGACAAGGCCAAAGCGTTCTGGGAGAATGTGACCGAGGGACGGTGAGTACAACTATGTCGAAAGGCGGCGCTAGTTGAAATCTATGATTTCTAAAACTTATAAGTTAAGTTGACGGTTTTAAAGGCTGTGTATCCGCGCGCAGATCTCCCAAGCGTCGCCATCTGCTAAAGCGCGAACATGTACTACCTTGGCCAAGAAAAAACGGCCTATATCCGGAGAAATTGCTATTTCTTCGTCGGAGTCATCGCGATCAGTGACTTTGACATAAATACTAGACGATCCAATATTATGGATTTCAAATCCTCCGCGACCTACTCGATCATTCATTGCCATATATACTAAGGCCCAATCAGTTCCGTCACCGCTTACATGTTGGAATGGACGGTCATTGAAGGAATCTATGGAAGCAAGAATCTTACAGCGCTCGTCTTTCTCAACATTAATTGTTGACGCATAACTCGCCATTTTCTCACAGAAGAGCATGGACACCAGTATGGGGAGAGCGGTGGCCACCACAAGGAGGGTACTTATCCGGGTTTGTCGTTTCGGCATTTCTATAAAACCCCCACCACTCATTAACATAAATCTTATATGTGAGGCCAGAAGTGAGTAGGCATTCGAAGATTACTTCTACGATTGTGAATGGCGCAACATCAATCAGCGATCTCCTTTCGGCTTCAATGTCTCTTGCTCTTATGGGCGCAGTAATTTTTCTGAGTATTTTGACTATTCCAAATACTTTGGCGCCTGCGCCTTCTCTACTGCCGCCTCATCCTCAAACTTGTCCGCCGTCGCCAGTGACGGAAACAGCTTGACCCATGCGAGGGCTGAGGCGATGGCGACCGCGCCGCCCAGCAATACAGCGCCTACAGGCCCCAAAAACCTCGCGGCGACGCCGCTTTCAAATTCGCCAAGCTCGTTCGAGGCGGAAATGAATATATAGGATACGGACGATACCCGTCCGCGCATGCCGTCGGGCGTCGCAAGCTGTATCAGCGACATACGGATATACATGGAAATCATATCCGCCGCACCGGTCAGCGCCAGCATCGCCATGGAAAGCCAGAACAAGGTAGAGACCGCAAAGCCCAACATCGCGGCGCCATAAACGGCTATGGCGGCAAGCATCCATAATCCGACCCTGTGCGACAGCGGGTTCACCGCCATCCACGCGGCCACAATCCCTGCGCCAAACGCCGGCGCCGCGCGCAACAGTCCCAGCCCTTCGGCGCCCACATGCAACACGTCCCGCGCAAAGACGGGCAACAGCGCGGTGACGCCGCCGAAGAAAACGACAACAAGATCGAGTGAAATCGCGCCAAGAACAATCTTGTTATCGCGCACATATCGCAGCCCTTCGAAAATCATCTTCAGGCCGCGCGCGTTTTTCACCGGCTCATGCGCCGGGGTTTTCGCGGCAAGAAATGACAGCACCGCGACAACAACGATAGCGCCCGCAACGGCGTAAACCAGTTGCGGCCCGCCGATATAAAGAAAACCGCCAATGGCCGGACCCAATATCGCCGCGCCCTGAAACCCGAGGGAGTTCCAGGCGATGGCGAGGGGCAATTCATCTCGCGGCACCAGTTGCGGATAAAGCGCGGTCGACGCCGGCGGGGTGAAGGCGTTGACCCCGCCCATGATCGCCGCTGCAACGAAAATGGCGGGGATCGCCAGCGATGCTGGCAGGTAACTCGCAGCGAAGAGCCCGCCGATGACGGCGATGCGCACAATATTGCTCGCCACCAGAATGAGTTTGCGGTCGATGCGGTCCGCCGCCTGGCCTGCGACCAGGGAAAGCATCAGCACCGGCAGGAATTGCGTCAGACCCACGAGACCCAACAGGAAAGCCGACTCTTCAACGCTGCGAGTTTCGCGCGCGAGATCGTAAATCTGCCAGCCGATGGCGACAGCCACCATCTGCCGCCCGGCGGAGATGAGCTGCCGCGCGATCCAGTAATACCGATACGCCTGATGACGAAAAATTTTTAAAGAAGGAACCCGCGCCATAAGGCGCGGACCATAGGCGGCTTTCGATCATGCGCAACAAAAAGGTTTTGGGCGCGTCCTCACTGATGCTATGAGGCGGCATGGAACGCGATATTCTCTTTTTGCTGCCGCCGGGGTTCGAAGATAACAAGCGGCGCGAGTTTTGTCCCGAATGTGCGGAAATATGGGGTGTACTGAGTTATTTCCCGGCAATTAAAGAAGCGCTCGACATTCGCTACCAGCCGATTGAAAAACCGCGCGGCGATATTGTCGCCATGCTCGGCGACGAAAACCAGAATTGCCCGACGCTGGTTCTCGCAAAAGGCGTTGACGCCGGGCCGCACGCGATGATCGGTGAAGTAAACGGCTACCGCTTTCTTGATAACGCCCGCGACATTGCGAAATACTTTGCGCATCGATATGGAACGCCTTTCCCGCGCGGGTCATAATCGGCTGCGTAAAGGAGCATCGCCATGCCTAATTCATCCATTCTTGTGGCCGGCGCCGGCGGGCGCATGGGCAAGGCGATCGTCGCCGAGATTTTAAGAACGCCGGGCGCCAGTCTTGCCGGCGGGTTTGAGCGCCCGGGCGGGCCGGATATCGGCAAGGATATCGGCGTTCTCGCCGGCCTCGACGCTATCGGTCTTGCAGTTGAAGACGCCGCCGACAACGGGCTTTCCCGTGCTGGCGTGCTGATTGATTTTACCACGCCGAAAGTCTCTGCCGAGAATGCAAAAGCGGCGGCGGCGAAAGGCGTCGCTCATGTGATTGGCACGACCGGGCTTGCGAGCGATGACGAGGCGACGATTGCCGAGGCGGCGAAATCCGTTCCCATCGTCAAATCCGGCAATATGAGCGTCGGGGTTAACGTCCTGACGGCGCTTGTTGAACAGGCGGCGAAGGCGCTGGATGAAAGTTTCGATATCGAAATTTTCGAGGCCCACCATAGGGCAAAGGTCGATGCACCCTCAGGAACGGCGCAGATGTTAGGCCACGCGGCGGCGCGGGGGCGCGGCGTCGAACTTGCGGATCGCCAGGCACCTGTCGACCGTTCCGGGGCCCGCAAAACCGGAGATATCGGCTTTTCAGTTTCCCGAGGAGGCGGCATCGTCGGCGTGCATGAAGTCTCCTTCGCCGGGATGCAGGAGGTTATCACCCTTTCCCATTCGGCGATTGATCGCGGCCTCTTCGCCAAGGGCGCCGTCGCGGCGGCGCGCTGGGCGGTCGGCAAGCCGCCGGGGCTTTATTCCATGCGCGACGTACTTGGTCTTGGTTAATCGAAAAGTGAAAAATTCGAACGACTTGGCAGAGGTTCCTGAAACCGGGTTCTGACAAAGTATGGCCTTGAAGTTCAAGGGGCCGTCATGCGTACGGAGATTATCGCTGCTGCGGGCATTGTCGCCGCGTCTGTCGTGGGCGTGCGTTTGTTTGATGCGCGCTCTGCGCCAGTGATGGAAGCAAAAGCGGAACCGGTAGCCGCGACGCAGCCGGAAGCCCAGCTCGCTTCCCTGGCGCCAGGTTGGGACGACGTCATCCGCATTACTGCCGCCCCCGATCATCAGTTTTATGTCAAGGCCGATGTTAATCGCAGTCCGGCGAGATTCCTTGTGGATACCGGCGCCGCCTATGTTGCATTGCGTGACTCTGATGCGCGCGAGGCGGGCATATATACATCGTGGACGGACTATACTTATCCTGTTTATACGGCGAACGGCGAAACGAAGGCAGCGTTCGTCACCATTGATGAGATGGAGATCGAGGGTATTCGTATTGAGGGCGTCAAGGCCTTTATCCTTCAGGACGACCAACTCAAAATAAATTTGCTGGGGATGAGTTTTCTCTCACGCCTCGAAAGCGTTGAGGCGCGTAAAGGAGAGCTTCTGATAAGAGGCTGATCGGCTCCGTACAAAAGAATGACTATTGTATTTTGAGGGCAGGCTTGCGTCGCACGCATTGTTCTGACGGTCCTTGCAAAACATGCTAATCGTAATAATATGTTTGGCTTTATAACGAAGGCAACATCATGCGATTTCACCGACGCACTCTTCTATCCTCAGCTGCTGGCGCGATGGCGATGTCCGCAGCGCGCGCCTTAGCCTTGGAGGGTGTTGCCAAAGCGGCGAAACCTTTGAAGGTTCTTGTTCTGGGCGGCACGAATTTTGTCGGGCCCGCTATTGTGCAAAGATTGTTGGCCCGCGGACACAAGGTCACGCTGTTCAACCGCGGCGTCACGCGGCCTTACCTGTTTCCGGATGTAGAAAAGCTGCGCGGAGACAGGTCTCCTGACAGCGAAGACCTGTCCGCTCTTGCGGGCGAGCGGAAGTGGGATGCGGTGATTGATGTGTGGCCGGAACATACGGACAAGGTCATGAGTACAGCACGGATGCTCTCTGAAAGTGTGGGATATTACTACTTCGTCTCCAGTATTGCTGTTTATGCGGATTTCAGAACTCCCGGCCTAACGGAGGGCGCCAGAATACGCACTGACGAACCCGGCCATTATTATGGCGGAGAAAAGGCGCGTGCTGAAGAATTCCTCTTTTCTTATTTGCCAGACCGTTCCGGTTCAGCGCGCTGTCACGCCATATTGGGTCCGATGGATGACGGCTGGGCGTATCATTACTGGCTGAACCGTTTTGCAAGATATGAAGAGGTTCTCGCTCCCGGCACAGGAGGTGATTATGTACAGTATACGGATGTACGCGACGTGGCCGTTTGGACGGTCGATTGTGTGGAGCATCAGCGCCTAGGGGCCTATAATATGACCGGCCCGCCGCCGCCCATGATGCTAAAGACATTTCTAGAAGACACGCGTAAAGCACTAGGGAGCAACGCAAACTTAACCTGGGTGGATGCGGATTTTCTCCGCTATGAACATTCGGTCAGATCCTTCGATCGCATGCCGCTTTGGGCGCCGCTGGATGAAGATGAAGGGTTTTATCAAATCAGTTCCGCAAAAGGCTTGCGAGACGGTATGACTTTCAGGTCAGTCGCGGAAACTGCGCGTGATGCTTACCGTTGGACGGAATCGTACTTTTTCAAGGATGTTTCATTCCCACGGGGTGGTTTCGGCATCTCAAGGGAAAAAGAAGAAGCTGTGTTGTCTGCTTGGGCGTCGCGTTAAAGCTCCCGCGCCATGAGGCTTGGCAAGGCGCCGAGATCGGCGCCAGCCTGGCGCATGAAAAATTTTCGCAAAGGCGCAACCCTGCCGACCGCGCCCATGCCGATATCACGGGCAAAACGAAGTGGTGCGATATCATTAGAGAACAATCGGTTGAGAAGGTCGGTGCCAAGAGCCAGCGACGCTGAATCAAACCGCCGCCAGCGCTGGTAATTCTGCAGAACTGACAGATGCCCGATTTCGAGTCCTACGTCGCGCGCTTCTGAGAGCACGTCTGTCAACGCCGCAACGTCTTTGATGCCGAGATTATAACCCTGGCCCGCAATCGGGTGAATAGCGTGCGCGGCGTCGCCGATGAGCGCAAGGCGCGGCGCGATATAGCTTTGAGCCAGCGTAAAAGCGAGCGGGTATGACCAGCGCGGACCAGCCGGTTCGACAGCGCCGAGATATGGCCCAAACCGATTTTCAATTTCTATGCGGAACTTATCGTCATCAAGCGCCATAAAGGCGGGCGCTGCGTCCGAATGTTCCGTCCAGACAAGCGATGATCGGTGCTTTTTCTGATGTTCGCCTTTGCTGGCGGATGTCATGGGCAGGATGGCGAACGGCCCGGCAGGCAGGAAAAGCTCCTGCGCGACGCCTTCATGAGCGTGTTCATGGGCGACAGTGGCTACAATACCCGTTTGTGGATAGCGCCACTGGTTGGTCTTGATGTTGGCTTCGGCGCGAAGGGCTGAAAACCGTCCGTCAGCGGCGACAACCAATGCGGCCTTGAGAGCTTGGCCGCCTTCAAGATTGATAATTGCATGGGCGGCGTTAAACGCGGCGCCCGCCCGTTTTGCCGGCGCGAATAATGTGACCAGCGCATTTTTTTCAATGGCGTCGAACAGGACATTACGCAGCACCCTGTTCTCGACGATCCAGCCGAGCGGCGTATCGTCTCCGAGCTCGCGGCTGTCGAAATGCAGGTGAAAAGTTGAAACGGCGCCTTCATCGAAACGGCTCTTCGCACGCCCGTCGGTGACGAGAATATCCCGTATCGGCTCGGCGTTAGGCGTGACAGCGTCCCACAACCCGAGCCGTCTGAAGACACGCGCAGATGCATAGGAAATTGCGGTGGTCCGGCCGTCAAAGGCGGCGTTGCGCACCGTTGCCGGATCGCCCGCGTCGACAATTGCACAGTTGAAACCGCGAGAGGCAAGTGCAAGCGCGGCCAGCCCGCCGGCCAGCCCGCCGCCAACGATGATTGTGTCGAATGTCTGCGTTTCGTTCATGACCAGAGTGTCGCGCTTCAAGGCCCCGGCGTCTACCGGCCTTCCGCCAGTGCGGCGTTTGGCGCGCGGTTTACCCAAAAATTCATTCTGCTTTTACTGTTGGGGAAACACTATTAGGAGAAATATCAATAGATTCGACGGGAATCCTTAGCCGATGCGCCTGCACTCTACGATCGCTTTAGCCCTGTTGATCGCGGCAGCGCCAGTTGCCGCAGGCGCACAGGACATGTCCCCTGCAAGCGATGTGACGCGCTTTCTCCTTGATACGGGCCTGATGCTTGTCGCGGGGCTGGCGGGGTTGTTGACGCTCGCCGGTTTCGCTTTGCGGGATGTCGGTCTCGCGCGTACCCAAAACGCGCCTGCCGTCTGCCTGCGCACAATAGGTCTCCTGGCTGTGGCGATTTTCATGTTCTGGGCGACGGGCTATCATCTTTTATACGATGTGGAGCCGGGCGGGTTTCTAGGCGAGTTCAAGAACTGGTCCCTCGATGACGTTGACCCCTCATCCGCGGGTGTTGCATCGGGCGCGTTCTGGTTTTCACAGATGGTGATTGCTGCATTAGGCGCGGCAATTGTTTCCGCATCGTTGTCAGAGCGTGTGCGGTTGTGGCCGTTTTTATTTTTTGCGGCCATCTGGTGCGGCCTTATTTATCCGATTGTAGCATCATGGGTATGGGGCGGCGGTTATTTCGGCGCGGAATGGAATTTTCGCGACCTTGGCGGCGCAGGAGTATTACACGCCTCCGCCGGCGCCGCGGCGTTGGCTGCCGTGATGGTGGTTGGTCCGCGGCAAGGACGATATTCACACGGCCCTGCGCGTCAGGCGCCATCAACAGCATTGCCGCTCTCTGCGTTTGGCGTTTCCCTTTCTATTATCGGGCTCATAGTGGTTATTGCCGGACTACAGGGATCTTTCTCATCTGTTGAGTCTGCCGTCTCTATCGCATCTATCGCCGTCAATGTATTGACCGCGGTGGCGGCGGGGTCACTCGCGGCAATGTTCCTGACACAGACTGTTTATAAGCGCACCGGCCTTGTTTCAGCGATGACAGGCTCCATCGCCGGGCTTGTTTCTATCGCGGCTGATCCGCTAGCGCCTGCCATGTGGCAGGCGGCCATGATCGGCGCAGTCGGCGGCTTCATCGTGACGATTACCCCGCCGTTTCTTGACCGGCTTCGCATTGATGATGCTGGTTTTGCGATTCCGGCGCATTGTTTTTGCGGCGCATGGGGATGTTTCATTTCATTCTGGCCGAGCGGCGCCAGCAAGCTGTCAGGTCAGGTTGTCGGCACTGTCGCGATCCTGGGTTTTTCTTTCTTTATGAGCATGCTCATTTGGGTTGCGCTGAAATATACGGTCGGGGTGCGCTCAGTACCGGTTGAAGAACAGGCTGAATAAGATTCTGAAAATCGTTAATCTCCGTTAACCCTTTTTCATCTAAGCCGTGGCAAGGTGCGTTAAGGAAATTCGTCAACCAAGAACGCTTGCCTCGCTATGCCGCGACATACACGTACCTTTGCCCGTAATTCCGCCCGGTCGAGGCGGCCTGACCCGTTCTCGGAATTTGCTGAACGCGTGCAGGCTTTTATAAGAAATGTCCTGATCCGGGCCGGCGGCGGGGCGATGATCCTGCTTTCGATCTGGTTGGCGGCGGCGCTTGCGACATTCACGATTTCTGACCCAAGTCTCAACACAGCGACGCCTGCGCCGGTGCAAAACATCGCAGGCGGTCTTGGCGCAGCGGTCGCTGATCTGCTCCTGCAGACTCTGGGCGGGGCGTCCATCTTGTTGATCGCGCCGCTTGCAATCTGGGGCGCCTTTGCCCTGTTAAATGGCGCGCCAGATGAAACCCCGAGCGCGTTCTGGCGCCGGGCGGCGGCATTGCCTGTCGCTATCTTTGCCGGGGCTGGTTTGCTTTCTTCGTGGGCGGCTCCTGCCGGTTGGCCCTTTGTCGTCGGCGTCGGCGGATTTGCCGGCGACCTGTTTCTGGGCCTTGTGGCCGGCGTTCTCGGATTTATGGGCGTGGGTATCGCGAAACTCACCGCAGCCGGAGTATTTGCCGGCGCAGGCATTATTTCCTACGGCATATTATGCGGCCTCACGCGTGAGCGCCTTGCCGAAGCATGGTGGGCGATTGTTGATGCGTGGGACGTGACTCACGACTTTGCCCTCAACCTCTATGACCGTATTCGTGGTGAGAGCGCCGCTGAAGAGGCGGACGATGAAGAATACGAGTATGACGAAGAATACGACGAGGACGATGAACAAGCGCTCGACGACAACGGTGAGCCGGTGTTGGCAGCCCCTACGCGCAAGCGCAATATCATTCGCAAAAAAGCAAAGCGGAAAGAAAGTCGCCGGGAACGGCGCGAAGCGCAGCCTGTGCTGCCTGTCTTTTCAGCCGATGATTATGAGCTACCGCCGCTGAATCTCCTCTCGAAACCCAATGCTGCCCGGCGGGCTGTCATTTCCGATGAGGCGCTAGAACAAAATGCCCGGATGCTTGAAAACGTGCTGGCTGATTTTGGCGTGCGCGGCGAGATCATCAATGTGCGTCCCGGTCCGGTGGTTACGCTATATGAACTTGAGCCCGCGGCCGGGGTGAAATCATCGCGCGTGATCGGTCTTGCCGATGATATCGCGCGCTCCATGAGCGCCGTCGCCGCGCGTGTCGCCGTCGTGCCTGGCCGCAATGTCATCGGGATCGAGCTGCCCAACCAGGATCGCGAGATGGTGTTCCTGCGCGAATTGCTGGGGGCTGGCGAATATGAAAATTCACGCGGCGACCTGACTTTGGCGCTTGGCAAATCAATCGGCGGGGAGCCTGTTTTTGCTGATCTGGCGCGCATGCCCCACCTGCTCATTGCCGGAACGACCGGCTCCGGTAAATCAGTTGGGATCAACACCATGATCCTGTCGTTGCTTTATCGGCTTTCACCGGAACACTGCAAACTGATCCTTATTGATCCGAAAATGCTCGAGCTTTCTGTTTACGAAGGCATTCCTCACCTTCTTTCTCCTGTGGTGACCGATCCGCGCAAGGCGGTCGTAGCGCTGAAATGGACCGTCAGGGAAATGGAAGAGCGCTACCGGAAAATGTCTAAAGTTGGCGTGCGGAATATTGAAGGCTTCAACGCACGCGTTATGGAGGCCGATGAAAACGGTGAAGTTCTGACCCGCACGGTGCATACCGGCTATGACGAGGAAACCGGCGAGCCCGTCTACGAGACAGAAGAACTGGAATACGACTTCATGCCGTTCATCGTGGTCGTCATCGACGAAGTCGCCGATCTGATGATGGTTGCGGGAAAGGATATCGAGGGTATGGTTCAGCGCCTTGCCCAGATGGCCCGCGCAGCCGGCATCCACCTTATCATGGCGACGCAACGACCGTCAGTTGACGTTATCACCGGCACGATCAAGGCAAACTTCCCGACCCGAATTTCATTCCAGGTCACGTCAAAAATCGACTCTCGCACAATCTTGGGCGAGCAGGGCGCCGAGCAGCTCCTCGGTCAGGGCGACATGCTGCATATGGCTGGCGGCGGGCGTTTGCGACGCGTTCATGGCGCATTTGTTTCTGATGATGAAGTCGAAAAAATCGTCAGCTTTCTGAAAAAACAAGGTGCGCCTGACTACGTTCAAGAAGTCACGGAAATGCGCGACGAAGAGGGGCCGGATATTCCCGGTCTGGACATCGGCGGCAACACCAATTCCGGTGACGCGCTTTATGATAAAGCCGTCGCTGTGGTGCTGCGTGACCGAAAGGCATCGACTTCGTATGTGCAGCGGCGCCTCCAGATCGGCTACAATCGCGCGGCCACATTGATTGAGCGAATGGAAGAGGAAGGCGTGATTTCGGCTGCAAACCACGCCGGGAAACGCGAAATCCTGGTGGGTGATGACGCCGCCTAAGCGGGCTGAGTGTCTATGCCGATGCGATATTTCTTCAGCGTAGTGAGAGAAAAGCGTCGTTAACCATTCGAATGCCGCAACAAATCACGCTCCAGAGATTGATCTTTACGTTTTGTTAGGCATACTTACCCGGTGGGGAGAGGTGCATAACCTGGGTGGCGTAATGTCGAAAAGTTATGAGAATCTCCCTGGCGCGTCTGGAAAAGCGAAATTTTTCCGGCCCAGCCGCTATGAGGCCGCCGAAATTTTCTCTGGCCGCCCGCCCAAGCTTGTTTTTGAAGACGAGACCTTTGATCTCGATAATATCAGCGCCCGCGGTGCGGGATGCATCAGCCGTAAGCGGCAAGATGACAATCCCTATGCGGCGCCGGGGTCCAAGGGTGTTCTTCGCCTCACCCAGTCGGGACGCGAGTTGTTTCTCGGAGCGGCGCGAAAGGCTCGCCATATGGCGGGGCCAGGCGGGATTAGCGCCGGTTTCGAACTGGAAGAAAACAACTTTGACCTTGATTGGCTGATCCGTGAAAACGCCAGCATTCTTGCACGGGTCGATAAGACGCGCGCCGAGGCGCCGCAGCCGAGTACAGAGTATAAGACGTTTTGTGCTGATGCATCAGCTTTTATTGGCGGTTATCTGCAACGCATCCAACAATTTGTTGCGCCGATCGAGCCGACCATTGGCGAGAATGAGCGAAACGAGATCGCGCGGGACCTCGCCAACTCCGCTGAAGCGGAATGGCTAGACATCCTACAGGAAGGCAATGCGCTTACCGCTGCCATACATGCGGATAAACAGCAGCGCATTGGATACAAGACGTACACTGAAAGAACAGTGACGCAGATGTTGCTGGCAGGTCCCGGCTGGGCGCGCTGCCTGTTCAAGCCCGCAGGGTATCCGGGCGATTACAAGATCATGAACTACGGGTACGAGCAAAAGCCGGAAGGCGAGCGCGTCGCCGAGAAGTTTTTGCACCTTCTGGGAATGATCGCCTCCCGTGCGATTATTACCCGAATGGAAATGGTGGCGACTTTGATCGCTGATCACGCGCTGCGTCAAACAGATTCGGGCAAGCGCGAACTTTCCATTACCAGTGTTGGCTGCGGTCCGGCGCGTGAGCTTGAAGACCTGCTGGAAGCAACGCCGGATAATGTGACATGGCGGGTCACGCTTGTGGATCAGGAGCCTGCGGCGCTCGATTATGCGTTTGACCGGGTTGCCGGTTTAAAAGACCGTGATCGTATTTCGCTTACCGGACTGAATATTTCCTTCAGAGAGATGTTGCGTCCGACGCCAGAGAATGCAGCGTTCGCGAACAACGACGTTATCTATTCATCTGGATTCGTTGATTACCTGAACCCGCTGTTGGCGCAGCGGTTTGTAAAACGGCTTTATGATTTTGTCCGCCCGGGCGGCAAAGTGATCGTTGGTAACGTGAATAATCGTGCGACCGGCATGATCTGGCCATTAGAGTATATTACTGACTGGAGCCTTTATTTCCGTAATGAAGATGAGATGCGCGCCATGGCGCGTGAAATTCCAGGCGCTATCGTTTCTGTTGTGCCGGATCCGATGGATGCGGTTTATTTCCTGGTTGTCGAAAAGCCTGTCGCTTAAGCCCTAACCTGTCTGCAGGGACGGTCCGACAGCATCCTCTGTTAACTCAACCGGCGCGGCGAAGGTGATGATAACGCTGAGCCCGTTACCCTCTTTCGACTCAAGCCGAATTGAGGCGCGTTGATCGCGGAAGATTCTGGTTGCCAGTGTGAGGCCCAGTCCCATGCCTTCCCGCGAACGGGCAAGCGCATGCTCGCCTTGGGTAAATGGCTTCAGCACCTTGTCAATTTGTTGCGCCGACATGCCTTTGCCTTCATCGCGAAGCACCAGTTCATATCCGCCATCCGCCAATCGTGCGCCTTTAACCCACAAGGTTGCGTTCTGCGGTGAGGCGGCGATGGCGTTTTCAAGTATGTTGTTGAGCGCATAACACGTATGCACGATATCGATATCAATGCTTGCGTCTTCGAGTTCACTTGTATCGACGCTAATGGATTTTTTCTCAAGCCCGCCGCGCATTTGTTCAATCGATACGTCCACCAGTTCGGATACGGGCGTATCAGCGAGCTCATATTTCATTTTACCTGCTGTCGCATCGGCAAAGCGAAGCATCTTCTGGATGCGCGCCAAGAGGACGTGCGCAGAGCCATGAATTTCGTTCAAATGGCGCACATTTTCGTCATCGTCATTAGCGGCCTTGCATGCGTTTGTGACGACTTCCGTATAGCCGATGATCTGATGCAACGGTGTTCTTAACTCGTGGCTCATCATCGACAGGAAGTTGATTTTTGATTGGTCAGCAGCCGTCGCCTCAATAAGGAGTTTTTCGATGATAGCGGCGTCGCGCTGTCTTTGTTCGTCGCGCAGCCAGATCATACGCGCGCGAATTTCCTGCGTATAAATCGTTAGAACGGCGACATTCACGATAGAAAACATGAAAAAGTAGCCGGAGATTCTGTCAATCGAGGTGAACTCGGTGTCAAAACTCAAGACTGCGAAATAGACAAGCGACGAAAATATATAAACGCTAGCCGCCACCCGAAACGGAATTCTCATCAAACAGGATGTGGCGATGAAAACGACAAGCACGCCGATGATGTAGGGCGGAGATCCTTCTGCCGGCATCATTAGGATCATGTAGATGATCGCCTGCGCCGAAATGAAGATCGCGGCTGCTGAAAGCCAGCCGAAATGCGGTTTGATACGACCAACAAATGAAAGTGGTATCAAGCCGACAATCGCAAGACCGGTGAAGAGCCTGACCCATAGAAAATGTTCAAGGTTCTCTCGGATCGTCAGAATGTCGAGAATGCCGAACGAGAAATAGGCGCCGATAACTGAGATCCATAAGACCCGTTCCGTCGGCAAGGTTCCCTTGACCAGGGAGTCCATATATCTGGCCTCGGTTTCGGCATCCTTGAACCGGGTTGTGGATGCAGAAATCCCGTCGCGTTCGAGGACGCCTCGAAAGCGCTCTATAGGCCCCTGGCGACGCTGCTCGCGCTGCGCTGAAATGTCGGAACCGGTCATGTGATTACAGTTAGCGCAAGAGAGTTAACGCCCTGTTGGCGCAGCTCTGTTCCGGGGGCGAAAACTTTAATGATGCGCCCTAACGCAGCGCCTTCTTGTTTTGGGGAAAAAAGCGATTAACATCTCATTAATGTCTGAAACCGCACAACCTTTTGAACCTCAAACGAAGCCTGTCGCTGAAGGTGCTTTGGCACCGGAAGTCGTGAGGCTGCCGTTGCGCGATCATAGCGGCGACGATGTCCCGCTAACAATTTCCAATACGATCGCTTGGCCGCTTGTTGGATTGTTCTTCGGGTTGTGGGCGGGACTGATCGGTGTTTCCTGGGCTGCGGTCACTGGGGTTATTCCGGTCTGGGCCGGAACATTTCTCAACTTCGGGCTTTTCTACGTGCTTTCAGACTTCAACCACGAAGCGACCCACAGGAATATTTCCGGCGCCCGGTCCGAATGGAAATGGTTTAATGATGCGCTCGGGCAGATTGGCTCGTTTCCTTTCTTTTTGCCTTTCGCTGCGTTCAAGGCTGTGCACCTTGCACACCACCGGATGACTAATCATCCGACGCTCGATGGCGATATGTGGTTCGCTGGGAAAAACTTTTTCGATATACTTGGGCGCGCCGCCGGCTTGCTCGTCGGATACGAAATCATACTGCACCGGCTTGCGAAACAGGGTTTTGTTACTCGGAAAACGATTATTTCGATCTGGGTGCAGCGGCTTGCGATCCTCGGCATTATCGCCGCCGCCTTTGCTCTTGGCATTGGTTATGAAGTTTTCATGTTGTGGACCCTGCCATGCCTCATGGTGATGATCGCGCTGGGGTTTCTTGCTTATGCGGTCCACTGCCCTCATGAAAGCCGTGAGAAATATCAAAATACGAACATTTGGTTCGGGCGTGGTCTGATGCAGCCGTTGATTGTCGCCGCGATGGTGAATCAGAACTATCACCTCGTTCACCACTTGCATCCGCGCATACCATTTTATCGCTATGGCCGCGCGTTCAAGCAGCTTCGTCCGGAGTTGGAGCGTAACAAAGCAACGATCCGGCGGCTTTAAAGCCCAGTTTGAAGTGAAAAAACAGCAGGGATGCTGTCAGTCTGCCGACGAGGCGTACATTGCTGCCTAATCGAGGCTGCTTTTCGGCGGCATTGGCGCAACAACACAGGTAATGGCGATCAGCGGATTGTCCTGCCCAGCGCTCTCCCACATCAATGCGCTTATTTCCTCAATTTTTTGATTGATTTTCGACAGGGCAACCGGATCCGGCGCACCGACAAGTCGGAACGTGCGTAAGTTGCGTTGCGGCCCATCGTCTATGATTTTTGAATTGTCCAATGCGCCAATAAAGTCTCTGTCCGCTTGTCGGCTGTGTGCGGTTTGAATTTTGCGCCACAACGGCTTTAACTTCTTGTCCGCCACAGAAAAGCCGAAGCGCATTTTCACGGCCGGCGTATCGTATAATACTTCCTTGCGCCGGTTTATCGTACGGCTGCCGGTTTCAACAATCAGACCGGCCTTCACCGCTTTTTTGATGTGATGATAAAGCGCAGAGGGTCGTTGACCCAACGCGGCTGCGATTTCCTTCACGGACATTGGCCCCTTTGCCGAGAGAAGATCTCCGATCGGTTGCAAGCGCGTTGAAGCCAATAATTCGCGCTGGTCAGGGCTTTTTATATAATAAACATCTGCTTTCTTGGGGGAGTTGTCGCTCGACGTTACATGTGCTTCGCAGTGAACCGTTGTGAAACATGTATCCGCCTCCGCTTGCGACATGCCAAGTCTTTCCCGGTTAAGCCGGTTAAAGTGGGCTCCCGCCGATCGATCTCATGCGGTGAAGGGGGCCGCGCATACTGTTACCAGATGGAGACACGATCAGCGGGAGGGAGGTAGAGGTCATGGTGAGCCTCTATTTCGAAAGCATCGTACCAGGCGTCCATATTGCGAACGATGCCATTTGTTCGGAACTCGGAAGGGCTGTGTGGGTCGACAACCATCCGCATACGCATCTCGTCTTCACGGTACTTGCGGCGCCATACTTGCGCCCAGGCCATGAAGAAGCGCTGGTCGCCTGAATAACCTGATAAGACGGGCGCTTCTTCACCGTTCAAGGAAAGTTTGTATGCGTAATAGGCCATTGCCAGCCCGCCAAGATCACCGACATTTTCACCCATTGTCAGGTTGGGATTAATGAATTCACCCGGGAGCGGCTCATATTGCTCGAATTGCTCGCCGAGTTTCTTCGTTTTTTGTGCAAACTGGTCTGCGTCCATGGGCGCCCACCAGTCCCGCAGCAAACCATCGCCATCTTGTTTGCGGCCCTGATCGTCAAAGCCGTGACCGATTTCGTGACCGATAACAGCGCCAATGCCGCCATAGTTAACCGCTGGGTCAGCAGCCGGGTCAAAGAAGGGAGGCTGTAATATCGCTGCAGGAAAGTAGATCGCGTTGCGCGGCGGGCTGTAGTAGGCATTAACAGTGTGCGGCAGCATTCCCCATTCTTTACCGGGCTCCACGGGCTTGCCGAGACGCGCGAGAAAATATTCGCTATTGGCGATGCGAGAACGTTTCAGATTACCAAGCGCATCACCCGGCTCAACCGACAGCGGACCATAGTCGCGCCATTCGTCGGGGTAGCCGATATAAGCCCTGAACTTTTCAAGTTTGGTGCGGGCTTCTTGTTTTGTCTGGTCAGACATCCAGTCCAGTTGATCAATTCGCTCGGCCATGGCCAGGCGCAGATTGCCAATGAGCGCATCCATTTTTTCTTTGGATTCCGCCGGGAAATGGCGCTCTACATAAATCTTGCCAACAGCTTCTCCGAGCGCATTGTTCACAGCGGTAACGCCTCGTTTCCAGCGCGCGCGTATTTCTTGCTGACCGTTCAGTTCCTGTCCGTAAAAACGGAAATTTTCCTGATCAAACGCTGCCGGCAAGACTTCGGCAAAGCTGGAGAGATAGTGATAGCGCAGATAGTCACGCCACAGGGGGACGGGGGTGTCCGTGAAGAGTTTCGCCAGGTTTTCGATAGCGTCGAGTTCATTGATAATGAACTCATCTTGATCAGCAATGTGCGAGGCTTCAAAAAAAGCGTCCCACGGCATTTGCGGCGCCAGCGCCATCAGTTCTGTTTTTGATAACGGATTATATGTCAGGTTTGGATCGCGCTGTTGTTCTTGCGACCAATGCAATTCAGCCATTCGCTTTTCAAGCGCGACAATATTCGTCGCCTTGGATTCGGGATTTTCCACGCCTGCCAGTCCCAACATCTTGGCGACATGAACTTCATACTCGGCGAGTTTGTCGGTAAAACGGTCCTGAAGATAGTATTCCCGGTTCGGCAGGCCTAGTCCCGCTTGCGTAAAATGAATGAGGTTACGGTCGGTCTGTTTTGCATCAACGTAAACGTAGATAGAAAATGGCGCTTCGAGGGAAAGGGCGGCGTTACCCATCAGCGCTACGATATCAGAATGGGTCGCCGCGTTGGCGATAGCGTCAAAATCTGCACTGATAGTTGTCAGTCCGCGCCGTTCGATTTCGTCAGTATCAAGAAAAGCCGTGTAGTAGTCGCCGATTTTTTGCCCGTTTGGATCTGACGCGCCATCACCCTCGGCGTAATCGTCGATAATAGCTTTAACGCGCGCTTCTGAGCGTTCAAAAAGCGCGGTAAACGCCCCGTAATTGGTGAAATCGGCAGGGATCTCGAACGTATCGAGCCATGTTCCGTTTACATAATGGAAGAAATTGTCGCCAGGGTGGACAGAGGGTTTCATGCTTTCCATGTCGATGCCCCACTCGCCAAGCTCTGCTTGAGGCGCCGTCGTGCTGCTCGGTGAGGCGCAGCCGGAAAGCACGACCGCGATACAGGAAACCAGTAGCGATCGTTTTGTTGTTCTTGAACGCATTATGAAGCCCTCGTGAAATTATGGACACACGAACGCCGACGGAAGAGCCATCTCCGTCAGGCAGGGCGATCATAATAAAATTATTCAAATAAGCAATGAAATATGAACAGGAATCCGTAAAGGTCCTACCTATATCTCCAAGGCGTCACTATTCGGGGAACAGCATGGTGAAGAAATAGACGTATTCCAAGGCTGTGCGGAAAGCGAGCTGTTCCTGATTGGCAGTCCCGCCATGGCCGCCTTCCGTATTCTCGTAGTAATAAAAATCATACCCGTAATCCCGCATTTTCGCCGCCATTTTGCGCGCATGACCGGGGTGGACGCGGTCATCTTGCGTCGAGGTATAAAATAGTACTTTGGGGTAAGGCTGACCGCGTTCAAGGTTTTGATAAGGCGAATAGTCTTCCAAAAACGCACGCTCTTCAGCGATGGCAGGGTCGCCATATTCTCCAGTCCAGCTCGCGCCGGCGCCAAGCTGTGAATATCGGAGCATATCAAGCAGCGGCACGCCAATGTCATAGGCGGCGTATAGATCAGGGCGCTGGGTTAACGCCGCCCCTAACAACAAGCCGCCATTTGACCGTCCAAGCGCGCCTAATTTCTCGCTGTTGGTGTAACCTTTGGCGATCATGTCTTCGGCAACAGCGTAATAATCATCAAAGGCTTTTTGCCTGTTTTCTTTTAGCGCCGCTGAATGCCATGCGGGCCCATATTCTCCGCCGCCACGAATGTTGGCGAGCGCGAGGATGCCGCCGCGACTAATCCAGAGTTTGCCGGCAAGGGCGCCATGCTGTGGCCGTGACGGGTTTTCGTAGTAAACAGGGCGTACGGCGCTCAAAAAACCGCCATAAGCGTATTCGATCGCGGGAGCGTCGCCAGCATCCAGCACAGCTTTCTTTCCAATCAGGTAATATGGAACGCGTGTCCCGTCTTTGCTTGTCGCAAAGTGCTGGCGCACCTCAACGTCACTGGCGTCATAAAGATCGTCTGTCGCCATAACGCGTGTGATGGCGTTATCCGGCCCAACATCATAAAGCGTATTGGGTTGAGTAAAACTCTCATAAGAAATCAGCAGGTGCTCTCCGTCATCTGCAGCAGAAACGATTTCAACAACACCATTATCAGGAACGCCAATAGATTGAGACGTCCATTCGGGCCCGTTTCGTTTCATGCGCCAAAGCGCGCCGTTAACATCCTCAAGCATTTCGATGGCCAGGTAATCACCGGCGATGGTGACATCATTTACTGCCTGATTAGCTCCAGGCCGCAAAACGAGAGTCGCTGTGTTGGTGTCGAGGTGGTAAGAAACGATATCGCCGATCTGAAAACTTTGTGAACTATAATCCCAGACTTCACGCAGTCCAATGATGATTTCGCGACCAATCAGGCCATGTACATCTGACCGTCGCGGAAAGGGCAATGTCGTTAACTCTCCGTCTGCTGAGAATAGTGTTACTTCCTGTTCGTTCCAGTCAGAAAAATATCTGAAAAGAAGAGAAATCTTACCCTCTTTGGATTTCAGCAATGACGGACCAATCAAGGTGTCGTTGTTAGAGATTTTTTTGACAGACGTGGCTTCGTTCAGAGAGCTGCCCCGTCGCCATAATCTGACTTCGTTTGAGTATCCGGAACTTGTGAGGCTGTCATCGCTCCAGTCGGTTGCGACCAGCAAATGGTCTTGATCTACCCAACTCACAAAAGTGCGCGCTTCAGGAACCTCGAACCCGCCCGCAACAAATTCCACCGTGTCGAGAGAAAATTCCCGGAATACCGCCTTATCCTGACCGCCGCGGGAGAGCTCAATCATGCATCTGTCGGAACGTTTTCCCAGACAGTTGGAATTATGAAATACCCAGTTCTCTTCTTCGTCGCGCGCAAGCTGGTCGATATCAATCAGCGTGGTCCAATTGGGTGCGCCGATTAGATAATCCGCCAGAGGAGAGCGCCGCCAGAGACCGCGCACATGCATGTCGTCCTGCCAATGGTTGTAAATATAATCGCCCATGATCTGCCCATAGGGAAGGCGGGAATCGGAAGTCAGGATGTCTGTCGCTTCTTGATGAAGCGTATCGAACAAAGGGTGAGACGTCAGTTCGGGAAGGCTCCGTTCGTTTTCTTGCTCAACCCACGCCAGGGCGCGCTCGCCCTCTATTTCTTCCAGCCATAAATACGGGTCTTCGCTTGCAATAGCGGTTTCATCGTCGCTGTTGTGAGGGTCTGTAGTAGCAGGCGCGCAGGCGGCGCTCATGATGGCGATTGAAGAGAACGTTATCGTTACAAGTGTTTTTCGGTTTAGCGCCATCAGAGATCCCTATCTTACATGTATTCCCGCCCAGTAGCTTTATTGAATGGTGCGGTCAGAGAAAGGCAATTGTGGAGCGATGAATCGCAAGCCACGAGCGGTGAACGGAAGCAGCGTCCATATTTCCAATGCTGTCGCAACTGGTGCTGCACCAGCCTTGTTCAATATTCTAATAATAAATTAACAGGCTTAGACGGGCAAGCGTAAGGAAATTGAACGAGAGCTTCAGTCCGTTTCTAACGGCGCCATCACCCAGGAAAGCGATATCATCGGCTGGTTCGGGTCTTTTTCTTCCCAAAGCAGATCCGCTATTTCATCAAGTTTCTTGTTGATTTCACGAAGCGTGGCTTTGCTGGGCCGGTTCATGGCGCGATAAAAGCCGAGATTCCTGCCGACACCGCTTGTTTTACGGTCTTCGTTGTCTAGTCCGTCAGCAAATTCGCGATCAATACGGCGTGCGAGCGCGCTCACGATCAATTGCATTTCTTCCGCATGCGAGGGATCGCCCAAGGCTTTCAGCAAGCGCATTTTCCTTGAAGGCGTCGCGTAGAGCTTTTCAGACTTGCGGTTCACGATCCGCGTGCCTGATTCAAAAATCAGATCGACCTCCTGAAGCTGTGCGAAGTGGTGATAAAGCGCCGACGGCTTCATGCCGATCTCATAAGCGAGTTCCTTGATCGACATCGGACCTGCGCCAACCAAGTGGTCTAATATGTCCAAACGAACAGCAGAGGCGAGGCACGTAATCTGATCTTTTCGTGTGATCCAGTAAGGCTTAGTCGAGATTTTTTGTCCGGAAGGGGCGGGTTTCTTGCGCATGTGTTTGATCCTGCTGTGTTTTTTGGAATTTAAAGTGATTGCCGAAAAGACACAACGCGCAAATTTGAGAGAGTTTAGGCAATCGCCACGGGCGTTCCCCGATGAATAAGCTCGGCTCGCCGCAATTTTCTTGTCGCCTAATCAGCCAACTGTTAAACAATCAATAAAAATTTGAACAGGAAGATGGCGGTGGCGTATCACTACCGCATGTTTTGGCGTGATTGGAAGGAAGAAATGCGTAACCTAATTTTATCGTCATTGGTGGTTTTTGCCGGGGTAACCGGCGCTGTGGCAGACGACACAGCATATCATTCCATCACGGGAGAAGATCTCGCTAAACATATCGAGGTCTTGTCGTCTGATGCATTTCTCGGTCGCGCACCCGGCGGAGAGGGCGAGGAAAAAACAGTTTCCTACCTTGTTGACGCATTCAAAAAATCTGGAGCGCGCGGTGGCGTCAACGGGAAATACACGCAGGACGTTCCGTTAATCGAGGTCACGCGAGATAACGATTTTTCCCTGTCGGTCACAAAAGCCGGACAAACCAAAGAGTTTGCGGCATTCGATGATTTCGTAACGTTCGACGGAAATGCAGACGGCAAAGGGTCAATTGATGGCGCCAAGCTGATTTTCGCAGGATATGGCATTACGGCGCCTGAGTATGGCTGGGATGACTACAAAAACGCAGATGTCGAAGGCGCGATAGTTATTGTTATGCGCGGAGAGCCAAGCCGCGAAGGCGATGACGATTATTTCATGGGCCGGCAACTGACGCCGCATTATCATCAGGACAAGAAGTACGCACTTGCAGCCTCCCATGGTGCTGCCGGCGTCATCCTTATCCATACGCAAGAAAGTGCAGGCTGGCCCTGGACGCTGATGCAATCGGGTGGTGCTGGCGCAACGCAATCTTTTCTCGCTTCCACTGACAAGTCTGAGTTGCCAGACATTTCCATCCAGATGAGCGAACCTGCGACCATGGCGTTGTTCGACTTTGCTGGCGTCGATTATGCCGCGGCGACGGCGGCGGCAAATGAACAGAGCGGTCAACTAATTTCGCTCGATGCGCAAGCGCACACGACCTATGGCGGAAAGGTGCGCCGGTATGTTTCGCACAATGTCGTAGCAAAAATAGAAGGAAGTGAAGCGCCGGACGAGTGTGTAATATACACGGCGCATTGGGATCATGTCGGCGTCAATAAAGACGTGGAAGGCGACCAGATTTTTAACGGCGCTGTTGATAACGCGACTGGCACAGCGGCAATGATCGAGCTTGCTGAAGCTTATGCAATGTTGCCCCAGCCGCCGCGCCGTTCAGTCTATGTCGTTGCGACGACAGCAGAAGAAAAAGGTCTGCTTGGGGCCAAACATCTCGTAAGAGAACCGCTTTGCGCGCATAAAAACATCGTCGCTGTCCTGAATATGGATACACATTTTCCTTTTGGCTCTTTTGACGCCATGACGATCGTGGGATTGGATTTTTCTGAAATTCAGGACGAGTTTGAGCGTGCTGCATCGCGGATTGGCCGCGTTTTACAAGGTGATGGTAACCCTGAGGTTGGCGCTTTTTACCGCAATGACGCGCATCCATTCGCAGAAGCGGGCATTCCGTCGATCTTCGCTGTAGGCGCTCCCGATATGAGCAAGTGGTCTGAAGACAGTCCTTTGGCGGCAAAATACGGCGAGTACGTTACGACCAAATATCACAAGCCGGCTGACGAGTATGACGCGGAAACCTGGGATATGGCCGGTATTGAAGAAGATACGCGTGTATTTTTTGACGCCGGGCTTTCCCTCGCCAACAGTTACCGGTTTCCCAACTGGCGATACGATCTTCCATTTCGTGAACTAAGGGACCGTATGCGTGCGCAATAACACTACAAATGAGCGGTGGACGAAAATGGCGGCGAATTTCAGACCACCATTGTCGGGCCTGTGCGGGTTTATTGTTTCAGCCGTGCTTGTTTCAGCCTGCGCAGTCGAGCGAGAGGCAACCGCAAGTGATGCAGATTCCGGCAAGATCTGTGCAGCATTCCAGGCAAAACTCGAGGGCATACAATTGACGGCGGGCTTTCCTGGCGCGACGGCGGCACTCTCTTTACCCGATGGAACGCTTTGCGAGGCGGCGAGCGGGCTTGCCGATCTCGAGCAGGATATAGCGATGGACGATACGCACCGGATGCCGGCAGGCAGTATCGGAAAAACATTCGTCGCCGCTGCCGCGCTTTCGCTCATGATGGAAGGCGCAATAGACTATGACGACAAGGCCATGCGATGGCTTGGCGATAAGTCTTGGTTTGGTGATTGGCCTAATGCCGATGATATCACGATTGGTCACCTCTTGACGCACACGTCAGGTGTAGCGACGGATTATATCGCTGATCCCGAGATGCTTGCACTGTTCAATCAGGCGATTGCAGAAGATAAAACGCTGTCCTCACTGGGCGTTACTCATGAAGATTACGCAAAAGCGGTCAGCGGTACGGCGCCGTCGTTTCCGGCAGGAGAAGGGTTTCATTACACGGATGTGAGTTACGTGCTTGTCGCGCTCATTGTCGAAGAGGTTTCCGGCCAATCGCTGGAAGTTTTCGTGCAAGAAAAATTCCTGACGCCACTCAATTTGAATGACATAGCTCCGCAAAAGCGGGAGATGAAAAACATAGCGGCGGGTTATATTCCTGCGCCCTATCGGGATGCATTTGGCGGTGTTCCGGAAAAATCCCTGACTGACGATGGCGTGTTTGTTTACGACCCGGAGTTTGAATGGGGCGGCGGCGGTTATGTGAGCACGGCAGGCGACCTTGCCCTTTGGGCGAGGGCCTGGTTTGGCGGTGAGGCGATATCCGGGGACTATCTTGATGTTCAGCGGTCAAACATTGATGCGCGCGCTATCGAAACGTTACAGGCGGGGTATGGGCCGGGCATACAGCACTTGTCCGACGAGAGGCTGGGAGAGCGCTATTTTCACAGAGGTTACATGCTCGGGTACATATCCGTGACCGAGTATTTACCGTCTCATGATGTGGCGCTCAGTATGATGATCAATACGATTGATACGCAATATACAACCTACCACAATGATTTAATGCGTGAATCTATAGCCGTCATATCGGCGTCAGCCAATTGATATTGGTTGTTTTTCGGGCTGCTCTCGGCACTCGCGTGGCTGACAATCACATGACTGTGAGACGCCGGTGATACACAGCCATACCGCCCTTTACGTATTCAAAAAAATGCGTAAAAGTGAACAAAATAACACTAATTGCCAGGGGTGAGGCCATGAAAAGTGCGACAAATACATGCTGCCGTTTGGGTAAGTTCATCATAACGGCGATAGCTACTCTGGTGGTTGGACTTTCAGCTTCTGCGAACGCCAATGATCTGGAACTCACCTACGAGAAGTTTACTCTGGATAATGGTTTGAGGGTGATCGTTCATGAAGATCGCAAGGCGCCCATTGTCGCCGTAAACATATGGTATGGCGTGGGGTCGAGAGATGAGCCTGAGGGGCGAACCGGCTTCGCCCATCTTTTTGAGCATCTCATGTACAACGGTTCTGAAAATTATGACGGAGAATTTTTCAAGCCGCTTGAACAGGTCGGCGCCACGTCAGTGAACGGCAACACCTGGTTTGACCGGACCGTTTATTATGAGACTGTGCCGACGCCTGCTCTTGAACTCGCCTTATGGATGGAGTCCGATCGCATGGGAAATCTCTTGGGCGCGGTGACGCAAGAGAAACTCGATGAGCAGCGCGGGGTCGTGCAAAACGAAAAACGTCAAGGCGATAACCAGCCCTACGGCAGAGTAGGGTACAGAATTCTTGAAGGGTTATTTCCCGCCGGTCATCCCTATCGTCATTCAACTATCGGCTCGATGGAAGATTTGAACGCAGCGTCGCTGGAGGACGTTCATCAATGGTTTAATACGTATTATGGCGCTGCGAATACGGTTCTGGTTCTGGCGGGCGACATTAACGCCGATGAGGCAAGGCCCCTTGTTGAGAAATACTTTGGCGAAACCCCTTCCGGCCCGCCGCTGACGGTTTGGGACAGTTTCGTTCCTGACCGGCGGAAAAACACGTCGGAAACGATGTACGACAAGGTTCCGCAAGAGCGTTTGACGCGGCAATGGGCGGTTCCAGGCCGTCTCGACAAAGACCGCGCCATGCTGGAGCTGGCGGCGGCTGTGCTCGGCGGCGGTAAAAATTCGCGGCTTTTTGGATCGCTTGTCTATGACAAGCAAATCGCCACTAGCGCATATTCTTATGTAAACGTACAGCAGTTAGCCAGTATGTTCGCTGTTACTGTCGACGCGCGCGATGGCGTCGCCATCGACGGCGTAGAGCAGGAAGTCAACACAATCATTGATAGGCTCATCAGCGAAGGGCCCACGCCTGCAGAGCTCAACCGTATCAAGACCGACTATAGGGCATCGCTTATTCGCGGCATCGAAAGCGTCAGCGGAGATGACGGTATCGCCGGTATTCTCGGTCAGGGGGAGCTTTACGCCGATGACCCGCTATTTATCACAAATACGTTCTTGCCATGGATTGAGGCGGCGACGCCTGCCGATGTACAGGCAGCGGCCAAGAAATGGCTGAGCGACGGTTACCATCAGGTTATTGTTAAACCGTATCCGGCATATTCTTCTACGGATATATCGCCTGATCGCGCGAGCTTGCCATTCCCGACATCGACGCCAGACCTGTCGTTTCCGGAAGTCGAAACCGATGTGCTTTCAAATGGCGTGAAACTTTATGTCGCCAACCGGCCAACGGTGCCGGTTGTTAATATAGCAACCGTTTTCGACGCTGGTTATGCGGCCGACCAGGGCGGCAAGCTTGGTGTTTCGTCCTATACGCTTGCAATGCTTGACGAGGGTACGCAGCGGCGTTCAGCCCTTGCGATTGCTGAGGAGGCGGAAAATCTTGGCGCCATTATCGGCACATCTTCAACGTTGGATACGTCAAGCGTTTCCTTGTCGGCTCTGAAATCAAATCTCCGGGCGTCGCTTGCGCTTTATGCTGACGTGATCATGAATCCTGCGTTCGACCAAAAGGAAATTGACCGTCTGCGCAAACAATGGCTCGCCGGCATCGCGCAAGAACAGGCGCAGCCCGTGCAGCTTGCGCTGCGCCTTCTGCCTCCTGCGCTGTATGGATCAAGCCATGCTTATGGCATTCCCTACACGGGATCGGGGACGGCGGATTCTATACAATCCATCACGCGAGACGATCTGCTGGCGTTTCACGCCACGTGGTTGCAGCCGTCCAATGCCTCCATTGTCGTTGTTGGCGATACGACTCTCGCTGAAATCAAGCCTGAACTTGAAAGGGCGCTGAGAAGGTGGGCGTCGACGACTGACGTGCCGGAAAAGGCGATTGCGAATGTCGCGAATGCAACTAACAACCGGCTTATCTTGATCGACAAGCCGGGATCGCCGCAATCAATCATCATGGGCGGCAGACTGGCGCCGTCTTCGTCTGCGCCAAATGATCCCGCCATCACGGCGATGAACGATATTCTCGGCGGCCAGTTTACGTCCCGCATCAACATGAATTTGCGCGAGGATAAAAGCTGGGCCTATGGCGCCTTTACTTTTCTTGTCGGCGCCAAGGGGCAGCGCCCGGTGATCGCCTATGCGCCGGTTCAGACGGACAAGACAGCCGAAGCGCTTACTGAAATGCGCAATGAGATCGGGCGGTTCCTGACGAGCGCGCCGGCGACGGGCGAAGAGTTGAGCGATGTCGTGGCGCTGAATGTCAAATCATTGCCCGGCAACTATGAAACTGGCGGAGCGGTCATGTCATCCATGCTTTCCAGCCTGCGTTATGGCAGGCCGCTGGATTATCCTGCGACGCTGAAACAGCAGTTTGAAAGCCTTGCCCTCAGCGACATTGAGGCGGCGGCGCGTCAGGTCTTTCAGCCAGCGACTTTTACCTGGATTGTTGTCGGCGATCTTGATGAGATCGAACAGCCGTTACGCTCGCTTGGGCTGGAGTCTGTCGAAATTTGGGATCTGGACGGCAACAAGCTGCGGTAAAGTTCAGCCCTGATGACGGGTGAGGGATGCATGCACATCGGGGTTGGGGGCCCGATAAAATGGCTCGCCACGCTGGGCGCACTCAAGCCGACACATAAAGGCCCCTTACTATGACACGCTGATCGTAGGTTCTACTTAACCGATCCAATCGATTATCAGGACCGACTGAACCTTTACGCTTGCGTCGCTAACGATCCGGTGAAAATGACGGATCCCAACAGGGAAATTGCGGTCTTAGCGGCTTGTCTGAACCCTGCATGTGGTGATGCTGTTGCGTCGGCGGCAACGGCAATTGAAAAGCCGCATTGATTATAGGATCAGCGGCTGTAGCTATCGACAAATTCATATTCAATGATAGCGCTGGCCGTAAAGGATTGGCTGGTGAAGGAAGCCCTGCAGGAGCAGCGCCGTCCTGTGGGGATGTTAAGCTGCATCCAATCCCAGGTGTTTCAACAGAAACAAGAAGTGGTGAAATTGAGAAAGGGACGAGCGATGAAGAAAAGAACGAGCAAAGTCAGGAGGGCTCTCGCAGCAATAAACATACGGAAATGGTTTGGGAGTCATTTATTTGATGTTTGAAGGGGTAACTCTGCCAGCCCAACCAGAAGGCTTAAATTAAGCAACTTGTAAAATCATGACGAATACCAACAATAAATACGAACAGTTAGCAATTGAAGCTTGCGAACTAGGAAAGGCTTTGTGGGTTGCCGACCTCAAGGGGAATAAAGAAAAAGAGATGCAAGACATGAATAGGTTTATGTTCAAATTAGTAGATGATGTGCGCGCTGGAAAAATCAAGAAGCGAGAAAGTGTTTTAATATTTCTCATAATACAAATTGTTGGATTTACGGCGCCGCACAAGTTGACTAAACCTGACGATATGAAGGTGCGTATGGAAACTGCCAGAAAAGCTATCGAAGCGAACAAGTTGTCAGATAGCATCAAGCGAATATTAAATCGCATGATTGATCTTATGGAGGATTCTTATTTCGCCGATGAGTCAATTAAAGAGCAATATTTTCAAATTGAACGCCAGACCGTCCCAGATTACTTATTTGATTTTTATCAAACTTATCTCACTTTTCGGCAAGCAAGATAGGACGCATCAAGCGTTAGCGCCATACGCTATAAATGGAGCGAGTCCTCATGGTGGAACTGATTAAAGCAATTGGTGAAAATTCTGTCGCACTAACCAAGCTTTTTGATAATCCGCTGGTTGGGCTCGCTGAAAGACGATTAAATCACAACAAAATAGATAGCCTTATCTTTGATTTTGGTTTTCCAAATAGGCTGCTAGTGCAATCGACACCTACTAATTTCGGAGGTTGCTTCGAAATTGATATACTGACGTTATCTCTAACAGATGTTACGTTGGAAAAAGAAAAGAAACTTCCATTTAAAAAAATAAACATTCAGGGTGCTGAACGTTTAACTATTCATGAAGCGGGGTATATAATTACAACAGGTATAAGGTTGTTAGCGGGCCGTGGTTCGTTGGAAATAGTAGGCGGAGATATTCTGGCGTCGCTGTCAGTATATGGATGGGCATTTCCTACCCAAGATCAGCAGCGAGCATTTTCAGCTTTAAAATACAAAACTGTCGCTTGGTTATAGTAGTCTAGTCAAAATTCGAACTATGCGGAGTTCGATTGCCACGCCTCTTCCATGTTGAATACAGCTTTAACACGAGGTGTTCGGTTTGAATGATGGGGTCCCACACCAATCATTCAGATCCGCCTCACTCTTTATGGACGACGTGACGAACCCCGGATCGGGGTCCGGGACAGGCGGCAAGACGACGGACTATGCGTCGATCGGACCGGCGGGCGTGCCCCTTGAAACCACGGGCAGACCGCCAACGAAACACTGAACAAATGTCCTGAAGAAAATTGGAGCGGGCGATGCGATTCGAACGCACGACCTAAACCTTGGCAAGGTTTCGCTCTACCCCTGAGCTACGCCCGCTCACTATTCCGCCGGTAGTTGATGACCGGCAGGGGCCGCTATATGCACGAGGGATTGCGCTATTGCAAGCGGAAGATTTCGCCTTAACCATCCTGGCTGGCCGGAGCGTTAACCCATGACCGAAGAGAGCGCCGATGCGCCGCAACCGGCCCCTGACGCTGCGAGCCGGGAAGACCTTTTTGCTTTCCTCGACAGGTTGAATATCACCCACAAGACGGTCGAACATGAGGCGATTTTTACGGTTGAGCAGGGCCGGGCGCTGAAACGCCAATGGGCCGGCGGGCACTCGAAAAATCTGTTTTTGAAAGACAAAAAAGGATCGCTCTTTCTTGCCGTGGCGCTGGGGGAGACACGCGTCGATCTTGTCGGCCTTGGCAAGCGGATCGGCGCGAAGGGGCGGTTGTCGTTCGGCAAGCCGGCGTTGATGACTGAAACCCTCGGGGTCATTCCCGGCGCGGTGACACCTTTTACGCTGATCAATAAAAGCGCGGCGGCGCTTTCCTCCGTAATCCTCGACACAGCGCTCCTGGCCTGTGATCCGGTCTGGTTTCATCCCCTTGAAAACACCGCTTCGACCGCGATCGCGCCGTCCGACCTCAAGGCATTCGTGTCAGCATGCGGTTTCGAGGCGCAGATCATTGATCTTGAGGCCCCGCTGGCGTCCTGAACGGTTGCGTTTCGCGGCGCGGGCCCTCATTTATGGGAGCGAAATGACGGAGATTTCGGCATGAGCGAGATACTCGGCGCCAATGGCCTGCCGACAGGCGATGCGGATAATGGCGATCTGATCAAGGACGCCACGATTGAGACTTTTGAAGCTGATGTACTGTCAGCGTCGATGACGACGCCGGTAGTTGTGGATTTCTGGGCTGACTGGTGCCAGCCCTGCAAGCAGCTTGCGCCAGCGCTGGAAAAGGCGGTGAAGGCGGCGGGCGGCAAGGTGCGTCTCGTCAAAATCGATATAGACAAGAACCAGATGCTTGCCTCGCAGTTGCGTATTCAGTCGATCCCGACGGTGTACGCGTTTTTCCAGGGCCGTCCTGTAGATGGATTTCAGGGCGCGGTGCCGGAAAGTGAAATCAAGGATTTTATTGACCGTCTCGTGCAGGCTGCGAGCTCGGCTGGCGTTCCCGGTCAAGAGGAGGCGGCGCAGGACAATTACGCAGAGCTTGGCGCTGCGGCGTTGGCTAATGGCGACGTGACGGCTGCGGCGCAGCTTTTTGCGCAAGGCGTGCAGACTGACCCTGAAAACATTGCGGCGATCGCCGGGCTTGCGCGCTGCCATCTGGCGCTCGGTGATGCAGAGCAGGCGAAGCAGACCTTGGCGCTGGCGCCTGCTGACAAGCAGAGCGATCCGGAACTTTCCAGTGTTGCAGCGGCTCTATCCTTGGCGGAAAGCGGCAATAGCGGCGATGTCGCCGCGCTGGAGGCAAAAGTTGCATCAGAACCAGAGAACCTGGAAGCGCGTTTCGATCTTGCCGGGGCGCAGCTAAGCGCCGGCGCCATGGAAGAAGCGGTGGACACGCTGCTGGCGATCATAGAGCGTGACCGGGAGTGGAACGAAGAAGCCGCGCGCAAGAAGCTGTTGACGGTTTTTGATGCGCTCGGACAAACTCACCCAGCCACGGTGCGAGGCCGGCGAAAACTGTCGTCGGTGCTGTTCTCATAATGGAGGCGGCACGCGCGCGGCGCCGAAGCGCAACGCCCGAAACGTTGCCGCTGTTTCCGCTGGAAGGCGCGGTTCTATTGCCTGGCGGGCAATTGCCGCTCAATATTTTCGAACCGCGCTATTTGCGAATGATCGATGATGCGCTTGGCGGCGCCCGGTTGATCGGCATGATCCAGCCAAAAGACGGCATGCAAGATGAAAAACCCGCCCTATACGATGTCGGCTGCGCCGGACGGATTACGTCATTCGCCGAAACCGATGATGGCCGTTATGTCATTACACTGACTGGCGCACGGCGGTTCAAATTAGATGAAGAGGTAGCGAGCGATACCCCATACCGCTTGGCGCGCCCTGACTGGTCTTATTTTGAACGTGATGCAGAAAAGGATCCGACTGCCGAGGCGGTGGACCGGGACGAATTGCTCTCGGTCCTGAAAAACTATCTGGAGGCTGAAAACCTTCACGTGGAATGGGAGCAGGCGAGCAACGCCCCTGTTGAGGCGCTGATTGTCTCACTGGCCATGGGCTGTCCTTTTGCGCCAAATGAAAAACAGGCGATTCTGGAAACGCCCAGTATCGTTGATCAGGCGAAATGCCTGATGACGTTGATGCGATTTTCTGACGCCGATGACAGCGGCGGTGATGACCCGCTTTTGCAATAGCCATATGCTTTAAGGATCAAATGCATGGCCGACACAAACAAACCCGACAATCGTGCTGCGGTCGACCCCAAGCTCTTGGAGATTCTGGTCTGTCCGCAAACGAAAGGGCCGCTCGTTTTTGACCGGGAGAATAACGAATTGCATAGCAAAAAAGCGGCGCTCGCGTATCCCATTCGCGACGGCGTACCTATTATGTTGACGGATGAAGCCCGGCCCCTGAACGATGATGAGATGCGCAAGCTATAATCGGCCCGCCTTATGCAAGGCCCGCGCAAACGCGTATAAAATTCGGGTTAATGCGCCGTCGTGGTGAGAGTGGAAAAGTAATGGCAAGCGCGATGTCTCATATCGCGGCAACTTCAGAAAAAGCGTCCGAAATCCGCGCGGAATTGCTCAGCGCGGATGTTAACCAGTTTGATGAGAGATTGCTGTCCGCATGGCGACGTCTCGCTGGCGATCTTGCTGAAGAAAACCCGTTCTATGAATCATGGGCGCTCGTGCCGGCGCTTCAGTCTTATGCTGATAAAAAGGTTCGCCTCGCATGCATCTGGTCAGGCGATGAATTGCTTGCGCTTCTGCCGGTTCGCGCTTCGCGCGGCTATGCGCGGCTTCCTGTCGCGCATTGGAAAAGCTGGATCTATCCCCATTGTTATTTCACGACGCCGTTGGTCAAGCGCGGCGCCGTAGCGGCTGCGTTATCATCCCTGATGGCTCTTTTGTGTGATGGTGATGAAGCGCGGGACTTTTTATCGCTCTCTCGCATCGATTGTGAGGGGAACCTGCTGAAGACGGCTGAAAAAACCGTGCAAATGGCCGGACGGTCTATGTATGAAACGCATCGTATTGGACGCGCCATTTTGCGATCAGGCGCTTCGGCCGAGGCGACGCTTGCGGTTCATGTGCGGAAAAAAAAGCGAAAAGAACTGAAGCGTCTGCGCAACCGGCTGGAGGAATTGGGCCATGTTCACGTGCGTGAATATTCAGGAAACGATAACCTCGATCAGTGGATCGAGGCTTTTCTGGCCCTCGAAGACAATGGCTGGAAAAGAAAACGGCGTACGTCCTTAAAAGCACATGAAGCGGATGAATACTGGTTTCGCGAGGCAATTTCCGCCGCCAGCATTGCGGGTAAGCTGCACTTCATACGAATTGATCTGGATGACCGGCCGATCGCCATGCTCGTCAGCCTGATCGCTAACGGGGCGGGGTATTCTCTGAAGATCTGTCACGACCCTGATTTCGCCAGATATTCGCCTGGCGTCATGATCGAAATCGAAGCCATGCGGTCACTGCTGGAAAGAGACGATTTTCTCTTTATGGACTCGTGCGCTTCGCCTGATCACTCCATGATCAACGGTCTCTGGCGCGCGCGACGGGACCTCACAACACTGAATATAAGCGGCAGTGGGCTGAGGAGGCGTACTATCACAGGGCTTTGCAGACGTCTGGAAGGCGTGCGCGCAAAAGTGTCGAAAGGGCGGAAATGATTTTCGACCCGCAGTCTTTCGAAAGCTTCTCAGGCCGCTACCCCGATCAGTGGTGCGTATTGCGGCATTCATTATCGGGCCATCAGCTTTTTAGAATTGATCAATTGACGGCGCTGGCGGCGGCGTTGCCTGTCGAAAGCGTCGAATATAACGCCGGCGACCTTCCCATCAGTCAGGACCCGACGACAACACCAATGAATGGCCTGACGCCTGAGGAAACCGTTCGTCGTATTGCAGAAAATAATTCCTGGATGGTTTTAAAAAACGTCGAACAACAGCCATCCTATAGACAGGCCATGGATCATTGCCTGGGCGCGATCGAAGGCATTGTTGAGAAATCATCCGGGGCTATGCACAAGCGCGAGGCGTTTGTTTTTGTTTCTTCGCCAGGATCAGTGACGCCGTTTCATATGGATCCGGAGCATAACATCCTGATGCAATTGGAGGGCTCTAAGACCTTTAGAATCTATCCGAACAAAAGCCGGGATATCGTTTCTGACGAGCAACACGAGGCTTTCCATATAGAAGGGGCTCACAGAAACCTTCCTTACAGGGAAGAGTTTGAAAAACAGGCGCAGGCGATAACATTGAAGCCAGGTGATGCGCTCTACGTCCCGGTGAAGTCACCGCACTGGGTTGCGGTGAACGATGCGGTATCCGTTTCACTTTCGATTACGTGGCGCAGTGCTGCCTCGGACAATGAGGGGCTCCTGCGCAGGGGAAATGGCTGGCTGCGATCTCGGGGCGGGCGACCGCCGAGCCCCGGGCGTGCGCCCCTCAGAGACCGGGCTGTTATAATCTCACGGCGGATCATTGAGCGGTTAAGCCGTCACTAAAACCTTAAAACTCTAACTGCGATGCTGGCAAATTTCATTGCGGCAGTGTAAGGGACGGGACTTTTTACTTACCCGGAGGAGGCATGGCCGACGTTCCGCCATTTAATGCGCCAGCCAGCGATCTTGTCGCCTGTGAGACGCCGCAAGATGCTGTGAAGCGATTGACGGCGCTATATGAAGAAGCGCATCAGCTGACAAAGCAGCGGTTTGAACGCTATCTCGATGGCGCTGAAAAACTCGAACAGGAGGGTGGTGCGGTCTACCCTTATCTCTGCGCGGTCGTGCCGGCTGAGGCTGCCCCGCAGACCTCTAAACTGGCGCTTGGGCAAATCGCATCGGTAAGCGTTCACGGCGCGACAATCACCCAGCCTGCGCTTTTCGGCAGCTATCTTGAAGAACAACTGAGCCGGATCATAGAGCGATTTTCTGCGAAGATTTTTGTTGGAAAATCATACACGCCAATTCCGCTGACGTTTGCGCTTGAAAAAGCGACGGCGTCGTTGACGCTCGACAAGCGGCTTCGTCTTCAGCACCATTTCCACACGCCTAATCTGGTCGCCACCAATGATGATATTGTCGACGGGCAATATATACTGAAAAGACACGGCGCTATGCCATTGACCTTGTTCACTGCCGAGCGGGTAGATTATTCGCTGCACCGGATACAGCACTATACGGCGACGAAGCCAGAGCACTTTCAGGACTATATTCTGTTCACGAACTATCAACGGTATGTGGATGAGTTTGTCGAATATGCGCGTGATGAACTGGCTGCGGGGCGCGCAGAGGCGCTGATTGAACCTGGCGACCGCACCACGACGAAAACAGTCGCGCCGAACACGCCGCCGCTTTCTCAATTGCCGCAAATGCCCGCTTATCATCTGGTGCAGAAAGGGCATAAGGGCATTACGCTCGTCAATATTGGCGTCGGCCCCTCAAACGCGAAAACAATTACTGACCATCTAGCTGTGTTGCGTCCTCATGTCTGGCTGATGATCGGTCATTGCGGCGGATTGCGCCGTACGCAGCGGTTGGGCGATTACGTTCTCGCGCATGCTTATTTGCGCGAAGACAATGTGCTTGATGACGTCTTGCCGCCATCGGTGCCGCTACCGACATTGGCGGAAATACAGCTTGCTCTAACGCGCGCGGTGCAGGAAGTGTCGGGTATCGAAGCAAAGAAACTGAAAGAGCACTTGCGTACGGGAACAGTTGTCACCACCAGCGACCGCAACTGGGAATTACGTTTCGAACGCAATGCAGTGCGTTTAAATCAGGCGCGGGCCATCGCGATCGATATGGAATCGGCGACAATTGCAGCAAACGGTTATCGTTATCGCGTGCCTTATGGAACATTGCTTTGCGTCTCCGATCGCCCGCTTCATGGCGAGGTGAAGTTGCCAGGCATGGCGGATGCTTTTTACCAGGAACGCGTCAGCCAGCATCTCGAGATCGGCGTTAAGGCAATAGAAGTCCTTCGTGAAGAAGCGAATGCGGGAACGCTGCACTCGCGCAAGCTGCGCAGTTTTGACGAGCCGTTTTTCAGATAGGGTCTTTGGTTACGGTTTTTCGACCAGTTCAATCTTGAACAGCTTTGGCCAGTTTTTGCCGGTGACATAGAGAATATTTTCCTCACCGTTGTAGGCAATGCCGTTCAGGACATCGGTTTGTCCCTGAATGAAATCTTTTTCCGGCAGCAGGCCCCTAAGGTCCACGAGCCCTGTAACGGCGCCTGTCTCGGGGTCAATGCGGGCAAGAACATTGGTCAACCAGATATTTGCATAAATCTCGCCTTCGACCCACTCGAGTTCATTGAGCTTGCCGAGTGGCTCGCCCCGCAAGGTGACTTGTGTTCTTCGCTTTTCTGAAAAGTCCAATGGATCAAGAAATCTCAATTGATCTGTTCCATCGCTCATCACCAGCTCATTGCCATTGTTGGTGAGGCCCCAGCCTTCACCTTCGTACTTGAAGCTTTCTTCCATCTCGAAACTTTTCGCATCGAACCGGAAGGCTTTGCCGTTCCGCCAGCTTATAACGAAAATATCATCATCTATGATCGCGGAGCCTTCTCCGAAAATCTCGGGCGCAAGGGCGGCGGATTGAACGACCTCGCCGCTATCAAGCTCTACACGGCGTAATGAGGATTCGCCAAAAAGGCCGGTGCTCTCAACAAGGGTGTCGCCGTCGAAAAACAGGCCTTGCGTGAACCCGTCCGTAGCGTGCGGATAAGTTTCCAATATGCGATAATCATATATCGTCGGTTCGACCGGTTCCGAAGCGCATGCGCACTGAGCCGAAAACAATGCTGCAATTAATATGACGAGGTTGGGTCTCACAACGGTCTTTCGTAAATCCGGTAGGTTTTGTAGATTTCTCCGCCAAGGTCTTTCAGCATTGAGATCATCGACTCATTGCTTTCCAAAATCCATGATAATTCAGAATCGCAAACGCCGCGCTGTGTATTGGCTTGGTAAACCATCTCTATCATCTTATACGCCAGCGCTGTACCAACCGGCCGGCGATGCAGTTTGCGGACGACGCCCATTAACGGCATGCGCGCCCTGTGCACGCCCTTTATTTTTAGCCGCCAGATCAGCTTCACCCAGTTGAACGGCAAAAGCTTGCCGCCGAAATCACGGATCGCATGATTAACATCAGGCAGGACCAGGCCGAAGGCGGCTGGCTCGCCGTCATAATAACAAAAGACGACATTATGCGGAGATATGACGGGGCGCAGCTCTTTGGCCATATGCTCAGCCTGTTCATTGCTGAGCGGTACAAAGCCCCAGTTGTCATACCAGGCGTCGTTAAATATATCGACGACTCTTTTGATATCCGCGTCAAAGTCAGACATATTCAGTGTGCGGTAAGATACTTTCGGATTTGAAAGCGCCTTGTCGAGAAAACGTTGGCGCTTTTTCGGAACAAGCCTTTTCTGTGTGAAAAACCGCAATGCATAAACATCTATGGCTTTGCCGAACCCTTCCTTTTCCATCAGTGCGGGATAATAGGGGCGGCCATGAGGCATCATCACATATGGCGGTTCCTCGAAGCCGTCGATGAGCATGCCCATTTCTTCATTGACAGAAAAATTAAATGGGCCTGCAATCTTGCTCATACCCTGCTGCTTTAGCCAGGCGCTGGCGGTGTCGAGTAATGATTGCGCGACGTGCTGGTCGTCTATGCATTCAAAGAAACCGAAATGCCCGGCGCCATCATTGTGGCGCTCAAGGTGGCGTTTATTGACGATAGCGCCAATGCGCCCCGCCGGGACGCCATTCTTGTAGGCAATCCATAGTTGGTGCGGTGAATCTTTCAGGCCCGGATTCTTGTTAGCGTCCAGGCGGGACCCAATTTCAAATTCCAGCGGTGCAATATAGTTTGGGTCGTCCTTGTAGAGAGTGTTTGGAAGCTGGATGAACAACTTACGGTCAGCAGAAGAGGCGACTGAGCGTACGTCGATAGCATTCGTTGCCAAGCTATGAGCAGTGTTCTGATTCATCCAGACGCTTTCGTAATTTTGGCACTACCATTAACAGGTTGATGCACTCCGCATGTTATTTAAGACCTAATGCGAAAGCCGCTCAATGAAAAGCTATACGGGTGTCTAGAGCGCGTCCACAAAAAGTGTGAGCGTCGACGGTTCCCTTCCATCGACTTGGGTTCGGAAGCGCGACTACTAAAGAATCTAGACTGCGTTCTTAATTCGAAAAAAGTGGGCGCGGTTTAGTTTAGGTTGATGCTGACTTTTGCGCCGGTCTCGGCGCCAACCTCAAACAACGCCTTTTCAACTTTTGGCGGGCCGAAACGCACCTTTGGATTGTTTGAAATGCCCCAAGGCTCAGCTGGAAGGCCGATGCCGTTTTTGTCAAAATCACCATTGGCGTTTTCGTCATGATAAACGGACATGGCGAAAAGACCGCTTTCGGGCGCGCGGATGCAGAATTTTGTCTGCGGCGCCTTGGCGGCGAACCTGACTTGCAAAATCCGACCGCGGCCGCGCAGGAAGCCATCTTCCTCGTTGGGGTATAAATCTGCTGTGATCAGGCCATGTGCGCCCTTTACGTCATTGACGATGATGCGGATTTCATTTTCATGGCCTGAACAGCTCACATGTTCGAATGTGAAGTCCGCAGCGCTTGCCGCGTCATCGTCATCATTGGCGTTCACAGTCGCCGTGGAGAGACAAAGAAACGCTGATGTGAAAAATCCGATACGCTTTAACATGATCTTGTTTCCTGTTCTGATCAAAAACCAGTTGATCTTACTTCTTTGCCCTTCAAACGGCGGAATTATGTCGAAAATTACGCATGACGCAATCGTGATAAAGCGTGCCGGCCGCCAGCAATTTCTCTAGTCACTAAATGCGACAACTTTGTGTAGGTCAAAGATGCCCGCTGGCGTTTATATGCGCCCCACCGGGACAACTCTGCGTAGTAAATCACAACTGATGCCGCGCCACCTCCCTGCAAAACAGCATGCTATGCCAATCGTCATGCGTCAGAAGTAACGCGCGCCGAAGGGAATGCTTCAGCCATCGCCTCATACGCTGACACGAGACGATCAATATCGTCCGCGCTATGGGCGGACGAAACGGCGAGACGCAAGAGCGATTCCTTGCCAGGCGTGCCGGGCGGGATCGCCATGTTGACGTAGACGCCGTGCTCCAAGAGGAAATCCCAGGCTGCGAAAGCGTCCTCTTTTGTTGGAAGAAGTACGGAAATCACGGGGCCTGGTTTCGCCGCGAGACGCAGGCCGAACTGAGTGAGCGCCGCATGCAGACGGTTGGCGTTTTCCCATAGTTTTTCCCTGAAGACAGGGTTTTCGCTGATATTAGCAAGTGCCGCATTCGCGGATGCAATCGTTGCCGGGGATGGCGAAGCTGTAAATCGGTAAGGGTTCGATGAAAATCGCAGATATTCCGCTTCCGGATGGTTTGACGCCAGAAACCCGCCAATGGCCGCGAGTGATTTTGAAAATGTGCCCGTATAAAAATCGACGCTGTCCATGACGCCGTCTGCTTCGCAAACGCCTTTGCCTGTTTCTCCATAAACGCCGAACGAATGCGCTTCGTCTACCAGCAGGTGCGCGCCATGCTTGTGCGCAACCTCAACGAATTCTTTGACCGGCGCCACATCGCCATACATGGAATACATGCCCTCGATGCAGACGAGTTTGCCGTTATACTTAGGATCAAGGCGTGAGAGGCGCTTGTCCAGATTTTCCGGATCGTTATGGCGGAAGCGGATAGTCTCCGCGCCGGAAAGCTGGCAGCCGTCATAGATGCAGGCATGACAGTCAGCATCAATCAGTACGACGTCCTGCACACGGTCCACGAAACCGGCAATAGCGCCGAGATTGGCGGCGTATCCGGTTGAGAAAACGATGCACTGATCCATCCCCAGAAAGTTCGCAAGGTCGCTCTCAAGCTTGGTGTGTCCCGAAAAAGTGCCGTTGGCGACGCGTGATCCTGTCGTGCCGGTGCCTTCATGATCCAGCGCTTGCTTGGCGGCTTCTATTGCAGAGCGTTCGAAGGTTTGCCCGAGATAATTATGCGTGCCGGCGAGCACCGTTTCGCGCCCTTTGATTTTTGCGCGCGTCGGTCCAAGCACTTCTTCCATAACGACGGTGAACGGATTTTTTCCGATTGCGGAAAGCTGGTTGTAAAGCGCCGCATTCTTTTCGAATTTATCAAACAGGCCCATCGTTACGATTGTTCTTTCTTGATCTTGTGAATGGCGTCGACCAGTTCGCCGATGGTCTTGATTTCGGAAATCGTATTCACCGGGATGGAGATGTCGTAATTGTCCTCGATGTCCATCACGACGTCGAGCAACGATACGGAATCGATTTCGAGATCGGCGATAATGTCGGTGTCGCGCGTCAGTTTTACGCCCTTTTCGTTCAAAGGCTCGAGCAGCGAGCAGATCTTGTGGAACACGAGATCATCGTCTTCCTGGATAGCGGCCATTTTTTGTCTCCCAAGCCAGCGACGGCCAACCTGGCCGCGCCTGACGCTATTAAAGCAAATCGTGTTCTTGATACCAACGGATGGTTTTTGCAAATCCTTCTTTCAGCGGCGTTTTCGGCCGCCAATTGCAGGCGTCGGAGAGCAGGTTTTCCCGTGCGACCCATGTTTCATGGAAGAATTCGTTGATTTGTCCCTCCCGGACACTGGGTGTTTTGCCTGCGATGCCTTCAACAGTGCGTAACAATCTGTGATAGCCGGCGATGAACGGGCGCGGCACCCTGATTGCGCGCGGCTTGCGGCCGAATGCATCGCCCAGAATTTGACCGATCTCGGCCCAGGACCATCCGTCGTCACACTCGTCGCCGACTTCAAACACGCCAGCTTTCAAATCGGCCTGTGCGGCGTCGATTAAGGCGTTCGCCGCATCATCAACGTAAAGAATAGAAGCGCGCGCCGGTCTCGCGGTTTTGGGTTCAAGCGCGAAGCCTGATTTAACGAGTTTGAAATAGGGAAGCGTCGCACGGTCGCGAGGGCCGTAAATGGCGGGCAATCGAAGCGCCAGCCAGTCGCCGCCAACATCCGCGACAGCTTTTTCGCTGTCAAATTTGCTTTGCGCGTATGGCGAAACCTCAGGGGCCTGTGCAGACATGGAGGAGGCGTGAACAAAACGCGCGCCAGCATTCCTTGCCGCTTGCGCCGCTAATGTCGCGCCGTGAACGTTCACATTTTCATATTGTTCTCTGTTACGCGCATGGGTTACGCCAGCAAGGTGGAAGAAAACATCGGCAGAAGCAGCGGTCTGCGCGAGCGCGCCTTCATCATCAAGAGAGCCGGAAACCGCGTTGATTTCTGTTGCGTGTGTCAGCCTTGATGGGTCGCGCGCAAGCGCGGTGACACGCCATCCGCCGTCGATCAACTTATTGATAAGGGCTGCGCCGACAAATCCCGTGCCGCCGGTAACGGCTGCGTGTTTGGTCAAACTCGCGCCTCGGCAAGTTGCCGCGCGCTTGCGCTTGCCGCTGCAACGTCATCAAAGGCGCCGTCGAGATATTTTTGCCGTACTTTTGCCCGTGAAAGTTTGCCTGAAGACGTCATGACCATCGAATGAGGACGTGCAAGGACGATTTCCGCCGGTGCGCCTACAGCGTTCTGAACGACTGTGCTCACTTCACGCTTTAGGTTCGCCAAAGCTTCAGAATCAAGGCCGCGCCGCTCCGCCACAACGACGATGCGTTCCGACCCGCCATCGTCGACGGAAAACGCTGCGACGCCGCCGCCGCGCACGCCGTCGACTTTCTCGACAGCCCATTCGATATCCTGCGGCCAGATATTGCGGCCGTTGATGATGATCAGGTCTTTTGCCCGGCCCGTGATAACGATCTGGCCGTCAAGGACGTATCCCATGTCGCCCGTATCGAGCCATTCGCCGTCATACATGGCGGCGGAGGCTTCAGGGTCGGAGAAATAGCCCGGCGTCAGGCTTGGCCCCTTGATGAAAATCCGGCCGACGGCGCGTTCGCCCACCGCTGCGCCGCTTTCATCCCGGACCTCGATCTCGTGTCCCGGCAGGGCTCGTCCGCATAGCACAAACCCGCGTTTGTGTTCAGGCGATGTTACGGCTGACGCCGGCTGTGCGATACCGGATCGCGTGTAGTGACGCATATCGACTTCATCGACGGTAACCGGCGTGCCGAGTACAGGAAAAGAAATCGCCAGCGTAGCTTCCGCCATGCCGTAGCTTGGTGTGAAGGCGTTCCGTTTGAAGCCGAAAGACTCAAACGCATCGGCAAATGCATTGAGCGCTTCGGGGCGCACCATGTCGCCGCCGATGCCGGCGACGCGAATGGTTGAAAGGTCTATTGTGCCGGGCTCTGCCCGCGCAGACCGTTTCGCAGCAAGTTCATACCCAAAGGAAGGGCTGTACGTAATTGTCGCTTTTTGGTCAGTCAGGATGCGCAGCCATAAAAGCGGCCTACGGACGAAGTCGGATGTAGCGAGGAAATCAACCGCTACCTGACCGCTCATTGGCGTCAGGACGAAGCCGATCAATCCCATGTCATGATAAAGCGGCAGCCAGCTTGAAGCGCGGTCGCCAGGGGCCAGATACATTCCGTCGCGTGCAATCGCCGTCATGTTCGCGCAAACAGAACGCTGTGCGCCGATGACGCCTTTTGGCGCACTCGTCGAACCAGACGAGTACTGAATATAGCAATGGTCGTCAGCGCCGAACGGAACTGGTTCCTCGTCGCTATCTGGCAATGTCTTTAACTCATCGAATGTAAAGACGTCAGCGCCGCCTGCTTCGGCAGCGGCCTGGTCGAGGAATTCACGTAAGGTCTCAGGGCCGATCGCGCCGGCGGCGCGCGCACCGGCAATCATCTGGCGTATCTGATTGATGTAGCCGTCCTTGCCGCCCAGATTGACCGGCATGGGCATCGGCGCCGGAACGAGCCCGGCATATTGGCACGCGTAAAAAGTGACGATGAAATCCGGGCTGGTCTCAGCGATTACCGCGAGACGGGCGCCGCGCTCGAAACGGCCGGCCATCTTGCGGGCAAGGGCTTTCGCCTGATCGCGCACCTCCCGATAAGGCAGAACGGCCGTCGCTTCACCGCGCAGGTTGAAGAAGTTGTAACCCGTCTCGCCCCGGGCTGCGTAATCCAGCGCCTCGCAAACGCTTGAAAATCCGCCAATTTTTGGCGCAAGAGTAGAATTTTTGCTTGGTGTCGGCATGGTGTTCTGCTTTGGGATCGCCTCAGTTGGGATGCCGGCCATTTACGCCCCCGTACTCGCGCCGGTTTTATCCAGCCTTGTCACTTCCCGGCCAACCTTAAGGCCAGCCAGCACTGTCACTGTTATTTTGTTCGCTGTCACCAGCGCCCGCCCTCTGACTGCATCGTCACGCAGCTCTGAGCTAATCTTGAGCCGATACAAGGCCTTGGGTCAACGGGCAAGCCCTACAGATGACGCGTTGCATCAAGATTTACGGCCGGATGTTACACCTTTGCAGCCCGTTTGCGCCTGATCGGACCTTGCGCTGCAATAAAGACGGCGGTGCGCCGATTAAGCGCTTGAACAGTAGGCGAGCGAGGCTTAATTTCCACCCGTCCAGCAATGGTGCTGGCGAGAAATTAACAGCAATTACAGCAGTTTAATCGTTGGGCAGGAGCGCCGAATGCGTTTATTTATCGGCTATAAGGCGTGGAAAGAGGAAGAATACCTCCTCAACCGGATGACATTCGACGATCTGGTCAAGGCGTATGTGACCTATCCGGCCATACAGGTTTATGCGCTGATCGTCCTTGTGGCGCTCATCACCGGATTTGCGACAATGACGTCACTGACGCTGTTCGCCGTGGCTTTTGTCGTGGGCGCGTTGATGTTCCCAGTCGCCTGGTATCTGATCCACCGTTTCGTTCTGCATGGCAGCTGGATGTACAAAACGCCCTATCTGGCGAGCTTGTGGAAGCGCGTGCACTATGACCATCACCGTTTCCCCAATGACCTTTCCGTACTTTTTGGGGGCCTCCACACCACCCTGCCGACGATCCTTTTCGCCGCCGGGCCCGTGGGCTGGTGGATTAACGGGCTTTCCGGCGCCTGTGCAGCCATCGCCGGAACCGTGGTCATGACCTGCTACACGGAATTCCTCCATGCCGGACAGCATTTGGCGTTCGAGCCCAAATCAAAGTTTTGGAAAACCATCAAGGCGCGGCATCTCGCCCACCATTTTCATAACGAAAGCGGTAATTTCGGGATCGCGGAGTTTTTCTGGGACAAAGCGTTCGGAACTTTTTACGCGGAAACCGCCGATGCGCCGCGTAGCGCAACAGCCCGCAATCTTGGTTACACGGACGAAACGGCCAAGAAATTTCCTTGGGTTAAGGAGCTTACCGACGCTGAGCCCGAAAAAAGGCAGGCGATGCGCTCCAGGGGCGCCGCCTAGGCGCTTACCCGCCGCCTGAAAACTGAACGCCGTAAGGCGGACCAACCTCATAGCTGCGTTGCAGCAAGTTTTGGTTGATTTTACGGACCGGCTTTGCCAGTTTCCGCGCCGACATCAACGGGAGCTGGTTGAAGCGCGCGCGGGGGCGTGACCCTTACGCTGCGGCCATGTCAGCGTTCACACAACTCATCACAATGAAATCCTAGGAAGGTATAAAATGAGCATTGCGCTATTGGCGGTCATTGGGGCCGGCTTGGCAGCCATTCTGTACGGCGCCTTCACCGTAAACCAGGTGTTATCGCTGCCGTCCGGCACAGACCGCATGAAAGAAATCGCCGCCGCCATTCAAGAGGGCGCGCAGGCCTATCTCAACAAACAGTACACAACGATCGCCATCGCCGGCGGCGTCGTGTTCCTAGTCTTGCTGTTTGCGTTCAAGTTCGACTTCATCCCCGCTGTCGGCTTCGCCATTGGCGCGGTGTTGTCGGGCGCGGCAGGTTTCATCGGCATGCTTGTGTCGGTGCGGGCAAACGTACGCACGACTCAGGCTGCAAGTGAAAGCCTAGCCAAAGGTCTTTCGGTTGCGTTTAAAGCAGGCGCCATCACCGGCATGCTGGTTGCCGGTCTCGCGTTGCTCGGTCTTGCAGCGTATTACGCGATCCTCACGGTCGGCCTCGGTCACGCGCCTGAAAGCCGTGCGGTGGTCAACGGACTTGTTGCATTGTCTCTTGGCGCATCACTGATTTCAGTGTTCGCACGTCTCGGCGGCGGCATCTTCACCAAGGGCGCCGACGTTGGCGGCGACATGGTCGGCAAGGTCGAAGCCGGCATTCCCGAAGACGATCCGCGCAACCCGGCGACGATTGCTGACAACGTTGGCGACAATGTCGGCGACTGCGCCGGCATGGCTGCTGACCTTTTCGAAACCTACGTCGTGACTGTCGCAGCGACCATGGTGCTGGGGTCGATCCTCTTCACCGCTAACGCCGCGCAGTTCATGTTCTATCCGCTTGCCATCGGCGGCGTCTGCATCCTGACCTCGATTGCCGGCACCTACGGCGTATCGCTGGGCAAGGGCTCAACCAACATCATGGGCGCTCTTTACAAGGGCCTCGTTATCACTGGCGTTCTATCGCTTGTCGCCATCGGCATCGTTACGTTCCAGATGTTCGGTTTTTCAGAACAGATCGGAACGACCGAAGGCGGGTCGCCTTTCACTGGCCTGTCGCTGTTCCTTTGCGGCATTCTCGGTCTTGTCGTTACGGGCCTGATCGTCTGGATCACGGAATACTACACCGGCACTGACTATCGCCCTGTGAAATCCGTTGCGAAGGCGTCCGAGTCCGGTCACGGCACGAACGTTATCCAGGGCCTTGCAGTTTCCATGGAAGCGACAGCGCTTCCGGCGCTTGTCATCGTTGTCGGCATTGTCACGGCTTACAACCTTGCCGGCCTCTTCGGCATCGCCACGGCGGTGACGACCATGCTGGCGCTAGCGGGCATGATCGTTGCGCTCGACGCATTTGGTCCGGTTACGGACAATGCCGGCGGCATCGCTGAAATGTCCGGTCTTGAGGGTTCCGTTCGCGAAACGACGGACGCGCTTGATGCGGTCGGCAACACGACGAAAGCCGTTACCAAAGGTTACGCCATTGGTTCTGCTGGCCTCGGCGCGCTGGTGCTGTTCGCGGCATATACGAAAGACATTGAGCACTTTGTCGCGCATCCGACGGAGTTTCCGTTCTTTGCGGATGTGAACGTCTCGTTTTCACTCTCTGACCCGTACGTTATTGCCGGACTCCTGATCGGTGGTCTTCTGCCCTATCTCTTCGGCGGCATCGCCATGCAGGCCGTTGGCCGCGCGGCGGGCGCCATCGTTGAGGAAGTGCGCCGTCAGTTCAAGGAGAAGCCGGGCATCATGCAGGGTACAGAGCGCCCTGATTACGCACGTGCGGTTAACATGCTGACGGGTGCGGCGATCAAGGAAATGGTCGTTCCATCCATGTTGCCGATCCTGTCGCCGCTGGTTGTTTACGGCATTGTCTCCGTTGTGGCTGACAAGTCGGCTGCGCTTTCTGCGGTCGGCGCGATGCTTATCGGCGTGATCGTTACAGGTCTCTTCGTCGCTATCTCCATGACGGCGGGCGGCGGCGCCTGGGACAACGCCAAGAAGTACATCGAAGACGGTAATCATGGCGGCAAGGGCTCCGAAGCTCACAAAGCCGCTGTCACCGGCGACACAGTGGGCGATCCTTACAAGGATACGGCGGGCCCGGCGGTGAACCCGATGATCAAGATTACGAACATCGTGGCGCTTCTGCTATTGGCGGCGCTTGCTGGCTAACGCCAAACATACATTACCGAAAAGAAAAAGGGCCCGCTTTTGCGGGCCCTTTTTTACTAGGTTGTCGAGCATAGTCGCTAGAACGTTTTTTCTAGAGTTTCGATTTCTTCGCGCAATAAACGCTCGACGTCGTTCACATATTGAACCATGCCGGCGAGAATTTCTTCGCTGTAGTCTTCACCACTTGTTTCGAGCGCCGCCACTGCGGCGTTCATATCCGTCTGCGCGGATAGCGCTTGCGCGTGCCAGTCTTCAAGTTGCTTTAAGCCTGTCAGCGCTTGTGCAACTTGCTTGTCGCTTGCGTCATCCTGGGCCGCAGCAGTTACCATTACGCGAATATCCCGAATGCCCGCCGTATATTCGTTAGCGGTTTCCAATGACCTTCTGACGATGGTGTTCAGTTTGATCACCGTCTCTTTTTCGAAAGCCGGCCGCATGGAGTCGATTTCGATGGCGTTGAATTCGCGTCCTTCTATGGCGCCGCGTGACAAATCGCTTTCGTCAGTTTGCGTTGAAGCATCCAAAACGCGGGCGTCCTCTTCCAGCTCGGCGTTGCACGCTGTCGCCGCGACCATTGTCAGTCCCGCAAGAAGACGGCGTTTCATCCTAGCCTCGGTGAGTTGTAAGCAGGATTAAAGAGCGTCCCGCGATCTTTTCAATCAACGTCTACGGTCCAGTACCTTGTTTCGGCGCGGGCGCCAGTGATCAACTGGTTGAAAAGCTTCCACATCGTTGAGGATATGCTGCGCGATATTGGTTCCCAGCACCTGGCCCTGAAGATTGTCATAGCTCCAGTGCACGCCGTTATAAACGCGGCTCAATCCATTCTCGATCTGCATGTCAGAGAGGTTGTCATACAAGACCGGCACAAGCGGTCGCGGCGCGCCGTTGAACGGGTCAACACCTTCGCCGTTGTACTCGTCAGAAGTGAAAGAGAACGCAACATCATCGCCGAAGAACGAGATTAGAAGCTGGATCATGGACGAACAGAATGTCGCGTGCCCTGACGGATAAGCCGGGAATGGCGGCGTCGGGCGGAGAAATGCCTGGCCGCTGGGCAGCTCAACATTGACGATCGAAACGCCGACCGGGTCCCAGGCAGGATCATTGTTGGTTCCTGCTGCGCCGTCTTCAGCGCGAATGCCAGTCACCGGACGCCACCAGTTATAATACCATTTGCTGTCCCACGCGGCGATGCCAGAATCAGCAAGGCCGACATTGACCATGGCGAGTAGTCGAGCGAGCTCAAGCGGATCGTCAATACCTTCCTGCATCGCAACCTGAACGGCAATCTGGTTATATGCGCGTGGCGGCGTGCCCAGCAGCGGCACGGCGTCATAGCCCCAGAAGTTGCCGATAAACCGTTTTTCAGGTGTCGATAGGCTTGGCGTGTTTGTGTTTTCCGGCGCGCCGCCAACCGACGCGACTTCTGCAAAGGCGTCGTTGTAAGCTTGCGAACCGACCGCAGGCGGCGGCGGCAAGCGATACTGATCGCCGCTGTCGAGTGCGAATGGCGCCACGCCGCCCCAGAATGCGCCGAGCGACAAGTTAAAGTCGCCGGAAAACTCGGGCGTGTTCGGATCTGGCGTCCACTCGCCGATATTTGTCGATGCGGCATTCACCTTCTCGCCGAAATAATTGGTCGTTCCATCGCCAACCCGTCCGCCTTCGCCAAACTGTGGTTCGGGATCGCGCGAGCGGTCACGGGCGCGGTTTTTCAGCATGGCGACCGCGGCTTTCTCACCGATCTTGCGTCCCATCCGGCGGGCAAGGTTGCCGGCGCGAATGTCGCGCAGATCGTCTTCAAGAATTGCGGTGAGCCGTTCGGCCTGTTCCGGGTAGAGCGCTTTTTGAACTGTGTACGCCGCCCAGGCGATCGCTACGTCCTCTGACGCAAAAGGGTGCGCGCGACCGACTTTATTGTAAGACACATATTCAAGGCTGAAGGCGTTGAGAGCGTCGAACACGGCTGTCTGCGTCATGGCGAGCCCGCGGCTGGTGCGCGTGGGGCCTCCCTGAACGAACGGCACGGCGCCGGTATCAGGGTCTGGCGTGTGATCGAGCGCGACAGAATCAAGGGCCACATCGTGCCACATTACCAGCCGTTCAAGCGTGTTTTCAGCGTGGTACTTTCTCGCTCTCAGCCGGTCGAGTACGCTCCGGGTGAGCGCTGAGCGGCTTGTGCGCCCCAAATAGCCAAGCTTTTGCACTTCAGAAAACTTGGCGGCCCCTTCGTTTTCCGGCTCTTCTGCGCGCGCGCCGAGCGTTGCGGTCGAAGCCGTGATTGCGCCAACGGCTGCCAGTATCATGAAAAATTTTGTCATTTTACGCACCCCGTAACTATAAAACCCTGTAAATTCATCCCTGCGGCGAGCGCAAAAAACGTATGTCGCCTGTCAGTTGAATTACAGCAGGATCAGCCCTCTCAACTCGACTTATTTTCTACGCTGCAAAAATGCTCAAGACAAGAAAAAGCGGAAACCAGCGCCGGGTTACTCAGCGTGCGAACAAGAAAGTGAATGGAAAGAGCAAGGTGTTTTTGTGGCGTGTCGCAGATAGATATAATTCGCTTCAAAGTTGCGTTTCGTCTTTTCTTATCGTGTTGCGGCGTGCATAAGGGGGCGGACAACCGGCGCTGCAATAATCAGAGCTCGCGCAACTGGAAAAGTTTTCTGCATGAACCTAAATGCTTTTGATGCAGTGATATTCGACTGCGATGGCGTGCTTGTCGATTCCGAAGTGCTGGCGATCAAGGGAGAGCGTGCGGCTCTTGAAGAGTTCGGGCTTCATTATTCTCCGCAAGAGTATGTGCGGAAATTTGTCGGCCTGCATGACAGCGCATTTTTTACTGTACTGAGGGATGACTTCAGACAAGCATTTGAAAAAGAAGCGCCGGATAATTTCGAAGACCTTGTTCTCGCCGGGCGTCGTCGCGAACGTCATGCTTTGCAAATTATCCGGAATGCGGACACTGCGCTGAAAAGGGCAAGAGAGTGCTTCAGCCGTATCGGCGTTGCATCATCCTCGCGTGCGCATTTTTTGAAATCAAAATTGGAACGAACGGGACTTTACGAGCTAGCCGCGCCGCATGTTTATTCCGCCGACCTTGTCGCTCACGGAAAACCGGCGCCGGATATTTTTCTTTACACCGCAGAAAAACTGACGGCCGATCCGGCGAGATGTCTGGTGCTCGAAGACAGCGAAAATGGCGTAAAGGCCGGGCGAGCCGCAGGGATGACCGTCTGGGGGTTTCTTGGTGGCGGGCATTGTTTCGAAGGCCACGGCGAGCGGTTGTTGAGCGCCGGGGCAGTTCGCACGCTTGATGATTTCATAGCCTTTCTCGCAGCGTTCGGTTAAAACGGGCTTTTATCTTTCGGCCCTGTGATTTCGATGCGCACCCAATAGCTTATTTCGTCCGCCGGCGACGCGCTCCAGTCCGCAGTGATGACTGCGTCGCTGACCCCTACGCCCGCCGGGATCGGGGATACGGTCGCTGTGTCGTCGGAACTCGAAGGATTGATCAGCACTTCGACGACCTTACTGATATACCAGCCGTTTTTGAGTGAAATCTGATACCGGTCCGTACCGGTATCGTAACCGGCCGATCCGCAGTTTTTGTGCAGGCCGTAAATCGCCACGCCTTGAGTAGGGCTGAAGAACTCTTCGCCGCCCACACAATCTTCAGCATAGTGATAAAAGGCGTTGCATGCATTCTGGTTGCCATCCGTGCCGCATTCCAAAACCGAAACGCCGGGATCGCTGCTTAACAAGACGCGCGTCTCATTAAGAACGTCATAGAGCGGCGTATCTTCAAGGCTTTTCGGAGGCGGCAAGGGCGGCGTCCGCCGGCTGCCGTTCCGGTTTGGCGTCGGCCCCTGATAATCCTCGGATGTCTGCAGGTCGTCTTTCCACGAGCCCCCGCTCCTCCCGCTGGTAATCGATACAGTGTCTGCTGCTTCTCCCTGGCACGCAATAACGCCTCGTCCGGCGCTCGCCGTGACTGTGTACTCCCCGGCCGCGTCATAGGCATGGGTGAATTCTTCGGGCTGATCCGTCAGGGTAAAGGATTGTGGCGGCGAACCGTCGCCGAATACAATCTGCGCGGAACAGTCGACAACGCCGGAGCGTGTAACGATGATTGTTACATCCTCGCCGATTTCGGCTTCGGACGGCGCAGCGGTGACGTTGGCGATGGTTTGGGCCGCTGCTGGCGACGCCAGGCAGGCGGCGGTGAATAACAGCGATGATGATCTGTGCATATCTCTCCCCTTTATGTTCAGAATGTCCGAACTGACGGGGATCTTGCGGTGGGCGATCCCCGCGCGATGCAATGTTGAGAATACGCCGCCGCCGCAATGATGTCTACTTGACGCCGGCCGGCGTCGCAGCAAGGTTTCCAAATATGACCTTTGCATCAGACAATTGGGCCGGCGCCGCGCCGGAAATTCTCGACGCCATCGCCAAGGCCAATGACGGCGCCGTCCCTGCCTATGGCGGCGATGAATTGACAAAGCGGGTTGAGGCCCGTTTTGCCCAGGTTTTCGAGCGCGAATGCGCCGTTTATTTTGTCGCGACGGGCGGCGCAGCAAACGGTCTTGCGCTTTCGGTTCTGTCACCGCCTTACGGCATGATTTTTTGTCATGAAGAAAGTCATGTGCAGATGGATGAGTGCGCCGGGCCGGAATTTTTAACGGGCGGCGCAAAGCTGATCCCGGTTCCCGGTGAAGGCGGCAAGCTGACAGTTGACGGGTTTACGAAAGCGCTAAAAGGATTTCCATATCGCCCGCCGCATGGGAGTCCGCCTTCGGTCTTATCCCTAACACAGGCTACGGAATGCGGCACGCTTTACTCCGCAGGCGAATTGAAAGCGCTGTGCGACGCGGCGCATAATGCGGATCTGACGGTTCATATGGACGGCGCGCGGTTCGCCAATGCGGTCGCTTCATCAGGCGCGTCCCCGGCAGACATGACGTGGAGGGCCGGCGTCGATATCTTATGCTTTGGCGGCACGAAAAACGGCTGCCTTGCGGCGGAAGCAGTGGTGTTTTTCGACCCGTCCATGGCGAAAGATTTTGACTTTCGCCGCAAGCGCGCCGGACATCTGTGGTCAAAAATGCGATTTATCTCGGCGCAGTTCGACGCCTATCTGGCTAATGATTTGTGGTTGCGACTGGCTGCGCGCGCTAACGCCATGGGCAAGCGGCTCTCGGACGGGCTTGCCGCCATTGACGGCGTTGAAATTTCCTACCCGACTGAGATCAACGAGGTGTTCGCATGCTTTCCCGGCGATGCGGCAGAGAAACTGCGTGCAGCGGGAGAGCCGTTTTATCCATGGATTACGCCGGGCGATCCCGCCGAAGGCCGCATGAACCGACTGATCGCTTCGTTCAGGACGACGGAAGAAGAGGTGGATGGGTTTATCGACCGGGTCAGCGCCGCCGTTAAGAGCCCCGCCTGATTTTGTGGGATGGTGCGATTATTAAGAAGCGCACCACCACGAATCGACCTTATGCGTTGCGACTTTTGAATCATCCAGAAAACGCGAATGCAGGATGCCATTTGTTCCCATGGTGGCGACCCATTTCTGGCTTTCATCCGTAAGAAAAATGTCGCTTGCATCGGCATCTGGGCGCTGTCGATGAATAAATGGCGTTTGGGTGAAAACATCGTCGCCCAAGACGGTAATAAATCGCGCTTCGAACCAGTGTGTTAGAAAGTAGCCGTCTGTGTCGCCCTGGCCGAGGCCGAACCCGACGCGAATTGTGCGCCCCGCATTTACAGCGTCGATCAGAGCGGCCTTTTCACCAGACAGAACGTCGCCTTCAGACGAAATAGCGACGAGCGGAGCCGAGCAAGACCCTGGGTCAGTTTGCGCCGCACTCACGCCGAGCGCTGATACCGCCATCGCCAGGAAAAATGCCGTTGGTTTTTTCATCGTGTTCCAGCTTTTCGTGAATGTTCGACTGCCAATCACCATATAGCGAACAGGTCCGCGACACTGTCGTCGTTTCAGGCCTTCATCGCATTTTTTCGATGAAGCGCGGATATGAGTAGATGAGTTGAGATCAAAAACCCCACACATCTTTCGCGGCGCGCCAAGTGTTGGCGTAAGCGGCGACACTGGCGTCAATCGGGTTGGCGTAACCGCCGCCAATGGCGATTGATACGGGCAGTCCGCGTTTTTTGCATTCCGATAACACAAGTCTGTCACGCGCCATCAGCCCTTCATGGGTCAGCGCCATGCGCCCCAACCGGTCTTCTTTCAATGGGTCGACGCCGGCCTGATAAAGCACAATATCCGGTTTAAACTCCCACACGGCGGGCAGAACGCCGGCCAGTGCTGAGAGATATTCTTTATCTTCGACGCCGTCGGGTAAGTTCAGATCAAGGTCTGATGTGACTTTCCGGAATGGAAAATTTTTCTCGCCGTGTATGGAAAGAACAAACACGTCCTCGCGCGGGCTGAGTATGGCGCCGTTTCCGTCACCCTGATGGACATCAAGATCAATGATAGCGACTTTTGAAACGGCCTCTTCGGCAAGTAACGCCAGCGCCGCCACGGCGAAATCGTTGAACACGCAATAGCCCGACCCGAAGTCGTAATGAGCGTGGTGCGTGCCACCGGCGAGCTGCCCTGAAACGCCATCGTCAAGCGCCGCGCGCGCCGCCGCCACCGCGCCGCCCATGGTCGCTCTTGCACGCAAGGCGATATGTTCTGACCATGGGAAGCCGATGCGCCGCATGGCCGATGGATTGATTGTACCATCATCGATAGAGGCGACATATTCAGGCGAATGCGCGCGCAATAGCGCCGCGTCATCGATCAATTCCGACGCCAGCATCATATCTTCTGACAGGATTTTCTGCTGCAGCAGCGCATGGCGTAGTTTACCGTATTTATTTCCGGGAAACCGATGCCCCGGCGGCAGGTTCAGATTGAATGTGTCGGAATAAAAGACTTTCACGCGATGCAATGAAGCATCCGGCGTTTAACTCGTCCAGATGTGTTTTAGCTGTCGTCAGCATCATCGGAATGCGATGACGCCATGCCCAGCAACGCCCCCAATGCAACTGTCGCCGCAAGAGCGGAGACGGGCGCCCGATTGAACTGCCGCGCCATCAGGTTAGCGGCGATGACGTCCGCAGATCCGCCGAGTGATCCGACGGTTTTCATAACGCCCTTCATCGGACTTGAATCGTCCGGTTCTTCTTCCGGCTCAGGTTCCGGCGCTTCCATATGATGACCGGCGAGAAAGATAATGACAGCGACCAAGGCGATCATCGCTGCTGTAAGGATCATGGCGAAATGCGCTGGCATGACTGTGGACAGCCACATGGCGAAGCCAGCAGCGGCAAACAGTATTGCGCCACAGGCGACAATCAGCGCCGCGAGAATGAACGCCGCTTCAACGGCCGCACCCTCAAAAGCGCGGCGCGCCTTTTTCATTGGCCGCCGAAGCATCGCGCTACCTCCGCGACAGCATGTTGCCGACGAAATATCCGATGGCGAGCGCCGCGCCGACAGTTGAGATGGGGTTTTTGCGGATCGCTTTTTCTGTTTGTTTCTGGATTTCCAATAGCTCCGAGGTCGCAGCGTCCATTGTCGCCTCCGCCTGATGTTCGGCTTTGGAGAGGCCATCTTTTAATTGCGATTTTGTTTCTTTGGCGCCAGCGCTAGCCAATGACGAAATGTCATCGCGCAGGGTCTTAAAGTCCTTGCGAAGCTGAGCGACATCATCCGCCAGAGCAGCGCTTGCGTCCTTAACTTTATCTGTAGACGTCATGAGAATACTCCCACTTTAATTCTGGTGGTCAAATTTACTTTCCAGACACAAACAGCAGAGCAGGGGAATGGTTTCATGCCAAAACCGTATTTTTTGGCAAAGCGGGGCCTACGGCTCTCTGCTTGAAACGTCACAAAGGTTTAACGATATAAAAGCAACTTTTTGAGCCTGGCGGTGTTTGTCGCGCAGGGCGGCGAAATAAACGATATGATCGGACGGTTACTTCTCATTGCGGCGATGGCCATTGGCGGTGCAGCGGCTTATGGACGGCGCGCTGTGGACCGGGAAATTGAAAAACGCCTGCCTGCAGAGATCGAAATTGCCCGAACGAGGGCAATTGCGGAGCTGGACAAGCATATCAATGAAGTCATTTCCGAACGTCTAGTGTCATTCGGGCTTTCGCTGGGCGTCAAAGCCGGCTTGGTCGCGGCTATTTACCTTCTATTTGCCGAAGGTCATCTCACGCATCAGGGTCTGTTGATCGTCACAAGCGCGCTGATTGCGGTGTTTGTCCTGCGCGATGCCCTTAGAACGCTGCCATACATGGCCCCGGCGTGGCGCCATATCCGCAAACACAGATGGAATCCGCGTAAGGCGCTGGTTGAATTTGTGGCCGGCATCGCTTTTGAGCGCGCTTACGCAGAGGCCATGCTGGCGATGGAAACAGGGCCAGCGCGCTACTGGCTCGCTTTTTCAAAGTACAACGCCCACAGCATTTCGAGCGAAGTTGGCGAGGCTGTCGCGGACGTGGCGCGCCAGACAAGCTTTTCCCGCATGAAATGGCGCGCCATCATCGCAGCGTTACTCGCCGCCGCCATGTTTGCGGTTTACGTGACTTTCTTTCTTTTAACCGTCGGCGCTGCCTGACGATGGAATTATTTGACCGCTGACGTGTTTGCGTCTCGCAGCAAGGGGCGAGATGCAGGCGGAGGAATGATCCATGGATGGGTCGGGACAAGCGGATCGTGCGCCAGGCCGGGCGCGTCAAAGCCCTGTTTCTCATGGGGTTATGTCGCGCAGTATGGCCCTGCGCTTGTTGCAGCCTCATGAAGAAGCCACGTTTGCTGACAGTGCGCGCTATGTCACCGCAATAGGCGTGACCATCATTGCTGTGGTGGCTGCTGGCGTTGCGCTGTACTTTGGTAAGCCGGTGTTCTTGCCTATCGCCACTGCGGCAGTGCTCGGCGTGTTGCTCGCGCCGGCGACGGAATGGTTAAGGCGACGCGGGTTGCCGAACTCGGTCGGGTCCCTTTTCGTCGTGGCGTTTTTCTTTTCCCTGTTTATTGGCGCGCTTTACCTGATCATTCAGCCTGGCGCTGCATGGCTTGAGAGATTACCCGAAATGCTAACTGACGCGCGTAAGAAATTGATCGGCGTTGAAGAAGCGGTGAACAAGGTTCAGGACGTTTCCGAACAGGTCGATGAGCTTGCCAAAATCGGTGATGAGCAGCGTACGCAAAGCGTCAAGGTAGATGAAAGCCCAAGCTTGAGTGCGGCGCTTGCGTCATTCTTGCGTACAATTCTGATACAGGTTCTGTTCACGACCGTGCTGACCTATTTCTTCCTGGCGTCACGACTCGATATCCGGCGAAAACTTATTTTGATCCGCACGAAAGTCAGTGGCCGGCGGCAAATGGCGCGCATGCTTGGGGCGGTTGAAAAGAAAGTCGGCTCTTACATGTTCACGATGCTGATGATTAACCTCGGCCTTGGCGTTGCGACCGCCGTAGCGATGCAGACGATCGGCATGCCGTCACCGCTTGTTTGGGGCGGTCTTGCGGCCCTGTTGAATTTTATTCCTTATCTCGGGCCCATTACATTAACCGCGTTGCTCGGTGTTTCCGGATTGGTCAACTATGACGAAGCATTGATGATGGCGGCGCCGGCAGGCATTTATATCGCATTGAACTTTATTGAATCGAACTTCGTAACGCCGTTGCTTATTGGTCAGCGTCTGACCATGAGCCCCCTGGCGGTTATCTTGAACATCAGCTTCTGGACATGGATATGGGGGCCGGCTGGCGCGATTATCTCCATCCCTGTGCTGGTGATCGTGAAAACCATCTGCGATCACTCAACGTTTTTGCGTCCGATTGGCGTTCTTTTGGGGAATGGCGCTCGCGTGACATACCGGCCAACGTAGACTGCGTTCACTTTTTGTGGGCGCGCTCTAAAAAAGCAAGTTACAGCCAGCCGGCGGTTTCCCTTTCCGTAATGGCTGTGAGTAGCGCAGTCATTTCAGGTGTGTCATTGAGGCAGGGGACGGCGGTGAAATTCTGGCCGCCTGTAGCCATGAAAATTTCCCGCCCCGAGATATCGATTTCCTCGAGTGTCTCGATACAGTCTGAAACGAAACCCGGCATGATAACAGCAAGGTTTTTGACGCCAGCTTGCGCCAACTCTTCGATGGTGGCGTCCGTTGCCGGTTCCAGCCATTTCTCGCGTCCGAACTTTGACTGGAACGCTAGCGGCGCAAACTCGTCCGTCCATCCCATTTTTTCGCGAAGCAAGCGCGCTGTCTTTGCGCAATGACAATGATATGGATCGCCAGCATCGAAGTATCGTTGCGGCAGGCCGTGGAAAGACATGATCACACGCTCCGGCTTCCAGTCGAGCGTGTTGAAATGGCGTTCCGTCTCGGCAGCCAGGGCGTCGATGTAAGCCGGTTCATCATGAAAGGCTGGCGCAACGCGGATCGCCGGTTGCCAGCGCATTGCTTTGGCCGCGTCAAAGACGGCGTCAGTCACGCTGGCTGTCGTTGTCGCGGAATATTGCGGATATAACGGCACGATGAGAATTCGCGTGCAGCCTTGCGCTGTCATGGCGTCAAGGCGCGATTCGATCGATGGATTTCCGTATCGCATGGCCCAGTCTATGACGGCGCCCTCAAATTGTGCTGCAAGCGCGTCGCTTTGCGCGCGCGTATAGTACCGCAACGGACTTTCATCACTTTCCTCACGCCAGATCTTTTTATAGTTCCGCGCTGTTGCGGCGGGGCGGACGTTCAGGATAATCCCGTAAAGAACAGGCAACCAGATCGCGCGGGGCAGATCGACAATGCGTTGATCACTCAGGAACTCGCGCAGATAGCGGCGAACCGCGCCAGCCTCAGGCGCGTCCGGGGTGCCGAGATTGACCAGCAATACGCCGACACGGCCCTGAGCAATGGCGGGATGCCCGTCAGGCGCGTGGATTGGCCGGTTTGTTTCAGTCGGTTTTGAGCCGTCCATCATATTTCTTTGCGCTTTCATCCTTACCTGCAGCGGATATAGGCAAGATTCCCCCCGAATTTCGGCGTTTTGTCACAATTGTGAAACAAAAAAAATAGAGGGTGCGCGCGAATTTGACAGAGGCGCGCAATGTGCGCCCCTGATAGGCGTTAAGCCGGGTCTCAAGGAGCAGGCATGGATATCGATATCGGTTTATGGGCGGCGGTCGGCTTTGTTTTCGCTGCTTATGCGGTTGTCGGCAATGACGCCCTGCAAACGCTCGGCACGTTCATCAACTCCAATCGGCGCTTGCCATGGTGGGCGTTGTTCCTGTTCGCGGCTACAGTGCTCGTGGTTGTCTTCACCTACGGCTACATCACGAATGAAGGCGATCCGTCATTCGGGCGATTAAATAATACTGAAAAATATCCGATCATCATCGATCCCGAGTGGTATTACGCGCTGCCGCCGCTGGTGCTGCTGGTGCTGACGCGGTTCGGTATTCCGGTTTCGACGACGTTCATGGTGCTGACGATATTCGCCACCATGGGCGGCCTTTACAGCATGCTGACCAAATCGCTGATCGGCTATGCGGTCGCCTTTGTTACTGGCGGTCTTATCTATGCGGCGCTTGCGCCGACTTTGGAGCGGTGGTTCTTAAAGACGGCGGCGCAACAGCATGCGCCTGTTTGGGTGCTCGCCCAGTGGATAACTACAGGATATCTTTGGTCCGTCTGGCTGATGCAGGACTTCGCCAACATCTATATCTACCTGCCGCGGGGGGAAACGGCTACTGGCGCAGCCCAGCTAAACCCTACGGAAGCGGCGGTTTCGGTTGGCGTCATTATCTTGCTGCTGGCTTACACCTTCTGGAACAGGGGCGGTCCCGTACAGCGGATTTTGAAAACAAAAACCAGCGTAACGGACATTCGCTCGGCGACGATCATCGACTTCACTTACGCGTCGCTTTTGTTCTTTTTCAAAGAAATGAACGATATTCCGATGTCGACAACCTGGGTGTTCCTCGGACTTATTGCCGGCCGTGAATTCGCCATTGCGACAATCGACAAAGTTCGATCTGTCGGCGGTACTGCGAAAATCGTCGGATCGGACGCGTTTAAGGCGCTGATTGGTCTGGTGATCAGCGTTGTGATGGCGCTGGGGCTGCCATTATTGGCGCAAGCCCTTACGGCGCAGCTTGGCGGTTAATCGGACGGTCCTTTGCGGGCCTTGTAGTTTGCGGCTTTGTCTTTCACGCGATAGCGCGCTTCGTCCTGTCTGCGAAACCGCTGTTTCAGCCGCTCTTCCCGAGACAGTTCTTCGCCGTCTTTAAAGCGATAGGATCGCTGGGCGTGATGTTCCTTACGGATGTCCCGCATGGCGGCCTTGCTTCGGTCAGGGCGGTCTTTCAGACGATAAGATTGTTTCTTGATGCCTTTAGCCTCGTCGGGGTCATCTTCCAGCGCGAGCAAACCGATCAGCCCATCAGAGCCGCGTTCGGCGTTCTGCAAGTACCAGAACAGCACCACGGCGAAGACGGCGACGATCAGTAAAAACTCGATACTATCCATAGTGGTCCGGACTGAATAACCTTGCTGCTTGCCAGAATAACAGCAGACAGGGCGGAGCGTTAACCGAATTAACGATGCAAGCCCCGTGCTATTAGCTTTGAAAGCAGTCATGGACTGACGCCTGCAAGCGGATTAAGCATAAATACTATGGAATATCAGGGTAAATGGGCGCTCATCACGGGCGCATCGGCCGGGATCGGCGCGACATTCGCGAGGATTTACGCCGCCAAAGGCGCCAATCTGATTTTGGTGGCGCGCAGAGAAGACCGCCTCAAAGAGCTCGCGAGTGAAGTGAAAAGAGCCCATGGGGTTGAGGTGAAAACCATCGCCGCCGATCTTGCTGACGCCGCGGCGCCCAAGATTATCGCCGGGGCGCTGGCGCAGGACGACACGCCCGTCGATATCCTTGTCAATAACGCAGGTTTCGGTCTCCCCGGCTTTTTTACGGAAAATGACTGGACCGCGCACAGGGATTTTCTCGAGCTCATGGTGAACTCATATGCGCATATGACGCGCGCCTTCTTGCCTGGTATGATCGCCCGCGATTACGGCCGGGTTATCCAGGTTTCATCCGTTGCCGGACTGGTTCCGGGATCGGCGGGACATACGCTTTATGGTCCGTCAAAGGCGTTTCTTGTCAGCTTTGCACAGTCTATTGACGCAGAATGCGCCGGCAAAAACGTCAACTCGACAGCGCTCTGTCCCGGCTTCACATATTCCGAGTTTCATGACGTCAACAAAACGCGCGGCCTCGTTTCTCAACTGCCGAAATATATGTTCATGAAAGCCGAACCAGTTGTCGAGGGCGCGATCAACGCTGTTGAACGCGGCCATGTGGTCTATGTGCCCGGCGCCTGGAACAAGTTTACGGTGTGGTTGGCAAAAGCTTTGCCGCGCCCCTGGGCGGCGGCGATGGTGCGGAACCAGTCAAAACGGTTTCGGCGGAAAAAGGGCGACGGATAGTGGCCGACAAAAAGTGTTTGACGCGATAGTCTGACGCTTTCAAACTTGGGCAAAAATTTAAAGGGGCGGTAGAATGTTTCGTCAAATCAGCCGGTTGATGTTTGCAACGGTATATAGCGTTGCGGTTGCTTTGGTTGCGCCAGCTTTCGCACAAAACCAGGATGATTTCGCGTTCTGGCCCGGCGCAACGTATGACGCATCTATCCCGACGCTTCAGTCGATCGCGGGGCACGAAAACGGTGAGCGCATCACCAAGCCTGAAGATGTCGTTGCTTATTTTCAGGCGCTTGAAGCAGTGGCGCCGGACCGCATCAAGGTCTGGGAATATGCGCGCACATGGCAAGGCCGTCCCCTGATTTATGCGGCGATTTCATCGCCAGAAAATATCGCGCGTCTTGATGATGTTCGCACGGGCGTCGCCGCGCTCGCCGATCCGCGAGCAACAAACCGCGCAGAAGCCGACAGGCTTATTTCTTCCTTACCCGGATCGACATGGATTGCTTATGGCGTTCACGGGAATGAAATTTCTTCGACTGATGCGGCAATCATGACGGCCTATCACTTGTTGGCCGCGCAAAATGACGAGCGCGTGCAAAAGATCATGAACGAAACCATCGTCTTCATTGACCCGATGCAGAACCCTGATGGGCGCGCGCGGTTTATCCACAATTTTGAAACCTCGGAAGGTCTGGAGCCGCAAGCGAGCCGACTTGCCGCGGAAAGAAACGAACCATGGCCTAACGGGCGAACAAACCATTATCTGTTCGATATGAACCGCGACTGGTTCGCGCTGACGCAACCCGAAACAGTTGGGCGTATACGCATCCTGCGGGAATGGATGCCGCTGGTCTTTGTTGACGCCCACGAGATGGGGTCGGATTCCACCTATTATTTCGCGCCTGAGGCGGTTCCCTATAACCCGCATCTCGCCGCTGATCAGCGCGCCAGTCTGGAGCTGTTTGGGCGCAATAATGCGCGCTGGTTCGATCGTTTCGGGTTCGATTATTTCACCCGCGAAGTGTTCGATGCATTTTATCCGGGGTACGGCGCGAGCTGGCCTTCTTATTACGGCGCGATCGCCATGACATATGAACAGGCGTCCGCACGGGGGCTGAAGGCCCGAAGAAACACGGGTGAGGAATTCCACTATCGAGACACGGTCCGCCAGCACTTCGTCACGTCATTATCCACAGCGGAAGTCACAGCGGATAACAGCGAAAAATTCTTGCGTGAGTTTTACAGCTACCGGGTCTCCGCAATTGAGGAAGGGCGGACGGAAAACGTGCGCAGTTTCATCTTCCCGGCGACACGCGATGCAGCCGGCGCCCGAAAGATCGCCTCCCTCCTGACCACGCAAGGTGCGGAAGTCATTCAGGCGAATGCGGCGTTCCAAGCCTGCGGCGCCAGCTATGACGCCGGCGCATACATCATCAACCTCAACCAGCCCTCAAAGCGCCTGCTTCGCACGCTGCTTGATGAAAATATCGAAATTGAACAGGGGTTTCTCGAAGAACAAGAACGCTTGCGGTCAAAAAACCTGCCGGATCAGATTTACGACGTAACGGCCTGGTCGCTTGCGCAGATGTTTAATGTTGAAATGGATGCTTGCGGATCGCTGGTGATCGCTGGTGATTTTTCACCATTCGACCCAACAGCTTCCGAGGGCGGCCTGACAAATCCGGACGCAAGCGTTGCTTTTCTCGTGAATTGGGGCGAACGCCCGGCCGCCAGGCTATTGGCTCTTGCTTTGCGCCGTGGGCTGACGGTTTATTCCTCTGACCTGCCGTTCACCCTTGCGGAAGGAGAGATGCAATTCAATGCCGGCGCGTTGATTTTCAAACGCGAGGACAACCCAGACAATCTGCCGGCAATTCTCGAGGAGATTGTTGGGGAAACCGGCGCAGAAGTGATCGGCGTATCCGATAGCTGGGCGACGTCAGGGCCGAATTTCGGCTCGTTCAATGTCGTGAAGATGCCTGCGCCACGGGTGGCGATCGCTTGGGACATGCCGACCAATCCGTACTCCGCAGGTAACACGCGATATGTAATTGAACGTCAGTTTGACTATCCGGTCACAGCCATCCGCATGTCGCAACTCGGAAGCCGATATCTTGATAATTTCGATGTGTTGGTCCTGCCAGCGGCATGGGGCGATTATACTCAAGAGGTTGGTGCAGCAGGTGCTGAGCGCATCAAGGACTGGGTTGACCGCGGCGGCGTTCTGATTGGCGCGGCCGGCGCATTGCGGTTCATGGCGAACCCCGAGGTCGGATTATTGTCATCCCGACGGGAAAACGCAGCGAAGGAAAACGGCGTTGCCGCCCCAGGGGATGATGCGACGGTTGAAGGCAAAATCATCGAAGATGAGCAAGGGTTCCTAAACGCTGTCGAGCCGAAAACCGAAAGCCCGGACCCTTCGGCTGGTGTAATGGTGAAAGCGGTGGTCGACAGCGATCACTGGCTCGCCGCTGGCGTGGCGCCTGAGCTGAATGTGCTGGTGCGCGGCGGCGATATCTATACGCCGGTAGACTTGAACACGGGGACCAATGTGGCCCGGTTCGCCGGCGCCAATGAACTTGTCGTTGGCGGGCACCTTTGGGAACAAACGCGTGACCAGCTTGCCTACAAGCCCTTCGTCATTGCGGAGCCGCGCGGCGCGGGGCAGGTGATTGCCTTCACCCAAGACCCGACTGTGCGCGCCTATCTCGATGGTCTCAATCTCATCTACATGAACGCTATCTTCCGGGGCGCGGCGCATGCGACGCCGCCGCGATAGGCGCTAGGCGGTTTTTTCCGCCCAGCTTCGGTGCTCGGTATCAAGTTCATAAGCGGCCATGGCGGCGAGGGTGACAATGTCCGTCACGCCGGCGCCGACCTGAGCGATCTGCACAGGACGCTCAAGGCCGATCAGAACCGGTCCAAGCACCAGCGCGCCGCCGATCTCGCCAAGCAGTTTCGTTGATACGGCGGCGGAGTGGACGCCTGGCGTGATGAGCACATTGGCCTCTCCTTTGAGGCGCGAGAATGGGTAAACTTGGCGAAGATCTTCGTTCAGCGCCATGCGCGGGGTCATCTCGCCCTCATATTCGAAATCGATATCGCGGCGCTTGTCGAGCAGTTCGACCGCGTCCGCCACGCGGCGTGAATGCGCCGTGTCCGGATTGCCGAAATTCGAATAGGAAACGAAAGCAACCTTCGGCGGGAAGCCGAGATGCCGCACGGCGTGTGCGACCTGAACGGCGATCTCTGCAAGCTCTTCCGAGTTGGGCAGCTCCGTTACGTTCGTGTCGGCGACAAAGAGCGTGCGTGTTTTGGTGAGAATGATCGAGACGCCGATCATGCGCTCGCCCGGGCGCGGGTCGAGGGCGAGCTGCACGTTCGACAACGCAACGTCATAATGGCGCGTGATGCCGGTAACCATGCCGTCGGCGTGGCCGTGTGCCAGCATACAGGCGGCGTAGACGTTCCTGTCCGTATTCACCAGACGTACGGCGTCGCGATAAAGATAGCCTTTTCGTTGCAATCGCTTGTACAGGTAATCCGTATAAAGATCGCTATGTTTCGAGGTGCGCGAGTGATAGGTCTCAAACTCGTGATTGACCGGCAGTCCGGCGTCAGCGAGGGCGTTTTTGATATAGTCGTCGCGACCGATAAGGATCGGCGTGCCCAGTCCTTCCTGCTGGAAAGCATAGGCCGCGCGCACTACCGCTTCTTCCTCGCCCTCGGCAAACACGATGCGTTTCGGCGTCTCGCAGCCTCGTAATGATGAATAGATGCGCTGCAGGAATGACGCTGACGGATCGAGCCGCGCAGCGAGGTTCTGTTTATAAGCGCCTAAATCCTCAATCGGCTTGCGTGCGACGCCCGTTTCGACCGCCGCCTTGGCGACGGCGGGCGGGATTTCAGAGATAAGGCGCGGATCGAATGGTGTCGGAATGATATAACCGGGTCCGTAGCGCAAACGCTTGCCGTAAGCGGCGGCGACTTCATCGGGCACATCTTCGCGCGCGAGTTTCGCCAGCGCATCAGCGCAGGCGATCTTCATTTCCTCGTTGATTGTACGTGCGCGGGCGTCAAGCGCGCCACGGAAGATATAGGGAAAGCCGAGTACGTTGTTGACCTGGTTCGGATAGTCAGACCGTCCGGTGGCGATAATGGCGTCGTCGCGAACCTCCTGAATTTCTTCCGGCAGGATTTCCGGGGTCGGGTTCGCCATGACGAAGATGATCGGGTTCTTCGCCATGGACTTAATCATGTCTTTTGAAATGGCGCCGGCGACAGAAAGACCGATGCACACATCCGCGCCATCCATGGCCTCGGCCAGGCTGCGCTTGTCTGTCGGAACAGCATGAGCGGAGCGCCACTGGTCCATTCTGTCGGTGCGGCCTTCAAATAAAACGCCCTTGGAATCGCAGACAAGCGCGTTTTCGTGCGGCAAACCCATGGCTTTAATCAGACCAATAACCGAGAGCGCAGATGAACCAGCGCCAGAGACAGCGACTTTGACGTCCTTGATCGACTTGCCGGTAATATCGAGCGCGTTGATCAGGCCGGCGGCGGCGATGATCGCCGTGCCGTGCTGGTCGTCATGAAAGACGGGAATGTCCATCTCTTCCTTTAGGCGCTGCTCGATAATGAAGCTGTCCGGGGCGGCAATGTCTTCCAGGTTGATGCCGCCGAATGCGGGCCCAAGATATTTGACGGCGTTGATGAAGGCTTCAGGGTCTTTGGTGTCGACTTCGATATCCACGGAGTCGATATCGGCGAAGCGCTTGAAGAGAACAGACTTCCCTTCCATCACCGGTTTTGAGGCGAGCGCGCCGAGATCGCCCATACCCAAAATCGCTGTCCCGTTAGAGATTACAGCAACCATGTTGCCTTTCGAGGTATAGTCATAGGCGCTGTCGGGGTTATCGGCGATCGCCTGAACCGGTACGGCGACGCCCGGCGAATAGGCGAGCGAGAGATCGCGCTGCGTCGCCATTGGCTTGGTGGGCGTGATTTCGAGCTTGCCCGGCTTGCCGCGGCTGTGAAAATCGAGCGCTTCCTGATCGGTGAATTTTTTTGAGTTTTCGTCCATGACCGTCTCTTTTCGGCGTATTCTTAGCGCTTACGCGGTTGTCTGGCGCGAGGCAAGGAAACTGACGAAAGACGGGCCAGTATGAAGATAAAACTGAAGCGCGCTTATGAAGCGCCCGTGAGGGAGGACGGCAAGCGTATCCTCGTCGAGCGCCTCTGGCCGCGCGGGGTGACGAAGGGTGAGGCGGCTCTAGACGACTGGTTCAAGGAGATCGCGCCGAGCCCCCAGCTTCGCAAATGGTACGGCCACGAGCCGGCAAGATGGCCGGAATTCCAGAAGCGCTATCGCGCGGAGCTTGAAGCGAACAAGGATGAAGTCGCCCGTTTGCACTCAATTTGCAAAAACGGAACGGTGACATTCGTCTACGCGGCAAAAGACGAAGAGCGAAACAGCGCGGCGGTCCTCAAGGCGTTTCTGGAGAGTATTTAGTCATGACTGTCAGTCATAGCTGAATGTCAGGCTGGAAAACACGGTTTCATAGTCGGCCTTTTCATCATCGACAGGCTGCGACCAGACGACGTTGAGTTTCCACGCGCCCTGCTTTGGAAAGGCGAACGCCGCGTGCCCCTGACTGTCGGTTTTGCGCTTTTTCTCCGGAAACATATCTACACGGATGTTTTCAAGAGAAACCAGAGCGCCGGGAAGCGGCTCGCCCAAGTAAAGTATTTCGACGCTCAGCGGCGCATCGTCAGCCAGCGTCAGCGGGTTCTCAAGAGGGCGAATTTCCAGCCTGTGGCCGAGCGTTTTGGTCAGATGTTCGCCATCGTCGACTGCGCCCTTGCTGATTATGGTTTTCGCGGCGCGGGAATAATATTCGCGCCCGGTCTCCGCTTCGCCGGCGGTTGCGCGCCGGTGGTCCTGAACCGCCGTCAGCCCTTCTTCCTCGAGATACGAATTGAACTTCTCCGCATAGAGTTCGATGTAGGCGTTATTGGATTCGAACCCGATAAGGATTGCGCTGTCCTGAGCCATTGCAACGCGCGCTCCGCCGCCCTCGCGGCCCATCGTTACCGTAGAGACATCCTTGGTCTCCGCTGCTGAAACTTGCTGCAGCGAGACAATACGGTTTTGCTGGAGGTTCCAATGACCGCGATCGCCCGCATGCCCGACCATGAAGTCCACGTGAACGCTCTTATGGGATCCCGCAACAAACTGTTCTGGCTCGAGCCAGAAGTCGTGCGCCGCAGCGCTCGCAGACAGCCCCAGGGCGGCGATGCTTAAAACGGAAAGTGCGATGCGAGATGTCATGATAATAAACCCTTTTGTTTCGTGAATGAAAAAACGATCCGGATGAACCTTCGTTCATCCGGACCGGCGGTGGGCTTATTCGCCGGAGCTTGCGTCGCCTGAACTGCGCAGCGTGTACGCGCGGCCGTTCAGGGGCGTTGCTGCATAGGGAAACACCTGATTATAGGTGATGTCGTTCTCGCTGACGCGGTCGGCTTCAACGCCTGAAAAATCAGGGCCGGGGCCGGCAAGGCCGAGCGCGATAATGGCGATGTCGATGACATCGTCGCCGAAACGGCGCCCGTTCGGCCATCCGCCGGGGATCAGTCCGCCATTGCCGAACGGGTCCTGAAACTGGCTTTGGAGAACATCGCCGCCGAATACGCCGAGCCTGTTAAAGCTTTCACCGCCCGCAAGGCGCGCCGGCCCCGTCGTCAGGTCGACCTTGATCATGTCAGGAATGAAAATCGAGCGAAGAAGACCCGGGATCAGTTCCGATCCGCCTAGCAGCGCTAGGAGTTCCGGGTTATCCACAGCATCGCCATATTGTGCGTCATCTTCGGGAAGTCCTTCATTATACTGATCTTTCTGGCTGAGCGGCAAAAGCGCTTCTACGAAAAGCGGGTTGCCCTGACGTCCGGCCTGATCGTAGGGCCCGCGTGCGCGGTTAAAGCGCGACCGGGCGGTGGTGGCGTAAACGCCGGCAATCTGCGCCGGGCGGCTCGTTTCATTGACGCCGCGGCCCTCGATAATGTTGAGCGCATCGAGTGGAATATTGAAGACAATCGTGTGGACGTTATAGCCGCCCTGACTGTCGAATGGCTTCGAAGGCGTTCCGGTGTTGGCGCCAAAGCTGAAGTCGAGATCGAAAATCGACTGGATGTCCGCGTAAAAGCCGTCATCGCGCTGGCCGGCGAAAGCGACATACCCGCCCTTAAGCTCGGCGACGGCGGAGGCTGTGTAAGGGTCGAGTGCGCCGTTGCTGGCGACGCCTTCTTTCGCTGGCATGTCGCCGTCATCGTTTTGATTATAAAATCGCGTGAGCAGGCCCTGATTGTTCACCGGCACGATAAGCCCGTCGCGCAGGCCGTCGCCGATAACTTCGTCACGGCGCGTGCGGTGGTCTTCCATAGTGATGGCGTAAGTCTGGCGCAGGTTCTGGTTCGCCGGAAACGCGCCGTCGCCGGCGGGGTCGATTGGTCCCAAAAACGCCTGCCTGATGGTGCGGTCATTGGCGTAGGCCGTCGAAAAATCGAAATGATAGCTGATGGATGGCTCGCCCTCGGCGATGGCGTCCTCAAGCGAGACATGAATGCTGTAGCGAACCCGTTCGTCGAACTGGTAGTTGTTAGGCCCGACGCCCGGCTCCTGAAACGGATAGACCGCCAGCGCCGTTGTCAGATATTGCCGTCCTTGCGCGTCCTGGCTGATAAACGCGTAGACGTCTGTCGTGTTCGCCGCATCATCAAGGGTGATTCTTGGCGCGTCCATGTGGCTGGAAGCAAAGACCGGTGATGCGGCCATGGCGGCTAGCCCGCCAATGAGAAAACTGTTGAGCGCCCTTCTATTATTCATTTGCACGATTTCTCCCTAATTGATTGCCCTGACGCGAAATGGCTAACGCGGTCGGACGCGGCGCCAATCGCGGCCGACCTTTTTCAGTTACGCGGCGAGTGGGATTAAAGTTCCGGGCGGCGCTGGAATTTTGAAAAATAAAGCATCACATGAGCGTGACGCGGCGTAATGCAGGAGATAAACGCGGCGTTGCGCATCTTTGTGCTAATGATTAGGTACATATGCACGTTGTTAGGATCCACACATGTTTATCCAGACCGAAGACACGCCAAATCCGCAATCAATGAAGTTCGTTCCCGGCCAGCCGGTACTGGGCGAGGGTGCGCTGGGCATCGACTTTCCGACCATGGAATCGGCCGCCGCCTCGCCACTGGCGCAGACATTGTTCGAAACCGATGGCGTCATGGGCGTTTATCTCGGCGCTGATTTCATCACGGTGACCAAGGCGGAGGCTGTCGAATGGATGCATATCAAACCGGCGTTGCTCGGCGCCATCGCGGATTTCCTCACCGCCGGCCTGCCCGTGGTGACGGAAGGGATGGAAACCGGATCAGGCAAGCCGGCAACGCCGCTTGAAGATTACGAAGGCGAAGACCGCGAGGTGGTCGAGCAGATCATCGAGCTGATCGAAACGCGCGTCCGTCCGGCGGTGGCGGCTGACGGCGGCGATATCGTCTTCAAACATTTCGAGCCGAAAACCGGCGTCGTTTTCCTCGCCATGCAGGGCGCGTGCGCCGGCTGCCCATCATCGACCATGACCCTGAAATCCGGCATCGAAAACATGCTTAAGCACTATGTGCCGGAAGTCGCCAGTGTCGAAGCGGTGATGTAGCCTTCCTTCAATAAGGAGGCGTTCATGAAATATGTCATCATCGGCAAGATCGGTCCGCGTTGGGGTGACGATCCCGCACGCCGTGTCGACCAGGTGCACAAGAAGCTCGACGCCTTAAAGGTGAAACTGGAGACAGTTTATTACACCCAAGGGGCCTATGACTTTATGGAGGTCGTCGAGGCAGAGCCCGAAGCGATGCTCGCGCTTTCGCTTTGGTACAAAACCAAGGGCTATGGCGAGCTTACCTCCATGCCGGCGTTTTCCATGGAGGAAGTCACGAACGCTTTGACGACATGAATTTTGAGCGAAACTTCAGGGCGTCTTGCGTGTTCCTAAGTCAAGCAATCAAATGGAGAGAATTCATGTCAGATAATGTTTATGCGATTTCTAAGGTCGTCGGCACGTCGAAAAAATCTATTGAAGATGCAATTCAAAACGCAATTGCGACGGCGTCAAAGTCGCTTCAGAACCTTGACTGGTTTGAAGTAAAGGAAACGCGCGGCCTGATCGATCAGGACAAAGTCGCTTACTATCAGGTCGCTCTTGAGCTTGGCTTTCGATACGAAAAATAGCAGAAACGGGCGCATCACAGAACAACGGAGTTCCCATGTCCGACAAGATGATCAACGACCAGGCCCTCGACATCATTTTTCGGGAGGCGCGCACCCACAACGGTTGGGAAGAGCGTAAAGTCACGACGACGCTGATGCAGGCCGTTTACGATCTGATGAAATGGGGAGCGACATCGGCGAACTGTTCGCCCGCGCGATTCATCTTTGTGACCTCGGACGAGGGCAAGGCGCGGCTGAAACCGCATCTGGCGGCTGGCAATGCCGAAAAAACCATGAAAGCGCCCTGCTGCGTCATCATCGGTCACGACATGGCGTTTTATGAAAAACTGCCGCAGCTTTTTCCGCATACGGATGCAAAAAGCTGGTTTGTCGGCAATGACGAGCTGATTGAAACGACTGCGTTCCGAAACGGAACTTTGCAGGGCGCCTATTTCATGATCGCCGCGCGTGCGCTCGGGCTTGATTGCGGGCCTATGTCCGGGTTCGATAATGCAGGCATCGACGAAGAGTTTTTCAAGGGCACGTCTGTCAAATCGAATTTTATCTGCAATATCGGTTATGGAACGGACGAAAACCTCTTTCCTCGAAGCCCGCGCTTGTCGTTCGATGAGGCCTGCCAGATCGTCTAGGCGTTGCTAATCCTCCCGGAAAAGCTATGAACGCCCCATGCTGGTCATGGGTCTTGATACTGCGTTGCAGCGCTGCTCCGTCGCTATTCTGAGCAATGGCGCCGTTCTGGCGGATGTTTCCAGTGCAATGGAGCGCGGACATGCCGAACATCTGGCGCCCATGGCGGCCAATGCCTTGCGCCAAGCAGGCGCGCGCGTGCGCGATCTGGGCCGGGTCGGCGTTGTCGTTGGACCCGGCGGGTTTACCGGCGTGCGTGTGGGGCTTTCTTTTGTCAGAGGGCTCGGCGTCGGTACGGGGATCGAAATTGTGGGGGTAACGTCGCTTGCGGCGCTTGCCGCGAATATTGCTCCTGATACTGATTTAATTGCGCCGGTGATCGATGCAAGGCGCGGGCAAGTTTACGCAGCCGTCTACGATACTTGTGGCTCGGTCATCGTTCCGCCTTTTGTCGCGGCTCCTGCAGACGCCAAGAAGAAAATCGATGCGGTTAAGGAGGCGCGCATGGTGACGTTTGCCGGCTCTGGCGCGCCGCTGATTGATCCGTCGCTTTCCGGCGAAGCTGAAATTGACGCTAAAGCTGTCGCCCGTCTCGCCGCCGCGGCGTCAGCGCCGTCCGCACCGCCGGCGCCGCTTTACCTTCGCGCGCCGGATGCAAAGCCAGGCAGGCCGAGCGTTTTCCAACCGGTGTCCTCGTAATGTCGAATTGGCGGGTCTGGCGCGCGAGCATCGAAGACCAAGAGACGCTGGTTCAATTGGAACGTCACGCATTCGGCGCGCGCAGTTGGGGCGCAGACGCCGTGAAAGCAAGTTTTGACGCCGCTGGCGTGTCGGTTCTGTTTGGCGGGCGTGCGGACGACATCCCTTCCGGCTTTGTCATGTGGCGCGACCTTGGCGAAGAAGCGGAATTGTTGACCATCGGCGTTTCGCCCGCCTCGCGTGGCGCAGGGCTGGGTGCGGCGATGCTGCAATCCGTGTTGGCGGCGGCGCGAAAGGGCGGCGCGCACAAGATTTATCTCGAAGTGGACCGGCAAAATCCGGCCGCTCTGCGGCTCTATCAAAAAGCCGGGTTTGCAAATGTCGGTCAGAGAAAGGCGTATTACCGTGATGGCGGCGACGCGTCGGTCATGGCCTGCGGATTGTAATCATTCTCAAATTTTCGCATCTGAGTTGCGCGAAAGCCCAAGCGCGACGATAAAGGCGCAGCGCGATCGCATGCTTGGCGAAATCGCGATGAAGGAGACTGAATTATGGATCGGCTAGAAAAACTCTGTGTTGAAAAAGGCATGCGCATGACAGAGCAGCGCCGGGTTATCGCGCGGGTTCTTTCTGTCGCCGACGACCATCCTGATGTTGAAGAAATTCATCGCCGGGCGAGCGATATCGATGACAAGATCTCTATCGCCACCGTTTACCGGACCATGCGTCTTTTTGAGGAAGCCGGCGTTGTCGAGCGCCACGATTTTCAGGACGGCCGGGCGCGTTATGAAGAGGCGACAGAAAGCCATCACGACCACCTGATCGATCTCAAATCTGGCGAGGTGATTGAATTCGTCAATGAAGAAATCGAGGCGCTGCAAAAGAAGATCGCCGAGGAGCATGGCTACAAGCTGGTGGATCACCGGCTGGAGCTCTACGGCGTGCCGCTAAAAAAGGCTGACGGTTAGCATCCGCTTAACCGAATCGTTCAAATTGCATCCGATTTTATTGACTTTTTTAAAGTAAACTGACTAGTGTACTTCCCGCATAACAGGCGCGGGCAGCGCCTATTTTGAGGGAGAATTCCATGACGTCCCTTCGCGAGCTTTACCCGATCCCCGATATCGATCCGTGCTGGACCGTTCCCCAGAATTTCGAAGCATCCTTCGACTGGGAATATGACGATGGCCGCAAGCAGATGATGCACCTTTATCAAAAGGGCAAGGATATGCAGTGGGATGCGCTTGACCGCATCGACTGGTCTTTGGAGCTTGATCCGGAAAACCCCATGGAACTGCCCGACGAGTTGAGCGGGATTTATCACACGCCGGTCTGGGCGAAGTTCAACGACAAAGAGAAGGCCGAGTTTCGCCAGCACATGCAATCATGGACCATGTCGCAATTCATGCAAGGCGAGCAGGCCGCGCTGATTTGTGCGGCGAAGATCGTCCAGCAGGTTCCGGATCTCGATGCGAAATTTTACGCTTCGACGCAAGTGATGGACGAAGCCCGCCACGTTGAGGCGTACAAGAAATATCTCGGCGTCATGGGCGTCGCTTACCCCATGACCAAACCGCTGCAGACCCTGGTCGATCAGGCGCTCAGGGATTCCCGCTGGGATATGACGTATCTTGCCATGCAGGTGGTGATCGAAGGGCTGGCGCTAGCCGCCTTCGGCAATATTCGCGACATTTCAAAGAACCAGCTTTCACAACAGGTAAATGCGTATGTGATGGAAGATGAATCCCGTCACGTCGCCTTCGGGCGTTTGACCTTGAAGGAATATTATCCGCAACTCACTCAGAAAGAGCGCGATGAGCGCGAGGAGTTTCTGGTCGAGGCCTGCTACCACATGCGCGATCGTTTCGAAGCGCGTGAGCTGTATGAGCATCTTGACCTTCCGGTCGATGAAGTGGTGGAAGCCCAGAAACACTCGGAATTTCAGCGGCATTTCCGCACCATGCTGTTCCAGCGCATCGTGCCGATTGTGCGTGATATCGGTCTGTGGTCTGACAAAATACAGGCCGCTTACGCGGAAATGGGCGTCATCGGATACGCGGATACGGACTACAACGAACTTTCCGCCAATGATGAAAAGCGCGCAGAAGAATTTGACGAGATCAACAAACAAAAACGTCAGGACTATGTGGAGGAGGTCGCCGCGCTCGGCGCTTCCGGCATCGCTGCTGCGGAATAAGCCGTCTTAGTTGATTGTTGTGTTTGTTGATGGGCAATAGGCGGCGGCGGTAATCTTTTGCTGCTTTGCTTCCTGAACGATGAGGGCGCAACCTTCACCCTCGACCGGCGGCGGCGCTGTAATCGTGCCGCCATGCCGCAAGACTACCCCGAGCGGACGCACATTCGTCACGACATTGACCTCTTCAAAAACGCGCCCGGCGTTTTCGCCGCGGGGTATGGCTGTTGAGACTCTTGGCATGAAAGAGATGAGATACGCGTTGCCGCCGCGTTCACTCTGGCCGATGGTGAAGGAGAGCGCATCTTCATCCCAGCCGGCATCGATAAGGGCGGGCGCGTTCTGCGCTGAGACGTCGTCAATCAGGTCCTGCAGCTTTTCTTTTGAAGACCCCACCGTTTCCCACGCCCCATTGACGATTGCTTGCGGCGTGTAAATAGAGCTTCGGCTGCGCAGGCGCATGTTATATTTCTTTTGCCGGATCGTGTAGGCCTTGTCCGAATAGATGTCCGCCCAGCGACCGTCCTTGGTCATCAGCGTATCCCAATAATCCACGTGCCAGCTCAGTGCGATGACATCGTCGCGGTCGGCTATCTCCGTCAGGAATTTTGCCGCCGGCGTGCAGGAGCTGCATGCCTGTGACAGGAACATTTCGACGACGACAGGAGCAGTTTTTTCTGCAGGCCTGTCTTGCGCCGCCGCCGGCGCGGCGATGCAGGCAAAACCCGCTGCAATTGAAAATCGTAGACCAATACCTGTCATACGGCACCTTTCGAGCCAAACTCTACGCGCTCTCGCCTCGCGCGCAAAATTTGCGCTATCGTGAGTATGGGCGCAAACCAAGGTTTCTCACAAGCGCGAGAGCGACAATGATTGCATCCCAGGCGTTGCCCGCCTACATAGCGGCGTTCCTGATTTAGACCGGTGAAAATGACCGATACGCGGCAAAAACAAGGTAAATCCTTATTCATTCGCACCTATGGGTGTCAGATGAACGTCTACGATTCTGAGCGTATGGCGGGGCTGTTAAAGCCGCTCGGTTATTCCCTTGCAGACGCGCCGGACGGCGCGGATTTGGTGATATTGAATACCTGTCACATCCGCGAAAAGGCCGCTGAAAAAGTCTATTCAGAACTCGGACGATTAAAAAAACTCAAAGCAGACAAGGCGCGTCAGGGCGAGGCGATGAAAATCGCGGTAGCCGGTTGTGTCGCGCAGGCCGAGGGGCCGGAAATTACCGCTCGCGCGGGCTATGTGGATATGGTTGTCGGGCCGCAAGCCTATCACCGCCTTCCTGAATTGCTGGCGCGGGCCGCGCGCGATGACGGCGATATTCTCGAAACCGATTTTGCGGTGGATGAAAAATTCGATCGTCTTGCTGAACGCGAAGCCGAAGGGCCGACAGCGTTTCTCACCATTCAGGAAGGTTGCGACAAGTTCTGTACTTTTTGCGTGGTGCCTTACACGCGCGGCGCTGAGGTTTCGCGCAATGTGGATGCGATTGTCGCCGAAGCGCGCGCATTGGCGGCGCAGGGCGTTCGCGAAATCACGCTACTTGGTCAAAACGTCAATGCATGGGCTTCGCCGCCGCCGGCAGGGGAGGCTGGCGACGCTTGGGGGCTTGGCGAATTATGCCGGCACCTTGCAAAGATCGACGGGATAGAGCGTATCCGGTTTACGACATCGCATCCGCGCGACATGGACGACGGGTTGATTGCGGCTCTTGGCGAAGAAGAAAAGTTGATGCCTTATCTGCACCTCCCGGTGCAGGCGGGATCCGACAGAGTTCTGAAGAGCATGAACCGGGGTCATACGGCTGAGCATTATATCGGCCTGATCGAGAAAATTAGATCAGCACGGCCGGATATCGCCATCTCGGGCGACTTTATCGTTGGTTTTCCTGGCGAAACGGCCTCCGATTTTGAAGAGACTTTGGCCCTCGTTGAGGCGGTCGATTATTCCTCGGCGTATTCCTTTAAGTATTCGCGCCGGCCGGGCACGCCCGGGGCAGCGATGCCGAAACAGGTGGCGGAACCGGAAAAAGACGAGCGCCTGGCGCGGCTTCAAGCGCTTTTGGAACGTCAGCGTCAGTCCTTTAACGAGGCCCAGATCGGCAAAACGCTGCCGGTTCTCTTTGAAAAAACGGGCCGGCACGAAGGGCAGATGGTGGGCCGCTCGCCATATTTGCAAAGCGTTCATGTCTCCGCGTCACAATCCATGCTAGGCTCCATTGCGCCGGTGAAGATCGAGGGGATAACCCCGAATGCGCTTGCCGGCGTGCTGGTCAAAGACAATGAGGCGGCCGCTTGAGCGAACAAAAAACCGCGGGCGAAATCGAACGCATCGACTTTGACGACAATCGTCTTGTCGCGGCGTTGTCAGGCGAACATGACGCCCACCTTTCCATTCTTGAAGATGCTCTTGGGGTTCGTATCGATCCGCGCGGCAACCGTTTCGCGGTCAGCGGCGCCGCGTCGGCGCGCATGCGGGCGGTGGCGGCGTTGTCGGCGCTTTATGTCCGGCTGCAAAAAGGCGAACATGTCGGCGCCGGTGAAGTGCGTGCTGCAGCGAAGTTGAGCGAGGCGCCGGAAAAAGTGCAATCTGTAACGCCTTCCGTAAAAACGCCGAAGCGGTTGATCTCGGCGCGCACGCCCAACCAGGCGGCTTATTTTCGCGCGCTCGACAGTCACGACCTCACATTCGGCGTCGGTCCTGCGGGCACCGGCAAAACCTATCTCGCCGTGGCGCATGCAGTGGGCATGCTTTTATCGGGCCAGGTTGAGCGTATCATTCTTTCCCGCCCCGCGCTGGAAGCTGGTGAGCGTATCGGGTTCCTGCCGGGTGAAATGCGTGAAAAGCTCGACCCCTACATGCGCCCGCTCTATGATGCGCTCCATGATATGATGCATACGGACTATGTGGAGCGGCGCATTGCGGCGGGGGATATCGAAATCGCGCCGATCGCCTTTATGCGCGGGCGGACGCTGGCGCGTTCTGCGGTTATTCTTGACGAGGCGCAAAACGCGACCCCGGCGCAGATGAAAATGTTTCTAACGCGTCTCGGCGAGGGGGCGCATATGGCGATTACCGGCGATCCTTCACAGACAGACCTGCCCGCAGGGGAACCGTCTGGCCTGTCCGACGCGCTCGGCGTGTTGACCGGTGTTGATGGCGTCGCTGAGGTGCGTTTTCAGGCGAGTGATGTGGTCCGGCATCCGTTGGTCTCTCGTATCATCGCGGCTTATGACAAACGTGAAGAGCGCAACGTCCGGCCATGATTGAGGTCATTTTCGAGGATGAAGGCTGGCGCGAAGCAATGCCGGACGCTGATAGACTTGCGAAAAGTTGCCAGCATGCCGCCGCCAGGTTCGAGCCTCTCGTCGCCCGGGAAACAGCGCTTTTGTTATGCAGCGACGCTACTATCATTGACCTGAACGCACGGTTCCGGAATAGGGACAAGGCAACGAATGTCCTGTCGTTTCCCTCTGGCCTGGAGGACGGGTTTTTGGGCGATATCGCCGTTGCGCGGGAAACCTGCCTAGCGGAAGCGGCGGAAAAGAACATTGCATTGCGCGACCACGCGGCCCATCTCATTATTCATGCTATGCTGCATCTTGCCGGCTATGATCATGAGCGTGATGCAGATGCGACGGTGATGGAAAACCGGGAGGCTGAGATTCTGACGCTTATGGGCGTCGCCGACCCGTACGCCGAAAAAACATGACGCAGAAATTGAAGTAGATATTGGGGACATGACCAGCGAAGAAACAGGAGAGGGCGACAACAGCCGTGAAACACTTGTGGCGCGCTTGCGCGCCATGATCGGCAAGCCCGCTACGCGGCCGGATGACCTGGCGGCGGCCATTGAAAATGGCGATGACAATGCAACGCTGACGCTGGACAAGGCGCGCCGGGAAATGATTGAGCGCGTCGTCGCGTTCGACGAGAAAAAAGTTTTCGACGTCATGGCGCCGCGCGCTGACATTTCCGCCGTCGATATCGACACCCCGATGCAGGAGCTGATCCGAATTTTTTCAGAGGCCGGCCACTCGCGTCTGCCGATTTATCGTGGCGATCTCGATGATCCGGTGGGCATGGTTCACATCAAGGACGTGATCGGGCTGATTGCCGATGATGCGAAGCCGCTGCCAACCGAGGGGCCGATCCTGAAATCCCTGCGCCGGGACGTGCTTTACGTGCCGCCCTCCATGCGCGTGACCGATCTTTTGTTACGCATGCAGGCCTCGCGCATTCATATGGCGCTGGTGATTGACGAATATGGCGGCACTGACGGCCTCGTCACGATCGAGGATCTGGTTGAGGAGATTGTCGGCGAGATTAACGACGAGCATGATGACGACGAAACGCTGGTCATCGCGCCGCATTCTTCCGGCGGGTGGGAAGTTGACGCGCGCGTTGAGCTTGCTGACTTTGAAGCGGAAACCGGGCTTCATCTTGATACGGAAGATGAAGAGATCGATACGATTGGCGGGTACGCGGTTTCGCTTGCGGGGCGAGTGCCGCAACGGGGTGAAGTGCTGATCGCGCCGAACGGTTTTGATATTGAAGTGACCGAAGGCGATGCGCGCAAGGTGCGCAAGTTGCGTCTTCGGCCCTCAGCTAAGCACGGCGCCAGCAAGGCAGCGGAGTAAGTTCAGCTCATGAGCTTTTGGGAAAAGCCGCTTGGCCGCTTTGGCCGATGGATGGAAAGCGGCGGCGGTTTTGTGCGCGGTCTTTCCGGGTGGCGGCGCTGGTGTTGCGCTTTTCTCGCCGGTATCGGCACGGCCCTCGCCATGGCCCCGGTCTATGTCTTGCCATTGCTGGCGCTCGGTTTCACGACGCTCGTCCTACTCATTGACGCCGCCGCCACTCACCCCCGACCGCGGCGCAGCGCGTTCGTCGCTGGTTGGTTTTTCGGCTTCGGCTATTTCCTGGCTGGCGTTTACTGGATGGCGTTTTCTTTTTTCGTCCAGGCCGATCAGTTCGCCTGGATGGCGCCCTTCGCCGTCACAGGGATGCCCGCGTTTCTGGCGCTTTTTCCGGCTCTGGCGGCGCTTGTTTGCATGGCCTTCTGGCGTCCCGGCTGGTCACGAATCCTGCTCTTTGCTGTTGTTTGGGCAGTGCTGGAATATGTTCGCGGCCATATTCTGACGGGCTTGCCGTGGAATTTAGCTGGACAGGCGCTGGCGGGAACGGCGGTCGGCGCGCAGACGGCAGCCTGGTACGGGGCCTACGGATTAAGTCTGGTTGCAGTTTTGCTCGCCGCCGCTCCTTCGGCGGGACTTGGCCAACAGAGCAAACGACCGTGGTTCGGCGCCCCAGTGATGTTCGCTGGCGTAGCGCTGGTTTTAGTTACCGGTTTTGTTCGCCTCACTTTACCCGAGCCACAAGGCGACGGCACAAACCTCGTCAGGATTGTGCAACCCAATATTCCGCAACGGGAAAAAATCGATTCTGACTATTGGGTGCGCAATTTCGAGCGCCAGCTCGAGCATTCTATTGGCGCCATTCCGCCTGACGCCAACCTCTATATCATCTGGCCGGAAAACGGCGCGCCTCTGTTAAGCGAAGCGCAAAGAGCGCTGGCCATGCTGTCGCAGCAACTTCCGGACCGGTCATTGCTGATTGCTGGCGCTGTGCGGCGTGAAATGAACGCTGATGAAGAGATGGACTACTTCAATTCCATCGCCATCGTTGAGCAAACACCGCAAGGCCGCGCGGTGATAGATCATTATGACAAGCATCACCTCGTGCCGTTTGGTGAATATCTTCCGTTCTACGATTTGTTGAACGCCATCGGTCTCGCGCAGCTCACGCCCTATGGAGATTCAGGCTTCGCCTTCGGATCGGGCCCGCGCGTGATTGAGCGCCACGGGACCCGATTTGCGCCGATGATTTGTTATGAGGCGATCTTTCCGGGCGCCTCCTATCCTAAGGGCGACCGTCCCGACTGGTTGGTTACAGTGACTAATGACGCCTGGTTCGGCGACACATCCGGTCCGCGCCAGCATCTCGACATGGCGCGCCTTCGCTCAATCGAAGCCGGCCTGCCCATGGCGCGCTCGGCCAATACGGGGATTTCCGCCCTTATCGACGGAAAAGGACGGGTCCTTGCCCGCATCAAGTTGTACAAGGCTGGAAAAATCGATGCACCGCTGCCGCCGCCGCTGCCGCCAACCCTTTATTCGCGTACCGGAGACTGGGTTTTCTGGATTTTGTGCGTCGCACTTATGGCCGCTGTTTTCGGCGCTGATCGTAAAACGCGTTCAGCGGACTGATATGCAACCTTTGCGCTATCATCCTGTTTCTTTATAAAGACAGGTCTTGGGACTGAATAAGGGCCAGAAAGGCTCTGCTGTGTGGGAAGCATGACGAAGCAGAAAGCGGCGTCAAAAAAAGACAATCCGCATCCGGTGGACATTCACGTAGGATCGAGGGTCAAGCTGCGGCGCATGGTGATGGGCGTCAGTCAGGACACGCTCGGCAAAGCCATGGGGCTGACTTTTCAGCAAATTCAAAAATACGAAAAAGGCGTCAACAGGATCAGCGCCAGCAAAATATATGAGCTTTCTCATCAGCTTGAGGTGCCGATCCAGTATTTTTTCGAAGACTACGCGGACGGCCCCGGCTACACCTACGGTTTTGCGGAAGGCGAGGCGGGCGATCCATTCATGCAACTGGTGCAGTCGCCTGAAGGCATCCAGTTGTGCCGCTGCTTTGCAAGCATCAAGGACCCGGAAGTCAAAAAGAAAGTTCTCGACTTGGTCAAATCAATTGCAGAGTCGGAAAATGATGACGCCTCATAGATCGTGACTGCGCTTTTCATAAAGGCGTTGGACAGACGCTGACAGCTTCGTTATAGGCGGTCATATAAACATTTGCTTATATCCTTTCATTGAGGTCAAATCGTTCCATGGCGCGTCAGTCCTATCTTTTTACCAGCGAAAGCGTTTCTGAAGGTCATCCGGACAAGGTCTGTGATCGTATTTCCGACGAGATCGTCGATCTTATGTATCGGGAAGCTCAAGCCGCGGGAATGAATCCGTGGGACGTGCGCACGGCCTGTGAAACCCTGACGACGACAAACAAAGTTGTCATCGCCGGCGAGGTCCGCGCGCCGGAAAACCTCATGGACGGGGCGGGCGGCGTAAACCCGGATAAGTTCGTTTCCGTAGCGCGGGATGCGATCAAGGATATCGGCTACGAACAGGACGGTTTTCACTGGCAGACGGCGGATATCGACGTTCTTCTGCATGGTCAGTCGGCCGATATCGCCCAAGGCGTTGATAAAGCGTCTGACGCCAACGCCGAAGGGGCGGGGGACCAGGGCATCATGTTCGGCTACGCCTGCCGTGAAACCCCAAGCCTGATGCCGGCGCCGATCTATTACAGCCACAAGATTCTGCAGGACCTGGCTTCCGCGCGCCACGCCAAGGCCGGCGACGCCGCCTTGCTGGGGCCCGATGCTAAAAGTCAGGTAACGGTGCGCTATCGCAATGCCGAAGCTGTTGAGATCACCTCGATTGTTCTGTCCACGCAGCATCTCGATGCGGGCTGGGACTCAGCCAAGGTGCGCGAGGTGGTGGAGCCCTATATTCGCCAGTCCGTTACTGAGCTCGCCATCGCCGAGGATTGCGTCTGGCACGTCAATCCGACCGGCAAGTTTGTTATTGGCGGGCCTGACGGCGACGCGGGACTGACAGGGCGCAAAATCATCGTTGATACTTATGGCGGCGCGGCGCCTCATGGCGGCGGCGCGTTCTCGGGCAAGGATACGACCAAGGTTGACCGTTCGGCGGCTTACGCGGCGCGGTACCTTGCGAAAAACGTTGTTGCGGCGGAGCTTGCCGATCGCTGCACGATCCAGCTTTCCTATGCGATCGGCGTTGCTTCGCCGTTGTCGGTCTATGTGGACCTGCATGACACCGGCAAAGTGCAGGAAGAGGCGGTGGAAATGGCGATCCGCGAGGTTATGGACCTTTCGCCCTCGGGCATTCGCCGTACGCTCGATCTCAACAAGCCGATCTATGCGCGCACGGCGGCATACGGCCATTTCGGGCGCGACCCTGACGCTGACGGCGGCTTTTCCTGGGAGAAAACCGATCTTGTCGACGCGCTGAAAAACGCGGTTTAAAGCCAGCCTGCTTCTGCAAAATCGGATATAGTGCGCTGCATCCGTCTGAACGGTCGAATTTCGCACTGGTGAAACGTCATCAGTACAGACGGGCTTAAGGAGCGTTCTCATGTTTCGAATTCTTTTTGCAATCTGTGCTTTCTGGTCATTGGCGTTGAGCGCTGCGGCCGAGGAAAATACGGTTTCCTTGTTGAAACAGTTAGAAGGCGTGTGGGTCTCAGACGGAGATGCATTCGGCGGACCTGCAAAGACCACCATGCAGTGGAGCAAGGCGCTGGACGGCAAATTCATGCGTCTAGAATACAAGATAGACATGCGGCCGGGTACGCAGAACGCGTCGGTTTTCGCAGGTACAGCTTATTATCAACGATCGCCGGATGATCCGGTCCGCGCTTTCTGGGCCGACACGCAAGGCTCTCTGCACCCAATAGCTGCGACCCGCGAAGACAATGCGCTTATCGCGCATTGGGGCAGAGAAGATGCAGGCGAACAGGGGCGCTCGCGCTATGAGCTTTTGTCATCGGGTGAGGTGCGAGTGACTGACTGGGTCAAAACTGACGATGGCTGGCGGCAGTTCAACCAGAATACGTTCATAAGGGTGGAAACCGCCGAATAGAGACGTCTTCTTGAGCCTGCCGCGCTGGTCGGATATGCCCGCACACGCATGACCGACACGAAATACATTCCCCGTCTCTACGGACGCCAGCAAGACAAGCCGTTAAAGCCGCGACAGGCGCGGCTGATGGAAAGTTTGCTGCCGCGCATTGCGATGCCTGATCCGGAAGCGGGCGCATTAGACCTTTCGGCGCTTTTTCCGCAGGCGGAGGAAATCCAGCTTGAGGTGGGCTTTGGCGGCGGCGAACATCTTGCCTGGCAGGCGGCGCACAACCCAGAGGCAGGCTTTATAGGCGCGGAACCGTTCGTCAATGGCGTCGGAAAACTCCTCAGCGCTGTTGACGATGCGAAGCTTGGGAATGTCCGTATTCATTTTGGTGACGCGCGGCCTTTGATCGAGGCGCTTCCCGGCGCGTCTCTTTCACGGATTTACGTGCTTCATCCCGATCCATGGCCGAAAAAACGCCACCACAAGCGGCGCATGGTCAGTCCGTGGTTTTTTGAAGAAGCAGCAAGGCTTATCAAGCCGGGCGGGGAGCTTCGCATAGCGTCTGATATTCGCGATTATATCCGCTGGACGCTCATGCACGCACGCAATGCAGAAGGGTTTGAATGGACAGCTGAATGCGCATCCGATTGGAAAATCCGACCTGATGACTGGCCGCAGACCCGATATGAAGCCAAGTCCATACGCGAGGGACGCAAGCCCTGTTATCTGCAATTCAGGCGGCTTTAATCACTAAACCAGGTTTGCGAGAGCCGCGCTGGAAACTAAAAAAGTGTCATTGCCGGACTTGTTCCGGCAATCCAGTCCTTACTTCGAATGATTTCTGGATCACCGGGACAAGCCCGGTGATGACAACAGTGATATCTGGTTTTTCGGGCCGGCTCCGCTGAGCCTATGTGACTTCACACAGACGGCGTGTTGAAAGTTCGCCGCAAATAGCGCGCGCCTTACGGGTTTTTGACTTGGCAAGATTTGGAACGCTCGCCATGTTTCGCGGATGCGTTTTGTGAGATTAAAGAATACCGCCGCCGCGTTTGCCGGCGTTTTGCTTCTTTCCAGCTGCGCGAAGTTGACCCTCGCCTGGACTGACCTCGAGCCCGACGGTCCGCCAGCGAGGCCTCAGGTGCTTGACGCTTTTGCGGGAACAAGTGCTGTCGGAGAGGTCGCCGACTGGGAACAGGTCCGCGCGCCCTTGTTCAGAGAGGCGCTGCAGCGTGAAGTGTTCGGCGTGATGCCGGACGCGTCATCCACACAAATTTTGGACCACAAAATTTTAAATTCCGTCGCATTTAACGGCAAAGGCGTTCTTGAGGAGTATCGTCTTGCGGCCAGGGTGACATTCAATGGTGTTGAAGTCGAAACAGTCGGTGCGGATACCGACGAAGGTTTTGTCATGAACCTGGCGCTTCCCATAAACGCGGATGGACCGGTCCCCGTGATATTGATGCAGACTTTTTGTCCGCGCTGGAACACGCTTCCTGACGCGTCCGTTGCTGGCGCGCCTGAAAAAATCGACACGGGCGGCAACATTGGCACCTATATCTTCGGACGCTTCATTTGCACGCCGCCGGTGGAGGAAATCCTTGATGCAGGTTACGCAATCGCAACGATATTCCCCAGTGAAATTGTCCCGGACAGTAAAAAACGCGGACTGGAGCAGCTTCGCCGCCTGTCCGCAGGGTATGAAGATGACGAAACCCGTTGGGGCGCCATCGGCGCGTGGGCCTGGCTCTATTCGCGTATGATTGACGTGCTTGAGGATGATCCGCGGCTTGATCAATCGGCTACAGTGACGTGGGGGCATTCCCGGTACGGAAAGTCCGCACTTGTGGCTGCTGCATTTGATGACCGTATCGACGGCGTGATTTCACATCAGTCTGGTACGGGCGGCGCATCTCTCAATCGCCGCAAAAAAGGCGAAAGCGTCAAATCGATCACTAACAGCTATCCGCATTGGTTCGCGCAAAGTTACGCGGGCTTTGCCGGGCGGGAAGAAGAAATGACGATCGATCAGCATCACTTGCTGGCGTTGATTGCCCCGCGCCCGGTGATGCTCGGCAACGCCCGGCGCGACGTCTGGTCAGATCCCAACGGCGCCTTTCGGGCCGCCGCCGGCGCTGATCCGGTTTACGATCTTTATGGCGCAAAGGGGCTTGAGCAGGCGCGGCTCGATGAATGGAAACCGGGCGCCGCGCTCGCGTTCTGGATACGGCCCGGCACGCATGGCGTCGTCAAGGAAGACTGGCCGGCCTTTCTTGAGTTTCTGGACGCGCATTTCGGTAAGTAGACAGATTTGACCGTGACAGGCGTGTTGCGACATGCTTGAAGCGCATGCAGTTTTACGGACGGCGCAGATGGCTGACGGCCCTGTCATTGAAAATTCTGGCGATGCTGCGGGCGTGCTTCCGCGCATCTATAGTCACGCGCCGTCGTCTGTGTCGTTCAAAAAATTGCGCAAACGGCTGCTGCGCCAGACGCAGGAGGCGATTGCGCGCTACGGCATGGACAAGCCGCGCGCTGACGGCGTCCCGCAAAATTGGCTTGTTTGTTTGTCCGGCGGCAAGGACAGTTACACGCTGCTCGCCGCGCTGATGGATCTCAAATGGCAGGGCGCGCTGAAGGCCGAACTGATCGCCTGCAATCTTGATCAGGGTCAGCCCGGTTTTCCGAAACATATTCTGCCGGACTATCTGAATAACCTCGGAGTCGAGCACCGGATTGTCACCGAGGACACCTATTCCATCGTCACGGACAAAGTGCCGGAGAACAAGACCTATTGTTCATTATGTTCGCGCCTGCGCCGTGGCATTCTCTACCGTGTGGCGCGTGAGGAAAAGTGCGACGCCATCGTGCTTGGCCATCATCGCGATGACGCGCTTGAAACCTTCATGATGAATCTCTTTCACGGCGGTCGGCTCGCATCGATGCCGCCGAAGCTGGTGAATGACGAAGGCGATTTGTTCGTTCTGCGCCCGCTCATCTTGTGCGCTGAAGACGACATCGAGAAATTTTCAACCGCGCTGAAATTCCCGATCATCCCCTGCAATCTTTGTGGCAGTCAGGAAGGGTTGCAGCGCGAAGCGATGAAACAAATGCTCAATGACTGGGAGCAAAAGCGCCCCGGCCGGCGGGAAGTGATGTTTCGCGCGCTACAGAATGTCCGTTCCAGTCATCTGGCGGATGAGAGAATTTGGGATTTTGAAAATCTCGTCTCCAAAGCGGGTGATGCGCAATAGCATGTACCTTGCTGAACGCGGGTTTAGTTTTTCGATTGGTGAAGGGTGCGATGATGGTGAACGGCTTGGAAGCGGATATTGAACGCCTCGATGCTTTTGCGGCTCAAAACCGCGATGCTTATGACGCCGGCGACCCTTTTCCGCATATCGCCATCGAAGATTTTGTTCACCCCGAGGTGATTGAGGGCGTTCTCAAGGAAGTTGAGGCGGGTGACGAAACCGGCTGGTCGCAAATGGACGACCGGTTTCAGAAAAAGCACGCCTGTAATTCTACGCGCGCCATGGGGCCAAAAACCCGCGCGCTTATTCAATTTCTGAACGGTCAGGAAGTTATCATGTTCCTGGAGAAGCTGACCGGCATTGAAGGGCTTGTGCCAGACCCTTTTCTCGCTGGCGGCGGTTTGCACCAGTTACGCGACGGCGGATTTCTTGGCGTTCATGCAGACTTCAATTTTCAAAAGCACATGCGGCTCGACCGGCGCATCAACCTTCTTCTTTATCTCAACAAGGGTTGGGAAGAGGATTGGGGCGGCAATCTCGAGCTTTGGGATACGGACATGAAGCATTGCGTAAAGCGCTATGCGCCGTCGTTTAACAGGTGCGTCATTTTCAATACGACGGACAAAAGCTTTCACGGGAACCCGCAACCAGTGAAAACGCCGGACGGGCGCGTTCGCCGTTCGATTGCGATGTACTATTACACTAACGGGCGGCCGGACGGCGAAGTTTCCGGCGCGCATATGACGCTGTTTCAGTATCGTCCGGGAGAAGGGAGCGCAGCCGATCGCGGCAAGCGCTTATTGAAACGTTTCGTGCCGCCGATCATTACAGACTGGCTGGACGATCGGCGGAACCGCTAAATCTTTACGCGTATCGCCGCCCGCCGCCAAACATGGCGCCAAGCAAGCCGAACAGGAACGATCCGCCGCCCCACAAAAGCGCGAAGCCGCCGCCTGCGTAAATAAGACCATCGGTGGTCACCGGCACGGCCGGCTTGAATTCTCCGCGCACGGATTCTGCAACATCAGGAATAAAACTGCGCGCCAGCACAAGCGGACGAACCGTTTCTGTGGACGCGTCGAGTTGTTCTTTATGCGCCACTAGAAGTTCGTAACGCTGAACAGCAGTTACGTACGTCTTGCACAAAGCGTCGAGCAAGCCGGCTGCTGTGCGGCATTCGCTCATGGCCTGATCGCGAGTGTATCCATATTGCGCGATATTGCCGTCGAATTCCTCAACGATCGGTCGTAGCTCGTCGATACGACCTTCAAGGTTTTGCATATATTGCAGCGTGAAGCCCGGCCCTTGCGAGCCCAGAACTGCGCCGGCGACCCCTAACAGAAATGCAAGCAAACGACCCACGACGCGTCCCCTCTGACTGCGATTACCCCAACACGATGGATTTTGACCCATTGGGCCCCCAAAATCCATAGTAAATGAAGGGGATTATCGCTTGCGACGGCTCGCAGCGAAAAGGCCCGCAAGGCCCGTCAATAGCAGCGGTAATGCGCCTGGAATGGGGGTTACGACGGTTTCCGGCGGTTGTGTCGGGTCCAGGGGCGTGACTTGCAAGCCAGGGATAATATTACCCGGCAGGCCGCCAGGCGCATTCGGGCCACCTGCCAAACCTCCAAACCCGCCAGATCCCAAGCCGGGCGATCCAAAGTTCGTTGACATCGTGTGTCCGCCATAATCCGGGCCGCCGATTGGCGCGCCGCTGACGCCCGGCGCAAGCGCAAGACTTAACGGCGAACCTCCGCCGCCCGTTGAGTCGCGCCCATTACTGACTGAACCGCCGGCCAGCGTATTGATGACGGCGTCATCGAGCGCTGTTCGATGGCGCCTGACTGGCGCCGCGGTGGATGCGTGTTGCTGGTTGCGTGGGCCATGTTGGGCGGCAACGCCGCCGCGGCCTGCGCCTTCGGTTTGCGGATGACAGATGATTTCCCAGACGGCGCGCCGTTCCGTATCCGGGTCGGTTTCACCGCCGCAGCCAGCGCCGGCCCGGCGCGCGCGGTAAAGGGCGGCGTATTGCGCCCGCAGGTCCGGATCATTTTGGGACAGGAGGGCGATGTGATCGGATTTGGTCTGTCCTTCGGCTTTACCGGCAAAGAACGCGACGGGCACGGCAACAGCCGTGATCAGCAGGAAATAAACGATTAATGCTATAATTCCGCGTTTTTTGAGGCGTGCAACCGTCATCCTAGCGTGCTCCTTCCACCGGGATGGATTCAAGAAACGCGCCGAAACCCTCGTGTTTCGGACTTTTCACCGATGGCGAACGGGAGCCCTCAAAGTGAATGAAAAGGGGCTGACAAATGGCTGGAGAAGGCCTATATAACCGCTCAAACGCTATCGGATTTGATAAGCGGGCCCCGCGGGGCCCGCTTTTTCGTTCCGGCGGCGCTCATTTGGAGCTGCTATTTTTGACGCTTGAAACGCGCCTTTTTGACCTCATCACACCGGTTGTCGACGCCGCCGGTTTTGAACTGGTGCGTGTTCGCATGACGGGCGGCAAGACCATGACGCTTCAGGTGATGGCCGAGCGTCCGGACAAGACCATGACGGCGGAAGATTGCGCACGGCTGTCGCGCGCGTTGTCGCCGGTGCTGGAAGAGGCCGACCCGATTGAAGGGAATTACAATCTTGAGGTCTCTTCGCCGGGGATCGACCGGCCGCTGGTTCGGGAAAAGGATTTTGAGGATTGGCAGGGCTGGCCCGCCAAATTGGAACTGAACCGGCTCGTCGAAGGCCGCAAGCGCTTCAAGGGCGTTTTGGCCGGACTCGATGACGGAAAAATCGCTTTCGATATCGAGGGCGAAGACGAAACGGCGCTCTTTCCCATGGAGTGGATCGCCAATGCGCAATTGATCCTGACCGAGGATCTTATTCGCGAAACCATGAAGGCGGAAAAAGAAGACCGCCAAGCTATTAACGAGCAGCCTTAAAGGAGATAATTGATGATGGAGACCCTTCGATGACCGCCATTAGCGCCAACAAGCTTGAATTGATTCAGATCGCCGACGCCGTCGCGCGCGAAAAATCAATCGACAAATCGCTTGTTATCGAGGCCATGGAAGATGCGCTCGCCCGTGCGGCGCGCACCCGTTACGGTCATGAGACGCTGGTCAAGGCGGAGATCAATCCGAAAACCGGCGAAACCCGGCTGTGGCGTTTGCTCGAAGTCGTCGATGAAATCGAAAATGATCAGACACAGATCACTGTTGCTGACGCGCGTCACCGCAATCCGGAAGCCGAGGTTGGCGACTTCATGTCAGAGCCGTTGCCGCCGATGGATTTTGGCCGCCAGGCGGCCATGGGCGCCAAGCAGGTCATCACCCAGAAAGTGCGTGAAGCTGAACGTGACCGTCAGTATGAAGACTTTAAAGATCGCGTCAGCGAAATCATCAACGGCATCATCAAGCGGGTCGAATACGGCCACGTGATTGTCGATCTTGGCAAAGCCGAGGCGATTATCCGCCGCGACCAGCAATTGCCGCGTGAGAATTACCGCAATGGCGATCGTGTGCGCGCTTACATCATGGATGTGCGCCGCGAGACGCGGGGCCCGCAAATCTTTCTTTCCCGTTCGCATCCTCAGTTCATGGCGAAACTGTTCGAGCAGGAAGTGCCGGAAGTTTATGACGGCGTGATTGAAATCAAGGCTGTGGCGCGCGATCCGGGCAGTCGCGCTAAGATCGGCGTTTACTCTAAAGACGCGGGCATTGATCCTGTCGGCGCCTGCGTCGGCATGCGGGGTTCTCGCGTGCAGGCGGTGGTGAACGAGCTTGGCGGCGAAAAGATCGACATCGTGCCGTGGAACGAAAACGACGCGACTTTTGTCGTTAATGCGCTCGCGCCGGCGGAAGTCACCAAGGTCGTGCTCGACGAAGAATTGATGCGCATCGAGGTCGTCGTGCCGGATGAGCAATTGTCGCTCGCCATTGGCCGTCGCGGCCAGAATGTGCGCCTCGCCTCACAACTTTCCGGTTATGAAATCGATATCATGACCGAGGAAGAAGAGAGCGCCAAGCGTCAGGAAGAATTCCGTGTACGTTCAGAACTCTTCATGGCTGGCCTTGATGTTGACGACATGATGGCAGGCCTTCTTGTTTCAGAAGGTTTCGCCAAGATTGAGGAACTGGCCTTTATCGACGTTGAGGAATTGATGGAAATCGACGGCCTCGACGAAGAAACGGCTGAAGAGCTTCAGGCGCGCGCGCGTGATTACATCGAGGAAGAAAACAAAAAGCTCGATGAGAAGCGCAAGGAGATGGGCGTCGCCGACGACATTCTTGAAGTCGAAGGGCTTGATCTGAAAATGGTCGTGACGCTCGGCGAGAACGACGTGAAGTCGCTTGAAGATCTCGCCGGATGCGCAACCGATGATCTGACGGGTTGGACCGAGCGGGTCGATGGCGAGCGCAAGCACTACGACGGCATATTGGAGCAGTACAAAATCACGGCTGAAGAAGCTGAGGATTTGATCATGCGCACGCGCGTCATGGCGGGCTGGATCACCCAGGAAGATCTTGATGCGATGCGTGCGGAGGAAGCGGAACAGGAAAACGAGGAGGCCGAGACTGAAGCAACCGCATGAGGTCAGCCAGTCCGGGCGACGCAAACAGCCCGAGCGACGATGCGTGGCGACGGGCGAAGCGCTTACCCCGCAGACGGGTCTGCGTTTCGTCTTGAGCCCTGACGGCCTGTTGGCGCCTGACTTTTCGGGCAAGCTTCCTGGGCGCGGCGCCTGGCTAAGTCCTAACCGGGCGGCGTTGGAAGCGGCGGTGAAAAAAGGAGCTTTTTCGCGCTCTTTCAAAGCGCCGGCTACGGCGCCTGAGGGGCTTGCCGACCGAGTCGAGGCAGGATTGACCAAAGCGGCGTTGTCGGCGCTGGGCTTGGCGCGAAAGGCGGGTGAGGCGACGACAGGGTTTGAAAAAGCCCGTGCGGCGCTGGAGCGCAAAAATGTTGCGGTGCTGATTAATGCGCGCGACGCGGGTGTGGACGGGAAGCGAAAACTCGCGAGGCTGGCGACGGGTGTTGAGATCGTGAACCAATTCGCTGCGACAGAACTGGCGGCGGCGTTGGGGCGGGATGAACCAACTGTTCATGTCGTGCTGAAGGAAGGCAATGCGGCGCAACGATTTCTTGCCGCCGCGAAAAAGTTAAACGGGTTTCGTGATGATGACGAAACCGGGTGCGTAAAAGTGACGGCGCAAGCCGTCAAAACTGGCTGAAAAAGCCGGAAACCGTGAGGGTTGCGGTGGACCGCGGCCCTTCGGGGTTGTATGTCGATGGCGGTTTCGGGGCTCATGGTTCCGAAACCAAAAGGAAGCGCCTTTATGAGGAGGCGCATTTGGAGATTTGATGAGCGACGACGTCGAAACAGAAACGAAATCGAAATCGCCACGGCGACCGCTGACGCTGCGCCGCACGGAAACGGGTGCGGTCAAGCAGAGCTTTAGTCATGGGCGATCGAAGACGGTCGTTGTGGAGACCAAACGCCGTCGCGTTCTGACGCCCAAGAAAGGCGATGAGGCCAAGCCGGAAGCAAAAGAATCCGAAGCGCCTGAAAAAAAATCAGCTCGGCCCATCGTGAAACCCGCAGCCAAGCCGAAGGCGAAGGAAGCCGAAAAGCCGGACGAGGCAGACGACAAGAAGCAGGGTTCGGTTTTAAGAACGCTATCCGATGATGAAAAACAGGCGCGGGCCGAAGCGCTGGCGACGGCGCGGCGAGAACAACAAGCGCGCGCCAAACGCGAGGCGGCTGAGCGTGCCGAACGCGAGGCGCGCGAAGCCGAAGAGCGCACCAAGCTCGAAGAAGACCGCAAACGCCAGGCGATAGAAGAAGAAAAGCGCGCCAAAGAGGCCGAAGCGCGCCGTAAGGCTGAAGAAGAAGCCCGCGAGGCGCTTGAGGAAGAAGAGCGTGAGCGCAAAAAGCGTAACGCGGCGAAAGCAGATGCGCGCGCGAAGGGCAAGGAACCGGAAGCCGAGCGGCAAGCTGATGCCGACCCAGACAATCCGCTGGCCCAGCTTGGCGGTCGCCTCAAAACCCGACGCAAGGGCGGTGATGATCGCCGTGACACCAGCAAGGCCAAGGAATCACCGCGCCGGCGTTCGGGCAAATTGACCATCGCCAACGCGCTGGACGATGAAGAGCGTCAACGCTCGCTTGCATCGGTGAAGCGCGCCCGTGAACGTGAAAAACAGGCTCGCCAGCAGCGCGCCGGCGGCGGCGCCCGTGTAGTGCGCGACGTCATCATTCCGGAAACGATCACGGTTCAGGAACTGGCGGCGCGGATGTCCATGCGTGCGGTCGATCTGGTCAAGGAACTGATGAAACAGGGCCAGATGGTCACCGCGAATGCAACGCTAGACGCTGATACGGCGCAACTTGTCGCCGAAGATCTCGGACACGCGGTGAAACGGGTCTCCGAAGCCGATGTCGAGGAAGGTCTCGGCGGCGCGGCGGACACGGACGCGGACATGAAATCGCGTCCGCCGGTCGTCACCATCATGGGACACGTCGATCACGGCAAGACATCTCTGCTCGACGCCTTGCGTCAGACTGATGTGGTCGCTGGCGAGGCGGGCGGCATCACCCAGCATATCGGTGCTTATCAGGTTGATCTTGGCAATGAACGCAAGATCACGTTCCTTGATACGCCAGGCCACGCTGCGTTTACACAAATGCGCGCGCGCGGCGCCAAGGTGACGGACATCATTATTCTCGTTGTGGCGGCGGATGACTCCATCATGCCGCAAACGGAAGAAGCGATCAGCCACGCCAAGGCCGCCGGCGTGCCGATCATTGTCGCCATAAACAAAGTCGACAAACCCGATGCCGATCCAAACAAAGTGCGTACGGACCTCCTGCAGTATGAAATTCAGGTGGAAAGCATGGGCGGCGACGTGCAGGACGTGGAAGTTTCCGCACTGAAGAAAATGAATCTCGACGGATTACAGGAAGCGATCCTGTTGCAGTCGGAACTTCTGGAGCTGAAAGCCAACCCGGACCGTCCCGCCGAAGGCGCGGTGGTCGAAGGCCGCCTCGATAAAGGCCGCGGCGCCGTTGCAACCATGCTCGTCGAGCGCGGCACCCTGAAGCGCGGCGACATCATGGTTGTCGGTTCCGAATGGGGCAAGGTGCGCGCCATGTCTGACGACAAGGGCGCCCAGGTGAAAGAAGCGGGTCCTGCTTATCCGGTTGAGATTTTGGGACTTAATGGCGTGCCGGAACCGGGCGACACGTTCCACGTGGTCGAATCGGAAGCACGTGCGCGGGAAATCGCCGAGTTCCGTCAGCGCCAGCGCCGCGAAAAAGCAGCGGCGAAATCGTCGGGCACTTCGCTCGAACAGATGATGGCGCAGTTGCAGGATTCAGAAATCAAGGAAATGCCGATCGTCATCAAGGGTGATGTGCAAGGCTCTATCGAAGCGATTGTTGGTGCGCTCGATAAGATGAGTACGGATGAAGTGCGCGTGCGCGTCCTTCATACCGGCGTCGGCGGCATTTCCGAAAGCGACGTCATTCTGGCCGAGGCGTCAAACGCGCCGGTGATCGGTTTCAATGTCCGCGCCAACAAACAGGCCCGTGACGAAGCGGAACGATCCGGCGTTGAGATTCGCTATTATTCGGTGATCTACGACCTGATCGACGACATCAAGGCGGTTCTCTCCGGCATGCTTGATCCGGAACTGCGCGAAACATTCCTCGGCAACGCCGAAATCCTCGAAGTCTTTTCGATTTCGAAGCACGGCAAGGTTGCGGGTTGCCGCGTTTCCGAAGGCAAGGTCGAGCGCGGGGCGAAAGTTCGCCTTATCCGCGATGATGTCGTTATTCACGAAGGCGAGCTGTCGCAGCTCAAGCGGTTCAAGGACGACGTCAACGAGGTGCCCGCCGGGCAGGAATGCGGCATGAGCTTCGCCAACTACGAAGACATGAAAGCCGGTGATGTCATCGAATGCTTCCGCGTCGAGAAAGTAACGCGGACGCTTTAGTCTAATGTGGCTCTTTCATGCGCTGTCCGGTCGATTCCCGATTGTTTTAGGGTCGATCGGCAAAGATCGCATTGCGTTAAAGTGGCTACAAACTGGCGCAGTTTTCGATGAACCGCCTTTGATTGCCATTGAAAACAAAGCTGGCGGGAAGTACGTCAAAGCTGTTGGCGCTTCCGCCAGCGGCATGTCCGGCTTGCATGCCGTTACCGTACATAATTCGTTCGAGAGCATTGAGCCGCTTTTTACAGATTATGATTTGGCGGCTGCTTTAGTAAAACATGCAATTCGCGAGATTTTCGAAGCGCGGTGGCTTATGTCGCCTAAGGTTTTGTTGCGAATATGCGGGCGCCATTCAGTTCTTTCTGGTAGCGAGAAACAAATGCTTCAAAGATTCGCCAAGGATTGTGGGATTGCGCGGCTGTATGTGTTTCTCGAAGGCGAAACTATACCTGGGAATAATGAGATGAACCATTCTAGCCTTTCTAAGTCCGCACACTTTGTAACCAAGTTTGTGGCGTAGACATGAGCGTTCTTCGACTATTCAATCCCGACCGCGACAGCCCGCCACTCCATGCAATCTTCGGTGACGAAGAAAGTTGCCGTTATATGTCGGATCCGGCGACGGCGACTGTAGAGGAAACCGTCAGCCTTTTGACAAAATGGAATGAGGGAACCGAGGAAACCACTTGGGCGATTGTTGAGCGTGAAGACGGCGATGCCTTGGGGCGCATCACCATGATCCCGCGCGGCGGCCATGTGTGGGAGGTTGGGATTATGCTTTGCCCGGCGGCTCAGGGGCGCGGCCTTGCATTCACTGCTTTATGCGCAGCGCTCGATAGTATTTTTGATAAGCATGAAGCGCGGCGCGTTTACGCTGATATCGACCCTGACAATAAGCCCTCCATCCGCCTGTTCGAGCGGGCCGGTTTTCAGCGCGAGGGGCTGTTGCGCGCGGCGTGGAAGACGCATATCGGCGTGCGCGACTCGATCATCATGGGGTTTGTCAGTTCCGACCCGCGCCCATGGCGGCATGACTGACCTGCCTTTGTCGCGCACTCGCCGCCGCAACCCTTTCCCAATTCACATTAAGCGCTTATGTCTGCCTCCGATGGCAAAACGATTTTCGAAAACAAAAGGCCCGAGCCAGCGCCAGCTCCGCGCCGGCGAGCTTGTGCGTCATGCGCTTGTGGAAATTCTCCAGCGCGAGCCCTTGCGCGATCCGGCGCTGGACGGCGTTTCCGTAACCGTGAGCGAGGTGCGCGTTTCGCCAGACCTGAAGCAGGCCAGCATCTATGCGGCGCCGTTGGGCGGGACGGCGCAGGACGATGTTGTTTCGGCGCTTAACCGTGTCGCGCCGTATTTGCGCAGCCTGTTGGGCAAGAAAATTGACATGAAATTTACCCCTGCCCTGACATTCAAAAGCGATGATACTTTCGAGGAAGCCCGTAAAATCGATGCGCTGCTGGCGCGGCCTGACGTTGCCAGGGACCTGAAAGACCGCGACGATTAAAACCTGCGATTTTTCCCTCGGATTAACTGTGTTCTGAGGTTTCCTGTATTAGTCTCGGAAAAAAGCGAACAAAACCGGGCAAATGTTTTCTTACCGTCACGCTAAATTTCAAGCGCCGCTGGCGCGGCTGCGCAGCGCCGCCGCATCGATGTGGCGCGCGGGCTGGTCGGCGGCCGGGAAATATCAGCCGCTCACGCCTGCAGAAAAAGCGTTCACTTTTGGAGACAAAGTGCCGTTCAACGGCGATCGCCCGCTGACAAGCGGCAACGACAATTACCAGCATCGCCTTAGTTTCAGGACACCCCGGCCGCAGTTCGAAAATGTCGACGATCTCATTGTCACGCCCCTTGGCGCGAGCTGGAAAAACGGCCGGCTTTACGAAAAGTATTCTTCCTGCACGCCCGGTCTTCGTATGCTGGCCGCAAGTAATAATCCGCAGGCTGAGGTTGAGGAAGGGTATTTTATCCAGTCCGAACATGTTGATACGTTCGGTGACTGGATGTCTGAATATTTATCGCCCCTTTCGACGCTATTAGAAATCGACGCGCCTGTTTACCTGCCTCAAAGTTTTGCAGCAAAGCCTTATGTTGGGCGTGACGCTGCGCGATTGGGTATCGATTTCGTGCCGCTTACCCAGCCGCTTCGTATCCGTAAGGCGAAAGTTCTCCGTCAGCAGCGATGTATTCGTTACTGGCGAGTTGCGGAAGTTGAGGGGCTTCGCCGGTTTCTGAAGGTCGATGCGCCAACCGCTGCGCCGGGTTCCACTCTTTATTTGTCACGGCATGGCGAAGCATCGGAAGTGGCGGATCGCACCCACCCCAACCTCTTGATTGAGGAGATTGTAAAAGGCCGTGGCGGGCGGGTGTTACGCACGAAAGACGCTGAGCTTGAAGATTATCTGAATGCTGCGCAATCGGCGGAAACATTATTATTCGATCACGGTTCCGCTGCATACAACATGGTCTACTGGCGGCCGAAACGGATCATTGAATTTGTTAGTGACGCCTGGTGGATGAACAGTTTTCTGTTCTTTGCTGACGCTTCTGGGGTTCGTGATTATTCAATCCTGTGTTCCGATCAGCATGATGCAGAGGAGCTGTCGAAGCGTTTGCATGCCATGTTGGACCTGCCGATCGAGGAGGCAGGGTGATGGCCGCCGCCAGAAATTTTCTTGGCGGTCTTTGCATGCCGGCTTTTAAGGCAAATGTCAGGGGGCGGATCGGCTCTTTCTTCCGGCTTTTTTTCACTGCAACGCAGCGCTATGCGCCGTTCAACCCTCGGGATACCGAATTGAAGCTGGCGCAGAAAATTCATTTTTCTGGAGACGCGCCAGTACAGATCGAGAGCAGGGCTTGCGAACAGGGCCGCATGGTTTTCGCCCGGGAACGCCCGGAAAGCGAAGACGTTAAAAACCTGGTTGTTACGCCCAACGGCGGCGGCTGGGTCGGCAGCCGATGTTATGAGCGCTACAGCGCCAGCGCACCGGGATTGCGCGTGTTGCTCGGACACCGGTCGCCTGCTGAAGCTTATGAAACCGGCTATTGGGTGCAGTCTGCGCACAAGGACACTTATGGGGATTGGGTTTCCGAGTATCTGAGCGCTATCATCCGTCATGAGCCGCTGAATGCGCCGTTGTTCTTGCCTGCCGAGCTTGCATCCCGGCCATACGTTTGCCGCGACCTTGCAAGACTGGCGGTTGATTTTGTCTCCGTCGACAGGCCGATGAAAATAAAAAACGCGACAGTGCTGCGCCAGCAAAAGTACTTTGTGCATTTTCGCAGGCGTGACGTGGCGGCCCTTCGAAAAGTTTTTGCGCCCCCTTGCGAACCACCTTCGCCGGGCAGTCTAGTCTATCTTTCCCGTTACGGCGAGGTTTCGGAAGTGGCGGACCGTCAGTATCCAAACGAAATAGTTGAACGAGTTGTCGCCGATTGTGGCGGGCGCGTTATTCGCACAGCCGATGCGCACCCTGAAACTTACAGGGCGGCGGCGCTTGAAGCGGATACCGTGGTCTTCGATCACGGATCGGCTTTTTATAACGCTCTCGGCTGGCGTCCGCGCAAGGTTATCGAAATCGTCTCGGACGGGTGGTGGAACAACGCATTCGTGATGCTGGCTGATGCCATGGGGATCGAAGATTACACCATCATCCGCGGCGATCTTGGCGACCGGCATGTCGCCGGCAGACTAAAGCAGGCCCTCAGCGTCTCAGCTTGACCAGAGCCGCAGGACCTGTTTGAACGCAAGCGGGCCTTGTCCGCCGTCCGAACCGGCGTGGGTCCGGTGAAATTTTGAGAATAAATAGAGAGGAACCCGTGAATGGGTAGAAGGCGCAAAAAAGGGCGTCCGATTTCGGGCTGGCTGATTATCGACAAAGCCTATGATGTCGGTTCGACAGAGGCGGTTTCCAAGGCGAAATGGCTTTTTCAGGCGCAAAAGGCCGGCCATGCGGGAACGCTTGATCCACTAGCGACGGGCGTTTTGCCGATCGCTTTAGGCGAGGCGACAAAGACGGCTGCTTACGTGATGGATGCCGAAAAGCATTATCGCTTTAAAGCGACATGGGGTGAACGGCGCGCCACTGACGACGTCGAAGGCGATGTTATCGCTACCTCGGACAAACGTCCCTCGCGGGATGAGATCGAGGCCGCGCTTGGACGCTTTACCGGAGAGATCGAACAGGTTCCGCCGCAGTTTTCCGCAATCAAGGTCGGCGGCGAACGGGCTTACGATATTGCTCGCGAGGGTGAGGAAGTTAAACTCCAGCCGCGCCAAGTCACGATCAATGACTTTAAGCTCATTGATGTTCCGTCTGCAGATGAAGCGGTGTTCGAGGCAAAAACCGGAAAAGGCGCCTATGTGCGAGCGCTGGTGCGCGATCTGGCGCAGGTGCTCGGCGCCGAAGGCTATGTGAGTGAATTACGGCGGCTTGCTGTCGGCTCTTTGCGCGCCGAAGACGGGGTGACGCTCGAAGCGCTCGAGGCGCTCGATACGCTGGACAGCCGGGACGCCGTGCTGCTTCCTATCGCCGATGCGTTAACGGCCTTGCCGCAGGCGGCGATTGATGGACCGCAAGCTGACCGGTTGCGGCACGGACAGGCGGCGATCATAACGCCGGCCGTCGCCAAGGGCGTACGCGGTGAACGTGTTGGCGAAGTAGAAGGTGTTCTGGCGGTGATGCATGACGAGGCGGTCGCCATCTGCACGCTTGACGGACTCAAGCTGAAGCCGGCGCGGGTCTTGAATAATTAGGGCATGAGGCTGTTTTTGCGAGTTTTTAAGGTTGGTAAGGAGGTTCTGAGCCACGATTTTCAGAATCGATTTCATTATGGTGAATTTTGATTAACCATTAATGGGCAATCTCCGGCTCACGCTATGCCGGGGGATGTCTTGTTCGTAAAAATTTACACCTGCGTCACACAGCAACATGATTTGAAGCTCGTACTGGTGGCTGCCGCTATTTGTGCGCTGGCCAGCCTGGCCGCGGTAGGTATCACAGGCAGGGCGCACGCGTCGTCTGGTGCGACGCGTGTTAAATGGCTGGCGCTTGCCGGTTTCTGCGCCGGGTCAGCAATCTGGGCGACGCATTTCACCGCGATGATTGCTTATGAGTTTGCGCTCTCTTCCGGCATTGATTTCTGGCGTACTGCTGCGTCCTGGGTTGTAGCGGTGATATTTTCCGGCATTGCCTTTGGCGTGCACGCCTACGCGAGCGGAAAAGCATGGAAAGCGCTAGCGGGCGCCGTCTTCGCAATCACCGTTAGTTCAATGCACTATATCGGCATGAGCGCTTATGCGACCAGCGCGATATTGATATGGGACTATTTCCAGGTTGGCGCATCGGTGTTGTTCTGTCTTGCCATCAGTGTGCCGATGTTCACATACATGAAGCGTGATCCGGACAGCCGCGCAACGCTGACGAGCGCTGGACTGATGATCGTTGCAATCTGCACAATGCATTTCACTGGCATGTCCGCCCTGACGATGATGCCTGCGACCGGACTAGCCGAAGGTTCGGTGCTGCTGCGCGGAGAAGCGCTTGATATCAGCATTATTGCATTGACCGTTCTGGTGACGGTTATCGGCCTCAGTGCGGCGACATTCGATCGCAAGATGGCGCGACAGAAAGAACAGGAAGCTGATCGGTTGCGCGCGCTTGCTGATCAGTTGCGTGTGGAAAAAGAACGCGCTGAGGCGGCCACCATCGCCAAGTCTGAGTTTTTGGCGAATATGAGCCATGAAATTCGCACGCCCATGAACGGCGTTATCGGCATGGCGGAAGTCTTATGCACAACCGAGCTTACGCCGCGCCAGCGGGAAATCGTTGACGTGATTGTCACATCGGGTGAAGCGCTGATGACAATCATCAATGACATTCTCGACATATCGAAAATCGAAGCCGGAAAAATAGAATTGCAAAACGAGGTTTTCGATCTTCAGCAAACGGCTGAAGATCTGGCGATTTTGTTTTCAAGCCGTGCGGTTCAATCAAATGTTGATTTGTGTGTGCGCTATGACCCGGCGCTGCCGACCCAGTTTGAGGGCGACGCAAGCCGCGTCCGTCAGGTCATTGCAAACTTTGTAAACAATGCGGCGAAATTTACAGAGGCTGGTCACATCCTGATTGACATCGCGCCATACAAAGACGGTGTCCGGATCAGTGTTAAAGATACCGGCGTCGGAATCGCTGAAGACAAGCTCTCAGCCGTGTTCGACAAATTCACCCAAGCCGACATGACGGCGACACGAAAACACCAGGGTACCGGTCTTGGGCTGGCAATAACCCAAAGCCTTGTTGAGCAAATGGGCGGCAGCGTCGGGGTGGAAAGCAAACTGGCGAAGGGTTCAATCTTTTGGGCCGACCTTCCCTTGCGTGCGGTCTCGCAACCCATGGACAGTAATGCGCTAGGGCCTGATCCGGCTGACGGGCGCGTTCTTATAGTCGATGACATCGAAATTAACCGCACTATTCTCAAGGAATATGTGGGACAGTGGTCAATGCGGCCGGTCATCGCCGCGAGCGGCATTGAAGCTTTGCGTGTCCTTGACGCCGCTCGCAGCGAAGGCGATCCGATTGAGCTTATTATCACCGATTTTCAAATGCCGGAACTGTCAGGACTTGACCTTGTTAAGCGCGTTCGGGACTCTGCGGCGCATTCGAAAACGCCGATTATTGTTCTTTCATCGGTTAACGAACGAACAGGGCCTGAGGGCCCGGAAGACCGTGTGGACGCATGGCTGACAAAGCCGGTGCGCGCTTCGCAGCTCAGGCAAGCAGTCCGGAACGTGTGTGCTCATGTCGCTGATGATACGATTACCAATGCGCCTGTTCCCCAACGCAGCATAGCTTCCGCAGCCGGGGCAGCGCCTTTGAAAATTCTTCTCGCTGAAGACAATCAAGTGAACCAGCTTGTCTTCAAAAGCCTGCTTCAAAACGAGCCCGTGGAGATCACGGCTGTAGAGGACGGCGCTGCGGCCGTTGCTGCCTGGCGCCGGATTAGCCCTGATCTCATCGTGATGGATGTTTCCATGCCCGTAATGAGCGGTATTAAGGCGACTGAGGAAATCCGCAAGATCGAAACGGAACTGAAACTGAAGCCTACGCCGATCATCGCGGCGACAGCTAACGCCATGGAGACTGATCGGGAAATCTGCCTATCGGCGGGAATGAACGATTATGTCGCCAAGCCGATAAAGGCTGCTCCCCTGAAGCAGATGATTGCAAAGTGGGGCAGGTCTGATGAGGGCGAAGCGCGGGCAAGCGCGTAGTCGTCGGATAGGGCTCAGGCCAGCCCCTTGCCATCCCGCCGCTTTTCCCCCATAAGCCCCGAAATTCTAACGACCTTGCTGGACGGCGTCCCGGCAAGGCCGTGATTTTCAGGGGACGCTGCGGAGAAACACAAGTATGTCCATTACGGCTGGCCGTAAGGCTGAACTCATTAAAAAATTTGCTCAGAATGATGGCGACACAGGCTCGCCGGAGGTTCAGGTTGCGATCCTGTCGGAGCGCATTTCGAACCTCACCGAACACTTCAAGGGACACAAGAAAGACAATCACTCGCGTCGCGGGCTGTTGAAAATGGTCTCTCAGCGCCGTCGTCTTCTTGATTATGTCAAGCGCAATGACGAAGGGCGCTACAAGAAGCTGATCGAAGAGCTTGGCCTGCGCCGCTAATTTGCGCCCGGCGCCGTTCCAGGGGGAGCGGCGCTTTATTTGACGAACGGGCGAGGAGAAAAAATGAAAATTTCCGGAACATCAGCAATCATCACTGGCGGCGCATCTGGCCTCGGCGCGGCGACAGCCGAAGCCCTGGCGGAAGCCGGCGTGAAAGTCGCTCTCTGGGACCTCAATGAAGAAAAGGGCGAGGCGCTTGCCGAAAAACTCGGCGGCGTCTTCTGCAAAACCAACGTTGCCGATGAGGACAACGTCAAGCAGTCGCTCGCCAAATCCGTTGAAGCCAATGGATCGCCGTCGATCCTTGTGAATTGCGCGGGCATCGCTGTCGGCGAAAAAACGGTGGGCAAGAATGGCGCGCACAATCTCGACAATTACAAACGCGTCCTTGAGGTCAATCTGATCGGTACGTTTAACTGCATTCGCCTCGTTGCGGAGCAGATGGAGAAAAACGAACCGCAACAAGACGGCGCGCGCGGGGTCATCATCAATACCGCCTCGGTCGCCGCTTTTGACGGCCAGATCGGGCAGGCGGCGTATTCGGCGTCAAAAGCAGGCGTCGCCGGCATGACCCTGCCGATCGCGCGCGACCTGATGAGTATTGGCGTGCGCGTCAACACCATCGCGCCGGGCATTTTCTGGACCCCGATGATGGCCGGCATGGATCAAAAAATTCAGGATGCGCTCGCCGCCATGGTGCCGTTTCCAAAGCGACTGGGTGCGCCGGAAGAATACGCATCACTTGCAGTAGAAATCTGCCGTAACGGGTACATGAACGGCGAAACCATAAGGCTCGATGGAGCCATCAGAATGCAGCCGAGATAACCAACCCGCGCCGCCTCAATAAGGCGGCGCTTTCGTTTTTGGCTACATAAAACCGAAGGGCTTTTGCGATCCGCGTGAGAGCCGACGCGTAAGAAGAGAAGAGAAAATATGTTCAATATCACGAAAAAATCGATCGAATGGGGCGGCAGAACGCTGACGCTCGAAACAGGGCGCATCGCGCGCCAGGCTGACGGCGCCGTGCTCGTCACTTATGGCGAAACATCCGTGCTCGCTGCGGTCACCGCTGCAAAGGAAGCGAACCCTGCTTTCGATTTCTTTCCACTGACGGTCCATTATCAGGAAAAATACTACGCCGCCGGCCGCGTGCCGGGCGGGTACTTCAAACGCGAAGGGCGCCCGACTGAAAAAGAGACCCTGACGTCGCGCCTTATCGACCGCCCGATCCGGCCGCTGTTCGCCAAAGGCTTTAAAAACGAAGTGCTGGTTGTGGCCCAGGTTTTAAGCCACGATCTTGAAAACGATCCTGATGTCGTCGCGATGATTGCCGCCTCTGCGGCGCTGACGATTTCAGGCGTGCCTTTTATGGGTCCGATCGGCGCCTCGCGCGTCGGCTATATCAATGGCGAGTATGTCCTCAATCCGCAGATTGATACGATGGACGAGTCCAAACTCGACCTCGTTATGGCCGGCACCGCCGATGCGGTGATGATGGTTGAGTCAGAAGCGAGCGAGCTTTCTGAAGACGTGATGCTTGGCGCGGTGAGTTTCGGTCACAAGGCTGCAAAAGAGGCGATTAGCCTGATCATCGATTTCGCGGAAGAATGCGCGAAAGAGCCCTGGGACTTTACAGCGCCCGATAACTCGGATGTTGAGCGTCAGGTCCGCGAACTCGTCGAGGAAGACGTCAAGGCGGCCTACAAGCTTGTCGTCAAACAGGACCGTCAGGAAGCGCTGGCGGCGGCGAAAAACAAGGTCGTCGAAGCCCTGTGCGATGACGAAAACGAAGACGCGCCATCGAAAGCTGTTGTTGGCGGGGCGTTCAAGTCGATCGAGTCTGACATCGTGCGTGGCGGCATTCTCGACACGGGCGAACGCATTGACGGTCGCGACACCAAAACAGTCCGCCCGATCGTCGCCGAGGCAGGCGTATTGCCGCGCACGCACGGCTCGTCGCTGTTCACTCGCGGTGAAACGCAAGCGCTGGTTGTTGCAACGCTCGGCACTGGTGAGGACGAGCAGTTCATCGACGCGTTGTCCGGCACCTACAAGGAACAGTTCCTCCTGCACTACAACTTCCCGCCCTATTCGGTTGGCGAAGTGGGCCGCATGGGCTTTACCGGCCGGCGTGAAATCGGCCACGGCAAGCTCGCCTGGCGCGCCCTGAAAGCAGTTATTCCGACCCAGGATGAATTTCCTTACGTCATCCGTCTTGTCTCGGAAATTACCGAATCCAACGGCTCATCGTCCATGGCGACGGTCTGCGGTTCGTCGCTCGCAATGATGGACGCCGGCGTGCCGGTGAAGCGCCCGGTGGCGGGTATCGCCATGGGACTGATCCTCGAGGGCGAGCGGTTCTCGGTACTGTCTGATATTCTTGGCGACGAAGATCACCTTGGCGACATGGATTTTAAAGTCGCCGGCACGGATCAGGGCGTCACATCGTTGCAGATGGACATCAAGGTCGCTGGCATCACCGAAGAGATCATGCAGGTCGCGCTCGATCAGGCGAAAGACGGCCGCATGCATATTCTGGGTGAGATGAACAAGGCGCTTGATACGGCGCGTGCGGATCTCGGCGATTATGCGCCGCGCATTGAAACGATGCAGATTGCGAAAGACAAAATTCGCGACGTGATCGGTTCAGGCGGCAAGGTCATCCGGCAAATTGTCGAAGAGACCGGCGCAAAAATTAATGTCGATGACGAAGGCCTGATCAAGATCGCCTCCAGCGACAAGGCGCAGATCGATGCGGCGTACAAGTGGATTCATTCCATCGTCGCCGAACCTGAGGTTGGTGAAATCTATAAGGGCAAAGTGGTCAAGACCATGGATTTCGGCGCTTTCGTCAACTTCTTCGGTCCGCGTGACGGCCTCGTGCATATCTCGCAATTGTCGGACGGACGGCCTGAAAAGACCACCGATGTGGTCAAGGAAGGCGACGAAGTTTTCGTGAAACTTCTCGGCTTTGACGATCGGGGCAAAGTGCGTCTTTCTATGAAAGTCGTGGATCAATCCACAGGCCAGGAGATTGAGCGCGACTAACCGCTTGATTTCACTCAAGACTCCATGAAGAGCGGCGCCTGTGGCAATCAGGCGCCGCTTTTTGTTTTTGATGACCTCGGCGCCTCTTCCCGGCTTTGGGGCGGCGGTTTTGAAGGCTATGGTGAACCGCGATTCGACACCGGAACAGCAAGGGCCGGAAAAGCGAGGGGACGAAACCATGCGACTTCATAAAAAACAGTCTTTGTTGGCCGGATCAGCGTTGGCGATCTTGATGTTGTCGGGATGTGGTGAGCGCGCTGCGCCCGCAGAAGACACCGTGGTTAGCACGGTGGATGAGCCAACCCAGGAAGCCGCCCCGACGCCTGCCTCCATGTTGCAGGCTATGTTGGCCGATCATGCACAACAGGTTCTGAGAATGGCGCCGGAATACGCCACGTCACTGGGCGTTGATGAAGACATTGCCGGCGCCGGGTTTAATGGCAGGCTTGGCGGTTACGGTTTTGCCGCGAATGAACAGGCGCGCAGCTTGAATGAGATGTTTCTGCAGGAGATCAGGGGCTTTGAGCGCGACCAGTTTTCAGGGCAGGACGCCATCACCTATGACGTCCTTAGAACGTCTTATCAAAATGGCGCCCGCCGCAATCAGTTCGCTTTTGGCGGCGCAACTCCCTACGGTTCAGGTTCGCCCTATGTGGTGACCCAACTTTCAGGGCCGCATTTAGGTCTGCCGAGCTTGATGTTGAACCGTCATAAGGTGGAAACCCGTCAGGGGGCGGAAGACTATGTTTCGCGGTTGAATGAGTTCGGCCGTGTCTTTGACGAAACGATTGAAACTGTCAGCGGCGATGCCGCGTTAGGCGTGACGCCGCCATTATTCGCGGTGAACGGCGCGATTAATTCGATAACGGGTTTCACATCCTCGCCGCCCGATCAAAACGTGCTCGCAACATCGTTTGCGGCAAGGCTCGAAAATGTCTCTGAGTTGAGTGATGAGGAACGCGCCGATCTTTTGACACAAGCCGTAACAGCGCTGGAAACAAATGTTTATCCAGCCTATGCGCGGCTTTCGGCGACGCTTGAAAGCCTTAAAGCCCAAGCAGGGACCGACGCCGGCATTTGGCGGCTTGGCGATGAAGGGACGGCGTTCTACGCCCATGCGCTGCAGGTTTACGGCGCTGGCGCCAAAACGGCTGATGACGTTCACCAGATAGGCCTAGACGAGGTCGCGCGCATCACCGCCGAAATGGATGCCATTCTTGATGCGCAAGGATTGACGGAAGGCTCCGTTACAGAACGTTTCCGGCAGATCGGCGCGCGCGAGGACATGCTGTATCCGAACGATGACGCCGGCCGTGCTCAGTTGCTCGCCGATTTGAATGTGCAGGTGAGCAACATCATGGCGCTGGCGGGTGACTGGTTCGGGACGCTGCCCGAGCAACCGGTCGAGGTTCGTCGCATTCCGGTTTACGAACAGGATTCCGCGCCCGGCGGATATTACAGCGCGCCCCCGCTCGATGGGTCGCGACCAGGCATTTACTGGATCAATCTTAAAAACACCGCCGATTGGCCAAAGCTGACGTTAAAAACCTTGACCTATCATGAGGCGGTGCCGGGGCACCATTTCCAGCGTTCGCTGGAACGTGCGGCGGGCCTGCCTTTAATCCGTAACATGACCAGTTTCTCGGAATTTTCTGAAGGCTGGGCGCTTTACGCGGAACAGGTGGCGGCTGAAATGGGTATGTTCGCCGACGATCCCATGGGTGATCTCGGGCGGCTGCAGTCGGAACTTTTCCGTTCCGTCAGGCTTGTCGTCGATACCGGTCTTCACCACAAACAATGGACGCGCGAACAGGCGATTGAATACATGTTGAACAATACGGGCCGTTCGGAAGCGTCCATCACGCGCGAGGTTGAGCGCTATTCTGTTTGGCCGGGGCAGGCGACGTCCTACAAGCTTGGCATGCTGAAGATGAATGAGTTGCGCAAAAAAGCGGAAGAGGCTTTGGGGCCGGATTTCGACATCCGCGAATTTCACGATGAAATCCTGCTGACCGGCACCATGCCGATGCCGGTGCTAGAGCGTAAAATCGACGCCTGGATAAAAGAAAAACAAGGGGCCTAAGAAAGGCCGGAATAGGGAAAGCCATGATCATGAGACTGCTCGCCACCCTGATGGCAGGCCTTTTCATTGCAAGCTGCGCCGCCGCACAGGAAGAAACGCCGGCCGAGAAATCAGAAGAGGGCGCCAATGCGCCACGGGTCTATGAAACAACGGCGCGCGTGAACGCGGGCGGCAAGTCGGTCAGTTATCGTGTGATTGCCGGCGAGACCTTTTTGAAAGATGACAAAGGCGAGCCGGTCGCATCGATATTCTCTACGTCTTACATCGCCGACGGTTATGATGATCCGCGCGAACGGCCTGTTGCTTTTATATTTAACGGCGGGCCGGGTTCGGCTTCATTGTGGCTTCATATGGGCGTCTTCGGGCCGAAGCGGGTGCGCCTGCCCTCCGATCCGGATGATGATGGCGCTGCGCCCTATGACCTGATCGCCAATTCGGAATCGATCATTGATGTGACGGACATGGTATTTATCGACCCTGTTGGAACAGGCTGGTCGAAAACCATTGGCGATGCGTCTACTGACGATTACTGGGGCGTGACGCAGGACGCGGCTTCCGTGCGCGAGTTTATTCGCCGCTGGCTGGTGGAGCACAAGCGCTGGAACTCGCCGAAATACCTGATGGGTGAAAGTTACGGCACCACCCGCTCCGCTGCATTGCTGTCCGCGCTTGAAAGCGGCTGGACTGACATCGCTGTCAACGGCATTGTCCTGATCTCGACGGTTCTGAACTTCGGCCTCGACGCGACGGATGCAGGCAATGATGTCGGTTATATCGGCTTGATGCCGGGATACGCTGCGACGGCCTGGTATCATGAGAAAGTCGACCGCAGCCAATGGGGCGGCGACATGGAAGCGTTCCTGGACGATGCGCGAGCGTTTGCGACCGATGAATACATGCCGGCGCTTTTGAAGGGTCAGCTCATGCCGGAGGCGGAGCGCGATGCGGTGGCGGCGAAGCTTGCGTCGTTCATCGGCTTATCAGAGGATTATTTGAAGCGAGCGCACCTGCGCGTTACTTTGGCGCGTTTCATGCGTGAACTGCGCCGTGATGAAGGGTTGGCTGTTGGTCGTCTCGACTCCCGGTTTACCGGCATGGAAGCAGACGGTGTTGGTGAAACGCCGGAATATGATCCGTCCGCATACGGTATAGATGCAGCCTATACGGCTGGAATGCTTGATTATTTCAGCCGCGATCTTGGCGTTGATATCGATGAGCCTTACTCGACCCTTGGCGGTGTTCGAAGCTGGAACTGGGACGCAGGCAATGGCGGCGGTGAAAACGCTTATGTTAACGTCGCCCCGTGGGTCGAACGCGCCATGCGTCAGAACAAGGATCTGCGCGTTCTCGCAGCCAATGGCTATTACGATCTTGCAACCCCGTTTTTCGGCACGGAAATGACCCTGGCGCAGCCGGGGTTTGACCGGTCGCGTTTAACGCTCACTTATTATGAAGCCGGTCACATGATGTATATTCACCAACCCTCGCTCGAAGCGCTGGCGGCGGACGTACGCGCTTTCATCAACGCCGAGTAGGCTACGCACATGAAAAACTTTGTATGGCTATTTGTGTTGGCGTTGGCCGCGTGCGGCGCGCCTGATCAGTCTGAAACGGCAGGCGTGCAGTCCCAAGACGCACCTGCGGGACTGCCGGGTACGGACATTTATATCGCGACGTTATCTTCAGGAGCGGACGGCGTCAGCGTTTCAGGGCTTAACCGCATCACTGAGGGTGGCGGCTACGACAACCAGCCGTATTTTCTAGCGAGTACAGATGCGTTTTATTTCGTTTCCGAAGGCGACAGCGGCAAAACCGATTTGTGGCGTTACGATATTTTGTCGGCATCGCAAACGCGCGTGACGAATACGCCGAGCTTTAGCGAGTATTCTCCCAAACCTGCGCCGGGCGATTACGGCGTTTCCTATATTCAGGAAATCGACGAAAGCGGCGAGACGACGCAAGTCTATCACATGCCCGGTTCGGGTGAGCCCGCCGCCGTCGCTGAGTTCAAGCCGCTCGGCTATTACGCCTGGCTTGCCGATGGACAACAACTCGGCGTGTTCCTGCGTACCGAACCCGGCGAACTACACCTTGTGGATATCGAAAGCGGTGAGACGCGAAAACTCGCCAGCAATATCGGCCGTTCCCTGCAGCCATCGCCGGATGGTCAACGGCTTTACTTTACGCAGGCAGATGACTCTGGCGCGCAATCTATCATGATGTTCGATCTCGATAGCGGCGATATCTCAGCAGTCGCTGCGTTGAACGACGGCATGGACTTTTTCTGGCCGCATTTTGATGACGCCGGTTCGCTTGAGCGTATTTTCTCAGGAGCGGATTCAGTGCTTTACGATTACATGCCGAGCGGAAATACGAATTGGCGTCCCGTTCATGATTTTTCGGAAGACGGTTTGTCCGGCCTGACGCGCCTTGCGGTGAACGAGAGCGGCACATGGATCGCGCTGGTTTTTGACGAGTAGTTCAGCGCGGAGAGCCCAGTGACCATAGGCGGGGTTCGGCCATATCGGTATCGATACGAAACCGATACGGGGTTGTTTACGCTTACCAAGCTTGATCTGCGCTGGCGGGGGGCGTATTTCCCGGCTCTGATGAAGGCAACAAGGCGCGAGGTCCATGTCTGCTAATGCGACGCCTACAGGCCGGCCGTTTGAATGGCTGAGTGACGATGAGCGCCGTTTGGTGGAAACACCGTCATGGTCTAAAGGGCTTCGCCTTCTGGCGGCACATCTCGCGGCGTATGTGGCGACCCTTTACGCAGCCATCGGGCCTTTTCCATTAGCCGTCAATCTGCTTGCTGGTTTTGCCAACGGATTCACGCTCGGGCTTTTGTTCATTATCGGCCATGATTGCGTGCACAAATGCTTTGTGCCGAGTCTGCGGGGCAACCAGATTATCGGCCGTCTCGCCTTTTTGCCGACGGCGCATTCGGCCAGCCTGTGGGAGACGGGTCACAACCGGTTTCACCACGGCAAAACCAATTTCAAAGGCGTCGATTATGTCTGGACGCCCATGTCGGTTGAGGAGTACCGCGCGGCTTCGCCTTTTCGGCGCTTTGTCGAGCGGCTTAATCGCGGGGTTTTAGGGCAGTTTTTCAATTATCCCATTTCTATCTGGATACCGAAACTGATCCTGCCTGTTGCGCCGGAAATTCGAAAAAACTGGAAGCGTTACTTTTGGGATTCGGTGTTGGTGGTGGCCGGGCACGGCGCGATCATCGCCGCATTGTTGTTCTTCGGAAAACTCTGGCAGCCCGAAAGAAGCTTGCTCGCGATTTTTGCGATAGCGTGGTTGTTGCCGATGATTGTCTGGAACTTCCTCGCGTCGTTCAGTTTCTTTTTGCACCACGCTCATGAAGACGGGCATTGGTTCGACAGTGAAGAGAACTGGTCGTTCTATCAGGCCTCGATCGAGGGGACGACGCATTTGGAAATCCCTGCGCTCAAATGGCTGGGGCTTTATTACAATGTCATGGAACATACGGCGCATCATGCGCTGACGACGATACCGATCTATCATCTCGACAAGGCGGGCAAGCTTTTGCGCGCCCGTTACGGCGACGCGGTAACGGCCTACGAGTTCAGTTTCCGCGATTTCTTCCGTGTATTGAGGAACTGCAAGCTTTACGATTATCGCAACCATTGCTGGACGGATTTTGAAGGCAACCCGACGGGGCCGTCATTGCAGAATCGCCGCGAGCCCGCGCCGCTGGCGGCGCAATAAGCCTACGCGCTTGGCGACCAGTCTTCAGGCGCCATTTCAAAACCCTCGAACTGAAATCCCGGCGACACGGTGCAACCGACCAGCGTCCACGCGCCTAAACTTTCCGCTGACTGCCAGCAATCTTTCGGAACGATGACCTGAGGCGTTTCATTGTTCGAAATGTCGGCGCCAAGCTTTTGATTACGTATGGTCTTGCCGTTATTCGACAGGGAAAGTTCCAGCGGCGCGCCCGCGTAGTAATGCCAAATCTCTACCGCATCCACGCGATGCCACTGAGAACGCTCGCCAGCCTTTAAGAGGTAATATATCGCTGTGCCGCTCGGGCGCTGGCCAATAGATGCTTCAGCCCGCCATGTCTCGCGAAACCATCCGCCTTCGGGATGCGGCGACAAGGCGAGGCGTTGAATGATGTCATCCGCCGTCTGGCATTGCGGTTGGTTCACAAGCGCTTGCTTTTGTCTATTCCTTGTGCGCCACACTGTCCGGAACGGCGACGGCATGGAAGCCCGCATCGACGTGAAGGACTTCGCCTGCGCAGGAAAAGCCGAGATCGGACAACAGGTATAGTGCTGCGCCGGCAACGCCCTCGATAGACGTGTCCTGTTTCAATAGAGACCAATCGCGTCCGGTAGACATCAACTGGCGCCCGCCCGTAATGCCGGCCATGGCGAGCGTTTTCATCGGCCCGGCGGAGATGGCGTTGACGCGAATGCCTTTTGGCCCAAGGTCGCGAGCGACATAGCGCATGGACGCTTCAAGCGTCGCTTTCGCGACACCCATGACGTTGTAATTAGGAACGGTCCGTTCCGAGCCGAGATAGGTAAGCGTGATCATGGCGCCGCCATTGGGCATCAACTCCGCTGACCGGCGCGCCGCATCAACGAATGAAAATGCGGAAACATCCATCGTGTCTTTGAAATTCTGCCGCGTGGTGTTTTCAACGAAGGAGCCTTTCAGCGCGTCCTTGTCCGTAAACGCGATGGAATGGACGAGGAAGTCGATCGTGCCCCATTTGTTTTTAATTTCGGCGAAGGCCGCGTCCATATCATCGTCGCTCATAACGTCTGCTTCGACGAAGAAGTCGACGCCAATCGTCTCGGCTAGCGATTTCACACGGCTTTCCATAGCCGGGATGTAGGAAAAGGCCAGCTCTGCGCCTTGTGCGACGAGCTGTTGCGCGATGCCCCAGGCGATTGAGTTCTTGTTGGCGACGCCCATGACAAGTCCGCGCTTGCCTTTCATCAATTCGCCCTTCGGGAACGGAATTTCGCTCATGTCTTTTTGTTCCTTTGAGATCAGGTCCCGGCCGCTGAGCCGATCAGTAACATGGAGAGGATGAAATAGGCGAGCCAGATGAGCGCGTAAACGCCGTAGCGGGTATTTTTTGGCTGCTTTCGAATGACCGGCAGAATGAACCGGAACCACCACAGGCCAAGCGTGGCGATCCCCGCGGAGACAAGAATGGCGATGAGCGCGGATGCGTTCAACGGTTAGGCCCGCGTGACGGCGAGACAGGCGTTGGTGCCGCCAAAGCCGAAACTGTTTGTGAGGAAGCTGTCGATCTTGGCGTTGTCCACCGTTTCGCGGATGATCGGCAGGTCTTCAAATTCCGGATCGATGTTTTCGATATGCGCCGAGGCGGCAAGGAACTTGTCGCGCATCATGATGAGCCCGTACACTAATTCTTGCGCCCCTGTGGCGCCGAGCGAATGCCCCGTGAGGGATTTCGTTGAGGAAAATGGCGGGATTTCAGACCCGAAGACTTCGCGAATGGCTTGCGTTTCTTTCTGATCGCCGACCGGCGTCGAGGTGCCGTGCGGGTTGATGTAGTCGATTGGCGTACGGACGGTTTCGAGCGCGCCGCGCATGCAGCGAACCGCGCCTTCGCCGGAAAGCTGCACCATGTCATAGCCGTCCGAATTGGCGAAGTAACCCACGATTTCCCCGAGGATGGGCGCGCCGCGTTTTTTCGCGCGCTCATACTCTTCAAGCACGACGACCGCTGCGCCGCCAGCAATGACGAAGCCGTCGCGGTCCTTGTCATAGGCGCGGCTCGCGACGCCGGCGCGTTCATTATAGCCGGTGGACATGGCGCCCATGGCGTCAAAAATATTGGCGAGCGTCCAGTCGAGTTCCTCGCCGCCGCCGGCGAAAACGACGTCCTGCTTGCCCCACATGATTTGTTCGGCCGCCGCGCCGACGCAATGAACGGACGTCGCACATGCAGAAGAAATCGAATAATTGACGCCCAAAATCTTGAACGGAACCGCGAGCGTCGCCGAGTTGGTGGACGCCATGGCTTTCGGCACAACGGTCGGTCCAATTCTCTTTGGCGATCCGGTTTTGCGGTTGATGTCGGCGGCCTCGACAATGGCTTTGGTTGACGGCCCGCCGGACCCCATAATGATGCCGGTCAGCGGGTGGCTGATTTCATCTTCGGCGAGGCCAGATTGCTCAATCGCCTCCTGCATGGCGATGTAATTCCAGCCTGCGCCCTCGCCCATGAACCGGCGCGTGCGGCGGTCCAGAACATCCTCATAGTTCAGCGCCGGACGTGCAGACACCTGACACTTGAAGCCGTGTTCGGCGAAGCTTTCATCATGCGCCGTGCCTGACTTACTTTCGTAAAGAGAGGCTTTGACTTCCTCGACATTCGAGCCGATGGAGGAAACGATTCCCATGCCGGTGATCACGCAGCGCCGCATAATGATCCTTTCGTTTTCTGTTGAAAACGGTTGTCTCTTAAAGTGACAGCCCGGCCGCCAATTCCTCTTCTGAGAAGAGGCCCACCCGCAAATCCTTCGCGGTGTAGATCTGGCGACCGTCGACTTTCATGATCCCGTCGGCAATGCCGAGGATCAATGGCCGGCGCATCATACGCCGGATATCAAGTTCATAGGTAACCTTCTTGGCGGTCGGAACAACCATGCCGGCGAATTTTACTTCCTTGGAGCCGAGCGCGCGGCCATGGCCGGGTGCGCCAGTCCAGGTGAGGAAAAACCCGACGAGCTGCCACAGGGCGTCGAGGCCAAGACAGCCGGGCATCACCGGGTCGTTCGGAAAGTGGCAATCGAAAAACCAGAGGTCGGGATTGATATCGAGTTCGGCTTCAACACGGCCCTTGCCGTATTGACCGCCGTCGTCGCTGATATGGGTGATGCGGTCAAACATCAGCATTGGCGGCACCGGCAATTGCGCCGTGCCCTTGCCTCGTAGGCCGTGATAGCCGCATTCGAGGAGTTCTTCGCGGTTGTAACTGTTTTTTGCTTCGCTCATGCGCCCTGTCGGAAACTGTCAACGCCGCCCGTAAACGGTGCGGTTTCATTTAACGCGCTTGGTATAGATGCGCTCACTTTTGGTCAATTATGCGTCGCAGCATTCGCTATGGCGATAGGTGCGGCGGCTTTCGCCCCCCAGAACGCCTCCACGCTGGCCCAGCCCTTTACGCCGTCTGCAGAGACTTTCAGCCAGCCGTTGCGGGCGTCCTCGATATAGGCGATGACGCCGCGGCCCAGCCGGGCCCTGGCGGGGGCGTTTGCCTGGGGCCGGGCATGAAGAACGAGCCCGTCCCGCAACACCAGTGCGGTTTCAGCGCCTGAAAGGGTCGATTTGTGGGTCCAGCATTCATCGCCCTCAAGGTCGCGAATTTTGCGCCAGTAATCGGTGGTTTCAGCGATCACCATAACCGGCAGACCCTTGCGCATGAAGGTCAGTTCAATGGGGTGTTCGAACGATGGTCCAGTTCGGCAATAAGTTTTCCCCGATTTGAGGGAAACCATACGCGGCACTGGCAGGCCAGACGGCGTATCAAGCCGGATTTGGTCCGGGTCAGTGACGCGAAGTCCTTTTGCCTCAACGGCTTGCGCTAAGGGGGCGGCTCCGGTCAAATATAGAAAGAGGCCAGTAATGATGGCCGGGAATAAGCCTTTACGCTGCATGAATTCCGTACGCTCGAACCGGTGATGATGAATAAACCCTTAAACAACGACAGAGCGGTTAAGCTTCCGTTAACTGGCGCGGAATTTTTCCTGCGATCGCGCCTGGCCGGGAGGGCGTTACGATGAGTTCGACCCGTATCCGCGTTGGCGTGACAAGGCGGCTGCCCGCATCGGTTGAGGCGCGGCTGTCAGACTTGTTCGACACGAAGCTGCATGACCGCGATACGCCGCTCTCGGCGGCGGCGCTCGTGTCGTTAGCGCAGGATGTTGACGTTCTGGCGGCGACGCTGGGCGATAAACTTGACGCTGCTTTTTTTGAGGCAGCGGGCGACCGGCTGAAACTGGTCGCAAATTTTGGCGCCGGTACGGATCATATTGATATCGCCGCCGCCAATGAGCGCGGCATCACTGTCACCAATACGCCCTCGGTCTTGGCTGAGGACGCCGCTGACATGGCGATGGCGTTGATTGTCGCGGTGCCGCGACGCCTGGCCGAAGGCGTGCGCGCGCTTGAAGACGGGAACTTTCCCGGCTGGTCGCCCACATGGATGCTTGGCCGCCGCGTGCGCGGTAAAAAGCTCGGCATTATCGGCCTTGGACGCGTGGGCGAAGCGATTGCGCGCCGCGCGCGCGCGTTTGGATTGTCGATCCATTATCACAACCGTTCGCCGATCAATCCGCATATGGAAGAAGAGCTGGAAGCAACCTACTGGGACAGTCTCGACCAGATGCTGGCCCGGGTCGATATTGTGTCGGTCAATTGCCCGCATACGCCGGCGACGTTTCATTTGCTCTCGCGCCGCCGGCTCGAGTTGCTGCAGCCTCACGCCTATGTGGTGAATATCTCACGCGGCGAGATCGTCGATGAAGAAGCGCTCGCCGATATGATAGAGGGCGGCCGTCTCGCCGGGGCGGGGCTTGATGTTTATGAGCGCGGTGCGCCGAGCGAGAAGCTGTTAAAGGCGCCCAATGTGGTGCTGCTGCCGCATCTCGCCTCCGCCACGGTCGAAAGCCGGGTGGAGATGGGCGAGCGGATGATCATCAACATCAAGATGTTCGCCGACGGTCATAAGCCGCCGGACCGTGTGATCCTTGGGCTCGATGCGAACCGCGAGCCAAATCCCTAGAGCAAGCATGAAGCTACGCTCGTTGGCGGCCGTTCGGATGCTGAAAAAACTGTAGCGCCGGAGGGCTCGGTTTGTTATGGAGCCCGCCCCCGAAGAAACGGACGCCACGGCAAAGGATGCGGTCATGGGATTTTACGCTGATAATATAGAGCCGCGTCTTGTCTCCTGCATTTGCGGTATGAAACCAATTTCCGATGAGCGCGCAAAGTTCGTGCCCAAAGCGCAAGGGCGCGTTCTTGAGATCGGTTTTGGATCAGGTCACAATGAACCGTTTTATGACCGCGAAAAAGTTTCGCATCTCTATGCGCTGGAGCCGTCGGCGGCTTGGCGCAAGCTTGCTGAACCAAAGGTTTCGAAACTGCCCTTTTCAGTAGAATGGCTCGATCTTCCCGGCGAGGAAATTCCGCTGGCGGATGAATCTGTCGACACAGTGCTGGTGACGTTTTCGCTGTGTACGATACCCGGCGTCGAACAGGCGCTGGCGGGGATGCGCCGGGTGTTGAAGCCTGATGGAAAACTCGTCTTTCTCGAACACGGCGCGGCCCCGGATCGGGGCGTCGCCCGGTGGCAGGGCCGTATCAACGGCGTCTGGGGCAAGCTTGCCGGCGGCTGTCATTTGAACCGGAAACCGGCGGAAATGGTCTCCGTTGCAGGTTTCCGGATTGAGACGCTGGAACAGCATTACGTCCCCTGGATGCCCAAAATCGCCGGATTCGTCACCGGCGGCGTGGCGGGGCGGTAACAGGCCGCTCACATTGCCGGGAATTGGTTCTAATTTTAGTTGAATCGAAAGGTTCAAGGCGCATCATATGGTTAAGGTTCCGTAAAACCTATTGCGCAGTCTTTATTTTGCCCTAGGTGGGGCGTAAGAAAAGTGTCTGTAACGCGTAACTGGAAAGCAAAAGCTCGTGCGTAAATTGTTGGGGATTGGGGTTCTTCTGGCGGCGGCAAGCGCTGCGCACGCCGATTCCGCTGGCGTTATGACGGATGCTTTTGCAAAATACGCCGATCCGAATTCTGTCGTCGCCGCGGTGAAGACAGAATTCAAAGCCAAGCCCGGTCAGCCCGTCCGCATTACCGTTTACGATAGCGAAGATTCTTTCCTTGAACTTGCACGCCTGAAGCATCAGGGCGAGTTGAACGAGGAAGGCGTCGCGGTCGTTTCTTTGCTCGGTCTCGAGCCAGGCGAATATTCCTTCGCGGCTTACTTGGATGAAAACGGCGACGGCGTGCTTAATCGCGGCGGTTTTCTCGGCCGCCCGAAGGAGCCGGTGGCGTTTTCCAACGGCTTCCGTCCGAAACTGCGAAAGCCCCGCTTTGACGAAACGAAAGTCGCCGTCGCGCCCGGCAGCGTCGTTGTCATCACCCTCGAAGACTAAGTTCCAGATCTGTTGAATTTGTCAGGCTCGTGCGCGCCCGCGTGATGGTTGCGCTCTGTCTCATGCGGACTTGTGACGGGCGACGCAAATTTGGTAAGCGGAGCATATGGCAAAGAAACTCTCAGGCGGCCTGGTGCACGATCTTCCCGCTGATTTCGTCAAGGCGTTGACCGAGACAAAAGAGGTAACAACGCTCTGGGAAAGCCTGACGCCGATCGGGCGGAACGAATTCATTTGCTGGGTTGAAGACGCAAAACAGGAGAAGACCCGCGTAAGACGGATCACACGCGCTGTAGAAGAGCTTCTCGACGGTCAAAAACGCCCTTGCTGCTGGGCGGGCTGCATTCACCGCACTGACAAGAAACCCAGCAAATGGCAGCAGGCAGTATTGATAGACAAGAAGAAAAGAAACTAGGCGGAAAAGCCGAATTGTTCAGTTTTAAGAGAGTGAAGTTAGTTGAAAATTACCGAATGCAACTCCGTATATGTGGGTGTTTCTGGCGTGATATGTTGTGCAAGCTCCGACTTAAATTGCTGGGTTCCATAATTAGAGGCTAATCCACAACAGTTTTTAATCTCGCTTGCTAGAGATTTCACATCTTCATCACTAATATCAGAAACTAATTTATCGAAACTAGCCTCATCAAATGACAAGCCCCTAGCCGCGCAAAAGCTTACGATTACAGATTTGTCAAAAAGGTAATTCTCGATCTCTTTTCGTTTCAACATGCGATGGTTTTGCGGATTGTTCTCGAGATATGTTGTTCGGTCGGTTATTGTAGTTGCTCGGTCCGGCATAATATCTCGATCCTTAAGCACGAGTATTTCTAACGTAGGCAAAGCCTTTGATAGAACCATCATTGCTATGTTACTTCTTTGATCTAGTTCAGTGTTTCCTCCGCTAGAGACGAACAGTGTATCTGGGTGTGCTTTTCCAAAAATTTCATTATAAATTTTTGCATCAAATCCACGTTCAATCCCACTTGAGCCTGGCTTATCACGTCCTTCACAATAGATAATTCTTTTCGGACTAACTAGTTCTGTGAGATCATCTAACGCAGTGCGAAAAATCTCACGCCAAGTTCTGTAATTTTTTTCGATTGGATATAGCGTTATGCTTTCAGTGCCGTAATTTCTTCCTGGTTCGAAATAGATGATCTGGCACTTATCTTTAAGGTCTGACTGCAGCGCTCTCATGAGGCCAACGCTGTGTGTGGCCACCCATATTTGACACTGGTCGCCAATAAGCTTTTCTATTTCCAACAGCAACAACTTTTGAATTGATGTGTTTATGTGTAGTTCTGGCTCGTCAATAATGTAGATTGTGTCGGAGTATCGCTCCTTTCTTAAAAATAAGTCTAAGAGTATATCAACGACCTCTTTTTCTCCAGACGATAATACATCGAATTCATATGGTGTAGCTTGATCATATTTTGTAAAAAAAAGAGATCCTTTATTGTCTTCGATATTTCCAAGGTTATCGATTTTTATATCGAGACATTTTTCTAGTGAATCATTCAATTCACTGACAATAGCTTTTTTAGCTTCGCTAGGCCTGCAGTCTTTTTCTTCAAGATAGTTATTGTAATATGCGAACAGCCTTCGGTAATTTACGTCCATTTTCTGGTCGATAGCGCTGGCCGATCCAGCGCCATAATTATTTGTGCTTATGTCCTCTATCGACTTGATTTGGGTGACGTTGAGTTGGCTATTATATCTATAAGAGCTCCTGAATGAGAAGATAGTACCTGCTTGCCCGCTTTTGTTTTTTGCTGCGTAAACTTCATTGTATTGGCCTTGGTCAAACTCAATAGAAACATTGCTGGATTGAAAATTGGTCTCACCGTGCATTGAGTGATACTTATTAGGCCGATGACCTTCTCCGCCGATTTGGTTGTGGTTGTTCTGCAGGAATAGCATTCCATCAAAGACACTACTTTTGCCGCTACCGTTTGGGCCCAGAAGCGCAACAATGCGTGCGGGATTGTCGCCGAGGTCAATGGTTAAATCGTGAAACCGTTTGTATCCATTTTTAAGTTGTAGAGTTTTGATCTTCATTGAGAATTTTCCGGTAATGCTTATCGTTGCATCAACATACATTTCTATCTTTTGAGGTACAGAGCTCCGCCGACGAGTTATACACATGCTGTTTCTAATTCGGGGGGGCGGACAGAAAGGTAAGCTATAGGTACCCGCAGTTAATGTGGTGGCGCTATCGTTATTATCTGCGGGATCTAATCAGCCACACGACCACAATCACTACATGCCGGGTCCGCCGGCAGGCGGATGGTGCGGAACGTGCCGGCAAGGCCATCGTAAACGAGCAGTCGTCCGGCCATGCTGTCGCCGACACTGAGAAGTTCTTTCAACACCTCCATAGCGGCGAGCGTGCCGAGAACGCCAGTGACAGCGCCGAGAACGCCTTCCTCTGCGCAGTTCACCTGTTGGTCGCGCGGCGGCTCCTCAGGCACGAGGCAGCGATAACACGGCAGGACGCCGGGGTTATCATAAGGCTTGAAGGTTGAAAGCTGGCCTTCGAACCTTCCGACGGCAGCGGAAACGAGGGGCTTTTTCGCGGTGAGGCAGGCGCGGTTCAAAACATAACGCGCGGCGAAATTATCGACGCCTTCAACCACGAGGTCGTAATCGGCGATGATCGCCGAGGCGTTTTCATCGCTGATGCGCGGGTGCGTTTTGACGGTGATGTTCGGGTTCAACCGTTCGATATACGCCGCCGCGCTTTTGGTTTTGTCGGCGCCCACATCCTCGGTGCGGAACATCACCTGTCGTTGCAGGTTTGACAACGAAACATCGTCGCTGTCGGAGATGCCCAACGTACCGACGCCGGCGCCCGCGAGATATTGCAGGATCGGACTGCCGAGCCCGCCCGCGCCAATCACAAGCACGCGCGCGTCCATCAGCTTTTGCTGGCCCTGTCCGCCCACCTCGCGCAGGAGGATGTGGCGGGCGTAACGTTCGCGTTGTTCTGGCGTCATCACATCATTTTGGCCGGTAGTTGTGAAAGGTGCAAACTTTCTCAGGAATGGCTTGTGGCCCACGTTAATGGCTGGGGCAGGCTATCAGGTGAATAGTCTATGCGGATGGCGCGTCGATTGGCGGCTGTGGTTGATGCGCGGGAACGGTGAAGCGTCAACATTTTTATGATCAATACATCACCGCGGGTGGCGCGGCATAACTCTACTGGATAGCAGTCGGCAGTTGCTGCGGCTTTATCTGCCGCTATATAACCGGACTTGTGGGACCCTAATGCGAGTTCCAAACTTCCATTGCCTTGTGTTGCGTCATCCAGATGGATGCGAACAAAAACCATATTTTCCAGAAATGAAATAGGCGGTTCGCAATGCCATGTCCCTTCTTTCTGGGACCAGTTGGAAAAGTTGTCGACGTCATGACGGTCCCGCACCGCGATGACGCGGTCCTGATGCCACGGAAGGGACCAATTATTATCCGTCACTTTGTTGAAGGACACGAGGCGGACTGGTTTTGCGTGTGGGACGATGCTTTGAACGAGTTCCGCTACCTCACTGCCTGCGCCGAAAAAACCATCAAAGACTGGGGCCCATTCATGCCGGTGACCTGCATCGGGTTTTGATGAAAAATTTCTGTCTAGATTCTTAAGTGCGCTATCGCTCAGTGAATTACGAAACCAGACGCGTCCTTCTCGTTCTAATGTGTCTTTGACGTTTCGCACGGTCGATTACGCGTTCGGCTTCACGAACAATTCCGGCCGGATGCGCAAGATGCGTGTGGCGATGGAAATTTCCATGAGGAAAAGTGTGAGCCCGCCGATCATGGCGAACATGGCGGCGATAAACATCAGCGCCACTGGCGCGGCGAGGGTGATGTTGATGAACGCGCCGATAAAAAACGCCGCAACCACCAGACAGACCATCAACGCTGCGAACGAGAAAAGAAAGATGGCGCGCTGGGCGTAAGCGGTACGCTTGTCGAGGACGGAAAGTTCGGTGCGGATGCGTTCGATTTCCATTTCGTCCGGGTCTTCGCCGCATCTGGCTTCAAGCGATCGCGAACGGTCGACAATGCGCGCCAGGCGCGACGCCATGACATTCAAAAACGCGCCGATCCCGGCGAGCAGGAACACGGGCGCCACGGCCAGCTCGATAATATGGGCGAGATCGGAGAGTTCGTTCATGAGCCGTGTCTTGCGCCTAACCGAAGAGTTCGTAAAGGACGCGGTTTAAAAGGCGCCGGCCCTGCGGCGTCGCTTTCAGCGTATGTCCGTCCCACTCAAGCAGGTCATCGCTGATCATCCGGTTGAGATTGTCGTCGCCGCCTGCGTCTTTGAAGAATGCGTCATCGGCGGCGAACGCCATGCCGCCCGTCAGGCGCAGCCCCATGGAAAGCCGTTCGACCGTCGCTTCGGTTTCGGTCAGCGGCGTTTCTATGCTTATGGGCGCGCCGGAGGCGGCGGCGGCGAGATAGTCCTGCGGCTTCGGCAGGGTCTCGGTGGCGATGCGTTTGCCATCCCGTGTCAGCCGGCCATGGGCGCCAGGGCCGACGCCGATATAGTCGGCGTAACGCCAATAGATGATGTTGTGCCGGGACTCCCCGCCCGGTTTTGCATGGTTGGAGATTTCATAGGCGGGCAGGTTTGCGGCGGCCGTTATCTCTTGCGCGGCGTCGAACATATCAGCGCAAATATCATCATCCGGCGGCGCCCAGCGTCCCTTGTCGACGGCCAGCGCGAAAGCAGTGCCCGGTTCAATGGTGAGTTGATAAAGCGACAAATGATCAGTCCCGAAATCAAGCGCCTTGACCAGTTCCGTTCGCCAATCATCCAGCGTCTGTTCCGGCCGCCCATAGATCAGATCGAAAGTCACGCGGGCGAAGGCTTCTTGGGCGGCGGCGATGGCGCTGCGCGCTTCATCCGCGCTGTGATCGCGACCAAGAAATTTCAGCGCGTCATCGCGCAGGGATTGAACCCCAAGTGACAAACGGTTGACGCCAGCGCGCGCGAGATCATGAAAGCGCGATTGCTCCGCATCCGTCGGATTGGCTTCCAGCGTGATTTCTGGTTCCGGCTCAAACCCCCACAAGCGCTCGCAGGTTTGAATAATGTGTTCGATGATTTCGAGCGGCGCCAGCGACGGCGTGCCGCCGCCAAAATAAAGACTGGAAAGTTTTCTTCCCGGCGTTCGTTCCGCCCAATGTTCAAGGTCACGGCTGAAAGCGTTTTTCCATGCGGCAACATCGACCGCCTGGTTTTTGTAGACGTTGAAATCGCAATAGGGACAGATGCGCGCGCAGTAAGGCCAGTGAACGTAAACGCCGAGCGGTGTCTCGTTCATTGCGCGTTAGCGGCGGCTTCAGCGAGCGCTATGGTGTGATCGAGAAGCTCGCGCCTGCCTGGCGCGCCATGGCTCGGGATGACGATTTCGGCATCGGGGAAGGCTTCAGCCACCTTGCGCACGGCCTCGGCCCAGTGGCCGATATCGCCGTCCGCAGTGTTGCCAAGGTTGGTCGCGCCGCCGGGCCGGATCAGGCAGCCGCCGAACAGCACTTTGGATGGTGCGTAATAAACCACGATGTTGTCGCGCGTGTGGCCTGGGCCGGGGTAAAAGACGGTGATCGGGCCGTCCCGTTCGATGTTTTCTTCACTCACACCGAACAGGGTTTGACGGTCCACGCCGTCTAAAATCGTGAAGAGCGTTTGTTTAAGTCCGCGTCCCGGCGCGTCTTCGTTGGTGAGCGGATGCGCGCGTCCGCCGATGCGTCTTTGTTGAAGCGCGCCGACGCCGCCCATCTTGTCTTCATGAGCATGGGTGATAATTGCAATGTCAGGCAGCACGCCTGTCGTTTTCTCAATCTCGTCGAGCAGGGTTGAGGTATCCTCGTTGGTCCAGGCGGTGTCGACGAGAGCCACGTTCTCGCCCATGTCGATCACAAGCCCGTTGGACAATATCGGTCCCCATGGGTGGATATCCTTGTAACTTTTGTGTACCCATACGCCGTCAGCGATCTTTTCGAGTGACAGAGCAGGCAGTTCTGCTTGCTGCTCCGGTTCCGGCGCGCTGGCGCAGGCGGCGAGCAAAACGAACGGCAATGTCAATAACAAACGCATCATTGGAAACAGGCTTTCATCAGCTTACGGAACGCATCGGCGCGATGGGATATAGAATGTTTTTCTTCCGGGTCCATCTCGCCGAAGGTAATATCGTATCCGTCTGCGACAAAAATCGGGTCGTAGCCGAAGCCGTTTTCCCCACGGGGGGGATAGACCAGCGCGCCGCGCACCTCGCCTTCGAACACCGCCTCCTCGCCATCGGGCCAGGCGAGGGCGAGGGCGCAGACGAAACGGGCGGAGAAATCTTCCGTTCCGCTCTCGTTCAGGGCGTTTTCGACCTTTTTCATGGCGTTATCGAAATTCCGGGGCTCGCCCGCCCATCTCGCCGAATAAATGCCCGGCGCGCCGCCGAGGGCGGTCACGGAGAGGCCTGAATCATCGGCGAGGGCCGGCAGGCCGGACGCGTCTGAAGCGGTTCTGGCTTTCAAAATAGCGTTCTCGGCGAAGGTGATTCCGGTCTCTTCGGGGTCATCCAGCCCTAATTTTTTTGCCGCAATCGCCTCAATCCCGAACGGTGACAGCAAGTCATTGATTTCGCGGGCTTTTCCGTCGTTGTGGGAGGCGATCACAAGCCTTCCCGGGCCCAATTTCGGCACATTTTCGCCCATGTTTTTATTCCTTTTCGAAAAAAAATTATCGTTTTTCGACGAAAACCCCTTGTATTGTTTTTCGATAAGTGTATATCGATAATCAACAAGACGGCGGAACAACCGCCGCAAGCCAAGGCCCGGGCGGCGATGTTACCAGCCAAAGGGCCAAACAAAAAAGACCGGGAAACCGGCGCACAGGAAAGAAAAGAAAAAAAGAGCGGCACAGGAAAAACCCGCACCGCTCAAGAAAAGATCAAACGAGTCGCGAAACACAGGAAAGAAAAGGAGAAACCCATGCGTAACACAAACTCACCAGATACTCTCGGCAAATTCGGCGGAATTGTCAATGGTTTGGCCGTCTTCGTCACGGTCTCGCTCATCGGCGTCGGCTACTTCTCGGCGCTCGGTTCCTTCGCAGGGGTTGCATAATGGTTAAGCTTTTTCGAATGGCGACGGCTGGCGTTTTCGCCGCCCTGGCGGCGGCCAGCCTCATCGCCCTCGCCACGGCGGCGCCGGCCACTGAGGAAGCGCAGCCCGATAACTGCCACAAGGCGTTTTGCATCGTCGCCTTCTTTTAAGAATCAGGGCGCGATGCAACGCGCAGACAGTCGACAATACGGAGTTCAGGCATGCGCGCGATAGGCAAAGGGTCGCTGGCGTCCATCCTTGCGGTGGGGCTGCATGTGACGCGGATCATTTTGTGGGTCGTTCTTTTCGGCGTCACCATCGCCATGATCGCGTTCCCGTTCGTACCGTTCGTAGCGGATATTTTCACCGACTCTGACAATGTGAGCATTAACGGCGGGTTTGAGATCGGCGAATATTTCGAAGTCACCCACGCATTTGTGAATACCGGCGTGATGCTGTTCGTGGTGAACCGGCTTCTGGAAATTCTGAAAACGCTCCGGTTCGGCTCTCCCTTCGTCAAGGAAAACGCCGACCGTTTCCGCACCGTCGGCTATGCGCTGTTGATCGGCGAGGGCGCGAAATTCGCCTTCGGCTTTTTGTCGCTCATTTTCGATACGGAAGTGGACATCGACATGTCGTTTCTCACCTGGCTGGCGATCATTGCTGTCCTGGTGCTGTCCGAAGTGTTCCGCGAAGGCGCGCGGATGAAAGATGAACAGGATCTCACGGTTTAAATGGGTATTTCCGTCAAACTCGACCGCGTGCTTTTGGAGCGCGGCATGTCTCTGACAGAGCTGTCAGAGCGGGTCGGGGTGACGATTGCAAACCTGTCGATCCTGAAGACGGGAAAAGCCAAGGCGATCCGTTTTTCGACGCTCGAAGCGATCTGCAAGGAGCTTGATTGCCAGCCGGGCGACATTCTGTTTTTTGACGAGGGTGAATAGCGCAGGGCCGCTTAAAAATTTCCGCACCAATAGGTTGATCCGGATGCGGAAAAATACCTCATTTCCGATGAAAATTTAAAGCAAACCCGCTTTTGGTGGACGGTTGTCCTCACACCTTGGTGGCGGCGTTATGATGTGTTTGATGTCAAATGTCAGACTTCAACCACGTGCGTGCGTTCGGGCTGTTGAAAGACGGCCCCTGCCGGTCAGCCCGGCTGAAACGCCCTGCGAGATTTATTGCGGCGTTGTACAACAATCGGCTGCAGGCCTTGCGTCAGGCCAAATCAAAGAGCGGCGGCGGGGATCAAAAAGCAGAAGTTGTACAACTTTCGGGCGCCGGTCAGCGATAGGGCGCTGGCGCAGCGCCGGTTTCGGCTGGCTGGTCTTCCGGCGGTGGCACGGCCCCGGCGACCGCGCGGCTTTTCCAGGCATAGACCAGCAACAAGCCCGCGAGCACGGTGGTGAAATAATAGGGCGCCTGCGGCGCGAAGCCGTAAAGCCAGAAGCCGATAATTGGCGAGAAAATAAATCCAGCCGCTCCGAACGCGTTCGCAAGGCCGATCGCCGCGCCCTGTTCATGCGGTTCGACGGCGATGGATGTCGCGGAGGTCGCAGCCGGAATGGCGAGCCCCGCCCCAAGGCCGGAGATCAACATGCCGGCGACAACGGGCCAGAGATCGCTCGTAAGCCAGATCAGGCAATGACCGGCGATCATCAATGCAGGCGCGATACGCATCAGCCGCGCCGGGGTCAGCCGAAACCGTTGCACGATCACGAGTTGCGCAAAGAGCGAGGCCATGGCCCCGGCGGTGAGGCCGATGCTCACATAACCGGGCGCCGTTTCCGTCGTGTAGCCAAGCCGGTCGATGAAATAGAACGCAATCGTCTGTATGGGGATCGCATTGACGATGCTGAATGCCAGCGCAAAGGCGAAGAAAGGAAGAAGGCGTTTGTCGCCAATGCGGATATCGGCGTAGGGCATGCGTTCCTTCGGGCCGGTGCGTTCGGGCAAAAAGGCGAAAACGGCAAGAGCCATTACTGCCGCCAGGATGGCGACGGCGAAAAAAGGCGCCGTCGGACCGATCAATATGGTGATCGCGCCAAAGCCCGGCCCCAGCATCGCGCCGAAACCAAACGCGGCGGTAAAACCGGCGATCCCGGCGGTTCGGTCCGTTCGGCTGGTGCGATCGGCGATATAGGCTTGCGCCGCCGGCGGGCCCGCCGAACCGATGATGCCGTAAAGCGAACGTGTCGCGATCATCAAAAGGTAAAGCGGCAGGCCGGAAAGCGCGCCGGCAATGCCGAACTGAATGGAGGACGCGAAAAGCGCCATGGAAAACGCAAGGCCCAACAGCCCGGTGAGAATGAACGGTTTGCGCCCGCGCGCGTCGCTTTGTTTTCCCCAGCGCGGACCGAGCAGCACCCAGGCTGTGGCGGATATCATAAAGATCGAGCCGACCTGAAAATTCGAGAGACCCAAATCGCGCGCAAGCGGCGGCAGTACGGAAAATACCACCGTCTGACCAATGCCGGCGCAGACTGCGCCCACCAGCAGCAATGCAATCGCAATGCGCCGCTGGCGCAGGGTTGTCACCGGTTGCGAAGATGGCTCGCTTGCTGTTTCGGTATGTTCTTGCGTGTTGATGGCGGGCTCCGTTGTCGGGATCGTCACAACACGCGCGCTCATGTTTTGCAATTGCAAAAGGCTGTGAATGTCTTTGCCAATGCGCGCACGCTCGATAAAGTGATGCGAGACAGAGCTACGGAGGCGCGCTGATGCAAGCTGAGGATGAATTTTCGGCGGATGGGGGCTGCGCCTGCGGTGCCGTGCGTTACCGGCTTACGGCGAAGCCATTATACGTTCACTGTTGCCACTGCCGCTGGTGTCAGCGCGAAAGCGGCGCGGCGTTCGCGATCAACGCGATGATAGAAACGTCCCGAGTGGAGGTGACGTCAGGGGCGACTAAGGCCGTTGATACGCCATCCGAAAGCGGGCGCGGCCAAAAAATACACCGCTGCCCGAAATGTTTCATCACTTTGTGGAGTCATTACGCCGGTGCTGGTGAGAAGATCGCTTTCGTCCGTGTAGGGAGTTTGGATGACCCGGACCTAATCCCGCCCGACATCCACATTTATACGTCTTCGAAACAGCCCTGGCTTGAGCTTTCGCATAACATACCGGCGGTGAAAGAATATTACAGCCGCAAGGACTACTGGCCCGAAGAAAGTATCGAGCGGGCGAGGCTGGCGAAAGAAAGTTGAACGCGCGATTGAGGGACAAACCGAACTCTCCGAGCGATGAAGCGAAGGCGGGGGTCGCGTGTGTTGCTTCACCCCGCAGTGACTTGCGCTTAAGGTCTGAAAAATTGCGGTAAGGGAAGCGTTAGATGAAACTGTGGTTGCGTATGGTTGGGGCGGCGTTGTGTGTTTTGACTTCGGCGTTGGTGACTGCGTCCGCGCAAACCTCATCCCCGCTCAGTGAACGCGATGCGGCGCGGGCGGCGGAAGATTATGAGCGCTATTGCGCGCTCTGCCATGGCCCCGAACGCGAAGGGTACGCGAACGATCACGCGCCTTCGCTAAAATCGGGCACGCTTTTATTTCCGGGCAACCGGCTCTTCCTGTTCCGGTCCATCGCCTATGGCCGGCCGGACACAGCCATGGCGGCTTATCGCGAAGAATCCGGCGGGCCTATGAGCAATCGCGAAATTTTCCGCATGGTTGACTGGCTGTACGCGCAAGAAGGCGTTGATCCGCGCTACGACGAAGACGGTAATGACGGGCAGTTGCCCTATATTCGCATCGAGGGAGATGTTGATCTCGGCCGTCAGGTTTATGCGCGCGAGTGTGCATCGTGCCATGGCGCAAGTGGCGAGGGCGGGACCGGCACGGCGCTTTCAAATCCTGTGATGCTGATATTCGCGTCCGACCTGTTCCTCAAACGAACTATCGAAGAAGGGCGGGAGAACACGCCCATGCTTGGTTTTAAAGACAAGCTGACGCCGGAGGAAATAGACGGCGTTACGGCTTTCCTGCGCAGCAAGGCAGGCGGCGCTGATCTTGAACAGCCGGGCGATAAAAACCCGCCGACCCCGGATGAATATGTGATTAACGCCGACGGCGCTGATCCGGAATTTACGCTGGAAGATGAAATCTATATTTCCTCTGAACAACTCAACCAGGCGCTGGAAGACAAGCGGCGGATGGTCATTCTCGATACGCGCGCGGCCTCATGGTGGCGCATGGGCCATATCGAGGGCGCCGTGCCGATCCCCTATTACAGCGACTTTGACGACATCATCGACGACCTGCCGCGCGATGTCTGGATTGTCGGCTATTGCGAATGTCCGCGTGCGCTTGCGGCCTACACCATCCGGCAGTTGCACGATCGCGGGTTCGAGAAAACCGCCGTCCTGTGGGAAGGCATTCAGGGCTGGGCGGGCCTTGGCTATCCGGTAATCCTTGGGCGGGCGGAAGAGCAGGAGGCCGAAGAGGAATAACCCTTCGGGTCGCGCCATGGACGGGGCGTATCCGAACGCTTATATCCCCGCCTGTTATGGCCACATTGGATCTCTCAGCTCGTCCCGCCGATAAGGGGCTTTCAAACCTTGCTGGATTAACCCGCGGCGAGCTTGCAGCGCTTATGGGCGAGACATTCGGGCTTGATGCGAAAAAGGCGCGCATGCGCGCCAGCCAGCTCTGGCGATGGATCTATCATTACGGGCAGACGGATTTTTCCGCCATGACCGACATTTCCAAGGACATGCGCGCGGGGCTGTCTGAGAAGTTTGTGGTCGCACGGCCGGAGGTCACCGAACGGCTCGTCTCCGTCGATGGCACGCGAAAATATCTGATCCGCCTTGGTCCGGGTACGGAAGTTGAGTGCGTCTTTATTCCCGATGTTGGCCGGGCCGGCGCGCTGTGCGTCTCGTCGCAGGTGGGCTGCACGCTTGCCTGCACCTTCTGTCATACGGGCACGCAAAAACTCGTCCGTAATCTGACGGCGGCTGAAATCGTCAATCAGGTGATGGCGGTGAAGGACGATCTGGAGGAGTGGCCTTCGGGCGGCGAGGGCCGGCGTCTTTCCAACATCGTTTTCATGGGCATGGGTGAGCCGCTCTATAATCTCGATAATGTATCGCAAGCGATTGACGTCATCTCCGACAATGAGGGGATTTCCCTGTCGCGGCGGCGCATCACCGTATCGACCTCAGGCGTCGTGCCGCAAATGCACCGGCTGGGTGAAGAAACTTCGGCGATGCTGGCGATCTCGCTGCACGCCACCAACGACAAGCTGCGCGACGAACTGGTGCCGATCAACCGCAAATACAACATTGCCGAGTTGATGGACGCCTGCCGCAATTATCCGGGCGCGTCGAACGCGCGACGGATCACGTTTGAATATGTGATGCTGAAGGGCGTCAACGACACTGACGCCGAAGCGCGCGAGCTGGTAAAGCTGCTGAAAGGCGTGCCGGCGAAGATCAATTTAATTCCCTTCAACCCGTGGCCCGGCGCGCCGTACGAATGTTCAAGCTGGGAGCGGATTGAGGGCTTCGCTGATATCCTTTCGCGTGCTGGTTACGCCTCGCCCATCCGCACGCCGCGCGGCCGCGATATTTTCGCCGCCTGCGGACAATTGAAGTCCGAGAGCGTGAAGAAGAGGGCGAGTGAGGCGAGGAAAGAGCGGACAGCTTAGGATTTGCAGCGCTAAAAACTTAAGCGCGAGTCGAAAGTGTGGATTCCGCGGGACCAATTTCATTGGCTTCTGGCGACCGGCTTTGCGCTAGCATGCTGATTTAGCTGAGGGTCAGCTGCGGCGGTAACGAAGGTAAGAATTAAAAGAATGACTAAGGCTTATTCAGATAGTGATTTTATGAAGATAGCCTTGAGCGAACTTTCAAAGTGCCAAGTTCACCCGAGGGTTGGAGCCGTTATTGCTGAGCATGGGATTCTTCTGTCGACAGGTTATCGAGGAGAAGTTGATGGTTTTCATGCAGAGCGAGTTGCAATTGAAAAACTCAAGAGTCGACAATTGAAAAATGCGACATTATTCACCACGTTAGAGCCTTGCGTCGAAATACATGAAGATCAAATCCAATCTTGTTCGGACCTCATAATCGAATCGAAGTTGCCGAAAGTAGTAATAGGCGTCTTGGATCCAAATGGTTCAATCTACTCGCAAGGTTATAGAAAACTTTTAGAAAATAAAATTAGCGTGGCGTTTTTCAATAGTAAGCTAAGGGCGGCGATTGAGGAGCAAACTTTCAGATATGGGCAAGTCGAGTTAGTTATAGGAAGCGGAAAAAGGCGCATACCAGTAGTACATAGCGGCACCAAATTAAAGGTACAATTCAGTCATGCTGATAACCGAAGCATAGAGATTAAATTTTCTAGCTTGCAGCCTGCTCATGGGTGCGTTGATCTTATTGCTGCGCAAGACGCAGTCAGAGTAGCATCAGATGTTGAAAATTTTAGTGATATTACAGAGCCGATGGTGTTTAGATTTCCTAGTCATTTTTCAAGAATGCGAAAAGGAATGATTTCAATAGTGAAACCAAACGACGTAAATTTTTGTCTTCTCGTTAAACTCTTAGAACTACACGAGAATGATATTATTGTTGAATGGCAAGTTAGGAATGAGCGTTAACCGCCCCAATTTGCTAATTTGTGATGAGAGTAAAGTTGATATAACAACACCCTACCCTTTCCGTCTCTTCTCAAACGCAGCCATCTGCTCCGGCGTCGCTTCCTTCTGGTGTTTCTCTTTCCACTCCGCATAAGGCATCCCATAAACGCGCTCGCGGGCTTCGTCTTTCGTCATAGTAACGCCTTCCGCTTCCGCTGCTTCGCGCTGCCAGTCGCCGAGACAGTTGCGGCAAAAATCCGCGAGGATCATCAGTTCGATATTCTGGACGTCAGGCCGGTTTTGAAGATGCGAGACCAGCCGTCTGAAGGTTGCGGCGTCGAGTTTTTCCTGAAGCTCCGGTGAAATATCAGTCATGGCGTCAGCCTTTCGAAATGCATTGTCGTGTCTGCGCGGCGAAGTGTATTGAGCCTCATGGCGATTTCAATCGGCGATATCAACATTCAGGACTGGGAGCTGGTTGAAACCTTCATCCGCGCCTCCGGCCCTGGCGGGCAGAATGTCAACAAGGTCGCCAGCGCCGTGCAGCTCAGGTTCGATGCGAAGAACTCGCCGTCATTGCCGCCATCCGTCAAAGCGCGCCTCAAATCCATTGCCGGCAGGCGGATGACCAAGGACGGCGTTCTTATAATAGAGGCGAAAAGGTTTCGCGATCAGGAGCGAAATCGCGAGGATGCGCGGTCCCGCCTCGCGGCGCTGATTGAGCGCGCCGCGACGCCGCCGAAACCGCGCCGGAAAACAAGGGTGCCAAAAAGCCAAAAGCGCAAACGTGTCGGCGACAAGCGAAAACGCAGCGAAATCAAGGCGAAACGCGCCCGTCCCAATCTTTCTGATTGATCACATGGCGCCGGGGCGGAACCATGTTAGTCGTGGCGCGATGAAGATTTAGCCACCGCCCCGGCCTGGCTGGGGTGCACACCGGAATAGAGGGAGATTAAGTTCCATGTTGAAGTCACTATTTGTCGCGTTCGGCGCAGTTGCGCTGATGACTGTAAATGCCGTCGCAGCTGACGCACCGCTTACGGAAGATCAGGCGAAACGGTTTGTTGAAAGCCTGCCGGCGCTGGATGCGCTTGGTGAGTCTCTGGAAGCCGACGGTAAGATGGATGAGTTGAAAATTGACCCAACTCCAAAAGCCGGCCAGGCGTTCAAGCCTTATTCGCAAGCTGTATCGGGTCTGAAAGAAAAGTACCCTTCCGATTACGCCAAGCTTGATAGCGCCGTGAAGCCGCACGGGTTTTCCGCATCGGAATGGGGGCTTGTCGGCGATCGTGTAATCACTGCTTACCTCGCTATCAAAATGGAAGAGGAAAACCCCCAAGCCATGGCGCAGATGCAGGCTATGGATAAATCCATGCTCGAAATGATGCCAAAAGAGATGCAGGACCAGTTCAATCAAGTGCTGGTGATGATGGAAACAATTGAAAATGTTTCGCCTGAAGACAGAGCAGCGGTTCAATCTGTCAAGGGCCAGCTTGACGAATACATGGAAGATAAGTCGCGCTCTTAGTAACAATATTGCGTTTTGTGATATAGGCCCGGACGTGCTTTGCTCGTCCGGGCTTTTTTTGGGAGGAAGAACAAGTGAAATATTTGATGGCTGGAATAGCGGCGCTTTCGTTAAGCGTTCAGCATGTTGCGGCGCAACCGCAAATCGAGACCGCGGTCGAGACGGCGCGGGAATGGCGCGAAGCTCATGGGGCGGAGATTGTGCGCGGATTTGCGCACCTGTTGTCGTTACCGAACGATGCGAAAGATGCGCCAAACATTAGACGTAACGCCGAATATATTTCAGGCTTGTTTTCCGAGCGCGGCTTTGAGATGGAGCTTCTGGAAGTCGAAGGCTCACCGCCGTTGATCTATGGGCTACGCGAGGCGCCGGGCGCGACGCGCACCATTGCAATTTACGTACACTATGACGGCCAGCCGGTGGAAGCAGCGAACTGGACCCATGGGCCGTATGAGGCGACGCTATATTCAGCGGCGATGACCGATGGCGGCGAAGTTATTCCGCTCCCTGAGGATGGCGATGAGATAGATGAAGACTGGCGTCTTTACGCGCGTTCCGCGAGTGACGACAAAGCGCCGATACCAGCGCTGCTCGCCGCTATTGATGCGCTAGATGAGGCTGGCATCGGATTTTCATCCAATATCAAGCTTGTCTTTGATGGTGAAGAGGAAGCTGGGTCGGACCATCTTGACGATTTTTTGAGCACCTACGCCGGCAAGTTTTCAGATATTGACCTCTGGCTGTTTTGCGACGGGCCAACCCACCAAAGCGGACTTCCGCAGCTTGTTTTTGGCGTGCGCGGCGTCACCGGGCTCGAACTGACCGTCTATGGCCCTAACCGTGGTCTGCACAGCGGTCATTATGGCAACTGGGCTCCGGGTCCAGGCTGGCGCTTGACCCAGTTGCTTGCAACCATGAAAGACGAAAAGGGGCGTGTGCGTATCAAGGATTTTTACAAATCCTCAGCGCCGGTTTCGGATGCTGAACGTGAGGCGATCGCCGCGGCGCCGCCTGTCGATGATCTCTTGCGTGAGACATTTGGCCTTGCTGAATCAGAAGACGACAACGCGTTATTGGGCGAACGTATGCTTATCCCCGCACTAAACCTGCTCGGGTTGAAAAGCGCCGAAGTAGGGCCGGCGGCGCGCAATGTCATTCCCCCCAGTGCGACAGCGGCAATTGGTGTGCGTCTGGTGAAAGGCAATGACCCGCAAGCAATGCTTGATCTTGTGGAAGCTCATATCAAAAAACAGGGCTATCATATTGTCCGCGAAGAGCCGGATGCAGCGACACGTACAGAATATCCGTTGATCGCAAAGATAACGCGCAGAGATGGCTATCCTGCTGTGAGAAGCAATATGAGTGATGAGCGTATAGCACCGTTGATTGGCGCGCTGCGCGTTGCTGCGGAAGATCTTATTTTAACGCCAAGTCTCGGCGGCTCATTGCCGCTTTATATGTTTGAAGTCAGTTCGGATGCGCCAATCGTGATCCTGCCGATTGCGAATTATGACAACAATCAGCACGCCGCTGACGAAAACATTCGCCTTGGCAATCTTTTCTACGGCATTGAGGCTTATGCAGCGGTTTTGACGATGGAATAAAGAGGAGCGCGCCCCCGAAAGAGTTGGTTACAAGGGGGATAATCAACCTCGAGGGCGCGCGGGAGGGCGTTTGGGTCTGGTTCCGCGCGCGCTCTGGGCGCCGAGCATCGCGTTTCCCCAAACCCGATCATTAAACGCTGTGTTTTTCATGTTCCGTTGCAGAAAAATCGAAAAAATTTTCGACGGATTTCATATAGCCGTGCGTTGAAAAACAGCACTTATTGTATTTTCCTGGCAAAAAGAGAGTTTTTCGATGTTTGCACGATCCGTTCTTTTGATCAGTCTCGCCTTATGCGCGGCTGCGTGCGCTGGTTCCGGCAAGCGCGGACCTGGCCAAGGTCAAAGGCCAAGCGCAAGTATCCAGCAGCCATCTTCACTATTGGCAAAGGCGCGCACTGTGCAGGGGCGGCAGGGTTGTGCGAAGGCGGCTCCGACCTATCGTATCGTTGCAAGCTACGGGGAAGGCTACGAAATCGCGCAGTATGAACTTGGCGCTTGCCTCATGGAAATGGAGGGGGCTGGCGCGCAGGAAACAGTGCTATTCCGCGAAGAAGGGCTTTTCTGGTTAAAGCGCGCCGCTTGGGCGGGCGATCCACGAGCGCAATTGAAACTGACGCAAGTTTTGAGCGGCGTTCCCGCATACGCCGTCTCTCATGTGGCCGTCGATCCGCTCAGTGCAATGACATGGGCGGAGATTTACGACGCGAATGGCGTGCGTGAAACCTATGGGTTGCAGCCTGTCGGTCCGGTCGTGCTGGAAAAGTTACATGCAGCGCTTGATCAAAATGAGCTGCAGCGCGCGCGCAAAGAAGCGGCAGGGTTCACGAAAATTTCCCTGGATGAGTTCGTGCCGCCTGTAGGCGATCGTGCCGGGCAAGGCGGCCAGCGCCCGCAAAGCGGTCAAGCTGGAGGTGGCCGGCCGGAAGGAAGGCGCCGCCGCTAGGGTCTTGATCGGCTCTGTTTCTCGTGCGCAATGTTTTCCGGGACGAGAGAGGGACGATCATGAATTATCTGCAAATACCTGTCATTTTAGTAGTGTTGTTGATAGCCGGTGCTTGCGCCAATCAAAGCGCTGACAACGAAGCGGAAAATTCTGAAATGAAGTGGGCGACGCTTGACGGGTCGTCGCCCTTGGTGATCGCGCATCGCGGCGCCAGCGGCTATCTGCCCGAGCATACGATAGAGGCCTATGACCTCGCTATCGAACAGGGAGCCGACGTGATCGAGCCCGATCTTGTCTTCACCAAGGACGGTGTGCTGGTGGCGCGCCACGACAGGTATCTATCAACGACGACGAACGTCTCCGATCATCCTGAATTTGCAGATCGTAAAAAGCCAAACGCTGATCCGAACGGCGAGGCGCGTGATGACTGGTGGGTTGAGGATTTTACTTTAGCGGAGCTCAAAACCTTACGCGCCAGACAACCTTTTCCCGGCCGATCAAAAGAGTTCGACGACCTCTATGAGATTCCAACATTTAAAGAGATGCTTTCGCATGTTTCAATGCGCGCTGCTGATATCAGCCGGCCTGTGGGCGTTTATCCGGAAACGAAGCATCCGGGTTACTTTGAAAGCATCGGCATGGACTTCGAAGAACCGCTGCTGGCGGCGCTTGATACTTTCGATGCCGGTCCGGTTTTCATCCAGTCATTTGAGCCGGAAATTCTGAAGCGGCTGAATGGCAAAACCGACGCTAAACTGGTGCAGCTTGTCTATGAGGAAACGCCGGGCGCCGGTCCGAATATTCCGCTGGCGGAGATTGTCGAATATGCGGATGGGTTTGGCCCTGCTAAGGATATTGTTTTTAATCGAGCCGGAGAATCGGCTGAGCTTCTTACTGAAGCGCATATGTTAAGTCTTGTAGTGCATACATGGACATTTAGGGATGATGTGCGAAATGAAAATATACCTTATACAATCGAAGGCACGGTTCAGCTAAACGGCTCAAATTCCACTGTATTGGATCATGCCGACGAAAGGTCAGAAGGTAACCTCACAATGGGTGATCTGGTTGATGAAATAGCCCAGGAGTATGAACTGTTTTTCTCTTTGGGTATTGACGGCGTTTTCACTGATTTCCCCGATACTGCGGTTAAAGTGCGCGACGATAAATAAAAACGCCGCCACAAACCGAAGTTTGCAGCGGCGTTCAATGCGGCGCTTCCTCCCTGTAAAAAGCGCCCAAGGCTTGAGCGGTTTTGGTGAAAACGTTCAACGCATGGTTGACGTTAACCGCCCAAACCAGGTCTTAACCAAACTGGTTCATTGTGTTGTCTTTGCCGCCGGCTTTCAGGGCCGCTTCACCGGCGAAATACCCCTTGTGATCATCGCCAATATCCGAGCCCGCCATGTTCTGGTGTTTGACGCAGGCGACGGCTTGGCGGATTTCCTCGCGCTGCACGTTCTTGACGTAGCCAAGCATGGCGTCTTCGCCGAAATAGCGCTTGGCGAGGTTGTCCGTTGAAAGCGCCGCCGTGTGATAGGTCGGCAGCGTGATCAAATGATGGAAAATGCTGGCGCGCTTCGATGCGTCACGCTGGAACGACTGAATTTTCTTGTCAGCTTCCAGCGCCAGCGCTGTATCGTCATACTCAACGCTCATCAGTTTATCGCGATCATAGGCTGAGACGTCTTTTCCATCCTGCTTCCAGGCGTCGAAAACCTGCTGGCGGAAATTCAACGTCCAGTTGAATGACGGTGAGTTGTTGTAGACAAGCTTTGCATTCGGCACTGCCTCGCGAACGCGATCGACCATCCCGGCGATCTGTTCAACGTGTGGTTTCTCTGTCTCGATCCACAACAGGTCCGCGCCATGCTGCAGCGAGGTGATGCAATCAAGAACGCAGCGGTCTTCGCCGGTGCCCTTACGGAACTGGAAAAGGTTTGAGCGCAAGCGTTTTGGACGCATCAGCTTGCCATCGCGGGTGATCAGCACGTCACCGTTGCCGATGTCGTCGGCAGAAACCTCGTCGCAATCTAGGAAAGAATTATACTGATCGCCAAGATCGCCCGGCTTTTCGCTGTATGCGATCTGTTTGGTGAGGCCGGCGCCAAGTGAGTCCGTGCGAGCGACGATAACACCGTCTTCAACGCCAAGTTCGAGAAAAGCGTAGCGGCAAGCGCGAATCTTCGCGAGGAAGTCTTCGTGTGGAACGGTAACCTTGCCGTCCTGATGGCCACACTGTTTTTCATCCGAAACCTGGTTTTCAATCTGAAGGGCGCATGCGCCGGCTTCGATCATTTTCTTTGCAAGAAGGTAGGTTGCTTCCGCGTTGCCGAAACCGGCGTCGATATCGGCGATAATCGGCACCACATGAGTCTGATAATTATCGATCTTGCTTTGAATCTCAGTCTGTTTCGCGCTGTCGTTCGCAGCGCGGGCCGCATCGAGATCTCGGAATAAAAGTCCTAGCTCACGCGCATCGGCCTGCTTAATGAATGTGTATAGTTCTTCGATCAGGGCGGGCACAGACGTTTTTTCGTGCATAGACTGGTCGGGAAGTGGCCCGAATTCGGAACGCAATGCGGCAACCATCCAGCCTGAAAGGTAAAGATATCTTCCTTTGGTCGCGCCAAAGTGTTTCTTGATGGAGATCATCTTTTGCTGAGCGACAAATCCGTGCCAGCATCCAAGGGACTGCGTGTATGCGGCCGGGTCGGCGTCATAGGCGGCCATGTCGTCTCGCATGATCCTGGCGCAATATTTCGCGATATCAAGACCGGTAGGAAAGCGGTTTTGCGCACGCATGCGGGAGACGGCCTCTGCGTCAATCCCCGGAAAGCTTTTGGCAGGTTGAAGAGAAGTCGTTGGAAAATCTTCAAAAGGCATTGTGTTGGTCCTGATTAAAAACTGTGACTAGGCCAATAACTATGCCGATTAAGCAGATGCCGCAGCTGCGAAAGCGTGCAGGTGTATATATTTACGAATTTTCAGTGTAAATATGTAAAGAATATTACAAACGGGTAGAATATTCATGAGTACGGACCGAAGCACGTTTTTAGGGCCCAGGTTGCGCCGGTTGAGGCGCGGGCTAGGGCTAACGCAAGCGGCTATGGCGAAAGATCTGGATGTATCTGCATCCTACATTGCGCTCATAGAGCGAAACCACCGTCCTTTGTCTGCGGAACTGCTGATCCGCCTGGCGGAAATCTATGACATCGAAATTGCCGCTTTCGCGGGCGCTGAGGATCGGACCGTTTCGCAACTTCAGGCCGCCCTTGGCGATCCGGTTTTTTCAAACTTTTCAATCGAACGCGAAGATATTCGTGACCTGACAGCGACGAACCCTGCGCTTGGGGATGCGGTCGCAGCCCTATACGGTGCATATCGCGCGAGTCAAAACGCTGTCATGGAGGCGCGGGCGGGCGGCGATGTTGCAAATGACCCGCTGGAAGAGGCGCGTGAATTCATTAGCCGAGAACGGAATTACTTTCCCGCACTGGATCAGGCTGGTGAGGAAACCGCTATCGCGCTGGGCGCAAAAAAAACCGGCCAATATGAAGCGCTGGCCCAACGGTTTCAGGATCGGCACGGTCTGAAGGTTCGCGTTCTTCCTGACGACATCATGGTTGGCGCCTACAGAAGAAATGACCGCCACCGAAAGCAGGTCATGGTTTCTGAGTTACTGGATCATGCAAGTCGTGTGTTTCAACTGTCGTTGCAACTTGCTCTGCTTGAGGGCGAGGAATTGCTTGATGAGGCGGTAAGCCGCGCTGCATTTGAAACAGATGCCGGCAAACGACTAACGCGCGCAGCGCTTGCAAATTATTACGCCGCCGCGATCATGCTGCCCTATGGCAAGTTTCGCCGATCTGCGGAAGAGCTTCAGTATGATGTTGAGGCGCTAGGCCGGCGTTTCGGCGCCAGTTTTGAGCAAGTCTGCCACCGATTAACAACGTTGCAAAAAACAGGTGAGGAAGGCATCCCGTTTTTCTTCTTGCGCTTTGATGCGGCGGGCAATGTTTCAAAACGGTTCTCAGGCGGCGTTTTTCCGTTTGCGCGGTACGGTGGTTCATGCCCTATCTGGAATATACACCAAACTTTTCGAACGCCGCGCAAGATTCTCACTCAATTCGTACAGCTACCTGACGGCGGCACGTATTTTTCAATTGCACGAACTGTCCATGGCGGTGTGGGTGGGTTTGGTGCGCAGAGCGCTGAACGCGCTGTCGCGCTCGGATGTGACAGTAAGTATGCTGATCGATTGATCTACGCGCAGCACAGAACGCCAGATGCAGTGGCGCACGCCGAGATCGGCGTTACTTGCCGGTTATGTTCGAGGCCGGCTTGCGCGGCGCGAGCACACCCGCCCCTTGAGCGGCGCTTGATAATTGACGAATACAGACGCTTTGCGGCGCCGTTTAGTTTCGCATTTGACTAAAGGAATAACGTTATAGCGGGTTGGCAAGACGCCTGTCATTGCTGACGTCAGGCCTAACTTTTAGAGGTCGCTCATCAGAATGACCTAACAAGACAGTAATGTGGTTATCGAGTGCTTGGTTGTGCGGGGAGGCAATGACATACCAAATCGTGAGAGTTGCAGTGTCACGGTAAATTTCCTAGCCTGCCCGCAAGCCATCGGGGCAAAGCTATCCAACAAACGGAGAAGGTAATATGACCGTTACGCTACGGAACCTGGTTTATATGTCCGCGGCGGTGATTTCGCTGGCGGCGGCATGCGATAGCGGAACCACCACAGCCGGCGCCAACACTCCCGTCACGCCGTCAGAGGAGGAAGCTGGTGAGAACCAGAGCCAAGCCATCAATCAATGGTTCGAAGATGAGTTTGAACGGCAGGTGGCGCGCTCGCCCCAGACCCAAACGTTCCTTGGGCGAAAGACAAATTATGATCAGTGGAACACGGCGACAGACGAATTCGAGCAGGAATCGCACCGCCTGGAAATGGCGGCGCTGGCGGAAATGCGTCAACGTTTTGATATAGAAAACCTCGATCCTTCGGCGCAGCTCTCTTATCGTCTCGCGGAGTATGAGGGTGAGATGGCCGATCGCCGCTTTCCCTTCCGCAATCATTGGTACCAGTTCAGCCACTTCCGCGGGCCACACACGAGCGTACCTACCTTCATGGCGAATAATCACCGGGTCGATAGTCTCGAAGATGCGCAGGCCTATATCGCAAGACTGGAAGGGGTTCAGGAATATTTAGCGCAGCACGAGGGCATCGCCCGGCAGCAATATGAAGACGGCATATTTCCTCCTAAATGGTCTTTTGAAAAGATGATCGTCACTTCACGGAATATTATTTCCGGAGCGCCGTTTGATGACAGCACTGAGCCGTCAGCGATGATGGCTGATCTTGAGAGAAAAATCGGCGGCCTTGATATTTCGGACGAGGAAAAAGAAGCCCTCATGGTGCGTGGTGTTGCGGCGCTGGAAAATTCCGTAAAGCCTGCCTACGAATCCCTCATCGCTATGTTTGAAGAGCAGACGGCGATAGTCTCCAATGATGACGGTGCTTGGAAATTGCCAGACGGCGACGAATATTACGCGCTTCAGCTAGAGGCGATGACGACAACGAATATGGGCGCCGAGGAGATACACAATCTCGGTCTGTCGGAAATCGATCGCATCCATGCTGAAATGAACGCCATCAAGGAAAACGTCGGTTTTGAAGGCAGCCTTCAGGACTTCTTTGTTTATCTCAGAACCGATCCGGACGGTCGGTTTTCTTATCCCAACACGGACGAAGGCAGGGCAGCTTATCTCGCGGAAGCGACGGCGATTATCGATAATATGCGCGAGCGACTCGATGAGCTTTTCTACACTTTCCCAAAGGCCGAGTTGGAAGTGCGCCGTGTTGAACCATTCCGCGAGCAAGCTGCCGGCAAAGGTTTCTATCAGCGTCCTGCGCCGAACGGCTCTCGCCCAGGCATCTTCTACGCCAATCTCTACAACACCGCGAACATGCCGACATATCAGATGGAAGCGCTCGCCTATCACGAAGGCATTCCGGGCCATCATATGCAGATCGCAATTGCTCAGGAGCTGGAAGATGTCCCGAGCTTCAGGAAATTTGGCGGGTTCACTGCTTATTCCGAAGGGTGGGGGCTTTATTCAGAGTTTATCCCAAAGGAAATGGGGCTTTACGAAGATCCATATTCGGACTTTGGACGCCTTGCCATGGAGCTTTGGCGGGCAGCGCGACTCGTCGTTGATACAGGCATACATCATAAAAAATGGACTCGCGAAGAGGCGATTGATTATCTTCTCGAAAACACGCCCAACCCCGAAGGGGACTGCATCAATGCGATTGAGCGATATGTAGTCATGCCCGGTCAAGCGACAGCGTATAAGATAGGCATGATAAAAATTCTTGAACTTCGCGGGCGCGCCGAAGCGGCGCTTGGCGATAATTTCGACATTCGTGCATTTCATGACGTTATTCTGAAAGACGGTCCAGTGCCGATGGCCATCCTTGAAGAGACTGTGAATGCGTGGATCACGGAGGTGCGGGCTGGTTAACAATTGAAGCGTTACTGCGAATGAAAAAAGCCACTTTCTTTGTCATGCTCTTCGCCTCGGGGGCCTGCGTTACGCCGCAGGTCTCTGGGCCCATAGAAACGTCAATTTCTGAAATTCAGAAAAATCCCCGGACATGGGACGGCAAGGTTGTGCGGGTTACTGGCACCTTTGATGAGTGTATTTCATATACGTGCGAGTTTTGTGAAAGGGAAGAACACGTTAGCAAACCTGGCGATCCTGGTAGTCACTGCATGCGAGTTTCTTTCCACAGTGATCAGGAGAGGATGGCCCCAGAAAGATTTGCTCAGTATGCGTATGGGGCTCATTTCTCTGTTGAAGGCGCTTATGAAACACTGGCTAGGTTTACGACATCCACCATAGAAGCAGTGTATGATGCATCATGCACAGGTACTTCTTTGCAAGATGATATTATTGTTATGTGCACTGATCGTGCGTCGGAGCTTGAGCAAGCAAGAATAATCAAGACACATTTCCGTCGACCGACCGTTGGTGGTGTCATTAATGCTTACGGTATCGATCCGTTGGGAATTCCAGACGATGAAACTGTCTCGGCCATAAGCGAAGCGTTTCAAGAGCAATCTTCAGTCTTTGATGAGGAAAACATTTTGCCTGATTTCGTATATACATACCGTGCAGACTCAGAAATGCTTGACGGTGCCGAGATCGATGCTGTCGGAGGGGCGTGCATTTGTTTAGTTGAGGAGTGCGCAGACTCGGACTGGCCAAAACGGGAAGGCGACATATGGCTTGACACGCCTTCGAACCATTACCGCTGTTGGTATGCGGAATTGGTCGATGGCGTTTGGCGATTTCCCATACAATAGACAGCACCTTCCGGCGGGCTGCGGATTAGGCTACTTGCCATTGCATGACTGCTTCTAATTTGAAACCTCCTATTTCCGCCTATATTCGCACCCTCAATGAAGAGCGGATGATCGGTGAGGTAGTGCGCGCTGCGTTGCAGGTCGTACAGGAAGTCATCGTCATCGATTCCGGCTCGACGGACCGGACGATTGAGATCGCAGAAGACGCCGGCGCGCGGGTTATCCATCATGAATGGCTTGGCAACGGTCATCAAAAACGGCTGGCGGAAGATGCTTGCGCCAATGACTGGCTGTTAGATCTTGACGCCGACGAGCTTATCTCTTCGGCATTAGCTGCGGAGATTGCCGCGAAGTTCCGTAATGGCGAGCCGGAACAAAAAATCTATATGACGCCATTGGCGCTGGCGCCCCCGGTGGGCAGGCCCTGGCGTGATTTCGGTCTGCAGAAGCGCCATAAACTTTACGATCGCCGCGTCGTTCGTGCGCCGTCGCATAAAGCTTGGGATCAATTCGATATTCCATCGGGCGTTAATTTGGGCAGGTTAAATGAGCCGATTCTGCACCACGCTTTTACCGGCGCAGAGCAATTCATTGCCAAGGTGAACCGCAATTCCTCAGTGCGTGCACAAGCCCTGCCGTTAAAATCGAAACCGTATCTCGCCTTGAGAATTCTATTCGGCCTGCCTGTATATTTTTCAAAGAAGTATTTTCTGCAGCAATATTTTCGCGGCGGCGTCTATGGTTTTGCGCTCGCTATGGTGTCCGGGTACGGGCGCTGGATGCGCGATGTAAAAATGTGGGAGCGCGCGAGCAAAAATCCGCACGCTCCCGAACTTTGACTCACTGGTTGGAAAGTTAATATCGTGTCCGTCCGCGGGTGTAATCCAGCGCATCACGTGCGTCGTAAACGCTGGCGCTTCGCGGCGGCGGGTTGTTGCCCATCACAATCTCAACGACTGCGACTGCTTCATCGTCATAGCGGGAGTCATATCGTGGGTAATCGTTATATCGGTCGTTGTATGTACGGAAAGACTCATAACGATCAAAGTCATCATCGCGGAACATGCGGTTACGGCTGATGACCTGAAACCAGTCATAGCGCTGGCTGAGTGTTAGTTCAGCAGCGCGGCGCAACGCCCAGTCCTGAGCGAGGCGTAAGTCACCATTGTCAACGCGATATTGTACGCGGTAACGATTGTCGTCGATGCGCGTTTCAGAATACCCGTCATCATATTGTGAGCTTGCGCGTTCATATACGGGCCCATAAGCGCCTGTTGCACAGCCTGCAGTGGCCAATGCTAGCGCAGCAATCATTGCTTTCGCTTTCATGACATAGTCCTCCTGTTTTTAAGGTAACAGAAGGCAATGGAATTGGTTCCAAGTTGGGAAAAGCGCCTGTTTAGCTGTCCGGATAGTAATCTTTGACACAATTAAGGGCGTCAAGAGCCGGTTCTTTATAGTCACTATCTTCAATCTTCGGGCGCGGCGGCAGTGTTATAGGATCAAAAGCGTCTTTGTTGAATTCGTAAGGAACGCGGTCGAGGATCGCCCGGATAATATTGAGCCGCGCTTTTTCCTTGTCGTTACCATCAACCACAAGCCATGGCGCGTCTTGCGTGGAAGTTCGTTCAAACATTTTGTCACGATAACGCGTGAACTCGATCCACAGATCTCGGGCTTTCAAGTCAATCGGTGAAAGTTTCCAGCGTTTGCGCGGATCGGTAGCGCGATCCTGAAAGCGCGCTTCCTGTTCCTCGGGCGAAACGTGGATCCAGAATTTTATGAGGATCAAGCCGCTGTCGATAAGCATCTTTTCAAACATGGGAACTTCGCGCATGAAAGTTTCATGTTCTTCCGGCGAGCAAAAACCCATCACCGGTTCAATCACGGCTCGATTGTACCATGAGCGGTCAAAAAGAACGATTTCTCCGCCCGCCGGCAGGTGCGCAACATAGCGTTCGAAATACCATTGCGTGCGTTCGCGATCGGATGGTTTGGGTAAAGCGGCGATGCGCCAGATGCGCGCATTCATACGGCGCATGATGGTTTTTATGGCGCCGCCCTTGCCTGCTGCATCGCGCCCCTCAAAGACAATGGCGAGCTTCAACCCTTTTCGGGAAACCGTTTCCTGGAGTTTTGCGAGCTCAAACTCAAGGTCTTCCAATTCTTTTTTGAAGCGTTTCTTTTTCATCGATGTTGGTCCGCTTGTGGTGCGCCATCAGGGGAGAATTTATAATCTTTGCGGCAGAACTCACAAGAAACCGTAATGGCGCCGTCCTCCACCATGTCGCTTAAGTCTTCCTTCGAATATCTCGACAAGACGGCGGTGATTTTTTCCTGATTGCAACTGCATTCATGGCGTACCGGCAGCGGGTCAAAAACGCGAACACCATCCTCGTGAAACAGCCTATAGAGTAAAGTCTCGGCACTAATGGAAGGATCCAGCAGTTCATCTGCTTGCACTGTTTCGAGAAAGGCAGCGGCACGATCCCAGATTTCGCGCTCGTCAGCGGTTTGCAGGGCGGCTTCGCCACGTTCCCTGATCCCGCCTTCGCCAGGAACAAATTGCGCCATCACACCGCCGGCGCGCCAGGTTTCAGATTCGCCGGGTTTCGATACCTTCCCGACTGCAAGTTTTATGGCTGTAGGGATCTGTTCGGACTGATCAAAGTAAGCGACTGCCGCTTCCGCAAGCGTTTCCCCTTCGATTGGCGTGACGCCCTGGTAGCGGTCCATGTCCGATCCTTGATCTATGGTCATCACGATCGATCCGGCGCCGAGAAGCTGGCGGGGTGTTGCCGTGTTTAACGCAACGGCCGCATCATTGACCTTTGCGGTTGCCCGTACTGTGCCGTTGGCGGAATAATCAGCAACGACGAGCGGTGTAATGCCGTCACCCTGCGCTTGAAAAATCAGTTTTCCGTCAAATTTCAGCGCTGCGCCCATCATGGCGACGAGCGCGACTGTTTCACCAACGAGTTCGGAAACGGGATCAGGAAATGCGTGCGCGTCCAGGATGTCATCTATGGCGCCGGCGAGCCTGACAATTCGTCCGCGCACAGCGGTATCGGCCACTTGAAAGGGCACAATTAGATCTTCAGGGTACGCTTCGTCAGTCATCTATTCTTTGATTTTATACCCAGTCCGGAGCATCAGATACGCGATAGCGGAAAATAGTATTGCGAAAAAAACCGTGATTCCAATACCGATGCTCATTGGCGCTTCGGCCACGCCGGTAAACCCTGAGCGGAAACCGTCAATCATATAATAGACTGGGTTGTAATGGCTGATCGTGCGAAATGGTTCGGGCAGGCGCTCTATCGAATAGAACGTGCCCGACAAAAATGTCAGCGGTGTGATCACAAAGTTCGTTACGGCGGCCATCTGATCAAACTTGTCCGCCCATATCCCACCGATGACGCCAATCGCGGCGAAAATAATCGCAGCGATAAGAGAAAAGTACAGTATTGCCGATACAGCTTGGACTTGCATTGGCGTCCCGATGGCGAACATGAAAGATGCACAAGTGACAGCAGTCACAAAGCCGACCAGAAGCCCGCGCGTCGCCGCCCCGGCAATAAACGCAACAGCGATTTCCGCTGCTGAAAGCGGCGGCATCAGCACATCGACAATTGATCCTTGAACTTTTGAAATGATCAATGATGACGCGGAGTTTGTGAATGCATTCGTCAGTACCGCCATCATGATCAGGCCTGGCGCGAGAAACTCAACAAACGGCACGCCGTTAATGTCGGGGCGCGAGTCTGCAAAAGCCTGCGTAAAGACGATCAGGAACAGGAGCGTTGAGATAACCGGCGCAACAACGGTCTGGAAAATAACTTTCAGGAACCGCCGGACTTCCTTTGCATAAAGGGTCCAAAGGCCAAGCCAGTTCACGCGTCCGAAACGGCGTGCGCCGAAATTGGCGTCGGCGCTTTTTGATGACGGCTCATGACCAACGGGTTGGGCGGTGTCGATGACAGACATGACAATTTCCGGTTGCTGCAATGCAACGATGTGTGCCCGCTGATGGGCATCCGTCAAGCCTGACGGGTTATCAACATATGGTGGGCAAAAATTTGTTTAGGCGCCATGTTGTGTTTCTGATCTTATTGGATACTATATTTAGACGCTGTAGGGACAGCGGATATTCACGGCACAAAATATTGTGAAGCACATCCATGCGGCAGGCGCAATCCCGATAGATACGAAGGAGATGGTCGAAATGGCTTGGACAGATGAGCGGGTGGAGCTTTTGAAGACCTTGTGGGCGGAGGGGCTCTCGGCCGCCCAAATCGCGAACAAAATGGGCGGCGTTACAAGGAACGCGGTCATCGGGAAAGTGCATCGATTAGGGCTTTCTGGTCGCGCGACGCCAGCAAAGCCTCAGCGCGGCTGTGCTCCTACTGCGGTCAGGAAAGAAGAGACCGTCGTGAAACCCGAGCGCGCTGAGTTGCGGCCCGTTATTCCAGAGCCGGACAGCATCGCGCCGCTGGTTTTGGATTCTGGTGATAAAACCACGGTCAATACGATCAAGAACAATATGTGCAAGTGGCCAATCGGTGACCCGGCGAAAGATGATTTCCACTTTTGCGGTCAGCCCGCCATGGTTGGAAAGTCATATTGCTCGCATCATGCCCGGATGGCGTTTCAACCGCCGCAGCGCCGTGATCGGACTGAAGTCAGACGGCCTGCTGCGCAACTCGAACGGCGCCGCGCAGCAGGATAACTTTTCTAAATTGGTATAAAACAAGAAAACCCGCCGAAAGGCGGGTTTTTATTATCGCATATCAAGAGCGTATCCGGCCGAACGAACGGTTCTGATTGCATCGCCCTGTTTGTATTTGTTGAGCGCTTTTCTCAGCCGGCCGATATGAACATCAACCGTACGGACTTCAACGAAGACGTCCGATCCCCAAACGGCGTTCAGCAATTGCTCACGGGAAAAAACGCGCCCCGGGTGCTGAATCAAATGATCGAGCAATCGAAACTCAGTGGGCCCGAGGTGAATATCCTTGCCGCCACGCGTCACCTTGTGGGAAACGCGGTCGATGCTGATATCGCCGACAGTAACCGTATCATCAGCGAGTCCAGGCCTAATCCGGCGCAGGATCGCTTTCACCCGCGCGATCAGCTCGTTCGTAGAGAACGGTTTGGTCAAATAATCGTCGGCGCCGGTTTCCAGGCCTCTGATGCGGTCCGCTTCTTCTGAGCGGGCGGTGAGCATGATGATGGGAATGTTCCGGGTTTCTGATTTTGACCGGACCCGACGACAAACCTCAATCCCGGATACTTTCGGCAGCATCCAGTCCAGGATGATGATGTCAGGGCCGAATTCTTCAACCTTTAAAAGGCCTTCCTCGCCATCCATGGCGAGCGCCACCTCGAATTTCTCCTTGGCGAGATTGTATTCAAGAAGCGTAGACAGAGCATCTTCGTCTTCGACGATAAGAACTTTCGTCGCAGGCATTCCGTTGTGTCCCGTGTTACCCGCCAGCCGTTCCGGACTGCTTAGGCGGAGATACAATCGTTGTCGAGGTCTTATCGCCTTTAGGGCGCTGCTCCATCAGCCGCGAGCCGGTCACCAGAAAATGCAGCGCCTCGGCGATATTTGTTGCGTGATCGCCCACTCGTTCAAAATTCTTGGCTGTAAACACGAGATGGGTGCAGGCGTTTACGCGCGCCGGGTCGTCCATCATGGCGAGCAGAATTTCTTCGAAGATCGAGTTGTAGAGCTCATCAAGCTCGTCGTCACCGCCCCATACGGCCCGTGCCGCATCGAGATTGCGGGCTGCATAGGCATTTAAAATGTCGGAAAATTGTCTAAGGCTTGCCCGCCCCATGCGGGCAACGCCAGATGTCGGACGCGCCGGCGCCTCAAGGCTAACCACGAGCGTTCTCTTAGCGACGTTCTTGGCGAGATCCCCAACCCGTTCCAGTTCGCCAGCCAATTTGCCGATAGTCATGACTTCGCGCAGCGCCTCCTCAGGGAGAGGGCCTGTTTTCAACAGTTCCATGACCTGGAATTCGATTTGGTCGTCAAGGGCGTCGATACGCGCGTCAGCGGCGATAATGGCTTCCGCAGCCGGCAAGTCTCGGCGTTCAAATGCGGTGACGGCTTTCGCAAGCTGGCTCTCCACTTGCGCCGCCATACGGGAAAGCGCCGTTTCGAGGGCGAGACGCGCCTGATAAGAAGATTGCGGGGCCGCGGTAGCCATTGTTGAGTTCGCCTGTGCAATAGGGGCTTGAAGGATCGTGTACATGCCCATTTTTTATGACAAATTCTTGTCGGCCGACCCTTTTAGGCGCATTTTTTGCGCCTGTAAATTTTCCTCAGGCCTAAGCGCCCTAAAGCCCTGTTTTTACTATGGCGCTTGCTGAAAATGACATGCGAAGACAGTACCGCCCGCAAGCCGGCTTTCGATCTGAAAACCGCCTTTATGCCGGTTCATGATGTGCTTGACGATGGCAAGCCCAAGTCCTGTGCCGCCGCTTTTGCGGCTGCGTTCCACATTGACCCGATAAAACCGTTCTGTCAGCCGCGGCAGGTCAGCGCGTTCTATGCCGGGCCCAAAATCACGTACCTGCACGTAAATGAGATTGTCGATGCCAACACCCAATCTCGCGGCTACCTGTTCTGCGCTATCACCAGCACGATGCGCCGGCGGACCGTCTGCAAACGGCGTCGGCGCAGCGCCTCGTCCAACACTGATCTTAACCATGGCGGGATCACCGCCATATTTAACCGCGTTGTCGATCAGGTTTTGAATGGCTTGGAAAACTTCATCGCGATCAGCGCGAATTTCAGTATTTACGCCGTCTTCCTGCGCGAAATCAACAATGGCGCCGGCGGCTTCAAAGAGCGGCGCTAAGCTTTCGATTACGTCACGTGAAAGCTCAGCAAGGTCAACGCGATCTCGTGGCGGAACATGTTCATTCAACTCAATCCGCGACAGCGACATCAGGTCGGCCACAAGGCGTTGCATGCGTTCCGCTTGCGACTGCATCACGGACAAAAACTTTTCCCGGGCCTCCGGATCGTCTTTTGCATGGCCGCGCAGTGTTTCGATGAAACCGATAACTGAAGCCAAAGGCGTTCTAAGTTCATGGCTGGCGCTGGCGATAAAGTCTGCGCGCATTTGCTCAAGTCGGCGTTCTGTCGTCAAATCCCTGACGAATATAAGAACGCGCGTGCGGTTTTTCCCATCTTGTTGAGCGCCAGTTTCGATCGGTGCGATATAAGCACGGCAGGTGCGTTCAACGCCGCCAATGGTCGTAAATTCGACTGTTGCTGGCTCATGGCTTGAAAGGACAGCTTCAGATGCTTCAAAGACGTTTGGCGCCCGTAACACCGAGGCGAAATGACGTCCGGTAACTTCTGTCAGTCCAACAAGGTCGAGGGCCGCAGGGTTGGCGTGCTCGACCATACCGTCTGCATCAAGAATAAATAACGGTTCCGGCAATACTCGGGCAACGCCATGCACCATTCGGAGGCGCGCCAGTTCCGCTTCCTGTGCGTTGAGCTCGGTTTCGACAATACGTTGAACAGGCGCCGCCCAAACGCGGCCGGACGAAAAACGGTATCGAACAGCCAGGGCGGCCATGAACGCCAGCCATGTCACCAATGCCAGGCGCCAATCAGCAAGGCCTGAGGCGATCAAGGCCGCGCACACGCCTGCGCTGATGCCGATTGCCCATATAAAATCGCGCGCGCGCACTTGCGCGGCAGTATTGCGTATGAGCGTTGCGAGATCGTCCTGCATGGCGGATACGCCTAGAGCTTCAGACCAATCTGAGCAAGGCGTTCCTACCTTCCCAGTTCATCTGCGATCCAGGTATCAATGTTGTCCTCAAGCACAGACAGGGGAACGGCGCCGTTTTCAAGGAGGGCGTCGTTGAATCGGCGCAAATCGAAATCTCGTCCTAGTGCTGTCGTCGCGCGTTTTCGCAGTTCCTGCATTTTCAATTCGCCCATCTTGTAGGCCAAAGCTTGCCCCGGGTTCACAATGTATCTGTTTACTTCAGCTTCAATGTTGTGGAGCGACAGGGCGGTATTAGACGCCATAAAGTCGATTGCCTGTTGTTTCGTCCAGCCCTTCATGTGCAGACCTGTATCCACAACGAGGCGGCTGGCCCGCCACATCTCATAAGAGAGGCGGCCAAAATTCGAGTAAGGGTCCTGATAAAACCCGGCATCAAGGCCTAAGCTTTCAGCGTAAAGGCCCCATCCTTCGGTAAATGCCGTAAAACCGCCATATCTACGGAAATTTGGGACCGTCAATTCTTGTGCAAGGGCAACCTGGAAATGATGCCCAGGCACAGCCTCGTGCAGTGAAAGAGCTTCCAGTTCAAAAAGCGGGCGTTGTTCAAGCAGCGATGTATTGATGCGGTAAACGCCAGCGCGGCTGCCATCTCCCGACGGGCGTTCATAGTACGCAGTTGTCGTTCCCTCAGCGATGTCTTCCGGGACTGGTTTGACAGTATACGGCATGCGAGGAAACTTCGTGAAGAGAGACGGCAATGCGCCGTCTGCTTTTTTTGCAATAGTTGAAGTAACAGCAACCAGTTCATCGGCTGTCTTTGCGTAAAATTGCGGATCAGTACGCAGGAACTCCTGGAATTCCGTAAAGTCGCCATCAAAGCCGGATTGTTCAATTACTTTATCCATCTCGGAGCGGATGCGCGCTACTTCTCGCAACCCGATTTGGTGAATATCCTCAGGGGCCTGATCGGTTGTTGTGTACACTCGGGCGCGATGTTCGTAGTACGCTTCGCCATTAGGAAATGAAGATGCGCCAACGCTTTCTCTGCAGGCGGGTGCGTACTCGTCCTGATAAAATTCTGCGAAGGTTGCGAAGGCAGGAATAACAACGCTTTCGACAATGTTTTCGGCGCGATTACGTATACGCCTCCAGTCGCTGTTCGAGATAGTCGATGGTTGCGTTTCGAATGGTTTCATCAAAACGCTGTCTTCTACATCATCGACAATGTGATAGAGGATAGTTTTTTCAGCGCCTTCCATTGGGGCGCATGGTTGCGTCCACCCTGCTGCAACACCCGCGCGTAATGTTTCTGCGGCTTCGCTTAAATAACGCGGGCTGTCTTCAAGCCGCGCCAGATAGCTTTCATAATCCGTTTGGGTGAAAAAAGGCAGGCGGTTCGCCATGCTTACAATGGTTCGATGAGGCCCCCATCGATGGTTGATGAGTAGGTATTTGCCGCCATACTTAGCGCTTTCAACATCATTTTGAACGTCGAGCAGTAGGAGCTTGTAGTTTATTTTTTCGTCTTCCGTCAGCGTCGTAGTATCGAGCGCTTCCAGCCGTTCTAAAAACTCTTGCGCTTTGGCGAATTGTTTTTCCGAAGTTTCAATAGAAGGCGATCCCAATTGATCATCAAAATCGCGAACGCCAAGCGTTGTCGCGAAAACAGGGTTTTGCTCTAACCTGTAAGCCCAATGGTCATCGATGATGGACTGAAGAGTGTCTGAGGCTGGCTGCGCGGCAACCGAAGTTATCGCCGAGAACAAGCCGAGAGCGACAGCTAGAGTTCTGTTCAGTCTGTTGACTTTCATGTCTGAATTCTTTCGTTGATTAGCGAGGGCGTAAGTTTGCGAAAATGATGCCGCCGATCAGGCCTGCAAGACATTGCAATGACACGCCAAACGCATCGCGCGCGCCGCCTATGATGCCTGCGCCCCCGCCGAGTTGCTGTTCGACCAGCGTCAGCATGGCCAGCATGCCAACAGCACCTGCTGCTGGATAAGCTATCGGCGAAAGCGGTTTCAGAACGCGTTTGACGCCAAACGCGACCAGAAACGCGACTGCCAGCATGATGGCGATGATCGCGCCATAAATGGTCAATCCGGTGAAATTTAAGATGAAGGTGTCAAGCTGTTGCTGTGGAGAATAAACCGCGCCTATCGCAGCCTGTTTGGCGATGACCTGTTGCGTATAAAATCCTGTTGCAAGCACATAGGTCGCGATTAAAGACACCAGAAATGCGATCGCTGTTTTCAGTATACTCATGCGCGCCACCTGTTTGCCGTCCTTAGAGTACGATCTGCGCGATTTTTTGATGTTGCGCAATATTGACCCCCATTAGCTAGAGCGCCTACCCATGAGAGCGAAGTTTTATCTGTCCGGAGGGCGCTTTTATGGTTGATGCAGGCCGAAAATTTCTTTGTGCGTGTTGCGTTGCGGCATTGATGTCCTGTTCTGCAGGAGATGGCGTCGCTTCATCCTCGCAGGCGAAGGGCGGAGGCGATGCCGAGCTTCAAGAAACGCTTGCTTCCCCGGCGCCGGAAGGCGAGCTTGCATTGAGCGTTGAAACGCTCGCGGACGGCCTCGTCAATCCCTGGTCCATCGCGTTTCTGCCGGACGGCTCCATGCTTGTGAGCGAGCGTGAGGGACGTCTTCGCATCATACGTGATGGTGAGCTTGTTGATGCGCCCGTCGCCGGCGTCCCCGAGGTGCTATCGTATAATCAGGGCGGGCTACATGATGTTCTGCCGCATCCAAACTTTGAAGAGAACGGGCTTTTGTATCTTGCTTATGCTCACGGTACGGAAGGGTCTAATGCTACACGGGTTGCTCGCGCCAGGTTCGATGGGCAATCATTGAATGATGTTGAAGTGCTCTATGATGCGAAGCCGCTAAAGGATACCGGTCACCATTTTGGCGGCCGCATGGTCTGGGGCGGCGATGGCAAGCTTTATGTCTCTGTCGGCGAGGGCTCGCGCTACAAAGAGAAAGCTCAGGACATGTCGAGCAGTTTTGGCGCCGTCCTGCGTCTCAATGAGGATGGCTCTATTCCGGCTGATAATCCGGACTTTGGTGAAGGTGCGTTGCCGGAGCTTTATTCAAAAGGTCACCGTAATCCGCAAGGGCTCGCCTATGACGCTGAGCGCGATATTCTCTGGGAGCATGAACACGGTCCCCGTGGCGGCGATGAAATCAATATTGTAGAGCCGGGCGCCAACTACGGCTGGCCCCTTGCAAGTTATGGCATTGACTATAATGGCGCGAAAATTACGCCGTTTACTGAGTATGAAGGGACAAGACAGCCCTTTAAATACTGGACGCCGTCCATAGCACCGTCAGGTCTGGCGGTTTACCGGGGCGAGCTTTTTTCTGATTGGAATGGCGATTTGCTAGTGGGCGCGATGTCATCGTCTTCCGGGGAAGCGCTTCACCGCGTGATTTTGGACGGCAATGAAGAAGTTGGTGAAGAACGCTACCTCATTGGTGAACGAATTCGCGAAGTCAGAGTTGGTCCTGACGGCGCCATCTATGTCACGACGGAAGAACGCCGTGGTGCGCCGGAGGGAAAAGTCCTGCGCGTAACGCCGCAATAAAAGCTAAGCTTCACAAGGCGCTAGTAGCGCGCGCTGCGCCGCCTGCCGGGCAAAGCGCAGTGTTACGGCCTTGCGCCGCGCGGCCACAAGCGGGCGTTCGGCCGCGTTGCGTGAAATGGCGGCGCCATATTCATCTGCGATGATTAATCCTTCCGTTTCTGGAAGGATGTCCTGCGGAAAAGCCGGGTCCACGGCGAAATAAAACTGATCGCAGTACTCAAGATATTCCGGCCACTTTTCATCAACATCGAAATCGGCGCGGCAGGATTTCACCTCTGCGATGGTTAGGCGCCCTTTCCGATCCAGCGCCGCCACATCAGCCCTTCGGCCATTGGCGAGGCGAAATTCGCAAAGCGGACTGAAGCCCAGATCGATAAAAAGACGCGTGACGCCGCGTGTTAGCGCGACTGTCCGATCCGGACGAGCTATGTCTGAAGCGAGCTGATTGTTCTGCATTTGTTCATGAAACGCCGCCAAGGCCCAGACGTCAAGTCCGCCTACAATGGACCGGATCAGCCCTGAAATTCCGGCAGGCGCACGATGAGGCCGTCGAGAGTGCTCGTCACCTTGATTTGACAGGAAAGGCGAGAGTTTTCTTTAGGTTCGGCGGCGAAATCGAGCATAGACTCTTCCATGGATTCCGGCTTGCCGGTTTTCTCGCGCCAGGTCTCGTCAACGTAAACATGGCATGTGGCGCATGCGCAGGCGCCGCCGCAGTCCGCATCAATACCCGGGACCATATTCTTGACGGCTGCTTCCATCACCGAGACGCCTTCTTCGGCGTCTATCGTGTGTTCGGTTCCGTTGTATTCGATATAGGTAATTTTCGGCATGAGGCTGGCGTTCGCTGGCTGAGTGGAGATTTAAGTTCCGTGCATGTAAAGCCTCAGGCTATGAGGGCAAGCCCTTTTTCACCTTTCACCGCATAATGTCGCGGCTAAGAGCGCAAAGTTGATGACCGGAATTTTATTTCATTTGGCGAGTGAAACTGAGACATCGGCGCTTGGCGTAAGGCTTGCGCCGCTGCTGCGCGCAGGCGATGTGGTTCGGCTGGAAGGCGACCTTGGCGCCGGGAAGTCGACGCTTGCGCGTGCGCTCATCCAAGAGCTGACGGGTGTTGTCGAGGCGCCGAGCCCGACATTTACGTTCGTGGAAACCTATGACGCGCCTGATTTCACGCTTTGGCATTTTGATTTTTACCGGCTGGAAAAGTCTGAAGACGTCTGGGAGCTTGGGCTGGAAGAAGCGCTGGAAGATGGCGCCGTCCTGGTTGAGTGGCCTGAACGTGCGGAAGGTTATCTGCCAGAGGAGGCTCTGGCCATTCGATTGGAAATTGTGGTGAACGGCCGTCAGGCAAATATTAAAGTGAATAGAGCATGGATGGCGCGTCTTGCGGCGGCGGGAATCAAGTCAAATTAATATGATGAATGGTGACATCGACCATATGGAAGTTACGCGCCAAGCATTTCTGAAATCTGCAGGCTGGGGGAAAGCGCAAGCGCGGGCCTTGGCGGGTGATGCGTCAACGCGCCGGTATGAGCGGCTGGAAATGGCCGGTAAGCACGCCATTTTGATGATTGCGCCACCTGCTGCTGAAACGTCTGGCTGTCCAATAAACGCCACGGAGGATGAGCGGCGCGCGCTTGGATACAACGCCATGGCGCGGCTTGCGGGACCCAACCTCAATGCGTTTGTCGCCGTGTCAAACTTGCTGCGGGAAGCAGGGCTTTCGGCGCCTGAGATTTATGCCGCTGACCCTGATCAGGGGTATGCTCTGTTAGAAGACCTTGGTGACGATCTGTTTGCCAGTGCTGTCGAGCGCGTAGATGAGCAAACGCTTTACAGTTCCGCAGTCGATGCGCTTCTACATCTTCATGGCGCTCGGTTGTTAGCACCGTCGTGTGATACCTACAGTATGTTGTCTTATGACGGTTTAGCGCTAGAGGCAGAGGTCTGTTTGCTGACGGAATGGTATTGGCCGTTGAAAACAGGTGCGGCGATCAGTGATGATCTTTGTCATGAGTATATTGCTCGCTGGCGTGAAGCCTTGAAAAAGTTGTCTCCTCCGCATGCGCCTGCATTGCGAGACTTTCATGCGGAAAACCTGTTGTGGCTGCCGTCAAGACGAGGCGTGATGCGGGTGGGCGTGATTGATTTTCAGGACGCCCTGTTTGGCCACGCTGCTTATGATCTCGTTTCGCTCTTGGAGGATGCACGCCGCGATGTGTCGCCCGAACTCGCAGACGCCATGATCAATCGCTATGAACGCCATACAGACCCGGATTTTGATAAGGAGAGTTTCAGGCGCGATTACGCTATTCTCGCGGCTCAACGGAACGCCAAGATTCTTGGTATTTTTGCGCGACTGGCAAAACGCGACAACAAGCCCCGGTATCTTGACCTCTTGCCGCGCGTTGAGGCGCATTTCAGGAACGATTTAAAGCGTGAACCACTGGCGCCATTGGCGGCGTTCATTTCGAAACACCTGCCGGAGCTCGGCGTATGACAAAGACGCCTCAGACCGCCATGGTGCTTGCCGCCGGGCTTGGCACGCGCATGCGCCCGCTTACGGATGAAACGCCAAAGCCGCTGATTAAAGTCGCTGGCAAGCCACTGATTGATTATGCATTGGATCGATTCAAACGAGCCGGCGTGGGGCGTGTTATTGTGAACGTGCACCACCTTGCCGATCAGGTTGAAGCGCACATGTCGAATGTGTCTGGTTTGGATGTTGTCATCTCAGATGAACGCGGCGCCCTTTTAGAAACTGGCGGCGGGTTAAAAAAAGCGCGTCCGCAGTTTGCTGATAGCCCTGTTTTTTGTACGAACACCGACGCCATTATGATCGACGGCGCGGGCGAGGAGGCTTGTGCGGCTCTCGCCAATGCTTGGGATGGCTCACGTATGGATGCGCTTTTGTTGTTGGTCCCGATTGAGCGAACTAGCGGCTATGAAGGTCGCGGCGATTTCGAGCGTGGTGATGATGGTAAAATAGCACTTCGTTCCGGCGAAACGGCCCCATTTGTGTTCACGGGCCTGCAGATCATATCTCCAAGGCTGATCGACGAAGGGCCTGACGGCGCTTTTTCAACACGCGTCCTTTGGGATAAAGCTGCGGCCAACAACAGGCTCTTGGGCGTCGTCTATGACGGCGAATGGCTGCATGTAGGCGATCCACCTGGTCTTGAAGCGGCTGAAAAACGCTTGCGCGATGGTGTAGTCTCTGTTTCAGGATGACCTCATCGACTAACCCTTTCAGCGGGCCGGGCCCGAGATTTTTTTCCATTCCACCTGGGCGCGCGTTTTTGGAAGACCTTGCGGAAGGCGTCGTTGATGCTTGTCGCAAGAATGATTTTCAGATTCCCGATGTGACTATTTATTTGCCAACCCGCCGAGCCATGCGCGCGCTTGGCGATGCGTTTTTGAAGGCAAGCCATGCCCGCGCCGTGTTACCGCCGCGAATTCGCGCCCTTGGCGATATCGACGAAGACGAGCTTGTCCTGTTTGAGGGAGCTGCGGAAGATGAAGCTGCCTTGTCTCCAGCCGTTCCGCCTGCGCAACGGCGGCTTATGCTGGCGCGGCTCGTCACTGAGCGTGAGCGGACATATTTCGAGGGGCAAAGGCGCTGGCCAGGTGCAATTGCGGCGGCCGATGAGCTCGGAAAACTCCTCGATTCGCTCTATACGGAAGAAATAAAGCCTACAAAGCTCCACGACATCGTGCCAGATGGTTTGGCCCACCACTGGAAGGAGTCGCTGGAATTCTTGTCAATTATCGTAACTGAATGGCCGTCGATTCTGAAAGAACAGGGCCTGATGGATCCGGCGGCGCGTCGCATCGCACTGATCGGCTTACAGGCGCAAAGGTGGAAAGAGCATCCGCCGAGAAAACCTGTCATTATTGCCGGCACTACAGGCTCAACACCTGCTGTTGCACGGATGATGAAAGTTGTTGCCGGCCTCCCGGCTGGCGCCGTCGTTTTACCGGGCCTCGATCTTGAGGCGCCCGACAGCGTTTGGGATGCCGTGGACGAGCCGCATCCGCAAAGCGGCTTAAAAGCGTTGATACAGTCGCTGGAGATCGGCAGGCGGGATGTGCGTATCTGGCCGGCGTCAGGCACTGTGAAACACAATTCCCGCACTGACTTAATCAGTGTGGCTCTGCGTCCGGCGGGCGCTTCTGACGGTTGGCGTGATTGGGCTGCTGATGCACGCGCCGCAAAGACATCTATATCAGAAGCGGTAGAAGGTTTGTCGCTCATTGAAGCGCGTGACGAGGAGTGTGAGGCAAGCATAATTGCGCTAAAGCTGCGCGAGACGCTTGAGGCGTCCGGCCGAACTGGGATGCTGGTAACGCCTGACCGAGACCTTTCGCGGCGAGTTGCGTTAAAAATGCGCCGCTGGGGCGTCACTGTTGATGACTCTGCTGGGGCGCCGTTCGCCAACACGCTCTGCGGCGGCTTTTTGCGGTTGACGGCGCAATGGCTGAATGATGCATCCGATCCCGTAAAAGTCATGGCACTGATTGATCACCCGATTTTCGGCGGTGGTATGGCGCCTTCAGTCTTTCAGAAGGCGAGAAGTTTCTTCGACCGCGGCTTACGCGGGCTTCGTCCGGCGTCAACTATAGCGGGCCTGAGACGGAAGCTCGAAAACCAGCAAGTGCTTCCCGAGTTCGCGGCTGAGTTATTGGAGTCGCTTGAACGCGCGGCTGCGATGTGGCCGGGAAAAGACTCGTCGTTTTCAGGACGTGTTCATGCGCACCTTGCGGTTGCCGAACAACTATCATCAGTTGACGATGAGAAAGGCGAAGTTCGCTTATGGCGCGGCGAAGATGGTGAGGCTGGCGCCAGCGCGCTGCCGCAACTGATGGAGTCGCTTTCACTGATCGCATACGACCGGCCGGAAGAGTATGCCGACATTTTCACGCGCCTGATCGCCGGCGTTATGGTGCGCCGTCGCTCGCCGGCACATCCACGCATCACAATTCTAGGTCCGCTTGAAGCGCGCCTGCAAACAGCCGACGTCGTCGTCCTTGGTGGGTTGAACGAAAGCGTGTGGCCGCGCGATGCCGCCATCGACCCGTTTCTATCGAGACCAATGCGGCGGGAACTCGGGTTGCCGTCTCCCGAGCGGCGAATTGGACTGGCCGCGCATGACTTCATGCAAATGACTTCCATGGGCGAGGTGATGCTGACACGCTCAACGCGTGCTGGCGGAAAACCGACGAAACCTTCGCGGTGGATTGTTCGGTTGAAAAATATACTCAAAGGGGCTGATGCGCTCGAGAAAGTTGATGACACTTCGCGATGGGAATCTTTATCGGATCTTCTCGATCAGCCCGAAAAAGTGCTGCAAATCGCAGCGCCGGCGCCGCGCCCTCCCGTTGATGCGCGTCCCAAACGCTATTCTGTTACGCAAATAGAAAAGTTGCTGCGCGACCCCTATGCGGTTTACGCGCGGCATATTCTCCGCCTGGATCCGCTCGATCCGCTCGGTGAAGACTTTAGTTCGCGTTATCTTGGCAACCTTTTGCACAAAGTGCTCGAAGTCTATTTTCGCGAAGCTGGCGACAACTCAGAAGTCGAGGAGTCAGTAGAACATCTGAGTCAGATTTTTGAGCGTCATGCACAAGACTATGGACTCGATGAAACGCACTTTTGTTTTTTGAAGCGCAGGCTCGAAGAAGCTTTTCAACAGATAATTGACTGGGATGTAAAACGTCAGCGCCTCGGCTGCCCGGCTGTTATCGAGGGCAAAGGCGTTTGGACTTTTCCGCTCAACAGCCTCGAGTTTACATTAAGTGCGCGCGCTGACCGGATCGACCAAATAAGAGATGGCGGCGCCTATATAATAGATTACAAATCCGGCGAACCGCCAAGTCTCGATCAGCAAAAGGCCATGTTCAGTCCGCAGTTGCCTTTGACTGGCCTGATCGTCGAGCAGGGCGGGTTTGAAGAAATTGGCGCAGCTTCCGTAAGCGGATTTGAATTTTTGCGCCTCATCGGCGGTAAAAAAGACAGCGAGAAATCGTCAGGCTTTACGGGAGAAGATGCAAGTGCGCTGATTGGCGACACACGCGACGGCTTATTTAGCATTTTGCGCCACTTTGCCGATCCGTCGACATCATTTCCATCGCAGCCGCGCCCGCAATATGCAAACCGGTTCGGGGATTTCGATCATCTTGCGCGCCGCCGGGAACGCCAGGCGCAAGGGGGTGACGAATGACACCCTTTGAGCAAACAGTCGCTAATCAGCGTATTGCGGCGACTCCATCGCGTTCGTCTTTCGTCATGGCTAACGCCGGATCAGGCAAAACGCGCGTGCTTACAAATCGTGTCGCCAGATTGCTTCTTGATGGCGTCGATCCTGAAAAAATTTTGTGCATTACATTCACCAAAGCGGCCGCGGCCGAGATGGCTGACCGGTTGTTCTCTGTGCTTGGTGATTGGGCTCTTGCCACGGATGCGCAGTTGATGGTTGCTCTGGAAGAGCTTGAGGGCGCCAGGAACGAGCGCGCGCCAGATGATCTCGCCAAGGCGCGCCGGCTTTTTGCACGAGCGCTTGAAACGCCGGGCGGCCTTAAAATTCAGACCATCCATTCGTTTTGCGAAAGCGTGCTGCGACGTTTTCCTTTGGAAGCCGGCGCGCCGCCGGGCTTTACGGTGCTGGAGGATGCTGACGGCTTCGCGCTTATAAATGCAGCGCTGGACCGCGTTGCTCGTGATGCTGGAGATGATCCTGTGCTCGCTGCAGCTTTCAGTCAACTTTCTGGTGAGCGAAATGAAGATCAGCTACGTGGATTGCTCATCGGGGCTGCAGCCAAGGGCGCTATATTCGAGCAAGCCAGTGATTGTGAAACGCAAATCGCGCAATTGGCGCAAGCGTTAAAGGTTAATCCTCCTTTCGACGCCGCCCGAGTAAAGGATCAATTTCTTTCTGCTCTTGATGTTCAAGATTTGAAACGCGCTCATGATGGTCTTGCCGCTGAAGGAAAGAAGCCACAGGACGCCGCAAAAAGATTGGCGCCGTATTTTTCAACCGAGGAGAATTCTGAAAAGTGGCTTGTTCTTGAAAATTTTTTATTGACCAGCGCCGGTACGCCTTACAAGCAACTTGCGACTAATGCGACAGATAAGCATGATCCGTGGGTTAAGCCATACCTGCAAGATTTGCTGACAGGATTTGATGATACTGTTGATAATCTGAAGGCGCTGAAAATCTTTCAGGATACCGCCGCTCATTGGCGGCTGACCGCTGCGCTCCGCGAGCAGTATAATGCTACAAAATCTTTCCGAGCGGTGCTTGATTTTGACGATCTCATCTTGCGCACACGCGCGTTATTCATGCGTGCTGAAAGTGCATGGGTGATGTACAAGCTCGATTTTGGCATCGAGCATATTCTGCTGGACGAAGCGCAGGATACTAGCCCTGAACAATGGTCGGTAATCGAAAGCCTGTTCGAAGAATTTTTTAGCGGTGCTGGCGCCCGCGAGGTTTCGCGAAGCTTTTTCGCCGTTGGCGATCTCAAGCAATCTATTTATTCTTTCCAAGGTGCTGATGTCGACTTGTTCAAGCAAAAGGAACAGGAACTTGGTGAGAAACTGGCGCAGGTTACCGATTATAAAAGCGTGCCGTTAAATCTTTCGTTTCGCACGACTGCGCCGGTTCTTTCCTTTGTTGATTCTGCTTTTGCCGACAAGCAAGCGGCGGAAGGGTTGGGCGATGTTGTTCCGGTTCATGGAGTCAAGCGGGATGGCGAAGCAGGAGTGGTGGAGCTGTGGCCGCTGACGCCGTATCCTGAGAAACCGGAAGTCAATCCATGGGATGCGCCAGTTGACGCCCCGGTCAGTAATCACCCGGTGCGGGTGCTTTGCGATCGTGTCGCCAGCACAATCAAAGACTGGATCGATAAGAGTGAGTTGCTTGAGTCTCAAGGGCGCGCCGTCAGGCCTGGAGACATCCTCATACTTGTTCAGAGCCGCGGAAAGCTGTTCACAGAAATTATTTCACGGCTTTCGGCATTAGGCGTCCCAGTGGCGGGGCCTGATCGGCTGAAGTTGAATGAAGATCCGGCGGTTGAAGACCTGATCTCCTACGCACGCTTTGCATTGTGTGCGTCAGATGACTTATCTCTTGCGGAGGTTCTGAAAAGCCCGCTTTACGGCTTTGACGACGATACTGATCTTTTCCCTCTGGCTTACGATCGCGAAAAGCATGAGACATTGTGGAAATCGTTGCGCCGCCGCGCAAATGAGCACCTTCGATGGCGGTCAGCCGTTGATGAGATAAGCGCCGCTAGCGCCATTGGGAAGTTTGAGGGGCCTTTGGCGTTTCTCAATCACGTCATAGATGCAGGTGAGACATCAGGACGAAAACGTTTCTATCAGCGGCTCGGAAAAGCATCGAGTGATGCAGTAGACGAACTTTTGCGACAGGCGCTGGATTTTGAGAATTCGAATCCACGCAGCTTGCGCGCCTTTGTGGATTGGTTCGACCGTAGCGCTGCGGACATCAAACGCGAGATGGAAAGAGAAAATGATTCCGTGCGTGTCATGACCGCGCATGGGGCGAAAGGCCTTGAAGCGGAGATCGTTTTTCTTCTCGATGCACATCGCGATATAAACACGCGAAATATTGGCCCGTTGATTTCGCTAAAGGATTGCGAAGGACGCGGACTGCCACCTGAGGCGGCGTTATTGGTCAACTCAAAGTCTGATGACATTGATCTTACCGAAAGAGCGCGAGAAAACCTGAAATGCAAAGATTATGAGGAGTATCGACGGCTTTTTTATGTGGCGGCGACGCGCGCTAAAGACCGGCTTTATATTTGCGGTGTCGAGAGCGGTAAAAAAAGCGATCCCCATAAGAAGCCGGTCAATCAAAAAACCTGGCACGCTCTGGCTGAAGATGCATTCGGCCGCCTGGTCAATGTATCAACCGACTCAAGCCCGTTCTGGGAAGAGGGGGGTGGTGTTGTTCGCAGGATAAGCTGCGACCAGTCGGCGCCCGTCAAGAAAGAACCGCTACTAGTAGAGACGCCAGCAATTTCGACGCCGTCATGGTTGTTTCAAAAAGCAGGAAAAGAAACGCTCGCGCAAAGATTGACTCCTTCGAAGCTCGGTGGAGAGGAAGAGATACATCAATATTTGGAGGAGGCTGACGGTTCTTATTCACCTTTGCGCGGACACGACAAGTATTTTCGTGGGAGGGTTTTGCACAGATTGTTAGAGTTGTTGCCAGAGGTAGCCGAGCAGGAACGCTTAAACGTAGCGGATCGGCTGCTTGGCTGGCTTGCAGACTCTGTCGACCTGGGTGAGCGCGAAAGGTGGCGCGATGAAGTTTTAAAGGTGTTGCATGACCCGTCATTCGCGAAGGTTTTTGCGCCGGGGTCCATGGCGGAGGTTCCGATAGCCGGGACGCTCGGTGCTGGCGATACCGCTTTAAAAATCAGTGGACAGATTGATCGTCTCGTCGTTTCTGAATCACAGGTTTTTGTGGTTGATTATAAAACCAACCGGCCTCCTCCGCAGGTGGCCGCTGAGATCGATCCATCCTATGTTGCGCAAATGGCTGCCTATCGCGCGTTGGTTCAGGAAATCTATTCCGGCCATGAGATCATCTGTGGCCTTTTATGGACTTATGATGCCCGGTTGATGATGGTTCCGAAAGAAATGCTTGATCACGCGGCGGTGCGTGCCGGAATAGCGGGTTGAAACCAGCGCGGTTCGGTCTATCTTCATGCTTTCGCACCAAACGCGAGATCAGGAGTAATTTAGATCATGGCTATCAAAACCGTTACCGACGCCAGCTTTTCCGCCGATGTCATTGAATCCGGAGACACTGTTCTTATCGATTTTTGGGCCGAATGGTGCGGGCCATGTAAGCAGATTGCGCCGGCGCTGGAAGAAATCGCCAATGAATACGCAGGGAAGATCACCATCGCCAAGGTGAATATCGACGAGAACCCTGAAACGCCCGGCAAGTATGGCGTGCGCGGCATTCCGACGCTCATGATTTTCTCAGGCGGCGAGCATGTGGCGACGCGTGTTGGCGCTGCTCCGAAAAGCACGCTCGCGGCATGGGTTGATGAAGTGCTGAAACAAGCCGCCGCTTAAGAGTTATCGTGCAAAATTTCGCCAGCTAGATAGAGCGAGCCGCTAATAAGAAACCTCGGCGGCTCGTTTGATTCCGCGCATGCCTTTGTGAAGGCCGTTTCAATTGAATCAAAACTTTCCGCGTTTAGCCCCGCATTGGTGGCTGCGTTGCGGACTTCAGAAGCACGCATCACACCTTCATGGTCTGCAGCAACGCAATACGCTTTTCTTGCAATGCCATTGAAAGGTGCAAAGTAACCGGCTGCGTCCTTGTTCGCTTGCATGCCTGATACCATGACCAGCGGTTTTGAGTGGCGAGCTTCCATGTCCGCCATGGCGCGCGCGACGGCGCGTCCCGCATGCGGGTTATGGCCGCCGTCGAGCCAGATTTCAGGGCTTTCGCCAAGTTGTTCATATGCAAGATCAATGAGAGGCCCGGCCGTAAGCCTTTGAAGACGAGCAGGCCAGTGTGTGAGCTCTATGCCTTTTGAAATGGTCGCATCATCAAACGTCAGTCCGGCAGCGCGAATGGCGGCGATTGCGGCGCCAGCATTTTCGATCTGATGCGCGCCGGGAAGACGCGGAAGTTTGAGATCGCAAAGACCGGTCTCATCCTGATAAATCAGTCGTCCGTGTTCGGACCAGACATTCCAGTGCTCACCGGAAGCGAAAGTATCCGCGCCGGCATTGCGGGCGCATTCCTGCAACGCCGCCATGGCTTCAGGCGATTGGGGAGAGATGACGGCTGGCGCGCCGCGTTTGAAGATGCCGGCTTTTTCAACGGCGATGCCAGAAAGTTTGTCACCGAGAAATTGTTGATGATCGAGATCAACCGGCGTGACGACGGCGGCGGCGATTTCATCAAAAACGTTGGTGGCGTCGAGCCGCCCGCCCAAGCCCACTTCGATGACGGCGTAGTCGGCCGTTGATTCTGCAAATGCCAGCAATGCGGCGCAAGTCGTCGTCTCAAAATAGGTCAGCATATTGTCGCCCATGGCGGCGTCGGTGCGCTCCAGGGCGTCGATGAGCGTGGCGTTACTTATGTCTTTTCCGGCTACGGCGATTCTTTCGTTGAATCGTACGAGGTGCGGCGACGTATAGACGTGTACGGAATTACCAGCCGATTCCAGAATAGACCTTATAAAAGCGACGGTCGAACCCTTGCCGTTGGTGCCTGCGACGTGAAAAACCGGCGGCATGGTTCTTTGCGGATTGCCGAGCCGAGACAATGCCGTGCGTATGCGATCAAGCGACAAGTCAATAATAACTGGCCGCCGGTTCGCAATGCGTGCAAGAACCGATTCAATGTCGCTCAAGGCGTTTTTTCCTGAATGAGTTTATAGGGCCCGATGTTACTCGGCGGCCTTATCAAGCTTTGGTCGAGTTTTGGAAACTGTTTTTTTAGGCTTTTCCAGGGTCACTGTCTTCGCCGGTTTTTCAAGCTTTGCTGGAGTGGTTGCAACAGGCGCCGCTGCCTGGCGTCGCTCCTTGATCAACACGCGTATGAGTCGCGACAGCGTTTCTTTCATGTCTGCACGCCGGACAACTAAATCGACCATGCCTTTCTCTTCGAGAAATTCCGCGCGTTGAAAGCCTTCGGGCAGTTTTTCGCGGATGGTCTGCTCAATGACGCGCGGCCCAGCGAAGCCGATGAGCGCGCCCGGTTCTGCAAGGTTGACGTCGCCGAGCATCGCGTATGATGCAGTCACGCCACCTGTCGTCGGATTGGTCAGAACGACGATGTAAGGAAGTCCCGCCTCTTTCACCATCTGCACTGCGATCGTGGTGCGCGGCATCTGCATCAGGGAAAGAATGCCTTCCTGCATGCGCGCGCCGCCTGACGCAGCGAATACGATGAGCGGCGCCTTGCGAGCGACCGCCTCTTCGGCGGCTTTAATCATGGCTTCGCCGAGCGCCATACCCATGGAGCCGCCCATGAATTTGAAATTCTGGATCATGGCGACAACGCCAGCGCCGTCGATTGTTCCGTACGCAGCGCGCATGGCGTCTTGCTGACCAGTTTTGCGGCGGTTTTCCTTCAACCGATCTGTATACCGTTTTTCATCGCGAAACTTCAGCGGGTCGGTAACGGGCTCAGGAAGTTCAAGTTCTTCATAGGCGCCATTGTCGAAGATAAGCTTGAGGCGCTCTTCGGGCGCGATTGCGAGATGATGATCGCATGACGGGCAGACCTGTTGTGCGGCATCAAGGTCACGTTGGAAAATCATTTCGCCGCAGCCATTGCACTTGGTCCACAGCGCGTCTGAGTCGTCATCTTTGCGATTGAAGATGTTTTTGATGCCCGGAGGAATGTTCGACAGCCAACTCATGTCCCACTCGCGTTTGTCACGTTGATCCTACGGTAATCCGGCGTCGCGCTTATGAATTGCGCGCGGCGCGGATCGCCCCCGAAATATCCCGCGCCAGCCTCAAGACCGCGTTAACGGCATTATCCGCCTCTGCGGCGCTGGCTTCAAGTCCTCGATTTTCAATAGTTTTCGCCCAGAGGTCGACCAGCGCTGAACCTACCACCACGGCGTCAGCGAATTTGGCGAATTCGCGGGCTTTTTCAGCCGTTTTGATCCCGAAACCGACTGCTATCGGCAAACCTGACGCCGCCTTTATCCGCGCAAGGGCGGACTTGACGGCTTCAGTCTCGCCACTGTCTTTGCCAGTGATTCCGGCGATGGAAACGTAATAGACGAAGCCCGACGTATTTTTGATGACGGTGGGTAGCCGTGTATCGTCTGTGGTTGGCGTGGTGAGGCGGATGAAATCGAGGCCTGTTTCCCGCGCGGGCAGGCAAAGCTCAGCGTCTTCCTCTGCCGGCAGATCGACGATGATTAAGCCGTCAACGCCAGCATCCCTGGCGTCCCCAAGAAATTTTTTCGGCCCGTAGGCATAGAACGGATTGTAGTAGCCCATCAGGACTACCGGCGTCTCATTGTCTTCGGCGCGAAACGAGCGAACCATTTCGAGGGTTTTGGCGAGCGTCTGGCCGGATTTAAGGCTGCGTAAGGCTGCTGCCTGAATGGCGGGTCCGTCCGCCATGGGGTCAGTGAAGGGAACGCCCAGCTCGATAATGTCCGCGCCACCGTCAGGCAGTTCTTTCATCAGCCGAAGCGACGTCTCGTAATCGGGATCGCCACCCATGATATAGGGAATGAAGGCGGCGCGATTTTCCGCTTTTAACCGGTCAAAAAGGTTTTTGATGCGCGACATAAGCTTTTCAGGGCGAATTCGAAGCGGCTTGCCTAGCGTGCTGGCCATGGAATGCAAGCATTTGTCGAGGCGGATCTGATGGTGAAGGTGAAATCCGGGCCGGGCGGGCGCGCAGTCATGGGCGCTATCTGGCTTTACCGCCGGAGTCTCTCGCCGATGCTATATGCCCTTGGCGTGCGGTGCCGTCATACCCCCAGTTGTTCGCAATATGCCGCAGAGGCGTTTGCCAGCCATCGGTTTAAACGAGCCTTCTGGCTTTCCGTTTCGCGGTTCCTGCGCTGTCATCCCTTCGGGTCGCACGGGTTTGATCCCGTGCCAAAGGACCAGCCGGATGTCGGCTGGAAATTCTGGAAACTCGGCGACTGGGCCTGGACGGAAAGAAACGGAACTCAAGATGGCGCAAGCTCAAACGAAAAGAGCGGCTCTGGCGAGCCGCTCTCCTGAAGGGTCAAGTTCTGCTTACTTTCGCAAGTATGACATCGATGGGCCGGGCCGGCCGACGAAGCAGGACTTTGTAAAGCCGTAATATTCGATCACCTTGATGATCTCTTGGGCCTCCGCTTGTGTGGGCGCAGAGAAAGCAAAGTGATTTCCATTGGAAACGACCGTGAAGTTGCCGCCATTATTCCTGACGCTCAAGTTGTTCGGGTTGATGTTGACGCAGTCTTCGCCAGGAATGGCTCCGGACGGCGCACCATTGTCAACGAGCCAGTAGTGAAGTGAAGCGTCAGGCCGGCCGACAAAACATTGCTTGTTGAGGCCGTAACGTTTGACGATGTCGCGCGCGCGGGTCATTTCATTGCGGTTTGAGCCGGCGTCGAGCATCCACATATTTCCCTGTATCAGCTTCCACGAGCCATTGCGGCGCGCGACCGAAACCTGATCGGGATTAAACGAAATGCAGTCTTCGGAAAACGGTTTCAGCGGCTGAGCGACGATGACGCCAGGCACGGGCGTCAATGTTAACGGCGCCTTTTTCATGGATGCGTGCAGGACATAATCATTGCGCCCGCTGTTATCCACAAAATGCGTATAAACGTGCGCGCGTAAAGTATCGCCTGCACGCCCATCAAGCACGACGGTTTTGGTTGAAAAACCCTGATTGAAAACAGCAATGATTGCTTCGGTATTCGCCGTCGGATCTGTTGCGGCGGAATTGGAATAAGCGGTCGCAGGTACTGAACCCCAGTCGCACGGGTTGGGCGTACATTCGCCGTTGACGGACACAGTCAAATTTCCGCCGGCGTTGGAGATCGACAGGCTGTCTAGCCCGCCTGCGTTTTTCTCCCAATTGCCAAGCCATTGATTTAACGGCGCGGCGTGGGCGGCTGTGATGGTGATGAGCGCTGCGGCGCCCGTTGCAATAAGTTGCTTGAACATTGGATATCTCCCCCTTTTTGTTCACCCGCTATGCGGGCAATCAAATCTTGAGTTTTGAAAATGACCCAAATGGGGCGGAGAAAGGGAGATTTCCCGGCGCATGATCACTGGAAATCACAACAGGCTTTGGTACGAGTTAGTTATCCTCGCGTTTGAATGTGAGCGTAAAGCCGCCTTCTTCTCCATCTTCAACAAGAACGACTTCGGCCTGCAAAGTGTCAGCGTCAGGCATCCAGTAGCGGATTGATTTTACGTCTTGCGACGGAGGATCAGCAGTGAAGGTGGCGTCCTGATCGCTTGCTGATGTCAGCGCGAGCATGATCGGTTCATCGTCTTCCCATGTGGTGAAGTCGGCATTGTAGTGCTTGAAACGCATGATGACGCCAGCGTCTTCTTCTGAGACGACGATGTATTCGAGAACGCGCAGTTCTCCGCTCGCGACACCACGCGCCATGCCTGTCATGACGCCGCCTTCAGCATGGGACCATATCTCTTCGAAGACGAAGCCCTCGCCGCCACGCCATGCGCCAGTGAGAAAAGCGAGGTCATCCAGAGAGTAATTTTCTTCAGCGGCGACGTCGCTAAACACCGAAGAGGCGACAACAGCAATAGTGGTGAGAATGAAACGTAGAAACATTGGGTTTTGCTCCCGGCAACTAGCAGCGTAAGAATGCCACAGTATTCCTCATCCTTCACGCCTTCTTTTTGTGAGCGCCATGAAATCCGTCACCATTGCTACGTGCATTGAACAGCAACAGTTGCAGGAGAGCGATGCTGTATTCGCCGAGACGCTAGCGGCGAGAGAATGCGAGGTTCTGGCGGCTCCATGGAATGGGGATCAAGCCGCGTTTGAAAATGCGGACGCCGTCATCATTCGTTCCACTTGGGATTATCAGAATAGTCCGCAGGCGTTTGTTGCCTGGTTCGAGGCGCTAGCCTTGAAAATCCCAGTGTTTAATTCAGCGCAGCTCATTCGGAGGAATATGTCAAAACGGTACCTGCTTGATCTTCAGACGGCAGGTGTGGCGATGCCGCCATTGTCATTGGTCGTGCCGACGGCGGATAGCATCGCTGCCGGTATGGACACGCTGGGACTTCAGGTTGCTGTCGTGAAACCGGAATTTGGCGCCACGTCGAGCGGGTTATCCATCGTCAAGCGGACAGACGAAGCCGGACTGGCAAAAGCTGCGGAGAAAATGGCGATGCCGGGCCTAGTGCAGGCGCTGGCGGCTGAGATCGAGAGCATTGGCGAGACGTCATTCATGTTCATTGATGGCGTTTACACGCATGCAATGACAAAAAAGCCGAAAGCCGGTGATATCCGCTGTCAGGCCGAATTTGGCGGCACAGTGGAACTTGCCTCGCCGCCCGCTCACGCCATTGATGATGCCGCCCGCATTCTCGCGATGATGGACGAAACGCCGCTATACGCCAGGATTGACGGCATTCTCCTTGACGAAGGCTTGCAGCTTATGGAAGTCGAACTGATTGAGCCGGAACTCTTTTTCACCTATTGCCCTGAGGCTGCGGCGCGGCTCGCCGCTGCGCTCATCGAACGTCTGTAACAAACACTACTGAAGAAATGTAGAAAACTATGGTCGACATAACTCTTCCCGACGGATCCGTACGCCAGTTTGACGGGCCGGTGACGGGAACCAGCATCGCCGAGAATATCTCGAAATCGCTCGCCAAAAAGGCGCTGGCGGTGAAAGTCGATGGCGAGGTGCGCGACCTTTTCGATACGATTGATCGCGATGCCAGCGTAGAAATCGTTACCCGTGAGCATGAAGATGCGCTCGACATCATCCGTCACGACACTGCGCACCTTATGGCCCAGGCGGTCCAGGAGCTTTATCCGGGCACGCAAGTGACCATCGGACCGAACATAGAGGACGGGTTCTTCTATGATTTTGCCCGGGACGAGCCGTTTTCTTCAGATGATCTCGCGGCCATCGAAAAGCGCATGAACCAGATCGTCGAAGAAGGGCGTCCGACCCGCAGGGAAGTCTGGGATCGTGACGAAGCGATCAAGCATTTCAAGGATATCGGCGAACACTACAAGGCTGAGATTATCGCCGACCTACCGGAAAGCGAACAGATCAAGATATATTACCATGGCGACTGGCACGATTTGTGTCGCGGTCCGCACCTTCCGTCCACGAAGCATATCGGCAAGGCGTTCAAACTGATGAAGGTAGCTGGCGCATACTGGCGAGGCGATTATCGCAATCCGATGCTGCAGCGGATTTACGGCACTGCCTGGACCAATGAGAAAGACCTCAAGGCCTACCTGACCAGGCTTGAAGAGGCCGAAAAGCGCGACCACCGGAAACTCGGGCGCGAAATGGATCTCTTTCATTTCCAGCAAGAGGCGCAGGGTTCGGTTTTCTGGCATGCAAAAGGCTTTCTCGTTTGGCGCCAACTTGAGGCTTATATTCGCCGTCAACTTGATGCGGATGGGTATGAGGAAGTGAAGACGCCACAGCTTCTGGACGCGAAGCTTTGGGAAATGTCTGGCCACTGGGGCAAGTTCCGCGAAAACATGTTCGTGGTGCCCGATGAAATACCTTCTACGGAAGACGAGGCGCCCGTGCTCACAGGTGAAGGCGACCTGATGGCGCTCAAGCCTATGAACTGTCCAGCACATGTTCAAATTTTTAAGCAGGGAATCAAATCCTACCGTGATTTGCCAATCCGCATGGCGGAATTTGGGTGCTGCCATCGTAATGAAGCGCACGGCGCATTGCATGGACTGATGCGGGTGCGTCAAATGACTCAGGACGATGCGCATATTTTCTGCCGCGAAGATCAAATTACTGAAGAGACCAAGCGCTTTCTCGATCTTTTTGCACGCGTCTATCAGGATATGGGCATGACAGATATCGCCTATAAACTGGCGACGCGGCCAGAGATGCGTGCTGGCGATGACGATACCTGGGACCGCGCGGAAAAGGCCCTCGCCGATGCGCTAACGGCAGCTGGTCTTGAGTTTGAAATCGCAGAAGGCGAGGGCGCCTTTTACGGTCCGAAGCTGGAATTCCATCTGACCGACGCAATCGGACGCACATGGCAGGCGGGCACCTATCAGCTTGATTATGTTTTACCCGAACGGCTCGATGCGACTTATATCGATGAAAGCGGTGCGCGCCAGCGTCCGGTCATGTTGCACCGCGCGGTGTTTGGCACATTCGAGCGTTTTATTGGCTTGCTGATCGAAAACTATGCCGGCCGTCTGCCGCTTTGGTTGTCGCCGGTGCAGGTGGTGGTGACAACAATTACGTCCGCCGCGGACGGGTATGCGAGTGAAGTTGCTGAAGCACTCCGAAAAGCAGGGCTTCGTGTCGATCTCGATATCCGGGCGGAAAAAATCAACTACAAAGTGCGCGAACACTCTCACGCAAAAGTCCCAGTGATTGCGGTGGTCGGGGCGCGGGAAGCGGAGGAACAGAAAGTTTCGCTACGCCGTCTTGGATCTAAAGATCAGGAGACGTTGTCGTTGTCCGCCGCTGTCGCTTCACTTTCTGATGAAGCGCTGGCGCCTGACTTGAAACGCACGTAGCAGATTTTCATGCAACCGACATGGCGAGACAGACGGGACCAGCTAAGCCGGCGGTGGATTTACGGCTTGTTTATCCTGCTGCCTGTGCTCGCTGTGTTTGGTCATCGCGGCGTGGCCCCTTGGCTTTTACTCGCGAGCTTGCCGGCTTTCGCACGTGGTGACTTTTGGCAGGGGTTGTTCGGCAGGTTGTTCGACCACCCAAGTCTTAAAGATCCGACATTTGCGTGCCTTATTTCGCTGTTGGCTTTCTGTTTGTGGATTTTGTTGTCCGGGTTTTGGTCGCCAAAGCATCACTATAGTTTATTTCTGTGGATTCTCGCGCCTGGCCTGGTTGGCGCCAGCGTCGTCTGGTTCTCGCTGAACCTTTCACGCCAGTGGGCATGGCGGTTAGGGCGGGCGTTTTCACTGGCGGTGGCGGGAGGCATGATCGTCCTCGCGTTTGAGGGCGTTACGGGCGGCTTTTTGCGCGATATTGTTCCGCCTAAAGATATTTCACCTGATGGATCAAGGGACATGATCGCATTGGGCCGAGGCGTCACCGCTCTTGCGCCTGCGCTTTTCCCCGCCGCAGCAATCGCTGTCCGAGTGTGGTCGCGCGGCGCGGCGGTGTTGGTTCTTTTTATAGGTCTTGCTGCAGCATTAGCTAATGATGTCGCGGCCAATGCTTTCGCGATAGGCGTCGGACTTGGCGCGGCCGTGATATGCCTTGCCGCGCAAAGGCCGGTACTACGGACAGCCGGATGGGGAGCGATATTGTTTTTACTCGTTTCTCCTTTTGTGGCTATGTTGTTGCCTGTGGAGGCAACCTTTGAGTTGGCGCGAGAAAACTATTCCAAAGAGGTTTTAGCGGCGGCGACGTCGGCTTTGCATCGCATTGCCATATGGCAAGCTGTTGGCTTGAAAACGCTTGCTGGTTTGCCGTTTGGGTATGGCGCTGACTTTTCCCGTATCTGGAGCGAGACAGCGCCGATGGTAATCGTGCCGGGAGCGCCATCACCGCTGAGTGTGATCCCGACACACCCGCACAATATCTTTTTGCAGACCTGGCTAGAGCTTGGCGTGCCTGGTGTGGCGGCATTGGCCTCGTTTTTGTTCTTTGGTCTTAAAGCGCTTTTGCGCGCGCGACTGTCCAAGGCCGTAAGCGCGGCTGTCGCTGGCGCTTTTATCGCCATTCTCATATCCATAAATGTCGAGGGCAGTCTTTGGCAGGTTTGGCGTTTTGCCGCCATGGCGCTCGCAGCAAGCGGGATCGCATTGGCGCACGCGCTTGAAAAACGGTAGGTTGTCCACGGTAATGGCTTCCGAAGATCTACAAAGTCCGCAATCCGCGTCAGGCTGCGTTTCCGCAGTCGTCATAAGTTATTTTACAGGACCGATTTTATCACGCGCGCTCGAAGCGTTAGCCGTTCAGCCTGAGATAAAGGAAATCATTCTTGTCGATAATGGCAATTTTGATGGTCATGTCGAAAAAGCGATCAACGACAAAGCATCGCCGCTAGTCCGCGTTGTATCCGGGCATGGCAATATCGGCTTTGCGCGTGGTTGTAACCTCGGGGCGAAGGCTTGTTCTGGCGAGCACCTGCTAATCATTAATCCGGATGCGGTCATGCCGGAAGGCGGGGTTGCGCAATTGCTTCGGGACAGTACGGAGAGGGAGCGTCCATGGTTGATGGGGGCAAAGCTCGTTGGTCCCGATGGTATGGAGCAACAGGGCTCGCGTCGCCGTGTACTAACGCCCTGGCGCGCATTTGTTGAAATCACCAGACTTTACAAGCTCGCTCCTGAGCATCCTTACTTCAAACGATTCAATATGCACACGGATGAATGTCCGGGCGATGTTAGCGAGACGCCCGTCATTTCGGGCGCGATCATGTTTTTGCCGAAGGCGAATTACGATTTGGTCGGCGGCATGGACGAACGGTACTTCCTGCATGTTGAGGACATCGATTTCTGTTTGAGGTTCGCCAAGAATGGCGGGCGTGTTTTCTTCAACCCGCATGTCTCGGTGTTGCATTATAAGAGTTCCAGCCGCGCCAATCCGATCATGATAGAGGCGAGAAAAACCCAAGGCATTATCAGGTACTTTCACACACACTTTTCCAAAGCCTATCCAAAGCCCTTTTTATGGCTTGTTGATGCGGCTCTGTGGATTGCGTTTGGGCTGTTGTTCGTAAAGCGGGCGGTCTTGAAAACGATCAGGTTGGCCGGCTTTCGTGCGCGCCGGGGCGGGCGCGGCGTTGAACGCGCGAAGTCCCTGTCTCGCCGTCAGTCGATGCGCTAATCAGACCTTTTACTTGCTACCAGGCGGGGAATAGCCGTCCAGGGCAAACAGGGCGAAGCTGCGTGGCCCTGCGTCACCCAGGTCGGCAGCCGCGACACCAACCGGTTCGACTGAGTTAAAGCGATAATCCACATGAACGGAATCATCGCGGATTGAAGCAAACAATACGCGCTTGTGAGTCTGAGGGTCGAACGCCAGGAATGCTTCGAAATGATGATCGATGCCGGCGTTTGGATCAATCGCGGCGATAGGCGTTTTTATATGGCGCTGATAGTAGAGCATTTCGGAAATCAGGTAGCGATCATCAATCAGGATTGCGTCATAGCCGTCGCCCTTTGCGGCTATAATGGCGGTTTGATTCTCCCACCCTCGTATGTGTTTCAACGCGCCGGAGAAGCCAAGCGTATCCACAAGCGCGAAGTTCGTGATTCCGATTGCGAAGGCGAGCATGCCAAGTACATGCACCGCGGCGTTTGTCTTCACAAGCCAGCCGGCTTTGCGCTCAAGCAAAAATGCGGTTGCGAAAAGCATGGCGGATGGGTAGGCGGCGGCGGCCCAGTTGGCGTGAGCGCGTGAGATAAACGCCTGAAAAGCGACAACAACTAGCGGCGTTATTGTAAACGCAAGCAGGATCAGCTTTTCCTGACTCAGCGTGGCGCGGTTGGCGACTGCCGAGCGCATGCCGATCAGTAAAGCGGTAAATGTGATAACGCCGAAAACGAGAAACTGTTCTCCAATAAAACCCAAAAGGCTCAACGGCCTGAACAGCGTCGCATCCCAATTGGCATTGGCTGCCGTATGAGAAATCGTTTGAAAATCATGCCGCAAATTCCAGATGATGTTGGGCGCGAACAGCGCCAAGGCAAACAACGCCGCGACCAGCACCCATGGTGTCGAAAATTTTGCCCGCACCGGTTTTAGCGCCATCAACATTATCAAAGTAAGCGGAAAATAAATCATCGCGTATTTAGAAAGGAGGCCAAAACCAACCATCGCGCCCAGCGCCGCAAAATCCATCGGCGCTGCTTTTGACGAGCCCAATATACGGAAGAAAAAAAACAGAGCGCCAGACCAGAAAAACAAGAGTGGCGCATCGGTGGCGATGACGAATGAAGAAAGAATGACGCCCGGGATCAACAGCCATCCAATTCCAGCCCAGAAAGCAGTGCGCTCACTAAAAACTCGTCTCCCCATCAGATAGAGAAACGATGCGGCGCCGAGGTGAAAAAATGGCGCGGAAAGCCTCACGGCCCACTCGGCGTTTCCGAATATTACTGTGGTTGTGCCGATCGACCACGCGATGACGGGGGGTTTCGAAAAATAGCCGAAAGCCAGATCGCGCGACCAGTACCAGTATTGCGCTTCATCCGGCCCCAGTTCCGCCGGCGACACGAGCAAGATCAAAACACGAAGTCCCGTGATCGCCAGAGCAGTGAGCCAGAATAACTGCAGCGGAGAGATTGCTAGATTGCTGTCAGAGTGCTGCTGCATTGATATTCAATCCCGCTGTCGCATTGTGCGCCAGCACATAGATCGTCAGCGACACGTCGTTACCGTTTGAATAATTGAGGCCGTTGATAACGGCAAGTTCAGTAATAGGAGCACCCTCAATAGCGTTTAGAAAAGCAGATTTGTAGCGGGCCTCAATAATCGCTGCGCTCACTGTGCCGGAGGTAAGTCGTAGCGCAGCGTTTTCAGCATTCGTCAGCGCTGTTTTCGTCCCGAGCAAAAACACGGCTGACGGTTCGTTGTACCCGACTAACGCGGCTGGAGCGACGCCATCATGAATTGGATGACGCTCCGCGCTTTCTAGTGTTGCTGACAAGCGCGGCGAAACTTCAAGTACTATCAGGCTTGGCAAAACCCAAGTCATGACGGTCCAGGCAAAAACAGATGCAAGGCACGCCGCTGCAATGGCGCCGCTAAACCCGCGCCCGCGCCAGAACATCGTACTGATTATTACAGCCGAACCGGCAATCAACACTGCTGCTGCGATATGCAACACGTTGAATGATTTTTCACTATAGAGCAAAGGCAAGGCGATCATAAGTGCCGCGGCAATGAGGCCAATGATCAGGTAAATCAACGCGCCAATTTTTTTGGATACGCCGTCAAGGCCTTTAACGGCTGCATGTGCGCTCATGACCACCAGAGCGGGGTAAAGCGGCATCGTGTAGTGCGGTAGTTTTGTCGCCGCGATTTCAAAAACGATCCAGGCGGGTATTAGCCATGACAACAAAAACCGGGCCTGCCACTCGTTTTTCTCCCGCCATGCCCTGATCATGCCGGGGATAAGTAGCGCAGCCGCAGGCCATAGAAGTAGCCAGACAAGCGTGGTGTGATATCCCGGAGGGCCTGAGTGCCCTTCCTGGGAATTGCCGACCTTGCCCAACATGTCTCCGCCGAGCGCGTCAGAAAAAAAACGTCCCTCCGTCACGACGCCGATTGCAACAAACCATGGCGAAGCCACCAATAAAAAGAGCAAAAAGCCTGAGACCGGTCGTAATCTTTTCAGCCAGGCAAAATTTCCGGTGACGGCAACCAAGCTCCCGCCGGTCAGGAACGAGATCATCGGCGCAATCGGGCCTTTGACCAATGCGCCGAGACCTTGTGCGATCCAGAATATGAGCGGCCAGCGCCATCCGCTTTGTTTGGCGGCGAGCGAGTTTGCGTAGACGTGCACAAGCGCCAGTTGCGCGAGACAAATCAGCGCGAGGAGCATCGCGTCGGTTTTGGCGATTGTGCTTTCCGCGGTGACGATAGGCGCGCTTGCCAACAAGAGTCCCGCTAGCAGGCCGGTGCGTGAGTCGTATAGTTTTGACGCTGCGAGATACGTGAATATTGCGGCGAGCACAGCGCCAATAAGGGAAGGCAGACGATAAACCCAGATTTCTCTTGCTAGGACTTCGGAAAACCCGGTTACACTCGCCGCCTGCAACCAGTGAATGCCGGCCGGCTTTTTGTTCCGTTCAGCATCCTGAAAGCGGATTGTGATGAAATCACCTGTTTCCAGCATTTGGGCTGTCGCCTGTGCGAAACGGGTTTCGTCGCGATCAAGCGGGGGCAGCGTCCAGATTCCAGCCGCGGCTGTAACAAGCGCAAACGAAGCGACAATGATAATGCGCCGGACGGCCATGCTCATAATGGTTCCCTCTTGCAATTAGACTAGTGCCTTGCGCGGTGTTTGTCTTGTCACCCCGGAAAGACAGGTGACCTGTTAGGCGGCTTCGTTTATGTGCTCGTTTCATGGATCAGCCTCATCCTATAGCAACGAAGAGACCCGCTTTGAGCGTGGTCGCCCCAATGCACAATGAAGCGGGCGGTGCGGCGCAGCTTGTGGCGGAGATTGCCGCGGCGCTGGAAAACACAGACCATGAAATCATCATTGTCGATGACGCATCTAGTGATGAAACGTTACGTGAGCTGAGCGAAGCGACCGATAAATTTCCGCAGCTCCGCATTATCAGACACGAGCGCAACGCCGGCCAAAGTCGCGCCTTGCGGAGCGGCGTTTTGGCGGCGCGGGGGTCGGTTGTGGTCATGCTTGACGGCGATGGCCAGAACGATCCCGCTGACATTCCCTTGCTATTCGATAAATACGACCAGACACATGCCGCCATGGTCGCTGGCGAGCGCCGCGCACGACAGGATTCCAGCGCGAAAAAGCTCGCCTCCCGTTTCGCGAATGGCGTCCGCCGCAGGCTGCTTCGCGATGGTGCAACAGATACCGGGTGCGGTTTGAAGCTGTTTCACCGCGACGCCTTCTTGCGTCTGCCCTACTTCGATCACATGCACCGCTATCTACCCGCATTGATGCGCCGGGAAGGGTTTGAGGTGGTTTTTGTTCCCGTCAGCCATCGCGCCAGGGCGCACGGCAAATCGAAATATTCCAATTTGGGCCGCCTGATGGTGGCGTTTCGTGATATTTTGGGGGTTCTCTGGCTTCTCGCGCGTGCAAAATCACCAGGGAATGTAAGTGAGGAACCCCGGAAATGAGTTTTTGCGCCTTGGCGTGCTCGTGTTAAGCTTGCCAAGGTTGCGGCCGCTGACTGAGGGGGCGGCGGAATAGGAAGGATTTTATGGGCATGTATCAAATGTTTCCGTTGTTGGCGATCAGCCTGATCGTTTACGCGGTTTTGACCCTGACGGGGGCCGTGGGGTCGGCGGATGTTCCCTGGTATGATGTTATCTTCATCGAATTGCCGATGGTGTCTGGCGATACCTGGGAAGTAACCTGGGGGGATGTGTTTCTGGTAGCGAGTATCGGACTTCTTTTTGTCGAATTGCTGCGCTCCACCAAGACCGGTTCTGAATCGATCATGAACCACGCTCTTTCTGTGGTCGTGTTTGTGATTGCGCTATTGTTGTTCATCATCGTTCAGGGTTTTGGCAATTCTGTCTTTTTCCTCTTTATGTCGATGACGTTCCTCGACTTCATGGCAGGATTTATCGTCACCACGGTGACAGCGCGCCGCGACCTGGCCGTAGGCGGTGTTGCTGGGGGTTGATTTTCAGCCTGAGCAGCCTTCAAGGCCTAAAAATAAACATCTAACGCGTGCGGCTCATATTGAGACGCGCGCGTTTTTATTTTCGCATAGCCTGCGCCAGCGTTTCCTGAACTGCTGTCATATGAAGATTGTTCTTTGAGCGGCGCGTATGAGCCGAGCGTTTGCACGGGTAGATTCCGCCCGAGGACCCGCAGGCTTCTCGTTCCGCTGCGCGATGCGTTAGCAGGTTTAGTTACTGGAAGGTTAATTACTGCTTTCATACTCGCCTAATCGCAAGTTCGGCGCCGGTATATATCTTAACATCATACGATTGTGGTCGTTCGATGTCCCGCTTCAAATTTTATTTACGGCTTGGCGTGTAGAGTTTTTCAGTAAATGGCAAGAGTGGGTTTGATGGCAGAAAACGCTAGAGCGTTCCTCAATGTGCAAAAACGGGACAGGTCGACTGGGAAGGTGGATCCTTCGCAAGTGGCGGAGGAACATGCTTATCCGTCAGAAGGCGCAGGCGAACATGGGTTGCAAACCATGTTCGAATTCAATCCTACGGCAGACGACCTCAAATGGTCCGATGAAAGTGCTGCGGCGCACATTCTTGGCGTTGACGCCAGCCAGATCGCCGGTTCCGGTAAAGAATTCGCTTCGAGCATAGATGGCGACGTGGATCCGGCAAGATCGGAAGCTTTTGCCGGAAGACGCGAAAGTTATGCTTGTGAATATCGCCTGAAGCGTGCTGACGGAGCAGGCCACTGGGTCGAAGAGCGTGGCGGCTGGATCGGCTCGGGCGGCAATCGTCGTCTGATCAGCGTCATTCGCTCGATTGAAAACCGTAAACGCCGGGAAGAAGAGCTGTCTTACCTTGCTGTGAGTGATGAGCTTACCGGGTTGCTCAACCGCGTCCATTTGCGAAAAAGCCTTGATGAATGCATCGCTAAGTTTAACGCTGGTGAGGCAACAGGCGCTTACATTCTCGCAGGTATTGATGATGTCGGTGCTGTCAACGCGGATTTTGGCTTTGACGCTGCTGACAAATTGATTGTCGAGGTAGCGGGCCGGCTCAAGAGCATAATCGGGCCTGATGATCACATAGGCCGTGTGGCTGGCACTAAATTCGGCATTGTTATTGCTGACTGCGACAAGGAGCAGCTTCGTCAGACCTGTGTTCGTCTTCTCAATGTTGTGCGTGAAAGTGTTATCGAAACGAAAGGCGGTGCAGTGGCGGCGTCAATCTGCCTTGGCGCAGTTGAACTGCCGGAGCAAGCGGATAACTCAAACGCCGCTATGACGCGAGCAGAAGCAGCGCTCGACGCAGCAAAGCGCATCGGCAAGTCGAGCTGGTCAACCTTTACTGACAAAACTGATGTTGTCAGCATGCGACGCAGAAATTCGCACATGTCGGATGTCATCCTGACAGCATTAAACGAGCGCCGTATACGTTTAGCGTTTCAGCCTATAGTCAGTGATCTTGATGAAACGCCAAAGAAGTTCGAGTGCCTCATTCGCATGAGTGGGGAGGACGGGCAAAATATTCCAGCCCCGGAATTTATTCCGGCTGCTGAGCGCCTTGGGCTGGTGCATTTGCTGGATCGGAGAGTTCTTGAGCTCGCGACAAACACGCTGGCGATTTGTCCGGATATCCATCTCAATGTGAATATCTCCATGGAGACGGTAAAGGATTTCGTCTGGGCGGAAGGATATATCGCATTATTGCGCGCCAATCAGGAACTGGCGAAGCGTATCACGGTGGAATTGACTGAAACTCAGGTCATTGACGCGATTGATGCGTCCATAGAGTTTGTTTCCGAAATCAAACGCCTTGGCTGCTCATTCGGCATCGATGACTTTGGCGCCGGCTATACGTCTTTCAGAAATCTCAAGGCGATGGATATTGATATTCTGAAAATTGACGGCTCGTTCGTGACGGGTGTCTCATCGTCACGAGAAAACCAGCTTTTTGTGCGCACGCTTTTAGACCTTGCCCGAAATTTCGGCATGAAAACCGTAGCGGAATGGGTGGATAACGAAGCCGACGCCATGTTGCTGAAAGGTCTTGGGGTCGACTTTCTGCAAGGTTACTTGCTTGGCAAGCCGGAAACCAACCCGGGCTGGCTGCCTGAAGGCGCGCCGAACGATCCGCCGCAAAGACTAGAGCGTATATAACTCGCTCTAGTCGCCATCGCCCTCTAAGCGATCGAGCTTTTTCTGCAGTGCTGCGACCTGATTTTTCAAAGCGTTGATATCATCATCGCTGCTGCTTTCGTCGTGCTGGCTCCCGCCTGGTGTTGTGGGTGGCGTGAAGTTAGCGCCCATCGGCGAAAACATTTTCATTGCCTGTTCGTATAGTTCCATATTCTTGCGAACGCTTTCTTCGAACATGTTGTATCCCGGCGCGCCGCCAAACGCGTCCCGCATGCGCGAACGCATTTCTTCCTGATTTTTGGAAAAAGCGTCCATGCTCATTTCGAGATATGAGGGAACAAAAGTCTGCAGGCTGTCGCCGTAGAATTTAATCAGCTGGCGTAAGAACTGGATAGGAAGCAGATTCTGCCCCTTGCTCTCCTCCTCGAAGATAATTTGCGTCAGCACCGAGCGGGTGATGTCATCCCCTGACTTGGCGTCATAAACGACAAAATCTTCGCCTTCCTTGACCATCTCAGCCAGAAAATCGAGCGTTACATAAGATGAACTGGCCGTGTTGTAGAGACGGCGGTTTGCGTATTTTTTGATGACGATTGCGTCGCCATGCGCCTTTGAGCGGCCTTTGGATTTTTCAGCCATGATGTTAAACCCTCCCGTGCATCTTCGTGCGCGCCGATTTGGTGCGCCGCACTCTTTTTGTGCACTTGCTAAACCTGCTATAGCATGAAATGAAGATTTTCATACGCGGTTGCACCAAGTTTTATGGCTTGTAACCCATTGAGATTGCTAATTCTTCGCGTTTTTGAGCTCGGACAATCAGTTTTTAGCGGCTCAGAAACGCTTAACCATGATCAGGAGGCTCTATGAGTGGGGCGGTTATTGTTTCGGCAGCGCGCACAGGCGTTGGTTCTTTCGGCGGCGGATTGGCGAGCGTGCCAGCCGCAAAACTAGGGGAGACCGTCCTCACGGCGTCTCTGGAGCGCGCCGGGATCTCTGGTGATGACGTCCAGGAAACCATCATGGGGCACGTCCTTCAGGCCGGGCAGGGGCAAAATACGGCTCGTCAGGCTGCTATCGGCGCCGGGATCGCCAAGGAGACGCCGGCGATCACTATCAATCAGGTTTGCGGGTCGGGGCTTCGCGCTGTCGCCATGGCGGCGCAGACGGTGCGTCTGGGCGATGCGTCGATTGTCGTTGCAGGCGGACATGAAAACATGTCGCTTGCGCCGCATGTGGCGCATTTGCGCGATGGCGTGAAAATGGGCCCTAAGAATTTTACGGACTCAATGATTACTGACGGCCTTTGGGACGCGTTCAACGATTATCACATGGGCCAAACGGCTGAAAATCTGGCTGAAAAGTACCAGGTCACGCGCGAAGAACAGGATGCATTCGCCGTCGCCAGTCAGAACAAGGCGGAAGCAGCGAAAAAAGACGGCAAGTTTAAAGATGAAATCGTTCCGGTTACGATCAAAACGCGCAAAGGCGAAATTGTATTCGACCACGATGAATACATCCGGGAAGGCGCTACCATAGACGGTGTTTCCGGTCTCAGACCTGCGTTCAAGCGGGACGGCGGTTCTGTCACAGCGGCCAATGCGTCCGGTATCAATGATGGCGCGGCGGCGCTCGTTGTCATGTCCGAAGACGAGGCTGGCAAGCGCGGGATTGAGCCGTTGGCGCGGATCGCCTCCTGGGCGCATTGCGGCGTTGATCCGTCAATTATGGGCATAGGCCCCGCGCCCGCGTCACGTCTGGCCCTTGAGAAAGCCGGCTGGTCGCTTGACGATCTTGATCTGATCGAAGCTAACGAGGCGTTCGCGGCGCAGGCTCTCGCTGTCGGCAAGGAGCTTGGCTGGGATGCGGGCAAGGTCAACGTTAATGGCGGCGCCATAGCCATCGGGCATCCGATCGGCGCTTCCGGGGCGCGGATTTTGACAACGCTGCTTTACGAACTTCAGCGTTCAGGCAAGTCAAAAGGCCTCGCCACTTTGTGTATCGGCGGCGGCATGGGTATCGCTTTGTGCGTCGAGCGATAGCCGGCGGTTGAGTTCAGTAGCGTATAGTTTGGGTACGGTGTAATCAGCCGGCAAAGAGACCGGCGCTTTTAGGGAGAACCGTGATGAGCAGAACGGCTATCGTTACCGGCGGAACGCGCGGCATTGGCCGGGCGATTTCGCTGGCGTTAAAAAACAAGGGCTGCAAAGTCGCCGCCACCTATGCAGGGAACGATGAAGCGGCAGCCAAATTTAAAGACGAGACCGGGGTCAATGTTTTTAAATGGGATGTTGGTGATTACGAGGCCTGCAAAGCGGGCGTTGCTGAAATAGAAAGCGCTCACGGTCCAACGGACATTCTTGTCAATAACGCCGGTATAACCCGCGACGGGATGTTTCATAAGATGACGCCGCAGCAATGGGCGGAAGTCATGCGCGCCGATCTCGACAGCGTATTTAACATGTCACATCAGGTTTTCCCTGGCATGCGCGAGCGTAGTTTTGGCCGCATTGTGAACATCTCCTCGATCAATGGCCAAAAAGGGCAAATGGGACAAACCAATTATTCTGCGGCCAAAGCGGGCATGATCGGTTTCACGCGCGCCCTTGCTCAGGAAGGCGCGTTTAAAGGCGTTACCGTTAATGCTGTGGCGCCAGGTTACATCGCCACCGAGATGGTCTCGGCGATGAACGATGATGTCTTGAAGAAAATTACCGCTCAAATCCCTGTAGGCCGGCTCGGCAGCGCTGAAGAAATCGGCGATTGCGTCGCTTTCCTGGCGGATGAAAATGCCGGCTTCATTACGGGCGCCGTTCTGTCCGCCAATGGCGGTCAGTATCTGGCTTCTTAAGCCTTGTAATTAGGGTGCTTTTTGGGCTTTGCCGTGCGAATTTTCGCGGCAAAGCCCTTTTTTCACCAAATTGTCCAGCTAGAATCTCCTTGTTGTGAAGCTGGTTAGGAGATAACCGGGCGTGCGGATTACGGCTCTTTTTAGCGGATTGTTTGCGTTGAGCATCATCGTTTCGCCTATGGCGTCGGCCCAAGGGCTCCCTGCGGCAGGTATTCTGTTTCAGCAAGACAATCCTTTCTCTGCGCTTGTCGGTAAAAGCCGCGAGCGATCGCAGCGGCGTGGGGATCGCAGCGATGTTGAGCGCTATGTCCTCACAAGCGATGACCGTATGTTCCTGTTTGAAGAGCTTGCCTCGGGCGCTCGGGTTCAGTTTCTGTGCGGAGAAAATGATCAGCGTATTGATTGTGTGATCGACATGGCTGGGCCGTCACCTGAAATTCACGCCTTGTCAGCGACGCGCGGACCGCGTGGAGATGTTATCTATAAGGACGCCCGCGATCACACGCTGATCCGGATTGCCGCCTATGGCGGCGCTACTGTGTACTGGCCTGGTGAGACACGCGGCATTGCTGCGTCGAAATCATTCGGTGATGACCGGTCTTTGCGCCTCGGGTTTACAGATATGGAAACCGCTTCGAGACGCGCCCAGGGCGCCGCCGCGCAAATCAGCGCTTTAACAGGGTCACCCGTTTTCTTTGACATCAGCGCGGCGAATGCATCGGGTGGGGCAAACGCCGCCGTGCTTGCTGACGCCATCGTGACATCAGCAAAGGGAATCGCCAGCGTCGCGCAGGATGAAACGGGCGCCGCCGCCATTTCCTCTAGGATCAAACGGGTTATTTTTCTCCCTTCAACAGACGCCGAAATATCCCTTGGGGGGTCAGTTCTGGAAATTCGCTACGTGCCGAATCTGGACATAGAGGGACGGCCGTCATCCGCTAAGGTCGCGCAATTCCTGGAGGAATCGCTGTAAACGTCTCGAACACGCTTCTATCGTAGGGTCACGACGTCAGGTCTTAAAAGGGCCGTAAACGCCGGGCATCATATAAGGATCATGAACGAGCGCTTGAGGATAACACCAAAGAACCGCTTTCTCGGCGCGGCAGCCGCCGGGCTGGTGATGTTCTGCACGCCTTTGTCTGCAAATTCTCAATCGCTGAAAGAAGCTCGTGCGCAGGAAACAGAAGAGCGTGCGCTGGAGCGTGAAGCGTCTTTCACCCGTTCCGTATGCGGTATGAATTTCGACGTTGTTATCGATTGGCGATCGGCGGCCAACTGGCCTGACGGCGCCAGTATCGCTGAATCTTGCGATGGCGCCCTTGGCGCGCTTGAGGCTGCTTGCCGCCGTGGCGGCGCGCCCCGCGTTTCACGTTTCGTCTGCGCGGGCGATGGTTCCGGCGCCAGCTTGCGCGGCGGTACGCTGCGTTACGGCGCGAGCCCTGGCGACAACGGGTTCTCCGAAACGCGCGCTGTTCTCAACGATTAAAATTTATACGCCGACGCCGGTTTCGAGGATGCCGACGCGTATTCCATCAAATACATACTGAGTTGAAAGCGCCATCAGCAGCATTCCTAAAATGCGGGTTATGGCGTTCATGCCCGTACGGCCGAGCACGTCGCCAATCCGGCTGGCGAACGCCATCATCAGGACTGCGATGGCGAGCACAATGACAACAGCGATCATGGCGGCGCTTTTTTCAACCATTGCCGTGTCCGGCCCCATAACAAGCATGATGGTTGCAATCGCCCCAGGCCCGGCAAGCATGGGAATGGCGAGCGGGAAAAAGGCGATATTGTCGCGAGCGGAGGCTTTCGGTCCCGGTGTTTTGGCCTGGGTTTCGCTGTCAGGGTCAAAAAACATCCGGAAACCCATAATGAACAAAATTATGCCCATGGCGGCGCGGAACGCGGCGAGGCTGACGCCAAGATGATGCAACAGCGCATTTCCGGCAAAGCCGAAAAACAACAGAATACCGATCGAATAAATCGCCGCCATGAACGCAATGCGTAAGCGCTCTCTTGGCAGATCGTTTTTTGTTAAGGACGCAAAAATCGGCGTCACCAGAATTGGGTCGATCACGATGAAAAGCGTGACGAAGGCTGTGACAAAGACAGGAAGTATATCTGTGAACATTGAAGTGCGTCCTTAACGGCCTTCTGCCCTAGGCGCCATGGTGAGCGCAAGAAAAAAGGCGACTATCAAAAGCCGCCTTTTCTCTGATTCTGAGTTGAGAATGAGTTAGAACGGCATGAAACCCCAAACGCTAAGCCAGCTCGCCAGCGCAATGCCTGAAAGCCCCGTTAGCAGCAGGCCCAAGAAAACGCCTATGGGAAGAGGCATGCGCATTCGCGCCTTCATGGTGAGCAGTAACAGGAGCAGACCCAAAGGCCCGGCGGCGAGGCCCGCCATGGCGAACCCTTTCGTCCATCCGGGAAGACCGAAGAGCAGGAGGAGGCCGTTAGCGTCGGCGGTCACGGCGCCACCAGCGGCGATACCGCCAATAGCTGCTGCCCCTGCCAGCGCGGTCACCCATGCGATAACGCGCGCGCCACCCGTAGTCATTGCGCCGGCCCCATTGATGAGCCTTGCAACTGGCGCAAGCGTATAAACGATAGCGCCGAAGATCAGCACAAACGCCGGCAGCCCGGCCCATAGGGCCGGAACAACAATTTTTTTCGGTTCCTCGGACATGACCGTCGCAAGCTTGATCAAGCCATCTGTTGTAAACAACGGTCCATTAAATTCCGGCGCTTCCATGCCCTCCGGGCATGAGGTGTCAAGCTCACTGTCAGGGTTGTCGTAGAACTTGGTCAGGAAATCGCCCGCGCATTCAACCGAGCGTGTCGGACCATGTCCTGCATAGGCGAACTCTACATATGTGCCATTGCTGAAGCCTGAAAGAATGTCCTGCGCGAGTGGCGGCGGCGTAATCGGGTCCATAGCCCCCTCAACGATCAGGGTTCGGATATCTGTTTCTACCGGTAAGTAATCAGTCGCTGGACGCGCATTAGCGCCGTATTTTTCACAAACGCTGGCCATCTTGTCGACCACATCCAGAGAACCGAAAATCTTGCCGAGTGCGGGATAGTCCGCAATGTCTTCCTGAAAGGCGGCTTTCATCTGCGGATGCCAGCCGTCGTTACAACTTATGGCGTCATACATCCCCTGACTAATATCAAATCCGACGCCACCGCCCGGTCCGCCAGCGGTAAGAATGCGCAGCCGGCCATAATCTTCCTCCTCTACCATTCTTGCGAGCGCATCAATCATCGCAGGTAGGGAGGGATAGTTGTCCTGTTCGTAAAACAGAATGAACGGTAAAGCGCCGATTATATCGTGGAAGAAATACCCCTTGCCAGTAGGAAAAAGTTCGGCGTCGATCGCATCATCAATGATGATTGGGCTATCGGCGACTTTTTCAATGGCGCCTTTAAGGCGCTCTTTGAAGTTCGGAAAATTGCGCGCGCATTCATCATCTGCTTCGCATATTTCCTGTAACATTGTCAGGTCGCGATCATAGTAGCGCGCAATGTTATGAAATGTTGCGTCCTGCCGTAAGGGAACAATAGCGTCGATGACGGCGGCGCGAATGCCTTCAGGGTCTTCTTTCAGATACGCCTGCCCCAGAATTGAGCCATAGGAAATGCCCCAGACATTCCACTCGTCATAGCCGAGCGCCATGCGAAGCGCGCGGGCGTCACGCGCGTTTTCGATCGTGTTGTAGCCTGATAAGTCGACGCCGGCCGCGCTTGCCTTGGCAAAGCATGCTTCCATGCTTTTCACGCCTGCGAGCTGGTATTCATTCCATTCTGGCGTATTGGCATGTGATGGATCAAAGAGTGGATAATCGAGGCAAAAATCTGAAGACCATCCGATGCCGCGTTGCTCAAGGATGTATAGGTCGCGAACGTCACGCGCGCCATGATTTTGAAAACGCTTTACATAACCTAAGGCTTTTGCGCCTGGGCCGCCGGTGAAATAAATGATCGGATCGGCGCGTTTGAACCAGTCTCCGTCCTCTTCATTATCCCATTTTTCCGGTTTTCGCGCCGCCAGCTTGATGAATTGCAACTCGATCATGCGCGAGTCTGGTTTCTCGCGGTTTTCCGGCACTTCAAGCTGGTAGCAAGAAATCTCGCCGTCCTTGTACTGGACTTCGCCTTTAAAGGGGCAGGCGACTGTCCGAATGCGGAGCGTATCGCGCGCAAAGTAATTTATTGGCTCTGTTGTGTCTGGAGCAGTTGCGCTTGTCACTGTCGCAGAAGCGTCGGTGACTTCTTGCGCCGATGCGAAATTTGTTATTGCTGAAACAGCAAAGAATGCGGCTGTCGCCGCGCGAAAGAATACCGTCATTACCAGCCCCCGCCGATTTTTTGCCCCCGTTGGAACCTTATCAAAGCTTTCGCCGCATGCAATCAAAGCGAGGAAATTCCCGCTTAGCGTGTATAACTGCGCATTAAAACAAAAAGGGCGGCTCCGAAGAGCCGCCCTTTGGGTACGCAACTAAAGCTTCTTAGGCGAGCGACTACATCATGCCGCCCATGCCGCCCATTCCGCCCATGTCAGGCATGCCGCCGCCCGCGGCGCCTTCTTTTTTTGGTGCTTCTGCGACCATCGCCTCCGTCGTAATGAGGAGGCCGGCGACGGAGGCCGCATCCTGAAGGGCCGTACGAACAACTTTCGCAGGGTCGACAATGCCGGTGGCGATCAGATCGCCATATTCATCCGTCTGCGCATTGAAGCCGAACTTGAAGTTGTCCTGCTCCAACAGTTTGCCGACAACGATAGAACCTTCGCCGCCAGCATTTTTGACGATCTGCCGGATCGGCGCTTCGAGTGCTTTGCGCACGATATTGACGCCAGCATCCTGATCAGCGTTGACGCCTTTAACATCAGCAAGGGCTTTCGATGCGTAAAGCAACGCTGTGCCGCCGCCTGGAACGATGCCTTCTTCGACAGCTGCGCGTGTTGCGTTTAGCGCGTCATCGACGCGGTCTTTACGCTCTTTCACTTCGACTTCCGTTGCGCCGCCGACTTTCAGAACTGCTACGCCGCCGGCGAGTTTCGCCAGGCGTTCCTGCAGTTTTTCGCGGTCGTAGTCAGACGTCGTTTCCTCGATCTGACGGCGGATCTGGCCGGTGCGCGCTTCGATGTCGGCTTTTTCGCCGGCACCGTCGACGATTGTCGTGTCGTCTTTGTTGATCGACACTTTTTTCGCCGTGCCAAGCATGTCGAGTGTGACGTTCTCAAGCTTGATGCCAAGGTCTTCGGAAATAACCTGACCGCCCGTAAGTACGGCGATGTCTTCGAGCATTGCTTTACGGCGATCGCCAAAGCCTGGCGCTTTGACGGCTGCGATTTTGAGGCCGCCGCGCAGTTTGTTGACAACGAGGGTCGCCAGCGCTTCGCCTTCAACATCTTCCGCGATGATCAACAGCGGACGGGAAGACTGAACAACAGACTCAAGAAGCGGCAGCATGGACTGCAGGTTCGAGAGTTTTTTCTCGTGCAAAAGAATGTACGGATCTTCGAGTTCCGCAATCATCTTGTCAGCATTGGTGATGAAGTAAGGCGAAAGGTAGCCGCGGTCGAACTGCATGCCTTCAACGACTTCCAGTTCGGTTTCGAGCGACTTGGCTTCTTCAACCGTGATGACGCCTTCATTGCCGACTTTGTCCATTGCTTTCGCAATCATGTCGCCAATTTCTTTTTCGCCGTTCGAAGAAATCGTACCGACCTGGGCAATTTCATCGGACGATGCGATCTTCGTCGCGCGCGCCTTGATGTCTTCAACGACTTTAGCAACAGCGAGATCAACGCCGCGCTTCAGGTCCATCGGGTTCATGCCGGCTGCAACAGCCTTCGCGCCTTCTTTGACGATTGCCTGAGCGAGAACGGTGGCGGTCGTCGTGCCGTCGCCGGCTTCGTCATTGGTCTTCGACGCAACTTCCCGCACCATCTGTGCGCCCATGTTTTCGAACTTGTCTTCAAGCTCGATTTCCTTCGCGACGGTGACGCCGTCTTTCGTCGTGCGCGGCGCGCCGAACGACTTTTCGATAACCACGTTGCGGCCTTTTGGTCCGAGCGTGACCTTCACCGCATTGGCGAGGATGTCGACGCCGCGCAGCATTTTATCGCGCGCTTCTACGTCAAACTTGACTTCCTTAGCAGCCATTGATGCTTCTCCTTAAATATTCAAAACTTGTTGGGGTTAGTCGATGATCCCGAGGATGTCGGACTCTTTCATGATCAAGAGATCCTCACCGTCGATTTTCACTTCCGAGCCCGACCACTTGCCGAACAGGATTTTGTCGCCAGACTTGACGTCTAGCGGCACGATTTCATTGTCGTCGCCGCGCGCGCCTGAGCCGCACGCTACAACTTCGCCCTGCTGGGGCTTTTCCTTCGCGGTATCGGGGATGATGATGCCGCCAGCGGTTTTTTCGTCTTCTTCGATACGACGGACCAACACGCGGTCATGGAGAGGCCTGAAAGCCATAGATTTGGTCTCCCTTGGCTGAGTTTTTCTAGTAAAAACAACCGGTTAAACATATTGCGCATAAGCGGGCGCAGCCGCTAGCACTCATATTAAGTGAGTGCTAGCGGCGATTTAGGATCGGGCCGGGGTTGGGTCAAGGGGGCGGGTGATTTTTGTGGGTGCTTGAGCCCAAGAGCATCTAATCCGGAAACAAATCGTGAGATCGGGTTCTGGCGCAACTTTCGCCGCAATTACGTGTTTTTAATTCGAGCCGAACCGCAATAACGCCATAGTGGCGGCGCTGACCCATGTGGCCAAAGGGGCGGCTAAACGCCGGACAATAGCGGAATTGAAATTCAAATGGCCATGCAACGCGTGAAAGGAAGTGAACCCATGCGCAAAGCACTCATTTTGGCGACAGTCGCGGTCTTTGCCGTTGGCTGTTCAACGAACCCTTATACTGGCGAGCGACGGGCGAGCCGAACCGTGACCTCTGGCGCCGGCGGCGCTGCTGCGGGCGCCGCTGCTGGAGCCATCGCCGGCGCCATCGCTGGCAGGCCCGGCAAGGGCGCGGCCATCGGGGCTGCTGCGGGCGCGGCCATTGGCGTTGGCATCGGTGTCTATCAGGATCGCCAGCAGGCTAAGTTGCGTGAACGCCTCGTAAACAGCGGCGTTCAGGTGCAGCGCGACGGCGATAACCTGATTTTGCTGATGCCGTCTGACATTACTTTTGCGGTAAACCAGTCGGACATAAACCCAGGTTTCTATGAAACGCTGAACTCCGTCGCTCTCGTGTTCGAAGAGTATGATAAAACCACCATCAGCGTTTATGGTCACGCGGACTCAACGGGGCCAGAAGATTACAACCAGCGGCTCTCCGAACGGCGTGCGCAGTCAGTGTCCAGCTATCTTGCCGGGCAGAGCGTATCGCCAGCCCGGTTGCGCTCCGTTGGTTTCGGAGAGACGCGTCCCATCGGTGACAACAGCACTGAATCAGGCCGTTCAGCGAACCGCCGTGTTGAAATCGTGATTGACCCGATTGACAGCGCGTTCAACTGATAATCTTCAGTTAAGGATTAATCGATTGTTACACGCCCGCCCGGTAATGCCGGGCGGGCGTTTTTGTTGCTCGCATTTGCTCTGCATGCACCCCAACCGAGCTGCTTTAATCGCTTTTAAAGACAATTTTCGTAAAAGTTTTTATGGAACGGGGCGCATGTCCGCCTCTGAGATGTCTGGATTTTGCGAGAATGAATTTTCGGCAGAAAAGTTCGCGTTACGGCGCAATGGTATTGTTCGCTGCTGGCATCGCTGCTGCGTTCTTGATCATTGCAACTGTACGGTCAGGATTTAAGCCGGATTTTGAAATCTGGCTCGCATGCGGGCTTGTTTGTTCCTTGATATTACATGCTCGTGCGAGTTTTGCGCTCAGCAAGGCGCAGCAGGAAATAGAGTTGCTGAGCAGTTTGGTTCGAAAATTCAATCCTAAAGACAAATCGGCGCCAAAACTGAAGTTTGATTCTGTAAACAAAGGGCAGCCGGAAGACGCTGATGCATTGCGCGCTGTCCAAAGCGCCATTGAAAATGATAGAGTCGATCTATATCTGCAGCCAATCGTCAGCTTGCCGCAGCGTAAGTTACGCTATTTTGAGGCGTTCTCACGGTTGCGCCAGGAGGACGGCCGGTTTTTGCAGCCGAATGATTATCTGGACGCCGCCGAGCGGGCGAACCGGATCGGGCTGATCGACAATATGATTTTATTGCGTGCGGTTCAGGCGCTTCGCCAGCTCGGCGCTGCGGGCGCGCAATACAGAATTTTCTGCAACATCTCGCCAGCAACGATTTTCGACCAGGACTTTTTCGTTCGGTTTACGGATTACCTTGATGCAAATGAAGACTTTGCACATCAGATAATCTTTGAATTCACCTATCCTGCAGTTGAAATGATGCATGAGCGCGTCAAATCCAACATGCGAGCTGTGGCGGATCGCGGGTTCTCGTTTTCCGTAGATCATATCAGGCGATTTGACCTTAATTGGCGAGCGCTCGGGGAGCGAGGCTTCCGCTATGTCAAAGCGTCAAGCGCGATGTTGCTTGCTGAAAGCGCCAAGGGTTCAGTGGGTGAGGGGCGAATCCAGTCATTCAAGCAAAACCTGCATGACAACAATATCGATCTGATTGTCGAAAAGGTTGAGCTTGAATCGCAATTGCCCGGCATTCTGGCGCTAGGTATCGATTATGGTCAGGGCAATCTGTTTGGGGCGCCAAAGCCCGCTCAAGGGTATTTGGGACCAAAGGATGACTTCGCGCTGGCGTCATAAACGAATTGCTATGCGAGGCGTGACATGCCGCATGAAACTCAATGGGCCGATCACGGAATAGAATGGCGATATTTCGGCCACGTCACGGCTGATGAAGCGCGGAGCGCTGATCAGGCGTTCTACAGCGACCCACGCTCGGACTATGCCCGGTATCAACTCATAGACCTCAGGGACGTCACGCAGCTTGATTTTCCGGAATCTGATCAGGAGTTAAGCGCCGCGATTGACGGCGCCGCGAGCTATTCCGTGCCCTGGGTCCGCATCGGGTTCATTGTTCCGGATGATAGGTTTGATAAAGCGCTTGAACTTTACATCGCCTTGATCAGCAAAACTAGCTGGTCTGCAAAAACCTTTACTGATCCCGAAGCGGCGCGACGTTGGTGTGAAAACGATGATGAAAGCGCCATGTTGAAGCTGCGGCGGCGCCTTGCGCTTGACGCCTAATCGCGTCCGGCTTATCGGCCTCATCTGGTGAGCAGGCCGCGATTCATATCTTCTATCCGTACCCTGGCGTCCGATTACGATGCTATGTTGTGCGATGCTTGGGGCGTTATTCATAATGGCGTCGAGTTGATCGCGGGCGTTGAAGAGGCGATGATCAATTTCCGAAAGGCGCGGGGCCCGATCATCATTCTCACCAATGCGCCGCGCCCATCATCTATTATCCCGGCGCAGCTTGACCGGCTTGGCCTATCTTCGGATGCTTACGATGCGGTCGTGACATCAGGCGATGCGACACGAGCTATGATTGAGCGCCATCTGCCTGCGCCGGCGTTTCGCATAGGCCCGTCGAAAGATGACCCGCTGTTCGAAAACCTGGATATTAATTTCGTTCAACTGGAAGAAGCCGGTTTTATCATTTGCACCGGACTGATGAATGACGACCGGGAGCATCCTTATGAGTATCGTGAAATTTTGGGGCATGCTGCGGAACTGCGATTGCCCATGATCTGCGCCAATCCGGACATTATTGTGAACTGGGGCGGGAGACGTATCTGGTGCGCGGGCGCGCTTGCAGAAATTTATAAGGAGCTTGGAGGTAATGTCGCTTATGGCGGCAAGCCTCATGCGCCAATCTATGAGCAAGCTAACAAAGTCATTGACCGTATCAAGCCTGGCGTTGCGGCGTCCCGTATTCTCGCCGTGGGCGACGGCTTATTGACGGATATAAGGGGCGCTAATGACCAGGGCATCGATGCTATGCTGGTTACAGGGGCTGGCGGCATTCATGATGGCGGTGGAGATCATGCTGACGTTAGCGCACAATTAAATGAGGCGGGCGTCCATGCGACTGCGGTTGCGGAGTTGCTTCGGTGGTAGGGCGGAATCGATACATTGCTGCGATTGGCAACTTTGACGGCGTTCATCTTGGCCATCAGTTTTTGTTGAAAGAAACATCCGCGTTTGCCAGTCAACATGATGCTAAGCTTGGCGTGGTGTTGTTTGAGCCGCATCCGCGCCGGTTTTTTCAGCCTGATGCGCCGCCTTTTTTGCTAACCAGCTCGCCTGCTCGCGACTCGATTCTGCGCAGTCACGGCGTCAATGAAATCTTTACACTGACGTTTGACGCAGAGCTCGCGTCCATGACGCCGGAACAATTCGTAAATGATGTGCTCGTTGGCCGCTTTTTGCTTGCGGGTGTTATGGCGGGGGCGGATTTCCGTTTTGGGGCGAAGCGCGCAGGTGATGGTGCTGCTTTGAAGGCGCTGGGTGAGCAGGCCGGCATGAAGGTAAAGCTCGTTGAGCTTCTCGACGATAGCGATGGCGAGGGCAAATACGGATCAAGCGCCATACGCGAAGCAATTCGAGATGGCGCGATGGACGAGGCGCGAGAGATGCTCGGTCGGCCGTGGTCTGTCACGCGATCCGTTGAGGAAGGCCGTAAAGTCGGGCGGACTATAGGTTTCCCGACTGCGAATATGACGCTCGGTTCGCTGGTGGAGCCTCGTAATGGGGTTTACGCAACGCGCGCTGTCGTTAATGGCAAGGTCTATGGCGCTGTGTCGAACTTCGGCCGCAGGCCGACGGTGGGGTCTGATGCGCCTTTACTGGAAACCTATCTTTTCGATTTTGAGGGCGACCTTTACGGGCAGGAAATACAGATTTCATTCCACGCATTTCTGCGTGATGAAAAGAAGTTTGACGGCCTGGACGCCCTAAAGGCTCAGATTGCGGAAGACTGTCTCATGGCGCGGGAATTGCTTGGTTAATAACGCTCGCAAGGTCGTGTTTTGAGATCGGCTGTTCGCCACATTCTCGACACAAAGCCAATGAAAATCGGTGAGCATAGTACGGGATGCAGCCTGCCCGGACTTTGCATTGATGGCAATGAGTAGGGATGGCCATGAGTAGGAAATTCGCGATGAAATCTGTTTCCCGAAAAATCATGATCGGCGCGGCAGCAGCCGCGCTTTCTCTTGGGATTGGCGCGCCGGCGATGGCTTATGGCGGCAGCCATGTCAGCGTTCATTACTCAAGCGGTTATTATGGCGGCGGCTATCATGCGGCCGGGTACAAGTCCTATCGTCACCGCGGCCATTACCGCCATGGACGTCGCCACCATCGCCATGGCGGCGGCGGAAAGGCGGCGGCGATCGCATTGGGTGTGATTGGCGGCGCGATCATATTGAACGAACTTTCTGAAGACCGTGAGCGCGCTCGCTATTCGCGAGACCGTTACTATGACGGGTATTACGATGGCCGCCGCGATGCGGGGGCGGCAGATTATTACGACCGTGCTTATGATGATCGTTACGAAGACGAGTACGACTATGAAGAAGCGCCTCACGAAGGCGAGTATGATGATGGGCTCGATGATCGTCTTGACGGCGCCGCTGCGCCGGCGCGTATTTCCGTTGACGCCGCATATCAGGTTTGCCTCGACCACGCGCGCAGCGCCCTTGCCGAGCGCGGCTTTGTGGTAACGGCGCCATATCGTCCCGCATCGATAGAAGACCGTGGCGGCGCCTTGTTGATGACAGCAAATGTGAGCGCGCAGCGCGGGCGTGAAAGCTGGTCGCGGGCGATGTCCTGCGAAGCCAGCGATACAAGGGTTTACCGTCTCGAGCTTATCTAGCGTTTAGCGTTTGGCGCATTTCAGCCTTAGCGCGAACCTGATAAAAAACCTGTAAGTGAGTGCTTACTAACTTTGTTGGTGCAAAACTTCAGTGACAGTGTGGCTCGCAAGCTTGATGCGCGATCTTCAGTCTTGCCGACATCAGCATATGGCGCTCGGAATATCCTTTCGGCCTTTCGGGTCTCTGATTGAGTCGCGGTCACCAGCGCCGTGACTTGTATTGCCCGGCCTGCTAACAAGGACCGCATGTTGATCGGATCAACCATATCCATATCGGGCGTCATTCGAATTATCAGCCCGGACCGGTGCGCAACTAGCTGACTTAAGGCTTGACAAACGCGCCCGGGACCGGGCCTTGCTCACCCTTAAACGACAACACCTGATAGAAGAGATTTGACGATGCCTGATGACGCATCGACCGCCGATCATAAAAGCGGACGCGACTACAAAGACACTTTATTCCTGCCCCAGACCGATTTCCCCATGCGTGCCGGGCTCCCGAAACGCGAGCCCGAATGGCTTGCGCGGTGGGCGCAGTTGAAACTTTACGAGCGTCTGCGTGAAGACGCGAAAGGGCGAGAGAAGTATGTTCTTCATGACGGCCCGCCCTATGCGAACGGCCATCTCCACATGGGCCACGCTTTCAATAAGGTTTTGAAAGACTTCGTCGTGCGCTCCCGGCAGATGTCGGGATATGACGCCAACTACGTGCCCGGCTGGGATTGCCATGGCCTGCCAATCGAATGGCAGGTGGAAAAAGAATTCGCCGCCAAGGGCAAGGCGAAACGCGATGTGCCGACAGCAGAGTTTCGCAAAGCTTGCCGCGACTACGCAGAAAAATGGGTCGATATTCAGCGCGAAGAATTCAAACGCTACGGCGTCGAAGGTGATTGGGACGATCCCTACACGACCATGGCGTTCAATGCTGAGGCAGCCATTGTCGAAGAGTTTCTAAAATTCGTTGATAAAGGCGTTGTCTATCGCGGGTCGAAGCCGGTGATGTGGTCGCCGGTTGAGCAGACCGCGCTCGCTGAGGCGGAAATCGAATATCACGATCATCAATCCACAACGATCTGGGTGAAGTTTCCTGTTGAGCATTTTGCACCGTACCAGCGCGCGCCTGCACATTTTGATAATGAGGGAAAGGCTGCGCTTCACCCGTCGATAGACAGTGATGAAACTGCTCGTATGGCAGACTTGCTTGATGGAGCATCCATCGTCATCTGGACGACGACGCCATGGACGATTCCCGGCAACCGGGCGATCTGCTACGGGCCAAGGCTTTCTTATGGATTATATGAAGTCATCGCCATGCGCGATGATCTCGACTTCGAGCCGTGGTCGAAGCCGGGTGACAAACTGGTTGTGTCTGATGCGCTGGCTGAAAGCGTTCGCGAAGCCGGACTGGTAGCTGAATGGAAACGAACGGCCGACGTGCCTGCGGATACGCTAAAGGGCGTCCAGTGCGCGCATCCGCTCAAAGGTTTCAGCGGCGGCTATGAATTCGATGTGCCGCTGCTTGCTGGTGATCACGTCACTGATGAGGCCGGTACGGGTTTCGTGCACACCGCGCCGGGGCATGGCGCAGAAGACTACATTGCCTGGGTGGACGCTTTCGGCATGGAGGCGGAAATTCCGCATACGGTCGATGAGTTTGGCGCTTATACGGATGAAGCGCCAGGTTTTGAAGGCGCCAAAGTCATCGTTACGGAAGGCAAAAAGAAGGGCAAGGACGGCGATGCCAACAAGCGTGTCATCGATGCGCTGATTGAGCGTGGAACATTGCTCGCACGTGGGCGGTTGACCCACTCCTACCCACATTCGTGGCGCTCAAAAGCGCCGGTGATTTTCCGCAATACGGCGCAATGGTTCATCCGTCTTGGCGGCGAGGGTGAAAACGGCTTGCGTGATACGGCGCTGAAAGCAATCGATGATACGCACTTCACCCCGGCGTCCGGCAAGAACCGCATTCGCGCCATGGTGGAGGGGCGTCCTGACTGGCTCGTCTCCCGTCAGCGCGCCTGGGGCGTGCCGATTGCGATCTTTGCCGACCGTGACACGGGCGAGCCCTTAAACGACCCCGCCGTCAACAAGCGTATTATCGACGCGGTCCGGGAACACGGCGCCGACGCCTGGTTCAATACGCCGTCGCAGGATTTTCTGGGCGATCATCATTCAGCGAACCAGTTTGAAAAGGTTGAGGACATTCTCGATGTCTGGTTCGATTCAGGGTCAACCCACGCGTTCTGTCTTGAGGGGCGGAACGATCTGAAATGGCCGGCGGATCTTTACCTCGAAGGGTCAGACCAGCATCGCGGCTGGTTTCAGTCATCGCTTCTGGAAAGCTGCGGCACGCGTGGCCGTGCGCCTTATGATGCGGTTTTGACCCATGGTTTTGTCCTGGATGATCAGGGACGCAAAATGTCAAAGTCGATCGGTAATGTCGTCGACCCGGCTGACATCATTCAACAGTATGGCGCGGACATCCTTCGTATCTGGACAGCAAGTTCTGATTATTCGGAAGATTTGCGGATCGGCAAGGAAATCATCGGCTCGGCTGTCGATGCTTACCGTAAATTGAGAAATACGCTGCGCTATCTGTTAGGTGCGCTTGCTGACTTTTCTGATGCGGAGCGGGTTGAGCCGGCTGACATGCCAGAGCTTGAACAATATGTGTTGCACCGTCTTGCTGTGCTCGATGGTGAAGTCCGCATAGGATATGAGAAGTTTGATTTCAAGGGCGTGTGGCGCAAGTGCCTTGACTTCGCGTCGCTCGAATTGTCGGCGTTCTATCTCGATATCCGCAAGGACAGTCTTTACTGTGACCGCCCGGATGCTGTTCGCCGCCGGGCCGCAAGAACCGTGATGTCGCTCGTCTTCGACCGGCTTGTCACCTGGCTGGCGCCGGTTTGCGTTTTCACCATGGAAGAGGCTTGGCTATCGCGTTATCCGTCTACGGATGGTTCCGTGCATTTGCAGCAGTTTCCGGAAACGCCTGCCGCGTGGCGCAATGACGATCTTGGGGCCAAGTGGAAGAAGATTCGCGAAGTGCGCCGGGTCGTAACGGGCGCCCTTGAGGTCGAGCGACGCGAAAAGCGCATTGGCGCCAGCCTGGAGGCCGCACCGCATGTGCATGTAGCCGACGAAGGGTTGTTGAAGGCTTATGACGGACTTGATGCGGCCGAACTTTTCATCACTTCCGGCGCGACGCTGACAGATAAGTCCGCACCGGATGCGGCTTTCCGGCTTGAAGGTGAAACGCAAAGCGTGGCCGTGGTGTCTGTTAAAGCCGATGGCGAAAAGTGTCGCCGCTGCTGGCGTATTCTCCCCGAAGTCGGCGTACATGAAGCTCATGGCGATCTTTGTGAACGCTGCATAGATGCAGTTGAATCAGCAGACGCAAGGAAAGCGTCATGAGCAATGTTCAGGCCTATATGTCTCGTATCGGCGAATGGTGGTCAGCGGCGCGCGGCAACAAGCTTTTCTGGCGCGGGCTAGCCGGCGCCGCGTTGATCATCGTTCTCGATCAGGCGTCAAAATTCTGGATCGTCCACGGGCTGGATTTGCCCGGGGTCAGAAAGATTGAGATTTCTGGCGTCTTTGATCTTTCTTATGTTGAAAATCGCGGGGCGAGTTTTGGCATGCTGTCCGGCATGCGCTGGCTCTTGTCGCTGATTTCAATCGGCGTTGCGCTGGCGCTGACGGCATGGCTGGGGCGTCTCACCCGTACGATTGCGGCGACAGGCGTCGCTTTCGTTATCGGCGGGGCCCTAGGCAACCTTTATGATCGGCTGGCCTACGGCTATGTGATCGATTTCCTGGACTTCTCAGGGCTTTATTTCCCATGGGTCTTCAATGTGGCTGACATGGCGATCAATGTCGGTATTGCGTTCTTGCTGCTCGATGCGTGGCAAACGCGCGATCAGAGCGGTGCAAAATAAACAGGTTGGCGTAGCTGCGGCCACATGACTATAGTGCGCCCGAGCTGCGGGGTGGGCGCGAAACAGGTTGGAGTGACGAGATGATCAATGTTTCCACAGTGCGGTTTGCTTGCGCCATGGCGGCGATTGCCCTGATGACCGCTGGCTGCGGTATCGGCAAGGCGCTGGGCGGCGGCAAGAATGCGCCCGACGAATTCGCCATCACGACAAAAGCGCCTCTGGTGGTGCCGCCTGATTACGGCCTCGAACCGCCGCGACCCGGTGAAACGCGTCCGCAGGAACTGTCGCCTTCTCAACGGGCGCAGCAGGTCCTGGTCGGCGATACAACATCGGCCCCGCCGACCGCCGGTGAACAGTTGTTGCTTCGCAAGGCCGGCGCGCTGGGAGCGAATGCCTCCATCCGCACAGTCCTGGCGGCGGAAAACGGTGGACGCGGGGAAAAAGACCGCAGCCTCGCCAATCAGTTGATGTTCTGGAATTTCATTGATGGTGAAGTCGACGACTCAGCCGCGCCGCTTCAGGTCGATAACCCTGAAGAATGGTTGGCCGCACGCGATCGTTCGATCAAAAATGTGATCGGTGAAGAAGGCCAGGTTGAGATTGAACAGTCCAAGGCGTTGAAATTGCCCGGCGTGTTTTAGAACCACGTTTGTTGGTTCCATTCGAAAGCCGCCCTTATAAGGGCGGCTTTTTCCTTATTTGCGCTCATCACGATGGCTTGCGATAATTAATCATGACGAATCGGGCGGAAAAATTTTCCACAAGTACGGCTAGAATTCATCGGCTGCCGCCGGGCGCGGTCAACCGGATTGCCGCTGGCGAGGTTATTGAGCGGCCGGCTGCCGTCGTAAAGGAACTTGTCGAAAACGCCCTCGATGCTGGCGCAATACGCATCGACATTGAAATTGAACATGGCGGAAAAACACGTCTCGTCGTTACTGATGACGGATGCGGGATGGGCGAGGAAGACATGCTGCTTGCCATAGAGCGGCATGCGACTTCAAAGCTTGCCCCTGGCGCTGATGGCGAATACGACTTGATGAACATTGCAACCATGGGCTTTCGCGGTGAGGCGTTGCCTTCCATTGGGGCCGTGGCGAGATTGACCATCACCACGCGGCAAGCGGGTGGCGACGAAGCCAGAGAGCTGAAAGTCGAGGGCGGCGTTCTTTCCGGGCCTGCGCCAGCCGCGTTTGGCGGACATGGAACGCGCATCGAGGTGCGCGATCTTTTTTATGCGACGCCGGCGCGGCTGAAATTTCTGAAATCGGACCAGGCGGAAACAACGGCGATTGGAGAGACAGTGCGCCGTCTCGCCATGGCGCGCCATGATGTGGCGTTTACGCTTGTCTCCATGGGGCGGAAGTTACTCAACCTTGCTGGGGAAACGCCTGACGAAGAGGGCAGGTTAAAGCGTCTTGCCGCCATCATGGGCAAGGAGTTTGGCGAAAACGCGGTCCCGATTTTCGCGGAACGTGAAGATGCGAAAGTGACGGGGTTCGCAGGATTGCCTACTTTCAATCGCGGCTTGCCGGATAAGCAATTTTTGTTCGTGAACGGACGGCCTGTGCGCGATAAGCTGATAGTCGGCGCTGTGCGCGGGGCCTATGCGGATTTTCTGGCGCGCGACCGGCATCCGGCCGTGGCGCTGTTTCTGGAAATCCCCTCGGCGTTGGTTGACGTAAACGTGCACCCAGCCAAAACCGAGGTGCGATTTCGTAATGCCGGGGAAGTGCGAGGGCTGCTCGTCAGCGCTTTGCGTCATGCGCTTGCCGAAGCCGGGCATCGCGCGTCCACCACTACCAGCGCCTATGCGCTGGGGAAGATGACGCCTCAATCAGGCGCTGGCGTGACGCCGCTTCGTTCTCATTATCGTCCTGCCGCCGCACCAAACCCTTATGTTCGTGACGCTTATCCGCCTGTTGACGGCTTAAACGACCGTCAAAAGTCTTTTGAAGATGTCGCCGCGCCCAGCGCGCGAGCGGAAGCGTCATCGCCAGATGCTCAGCCGCAAACGGAAAGTCCGCTCGGCGCGGCGAGGGCGCAACTGCATGAAACATACATCGTCGCGCAGACAGCGGATGGTCTTGTCATTGTTGATCAGCACGCCGCCCATGAACGGCTTGTCTATGAAAGAATGAAATCCGGCCTTTCCGGCGGAACCGTGGCCAGTCAGGGTCTGCTCCTGCCGGAGATTGTTGATCTGACTTCCGATCAGGCGGACCGTCTGGAGAAACGGTTTGAGGAATTCGCGGCGCTTGGCCTCGTCATGGAGCGGTTTGGCGATGACGCCGTCATGGTGCGAGAAACACCGGCGATGTTGGGCGAGGTCGACGTCAAAGGGCTGGTGCAATCGCTGCTGGATGATCTTTCTTCAATTGGTGAGAGCCTGGCGTTGAAAGAGCGCCTTGAAGAGGTTTGCTCGTCCATGGCGTGTCATGGATCAATCCGGTCCGGGCGGCGCATGACGGGAGAAGAAATGAACGCCCTTCTGCGCCAGATGGAGGCGACACCCCATTCCGGCCAATGTAATCACGGGCGGCCGACTTACGTGGAATTGAAGTTAGCCGACATTGAGCGCCTGTTCGGCCGGCGATAGGTTTGCGGACAATTGCTTGCCCCACACAAACTGAAAGCAGATTATGACGGAATATAAATATACGCCGCTCGATCAACTCGGCGATTACATGCCGCGCGGTGACGCTGAAATGCAAACGCGGGCGAATGATTTTTTTGACGATTTGAAGCGCCGTCACACAATCCGTGATTTCACCGATCAGCCTGTGCCGCGCGAGGTAATAGAAAAGTGTATCGAAACAGCGGGGCGGGCGCCGTCTGGCGCCAACCATCAGCCATGGTTTTTCGGGCTGGTGGGCGACCGGGATGTAAAGCGTGAAATCCGCCTTGCGGCCGAAGAAGAAGAGCGCGCATTTTATGACTGGCGCGCCGGCGAAGAATGGCTCGATGCGCTCGATCCGTTGGGGACCGGCCCGGAAAAACCGTTCCTTGAAACGGCGCCGTGGCTGATTGCGGTGTTCGCGCAGCGCCGCGGCGGCGTTGAAGCGGGCATGGATAAAAAGAACTATTACCTGCATGAAAGCGTCGGCATCGCCTGCGGTTTTCTGATTGCAGCATTGCATCATGCGGGGCTTGCAACGCTGACGCATACGCCAAACCCGATGACGTTTCTAAGCAAGAAACTCAATCGTCCGGCGACGGAAAAACCTTATCTTCTTGTCGTCACGGGGCATCCGAAAAAAGATGCGGCTGTTCCCCATCATTCGATGATCAAAAAGCCGCTGAATGATATCATGAAGGTCTATTAATCAGCCTGCGCATGAGCATTTAGACCTTTTTCCGGCCTACAAATCAGACTAGCGTCCGGCCTTAATTGATTCGCCTGCATGCGGGGACGTGCGAATCGTTGACGGTCGGCCACGCCGTCCGGGCGCAAAAAAAGGAAGCCGTGCTATGGGCATGATCAAGGAATTTCAGGAATTCGCCGTTAAAGGCAACGTGGTCGACATGGCTGTCGGCATTATTATCGGCGGCGCCTTCGGGACAATCGTCAAGTCTCTGGTTTCCGATATCATCATGCCGCCAATCGGCATCTTAATGGGTGGGATCGACTTTTCAGAAATCGTCATCACCCTTCAGGAGGCGACCGCGGACGCTGAAGCAGTGACCATGAATATCGGCGTCTTCATCAACAATGTGATTTCCTTCCTGATCGTCGCCTGGGCGGTCTTCATGCTCGTCAAAGCCATGAACAGCCTGAAGAAGAAACAGGAAGAAGCGCCCGCCGAGGCGCCCGCGCCGCCGAAGCAGGAAGTTTTGCTTGAAGAAATTCGCGATCTTTTAAAGACGCGCGGCTAACCAGATCCCAACTACCCCACCCCAGTGAGTAAAAACCCGGCCCTCGAGAAATCGGGGGCCGGGTTTTTTTGCGTAGTTGTACCGGCGCGGTTGCCCGTCTATACGCCATGGTTTCGTAGCCAGATATCTTTTCATGACCCCGCTTAAGAACATCCGTAATTTCTCGATCGTCGCCCATATCGACCATGGGAAATCGACGCTGGCCGACCGTCTCATCCAGGTGACCGGGGGGCTGACCGACCGCGAGATGAAGGAACAGGTGCTCGACTCGATGGAGCTTGAGCGCGAGCGCGGCATCACCATCAAGGCCCAGACCGTGCGGCTGAAATACATCGCGAAGGACGGCGAGGAGTACATCCTCAACCTCATCGACACGCCGGGGCACGTGGACTTCACCTATGAGGTTTCCCGCTCGCTTTCGGCCTGCGAAGGGGCGCTTTTGGTGGTTGACGCCAGCCAGGGCGTCGAGGCGCAGACCCTCGCCAATGTCTATCAGGCGATTGATGTCGACCTTGAGATCGTGCCGGTCCTCAACAAGATTGACCTGCCCGCTGCAGAGCCTGACCGCGTCAAGGCGCAGATAGAAGACGTCATCGGTATCGATGCGTCTGACGCTATCGAGATTTCCGCCAAGACCGGCATGGGCGTGCCGGACGTGCTCGAAGCCATCGTCACGCGCCTTCCCGCGCCGGCGGGCGACGATGCGGCTCCGTTGAAAGCGCTGCTCGTCGATAGCTGGTACGATCCTTATCTCGGCGTTGTGGTGCTGGTGCGTGTTGTTGATGGCGTCCTCAAAAAGGGCATGCGCGTGCGCATGATGGGCGCGAAAGCCGTCTACACGGTCGATCAGGTCGGCGTGTCGACGCCAAAGAAAACGCCGGTCGACGCGCTGGGACCGGGTGAGATCGGGTACCTCACCGCATCAATCAAGGAAGTGGCGGATACGTCCGTCGGCGACACGATCACAGACGACCGCCGGGCATGCGACAAACCCTTGTCAGGCTTTAAGCCATCCGTACCCGTTGTATTTTGCGGCATCTTCCCGGTGGACGCAAACGATTTCGAAGATTTGCGCGAAGCCATGGGTAAGCTCCGTCTGAATGATGCGAGCTTTGAGTTCGAGATGGAGACATCCGCCGCGCTGGGGTTCGGGTTTCGTTGCGGGTTCTTAGGGCTTTTGCATCTGGAAATCATCCGGGAGCGGTTGGAGCGCGAGTTCAATCTCGATCTGATCACCACGGCCCCAAGCGTCGTTTACGATATTTACCTCACTGATGGATCAAAGACTGAACTGCACAACCCCGCCGATATGCCCGATCCCGTGCGGATTGATCACATGGAAGAACCATGGATCAAGGCGACGATCATGGCGCCTGACGAATATCTCGGCGGCATATTGAAACTGTGCGAGGAACGTCGCGGCATCCAGCAGGACCTTACTTATGCTGGTTCGCGCGCCATGGTGGTTTACGAGTTACCGCTGAACGAAGTCGTGTTCGATTTTTATGACCGGCTGAAGTCAGTATCCAAAGGCTACGCCAGTTTTGACTATCAGCTTATTGAACATCGCTCTGGCGATCTCGTTAAAATGCAGATTCTTGTCAATGAAGAGCCGGTCGACGCGCTATCCATCATCGTTCATCGCGACAAGGCGGACTTTCGCGGTCGCGCCATGTGTGAAAAGCTGAAAGACCTCATTCCTCGCCACCAGTTCAAAATTCCGATTCAGGCGGCGATCGGCGGGCGCGTCATTGCCCGCGAAACGATATCCGCCCTTCGGAAAGACGTGACCGCAAAATGTTACGGCGGCGACGCGACGCGGAAGCGCAAGCTTTTAGAAAAGCAAAAAGAGGGGAAGAAAAAGATGCGCCAGTTCGGCCGCGTTGAAATTCCCCAGGAAGCTTTCATCAAGGCGCTGAAGATTGATAGTTAAGACATGCTTCGGTCAACAGAGAAATCACATGTCGACCAGGACCCGTATTTTCGCTGGCGCGGCGGTGCCGTAACGCGCATCGAAAACTTGAGCGACATTGTCTTTGCGCTATCGCTTAGCCTGATCGCCGTCGCGTCAGCGCCGCCAACGACATTTTCAGAACTTATAAGCGTTTTTCGAAGCGGCTTCGCGTTTGCGTTCGGGTTCGTGATCCTTCTGATGATCTGGAATTATCACTATCTCTTCTTCCGCCGTTACGGGCTCAGCGATCAGAAAATCGTTTTTCTGAACGCGCTGCTGCTGTTCGTGGTGTTGATGTTTGTTTATCCGCTTCGATTTCTGGCTGACTTCATGTTTGTATTGATCCCGGCATTCTTCACTAACTTCGATACTGTCGCTTATATGGTTGGTGGCATCGAGAACGGTGAGAACCTGCTGATCATCTATTCGTTTGGTTACGCGGTGGTGTTTCTCATAATCGCAGGGCTCTATGGTCATGCAGCGTCCAAGCGGGAAGCATTAGAGCTTGATGAAACTGAATATCTGCTGACCCGTCGCTCGCGCGCTTCGGCCTTGATCCAGGCCGGTGTTGCAATGTTTGTTGCCGGTGTTGCGGGCTTAACGCCTATTGGTCCTTGGGCCGGGCCTCTTTATTTTCTCATTGGCGTTGCTGAGCCCATTGTGCAGCGGCGTTTTCCGGCGCCGCTGCAAACGAGGTCGAGTGCTGTTTAATAGATCATTGGGGCTGGTCATTCGTTCGGGCGAGTTCATCGAAAGCGTAACCTACGCCGTTCGACAAGACATAAGCAGCACTGCTGATGTTTAAAACGTTCTCAACAGGATTGGCGCGCAAGAATACGACGTCCGCCTCCATATTCGCGGCAATTGCGCCAGTGCGATCGCCCATGCCAAGTAATTCCGCTGCATCCGATGTCGCCATGCGCAGGACCGCCCAGACCGGAATGCCGGCATCGACGTGAAGCTCCATCTCATGAGCAAGTTGCGGACCGCCGCCAAAGCCGTCGGTGCCGATCATCATCGGCACGCCAGCGTCATACAGTCTTTTTGCGAATTCCTGGACTTTTGGCCACGCGGCTCTTGCGCGATCATAATCCTCCGGCGTCCACGCTGCGGCCCCAGCCTGCATGAATGAGAGGCTTCCGGCCAGCGCTTCAGCGTGGATATACCGGCGGTCTTCCGGCGGCCATATCTGATCGACTTTATCGACATTAAAAGTGAGTTCGTTGACGCCAAGGGTCAGATTGATTTCGACCTGGTTGTCCACGAGCAGCGCCAGGAGTTCTTGAAACAGGGGTCCGTCAAAATCCGCCAGTTCAAACCAGCGATACATAAACTTTGAATCGGGGCCGAGGCTAGCAAGATATTCTTCGCGCGCTCCTGGTTCCAGCAGATCGGGACTGGTGGGCAGGGCGTGTTCGAGACCGTCAATGCCGAGCCTTGCCGCGCTTGTCCAGCTTACGCCATCAAGATGCGCGATGGCTTTAAGGCCGTGTTTGTGCGCTGCTTTAATTCCCTTGGCCAGCTCTTCTTCTGACAAGCTGACATAGAGCTTAAAATGGGTCATGCCGAGCGCCGCCTGCCGTGCAGCCTCTCTATCCCATTCTTCGTCCGTCCGCGGATAGGCGAAGGCGCCGCCGGTAAAGGGCGGCGGCTGAATAATGGCGCCGGCGTGCAATGCTTCCGGTCCTATCCAGGTCCCGTTTGCAACGTTTTCATCGTAACGGGCATTGGCTTGTGGATCGCTGCCTGGGTTTCGAACCGTGGTGACGCCAAATGCAAGTGCGTTTTGGGCGTGGAAGCGGGTCATCTCATCGACGCTTTCGATCGTAACTGCCGGCGCGCCATCTATAAGTTCAATTTTATGAGCGCCAGCGGCAATATGGCCATGAGCGTCAATCAGGCCCGGCATTGCGTAGAGGCCGCTCAAATCGCGCCGTTCAGCGAAGTTTCCTGCAGGCGGACTGCCGCTTCCTACATTGACGATTTTTTCTCCGCTCACGACCATCCAGGCGTTCGGAACGATGCGTTCTTCTTCAGGATTTATGTGTGAGAAACCATGATAAAGCACGGCGTCATGTTTAAAGTCAGCAGATGCACATGCGGTGAGCGCCAAGCCTGACACCGCCACGATGGCTGAAAATATTTTTCGTTTCATAGATGCTCCGTCAGCGAAGTATGTAAAGAGCTATTGACATAATGAGGGCGATGTATGCTGTCAACAACTCTTGACAAAATTGTCTGAGCCGTTATTTAGATTTGGGTAAACCCTCATTTGAACAGGCGGCTTCTCCCGTGGAACAAGAATCCTCCGCATCAAAATCGAAACGCCGCGCGCGCGTATTACGGCGGTCTGCTACTGAAGTTTTTTTCGCCATGCTTTTTGTCGCGGCGGTCTTGATCGGCGATCGTTCCGCAAGCGGTCAGGATGCGGCGCTGTACATGAAAATTCTGGCTGTTGGGTTACCGCTGCTCGTCGTGACGGTCTGGTGGCTTTTTTACGCCAAACTCATCACGTCTCTTGGCGAGTTTGAACGGGCCATGGCTACGCGGTCACTTGCTATCAGCTGCGGCGTAACGCTCTGGGTCACGACAGCTTGGGGATTGGCTATTGAGTTCGCCGGTGCGCCAGGCTTGTCGCTCGCTCTGATCGCACCGCTTGCGGCGATTATCTACAGCGTTACGCGCGCTATTTTCCATTTTGTCTACCGATGAAGAACCGGTTGCGTGAACTCCGATCAGAAAAGGGGTGGAGCCAGGCGCGTCTTGCAGAACTGCTCGGTGTGTCGCGTCAGAATATCAATGCGATTGAAACCGGGAAATATGATCCAAGCTTATCTTTGGCGCTAAAAATCGGGCGGCTGTTTGATTTAATCGTCGAGGATATTTTTGAGGACTAGCGCCGCGGCATGAAGGCGCTGTATTCATCCTCGATCAAGGACACTGGCGACGTCATGTAATCGAATCTTACCTTCGCCGTTGTGGCGGCGCGGATAAAGATTTTCTCTTCGTTATCAGAATTTGTTGAGTTTGAGTTCACGCCTTAGTCGGCGCGCTTCACATATTCCATGGTTTCAGTGTTGACGATAATTTTTTCACCGACCGTCATGTAAGGCGGCACCATGACGCGCAGTCCGTTGTCAACGGTTGACGGCTTGTACGACGAGGACGCGGTCTGACCTTTTACCGTCGGTTCCGTATCAACAATCTCAAGCGTCACCTGCTCCGGCAACTGAACGCCGATGGCGCGGCCTTCGTGGCTTTCAACGATGACAGCCATGCCGTCCTGCAGAAATGCGGTTCTGTCGCCAATCATATCCTTGTGAATATTGATCTGCTCATAGCTTTCGGCGTCCATGAACACGAGCATGTCGCCTTCCGCATAAAGATAAGTGTGATCCTTCTGCTCGAGCCGGACGCGCTCAACGGTCTCCGATGCGCGAAACCGCTCGTTCAGTTTTGAACCGGTTTCAAGGTTCTTTAGCTCCACCTGCGCATAGGCCGGGCCTTTGCCCGGTTTGACGGCGTTGATTTTTACCGCCGCCCACAGTCCGCCCTGATGCTGAATGACGTTGCCCGGGCGGATTTCATTGCCGTTGATTTTCATATGCGCTCGCTAGCCTTGAGAAGTTTCGCGCCGCTCTAGCAGGCGAGGCGTGGGGAGGCAAGAAGCCTAACCCGCCAGGCGCTCCATCTCTTCATCGGAAATTTCGAAGTTTGCGTAGACATTCTGTACATCGTCGCAATCATCGAGTGACTCAATGAGCTTCATTAATGTTGCGGCTTTGTCGCCCTCGACTTCGATCGTATTTTGTGGGCGCCAGGTTGGTTTGGCCGAGGCTGCTTCGCCAAATTTTTCTTCTAGTGCAGAGCTGACTTCGGCGAGCTGATCAAACGCGCAATAAATCTCGTGTGTTTCTTCTGATGACTGAACATCTTCCGCGCCGGCTTCAATAGCCGCTTCGAGCATGCCTTCTTCGGAGGCGACGCTCGCAGGATACTCGACATAGCCGACCAGATCGAACATGAAAGAGACAGACCCGGTTTCGCCAAGGTTGCCGCCATTCTTTGAAAAGATCGTGCGCACTTCGCTGGCGGCGCGATTGCGGTTGTCGGTGAGCGCTTCAACGATGACGCCGACGCCGCCCGGACCAAAGCCTTCATATCGAATTTCTTCGAAGTTCGATTCGTCAGCACTTGTGGACTTCTTGATCGCGCGATCAATATTGTCTTTTGGCATGGACTGGGCTTTGGCTGCCTGAATGGCGAGGCGCAGCCGTGGATTGAACTCAGGGTCCGGCGCGCCCATCTTCGCCGCCACCGTGATTTCTTTTGACAGCTTTGAAAACATTTTCGACCGCTTGGCGTCCTGGCGCCCTTTACGGTGTTGAATATTCGCCCATTTACTATGCCCGGCCATGGGATCGTCCTTTTGGAAAGCGCTGAAAGACGCCTCTTATGGCGCGAGAGCCCAAAATTTCAAGGCCCCGCACCGCGACTGTGCCTGTGGGCTTGACCCTGACGCCTGCCAGTCGCCACAACCGGCCGGCGTGTCAGGCTTTCAAGACGGTTTCAACAAAACAAACAGGAGCGAGATTGACCATGAGCTTCAACCTAAACGGAAAAACAGTTCTGATTACCGGCGCATCCCGCGGTATCGGCGCGGCGGCGGTAAAACTCTGTCATGCGGCGGGGGCTCGCGTATTGCCGCATGCGAGCGGGCCGAGCGACAAGGCAAGTGCTGTTGCGGAGGCGGCCGGCCTCGGGTCTGATGATTTTTTGTATCAGGATTTATCCGTGCACGGCGCTGGATTTGCGCTTGCGCAGCAAGCCATTGAAAAGGCAGGCCGGCTCGATGCCGTAGTAAACAATGCCGGCGTCTACCTCGCCTCACCGCTGACCGGCGATACTGGCGCATGGGATGAAGGATGGGCCAAGACCATGGCGGTGAATGTACAGGCTCCGGCGGATATTTGCCGCGCGACAATCGCCCATTTTCGCGAGCATGGCGGCGGTACGATCGTCAACATCGCAAGCCGCGCCGGGCATCGCGGCGATGGACTGGAAAAAGCAACCTACGCCGCATCGAAAGGCGCTGTGCTCGCCATGACGAAAACCTGGGCGCGCGGACTAAGTGGAGAGAATATTCTTCTTTATGCGATTGCGCCGGGCTGGGTGGAGACCCGCATGGCGCCGGAAGATATTGAGGCGCGCAAGTACGCAGTTAATGAAATTCCTCTGGGCCGTGTCGCCCAGCCGGAAGAAGTCGCCGAGACAATTCTGTTCTTGTTAAGCGGCGCATGCCCGTCGATGACCGGTGCAACGCTCGATATCAATGGTGCAAGCTACGTGCGATAATCCGATTAGCATTATATTGATTTTCAGGCTATCATGCCTGTCGAGATGCATGCGGGAGTAAGCAACGTGTATTTTTTTAAGCGGGCAATTCTTGCGCCATTCTTTTTGCTTTCATTGATGTCTTGCTCGTCGTCTCCGGCGAAGGAGGGATCTGAAAATAGAAGCTCCGTCAGTCCTGTGCTCGTCCAAACATATTTTGACAGGCAAGGGCGAAATGGCTTGTCAGCCTCGATTTTGGTCGCTGAAGGCGACACTGTTCTCCATAGGGGCGCATATGGTGATGAGGCTGCACCCGGCGTAGCGATGACGACTGAAACAGTGGCAGATGTGGGCTCCCTCTCCAAACAGTTTACGGCGACGTTAGTGATGATGGAGGTAAGCGGAGGTGAGGTTTCACTAGAAGATACTGTCTCCAAATTTTTTGCCGACGCGCCAGCTGACAAACGCGAAATCACCTTACATCAGCTCATGACTCATACGTCAGGATTGACGGAGCATTCTGACGACGATTATGCGCCGATGACGCGTAGTCAGGCGTTGCAAAACATCTTTACTTCGGAACTTGCTTATTCACCCGGAGAGGATTTCAGATATTCGAATTCCGGTTTTACTTTGCTGGCGGCTATTCTGGAAGAAATCACTGGCGAGCAATATACAACACTCGTTCGTGAGCGATTGTTAAAACCGGCGGGCCTGAAGGACACAGGGTTTCACGGCGATGCTTTTCTAAAACAACGTAATGTCGCCGTCGGTTTCGTAAATGGCGAGTGGCAAGCATCACCCGTTACAGCTTTGCCAATCCAGTGGGGCGTGATGGGTAATGGCGGGGTCATGTCCACCGTTGACGATATGCACCGCTGGATGCTGGCTTTAAAGTCAGGCTCAGTATTGCCATTGGAGCATGTCGAAAAACTCTGGGCTGGTCATGTGCAAAGGCGTGAAGGCATCAGTTATGGTTACGGCTGGTGGATATACGAAAGCCCTCTAGGCCGTCTGATATGGCATGGCGGAACCGGCGCCGGCGGCAACGCTGATGTTGCGTATTTCCTGGAGAAAGAGCTGATCTCCATTATCGTCAGTAATCAGGTAGAGCTGATAACTGATCCGGAAACAATGCAGTATGTCAGAATTCATCTGCCGGCGCGAGAAGCGCGAATTGGTCTTATGAATGTCATCGCCGAAGGCGATGCTGAAATAAATCCGTCTTTGACGCTCGATCGAACGCAATCGGAAGACTAGTCAAGGCAGCTTGGTATTGGCTTTTGCGCCGCTCTGTTCTATACGAAGACGAACTCAAGAGAATTTATGTCTGAGATTGTATTGCAATAACCATTCTGATTGACGCGCCGGCTGTGGCCCGTGCGTCCGGTTAATGTTTGCTCGGACTATTTCCATGAACATTTCGAAGGCGGAGCAAAGAACGCTCCATGCGCTCGCTCGCGGCGGCGCAATCTTGGTAGAAAAAGACGACAACGGAAAAATCATCTCGGTAAACTGCGCCACCCGCGAAGGATGGACGCTAGAGGATTGCACGCTCGCGGTTTTTCAAAAATTAAAACGGCGGCGGTTAATCGCTTCCAGCAACGGCGAGCCTTACCGGGCAACGCGGCTTGGGCGCAAATCCGTGCGTGCGCAGCTCGATAACCGAATGTAAGCATTTGCATCGCCGCCATTTAAAAAAACGCATTGTCTGGTAGAGTTCGCGACTCATACTGGAGAGTGTCCATGCGATCTGTTTCTATTGTTTGCGCAGTGTTGGCGGCTTTGTTTTCCTCGATTGCGGGCGCGCAAGAGCCGCCTGATCCGGCGCCGACAACGCCGGTCGATACCGTTTCGCTGCCTGCATTTGAGCCTACGCGGGAAGAAGCTGTGCTCGAAGGGTATGTGGACGGTGTTGTTCGCGCCCATATGCGCGCGCATGGAACGCCTGGTGTTGCGGTCAGCGTCGTCATGGATGGGAGATTGGTTTTTGCGAAAGGTTATGGCGCTGCGGATGCGGCGCTGCAGAGGCCCGTAACGGGCGATGGCACTCTGTTCCGTATAGGGTCGGTTTCGAAGACATTCATCTGGACCTCTGTCATGCTGTTGCGCGACCGAGGTCTATTAGATCTTGATACGGATGTTAATGAGTACCTCGAAGGTGTGCAAATTCCAGATGCTTTTGGCGGGCCCATAACCATGAATCATCTGATGGCACACCGTGCCGGGTTCGAGGATACGTTTAGTGTTTTTACTTATCGCGATGACAGCAATGAAACGCTTGCCGAGGCTTTGAATGACACCATGCCGAAACGGGTCTATCCGGCTGGTGCGCGTACATCCTATTCGAATTGGGGCTCTGCGCTGGCCGCAAAAATCGTGGAAGATGTATCTGGCGTTTCTTTTGAGGATTTTCTTATGAAAGAAATCCTCATGCCGATCGAAATGGCGAACACAACGCTCAAAGGACCGTCAACAATACAAGCAAATCTGAAAAGCAATCTTGCCGAGGGTGTGAAGTTTTCAGGTGGCGCGTACGCCGCAGACGAGTATATGCAGATCGGACCATTCGCACCTGCCGGCGCCATGGCGTCAACGGCGGAAGATATGGCGCAATGGATGCTGCTGCACCTGGGTGGGGGCGCGACCGGCAATACGCGCCTGTTATCGCCGCAATCGCATGAGTTGATGTGGTCCCGGGCGTTTTCCGATCGCGAGGCGGGGTCGGATCTCGCGCACGGTTTCATGACAGGCTTCCATCGCGGGGTTGAAACGTTCAGTCATGGCGGCGCGACGTCGACGTTCTACACAAATATGGTGCTAGTTCCCGACCTCAGCCTTGGTCTTTTCATCTCGCAGAATGCGACAACGGACCGGACGTTGGTCAGCGATCTTCCGGCGCTGGTCATGGATCACTTACTTGCTGAAACGTCTATCGCGGAATCTCCCGCATTGAACGACGTAGAATCACCCGGTGAATACACAGGACAGTACTTCGCCAACCGGCGGTCATTCACGCAGTTCGAAAAACTTTTTTCCGCAAGTGACCTCGTAACCGTCGCGCCGGGACAAAACAATGATCTGATCATCACTCGCAACGGCAATGCTTACAGTTATAAATCTGTGCCTGAGGCCTCCGGCACTTTTGAAAATCTACGTGGTGAGAGGGTTGTGTTTGGGCGCGATCAGTCGGGAAAAGTCTCCCATATTTCAGATGCGAGCGGGGTTCACTCTTTTGACCGGCCCGGCATATTCAATAATAGCAGCGTGTTTAATTTCGCGCTTGGTGCGGCATTCTTGTTCAGCGTCACGACGATGCTGGGCGCGTGGCGCCGACAAGGCAGGCCTTCGTGTCATAAGGCGGTTGGCGTCTGGCTTAATCGCGCTGACATTATCATTGCAATGTGCGTATTCATTTTCGCCGGCCTTGGCGTCGCGACAGCGGCGACGCTGGTGACTGCATCAGCGAGCGCCTTGTTAGAGTATCCGCCGGTGACGATTGTCGCCCTGCGCGTCTTTGGCCTTATTCTTTTCGTGATGGCTCTGGGGTTGCTGATTAGCGCGCCTCTCGCGTGGACGCGATCAGGCTGGAGCGCCTGGAGAAAGGCGCATCACACGATTTTTGCGCTTTCGATGGTTGTTCTTGCAATCATGCTGGTGGCGTGGCGCGTGATCTTTTCGGCCACCGCTTAAGCTACCGGGTCTGCTGTTTTAAGTCTTCCGCCCAGACGGATAGGATTGATTGTCTGCGCCAGCCCATTCTCATCCGTCTCAACGATGACGCCGCTGATTGTCGCTTCGCCTGCCGCGGGCGAGAAGCGCCCGCCGGGGATTTTCGTAATGAAACGCCGTAACGGTTCGGACTTTTCCATGCCGATTACGCTGTCATAGTCGCCGCTCATGCCGAGGTCGGTGATGTATCCTGTGCCGCGCGGCAGGATTTGATCGTCCGCAGTCGGAATGTGTGTATGTGTGCCGACAACAAGGCTGGCGCGACCATCAAGGAAATGCCCCATGGCGTTTTTTTCCGACGTTGCTTCGGCATGAAAATCAACGACGATGGCGTCAACGTCCTTGCCAAGAACAGCGCCGGCAAGTTCACGGTCGACTGCAGAAAACGGGTCGTCTCCTGGCGGCATGCCGATCTGTCCTTGCGCATGAACCACAAGAACGCTGGAGCCGTTGTTTGCCGTAAAAACACCGCTGCCGCGTCCGGGATTTTCTTTTGGGAAATTTACGGGCCTTAACAGCCGTTCTTCGCGGTCAAAAATTTCGATTTCTTCGCGCTGGTCATAGGCGTGGTTTCCCGTGGTCAAAACATCCGCGCCAGCAGCGATAAAATCGTCGGCGATCTTCGCCGTCACCCCGAAACCTCCGGCGGCGTTTTCAACATTGACGATAGTAAAGTCGAGGGCGTAGCGCGTCTTTAGGGAGGGCAGCCTGTCGAGCAGGGCTGTGCGCCCGCTCCGTCCCATCACATCGCCGAATACTGCAATTCGCAAAGCTTGCCCCTTACATTCCCGGCAGGGCGTTTTCAGGTAAAAAACGCTCTGCTAGCATCTTATAGCGCCGCGTTCAGTCACGACCCAGTCAAGCGGCTGGTCTAGGCGGGTGAGGGGCAGGGCGTCAACTTCTTGCGCGCCATAAGCATAGCCAACGGCGAGCGGCGTACCCGCCTTACGCAATGCGGCAAGGGTGCGATCATAATAACCGCCGCCATAACCGAGCCTGCCGCCCTCTCTGGTGAATGCCAGCAGCGGCACAACCAGAATATCAGGGATTACTTCCTGCGCGTTTGTCGTCGGCACAAGTTCGCCATAAGACCCTTTGATCAGATCATCGCCGGGAACATATCGGCGAAAAATCAACGGGCTTTTCCTTTTTGCAACGACAGGAAGCGCCACGTCTGCATGGCGTTCAAAAAGCGCCCGCGCCAATGGTTCGGTATCAAGCTCGTCTCGCATGGTGTAATAGAGCGAAACAACAGCACTTCGGCTAACTTCAACGGCGTTCAGAAAATTCGCCGCGGCATGTTCCGCCGCATCCGGGCGCGCTTTCGCCGCCGTACGGCGTTCGCCAATCATACGTTCACGTAGAATGCGTTTTGGATCGAGAAAGGGTGCAATCGGCGGCAGCATGTTGGTTATCCGTATCAACGCAGCGTCTTGCCAGCAAGGGTGATCAAGCCGAGCCCGTAATGATCAGACGGTCGTTTTAACGAACTTATCCGTCGTCACTGCCTCCAAATATAAAGCGCCGCCCTGGCCGTTGGACTTTTATTCGCCCTGGACCCTAAGGACCAGGTGGGCGCCGCGTGATAAAGGCCACGGCCTTAGTCAGAGGCAGCTCCCGATAGATGAGATAAGGCCCCGGGGAATGTCGTCCTGACGGGCCGGGCAGCGAAATGAAAATAGGGACGCGTTGAGGCCGCGTAAAGGGGATAGCGTTCAGGCTTCTTTAGTCGTTTGCTGTGGCTTGTTACGGCTCATCGTTCTCCAGCTCGGGTATAGAAGACAGCCGAGGAAGGAAAACGACGCCGCGACGAGCAGGGCCATGGCGAAAAGACCGCCGCCAGCCTCGCCCAGCCAGTTGGCCACAAGGCAGGTACAGGCAATAATCAGATATGGATAAACGGGCGGGTTCGCCTTGAGATACCGTCTGACGAACAAGGTCATTGACGCAAGCAGTAAAACCAGTGAGTAAACATCGAAGATGGTAAACATGGCGCTGCCTCCCAAAGCGCAGTCAGAATAGTAAACTTCAATTAACGACGTCTTAAATTTGGCGAAAAACAAACGTGCGAACGGTCAGGAATTACCGTTCAAAACGGTAAATTCCAACCTGCGTATCGCCATAGATGCGCCGGTCTACTTCAATGAAGCCGTCAGCACTCGGCGGTGTTTCGTCTTTCGCCTGTTCGACGATTGCGATTGCGCCGGGTTGGAGCCAGCCGCCATCTTTCAGATTTTTGAGCGCAGGTTCGTACAAACCCTTTCTATAAGGCGGATCGAGAAAGGCGAGGGTGAAGGGCGGGCCAACATTAGCGGGCTTTGCGCCAAGGTCAGTCGCGGATCGTCTGTGTAATCTTGTGACGCCGAACAGCGACAACGCTTCAATATTATCGCGAATGGCGCCGCGAGCGGCCGCGTCGGTTTCAACAAACAGACACCACGCGCCGCCGCGCGACATCGCCTCAAGCCCAAGCGCCCCCGAACCGGCGAAGAGATCGATAATCCGCGCGCCTTCGAAATCGACGTCATCGCGTGATGAGAGAATATTGAACAACGCCTCGCGTGTGCGATCCGTAGTCGGTCGCGAGGTCATGCCCTTTGGCGCAATGATCGATCTGCCTTTGAATTTGCCGCCGATGATGCGCATGACGCCTAATCGTCTTCCGGCTTGTGTCCGTCGAGATGACGACTCAGCTTTTCGTTCTCAAATTTAGTCTGCTTTTTTTCAGGTTTGGATCGTCCGTGCTTCGCACGGTTTTCCTCTGCCTGTTTTTCTTTTTCAGCGCGCTTTTGTTTTTTGCGGAAGCGATTGAGGTTAATGACGTTGGTCACAATCCAACCTCTTCGCAGATTCTCCGGCCAAGTTGTTCTTTCAATTGCTTGCCGGGCACTTCTTCAAACGCGCCTTTATTAAGCTTGCCGAGCTGAAATGGTCCGTAAGCGGTGCGAATGAGCCGGTTCACCTGCAGACCCAAATGCCGGCAGACATTGCGGATTTCGCGGTTCTTTCCTTCGTTGATGGACATGGTGATCCACTGATTGCCGCCTTGCGTCTGGTCGAGTTGCGCACGGATTGGGCCGTATTCGACACCTTCAATTTCGATGCCGTCCTTTAGCGTATCGAGGTCGCTTTGTTTGACGCGGCCATAAGCGCGAACGCGATAGCGGCGCGTCCAACCGGTTGACGGCAGCTCAAGCCTTCGCGACAGGGCGCCGGAATTGGTCAGTAGCAACAACCCCTCGGTGGTGAGATCGAGACGGCCAACAGAAATAACGCGCGGCAATTGTCCCTGCAGCGCATCGAATACTGTGGCGCGCCCTTGCGGGTCTTTGTGGGTGGTGACGAGGCCGTCGGGTTTGTGAAATCGCCAAAGACGCGGCGCATCCGGCTTGCCAATGCGCGTACCGTCAACGCGGATATCCATCTCCGGCGTAACCTTGAATGCCGGCGTGGTCAGCGTAACCCCGTCCACCGTGACGATTCCCTGTTCGATCATGCGCTCGGCTTCGCGGCGCGAGGCGACGCCCGCCCGCGCCAGGTATTTGGCGATGCGTTCACCCGACTGGTCTTGAGATTGTGTGTTCATGGCGCAAGGTCCTAGCATTGCGTGCGTCCCCGCGCGATAGTCCCGTGATGGATGATAACGAATATATGCGCCTGGCGCTCGACGAGGCGCGTAAGGCGGCTGCAGCGGATGAGGCTCCAATCGGCGCGGTGCTCGTCGATGCTGACGGAGCGGTTCTGGCGAAGGCCGGCAATGCGCCGATCTCCTCCAGCGACCCGACCGGTCATGCCGAAATTCGCGCTTTGCGCGCAGCAGCGGAACAGCTTGGTAATTACCGCCTGCCTGAGACAACGCTCTACGTCACGCTTGAACCTTGCGCCATGTGCGCCGGCGCTATTTCCATCGCCCGTGTGAAACGTCTTGTCATTGCTGCGAGCGACCCCAAGGGCGGCGCCGTGTGGCACGGGCCCCGTTATTTCGAACAGCCGACCTGTCACTGGCGGCCTGAAGTGGTTGCGGGATCTTTTGCGGATGAGGCCGGCGATCTGTTGCGCGAATTTTTCCGCACAAGGCGCTGACTGCTGTTGAGGCTTTCCCCATTCGCCGCGAACGTTATCATGCGCCGCAAATAAAGGAGTCGCCACGATGGATTTTGAATATTCCGACCGCTGCAAGGACTACTTGAAACGCGTTTCCGAGTTCATGGACAAATATGTGTATGAGGGCGAGGAGACCTATCAAAAGCAGCATGAGGAATTCGGCGCAGACGGGCGCTGGAAAGTGCCGCCGATCATCGAAGAGCTGAAAGAAAAGGCAAAAGCCGAAGGTCTGTGGAACATGTTCCACAACGACCCGAAATGGGGCCCGGCCCTTTCCAATGCGGACTATGCGCCCATCGCCGAACAGACGGGCCGCTGTCATATTGCGCCGGAGGTGTTCAACTGCGCCGCCCCTGACACTGGCAACATGGAAGTGTTGATCAAATACGGCTCACCCGAACAGCAGGAACAGTGGCTTGTGCCGCTTCTTGAAGGGAAAATCCGATCCGCATTCCTGATGACAGAACCGCAGGTGGCTTCATCGGATGCAACAAACATCGAAACGGATATCAGGCTTGACGGCGATCACTACGTCATCAATGGGCGCAAATGGTGGTCCTCCGGTGCTGGCGATCCGCGCTGTAAGATATTCATCGTCATGGGCAAGACCGATAAGGAAGCGCCGCGCCATCAGCAGCAGTCGCAGATTCTTGTGCCAGCGGACACGCCGGGCGTTAAAATACTGCGTCACCTGCCGGTGTTCGGGTATGACGACGCGCCGCACGGGCATATGGAAGTTGAGCTAAAAGACGTCCGTGTGCCGAAAGAAAATATCATTCTCGGCGAGGGGAGAGGGTTTGAAATCGCGCAAGGGCGCCTCGGCCCGGGACGTATTCATCACTGCATGCGCACGATCGGTGCGGCGGAAGTTGCGCTCGAAAAAATGGTGAAGCGTATTCTGACGCGCGAAGCCTTCGGCAAGCCGATTTTCAAGCATTCAATCTGGGAACAGCGCGTGGCCGAGGCCCGCATCGATATTGAGATGTCTCGTCTGTTAACGCTGAAGGCTGCGTGGATGATGGATACGGTCGGCAACAAGGTCGCGCAGGGTGAAATCGCGATGATCAAAGTCGCTGCGCCGCGTATGGCGTTGAGGATCATCGATGACGCGATACAGGCCCATGGCGGCGCCGGCGTGACAACCGATTTCGGCCTCGCCAGCAAATACGCCGGGATCCGCACACTACGTTTGGCTGACGGGCCTGACGAAGTTCACTGTCGTGCGATTTCTCGCCTTGAGTTCAAGAAATACTCAAATCAGGCATCCTGATTTTCTGTGCTTCAATCGTTTGAGAGGGACGGCGCACTGATCGGATCGGTTACTTCCATGAACCCTCCGATCATGCGCACCGTCTTGCCAGCCTCATTGCGCAAGGCCGTTCCGCGAGAGCGGTACCAGCGATAGCCGCCATCCTGACCACGTAACCGAAGCATGAGATCATAGGGCTGGTTGTCAGAAAGGTGGTTTCTCAACGCTTGCGTATGTTTTGGTCTGTCGTCGGGATGAATTGCATTTTCCACCTTGGAAAAGTCGTATTGTCGGCGGGCGCCATCACCTAACAGAGCTTGCATGCTGTCTGAAAGTACGGCGCCCCCGGTTAGCACGTCCCATTCCCAGATGCCGTCCAGCGCATCGTTGGCCGCGAAGCGATATCTGTCGAGATGCTCTGCGGTTTCAATCGCCGCCGCCGTGCGCGTGCTGAAATGCTCCAGGACGGAGATAATCTCTGATTCATTGGCGATTGGCCGGGTTGTCAGAACGACGGCGATGCCGATTATCTGGCCGTCCTCCCCATGCAAGGCCGTGCCCGCATAGCCTTGCGCATTCATTGTACGCAGCATGACATCGCGTGGAAACTTGTCCGCTATGCCATCGGGGTAAACACAAGAGCCGCCCTCGACGGCCTTTGCGCAAGGCGTGCCATCAAGGCTGTAGGTCACATTTTCAGTTAACTGTCCATTGGCGGCCAGACGTATGGAGCGCACAAGATTGGAAGATGGGTTCAGCCTGCCGATCAAAAAATAATCCGCTGTTAGCGCCTCGCTGACACTGAGCGCATAAGCTGTCAGAAATTCGCTATCTGGTAGATGGGCGAGCTCCAGTGAAATTTTTTCTATGGAAGCATTAGCTGCGCTTGTTGCGAAGCCCGGGCGAGTTTTCAGCAGCGATTGCGACATGATTTTTGTTACTTGCCTGTTTGCCTAACGGTTGGACGCTCGTCTCCCTCTCACCCAATGACAGGCATTAGGTAAAAGACATTAAGGGCGGATTAACCGTTCGGAAAATTGGCCGGAAACTGTATTTGCCACATTGGCGCGGCGCCTTATGGTCCGTCTGTCTGACGCGAGCTGATTGGAGCAAGATATGGAAGAGATTCTGACATCCGAGAGCTGGGTCTTGTGGACAGTGTTGATCGTCATCGCATTCTTTGCCGGACGGGCTACCGGCGGCGGCATGTCATCCGAAGAACGCACGCAAAAAAAGATGGAAGAACGACAGAATGCCGAAAGGTTGTTCGCTGGATTGTCTCCTGACGTACAACAGGATGTGGATGCGCGCATACAGCGCGGCAAAATCATCGAGGCTGTCAAAGTCGTTCGTGAAAATTCGGGCGCTGGACTGAAAGATGCGAAACAAGCAGTGGACGCACGCCGCGCATCCATGGGCGCAATATAGTTTAGAAGTTTGAATTTACAGCTTAGGTCGGCGAAACCTTTGCCGACGCTAAGCCTTTAATGAAATTTCTTTGTGATGCGGTGGGCGTGCCGTTTTAGCCACGCATTCAATCGCGTGTTATCGCCCATAAACGGATACTGAGAAATATGGCTGCGCAAACGAGGCTTGCGAGCAGCCCCCACCATACGCCGGTTGCGCCAAGCGGGGTCGTCAAGCCCAGCCAGGCGGCGGTTGGAAACCCGATCACCCAATAACTGACGCCAGTTAGAAACATCGGCACGCGAACGTCTTTCAGGCCGCGCAACGCCTGGGCGGCGGCAACCTGTGTTGCATCAAAGAGCGCGAAAGCCGCCGCGATTGGCAGGAAAGACGCCACAAGCGTCCGTACCGCTGCTTCGTCAGCATCAAGATAAAGCCCGGTGATCCAGGACGGCCAGAACAGCATCGGAATCATGAAAAGGGAAATGATGCCTACGCAGGAAAGGATCGCCACCACTGCCGCGCGTCTGACGCCAGCGCGATCCTGTGCGCCTTGCATCAACCCCACACGAACGCCGCCAGCCATGGAAAGCCCCATGGGTGTCATGAAGGCAAGAGCCGACACGTTAAGCGCAACCTGATAGGCGGCCATTTCGTAAACGCCAATGCGCCCCATTAAAAAGACAGCGCTGTTAAACAGCATCGCTTCGAAACCGAACGTCACGGCTATCGGCCAGCCAAGGCGCACGACTTCCATGAAACGTGGCCAGTCAGGGGTAAAAAATTTCACGAAAAGTTCAAAACGCTTCGCCGTATTTTCCCAATTGATGTAAGCGACAAGCGCAAAAAAACCGACCGCATGCGAAATAGAAGACGCGATTCCGGCCCCGACAAGCTCAAGACGTGGCGCTCCCCAGTTTCCATAGATCAATAGGTAATTCAAAAGCGCATTGAGAAGCGTGGTAAGAACGATGAAAACCAGCGGCGCACGAGTGCGTTCGATTGCAGCAAGAAAATTACGCAATACGAGAACGCCAAGCGCGAAAGGAAGCCCTGGGGCAAGCGCCAAGACATAAGGTTCGGCAAGTCTCGCCGTTTCCGCTGGTTGACCGAGCGCAAGAGCAAATTCTTCAGCGAAGAAGTATAAAATTGAGGCGATTGGCGCAAAAATGCCGACTGTCCAAAGCCCCATACGCACAGAGCGTCGTGCTTCACGCACGTTGTTTTTATCCGCGCCAAGCGCCTGACTGACCATGGGGGATGTCGCCATTGCCGGGCCGTAGCCGGCGATCAGCAACACATAAAACATGACGAGGCCGAGCGACGATGCAGCAAGTTGTTCGGCGCCGAGACGGCCGATCATTAAAACGTCAATAGTGTGAATTGAAAACTGGACGAGCTGCGTCAGCCCCATCGGAAGACCGATGGTCATCAGTGCGACGAACTCGCGCCGCCACGGGCCCATTGGAACGCCGTGCGTATCTGGAATCGTTGCTGACATTACGCATTCGCAAAACAGAAATACCCTTTACGTGGGAGTGGGTGTTTAGCCCGCAGCATGCAGAATTGATATGGTTTTACGGCAACAATGCCGTTCACAATTTAAATATTGGCAAAAAATAAAACGCCGCAATCTACAGCAAGGATTGGCCGATTGTTTTTGCGCTATCGCGGTCAGTCGCGAGGCAATCAAACTTTCCTGTCGATAACATTGCGGATGCATCAGCCAGTGTGGCGTAGGCGCGCCAAGCCAATCCGCCGCCGATGGAAAGTCTTGCGGCGCCTGCGTTGGCGAATTCCTCAACACTATGCTTGGTAAGTTCGCCGATGATGAGAACATTGACGGGTTTTGATACGGATGAGCATACGGTGCGGACTGCATCCAGATCAGGCAAACCGGGCGCGTATAAAATGTCCGCGCCAGCGTCAGCGAAAGCGTTGAGGCGGGCGATGATTTTATCGATTTCACCGATGCCGTAGAGGAAGGCTTCAGCGCGCGCGGTTAAAACAAAGTCCCGGCCGGCGTGATGTATAGCCTCTACGGCTGCTGAAATCCGTTCAACTGCCAGCACGTCGTCTTCTATGACCGGTTTGGCTTTGTCACCAGTCGAATCCTCGATTGAACCGCCGCACAAGGCTGTCTCGGTTGCAAGGCGAATTGTTTCCGCCGCGTCCTGCGGCGTGAGGCCGAACCCGTTTTCAAGATCGGCGGTCACAGGAATGTCGACCGACCTGGCGATTAAATCTCCATGCGCCAACGCCTGGTCTCGCGTGACGCCATAATCGCGCCTGCCCATGGTCATGGCGAAGCCGGAACTGGTGGTTGCGAGCGCCTGAAAGCCCAGCCCTTCGAGCATGCGTGCGGAGCCGGCGTCCCAGGGGTTTGGAATAACAAAAGGTTCGTCACTCTGATGTTGTTTTCGGAATGTGGCTATTTTGCTTGCATCAATAGTCATTACTTGTCTCGTTGCCTGTTTCCTGACCGGATTTATACGATTGATACTGTTCTGACCGCCCGGTTTTTGCGGGCGGCCACTACCGCATGCGATACTTTTCATCCAGTTTCGAAAGTCTGACGGTTTAATCAGCTACTGCGGCGCGCCAGTCCTTATAAACGCCGCCGCTCAAGACGCTGTCCTGAATTTGCGACATCGCTGCGTTGGCGGCGTCGGTGGCTTGCGTATTCGGGTGAACCGGCCGGCGCAACGGGCGCGTGCCCGGGGGCATGGCAATGATTTCTGCAATCGCCCGCGGCACGTCATTAGGGTCTGTGGAATATTCTCCCGACATCATACCGCTCGCAATCCGAAGGTGGCCCTCGTAGGCGCTCAAGCGTTCCTGATCGACGCGGGCGAGCAGGTTGTCAGAATATGTGCGTCCATTGTCCCATATCCGTGTCGGATAGCCGCCCGGCTGGATGATGGTGATTTCAACGCCAAAAGGCGCGAGTTCATACGCCATGGTTTCAAACATGGCTTCTACGCCAAACTTCGTTGCCTGATACATGCCGAGATTAGGGATCAGTATGCGCCCTAACTGAGAAGATACATTGAATATCTGTCCGCTGCCGCGTTCGCGCATGCCGGGCAGTACTGCGCGCGCCATGCGTAGATAACCATAAAGGTTTGTTTCAAATATCAGCCGGGTTGCCTCCATGTCATTGACTTCAACTGGCCCGGCCATGCCGATTCCGGCATTGTTGATGAGAATGTCGACGGCGCCGCCGGCGATCTCGTGTGCTTGCGCAACGCCAGCCTCAACCGATGCGTCATCAGTGACGTCAATTTCAATAATACTGAGATCGAGGTTTTCTGTCTCCGCTAGCGCTTTGAGACTTTTCGCTTCCGCCCTGTCGCCGCTATTCAGGTTTCGCATGGAAGCAATGACCTTGGCGCCAATCCGCCCCAGATGCAGGGCGGAGAGCCGACCAAACCCTGAACTTGTGCCCGTTATCAGGACAGACTTGCCGCTAAGGGATAACGCCTTCTGCGCTTCCTGGGCTGCAGCTCCTGTTGAGATCACGGAAAGAGCGGCGAGGGCTGAGCCCGCGCCAAGCAGTGCTCGGCGGGTTTTATTGGCAGTCATCTTTGTCATGTGGTTGAGCCTTTTGAGAGGTTGTCGGGTTTGGCTCTACGCTAGGGCTTTTTTATCTCGGCGTCAGCTTGCCGCAGTGGTTTGAAATGTATAAAAAAATGAATAATTACAGCGCATTGCATGGGGCCGCCCCAAACACGCGCAGATTTGATCGCGAAAAAGCGACGGTTTTTAAGAAATAATGCGTTAGATCGTGTAACCGCCTCTCTAACGTAAGGCGTGAATGCAAGCAGGAGAGCGCGAAAAAGTGCCGATATCGAAGTCGCTTTTAACCGGACTTATGGCGGGCGCCGTCGTTGGGGCCGGTGTGACTGTTTTTGCTCTTACCTCAGGCGGTGTGGGCGATGCGGCTGGCGGCGGCCGTCCCTCAGGTCCGCCGCAGCGCGGAGGATACACGCCCGTTGTCTCCATGGCTGTGGCCGAGGCAGCCAATATTTCACGGCGCGTCGAGGTTATTGGCCGCGCGCGTTCGCTGAAAAGCGTTGCTATCACATCTGAAGTCACCGGATTGGTGGAAGAAGTGAATTTCGGACCAGGCAAGCGCGTGGCGCAAGGCGATATTCTTGTTCAGGTGGATGATGACGAAGCGCAGGTAGCGCTAAGCCGGGCGCGCACCCAGCTTCCCATCGCACGCGACAACGCCGCCCGATACCGCAATCTGGCGCAGGATGAAGCAGCGTCTGCGTTGGAAGCCGAACAGGCGCAGACAACGCTCAATACGCTTCAAGCTGATTTGCGGGCCGCGGAAGTGGCTGTTGAGAGGCGCAAAATCCGCGCGCCGTTTGACGGTATTGCGGGGCTTACGGAACTCGAGCCAGGCGATTATCTGCGCGCCGGCGATCCGGTGACGACCCTGGATGACACGTCTTCGATCATTATTGAATTTTCAGTCCCGCAAGAATCCGCCGGCTTTGTAAATCTTGACCAGGCCGTCACGGCGACACTCACCTCTGATGCAGGCGCCAAGTTCGAAGGTGAAATTACCGGCATCGACAGCCGTGTTGATCCGGAATCGAGAACCTTGAGAGTTGAGGCGCGTGTTGAAAACGAACAGGGCCGGCTCATTCCTGGCGCCGTTCTGGCCGTGTCAACAGTAGCCGTAGGCGAGCCAGCCGTAGCAGTGCCGGGGCTTGCGCTTCAGTGGGATCGTGGCGGCGCATTCGTCTGGCGCCGTAATGCTGAAGGCGCGGCGGAACGCGCGGGCGTCGTGATTTTGCAGCGTACTGATAATTTGGTTCTGGTTGAGGGTGAAATCAACGTCGGCGATATCATCGTGGCGGAAGGCGCGGACAGAGCGCGAGCTGGCGTAGCCTTGCCGAGCGTTGAGAGCCGTAGCCGGAACGAGAAAACGGTCGGTAGCGTCTCATCAACTGGCGCGGCCGGCGGTGAGGACTAAACCTTGACTGACCATTCGACACCTGCGCCCGGCAGCAGCGGCGGTTTTATCGGGACGTTCATCCAGCGGCCCATTCTCGCCGCGGTTTTAAGTCTCCTGATTGTTATCGCGGGTCTAGCAGCGCTATTTGGTGTCGAGGTGCGCGAATTACCTGACGTCGATCAGCCGGTTGTTTCCATCGATACGAATTATCCGGGCGCGACGCCTGAAACGGTTGATGCTGAAGTCACAGCGATCATCGAAGGCGCCATCGCCCAAGTCGACGGCATTCAGAACATTTCCTCGTCATCCGGCTTTGGCGACAGTGACGTCAACATCGAATTTTCGTCTTCCGTTGATATCGATATCGCGGCAACAGATGTCCAGAACGCAATTTCTTCGGTTTTTGACGAGTTGCCTGAGGAAGTTGAATTGCCGCGCGTTCGCAAGGCTGACTCCAACGGCTCGGCGATGATGCGCCTGAGCATCTCAAGCCCGGACATGGATCCCGGCGATCTCGCCCGCCTTGTCGACGATGTTGTCGTGCCGCGATTGCAGGCGGTTGAAGGTGTCGCGCAGGCGGATTCTTACGGCGCCCGTAATAAATTGATCCGCATTCGCGTACGCCCCGTTTCGCTTGCCGCGCGTGGCTATACTGTCGAGGATGTGGCGCGACTCGCCGCAACGGCGGCGCAGTCCACGCCGAGTGGTCGCCTTAGAAGCGACACGCAACAGATTCTTATACGTGCCGAAGCGCCAGCGACTACACCAGAAGCGATCGCCGCGTTGCGCCTTGATGACCAGACGCGGTTATCAGACGTCGCTATTGTTGAATGGGGCTATCAGGGAGAAACGACGACGGCGCGTGTCAATGGCGATCCCGGCATCGGTATCGGCATTGTTCGCCAGGCGCAGTCCAACACCATGGCGGTCTCGGCGGGCGTACGCCGGGCGGTTGACGAACTTAACCAGTCGCTTCCGCAAAGTGTGACGGTAACCGTCCGAACTGACGATTCTATTTTCATTTCGGAAGCTGTTCGCGAGGTGTTCAAAAGCTTGTTGCTGGCGACCGCCATCGTGGTTTTCGTGATCTTCTTGTTCCTGCGCTCCTTGCGGGCGACGATGATCCCGGCCGTGACCATTCCTATTTCACTGTTGGGTACAGTTGCAGCGATCTATCTCGCCGGATTTTCCATCAATCTGATCACGCTTCTCGCGCTCGTTATGGCGGCGGGGCTTGTGGTTGATGACGCTGTTGTGGTGACTGAGAATATTCAACGCTGGCGCGCGAAAGGCGCTGGCAAGCGCGCAGCCGCCGTTGTCGGCACGCGTGAAATTATTTTCGCGGTTCTGGCGACCACGGCGACCCTCGCCGCCGTGTTCATTCCAATCTCGTTCCTGCCCGGCCAGGCCGGCCGTCTGTTTTCGGAATTCGGTTTCGTCATGGCTTTTGCCGTGATGGTGTCTTCTTTTGTTGCGCTGACATTGTGTCCGGTGCTGACTGTTCGTCTCGGGCGCGAGCATCGCGCTGAAATGGACAATGTGGACGAGGAAGGTGAGAAAAAGCCTGATGGGCCGCTGGCGAAAATCTACGGACCCATGTTGCGGTTTGTTCTCGGGCGGCCGGTGCTCGTCACTATCGCTTCACTGGTTTTTGCTGCGGGCGCCGTCGTCGCTTTCAAGGCCGTGCCGAATGAGCTGACGCCCGAAGAAGACCGCGGCCGGGTTTTTGTCATGGTCCTGCCGCAAGACGGTGCGAGTTTCGAGTATCTCGATCTCAAAGTGCTTGAGATCGAGCAACGCCTGCAACAACTGGTTGATGACGGGTTCGGCGAATCGATTGTCTCCATCAATGGCGTCTGGGGCGGCAACCGATCCTTCGTTGTGTTCAGTTTACCTGACTGGAGCGAGCGCGATTTCAGTCAAAGCGAGGTTGAGCGGCGCGTTCGTCAGCTTGTGGGTGATATTCCCGGCGTTTCAGCGATCATACGCAGCGGCAACTCGCTTGGTATTCGCGGGGCCGGTCAGGGGTTGCGCTTCGCGGTGGTCGGTGATGACTACACGGTGGCCGCTGCAGGTGCGGACGCGATAGCCGAACGCATGATGCAATCGCCGTTGTTCGCAGATGTGCGCACTGACTTTCAAACATCGCAGCCTCAGGTCCGCATCGATATCGACCGCGAAGCCGCGACGTCGCTTGGTGTTCCCATCTCCGCAATAACCAGAACGGTTCAGGTCATGGCCGACGAATTTCGCGCGGCCCAGGTTTTTGTGGGCGATGATATTATCAACATCATGATGTCCGGCGCGGGCGAGCCTGTGAACGACCCGACGGATTTGGCTAACATATTCCTGCGCGCCAATAATGGCGACTTTGTACCGCTGTCATCTTTAGCTTCGGTTGAGGAAGTCGCGGTGGCGTCGCAACTGGCGCGCGAGCAGCGCCGGCGGGCCGTGCCGGTATCGGCTGAGTTAAGAACAGGTGTTCCGCTTGGTGATGCGGTCACGGCGATGCAGGCGATCGCCGCTGAAACGCTTGAGGGGAATCTGTCTGTGACGCTGCTTGGCGAGGCAAAAGTCTTGCAGGATTCCAATCGCTCGACGCTTCTCGTCTTTGCCTTTGCCGGGCTGATTGTGTTCCTCGTTCTCGCTGCGCAATTTGAAAGTTTCGTCAGCTCTCTGATTATTATGGTGACTGTGCCATTTGGCCTGGCTGCAGCAATGTATGCGATTATGCTGACGGGCGGTTCGATCAACTATTACAGTCAGATCGGCCTCGTGCTTTTGATCGGCATCATGGCGAAAAACGGCATCCTGATTGTTGAGTTCGCCAACCAGCAGCGCGATAGAGGGTATAGCGTGCGCGAAGCGATTGAGCGCGCGGCGATGGTTCGATTGCGTCCGGTTTTGATGACAGCGATTTCAACCTTGCTCGCCAGCCTGCCGCTTATTCTTGGCTCTGGCGCCGGTGCTGAAAGCCGCGCCGCGCTTGGGTGGGTGATTTTCGGCGGCCTCGGATTCGCGGCGATTTTCACGCTGTTCCTCACGCCCGTATCGTTTTTGATGTTGGCGGGGCTTGCAAAACCACGTGCAGCCGAAGGGCAGAAAGTCGCCGAGGAACTGGCGAAGGCGCCGGCGGCTTAGCAATTCATCGGCCTGCAAACGTCTTCCATTCAGTAAATCAATCGATTAAGAACGCATTCGCCGCGAGCGGCCAATGCGTCTTTCACTGTTCCCGGGTGTTCCGTGTGGGCGGGGTTTTAATGAAATCCAGGCAAGCAGCTTTTCGCCCATGGGCGTTAGGAGCAATAAAGCTACCGCAGTTTCTGAAAACGCTCGTTTTTGCCGGTGTTGAGGGGTATTCGCGCCGCGACAAGCGCTTTTTGGCGGTTGCAAATGTCACCGGATATCTCGGCGCGCTTTCTTCCCTGTCATTCGCGATCACGTTCGCTATGGTCGATTTCAACGCTCTTCGGGCCGCTGTTATCGGCAATATTGTTTCCGCAACGGGTACGATACTCACGCCTTTTACGCACCGCTTTGGGCGCAGCGCCGCCGCCATTTACCTGGGGGTGGTCTTTTACTCCACATTGTATTTTTTCGTTTCCGTGCTTGGGCGCGAGTCCGGCATTCAGCTCAATTATATCGCGGCTGCCGCGATTACGATCACAATTCTCGGCGTTCAGCGCGTACACATCGCCTTTCCGCTGATGGCGCTGGGACTCATTTTGCATCTTTTCGTGTGGTTTTCATTTCCAACAGGTAGCGGCGCCGGGGCGGTTGACCCGTCTTTGATGTCAGCCATCTACATTCAGTCAGCGACTACTATAATGATCATTCTTGCTGTCGCGACATATTACATATTGCAACTTTCCGAAGCTGCGCAGGCGCGCAGTGATGCGTTACTATTGAACATCATGCCGTCGGCGATCGCCGAACGCCTGATTGACAATCCCGATCAGGTTATCGCGGAGTATCACGCGCAAGCGACGGTCATGTTCGCTGATTTACGCGAGTTTACACAACTCGCTGCGGAACTTGGCCCGGAGCCGACAGTAGCGTTGCTCGATGAGCTTTTTTCCACTTTCGACATGCTTGCAGACCGGCGGGGCGTCGAAAAGATAAAAACTATCGGCGATGCTTATATGGCCGTGGCTGGGGTTCCCATTGCTCGTGCTGACCACGCGGCGGCGATCATGCGTCTCGCAGAGGACATGCGAGATGCGTTACCTGGTATTTCTCAAAAAGCGGGGCGGTCGCTGCAACTTCGGATCGGTATTGAATCGGGTCCGGTCGTTGCGGGCGTCATCGGGCGGGCGAAATTCGCGTATGATGTTTGGGGGCACACGGTGAATGTTGCTGCACGCTTTCAGCAGCTTGCCGGATCAGGCGAGATCATTGCCGGCAAGGGGTTCTTTGCGGCCATCGGCGATGAGGGCCGATTCAAACCGCTGGGCGAACAAACGCTACAGGGCATAGGCGTGCAGCAGGCGTGGCTGTTGAACGATCAAGTCGCCAGAGGCGGCAGTTCAGTTTAAGCCCGTAGTGCTGGTTAAGATGCCTCAACCGTTTCCGGCGAGCGTGTACGCGCTTCCTTGTCCATGCGCTTCATCGCTTTTTGCAGCTTTTCAAAGGCGCGCACTTCGATCTGGCGCACGCGCTCGCGCGACACGTTGTAGACTTGGCTCAGCTCTTCCAGCGTCGCCGGATTATCTTTCAGGCGGCGCTCGGTCAGAATGTGCTGCTCGCGCTCGTTTAAGGTCGAGAGGGCCTGTTCCAACAGCCCCATGCGCATGTCGTATTCGTCATCATTGGCGAGTTTCGTTTCCGGATTGACGGCGTTGTCGTCAACCAGCCAGTCCTGCCACTCGCCGCCGCCTTCGGCGTCCTTGCCCATGGGCGCGTTAAGCGACGCTTCGCCGCCGGACATGCGCCGGTTCATGCTGATGACATCATCATGGGTGACGCCGAGTTTCGTGGCGATGTGCTCAACCTGTTCCGGGTGCAGATCACCTTCATCGACGGCGTCGATCTGGCCCTTGATCTTGCGCAGGTTGAAGAACAATTTTTTCTGCGCGGCGGTGGTGCCGATTTTAACGAGCGACCATGAGCGCAAAATGTATTCCTGGATCGAGGCGCGGATCCACCACATGGCGTATGTGGCGAGACGGAAGCCTTTCTCGGGGTCAAAGCGTTTGACCGCTTGCATCAGGCCCACATTGCCTTCGGAAATCACCTCGCCGATGGGCAAGCCGTAACCGCGATACCCCATGGCGATTTTCGCCACGAGCCGAAGGTGAGATGTGATCAGCTTTTGCGCAGCGTCCGGGTCCTCATGCTCGGCGAAACGTTTCGCCAGCATGTATTCCTCTTCCTTTTCCAGCATGGGAAACTTGCGAATCTCGGCGAGATATCGCGAAAGGCTTCCTTCCGGCGTTAAGGCTGCTCCGGTTGTTGTCAATGCATTGCTCATGAGCGCGTCACTCTTTCTCTCTCCTCAGCACGCCTCATTATGAAGCGTGGATGAAGCCTTTTTTGCGTTCGCGGCTTTTTCCTTGAAACCCCTAAAGATCGCCGCCTCTTCCGGGCGGTCATAGGGTGGATATAGGAAGCCTTGGCCGCGATCCCAAGACTTGCATGCCGGGATGGGGTAACTCCTTAAAGTAACACGGCTTTTCGCTCAAAATATGGCGGAACGCCAGTCAAAAGGGCGCGAGGAGCGGCGTGAGGCTGCGGGCTGAGCCACTCACAGGTCGCGCAGCGCTGCAAGCAAGGTTTGAAAGTCTGCCGGGGCATCGCGCTTGAACCGAAGCGCTTCGCCGGTGATAGGGTGGGCAAAGCCCAGCACTTTCGCATGCAGGGCCTGACGGCGGAATTTATTGAGGATCGCAAGGGATTTGTCCGCCGCCTCATCTCCCGGTTTTAATCCGCCAAGGCCCGGTCCGCGCCCATATGTCTGATCGCCGATCAGCGGATGACCGATAGAGGAGAGGTGAACGCGTATCTGGTGCGTGCGGCCCGTCTCAAGCCTGCATTCAAGCAAACAGGCGAGCGCATCGCCTTTCAGCTTCGCGCGCGTCCGGCCAAAGGCCTCTAAAACTTTGTAATGGGTAATGGCATGGCGGGCCCCCCGCCGCGATGGCGATGCGTCCAAATCGTTATGCGCCTGTTCGTTTACAACAGCCATTTTCTTGCGGTCGCCGGTAGCGCGCGCGAGCGCGGCGTCGATTGTGCCGAAGCCGGGCCGTGGCGCGCCAACAGCAACCGCTTCGTAGACGCGATCTATGTCGTGTGCGGAGAATGCTGCGCCAAGGCCCTGATGAGCGACATCGTTTTTAGCAACCACCAGCAAGCCCGACGTGTCCTTGTCGATGCGGTGAACAATGCCGGGACGGGCGACGCCGCCAACGCCTGAAAGACTTTCCCCGCAATGATGGATCAGCGCGTTCACCAGCGTGCCGGTCCAGTTGCCGGACGCCGGGTGAACGACCATGCCAGCCGGCTTGTTGATGACGATGAGGTCTGCATCCTCATAAACAACATCAAGCGAAATAGCCTCGCCTAGAGGCTCGGGGTCAGCGACCGGCGGTGGCGTCAGGGTGTAATTTTCTCCTTCGCGCAGCTTCCAGGACGGGTCCGTAAAGACATCGCCGTCCCGGGATAGCGCGCCCTCTTCGATGAGGGCTTTCAGGCGAGAGCGGGTCAGGGCTTCGATGCGGTCCGAAAGCCATTTGTCGATTCGCGCGCCAATATCCTCCGCACCGGGCGTAAAGGAATATGCGCCTTTCTCATCAGGCTTGAGGGTTTCGTCTTCTGCGGTCATAACCCGATGCGGTGTAGCGTTCGCGCGCGCCTCAGGCCAGCGCCAAAAATAAAAAAAGGATCGCCCAAAGTGGAGAACAACGCCGAAACGCCGGAAGCGCCAACAGAGCAAGGTCCTTCGCAATTCGGTTCGCTTGCCGGTGCGATCGGGGCGAAAAACCTGATTATCATCATCATCGCCATGCCGTTCGTTTTTCTGGTCGTGGTGATGGGAATCATCGCTGCTTTCGGCAATCCAAACGCCAGTGACAGCGATCGCGCGGCGCAGGTCGTTCCAGTCAGCACGGCAGCAGATACCGGCGCGCAAGAGCTAGACGAAACCGTGATCTCTTATCCCGCCGGCATGACGCCCGGCGCGATGGCGATGGATGGCGACCGACTGGCGATCCGGCTTGACGGCTCGGACGGTGCTGTTGTTGTCGTTTACGATCTTGCTGAAAGCAAAGTCATCGCACGAATCCCGTTTTCAGCGGAACCGGACGAGCCGCAGCCTTAAAGTTTCGTTGCTTCTTCAGCCATCTGCTGGCGGAACGCGGCGTCGGGCATGGGTCCGGTCAGCGCGCCCATATTCTCGCGCATATGATCGACCCGCCGGGTTGCGGGTATGGCGGCGGTGATCGCCGGATGTGAAATGATGAACTTTAAAAGAAACTGCGCCCAGTTTTGCGCGCCGATGTCCGCCGCCATCTCCGGCAGCGGCCGCCGCATGGCCGCGTCGATGAGTTGGCTTTCGCGGAAAGGGCGGTTGGCGATAACGGCGATCCCTTTCTCCTGGGCCAACGGGAGTAGACGGTTTTCTGCTGCGCGATCTACAAGATTGTACGTAATCTGAATAAAATCGAGCGGGTGTTCGTTCATGATCGCTTCGATCTGGCTATAGCGCAGGCCCGCATAGCTAGTAACGCCTACATAACGCAGGCGACCTTCCGCCTTCATGGAGAACAGCGTGTCGAGATGCGCGCGCCAACTGACAAGGTTATGGACCTGCAAAAGGTCGAAAGATTCAACGCCCCAGCGCCTGCGGGTTTGAGCGACTTGCGCCGGGCCGTTTTCGCCGCCTCTGATCCAGACTTTATCTGCGGCGAAAAGTTGAGAGGGGTAAACAAGGTTTTCAAGCGCATACCCCAGCACGTCCTGCGATGATCCATACATGGGCGAGGAGTCGATAATGGCGCCGCCCAACTCGAAAAATGTTCGTGTAACGTCAAGCCGGGTGCGCCTCAGGCCTGCATTCGCGCCGACATCGAAAGTCAGCCATGTGCCCATGCCGACCGCCGGCACGGTTTCGCCGGTTGAAGGTATCGTCTTGTGCAAGCGCGCCGGTTGCGCCGAGGCAAGTTTCGGCGCCAGCGGCGCGGACGCCAGGGCGGCGACAACCATTCGGCGATTGATCATAAGGTCAGTTTCCTTCAGGCGGCGTCAGTTCCTTGTTAAAGGGATAACGGCTGACATCGACTTTGTGATAGTCGAACCGCCAAAACCCGTTTGAGGCTGTTCCCCACGCGGGAAAGTTGATGTTGCCGTAGGCTTTTACCGGTCCGTAAATGTATTCGAATTCGTCATCGCCATCCGGTGCGCCCCACCTGACGGGCTGGCCGGTCTGGTCTATTTCGAACCATCCCCAGTCAGCGCCGCCAGGCCCTTCGATATGGATGGTTTGCGGTTCCTCAAACCTGAGACGCAACCGGTCATCGCCACGCGCCAGGTTATGAATGATCGTGTAGAAATCAAAATTCCAGAAGTTGAGATTGTTGGCGTGCTCTTCTTCGTTAAACACCCGCGCCGGCCGGTTTGAAAATTCCAGCCATGATGTTTCGGGCGTCATGTTGAAGGAAACGTCACCGCTGCGGCTTTCAAAGATGACATGCTGTATTGGCTGTTGAACATCGCGCCAGGCGCGCTCGTCAACCGGTTGCGACGTGTCCGCGCGCCAGCCCGAATATTCGAGATATAAAGACCGCGCGCCCGACCAGACTTCCTTACCGCCGAGCCGGTCGATCATTTTATCGGCGAGGGCGACCGCTTCCGCATCGCCTTTTAGTTCGAGGGCGGATGCGTTGACCGGTATCAAGCAGACAATGGTGAGTATGATTTTGATAAAGCAGCGCAATAGATCCTCCTGCATAATTATTACGAACAGCAATAACACTCTGATCGATTGGCCGGCAGGGTCAAGTTTTGTGTTTCGACTATGGCACAAGACCTTGCTTGCGGGGCAAGGCGTCTCGTCGCGCATATGGCTCTATTGAACGCTGTTGCCAGCTTCCGCCAATTATATGTCTCCCGGACTACATCTCGAACCCGCCATTTCGTTTGCTATGGCGGGGCGCGTAACGCTCATATTGTCGTATTTATGCGCCTTTTTATCGAAGGGGTCTTGAAGGTCATAAAAACTACTTTATTTTATAAAGTGAATTCGGGAGGCTCTAATGAACAAAGCTCAAAGCGATGATTTGGCGAGCGAACTCGCCTATGTGCGGTCTCTGGCGGAAGAAGGGGCGACAGCGCCGTTAATCGGCGGTTTTTATTATTTGCTCTGGGGCGGTCTCACGAGTGCTGCTGCGTTTTTCGTTTACGCTATAGCGATCGGCGTATTGCCGGCGGCGCCAACGGGCTATTTCCTGCCGTGGATTGTCGCCGGGGTCATCGCTTGGGTCGGCTCAATCATGTGGGGGCGCAGGGCAAGTTCGAAACCCGGCGCCATGACGCTTGGCAATCAGACGGCCCTTTCGGTCTGGTTTGCAGTGGGTGTTTTTATGACCATGCTCTGGATCGCCTTACTTTTCGTGCATGATGACTTCACCCATTTTGGCGTGCCTGAAAACTTTCTTTTCAGTTTAATGTTTCCTGTCGCCTTCGGCGTTTATGGCGTCGCGTTTTTCGCCACGGCGACGGCGGCTAAACAGCCCTGGTTGCGATGGTTTGCATATCTGGCTTGGGGCTTTTCTATCGTGTCGTTATTTCTGCTCGGCAACCCGCATCAGTTTTTAGCCGGCGGACTGGGCTGCGCTTTGACGGCGGCTTTGCCAGGGGCGCTTCTCATGCGGCGCGAACCGGGTGATATCGTTTAGGCAATGAGTGCTGAATCAGAGTTCGATTATCGCGAAATAGACGACGTTATTCACGGGCGCGTGCGTCTGTCCGTGATGGCGTATCTGTCTGGCGCGGACATCGCCGACTTCAATGAACTTAAAGCCAAGGTCGGCGGTACGGATGGAAACCTGTCAGTTCATTTACGCAAACTTGAAGATGCCGGTTACGTCTCGGTCAAAAAACAGTTTCGCGGACGGCGCCCGCAGACCACATGTCAGCTAACAAAAAAGGGTCGAAACGCCTGGATCGCATATATCAGACGCATGGAAGACTTTTTGAAACCAAATGCGGCGGAATAAATTATTTTCGCGATGACAACAGGCGAGCCACAAGCCAGATCGGGACGACGATCGCCGCGCCGATCAGCAAATACGTGCCGAGCGTCAGAATGATCTCGCCGACATTTTCTCCGAGCGAAGAAGCGATGTTTTGAACATTACGCAGAACGCCGCGCCAGAACTCCCGCGGTCCGATGCCGATCAGCGAAAAAAACGCGCCAACGACAATACTGGCGATCATCAGTTGCAGGATTGTCTTGCCAGCGTTGCCGCCGGTGAATTTCGACTTCAAATCGTTGCCTGACATTTGCAGCAGCTCCTAATTGGCGCTTTTGACTGTTTCGCGCTTTTGAACTTAAGCGTGAAGCAGGCTGCAATCAATGACATCGCGCGTCAGGGACGGATGTTCAGTCGCCAGGTTAAGGAAAATCGCCAATCCTGGTCATATCCGGCAACTGGTTGGTCGTAAGGATGTGACAGTTCCAGCTCAAGATAACCGTTGTCTTTATATGCAGCGCGGACACCGCCGCCATAAGACCCCAGATTATAATTCAGATCGACGCCGCTCGCGCGTCCAAACAATTCCGTATCAGCGTAGTCGGCGAAAACGAAGACCTCGCTTTTGTCAAACGGCCCGGGCGCAAACGGGCGCCAAGCGGGTTCAATAAGCACGGCAAAACCACGATCTGCATTGATCAGTCCCGCTGAGAAAGCACGGCCATATTGCGCGCCGCCAATATTGAAGCGCTCGTTGGCGGGAAGATTGTCATCCGTCCATTGCGCAGCGGCGTTGAGTTTGATGCGAATATCATCGCCTATTTTTTGGACAAACGAGCCATCCATGCGAAATTTCAGATAGTCATGTTCGCCGATAAGCGTGGAAACATCAGCATCAAGAACAGATAATCCCTGCTTTGCCAGTGCCGTCAGTTTTAAGCTGCGGGTTTTCCAGGCGCGCGAATAAACACCGGAAAGCCCAAGGGCGCGGGTTTGTTCTGTGGCGATCGTTGCGCCAAAGGCGGCGTTATCGCTATTCACAACGTCAAACCCGGCACGGACTGATAGGTTTTCCCTGTATGAGCGAATGAGGGGGTAGGAAATTCCTGCAGAATATAACTGGGCATCGCCCTCGATCACCGTGCCGTTAGGGCGTGAGCGCAAAACAGCCGCGCTGACATCTGCACGGGCGCCGTTAGAGCCAACAGGTGTTGAGTGCTGTAGAGCAGCATAGAGGGAGTCTTCAAAATTCACCGCAGCAGCAAGCTTAAGAGAGGTCAGGTCGCCATCACGCAGCAAACGATAGGCTTTTCCCTCCGCCGTAAACTGACCATCCTTGATGAAACGCGAGGAGCGGTTGCTGAATCCGGCGGAAACTGTCGGGCGTTGATAATCAAGCGCCAGTTCAAGCTCTACAGCTCCCGATTGCGTTCCGTAGACAAATGAGGGGTCGGTTTTTAACCCCGGTATGTCGCGAATGAGAGAAAGCTGGCGCTCGAGCGTTTTTCGGGTCAGCGGGTTTTCAACGGCCAGCCTTTCGGCAACAGCCGTAACGAGCGTGTGCTTCCGTTTCTCCACCTCGCCGGTCAGTGTGACGCCATCGATCCAGCCTTCGGCGATGAGGACGCGGACAACGCCGTCTTCAAAGTCCTGTTCAGGAATAACGATGGTAAAAAGCGCGATATTCGAGTGCTGATAAGCATCAGTCAGAGCATCTGTCAGCGATTCCAAAACAGCAAGCGATAGGGTTCTGGCAATGAACGGTCGTGCGGCGTCCGCAACTTTTTCTGGCGCATCGACCCCTTCAAATTTTATGGCGCGGATCAGGACGGCCGGGATATCTTCAGGTGTAATCTTCGGTTTTTCCGAGGACGGATTTTCGCCGGCTTCAACTGTTTCCGACGCCCGAAAGCCTGACGCTTCTCCCGGCAGCAAGCGATCCTCGGGCGTCTGCGGTGGTTCGGCGGCAAATATAGCGGATGAGTAAAGCGCAAGGAACGCCGTTAACAACAGGCAACATGTTACTACCGTCCGCATAAGGAACGCTCATTTTCTTGAATGTTATATTGGAAGAATCCGGCCGGGCAGATCGCAGGACAGTGAGCGCCCGGCCGGTCTCGGCATCAGCAGCTGCCGAATATGCCCCCGACAAGGGCGCAATCTTCCCCCTGCCCGTCAAGGACATCGCCGAGGGTGTCGGTAACGCCGCCGGTAGCTTCTCCATCAAGCAAAACATCACCGCTGAGCGCGCCGTCGAGCAGGCCGCCATTCAAGACGTCAACATCGCCGTCTGCATCTGCCCCGCCACTGACGGTGATGACGCCTGTCGCGCCAAGACTGTCTGTCAGCGGTGAAGCTGCATCAAGCGCCGGATCAAGAAGCCCGCCGGTTTCGTTAGCCAGACCGGCCACATCAAGATTGACGAGGCTGCCATCGCTTGCGACGCCGACAGTCAACAAATCGCCTTCAACACCTGAAGCAGAAAGTACGCTTGCGCCGATCAGCGGGTTTGCTTCCGGGCTGCCGAGAGGAAATGCTTCACCGATGGAAGCTGTAATAAGCTGGCCAGGGGCTGCAGTCAGGCCGTCGACCAAATACATATCGCCTGCGCCAGTCTGCACCAGCGCATGGCCGGTTGCGTCGACAACGCCGACAACTTTGCCTGCGAGCGGCATGGAACCGGGCAGCGCCTTGTCGACCTTTGCAGCGACTTTGTAGCCTTTATGCGCCACCACATTGACGACCTTGCCGCCCTTGGTTTCAACAGCGGCAATGACGGGCAGCGTATTATTCGGATCGCCTGTGTTCGCGAGCAGCCCTGTGCCGCCAAGCCCGTTGGGCCCGATCAATCCGCCGGTCGTCAGCATGCCTGCGCCGCCCAAATTGACGTTGCCGTCATCACCTTTTGGGCCTTGCGGGCCTGCCGGTCCTTGTGCGCCTTGCGGTCCGGAAGGACCTTGCTCACCCTGAGGGCCCGTTTTTCCCGTTTCGCCTTTGTCGCCTTTGTCTCCCTTGGGTCCGACCGAGGCGACGCGTTGCACGCCGTCTGATGAACAAGCAGGTATTGTCAGGGCGAGGCAGGCCGACATCGCCAGCGCGATTTTTAGTCTCCTGTTCGTATGCATAACTGAGTCTCCGGTTCCGCTAATGATTGCGGACTTCCGCAATCGCATTTCAAAAATGACAATGCGAAGGCTAGAGACTTTGCGTTAAATTCAATTCAAACAGTACACTGAATTTTATTGCATTATTGTAGAAGGCGGAATGCATTTCGCAAATTTCAGTATTTTTTTGTTCAAGCGAAATGCATCCCGTATTGTGAAAATGACGTTACGCCGCATTTTCCATGTAGACCGTCCGGCAAGGGAATGGAATTGAGACGCCTTCAGCATCAAAGCGCTCCTTAACGGCTTTTGTCAGCGCCCATTTCACGGGGAAATAATTTGAACGCTCGACCCAAACGCGGCAAATAATGTCAACGGACGAATTGTTCAGCGTATCGACGGCAATAACCGGTTCGGGGTCTGACTTCGCCCGCGTCTCTTTTTCGACTTCTGATTTGATCAAATCCATTGCCTTGTTCAGATCGTCCCCATAGGAAACGCCGAAGACGAAATCGACACGCCGCGTCGGATAGCCGGCATAGTTGGTGATCACGTCATCAAAAATCTTGCCGTTAGGAATGATAATTTTCTTATTATCTACAGTCGCCATCTCGGTCGTGAAAAGGCCAATGTGTTTCACTGTGCCTGAAACGCCTGCGGCTTCGACAAAATCACCCACATCAAACGGGCGAAAACCGAGCATCATCACGCCGGACGCTACGTGACCGAGCGTTCCCTGCAGGGCAAGGCCGATGGCAAGACCGGCGGCGCCGATGATGGCGGCGAAGCTGGTGGTCGGTACGCCGAAAATGCCGAGGGTGGTGATCAAGACAAGCGCGATCAAACCGTAGTGCACAAGGCTGGAAAGAAACCCGCCAAGGGTGTCATCGATGCGGCCTGTGCGTGAGAATGCGGCGGCGACAACTTTCTTTATGCGCCCCGCTACCCATAAGCCGATAACAAGCACGATGAGCGCGCCAATGACGCTTGGCAGGAAAGCCACGGCTTTTTCGACCAGCCCCTGAAAGAATGTGAAAGCGATATCGACATTGTTGGCGCCTTCGCCGCCTGTGGCCGTATTCTGCGTTGCGTCCTGCATTTTCTGCGTCTCCCGTACTCTCGGTTTTTCGCTTCTTGGGCGCGAAATTGCGCACAGCCGTTAGTTGAACAATGCGCGTGAAAATACAACCTTTGTGATGAAAATCGCGCTGAATCCCGCATTTGGTGGAAGGTTATCCACCACTTCCGCGGCGGGGTTATGCTCCGCGGCTGAAATTTGTTGCTTAGTGGAGACAGCATCCGATGGATCAATCGTCCCGGCTTTCCTTATCCTATGTGGCGCCCAGTCAGGCGCAGAAACATGTGACCGTGAATGAAACCTTCAGACGCCTGGATGCGTTGACGCAGGCGTCAGTTCGTTCACGGACGGTTACGGCGGAGCCCGGCGCGCCCGATGAAGGTGATATGTACATACTGCCTTCCGGCGCGACCGGCGCCTCATGGGAAAATTTCACCGAGAACAACATCGCCGCTTATCAGGATGGCGCCTGGGTGGAAATCACAATCTTCGAGGGATTTCGCGTCTGGGTCGATGATGACGACGCGTTTGTTGTGTTCAATGGCGGGGCGTGGGCGGCGCTAACAGGCGGCGCTTCCGAGACGGCTCTAAAGTTTGGCGTCAACGCAACGGCGGATGCGACGAACAGGTTGTCGGTCAAATCAGACGCCGTTCTATTCAGTCATGATGATCTGACGCCCGGATCGGGCGATGCGCAGGTGAAGGTCAATAAAGCCGCATCTGGTGATACTGCATCGCATCTATTTCAGACGAACTTTTCAGGCCGGGCCGAGTTTGGCCTAACGGGTGACGATGATTTTCATCTTAAAGTCTCGCCGGATGGCTCAAGCTGGAACGAAGCACTGTTCGTAGACAAGGATACGGCGCTGTCGGGTTTCGGTACCGCGGCGCCCGGAACGCGTATCCATGTTTATGGAACCAACGCCATGGGTTCGCGCTTGACGGTGGAGCGTAGTGGCAGCGGGGCAGGCGTGTTTGGCGCACTGAACGGTTTGTTTGTCGGCGCCACCGAACCTTTAGGAACAGCGGGCGTCACGTTCTGGACGACCGATAGCGGCGGGGCTGACAACAAGCGCCTTGAGCTTTTCAATGACGGCAGTCTTGTGGTTGGCGCGCCCACTGGCGGCGCCAAGGGCACAGGAACGATCAACGCCCAGTCGGTGTACGACGATAACGCCTTATTGAGCTGCTATGTCTTCGATCAGGCGATTGATGGCGCGATTGACCGTGCGAAATGGGATGCGCGTACGCCGGAACCGCAACCGGGCGTGCGAAAGAAACGCACGCTGCAATCCAACGACAAGGGCAAAGACGAGATTGTCGAACTATTGGAGGCAGTGCCGCCGGCGCCAAAACGCGAACACGCGCCCATGCGAAAATTCGCACGCCGGATTGGCGGGACGCACGATCCGCTGACGCTCGACGGCTATGCGCGCCACTGGAAGGAAAAACGCCATCTAACCTCGATGCCCAATGAGGCGGCGTTCGATGTGGAGAAGGGAATGGCCGCTGGCGCATGGATCCAGCGGCTTGTTGAAACCGTAGAGATACAGGCTGTGCTGATCGAAGAGCTTAATCAGCGCATCAAAAACATCGAGGCGCGCTGATGCGATCAGGCTGGCTTGAACGTCAAGGCGACGCCGTTGTTGCAATAACGCTTGCCGGTTGGTTCGGGGCCGTCGTCAAAGACATGGCCCTGGTGACCGCCACAGCGCGCGCAATGATATTCCGTACGCGGCGTCCACAGGCGCAGATCGCGTTTAAAGCCGAGCGCATTCGGGATATAGTCGTAAAAGCTGGGCCAGCCGGTGCCGGAGTCAAACTTCGTCTCGGATTTGAAAAGATCGTAGCCGCAACCGGCGCAGGCGAAAATCCCGTCCCGGTATTCTTTATCAAGTGGGCTGGTGCCGGCGCGTTCAGTCCCTTCACGGCGAAGCACGGCGTAAGCTTCGGGCGACAGGCGCTCTTTCCATTCTTCTTTCGACAACTGCCATTTGTCATAATCCGGAATGGTGGATGGATCGGGATCTTTCGCCATAACCTGTTCCCTTGTTTGCACGCCGCAACCGGCAGCGATGCTGATGGCGCCGAGCGCAAGATGCCGGCGGTTCATTTTCATCATAACGGGCCCTCCGTCTCGCAGCGAATAATTTCCAAGCCTCTACTTAGACGCTTGCGCCTTTATATTAAACGCGCGGCAAGTTCACAAAGCGGCGCCAGCAGCAGCAAAAGCCCCGCGTCGCGGTTCGATTTGAAAAGGGTCAAGCATTTGTGACCGTCATTGATGTCGAGTTTGCGCCATTGCCAGAAGAAATGCGCCGCCGCTGGAAGAAGACCGATAAAGAAAGCGAGGCTTGCGCCAATCAACACGCCGGCGAGCCCAAACAGAATGAGCGCGATCGATACGAAAACGCCGATCCAGGGTTTGGTGTTAGCGCCAAGCTTCAGCGCGGCGGATTTGACGCCGATCAGGATGTCGTCGTCTTTATCCATATGCGCATAAATAGTGTCGTAAGAGAGCGTCCAGAAAAACCCGGCGGCGTAAATAGCAAATGCTTCGGGTCTCAGCGCGCCGTTTGCTGCGGCGAAGCCCACAAGCGCGCCCCAGTTAAAAGTAAGGCCGAGCCATGCCTGCGGCCAATATGTGATGCGCTTCATGAATGGGTAAGCGGCGACAAGCGCAAGCGCGGAAAGCCCGGTGATGATGGCGGTGCGATTGAATTGAAGGAGAACGACGAGGCCAATCAGCGAAAGTGCCACGAGCAGCATCCAAGCTTGCTTAACCGAGACCGCACCGGCAGGGATCGGGCGCAGCGCCGTACGCTCGACTTTCGCGTCAATGTCCTGATCAACGATGTCGTTATAGGTGCAACCGGCTGCGCGCATCACATAGGCGCCGATAACGAACAGAACGCCATGCCAAAGCGCGATCAGTCCGCCAGCGCTGCCAGCATTGGCGAGCGCCAGATTACCGAGTGCGAGGCCCCACCAGCACGGGATAAGCAACAGCCACACGCCGATGGGCCGGTCTGCACGCATCAGGCGCAGATAGGGTTTCACAGTATCAGGCGCGCGATCGACCCAGCTATTGGGGATGGCGTCAGGCGTGGCCTGGTTTTGGGCGGCGGACGGGTTGGTCATGGCGATTTGTGTAGCGGGTATAATGAGGTTTATCAAAAGGGCGAATTGTCATCGATTGGGGTTCACAATCCGCAAGAAGGGGCAAGAAACAAAGTTATGAAAAAGCCTTATCCACGAAATGCACCCGGAGAATTCTTCGTTGCAGATGGTTGTTGCATAACATGCGGAATGCCGGTGGAAACATCGCCGGAATTCTTTTCCTGGGATGACGAGAAGGGTGAACAAGACAATCACTGTTTTGTAAAGCGGCAGCCGAAAACGGATAAAGAATTCGAAAGTGTTCTCGCAGCGATGAAAGCTGCTGATGTTGGATGTATTTATTATTGCGGGAAAAAAGAGGATTGGAAACGCCGCTTACATGAAGCGGGCTTTGGTGATCAAATTATCAAAAACGAAGAATAGCGATAAAGTTCATGATCCCACGTCTTTACATTGATGCACCGCTTGAGGCTGGTGCCGCCGCGCCGCTCGACAATGCGCAGGCGCATTACCTCAAAAACGTGCTGCGCCGGAACGAGGGCGACGAGGTGCGCCTGTTCAACGGGCGCGATGGCGAGTTTACGGGAGAGATCGCGGAACTGAAAAAGAAAGGCGGGCTGGTTGCGCTGAAAGAACAGACGCGTGCGCAAACGTCGGAGCCAGACATAACGTTATTGTTCGCGCCGGTAAAACGCGGCGCGCTGGAGAACATCATTCAGAAAGCGACGGAACTGGGCGCTCGTAAATTTCAGCCGATTATTACCGAACGCACCGTCGCGCCAAAGCTGAATGTGGAACGGTTGCAGGCGATCGCCGTCGAAGCGGCGGAACAGTCTGGCCGTCTCACCGTACCATCCGTCGTCGCACCGATGAAACTAAATCAGGCTCTGGCCAACTGGCCGGAGGAAACGCGGCTCGTCTTTTGCGATGAGGCGGGGGACGATGAAAATGAAGAATGGGGTGGGCGTGAAGGCCGCGCCGCGCCAATGTTAGAAGCGCTAAAGGACGTCGATAGGAATGCTGTGTCCTGGGTCTTGCTGACCGGCCCTGAGGGCGGGTTTACGCCGGATGAGCGACGCGCATTGCGAGACAAGGCTTTCGTTACGCCTGTCACGCTCGGGCCGCGCATTTTACGCGCCGATACAGCCGTAATTTCAGCGCTGACATTATGGCAGGCGGCGTTAGGCGACTGGCGGTGAGCCCCATGTCGCGAAGGCGTGATGCGTTCAAGGCTTGGCGTTTTTCCCGTCTCGCTATAGAGCGACCTTTAACGGGCGCTGACGCGACGGGCTGGAGGAAAAGTTGACGACCGCCAAACCATCATCAGGCGCTTCGCCTAAGATCGAATCAAAAGATCAGCTGACGGCGTATCTTGCCTCCGGCTGCAAGCCGAAATCGGAATGGAAAATCGGCACGGAACACGAAAAATTCGTGTTCTGCCGCACGAACCTGAAACCCATTCCTTACGAAGGCGAAGCGGGCATCCGTTCGATCCTCGAAAAACTGGGGGCCGAAACCGGCTGGGAGATAATCGCTGAGGGCGGTAACCCCATTGGTTTGAAAGGCGAGGGCGCGAGCGTGTCCTTAGAGCCTGGCGGTCAGTTTGAGCTTTCCGGCGCGCCGCTCGACAATGTGCATCAAACCTGCGACGAGGTGCACCGCCATCTCGACGCCGTCAAAAAAGTTTGCGATCCGCTCGGCGTTGCGTTTCTCGGCATGGGCTTTGCGCCCACATGGACGCGCGATGATGCGCCCAAAATGCCAAAGGCGCGTTACGGCGTCATGCGTAACTACATGCCGAAGAAAGGCTCCCTCGGCCTCGACATGATGCACCGGACCTGCACCGTGCAAGTCAATCTCGATTTCGCATCGGAAGCCGATATGGCGGCGAAGTTCAGAACGTCGCTGGCGCTGCAACCGATTGCGACGGCTTTGTTCGCTAATTCCGGCTTGGTCGAGGGAAAGGATTCCGGCTACGCGTCATGGCGTGCGCATATCTGGACCGACACCGATCCAGATCGCACCGGGCTTTTGGATTTCGTTTTCGAAGACGGTTTCGGGTTCGAGCGTTACGCCGACTATATGCTCGATGTGCCCATGTATTTCGTGCGCCGCAATGGCAAGTTCATTGATGCGGCGGGGCAGTCGTTTCGGGATTTCATGAAAGGCGAGTTGCCCGCCGCGCCGGGAGAAATCCCGACTATCGAAGACTGGGAAGATCATCTGTCTACGGCGTTTCCTGAAGTGCGCTTGAAGACATTTTTAGAGATGCGCGGCGCCGATAGCGGGCCATGGGCGCGTATCTGCGCGCTGCCGGCGTTCTGGGTTGGTCTCTTGTATGACGATAACGCCTGCGCCGCCGCGTGGGACCTCGCCAAGGACTGGACAAAGGACGTGCGCGAGGGACTGCGCGACGACGCCGCAAGATTCGGGTTGCAGGCAAAAGCAGGCGGCCGCACGGTGCAGGACATCGCGCTCGATGTGCTCGCAATCTCGCGCGAAGGCCTTAAGCGCCGGGCGCAGCGCGGCAATCTGAAAGAGGATGAAACGACGTATCTCGACCCGTTGGTCAAAATCGCAAAGAGCGGCGTCACCATGGGCGAATACACTGTGTCGCGTTTTCTGAACGACCTCGATGGCGATGCGAAAAAACTGTTTGAAGAGTGCAAGTACTAGACCACCATCTCGACGTCTTCGAAGATTCCTCCGCCGCATGCGCTGCGCTTGCAAAGAAAGACCCGGTGCTTGCGCGTGCGCTCGATGCGATAGGCGAGCCTTACATTCGCCGCCGCCCGGGCGGTTTCGAAGCGCTGTTTCGCATCATCGTCGAACAACAGGTGTCAGTGCAAAGCGCGCAGGCGATCTGGGGCCGTTGCCGTAACGGCATGAAGGTGATGAAACCGCGCGAAGCCCTTCGTCAGGGTGAGGATGGATTGCGAAGTTTCGGTCTTTCCGGCCCAAAAATTCGCTATGTCCTGGCGCTGGCGAACGACATGGAAAGCCGCGCGCTTGACCTCGGAACGCTCTCGAAACTTGATGATTTTGAGGCGTCCGCCGCATTGCAGAAAATCAAGGGAATCGGTCCGTGGACGGCGGCGATTTACCTGTTGTTTTGTGAGGGGCGGGTCGATATCTGGCCGCCGGGCGATGTGGCGCTGCTTGGCGCCTACTGCGCAGGCAGGAAGCGCAGGCCGCATCCCGTAATGAAGCAATTCGATGCGAAAGCATTGAAATGGGCCCCTTATCGCGGCGTCGCGGCGCATATTCTCTGGACGTATTATGCGCATTTGCGCGGCCGGGAGCCGATTTGACGCTGTTGCGAAAATATCGCCTTTTTGTTCAAAATTCTGTCATGGGGAATCAGATATAGAATTTCCTTACAGGTATCGATTAGGATAACACGACAGCAGGGGAGTACCCGCTTTCAGGTTATTGAGTTGGCATCGACGCGGTTTTAGAATTTTGGTCCGGGAGCGCCGGCGATGAGCTTGGCGTTTCGAACTCCTGATGCCTGTCCTGCGCTGGTGTTGAATGCGGACTTCCGGCCTTTAAGCTATTTTCCATTATCGCTCTGGTCGTGGCAGGATGCGCTGAAAGCGGTCTTTCTTGATCGCGTTGATGTGGTCGCGCAATACGACACCAGAGTGCACAGCCCGAAATTCGAAATGCGGTTGCCGTCGGTCGTGTCGTTACGCAGCTATGTCAATCATGCGCGCGCACCGGCGTTCACTCGCTTTAATGTGTTTTTACGCGACAGCTTTGCGTGTCAGTACTGTGGTGTGACGGCGCGTGAATCGTTGACGTTTGATCATGTTGTGCCCCGTTCTCAAGGCGGGCGCACCACATGGGAGAACATTGTCGCCGCCTGTAGCGCATGCAACATCAAAAAAGGCGGGCGCACGCCGCGAGAAGCAAAGATGTTCCCGGCGCGCGAACCCGAACGCCCGACCATGTTCGAGTTGAATGAGCGCGGCCGCGCTTTTCCGCCTCATTACCTGCATGAAAGCTGGCAGGATTTTCTCTACTGGGATTGTGAACTCGAGCCGTAATAGCGGCGTTTTCCTTTTAAATCTCTGATTTGTGCTGTGGCTTCTGGTGGCTTATGATCCCGCTCGTCGGAATCGTTCATCAAGGGGTTTCCAAAATGTCGGAAAAATATCGCGTCCTCGATCATAAAGTTACGATGTCGCGCCGCGCCTTCGCCAAGGCGGCGGCCGCCGGCAGCATTGTCGTGCTGGCGCCGGGCTGCACGACAGTCTCGCAAGCGTTCACACCATCCGCTGATCAGATGGCGCAGCTTGCAGGGTCGGCATGGGCCGATCTTAAGGCGCAGCAGCCGACGACTAATGACCCGAAATATACGTCCCGCGTTCGCCGGGTGATGCCGCGGATCATATCCGCCGCGAATGAAAACCCCGCTGGATGGGAGGTGGAAGTCTTTGCTTCTGACGACCTTAATGCGTTTGCGCTTCCGGGCGGCAAGATCGGCTTTTACACCGGCATTCTCGACATCATGGAAAACGATTCGCAGATCGCCACCGTTATGGGCCATGAAGTCGCCCACGTGAAATTCAACCACGCAGGTCAGCGCTATGGTCGCACCGCTGCGGCGCAGGCGGGGCTGGGCGTGGCGCAGGTGGTGATCGGCGGTGACAGTCAGGCTTCGCAAATGGCGCTCGGCGCTCTCGGCCTTGGTGCCCAGTATGGCGTTATTTTGCCGTTCTCCCGTCAACATGAGCTTGAGGCTGATCGCTATGGTCTCAGGTATATGCACCGGGCGAATTACGACGTGAACGAGGCTGTGCGTTTCTGGGAAGGCATGTCGGCGCAGAAGTCCGGTCAGCCGCCTGAGCTTCTTTCAACTCACCCTAATGATTCAACGCGAATCTCCCAGTTGAAACAGGAAATCGCCGTCTTGAAAGGCGGCGCATAGGTCCTTGCAAAAAGCGTCTTGGGGCGCTTGAAAACCTTTCGCCCCGCGCGTAGGTTCCGCGCCTTCCAAGCCGAAGGGCCGCCTTAGCTCAGTTGGTTAGAGCGCTAGATTGTGGATCTAGAGGTCTCTGGTTCGAACCCAGAAGGCGGTACCATTTTGGGTATTCTGCTTAACCCGCCGGACAGCCCGCGCCCGCCTCAACCCAGGCGGCGGTCAGCGCACCGAAAGTTTCCTGATCGCCAGGCGCCGGGGTTCTTCCTTCGCCCGGATGCCAGGCCCAGTTAACGAGATGATCGCGGCTGTTGTGCTCAACCAGATCTTCAAGCGAGCGTCCGCCGTTTAACTCTTCATTCTGGATTTGCGTACAGATCTCAGCGGCGCTTGATCCTTGCCAGCCCATCGACTCTGGCGGCAGATGCCATGGCGATGCGCCCGGAATTGATCCCTCCATACTGGCGAATTCGACATTTTCCTGTCCGTGACAGGTGATGCATTCCATGCCCGCGGCGCCCATGCCGTCACCGCGAACTACGGGCGGTTCATGCGGATGCATATCATCACCTTGCGTCGGCCCGCCGGATTTCGGGTGGCAATTGGCGCAGCGTGGATGTGAAATGACCTTGTTCATTTCAACAAAGATCGCTGCCGCACGCTCTTCGTCATTTTCTATGTCCGCGAATGCGGCGGGTGTTTTCAGTCCGTTCACTTCCGTGGCGCCTCTGGACGGTGGCGCATCGGTGCTTTCTTTCTTGCCGCACGCGGAAAGCGCGATAGCGCCGGCGGAGATCAGCAATACCGGGAGAAGGCGGTTTGAATAACGCATCTGATCTCTCCTTATGCCTGCAGGTCTTTGATCATGGGCAGCCTACGCGGCGTCTTGCCGGTCAACTTTCTCACGGCGTTCGCAACAGCAGGACCAATAGGCGGAACGCCCGGTTCGCCAACGCCCGTTGGCGGCGCAGTCGATGGAATGATCTCCACCTCTACGTTTGGCATCTCGCTGATTCTGAGTGAGCGGTAATCATGGAAGTTCGATTGCGCGACCGCGCCGCCCTCATCAAGGGTCAGTTCGTTGAACAGGATCGCGCCAAGACCGTAGCCGATGCCGCCTTCCATTTGCGCTTTGACCACTTCCGGGTTGACGGCGACGCCGCAATCGACAGCGCACCAGACATTATGAACGTGCGGCACGCCGTTTTCGATGGAGACTTCTGCGACCTGCGCCACATATGAGCGGAAGGATTCGACTGCAGCGACGCCAAAGGCGCGGCCCTCAGGCGCGGCGCGTCCCCAGCCGGCCATATCAGCTGCCCTTTGTAATACGGCGGCTAGGCGCGCATGTTCTTCACTCATTAGAGCAAGACGTCCCGCTACAGGGTCTTTGCCTGCCTTTTCAAGGAGCTCGTCGATAAAGGTTTCAACGGCGTAACCGGTATGCGTATGGCCGACCGATCGCCACCAAAGAGTTGTCACCGGGTTATTGATGATGTGCGCTGAGGTTTTGAAGTTCGGCACGCTATAGGGAATTGGCGCCGCCCCTTCGACCATTGTTGCGTCTACACCGTTCTGGATCATTCCTTCGAATGGCGAGCCGGCAAGAAACGATTGCGCAGCGATTGTTTGTTCCCAGGCGATGATGTTGCCATCGGCATCCAGTCCGCCGCGCAACTGATGCGCCGTCAACGGGCGATAATAGCCGCCCTGAATGTCATCTTCCCGTGTCCAAACGAGCTTGATCGGAGTTTGTCCGCCAGCGGCCATGAAGGTTGAGGCGAGCTCTACGGCAAAATGAGACGTGGGTTGTGCTCGGCGGCCAAAACTGCCGCCGGAGAGCATCGTGTTGAGTTTCACTTTATCCGGCGTAAGGCCGCAGACTTGCGCAATCGCCATGTGATCGCCTGTCTGGATCTGGCTTCCCATCCAGACTTCAACGCCGCCGTCTTCAGTACGTTCAATAACGCCGTCGAGCGGCTCCATGGGTGCATGGGCGAGATAAGGGAAAACATATTCTGCTTCATGCGTCGTCGCTGCGGAATCAAGTGCGTCGCTCGCTGTGCCCGATTCATTGGCGGTAGCGCCGGCGTTTTTCACGGCGTCGATACGTTCCTGTGCGATAACCTCGGACGAGCGCGTTTCAGCGGCGCTTTCATCCCAGGTAATATCGAGCGCTTTGCGTCCCTTCAGCGCTGCAAATGTGTTGCGGGCGTAAACAGCCACGGCATCGCCGACCTGCTTGACGTCTTCAACGCCGTTTATTCGGAGTGCGGCGGCGGCGTCGAATGATGCAGGCGTCGCGCCGAACTTCTGCGGATGTGCGGCGACAACAGTTTGCATGCCGTCCCGATAGACGTCGAGACTGAAGATAGCGGCGCCGTTTGATTTGTCCCTTGTGTCGAGTTTTGAAACGTTCTTGCCAATATAAATGAATTGATCCGGCGTTTTTAATGTCGGATTTTCTGGCGGCGTTTGAGACGAGGCAGCCTCAGCCAATTCGCCGAATGTCGCAGAACGTCCGCTGCCTGTATGAGAAACAACGCCGTTTGATACGCTGATTGAGTCTGATGAAATGCCCCACCGCGCAGCCGCCGCAGCGATCAACATCGCCTTTGCCGTTGCGCCTGCTTTACGCATTAATTCGTATGACGAGAACATGGCGGTAGAGCCGCCGGTACCCTGAATGGGTCCAAAAGCGGCGTTAGCATAAAGCTGAGCATTTGAGGGGGCGTGTTCAGCTTTGATTTGCGACCAGTCGGCGTCCATCTCGTCAGCAACAAGCGTTGCAAGACCGGTCCACGGTCCTTGGCCAAATTCGATGTGCTTGATCAAGACGGTAACGGTGTTGTCAGGGCTGACCCGAACGAATGCGTTTGGCTCGAAAAGATTTTCTCCAGATTCGCCGCCGCCCAGCACATTTTCTGCGCCGGACTGGGCGCGGGATTTGACCGGCAGAGCGACTGAGATGAGCAGGCCGCTTGCGCCTGCAAGAAACGCGCGGCGAGAAGGGGCGGGGGTGTCGAGTGGAGCCATGATCAACCTCCCAGATTTTCGCCGGCGGCTTTGATCGCCTTGCGAATTCGCACGTAAGTGGCGCAACGGCAGATATTGCCTGCCATGGCGTTATCGATGTCTTCGTCGGTAGGGTTTGAGTTGCGTGTGAGGAGAGCTGCAGCAGACATCACTTGTCCCGATTGGCAGTAGCCGCACTGGGGAGTATCGAATTCCGCCCATGCCGCGCGCACAGCATCGGCTTCGGCTCCTTCGAGACCCTCAACGGTTGTGACGGACTGCCCTTCGATTGACCCCACAGGCGTAACACAGGATCGTCGGGGCAACCCGTTCAGATGAACAGTGCAGGCGCCGCATTGGGCAATGCCGCAGCCGAATTTGGTCCCGGTCAGTCGTAACTCGTCACGCAAAATCCATAATAGCGGCGTATCTGGTTCTGCATCGACGGATCTTTGTTCGCCATTTACGGTGAAGGTCACAGGCATTGCGTAATCTCCCGGCTGCTGCCTGTTTAACTTATGCCTGCGACCTCTCAATAGTGTCTAGGCGACTGGCAGCTTTTCAGCAAAAAGATGCAGAGCTTTGGTGGATTATTTCCAGGCGAATTGATCGCTGTTGATAGTCGTTTTCACTTCGGCCGGTAAACTTGAGTCTTCTTGGGTTGATTGGTGCTTTTCTATGCGCGCAAGCGCAATGGCGACTCCAGCAAAGCACCAGTAAACCATGGGAATTTGAAAGACGCTGCTCGTTGTAAATATAGTTACGAGTATGCCAATCAATGTAGCGAAATAGGCGCGGCAATATAATGCAAGCGTCGGATCATGCCGCCGGGCGGACCGCATGGCTTTTCTGAGCGCAAGCAATGCGCAAGCAAATACGCCCAGAAACAACACAAGACCCACGAAGCCGCTTTTCAACCCCACTTGCAAGTAAGAGTTGACGATGTCGATGATGCCTTGCCCTTGTCGCAGCGCCTGCAATTTAGGATGTTGCAGATATTCCGACGATCCGAATAACGGACTCTCCATCATCACTTCACCCGCTGCATCCAGCAATCTCTGCCGATATGAGATTGTGTCGCCGGCATTATCGCCGATGAACGGGAGGAGGCCGAGAATTTTTTGCCCGTAAGGGGTGGCGAGCGACATGAGGCCTGCGATGAGCGAAACCGATCCCAGTTGCGCCATTCGCAGCGTCGTTTTCGGACTAATCAGAACAAATACAGCAATTGTCACGACAACGCCGACCCATGGCCCGCGTGACAATGACACTAACACGCCCGCCATTAAAAGGGCGAAGCCAGCCGACTTGTAAAGCAGCGAAAATCTTTCATTCATGAAGGCGAGGCCGACGCCTACGCCGGTCATGGCGACATAACCCCACGCGATTGGATCAAAAACCGACGCATATGCCCGCAGCAATCCTTCCCTAATGGTGTATGTGAAAGGCAACTGTCCGAACCAGCCGGTGGTCACGCTTGTATAAAAGTGCCAACTCCTGATGAATTCGGGAATGGAAATGGCGGACAAGATTAAAACCGGCAGCAGATACGCGCCTGACATGATCCGTATGTCGGAAAGCGATTTCGGGTAGCGGCTGAATACATAGTAAAACGGAGCAAGGACGATGAACTCCTCAATCATTGTCCGCAGGATATGCGTAAAGGTCGGGCCGCGCAGGCACAGGACGATTTGCAGAACAAGCCAGAGCAGGAAAAAGAGGTCTGCACCGCCGCCGACGCGCGACAGTTTTTTCATATGTGTTGCTGCGAACATCGCCGGCATTAGAAACAACAACGTGTACGCCGTTTGTGGGGTAACATCGACAAACTTGTTTATCCCTGCGAAGCCGGGAATGGCCGCCCCTATGGCGGGCACTGAAAATAGCAACAAAAAGAAGACGGATGGCTTAACAGGCTCCGCCCAGGAAAGCGCCAGAGCGCCCATCCCGGCAAGCAGAATGAAGAGCCAGTAATTCGGGATGAGGAATACGCAAACTGTTACGGCGATCCAGACATTTCGCCACATATCGTAGCGTTTACCTGAGACCAACTCCGCAAATGGTTTCCGAAAGAAGAATAAGACTGCGGCAGAAACAATAAATACGACAATAAAAGCTTTTAGATGGGACGACATGATTGTTCTGACCTGTTCATCTCATCTCAAGACGGCGCAATTTAACCTTTAAAAGTGTGGCCGCGGGGAGAATCATACACTGCACTTACTGCGCCAATTCAGGCATCCTTGCCGGAAAATATGGATTCTTAAGACCAACTAGCGTAGTTGCGGTGGCAAGTCGAGTTTCGCGCGGACTGGCGCCATTTTGAATGCAATCTGACAGCTTAAAACCCTCTGATCTTAACCCTATACTTCCCTCATTAAGGCGGCGGATTTTTTCGGGCGGCGGCATCGTCATGGGCGGGTTCGGCGCCGGTCAGATTCTGCGCCTCATATCAAATCTCATCTTAACGCGGCTCTTGGCGCCGGAAGCTTTCGGGCTGATGGCGGTTGCTATTTCCATTAACATCTGGGCTGTGATGCTGACGGATATTGGCATCGGCGCAAGTGTCATCAGAAGTCCTAACAGCGAGCAACCTTCATTCTTGCGCACTGCGTGGACGATGAAGATTCTGCGAAATTTCCTGGTGTGGGTAATAATCTGTTTGGCCGCAGTCGGGGTGGGTTTGCTAAGCGCAAACGGCGCCGTTCAGGCGGACAGTATTTTCGCAGACCCAATTTTGCCCTGGATAATGGCCGCCATAGCGATCCAGCTTCCTATCGATGGCTTTTCATCTATTAACCGGTCGTTGGCCGAGCGTAAATTGATGATGACTCGTGTGGTGGGGCTGGAGGTTGCGCGCCAGCTTTTTGTGATGACTGTGACGATCAGCTTTGCATTAATGGGATATGGCGTCTGGGCGCTGGTTTTCGGTATTCTCGCAGGCTCTGTTTTCGCCACAGGTTTATCCCACGTGATTTTCCCTGGTCCGCGTATGTCTATTATGCTTGTTGGAGATCATTTTCGCGAAATTTTTCATTTCGGAAAATGGCTGATCATCGCTTCCTTTTTCGGTTTTATTCTAAATCGCGGCGATCAGTTGCTGTTCGGGTGGATGATGGAGAGTAATGCGTTCAGTTTATACGCTGTTGCGTCTATTTGGGTGTTGGCGGGGACCGCTGTAGTGGAAACTATAATAGGCCGCATATTTTTTCCTGCATTCAGTGAAGTTTTTCGTGAGGCGCCGGAAAGTATAGAAAACCTGTATAGAAAAACCCGGCTGATTGCCGACCTTTTTGTTGTTAGCATCGCCTATGGTGCGTTCTTGTTGGCTGAGCCGGTTTTCTCGTTGATCTATCCGGATAACTATTCCGGTGTTGGCTATTATGTGAAATTGCTTGCGCCCATGTTGCTATTTTTGCCGTACAGGTTGATCAACACGGCCGCCCTCGCGTCGGGAGACAGCAAAGGCTTTACCGCTGTAACGGTCGTGGGCGGGACGGCCTTAATGATTTTCGTACCGTTGGCGGCGACTTATTTAAGCGCGAAAGCCGCTATATTGACGTTTTCCTGTATCGCAGCAGCGTCATTGCCGGTTATTTGGAGGCTGGGCAAAAAGTTCATGAAGCTGGACCTTATCGTGGAGGGCCGGATGATTGTCGCAGCAGTGGTTCTTGTTTTATTGCTGGCCTTAACGCCGCAGAATATGTGATAGGCGCATGAAATCCAGTATGAGGATTGTGTTTGTGCTTGCTGGAGGGGCAATAGCTCCAACAGGCGGTTTTCGTATCATCGCAGGCTATGCAAATGAATTGTGCCGTCGCGGTCATGACGTGACTTTAATTGCGCCGAAACTCGTAGGAGCAAAACCGAAAACTCTTCGCGGTAAAGTCCGTCAAGCATTTTTTCGTTCTCGATTTGTCACGGAGCGTAATGGACCGTTTCTGGAGGAGGCCGAAATTTCGGTTCGCGTTGTTGAGGGAAAGCGCGTTTTGTCGGCAGAAGACTTTCCTGACGCGGATATTGTTATTGCGACTTGGTGGGAGACAGCGGAATGGATAAACAATCTCTCCGATCATTACGCCAAGGTGCACTTTGTTCAAGGTTATGAGGCATTTCCCTACCTGCCCGTCGACCGTGTTCGCGCCGTTTATGAGCTTCCATTCCGAAAAATCGCTGTTTCACAATGGCTCCGTTCAAAATTAATCAATGAGCATGCGTCAACTGGCATTGAAGTCATAGAAAATGCAATTGATTTTGAAGTATTCAGCACGCCTGAAAAAAAGAAACAGGCCCGACCAGCCGTAGGCTTTTTATATTCGGTTGCGGCAATGAAAAATTCGGCTTTGGCAATTGAGGTATGCGGCCGATTAAAAGAGCGATTTGAAGATCTCAGAGTTCTTTCCTTCGGAAGTCATAAGCCGCGTGGTCCGGGGAAAACGCCTTCATGGCTCGAGTTTTCTGAAAACCCATCACCTCAGAAGATTCGTGAAATCTACAACGCCTGTGATGTATGGCTGTTCACCAGTGATGAGGAAGGGTTCGGGCTTCCCATTCTGGAGGCAATGGCCGCTGGCACGCCGGTTGTCGCGACGCGCGCCGGCGCTGCGCCGCAACTGGTTCACGAGGGCAATGGCGTGTTGGTGGATGCGGACGCCGCCACAATTACAAATCAGACAGAAAAGATTTTAAATCTTGGCGCCGATGACTGGGGTAAAATGTCTGAAGAGTGCCTGAAAACCGCACAGCGCCGAAACTGGAAAGACGCAACAGATGATTTCGAGCGCGTGCTCAAAGACACGTTAATACAAACTCAAGCTAAATTGACGAAAAACTAATTAAATCCTTTCAGGAAAATTTTTAAGAAAGTTTCATCTCCTCTCATAGGATTGAATACGCTCATCTGTTGCTGAGTTAAGTCTTTATCAGTGTTCTCGCACTATTAAAGCTTTGATTAACCTTAACGGTTCCCATTGGATTGGCGCCGGTAAACATGTCGATTTATAGGTGTGCGTAATGTTCAGGCTTCAGATCATATTAGTTTCTGGCGCCGCGTTTAGTATCATGCCATCCGCCAGTTTTGCGATGACGCCCGAAGAGCCAAAATTTTACGGTTCATTGTATCCTGACGATGTTTCTCAATCTGAACCGCAAGCCGGAGACTATCCCGTGGCTCCTGCGCGCGCGCCGAGTGCGTCAGGGGTTTTTCCAGAGCTTGAAAGGGCGCTCGGACCAGCCGGATATATTGTCACGACACAGAGCGACCAGACAACATTTGCCGCCCTGATAAGGCGCGCCGTGGGCCGCCACCCGGCGTTTCATGCGCAAGCGTCAAACCTTGAAGAGTCGTCTTCAGCGCGCAAGCGCGCACGATCGGCATTGCTGCCACAGCTATCTGCGCAATTGCGGGGCGATTATTCTATAACGCGCGATTTCGCAGCAAATACCGACAACGTAGTCGAATCGCTTAGGCCGCGCGAGCAATTCACCGCCGGCGTTTCCGCATCGCAGTTGATTTTCGATGGCGGGGCAACCATTCAACGAATTCGCAGCGCCAGGGCGCTGGACCAAGAGTACAAGAACGCCTTATCCACAAGGATCAACGACCTCTCTATCAATGCGTTGACAGCCTATTACGACGTCGCCGCGCATCAGGCGCTGGTTAAGTTGGGTCGTGCTTTCATCAACCGTCACGAAAAAATCCTGGAGGATGTAAAGGAACGAGAACGGCTTGGGGCGGGATCGAAAGCGGATGTGACACGGGCGCGGGCGCGGCTTGCCGCGTCGCGGGCGCGGCTGTCAGAGATTGAAGAAAGCAAGCGCTTCGCCGATATTCGTTACGAGGAATTTTTCGGCGACAGGCCGAAAACGCTCTCCAGACCCGACGTCTCCGCGCCCTTGATGGAAACGCGTAATGAAATGGTTGCGGAGGCTCTTGCCAATAACCCGCAACTTGCTGCCGCTGAAGCGCGAACAGCCGCGAAGCGCGCTGATTTCAAGGCGGCGAAAGGCGCGCGATACCCGGAAGTGCGATTGTCCGTCGATGCGGTAAAATATGATGTGTTTGATACTGGCGACGATTTTGACGTGCGCGCAGGTTTGAACGTCAACTACAATCTGTTTTCGGGCGGCGCCCGCGCGGCTGATATCTCAATCGCAAGATCCCAGGCCAAACGTGAGTCGTTTAATGAATCGCTCGTACGGCAGGAAGTTGCGCGCGATGCGGCCATGGCGTTTGAACGGCTACAGGGCGCCGATGAACGGCTCAGCGCATTGGCCGAGGCTGTGATTGCCCATAATGAAACACGCGATCTTGTGCTTGAGCGATACAAGCTCTCGCGCGGTGATCTCATAGACGTATTGCAAGCGGAGAACGATTATTTTGAAGCCGGCGTTGCGTATTTAACCGCGCTCTCCACCCATGACATGGCTGCCTATGCATTGATGGAACATACAGGCGGGCTGTTGCGCCTGTTTTCGCCGCAGCTTGAGTATGAGAACGCCATAGGCGGGGCGCAGTATGAATAGGCAGGACTTTCTAAAAAGCATCGCCCCCACATCTCATTGGCTATATGGTCCGTTACGCGACAACGCCAAAATCTATGGTCAGACCATACTAGCTGCTGCAATTGTCAATTTGCTGGGACTTGTATCGTCGTTTTTTATCATGACGGTTTATGACCGCGTGCTGCCCAATCGTGCGATTGAGTCGCTGATTGCGCTGACGATTGGCGTCTTGTTGGCCCATATTTTCGACTTCGTTTTGAAATCGCTGCGCGGGTATTTCATCGATATCGCCGGACAGCGCCTTGACGCGACGGTGGGCGCCAGCGTTTTCGACAATCTCACGGCGATGCGGATGGAGGCGCGGCGCGGCGCCACCGGGGCGATCGCGGGATTGGTCAAAGAGTTTGAAAATCTGCGCGACTTTTTCAGTTCCGCAACGCTGGTCGCTATCGTCGACCTGCCTTTTATCTTCCTTTTCATTGCAACGATCGCCCTTGTCGGTGGTCCGCTCGCCATTGTGCCGTTGATCGGTGTGCTGATGGCGATAGCATCTGGCATCATCATTCAACCCTTGATCATGAAGCGCACCCAACAGGCCATGGCCGAGGGGCATCACAAGAACGCCGTGCTGATTGAAACGCTTGGCGGCCTTGAAACGGTGAAGAGCGTTCAGGCAAGCGGCATGATGCGCTCGCGGTGGCGCAATGGCGTCACACGGCAGGCGAAAATTTCTACTATCGGGCGTTTTTTAAATCAGTTTGCTGTTAATATGTCGGGCTTTGCCCAACAGGCGAGCCAGGTTGGCGTTGTCGTCATCGGCGTGTTTCTGGTCAGCGCCAACGAGATCACCACCGGCGCCTTGATCGCCAGCGTCATCTTGACGGGCCGGGCGATGGCGCCGCTAGCCCAGGTTGCATCGCTGTTAAGCCGGGTCAATGGCGCCTGGGCGTCATACAAATCGCTAAACCAATTGATGACTGCGCAATGCGAAACCGACCCATCGCGTGATTATTTGCCGAGGCCAAACCTGCAGGGAAAAATAGAATTTCGCGAAGTGAGCTTTTCCTACCCGGGAGAAACCGCACGCGCGCTTGACGATATTTCCTTTACGATTGAGCCGGGAGAGCGGGTTGCGATTCTGGGCAAGAATGGTTCCGGCAAAAGCACCATAGTGCGCCAGGTCACTGGCGTTTATCAGCCGACTGAAGGGTCTGTTCTTGTTGACGATACGGATATTCGCCAGCTTCGTCCGGCGGATCTGCGCTCAAATATCGGCGCCGTCCTGCAGGATGTTTGTCTTTTTTCCGGCAGCATCAAGGAGAATATCGCGCTTGGGCTTGAGAGCGTCTCTGACGAGGACATTCTGCTTGCGGCGAAAATCTCCGGCGTGCATGAATTTATCGGCGCGTCAGCAGGCGGTTACGATCAGCGGTTAGCTGAGCGGGGAGAGGGCCTTTCCGGCGGTCAGCGCCAGGCGATTGCGCTGGCGCGAGCGCTGGCGCCCAAGCCGTCTATATTGTTGCTGGACGAACCGTCGAGCGCTCTCGATAGCCAGGCGGAGGCAACCTTGATCTCCCGCCTTCAGCAAGCAACACGCGGACGGACATTGCTTGTTGTGACGCACCGAATGTCCATGGTGCGTCTCGTTGACCGGATTATTGTTCTCGATAAGGGGCGCATTATTGTCGATGGTCCGCGCGATACGGTTTTACGCGCCATGTCTTCCGCACGGGATCTGAAAACAAAACGTATTGCAGGGCCGAAGGTCGTGGCGACGAGGGCGGCGTAATGTCTGATAATGGACAACTCGTCTCGGCAGACGAAAATATTGATGACGCGTTGCCCATAGAACCGGCCAAGGCAGCGCAGTACCTTCTTTATGTGGTCACGGGAGTTGTTGTTTTGACCCTTGTCTGGGCGTCAATCGCCAAGCTTGATCGCGTGACGCGCGGGCAAGGCTGGGTCGTTACGTCGAACCAGTTGCAGGAATTGCAATATCTTGAAGGCGGCATCGTCAAGGAAATCCTCGTTTCAGCGGGGGACAAAGTTGCAGCAGGAGAATTACTCGTTCGCCTGGATCCGACGCAGATGAATGTCGCATTTGCGCAAGGACAGGACGAATTCAATGTGCTTGCGGCGCGTATCGCCCGGCTAGAAGCTGAAGCGGCGTTTGAAGCGGTGACGTTCCCGCCGGAGTTGACCGCCGCCGCGGCGAATATCGTTCGAAACGAACGCCAGCTCTATCAGGCGCGCCAGGAAGAACTGGCCGCTTCGCTTGGCGTTGAGCAGAATAAACTCGATCAGCGCCGCAAGGGGCTGGAAGACGCACGCGTATCTCTAGAGACAGCGACTGAGGCGTTCACTCTCGCTGCCGAGGAGCATAGCATTATGCGGCGTCTTGTCGGCAAGGGCATTGAACCGCAAGTTGAATTGCTGCGCGCGCGTCAGCGCGAGGCGGCGGCAAAGGGTGAAGTGCAACGCGCCGAAATCGCCATTGGAAGGCTGGAATTTGAGATCGCGGAAGCGGAAGGCGAGGTGGACCGCATCCGCAAAACATTCATGGCGTCTGCGGCGACAGACCTGACAAAAGCGAAAGCCGAGTTCGAAGAACTGAAGGGTGAGTTGCCAGCCTTGCAGGACAAAGTAACACGAACCGATGTGCGTGCCCCGGTCGCCGGCGTGATCAACCGGGTGCTCGTGTCCACCATTGGCGGCGTTGTCTCGCCCGGTGAAACGATTGTCGAGCTTGTTCCGAGCGAAGACACGCTGCTTGTGGAGGCGAAAATCAAACCGGCCGATATCGGTTTCTTACGTGTCGGGCAGGACGCCAATGTATCGATTACTGCTTATGACTCGTCGCTTTATGGCTCGCTTGATGGCGTCATTGAAACGATCAGCCCCGACGCCATTGAAGAAGAAAAGACCGGCGAGCGCTTTTATAATATCAAGGTGCGCACGAAAGCAGAATCGCTGAACAGCAAGCGGGGCGATCTGAAGATCTTGCCTGGCATGGCGGCGGAAGTAGCGATCCTTAACGGTAAACGCACCGTGCTCGCCTATATCATCAAACCGATGGCGGACATCAATCAAAAGGCGCTGAGGGATAAGTAGGACGGGAGAGCCCTTGTCCGAATAGCCTTGCATTCAGTAAGGTGACGCTGTCGCCAGAACCGGTCAGATTGATGAATAAAAGTTCGCAAAAGCAACAGCAAACGCAAGGCTTCGTACCCGAGGTCTGGTTTCATACGCCAGTCTGGTCTCGAAAGGTCGTCGATTTCGAACGCATCAATGCGCAAATTCTGGCTGTACTGGAAGAACTCGAAGCAGAGACAGAGTCGATCACACGGTCCAATGTTGGCGGCTGGCATTCTCACGATCAGATTCATCAGCGTAATGATATGGCGGAAATTCGAAAAGTGATCGGTACGGCTTGCGTCGGTTGCGCCACGTTCATGGAATTCGATTTCGATAATTTTGATCTCGTGATCAAGGAAATGTGGCTTAACAAAAACGGCAAGGGCGACTTTAACAAAGCGCATATTCATCCGAACGCTATCCTTTCCGGCGCCTATTACGTGAAAACGCCGGAAGGATCAGGGAACATTGAGCTGTATGATCCGGTGCCCGCGCGATTGATGAATGTCTATCCGGTAAAAAAACGCAAACCCATCAACTTGCAGGCGGTGGAATACAAAGCCGAAGCCGGGCAGCTTCTGGTATTTCCCTCCTGGCTCCAGCATTCAGTGCAGCCGAACCGCGCCGAGGATTTCCGTGTGTCGATAAGTTTTAATGTCGGCTTCAAACCAAAGGGTTTGTCAGCGTCGTTACAGAATACGCACAGCAACGGCTCTGCTGCAGGCGATAAACTGGACCTTGTTTCTGAGAGCGATTAGCTCAGGCCCTGCGTCTCTGTCTTATATCGGCATTGCGAGTCATAACTTTGAAGGGAGACCATGTCAGCGCTCTAGCGATTTCGCACGTCTTGGCTTTCCTTGTTAATTGACGTTTCCGTCTAGCAGCGAAAGTTTCACGTAAGTCGCGGTGCGCATCCCTCAACGCGCGGAAATAGGCGGTCCCTTTTCCGATCAATAAAAACCTGAAGGCGAAATAGGTATTGGCAAAATAGTGGAACGGCGCTGTTGCGATCAGCAACGGCAGCGGCATGTTTAGAAAATAGGTCCAAATGCGGTTACGATGCCCGTGGTAAATCGTGAAATCGCTGCTTCGGCCGGTCAGAGCCGATCCTTCATGCCGCACGATGGCGGCGGGAACCTGGATGGACATCCCGCCAGCCAAACGTAGCCGAAAACCGAGATCGACATCTTCGATGTAACAAAAAAATCGCTCGTTAAACCCGCCTAAGGACTTAAATGTGGATTTGCGATAGATGGCGGCGGCTGCGCATGGCGCGAAACATTCTCCTTCTTCGGGCACAAGCTCGGCCCGCCGGCCGTAAAGGCCGCGATAAGGTATGCCAAATGCGTGGAATACATCGCCTGCACCGTCGATGCGCGTCTTGTCAGCATCATCCAGTTGTGTGGAGCCGAACGCTTCGGCTTGCGGGTGTCGTGCAATTGCCGAAATGAGTTCTTTCAGCCAGTCAGGGTCGGCGTAGGCATCGGGATTAAGAAAAGCAAGCCACTCACCCTGCGCCCTATATGACGCAAGGTTGTTCGCGGCAGCGAAGCCGATGTTGCCCTCAGCCTTGATCAAGGTGATCGCGCCGTCAGTTTGGGTAAAATCCGCCGAGCCGTCGGCTGACGCGTTATCAACGACAAGAATTTCGAAATCACTGAATGTTTGCGCGCGCAAGTGCGCAACACACTTTTCCAGCCGCGGACCGGAATTGTAGTTTACAATAATAACAGAGACTTTGGGGTGCATTTAGGTTCCCCTTTACCGGCATGGCGCCGCCAGCCGAAGAAGTTTGCTTGCATCGTTACGAAGCTTTTATAGAGGCTTCGCCTAGGCTTTGTAGCGGAATTTCGTTATTTATTCGGCACAGGTGCAGACAAGCCCAAGTAAGATGAAGATGCCAGGTGAAGATGTGAAGATGGTTTCCGGCAGTGCAAGCAAGGATACGGAAATTTATAAGCTGAAATCGGCTTTGAAAGCTTCGGAGGAGCGTATCGAGGCGCTTTTGACGGAGCGGGATCAGGCCATATCAGCGCTTTCAGCGACCCAAAATTCCTTTCCTTTTAAGCTCGGCGCAGTCCTGACTTACCCATTGCGCCTTATCCGGTCTCGTGACGCACGCCTGTTGGGCAGTAAAGTTGAGCCCCCAGCGCCGCGGAATAAACACGCAGGCGTTCCGACACGTGAGTACCGGTCATGGGTCGAAGCAGGTTGCCCGAATAATGCGAAGCAACGCCGTCGAAGCAAGCCGACGATGCCGGACAATTCGGAAGACCCGTTTTTGCAACCGCCTTCATCGACTTTGGCGGACCCATCTTCTCATGAATTTTACAAGCAAAACGGTTTCGCGGTGTTTCGTGGGTTATATGATCCTCAGTATTGCAAGGCGGCAGCGGCGAAGTTCAAGAAAGATTTGGTGACCGGCGATTATCTTGCCGACCCGCACACAACTCTTAATGTGGCGGAAGCCTATACGCCTAGCCGGGAGATACTCTTTGACCAGCAAGTGCTAGAGGTAATGCGAAAATGCATTGGCGACGACATCAAATTTCTGCAGTGGTCGACCTATCAGCTTAATCACATGTCTTTTCCCTGGCACAGGGATGCGGCGTACCGTTCCTTTGGCAAGGGGCATGATTGGGATGAGTCTGTGAATCCTTACCTTGTTGCAAAAATTATTGTTTATCTTGAGTGCTCCGATTTTGCGCTCGGCGTTCACGCTGGCTCGCATGGAATGGATGTTGACCGGAAAGCTATACCCGCAGACCGCAAGGAGCATCACGAAATAAAGTTACATCATAGAAGCGCGCCTGCCGATTTGAAAGGCACTCCCTGTCTGGCGCATGCATCAGCTGGTGATGCGATCGTGTTTGACCAGCGGTTAATTCATTGTGGCCGCTTGCTTGATGATAAAGACGACAGTTTCACGAGGCTTATCAGTTCGGATAAGTCGTTCGTTTCATTCATTTTCGGCGCAGATAATCCCCACTCATATCGTTACTACTCTTATTTCGCCAAGGAACGGGATTTTGGCATCGCCCCCATGGGGGATGAGCTGGTTGCGCAGCTAAAATCGGCGGGGCTCTATCTCTCGATTGGTCAGGAAAATTATTTCGATGCGCATCCCGAACAGCGTGAACATCTTTGGCTGCCGGAAAGGGAAACGGACTAGACCGCTTACTTGCCTGCGCCGAGGATATTCAAAGTTTTGGCTTTTAGGGTCCTGGCCCACTTTAAAACCCTGTGTCTTAGGGCGTTGTGATGCGCTGAACGTTGCTTCTTGGGTGCTCCAGTCGAAATCATAGAGACGCTGCTCAGAGGTGCGTTTTCCATGAGGGGAGAGTTTGGCAGAAACTCTTTCAGAGGCGATACGCGCGACGCATTGTAGATACGCGTGTTTGGAAACTGGCTGCGAATGGTTTCAAGAAAAATCAGATCCCGTTCATGACCATGGGCGCCGCGTTCGTATGAAGGCGCATAATGCTTCTCATCGACTTTCGCTTTCATGCGTTCCGGATAGTCATATGCATAACGGCGCGTTTTGTCTGAATACATATCGACGCCGATCAGGTGAATTTCCTCGAATCCCATGACAGCGCCCGTTGCAAGTGTCTGGAACGCCTGTGTCGGCAGGGGGCGGCCCATCATTTCGCGACCCAGAACCGGATTTAGCCCGATCACCGCCCAGTGATCAGAGGCTGGCTGGAAGAGTTTTTGATACTCGCGGACTTTCTTCGGGTTTTTGTCCTCTCTCCGTAACAGTAATGGAGAGAAAAACGAGTCGATTTCATAATTCTCGACTTCAATAGCGCGTTGAAGTTCATCATACAGAACATCGTTACCATTGCTCCAGAAGTAAGCGTCGATTTTTTTGCTGAACCGCGCCTGTTCTTCAATAAAGAACGTATTCATTCTGAAAATAACGCCATTTCCCACGACCTGCGCCGGGTCGATTTCAAGGCTCGTCGGGCCTGGGCAAATAATAAAGAGCGGTTCTTTGCGGCGTGCATGAAGCCTTGCCGTGACAGGGTCTGCGCCGATGCTGAAATGACCATAGAGCTTGCTTGGATAAACGGCTGGCGCCGTGAGGCGGCGTGTTGCTGAATTTTCAGTCTGGCTTGTCATGGCCTGTGCCGAAGCTCCCGGCGATTTAATGGGTTACTCAGATCACAAGATCAGGCGCGCCGGCAGCAGAGGCGCGGATCAGCAAGCTGTAACGAACAAGCTCGGACTGGTTGACGCCGCTCCGGTGAAAGAGCTGGAACTTGAACAGCCCGACATCACCGCGATCGGTTTCAAGCCAATCCGTTTCGAAATCGTTCAGCCGAGGGTCTGAGACTTCAACCCGGCGGTGGCGCTTGTTTTCAGGATCTTTGAAATAAACCGCGTGTTCAACTTCGTTTAGAAGATGCGAGCCGGGTTTTACTTCAACAGCGCCGCCTTCCTTAGGGCAATCGAACAATGTCATGTGAAATACAAGCGATGTAGTCGCTGATGCTTGTGTTTTATAATAACCGGATTCCTGATGCCAGGGCAGAGCGAATTTATCATGTTCTTCGCCAAAGGTTGTCGGCAGATCGGCGCGGAAATTCGGATAAGAAAAAAGTACGCCTGTTTCTTTCGCGCCTGGAATTGCCTCGGCAGTGATCTCGGTCATCGCCGGCGAATAAATCACCGACATGAGTTCTGAAGAGATTTTCGCCGTATCGACGACCCGGCGCATGGCCTCGGCTGAGGCATTGCGGAGTTCAATCAGACCTTGATGGCAAAGGTCATATGAGGAGAGCGATGAAAGTTTTTCCCTCAGTTTCGGGTCGTGGCGTTCCGCTTCCTGAAGCACCAGGGCGGCGACACGATCCTGAAATCGCGCTAAACACTCCTCATCAAGTACATTCTTGGCGACGGTAAAGCCTTTTTCATCTAGCGCGGTCTTATCAAACATGAATCACTCTACTCTCGCGTATGCCGCCATTGTTGAGATGGGAAGACGCTCAAGGCGTAAATTGGGTATGCCCACAGTTTGCATCATGGCGATGGTCTCGCCGGGATAATCTTTGTGATTGGGCTCGTCAAAGATAATGACGCCACCCTTCGGTATGCGCTCCATCAACAGATTGATGGTGTTCTTTGTCGGCTCGAACAAATCGACGTCAAGATGCAGCATGCCGACGATAAGGGACGGGTTGCTTTCGATAAATTCCGGCAAGGTTTTGGACATATCACCTTTGACCAGTTCCACCTTGGGAATGTGCCCGATCGGGCGATTGCCGTCATAGAGTTCAATGGCTCGCTGCAACAGGTCATGGGTCTCGAATTTGAGCCCGCCTTTTTTCAGATGCGCCGCGCCGCTGGAGAGATCTTCGGGCGAAGGCTCTGTGAAGCCCTCGAACGTATCAAAGCCGATGATCCTACGGGTGTAGTGGTACCCCTCAAAAATGGCGCAAAAGTGAGCCATCGCCATCAGGAAAAAGCCGCTGGCGACCCCGCATTCGATGATGCACCCAGGGGTTGTGCGGATCAGGTTGTAAAATTCGTAAGCTTCAATGAAGCGCGTGATTTCCTGCCGGGTCGCGAAGACAGGGAAATTTGCGGCTTGATCTCGCGGGCGCCAGTCATTCTCGTTGGCGAAATCAGCCATCTGCTGATACCAGCCTAATTGGCTCTCAGTGTTCCGGTTTTTCTCGAGATTTCCGTAAAAAACGCCACCGGAAGAGCTGTCTTTTTTATCAGCCATGGCAATGTCTCACTCTCAAAATTAGGTCTTGCCCGCTTATGGACAGTTGCCGTTTCAGGGTCAATCGCGCCATCCGACCAAGGCGCCGCAGGCCGGACTATCCAACTGCCGAGGCCTTCGTTATACCGCTGACGAAATAGAGCAATTTGGAATGGAAACGACTATGCGGGCCCTCGGCCGGCGGGTCGCTGAGAGACAGGCAGGCTCATGAGTTTCAAGCCCGATTACGACAATCCCTTCGAACACGAGAACCATTTTTATCTGACTGCAGACCCTACCCGCATGGCGAAGATGCTCGCCCATGTGGATCTTTATAAACGCTCGATCGGCCTTGCCGGTGCGGTTGTGGAATGCGGCGTTTTCAAGGGCGCTTCGCTTATGCGTTTTGCGACGCTGCGCCGGTTGTTCGAAACAGAGACGGCAAGGAAGATCATCGGGTTCGATATTTTCGGCCAGTTTCCTGATACGGCTTATGAGGCAGATAAGAAAAAGCTCAAGGACTTCTGGGAGCAGGCAGGGCGCGAGTCGATAAGCCGCGAGGAGTTAACGGCCGCGCTGGAGCGCCACGGCTTGGACGGGAATGTAGAACTTGTGGCCGGGGACGTGCTTGAAACTATTCCCGCCTACATCAAAGCGCATCCGGAACTAAAGATTTCATTCTTGAATCTGGACACGGACGTCTACGAACCCGCGAAATGCATCATGGAGCATTTGTATGATCGGGTCGTGCCGGGAGGCGTTATTCTCCTGGATGACTACGCCGTCTGGGCGGGTGAGACGAACGCCGTGGACGAATTTCTGGCTGATCGTGGCGTCCGAATTGAAAAGCCGTCCTTTGCCGCGACTCCCTGCTACATTATCAAAGAGTAAGGCGAGGATCGGCGGTTCAGGCTGGGACGCGATCTGTGTTTGACCCTATTTGGGGGATGCAGTACCCCCACCCTACGTCAGCGTCGGCCTTGCCGCTAAGCGGCAACAACAGTGTTGGAGGAATAGTATGGATGCTCCCAAAGTCGTTGCGGAGATTGGATGCAACCATAAGGGCGATTTAGATGTCGCCAAGAAAATGGTCGTCGTTGCGGCAAGTTTTTGCGAGGCGGATGCTGTAAAGTTCCAGAAACGCAACAATCGGGAGCTGTTGCCGGAAGACCAGTACAACGCCCCTCATCCTAATCCGATAAATTCCTACGGCCCCACATATGGAGAGCATCGTGAATACCTTGAATTCAATTTAGACCAGCATCGGGAACTAAAAGCCTTCTGCGAAGAGCAGGACGTGATTTACTCAACTTCCGTCTGGGATGTAACGTCTGCAAAGGAAATAGCATCCCTTGAGCCTGATTTTATCAAGGTACCCTCTGCCTCGAACCTGCATTTTGAGATGATGAAAGTGCTGCGCGATGATTATGGCGGTAAAGTGCAGTTGTCTCTCGGCATGACGACGCAAGCGGAAGAAGACAAGATTATTGCGTTCTATGAGGAAAATGGACGCGCCAAGGACTTGCTCATTTACGCTTGCACATCCGGATATCCCGTTCCGATCGAGGATGTAGCGTTGTTGGAAATTACCCGTCTGCAAGAGAAATTCGGGGGCGTTGTCGATGGAGTTGGGTTTTCGGGCCATCATTTGGGAATTGCCGTCGATATTGCGGCGACAACGCTTGGGGCCAAGTGGATCGAGCGTCATTTCACGCTTGATCGCACCTGGAAGGGCACTGATCATGCGGCCTCGCTTGAGCCTGACGGTTTACGGCGCTTGTGTCGTGATGCGCGCGCCGTAGCGGGAGCGTTAACTTACAAGAAAGAAGAAGTGCTGCCGATTGAGCAGGTCCAGCGCGACAAATTGAAATGGCGCGCAGACTAGGATTGCGATCTGTGAAAGGTCGAGCGGCGGTGAATTGATGGCAGTTGAGGCATCCGGATCAAAAGAATCCGCAGCGGCGTTCCGTGGTAAGGGGTGGCGCTGTTATCTTTGCGGCTGCGCCGATGCGGAACGCGTAGCGCGAAATGTCGATTTTGGATTGGATATCTATACCTGTCTAGGCTGCGGTCTTACCCAGACCGATTACGTCGACGAAGACGATTTAGACGAATATTACCAAAGCATTTACAGCGCCGCGCAAGGGCGAGCGACAAGCGAGACGTACTCTGACTTTTCACTGAGGCGAGGAAAAGCGCAGAGGCGGTTTATCGAAACGGTTACAGGCAGGTCTGAATTTCCCTCTGTGCTTGACTTTGGCGCAGGCGCCGGCGGCGGTGTTGCGGCTTTTTCAGAGGATTCTAAAAAAGTTGTCGCATGGGACCCGGATCCTTTAATGCGAGGCGTCCTCGAAAAGCTTGATGGTATTGAGGTCATCGCGAATGATGTTTTGACATCTGGTGAGTTTGATGGCGCGTTTGATTTAATTATCCTCTCACATGTTTTTGAGCATCTTTCCGACCCACGGGTCACGCTCGCAAAGCTGGCGGCGCTTTTGAAAGAAGGCGGCGTTCTCTTTATCGAAGTTCCGTATGAGTCGCCGCAGGTTGTACGTGACATCGCTTTACATCTTAAAACCGGGACGGGGCATGTTTTCCACTTCAACCGTGTAACCCTGAAACGAATGGTTGAAGCTGACGGGCTTTTTAAGAGTGAGGCGGTTACCCAGTGTGGTTCTCCGGCTTCGGACTTTCTCGACAAGGGAGAAGCGCTGGACCCGGACGCTGGCGACAACCCTGACGGAATATGGCTGCGAGGCGTATTTATAAAGCAAAAGTCCGCACCGGTTTCTTCTAGGGATCTAGATGACGATGCCGGGCGAAGACGTTTTTCAGCGCTTGTCAATATGTCGCTGGAATCTGCTTCGCTGCGATCTGTGCTTCGCAAGGTGTACGGGAGTTTTCTAAACGTGATTGAGAGACCATCAGCGTATCCGGGCGTGCGCGAGGCGATTGACGATGAGGGTGCGGCATCGGCACCCCTCAAAGGGCTGGTCGAAGAAGCGCTTCAGTCTTTCAACCGCACGCGTCAGGAAAATGTACGTTTACGTGAGCGGGTTGCAAAGTTTGAAGCAGCGGCCAAGTCATACCAACTTGCAAATGAGCGGCTCTCGAAGGATTTGCGGCAACAGTTCAATGCGGAAAAGCGCGGACTTGTTGAAGATCACGCAAACATGCTCTCGACTCAACAGAGCAAACAAAATGCTTTGAAGAGGAAGGTTTTCCAACTTGAAGAACGCCTCAGAAGGACCGTCAAAGAACGTGATCTCTATCGTAACTCAACGTCGTACCGCATAGGGCGTTTTTTGCTGTCGCCAATAAGTCTCCTGCGCTCAAAGCCTTCGCAAGAACCTGTAGAAGTGGAGGGTCCTGCATCGCCGCCGCCTAACGCACCAAACAAAACAGCGGATATTCCGGATATCCTTGTTGTTTGTCATGATACGTCCATGTCAACCGGCGCGCCGCGACCGGCGCGTGGGTACTTTGATGAGATGAAATCGCGTGGCGCCCCCATGCGCCTTTTGGCGTTGCCGCGATGGGACAATACTGAAACCGCTGAAAAGCCTTTGCCGCCTGCTAATAAAGTCATTATTAATTCCATCGCTTCGTTACGTTGGCGCGCCGTTCGCAATCATCTGGAAACCGGATCCGACAACACCTGGGTCTATCTTCATGAGACCGGCTGGGCGATGGAAAAATTCCGCGAAGTTTGTCCGGAAGGTTTTGCGACCCTGAAGAAAATAGCGCCTACGGCTATGTTTCTTGCGGTATCGGATGCGCAAAAAGAGTTTTTTGAAAATGAATACGGCGCACGCAACGTTACGGTGATCCGGAACGTTACCCAGAACGCCAACCTTGACCCTGCTAATGTTCGAACCCTCACGTTAGAAGACCCGGAACCGTTGGTCATTATGGTCGGCACCATACAGGCGCGAAAAGGCGTGGAATTATTTTCGCAAGTTGCTGACCTTGCTAGCCAAAAAGGAAAGCCGTGGCGGTTTCGCTGGATCGGGCACGCAACTGGCGATACGCTTTATCAATCCGAAAATGTTGATTGGGCCGGCGTTTTGAAAGGCGATGCGCTGGCTGGGGCTTACAAAGAAGCTTCCTTGTTTTTCTTGTCGTCTATTGACGATCCGTTCCCTCTCGCATCACTTGAAGCCATGAGCTATGGCGTCAACGTGGTTTGCTACCGAGATGTCGGTACGGCGGAAGTAATCGGCGAACTGACCGGATCGATGGTTTTCAGCGATTATGATCCGGGAACAGCGTTCAACGCGATCGAAGCGGCGTTGTGCGCTGAATCGGACGGCGAAAAAATATTCGAAACCGTGAAGCCGCTCGTGGACCCGGTTCATTTTGCAGACGTCGTCAATCGCGCGATCGGCTATTCGCAATAAATGTATGCGCACTCATTGTTTCAGAATCTGACGGCGCAGCCGTTTAAATCTCTGACTGTAGCTCGCGCGCGCGGCGGCGTCCTCGATCATTGCGGCGCTCGCCATCATTGAGCCAAGGCCAAACCGTCCGGTTTCCATATCCTTACGGATATATTTATTGCGTAAATTAGCCGTCATTTGAACGTGACGAAAATTCTGATCCGTAACGCTGTTCGCATTTTGCGATCCAGCTTCGCGGATGTGATATCGGGCCAGTTCTTCGCGGATGACCACAAAGTCTCCAAGCATCAGCATGCGCAAATTGAAATCCCAGTCTCCGAGCACATCGAGGCTCTCTTCGAAACCGCCTGCCGCCTCGTAAGCTGTACGTTTGAACAGAAAAGCAATTGGCGGAAAACGGTTACGCATGGATAGACCGGCAAGGTCGATTGCATCCGGACAATATTCTGAACGCCGACGGGAGGTCTCGACTATGTCTTCGCCTTCGACGCGTTCGCTGCATTCAGTCGACCAGGAAACAGCGCCTATGTAGTTTTCGTTTTTAAGCGCTTCAAACGTGCTGCTTAAAAAACGAGGATCCCAAGTGTCATCGTCATCGTGAATTGTAATGAACGGCGCGTTACCGGCCCGGGCGCCTTTATTGCCAGCGGCCTCCATGCCATTTGATTCAGTAAAACTGAGAAGCTCGACATCAAGACCGGCTGATTTGGCTTGCGCTACGATGTCTTCCACGGGTTTCGGATCGCCGCCGTCATTGACGATAATCCAGTGAAAGTCGCGAAAGTTTTGTTTCTGTAAATCGGCAAGGCAGCGCTTCATAAACAACGGGCGGTTTTTGGTGCGCGTGACGATATCGACTTGCGCCATGTTCTAGTCCTTTCCGGCGGCAAGCGCGTCAAGTATCAGTTCGCAAACCTCGCGCACGGCGCCGCGTCCGCCGGGTTTTGACAAGACGCCATTCGCGGCCGCGCGAAAAGCCGGATTTGCATCCGAAGGCGCGAAAACGCAGCCTGTAAGACCGATCACCGGCAAATCGTTTAGGTCGTTGCCCACATAGACAATGGTTTTTAGCGGCACGGCGTTCTTTTCAGCCCAGCCGCGAATAACTTCATCTTTTTTATCGACGCCCTGAATGCATTCAATTTTCAGCTTTTCGCAACGCTTGCTCACAACAAGGTTTTTTTCTTTGGATATGACGCCAATTTTCACGGGAGTAGCGCGCAAGCGTTCTATGCCTAAACCGTCACCGCGATTAGCGCGGACCATTTCACGCCCTTGATCATCTACATACACGCTGTCGTCAGTCATGACGCCGTCGAAGTCGAATAGAACAGCGTCAATCGCCTTTGGCAGCATCTCGGATAGCTTAGCCTTACTCGTGAAATTCACCGCAAGGCGACAAAGCTCAAGCTCAAGCGGCGTGTCGATCTCCATCAGATTGACGTCGTCAGTAATAAATCCCACAGTTTTACCAAAGAAGCGGTGTTTCGTTTCTTTAAAACCATCTACGCGCATCGCATAAACGGCGCCCGTTTCCGCGTATTGGGGTTCGCGATCCTGACGGCGTGGGCGGTGGTGTTTATCGTGACCGAAAGCTTCGACTTCGCCTGTGGCGTTGTTTTCAAGCCAGAGAAAAGCGTGCGCTGGTGCGACGGTGAGGGCGCTGTCAGCTTTTTCGTTAATGAGCTTGTTGATGACGCCGTCGATATCGGCGCCCGTGGTAAACGGAGACGTACATTGAAGAAAAACCAGAATATCTGGTGATGGCGTATTTTTTTCGATCTCTTCGAGCGCATGTAACAGCGCGGCTTCCGAACTGGCGGTGTCGCCGGCTAGTGATGCTGGTCTGTCAATTACTTCTGCTCCAGCGGTTCTGGCTTCCGCAGCGATCGCCGGGTCATCCGTACTCACATAAATGTCACTCAGACGAGTTGCGCCTTTGGCGGAGTTAATCGTTCTGCCAAGAAGCGTATCGCCGGTAATGAGTTGGAGATTCTTGCCGGGAATGCCTTTTGAGCCGCCGCGAGCTGGTATGATTGCGATGACTTTCATAAAATTGGGTTGGCTCTAAGTTATCCTCGAAGGGCGAGCAGATTATGGCCAGCTTCATTAAGCTTTGCAACGAAAGCGGCGGCTAGGCCATGGACGGCCAAAAGTTTTCGGGCTTTCCGTAGTGGGTTAAAAATTTTCGGATATTGTCACGCAGGATTGAGCGTACGAATTCCTCAGACTCTTGAGCGAGTTCGGGGATTGGGACTCTGTTCTTGCTGATCACGTTCACTTTGTTGTTTTGAATCTCTTGCGCGCTGTTAGAGGGGACGTTTAGAAATTCGAACATGCTGCTAAGTTCGCGCTGGTAGTCCGACTTGTAGTCCTCATAAAAGCAAATATGGATGTTGTCTTCACAGAATTTCTCACGAAAAGGCGCGATTTGTAGTTCATAGTCAGAACGGTGAATGCAAAGTTCCAAAGCCATATCGCTATGTATCCAGACATTGAAAGGTTCGGTTTCAGGATAATCGCTTTTCCGATGTCTGTATTGCGATACGATACGCTCAAGCGGGTCACGTACAATGTAAATCAGCGGTATTTTACCCAGCTTTTTGATGATTTCATCCGGAACATGACGAATTCGCGGAAGCATCGTATATGCGACCGTGGCTTCGCCGCGGCGCTTCGCCGAACCAGCCTCGCGGAAATGGCCCATGTAGCGCGCCCAATTGGCGTCGCGCTGCTCTTCAGTTAAGTTAAAAAGTCTGTCGAAATAATGAAGTTCTTTTTCTTCAGGTATGAAGATATCGGGATGCTGATTAAGTTGAGCTGCTATGGCTGATGTACCGCATTTTGCAGCGCCAATAATCATAAAGTTCGGCGCCAACTCACATGGCGGCGTGTTCGTCTCATCGTTCATAAACAGGGGAAATCCTTCGTAAGATTATTTCAATTGAACGGCGCTCTTCTTGCCGATGAAAAACACGCTCCAATTCTCTCTCCAGCCGCCTAGCTCGTCGACTTCGACATGGTCGCGACCGTCGGGCCAGAAGCCTCGTATGTCTTTTCGCCGTTGAGTGTCATCGAAATCGGCCTCGATACATTCCAGATCTTCAAATAAATATTGGAGGCATTCGTGGGAAAAGCGCCAGTAATCGATAGGCACAGGGTGGTAACGCCAACTCCAGACCGTCGAAATAAAGGCAACGCCTCCCGGTTTTAACAGGTCGACGACATTTCGTGCGGCGATCCATGGCGTTTTGAGATGCTCAAAGACATCCGTAGCACAAATAAAGTCAAAACTGCCGGCTTCCAGGCCGGTTTCGTCAGCCGTCTTCGCGCAAATATCGCCGATAACAGTTTGTGGAACGTCCGAAGGCGATATGTCGAGGTTCACATAGTCAAATTTTCGTCTTTGCAGAATTGATATCGCACTTTTCTCTGAACTATGCGCGCCAATTTCCAACGCTCTGCCAGGCGTTGCCAAAGATATGGCTTGTTTGAATTTCTTTTGGACAGGCTGGCGCATGCTTAAACGTTTTCATTTCTTACTGTAGCAGGGGCGCTCGCATCCACATCGTCCCCGTTTGATCCTTTGATTGCACTCCATTGGTGCGCTGGCGTGTAGACGCCGTCGTTTCGCTGTGAAGATACTACAGAAAAATGATCCATGACGCCTCTATGAAGCGCCTCGCCGTTATCAACAATCGCTACTGTCGACAGGTACTTGCCTGGATTCAAGGATAGTTGCGGTAGGGTCAATGCAATTTCATGTTCAAGAGAGTTGTGATTAAAAAGTTGTTCTGGCGACATGTCTGTCGCTAAAGCAGAAATTTTCAATCCGTCCATCGACCAGATAACAATACCAACGACTAAGCGCCGTGGTTTTTTCTTAAGTTTGAAGCGAATTCTGCATTCTGCAGGCGCCCAAGTGTCAAACAATCCCTCGACTGATCCATCCGCATTGCGCCATTTATATGAGACATCAAAGATACGCGCGTCGTTGTGAAAAACTTCACCATAAAAGTTTATTTTGGATTCTTTTGCGTTAGCCAGGCCTCCGGCGCCTTTATTGGCAAGCTCATAATAAACATCGATGGCTTTTTGCGGCGCTCCATGGAAAAGGATCTTGCCCCGATCCAACACAATAACGCGGTCACAGATTTGCCGGACATCGTTCATCGAGTGCGTAACGAAAACAACGCCTGCTTTTTCAAGCATCTGATTTATCATGCCGCGGCATTTTTGTTTGAATGCGTAGTCTCCGACAGAAAGAATTTCGTCCAATAAGAGAATATCCGGCCGCATATGCACGGCAATAGAAAAGCCTAGCCGCAGGCGCATGCCAGAACTGTAGGTTTTAAGCGGCGCTGACAGAAAATCTCCTAACTCGGTAAATTCAGCGATTTCGGGATATAACGCCTCCATCTCGGCTGGCGTTTTTCCCATCAAAGCGCCTTTTACGAAAATATTGCGCTTGCCAGTGAGGTTCGGCCGCATGCCGGCGCCGAGTTCCAGTAATGCGCCGGTTTCGCCATATGTGCGGACTTCGCCGGCGTCTGGCAACATCAGGCCGGCGAGCACGCGCAGCAAAGTGGATTTGCCAGCGCCGTTAAAGCCAATCACGCCCAAAACCTCACCGCGCCGAACCTTAAAGGAGATATCCTGCAACGCCCAAAACTCGCTGGCGCCTGATTTACGGGCGGGCGGGTTTTTGTTCAGCAAAGCGTTTTTAAGCTGAGATGCAAGAATTTTTCGCGCGCCGTCTTCGGAGCGAGAGAATTTTTTAAATACGCCGTCTACGCTTAGAACTACTGTTGCATTATCGTCGCTCACTATAAAGCGCTCCTGATGCGGGCTTCGCTGCGGTAAAGAAATACGGCGGCAAACAAAAAGACCAGCAAGGTGCATGCGCTCGTAATCAGGAACAGAGTAATATTCTCCATATGTCCTTTTACAATTAAGTTTCTAATTTCGATCACGAACGTATTGAATGGATTGAACAGCAAAATTGTCGCAATCACGCCTTCCTTTGGTAGCGGAAAGATAACGGAGCTAAAGAAAAATCCGTAGCGTATGATGATGCCAACAGTGTTGGCGACGTCACGGGCGATGATGTTCAGTATGCCTAAAATGATGCCCGCGCTTAAGGCGCCAAGGAAAACGGGGAGCAAAGCAATTGGCAAGAGAAGAACGCCCCAACCCGGTGTGACGCCCAAAGTCACCATCACGCAGGCGATGAACACCAGGCGCACGAGTACATCCCAGACAAGTTGCGCAAAGCGTGACAGAACAATCGTGATGATACTGATATTGGTTTTGGAAAGCATGCCGCTTTCGCCGCGCATGGCCCCCATCGTATCCTGGATAGGTCCAGTCGCCATACCATAGACCGTTACGCCTATACAGATGAACAAGACGAACGGAATGTCTTCAGACCGGGAAACGACGCGCATTTGCGCAAGCAGCACGTAAACGCCGATCTGAACGAGCGGTAGGATGACCATCCAAACCTGACCGAGAATCGTGCCTGCGTAGTTGTTCTGGAAATTGCGTTTGAACGATTCCCATATGCGCCAGCGATTATCAATAACGTCGCGAACGAGCGCTTTCACAGCCGTAATCGGCCCTGTGTTGAAGCGGTAAGCTGGCGAATAGATAGCCGTGGGCTCAGATTCCGGTTCGTTGGCGGCTGTATCGTTCATATAAAAACCAGCCTCGGCCAAAGGGCCGGAGCATTCAAGTGTTGGTGATGTTGCTGTCGCCCGCCCATATAAAGCGGCTGTTTTTGCAATGCAATCGGGAACGACTACTCGCGTGCCGGGTGTTGTTGTGCCGGTCCGGCGTCCGTTAAATGGCTGGCGATTAGTGATGCGCCGCCGGCGTCATAGGCGATGAGATCAATGAGCGGGAGGCCGGTGGCGTTGGCTTCGAATTCACCCGTTTTTCTTAGCCTCAATACGCGTTCAAGCGCGGGAATTGAGGCGACATTTTTTAGTAACGGAGATTTGGTTAAGGGCATGCGGTCAAAACTGCTCGACAGGTCAACAAAAATCACCGGAATGCCAAGCGTAAGGCAGTCAAGAAATGAAGTCGACGTGCAGGTGACAGCTACATCGTATGTGTCAAGCACGCTTTCGGCTATCGGTGATCGATCCAGCATCTCGCCTCTGCCAGCGAGTGTGCTTACGATGTCGCTTACGCAGTCTTCGGTTTGCGCCGGGTGCAGCTTCACGTCGGTATGGAAATTTCCCAGCGCGTCGATCACTGGCAGGTATTCGTCGCTCCATCCACTCTTGTGCATCCGCTGATAGCGTAAAAAGCACTGGTCAAAGAAGATGACGCGCATGTCGCCTTGGTTGCGTAACGGGCGCACCGCATCTGGAGGCGCAGGGCGCTCTAGCGCGGGGCCGCTGACTATAAAGCTTTCCGGCGGAATGCCGAATTGTTTTTCCAGCCTTGCCGCGATCGATCTTCCGTACACGAAAATACGATCAGGCCGGGTGTGTGCGAAGAAATGAGATAAATAAAGCTTCTTGTAGGCAAAAGGACGAATACGAGTAGATGGTTGTCGCGGTCCATTCCGGTCAACCGCTTTTGCCACTGGCCAGAGCGCGCGCATTGGCGCAGGAACGCGCCTCATGTCGAAATCCAGAAAACCGTCCTGTATCAGATCGTACGCAGCGCCAGCGCGCCGGGCCCCGGTTACCACGGCCTGCGAAAAAAAATGCTGGTCCTGAAACATGACGAGCCGTCGCATGCCGCCACGGAAGAATGACTCGGTTGCATCACAGACATGACGCCAACGTGCTTTCGGGGTTAGCGATGGTTCGCCAGCCTCAAGGATTTCGAGCTTTAACGCCGTTTGCGCTGCCGCTTCGTGCTGCCCTACATCATCGGTCCAGTTCCCGATTAGGATAGAAAACTTTTCAGGCGTACCGCTTACTGACGCTACGCGCGCCGCAATACGCGTTTGCAGCGGCGTTTCGCAATAAGCGATGATGTGATCTGACATCAGGAAATTCCAGCCGTTATTACGCTATAACAACGCGCAATACTCTTTTCATGTTGCGCCGCCCGTAGGAACGCTAGTTCCATAGGCACTAAAGGTTTTGCTTGTTCAATTCGCCGGCGCCTTGGTTTCGGTTTTCTGCGGCACGATGCGAAAAACCTTGGAACCCTTGAGGCCGGACCAGAACGATAGCTTTGCATAACGTTCGAACAATTCCGGCGGCAAAATTGATTTGCGCGGGCGCGGCTCGACTTTCTCATGAACTTTATGGAGGCCCTTGACGCCGAGTTGCGTGTCGAATTCCGGCGCGTCGTAGTCCACATGGGCGAAGTCATGCTCGTAAGGTTCTTCATCGAGGAACTTATAGATAAGTCCGATAACTTCATCCGGGCGGGCGCTGAAAATATCATAATCGACAATCACGATACGGTCGGCGAACTCGCTCCAGACGGCTTCTTGCAATGCATGCCAGGCAAATCCCACAAGCCTGTTCGGTCCGGCGAGCGCTTCAAGTCGCGTGTAAACTGTTGAACGCTCCGCAGGCGTATTAAACAGTCGCGTGTTTTCAAACATATTGCCGCGATATTGGCGTTCCAGGCTATCCATCACCCAGGCGACATTGCGTACGGTGCAGATCAATTTCGCTTCTGGAAAGAGTTTCATCAGTGCCGGTAGCTGCGCCGTCCACGCCCGGTTCGTGTCGAAAATCACGTCTTCTTTTCGGTCGCGATAATAGGTGTCGAACAGCCCGCGGATAATGGCGGCGCGCTGTTCCTCATTAACCATGGAGGATAGTTCCGTGCCGGCGGAAACCTGGGCGATGACGCCTTCCATCAGGCTCGCAACCGGACTCGACATCCCGGCGTGAAATCTTGGATTTTGCCGCAAAAGCGCACCCATCAATGTTGATCCAGAACGCGGCAGGCCAGAGATGAAGTGGAACTTCTTTTCCTGTGTTGTTTTTGCTCGTTTGGCCAAGGTTGATCCCCGTGGTTAATGCGTAGGCGCATAATATGCGCCTTTAGTCTAATGCATTGGTTTACGTATCAATTTTGCGTGCACTTTTGCAGCGCACCGCAACAATCGCAAGAGCTGCCACGCCGCATTCTCTTCGGCGTCGTAATTGCATTGCGGAATCCCGTTATTGCGTTAATGTTCTCTTAATACTGGGGAATATGAGGCGTGGACGACGAGTTCGCGCGGGGTGGGGCGCCTGAATGGCTGTCCTGATGAAGAGGGAGAGGCGCCATGGCGACGCTGACCGTAACGACGCTTGACGATGAAGCGTTCAATTCAGGCAATCTCACAGACGAAACCAATGACGGGAATGGGCTTTCCCTTCGTGAGGCGTTGGCGCTCGCGCATAGCGGCGACACGATTGAGTTTGATGGATCGCTGGCGGGCGGAATTTCTTATCTTCAGCATGGCCAACTCGTCATCAGCAACACGGTAACGATCGACGGCGATGTGAATGGTGATAACATTGCTGATATAACGATCAGCGGAGATAGAAACGGCGATGACGCGACCGCATTGGATGCTAACGGAAACACGATCACCAATGCCGGAACGAATACAAATTATTCTGACAACACTCGAGTAATTTTGATCGATAGCGTCGGATCGGACGTTACGCTAGATGGGCTTGTCATTACCGGTGGATTCGCGAGCAGCATCGCCGGCGGCGGCGTCCTTGTAAACGATGGATCGACCGCCAGAATTTATAATTCTGCGATTTCCGGTAATGTGACAACGCTGATAGGCGGAGGCGTAATTGTCGGCGAGGCAAGCCTCTACGTTGCAGATACGCTATTTTTCCAAAATACGTCCAGCATGAGCGGCGGCGCCATCTTCAGTGGTCCCAATTCGACGACCGTTATCGAAAATGGGAGTTTTTACAATAACACGGGAACCACATCTGGTGGCGCTGTCAGGGTGGAAAGCGAAGCGACCATCTCCGACTCTGTATTTGATGGTAATATTTCAGTCAGTGGAGGTGCGATTTCATTAGGCACGGGTGGCGATCTTGCACTCATAGAGTCAACCGTTGCCGGCAATACCGCAACCTTCGGTTCAGGCGGCGGTATTTATAGCGATAATGGAACACTGCTTGTTGTGGGGGCGACGATCTCCGGAAATACGGCTGGTATGCATGGCGGCGGTGTTTTTAACAACTACGGTGCAAGCGCCAGCTTTATCAACACTACAATCGTTGGCAATGAGGCCGGCGTTCAAGGCGGTGGACTGTTTGTCGGGTCGGCATCTAACGTTGTAACCGTAACCCATTCGACGGTTACCGGAAATTACGCCGGCAATGATGGCGGTGGTATCGTGAACAACGACAACGCGGCGGCCCTTACCATCACGGACTCCATCGTTAGCGGCAATGCGGCTGGAGAGAATGGGTTTGATTTATCCACTGCTTCCGGACAGACGCTGACGGGCAATAACATTTTAGGCACGGACATCTGGAACGGCGGTTCCACTGTGGGAACAACAACGCTGCAAGATGTTTTTGATTTAGTTATTGCAAATCCGGAAACCGGAGTCTTATCCGGTCAGCTTGCAGACAATGGCGGTGGGGTTCAGACTGTTGCGCTAAATGGCAACGCTCTCAATCCCGCGATTGACGGCGCCAGCGGATTGCTACCCGCCGATACGCTTGATCTCGATAATGACGCCAACACCACAGAAGATCTGCCGGTTGACGCGCGCGGCGTCGGGTTCAGCCGTTCTTCAAATGCAGGTCCTGATATTGGCGCGCTCGAAGCGCAGCCGTCAGAGATTGTATTTACCGTCACAACACTCGACGACGAAACCTTCGACGGTGGCGATCTTGCGGCTGAAACAGCCGACGGGAACGGGCTTTCCTTGCGCGAGGCGCTGGCGCTGGCCGCTGACGGCAACAGTTTTGAGTTCGATGCATCACTTGCTGGCGGGACAATATCCCTAACCGAAGGCGCGCTAACGCTAACGCAAGGCGCTCATATTGACGGCGACACAGACGGCGACGGCGCGGCGGACATTACTCTCGATGCGCTCGGTATTGGCCGCGTTATTCATTTCACCAGCGGCGGAACATCTTCCCTGCACGCGCTTAACATCGAGGGCGGCAATTCCGGCGTCGATGGCGGCGGCGTAACGGTCGACGCGGGCGCAGGCATCGTGCTGGCCATCACCAACAGTTCCATCACGGGCAACAGTGCGGCGGCTGGCGGCGGCATCTGGAACGGCGGTGATCTGACCGTTGTCAATTCGACCCTTAGCGCAAACTCTTCAAACGGAACTGGGGGCGGCCTGTTCAATCTCGGCTATGCTACACTGGTAAATACAAGCTTCGGGAATAATTTCGCCCTCAACTATGGCGGCGCCATCCACAATCCGGGTACGCTGTCTCTCTATCACGGCACCATCGCGGGCAACCAGGCGTTATTCAGCGCCGGCGGAGGCGTTTACAGCAGCGGGTCACTGAGCGTTTCCAATTCCATTTTCGTTAACAACTCGCATAATACCGGCCAAACAGGAACGCCGGGCGCTGACTTGCTGAACGAAGGCGGCAGCGTAAATTACAGCGGCGTCAACATCTTTACACAGAGCAATTCCGCCGGTGAGTACAGCATAACGGGCGTCGATCATCTTGACGTGCTGGATACAGGCTATCTCGGCGATAATGGCGGTGTCGTTCAGACATTCGCGCTGAAGCCCTCTGACTTTAACCCAGCGCTAGAGGCGGGCAATGGAGCGCTCCCAGCCGATGTCACCGACATGGATAATGACGGCGACACGGCCGAAGACATTCCGTTCGATGCTCGCGGTGCGGGTTTCGACCGTGACGTTGATATTGACGGCGTCCCATTGACACCTGATGTCGGTGCCTACGAAATCCAGCTTGACCAGGTTGAGGCGGGCTCGCTGATCGTCACCACGCTCGACGATGTTGTCGATTCCCTTGACGGTGAAACATCGCTGCGCGAGGCAATCGCTTTTGCAGAAAACGGCGACACGATCACGTTTGATGCGTCTATTTCAGGCGGGACGATCAACCTCTCCGGAGGTTCGCTTGTGTTGTCGGGCAACATCACCGTTGATGGAGATATAGATAACGACAGCGCAGCTGACATTACCATTTCGGGCGACGCAGAGGGCGATGATGCAACTACGACGGATGCGTGGGGCAATACCATCTCTGACATTCAGATTGACCCGTTTGATGCTGACAATGTGCAGGTATTTCTTGTCTCGCCCGGCGCCGAAATCACTCTTGAAGGATTAGTCATTACAGGCGGTTTTGCCTCGGGTGACGACGGCGCCGGCATAAGTGTCGGAACTGGAGGTTCTCTTGCACTTTATAATTCATCCGTATCTGGCAACGTAACGTCTTCGTCCGGCGGTGAAGGAGGCAAAGGCGGCGGGATTTATGCCGACAATGCAACCGTGATCGTCAGCAATTCTCTAATTCAAAGTAATCAGACGAATTATACGGGCGGCGGGTTTGATGCGCGAAACACCAGCGACGTCACGATTACTAATTCGCTAATACTAGGTAATGTTGGTGGTACTGGCGGTGGCGCCAATGTAGGTGATGGCGCTCTGAACATTTCGGGTACGACGATCGCCAGCAACATCAGCAGCTCTAACGCAGCCGGCCTTAACATAGGCGGCGGCGTTGTAAGTGTCGTTAACTCAACATTTTACGACAATTACACTCTGGGCAATGGCGGCGGGGTATATACTAACGCAACAAGCGCGACTTTTGCGAATGTAACATTTTCCGGCAATACGGGTGAGCATGGAGGTGCGATTTGGACTTCCGGTGATGTCAGCCTTTTGCAGACTACAATTACGGGGAATTCCGCCGACTATGGCGGCGCATTATTCATGACCACTACCATCGAGGCGGATATTTCGAACTCAATTCTGGCGGGCAACGAGGTATTTTCTGGAAGAGATATAATAGGCTTCGCCATCGGTTCGCAAACCGTTTCGTTTTATGGCGGGAACATATTGGGTTCAACGTTGTCGGGTATCGAGACAGTCAACTCTAGCGGCGCCGAGATTTATCTCGGCTCTGGAAATTCTTATACCTTGGATGATGTATTCCGCGATGTCGGCGCCAATCCGGATACTGGCATAAATTCAGGACTGCTCGCTGACAATGGCGGCAATGTGCAGACGGTCGCGCTCAATACATCCGGTATTGCGGTCGATGCAGGTGACGCCGGTTATTTGCCCGCACCCGGTTTGCCGGGCGACCCGGACGTACAGGATGCACGTGGTGTTGCGCGGGTATCAGGCGGCGACATCGATCTTGGCGCGGTGGAAATGCCCCAGACGTTTGTGGTCGACACACTTCTTGACGGCGGGGACGATGATTTCGGCGGCGGGACGCTTGCGGAGGAAGAAGCGGACGGCGGCGGGCTTTCTTTACGCGAAGCGCTTGCCCTGGCGCAGGATGGCGACACTGTCACTTTTGACAACGCGCTTTCCGGCGGCACGATCACGCTCGCCGGAACGCAATTGACGATTTCGAACAGCATTACCCTCGACGGCGACCTGAACGATGACGGCAATGAAGACATCACTATTGATGGTAATGCGGGAAGCCGCGTTCTGCGTGTGGCTAGCGGCGATGAATCAAACCCGAACGACGTCACTATCGACGGGTTGGTGATTACGGGCGGCCTTGTTGGAGGCTCCGACGGAGCGGGCGTTCGCATTGAAACCGACGCCACAGTTACTATTCAGAACAGCACCATATCAGGCAACACCATTTCGTCGGAAGGCGGCGGCGGCGGCATATCCGTCGGCAGTATTTCCACGCTCAACCTGATAGATTCAACTGTATCCAATAACTCGGCTGCGCTGTATGGCGGCGGCATTATGACGATCGCGACCTCGGCGACGATCTATATCTCAAATTCCGAGATTACGAATAATGAAGCCAACAATGGCGGCGGTGTTTATTCGCGCGGCACGACGACAATTACCGAAGGCTCTTTCATCTATATGAATGAAGCAAATACGGGCGGCGGCGTCATGAGCGGCGGCAACCTTACCGTAAATGCAAGTTCTGCAATTGCGTCCAATACATCAACAGGCTTTGCTGGCGGCGGTGTCTTTGTGGAAGGTAGCGCGGTCTTTGACGGTGCATTTATTGTTGGTAATAACGCCAACAGTGGCGGCGGCATCTTCAACCAGAGCGGCGACCTGACGATACTTAATACTTTGATCAGTCAAAATTACGCAGGCGGTTATGGGGGTGGGCTTTATTCCAACCAAAACAGCGACAACACAATTATTAATTCGACTTTTGCAGATAATACGACTGACAGCGGCGCTGGCGGACTATTCGCCTACAATGCGACCGGGCTGGATGTTGCAAACTCTACGTTCAGCGGCAATGAGGGATCCGGTGACGGCGGCGCTGCGAGAATTGCAGGGACAACGAACGCCACGTTTACGAATGCTACCTTCTACGACAATCAGGCGAGCGGTGAAGGCGGCGCCATCAATGTCGAAGATCTGGCGACCCTGAATCTCTACAACAGCACGTTCACGGGCAACACGACTAACGGCAGCGGCGCAGGTGGAGCGGTCAATGCAGAGGGCCTTGCGACCGTCAATATCGGCAACTCTATTGTGGCCGGCAATACTGGGTCCGAAGGTCGTAACACTGTCTATGCGGGTGATGCGTCCACCATCAACAGTCTCGGCGGCAATGTTTTCGATCAGTCCGGGGTCGCCAGCGAAGGAGACGTTTTCGAAGCTGACCTTGAGCAGATTTTCGACGAACTTGTAGATTTCGGCGAGGGCCGCATTGCAGGAGAGTTGAGTGATAATGGCGGGCCGGTTGATACGGTTGCGATTAATGCCGCCGGTGTTGCGGCTGATGCGGGCGATAACGACAATCTGCCTACTGATGAATTCGATCTCGATAACGACTCCCTGACAGGCGAAGATTTACCCATTGATGCGCGCGGTGAAGACCGTGTTCAGAATGGAACAACAGACTCCGGTGCGTTTGAGGCGGCGCCGGTGCAGACGCTTGTGGTGACAACCGCTAATGACGCGGGCGCCGCTGGTGACGGGTATGATGGCGGCGACCTTGCCGCGGAGATGGCGGATGGCGACGGTCTTTCCTTGATTGAAGCTCTATCGCTTGCGCAAAGTGGCGATACGATCGAGTTTGATGCAGGGCTTTCCGGCGCAACGATTCGGACCGGTGCGGAGTTCGGATCGTTACCGGCTGCCGATCAGGACAACTTCACTATTGACGGCGATATCGATAATGATGGGTCTGCTGACATAACCATAGAGCTTCATGACTCAACTACGGCGCTATATTTGGGTGGCGGCAGTGGCGAGGACGCGCAAGATGTTATTATTGATGGCGTCAACTTCTATAGCGCGTCTGGAAACGGCCAGGGGATAAGCACTGGCGCCGATACGAATTTGACTATTTCAAATTCGACGTTCGAAAATTTCGGTGACTCAGCTATCCAGCTAAGCGGCGGCAGCGTTGCTTCTATCTCGGACATGCAATTCCTTGGTAATGGCGCCGAGTTTGGCGGCGCGATAAACGCTGGGTATTATTCTGACGTTTCCATCGTGAATTCCTATTTTTATGGAAACAGCGCGAACGACGGCGGCGCCATATATGGCGGTGAGGGTACGAGTATTGCTATTGACGGCAGTTCCTTCGTAAACAACACGACGACCGGCAGTGGCGGCGCAATTCATACAGGTGCGAGCGGTGCGACGGTTAGCGTCGCCAATTCAACATTCACGGGAAATGTCAGTTCGCTTGACGGCGGCGCAATCTTTCAGGAAGGCGCTGAGGGTTCCTCGATAACCAACTCGACCTTTACCGGAAACTCGTCGGAGGGCGGCCGGGGCGGCGCGGTCTATTTAGAAGGCACGGACGGCCAAATCGCTGAATCATCATTTGTTCAAAACAACGCAGCCGGCGACGGCGGCGCGCTAGCGCTGAACAATAACAATGTCGATATCGCCAACACCTTATTCGCAGGCAACCATGCCAGCGATACCGGCGGCGGGATCGATCTGGCGGGTGCGGGCGTCAGAACGATTACCAATTCTACTTTCTACGGAAATGATGCATTTGAGGGCGGTGGCGGCTTATCTCAGCGCGGTGGGCAGCTGTTCGTCTATAACAGCACTTTCACAGGTAATTATGCAGAAGATCCGGGCGGCGCATGGAGGCTGTATGGGGCATCGTCATACGGTTACGCGGCGAATACAATTTTTTCTGGTAACGATAGCGACGATGCAGATGACGATGTGCACACAGGCGGCGGAAGTTCGTTTTACTCATCTGGAGGCAACATCTTTGGCCAGTCAGGGTTGGCGGGCGCCTATGACATTTATACGACTGATGTCGCATCGGTATTTAATGAGACGATCTCGAATTTCTACACGGGCATAACGAGCGGACGTCTACGCGATAATGGCGGGCCCCTGCTGACGGCGATGATTAATTTTGCTGGCCCGGCTTGGGGCGGTGGTGAAATAGGATTGATGCCGTCGGACTTGCTTGATCTCGATGGAGATATGGATGCAGGCGAGCCGTTGCCAGTTGACGGACGCGGCGCGGGACGGATTGCGAATACGGATCTAGATATCGGCGCCGTAGAGCTGGCGCTGATCGCTGGCGGGGCTGGCAATGACAGCCTTGTTGGAACAGACTTCGCTGAGCGCCTCGACGGCCTTGACGGTAATGACACCATGATTGGCGGCGACAGCCGCGACACGATTGTGGGCGGTCTCGGCGATGACGCTGCTAATGGCGGGGCTGGCGACGACAGTCTCGACGGCGGCGCAGATAATGACTCGCTGGTTGGCTCGACGGGCGACGATACGGTCAACGGCGGCGACGGTCTTGATACGATTTTCGGCGGGTCGGGGAACGATATGCTTTCCGGCGGAGCCGGCGTCGACTTCCTGTCTGGCGGGGTCAACAACGATGTCCTCGACGGCGGTGACGGCGATGACGAGCTTGCCGGCGGCGGCAACAATGACTCCATTTTCGGTGGCCTTGGAAACGATACAATCTTCGGCGCGAAAGGTTCTGACACGCTAGATGGCGGCAGTGATGACGACATCGTCTCCGGCGCGGCGGACAACGACGTCATCAATGGTGGTGACGGCGACGATCAATTGTTCGGTGGCGGCCAGAACGACTCTCTGTCCGGGGACGCCGGCGAAGACACTCTCTTTGGCGACGCCGGTGCTGACACGCTCGTGGGCGGCGCTGACAATGACAGCCTCGAAGGCGGAACAGGCATCGACTTGCTGGACGGTGGGATTGGAAACGATACGCTGCTCGGTGGCGATGACGGCGACGTACTGAACGGCAATGACGGCGATGATGCGATCAACGGCGAGGACGGCAACGACGCACTCAACGGCGGCGCTGACAACGACTCGCTGGTCGGTGCGGCAGGCGACGATACAATCGATGGCGGAACTGGCCTCGATACGATCTTCGGCGGCTCCGGAAATGACGAGCTTGCGGGCGGCGATGATTCCGACTTCCTGTCAGGCGGCGTAAACAACGATATTCTCGATGGCGGCGCCGGCGCCGACGAATTAGCCGGCGGCGGCAACAACGACTCTGTTTCCGGCGGCGCGGGCAACGATACGATCTTCGGGGCGAAGGGCGTCGATACGCTGAATGGCGGCGATGACGACGATATCGTCTCCGGTGCGGCGGACAATGACTTTGTCGATGGCGGGCTCGGTAATGACACGCTGTTCGGTGGTGGCCAGAACGACCTGGTCACTGGCGGCGGCGGCGACGATACGTTTCTGTTCAATCTTGGTAATGACATTGATGTGATCACCGACTTTACGGCGGGTATGGGCACGGAAGACGTTATTCAGCTGAACAATTTCGGTACGGACTTCGACACCTTCGCCGAAGTGATGGCGGCGGCGACAGATGACGGAACTGACACGACTATCGACTTCGGCAATGGCGATCTCATCATTCTTCAGAATGTTCTCGTCACAGATCTCCACGAAGACGATTTCGTATTTGGTTAGGCTGGTGAAGTTGGTTTGATCCTGGCCGCCCTATGAAATGAACCTGGGTTGGCAGTCGATCCTAATTCGGTGGTTAGCCTTTTCCGGCCGAGCCGCGTCGCTTTTCGATCAGGGCGTTGGCGTTCGCCAACGCCGAAATCATACGTCAGGAGCAATCTAATCTGAAATTTTACGCTTACCTGTAGGTTAGCGCCTGACGGCTTAATGAAAAAAATTGTTGCTATTCGTGCTAATTTTGTATCAGTATCAACTGTGTGAATGCTGGTTGTTCAAGGCGGAGTTCAAGAAAGCAAACACGCGTAACGGGTTGAGGTTGAAAATTGCGTATTTTCGCGTGTCGGCCAAATGATGTCTGTCATTGATATCAGTTGGATCGTGTGATGTTGATGGAGGTTTGAATGACGACAATTCCCGGAGATCATACGAGTACGGTTCGTATTAATATAGGAGACCAGTTTACTGGCCTCACATCACCTGGAAATCAATTTTTCGACCTGGACGCCATCGGGATAGATCTCGAAGCAGGCACAACCTATCGGGTTTCGCTTAGCCCCTATGATCATTCCACACAGTCTGATTTTGATACTAAAATTGTCGATATATTAGACGGGTCCGGTAATTCGTTAGGATTAAGCGATGATGATAGCGGCGCCGGTCTTGCGAGCGTTTTGTTATTCACGCCTTCCAGTAATGATACGTATTTCATTGTAGCCGGCCCGAATTCTCCGGGTGATCTTGGCGGCCTCTACACTTTACAGGTTACGGAGTTTACCGCGCCTGTAGATGATTTCTCAACGGCGCTAGATCCAAGCGATCCGATCAGCATCTGGGAAACGCAAGACGCGCATATCGGCGCTTCTGGCGACACCGATACAATAGCCATTTCATTGGAGGCTGGCGTTGAGGTTGATATTACTGTTTACGGGAATGATATCGGTTTTTACGGTGAGCTTGGCGATGCTGAATTTGTCAGTTTTGTCGATGATAGTGGTGTCGCCGTGGACGCGGGGCTGTTGGAAACGGCAGAAGCGTTAGGCACATTTACAGCCTCGGGTCCATTTTCTGCACATCAGATAAGCTTCACCCCGACAGAAACGGGTGTCTACTACATAACGGTTGGCTCTGAAGGCGACAATCTCGGCGATTATAGCGTTTCTGTCTCCGCTCACGATCGTGGTGTTTATTCGATACGGGCGAGTGAGGATTTTGTGCTCACCGGAAATCCGGAAATCGATATGTTTTTTACTTTTTCCGGCCCCACTGACGCCGATCCGATTTTCAGTGACCGCGACGGCGATGGGTTCACGACGCTGACCTACAGCATACCGGGCGCCAACCCCGGGACGTCGCCGGGACAACAGTACGCCATCGCTTCTGAATGGACTTACGGATATGCGCCGGCGTCTGGCGTTGTGTTGGACGGGTTTTTGTCCGTGATTGCGCAGGTCGGCTCATTTTCAAATATCAATTTTGTAGAAGTGCCCGATACTGGCGTGCAGGCTGGCGCATTCCGCATAGGCGACACAGATATAGAGCTTGGCAGCGCGTCCGGGGCGCTTGTAACGGGCTGGTCAGGATTTCCCGGATGGACCACTGCCGGCGAAACCTGGATCAACGTCGACAAAGGACTTGAGAACGTCGAAGCGATCCGAAATTTTGGGGTTTCAAACATTTCGAGTTCTAATTTCCTATTCAATCGTACGCTTCATGAATTCACCCATAATCTGGGTTTGTTGCACCCGGACTTCTCGCCTTTAGCCAGCTCAGTGGATCCGACCATGTTGGGACAGGAGTACAGCGTGATGAGCCGGGCCGGGTTTACGGCAATTCCGGGCGTGACGGCTTTTGGCGACGTGTCGCCGCAAACATTGATGTGGTTTGATATTCAGGCGCTCCAGGCTGCTTATGGCGTGAATACGACTGAGACGGCCGGCGATGACATGTTTGCTCTTAATACCAATGACCAGCACTTTCGAACGATTTGGGATTATGCAGGCAATGATACTTTAGAATTATCTGGCTCCTCTGATGTTGTCATCGATCTTACGCCCGGTACGTGGCAGGATGTGGGAACGTCTATTTCCTATTACTCTCTCACTGACGGTTCCTTTGCTGGAACGAACAAAAACACTGTTTTCATTGCGCCTGACACTTTGATTGAGAATGTGGAATCAGGTCGCGGCGATGATGAAATAAGAGGCAATGACGCCGCCAATGTCATCTCCTCGGGCGAGGGTGAAGACGCGGTGAACGGTCAGGCTGGGGATGATGTCATATCCGGCAAGCAGGGCGACGACTTGCTGGTTGGATCGACCGGCAACGATACGATTGATGGCGGGGCCGGTCTGGACGTGATCTATGGCGGTGACGGCGAGGACGTGCTTTCTGGCGGCTCCAGCCGTGACGTGCTGGCGGCTGGCGTCAAGAACGATATTCTGGATGGTGAAGGCGGCAATGACGAACTCTATGGCGGCGCCAACAATGATTTGTTGATAGGCGGCGACGGCAATGACACCATGTTTGGCGCAAAGGGCGTTGATACCGTTCAAGGGGGGGATGGAAACGATATCGTCTCCGGTGCGGCCGATAACGATTTTCTTGACGGCGGCGAGGGCGACGACCTTCTTTTTGGCGGCGTGCAGAATGATCGAATTACGGGCGGATCGGGCAACGACACATTCCTTTACAATGCTGGCAACGACATTGATCTAATCACCGACTTTGCGGCGGGCATGGGCACGGAAGACGTGATCGAGCTCAATAATTTCGGCACGGACTTCGACACCTTCGCCGAAGTGATGGCGGCCGCCACCGACGACGGCACAGACACGACCATCAACTTTGGCAATGGCGATCTCATCATTCTTCAGAATGTTCTCGCCACTAACCTTCACGAAGATGATTTCGCGTTTGGGTAATTGGTCGCATGGCCTGTTTATTTGAAAGTCTCGGAAACCTGAAGACGCCGTCATTGCGGGTGTAGTGATTTGTATATGCCCGCGGCCATTGTAATCCCAATCAGCGATGAGGCGCGGCCTTCAAGGGCTGAAAATGTGCGAAACCAACAATGGTTTGAGCAAGGGTCAGGCGGAACGTGTCGCGCTGCAATATTTCGTTTAGAGCTATCATTTCTGTTTTTTGAGCGTACCATGGTATTCTGAAAACCGTATGTAGCTTAGGGGGCAAACGATGCCACGACTTGGAACTTATGATGAGATGGCAGTGTTCCTGACTGGTAGTTGGTGGGTTAATCACGGCGGAGCCCGTCAGTGGAATCTTGGCCCGGACAGAACTATTGCAGTAAATATTGCGGGACTCACGCCAGCGGCGCAGACGCTTGCAATTAAGTCATTCGATTTCTGGGAAGATGTCGCTGACATACATTTTCAAGTCACTACAGGTCCGGCACATATTACATACGACGATGAGGACTCTAGTAATGAGGCATATTACGCAGGAAATCAGAACAACGGTTTCTTCACTTCTGCTACGATCAACGTTTATGTGAACTTTGATGGTGGCGTTAAAACGCTAGATAGTCTTGCGTTTTTTGCATTTATCCATGAGTTGGGTCACGCTCTGGGTTTGGGGCATTCCGGGCACTATGATGGTCCGGGCGTTACCTATGCAGCAGACGCGTTCTATACGAACGATTCCCGCCAACTAACAATAATGTCTTATTTTTTCCAGAATGATAATCCTACAACCAATGCCTCACGCGCACTCCCTTTGACGCCAATGATAGTTGATATATTGGCGATTCAGTCGTTATATGGCGCGCCAGCTGACACGCGCTCTGGTGATACAATTTACGGGTTCGGTTCCAATGCCGGTGAGTTGATATACGACCCGACATCGTTTCCGACGACCAATTATGCAATGACAATTTACGATACTGGCGGAACGGATACGTTCAATTATTCCGGGTTTTCGGAAGATCAGTATATTGACCTTAATGATGAAGGAATATCGAATATTGGCGGACTGATCGGCAATGTTATCATTGCGCGCGATGTCTATATTGAGAATGCAGAAGGCGGCTCTGGCCAAGATATGCTGATAGGCAATGAGCTTGCCAACAGTCTCTCAGGCAATACCGGCGACGACACGCTGGACGGCGGTGATGATAATGACTTCATGCTGGGCAATGACGACAATGACTCGATCATTGGCGGGAGCGGGAATGATTCCGCCAATGGTAATGACGGCGATGACGAGTTGTTCGGCAACCAGGGCGACGACCTGCTGGTTGGATCGACTGGCAATGACACAATCGACGGCGGGGCCGGCCTTGACGTGATCTATGGCGGTGACGGCGAGGACATGTTGATGGGCGGGTCGGCCCGCGACGTGCTGGCGGCGGGCGTCAAGAATGACATTCTCGACGGCGGCGGCGGCCGTGACGAGCTTTATGGCGGCGCCAATAACGACCTTTTGATGGGCGGCGACGGCAACGACACTATGTTTGGCGCCAAGGGTGTCGACACGCTTGAGGGCGGCGATGGAAACGACACGGTCTCCGGCGCGGCGGATAACGATTTTATCGACGGCGGCGAGGGAGACGACCTCATCTTCGGCGGCGTGCAGAACGACCTGCTGACCGGCGGGCTGGGGAACGACACGTTTCTTTACAACGCGGGCAACGATATTGACGTGATCACCGACTTTGTGGCGGGCATGGGCACGGAAGACGTCATTGAGCTGAACAATTTCGGCACGGACTTTGATACGTTCGCCGAAGTGATGGCGGCGGCCACCGACGACGGCGCAGACACGACCATCAACTTTGGGTCAGGCAACCTGATTATCCTCTACAACGTCGTTGTCGCAGACCTCCATCAGGACGATTTCGTCTTTGGGTAGGAAGCAATCCGGCCCGTATCGGATTGAAAATCGACAGGAATTCCTCCGTCTCTCATCAATTGGCTAGCTGACGTAGAGCTAGCCAGAAAACTGCGCTACGTTGGAAAAGCGGTTGGTATTTCCCGCGGCCAATAGCAATATGTGCTATGCGAACAGTGTTGGTATCTCCGGCGCGGCGTAGATAATTTACGAGCAAAGAGGGCGATATGTGCCAGTTCTGCGAACGTCAGGACATTAAGCCGAAGATCACCCTCGCTGCGGCGCCCGCGGAGCCTTTTGGTTCAGGCCCAATTCGTGATCACGAAGTTTGGGCCGCATATGTCGCTAGGGAAAACGAGTCGAGCGGGGCGTCGAGCATTGTTGACGAAAACCGCGCGACTGACGCCGATATTCCGGGCGGACCGGGTACGAGTGCAAGCATTTCAATTGGCGGATCATTTAGCGATACACTCGAGTTCGCGGGCGATACGGATTGGATCGCTGTCGAACTTGAAGCGGGAACATCATATCTTTTCACCCTGACGGGAACCGGTGTTAATGCGCTGTTTGATCCATTTCTGGAAATTCGCGATGAGGCGGGCGTCAAGGTGGCGCAAGACGATGATGCAGGCCCCGGACTTAACCCGCAGTTGCGATTCACGGCGCTTGAGACCGGGACTTACTATTTGGTCGCTCGTTCATACGAAGACGAGAACCAGTCGCCAACCGCCGGTACTTACACGCTAACGGCCGATTTTGGTCCGCCGCAAAACCCGCTTCATGCGATTGATTGGGGTACGAAGTTAGCAAATAGCTTGGTGGATGTTTTCTTTGTTCCGACAGGGCAAAGCGCTGGCGGCGTACAGTCAGAAGGTTGGGCGCAGTCGCAAATCAATGCTGTGATGGACGTCCTGCAAACTATTTCCGATGTGGCGGGGCTTACGTTTAACCGGGTCTTTTCATCAGTGGGTGCTGAATTCCAATTGGTGACAACCTCCGGACCAGAACTCACTTATGCAGGGCGTATGGCCCCCCCCAGGCACATCCTCAGCCGGAATAGGCATGTTTAATACGGGGTCATCGCTTTGGAACAATAGCATGGCGCCGGGGTCGTCAGGATTTGCGCTTATTTTGCACGAAATCCTGCACGGTCTGGGTTTTGCCCATCCACATGACAATGGCGGCGCCTCGGAAGTGTTGCAAGGCGTGATAGATAGCGATGACTCTTACGGCGTCTACAACCTTAACCAGGGCGTTTTCACGAATATCTCTTACAATTCCGGATTTTCGATAGGCGCCGCCGTAACCCTCCAGTATGGCCAACAAGGAGGACCGTCGGCGTTTGATATAGCGCTGCTTCAGGAAAAGTACGGCGCGAACTCAACCTTCAATAATACTGACGACATTTATACGCTTACGGACATTAACCAGTCTGGCCAGTATTTTTATACGATTTGGGATACCGGCGGAGATGATGCTATCGAGTACGAAGGCTCTCGAAATACAGTTATTGATTTAAGGCCCGCGACGCTTCTTTTGGGTGAGGGCGGCGGCGGGTTTATTTCGAGAGCAGGCTCCACGGCTGGAGGTTTTACGATCGCCGCAGGCGTGGTGATTGAGGCCGCCGTTGGTGGTGAGGGTGACGATAGGCTTACTGGTAATGTCGCCGGGAACCGTTTGGACGGCCGCGGGGGTGAGGATACGCTTGAGGGAGGCGATGGAGCCGACTTTCTGATGGGTCAGGCTGGCAACGACTCAATTCTTGGCGGGATTGGCGATGACTCGGCCAATGGCGGCGAAGGAAATGACTCGCTATCCGGAGATCTGGGTGAAGATTACCTTGTTGGCTCAGGCGGTCAGGACACGCTCGATGGCGGCGACGGTGCAGATTTGATCTATGGTGGGACGGGTGAGGATGTCCTTATCGGCGGCGCTGACGCGGATTTTCTGTCGGGGGGCGTTAAAAATGACACTCTCGATGCTGGCGATGGCGATGATGAAGCCGCTGGCGGCGCGAATAACGACCTCGTTATGGGGGGGGCTGGCGACGATACAGTTTTCGGAGCGAAACGCGTCGATACGCTTTTCGGCGGCGAGGGCAACGACATCGTTTCCGGAGCGGCGGATAATGATTTTATCGACGGCGGGACAGGCAACGATACGCTTTTTGGCGGACGGCAGAACGATTTGATTACCGGCGGGGACGGGGATGATCTGTTTCTTTACGAGTTCGGGGGGGACTATGACGTCATCACGGATTTTGCCGCCGGCGCCAGTTCCGACGATGTGATTGAGCTGACCGGTTTCGGAGCAGGGTTTGATACTTTTGCGGAAGTGGTGTCGGCAGCAACGGATGACGGCGCAGACACAACCATCGATTTCGGGGATGGCGACATTATTATTCTCGAAAATGTCCTTGTCGCCGCCCTTCATGAGGACGACTTCGTGTTTGGGTAGGTCGGACAGCGAGGTGGTTTGTCCCGTTTACGCCTGCTTCATTTATTAAAACTCCGTAGGCATTAACCATGATTTTGTCGGAAATCGTGCGTTCTCGTCACCGCTATATAGGCGCCGCCCCTACAACCGAATAGGGAGGGTTTGCGGCCCAAAATATGTGGTGTAAAGCGTGCATAAAGTTGAGTGTTTAAGTGGGAGTGGTGGAAATGGCGACTTTAACGGTCACAACCCTTGATGATGAGGCGTTTGACGGCGGCGAAACGGTTGGTTCGCCTGACGGCGCTGGATTATCGCTACGAGAGGCATTGGAGCTTGCCCAGGATGGGGACACTATCACTTTTGATAATGGTCTTTCTGACGGGACGCTGAACATTACTGGGCCGCTGACAATCAATCAGGATGATTTGTTGATCGATGGCGATTTGGATGATGACGGCGTTCCCGACATTACGATTGCTTCAACAGGTTCCGGTACGAGCATTATTGTTGAGGGAGGGTCTGAAAGCGATCCGCTGGACATTACCCTGCAAGGGTTGACGTTAAACGGCGCTGGATACGAAGGCTCAAGCGGGCTTTATTCCGGCGGCGATCACAATCTGACGGTTGAAGATTCCGCCTTTTTGAATTTTGATAGCCGCGCCCTTTTTATCAATAGCGCCAGTTCAACGCTGGCTGTTGGCAATTCTTATTTTTACGGAAATTACAGCTCCGGTAATGGCGGCGCCATTTATGGTGTTTCCGGCTCTATAATAAATGTCCAAAACAGCCGTTTTGCATCCAACGAAGCGAATGTTAGCGGCGGCGCTATAGCGTCGCTTGGCGACGTTTACGTTTCAGATACGGATTTCGAAGGCAATACCGCTACGCAACACGGCGCAGGTATTGCCCATTTCTCAGGTGATGCGCTCGAGATTCTTTCTTCGACATTCGATAATAACGTTGCAAGCGGTTTTGCGGGTGGCGTATTCGCCACTGGTGATCATACGTATATCTACAACACCACGTTCAGTGACAACGCATCCGGCTTAAGTGGCGGCGGTCTGTTCCTCGGGGTCAGTGCAATTGATGCGGAAGTGGTGAATTCCACCTTCTATTCAAACCATTCCGGCCAAACGGGCGGCGGCCTGTTCACTGATACTGATGGTACAAACATCGTAAACAGTACGTTCACGGGGAATTCCGCCGCGACTAGCGGCGGCGGCATCGCTAATGTTGACGAAGCGTCAATCGGAAATTCGATTGTCGCCGGCAACCGTCTTGGCGGTGCTGGCGCAACGGTAGAGATCGACTCCACTGGAGGAACGACAACATACAGCGGCGTGAACATATTCACGAACCAGACTGGCGGCATCGGTGACGGGGACGATTTGCTTGTATCGGATCTCAGCACTGTTTTCGCTTCTCTTGTTAGTCAGGAAGGCAATATTTACGGTGCGCTCGCAGACAATGGCGGTCCCGTTCAGACCGTTGCGATTGCTTACTCCGGTGTTGCGGTAGATGCAGGTAACAATAATATTCTTCCTGCTGACGTTTTTGACTTTGATGATGACTTGAACACAGCGGAAAGTCTGCCCGTAGACGCCCGCGGGTTTGCTCGTGTTGTCGGCGGCGTTGTCGATATTGGCGCATACGAGCTGGACCTGATTGCCGGCACCTCAGGCAATGACAGTTTGCCGGGCACTGGAAATGCAGATCTGATTTCAGGCTTTGCAGGCAATGACACATTGAATGGCGGGGCTGGCGACGACACGCTGGACGGCGGTGATGATAATGACTTCATGCTGGGCAATGACGACAATGACTCGATCATTGGCGGGGGCGGGAATGATTCCGCCAATGGCAATGACGGCGATGACGAGTTGTTCGGCAACCAGGGCGACGACCTGCTGGTAGGTTCGACCGGTAATGACACGATTGACGGCGGGGCCGGGCTGGACGTGATCTATGGCGGTGACGGCGAGGACATGTTGATGGGCGGGTCGGCTCGTGACGTGCTGGCGGCGGGCGTGAAGAATGACATTCTCGACGGCGGCGGCGGCCGTGACGAGCTTTATGGCGGCGCCAACAATGACCTGCTGATGGGCGGCGATGGCAACGACACGATGTTCGGGGCGAAAGGCGTCGACACGCTTGAGGGTGGCGACGGGAACGACACGGTCTCCGGCGCGGCGGATAACGACTTCATCGACGGCGGCGAGGGAGACGACCTCATCTTCGGCGGCGTGCAGAACGACCTGCTGACCGGCGGGCTGGGGAACGACACGTTCCTTTACAACGCGGGCAACGATATTGACGTGATCACCGACTTTGTCGCCGGCGCCGGCACCGAAGACGTCATTGAGCTGAACAATTTTGGTACGGACTTTGATACGTTCGCCGAAGTGATGGCGGCCGCTACCGACGACGGCGCAGACACGACCATCAACTTCGGCTCAGGCAACCTGATCATCCTCTACAACGTCGTCGTCGCAGACCTCCACCAGGACGATTTCGTGTTTGGGTAGTAAATCCTTCCGTGGATTTATTAAAACTTGGCAAGCCAGCGCCATTTTTGCCGCATAAATTTGCCATATTAGGGTGATCGTCTAGTTTTCGTGCGGGCTGGGGAACGGTCGCCAACAGGTTGCGGCGCCGCCTTCCCCTTGTCAGCAAGATCAGATGCAACGCCAATGGGGGAGAAATTCAATGGCAAATGTTTCTTTAGAAAACGTCGCGGATTCATTCAGTTTCGAAGCTACGAACAGGGTCGATTATGACTCGACTGAATTCGCCGGCGCTACCAGTTACTCCTATCTCGCCTCAAATGGCGATGATGTCGATTTCTTTGGCTCCGGTTTTACGGATGACGGTACATTTCCAACAGGCGGCACTGTTGAGACCGTTGCCTATGATATTGGCAACGATGCGTTGTTAGGAAGCAAAGAAGTCGAGGTTACGGGACTCAATCTTGATGTTCTCGATTTTCAGGTCGGCGTCGGCACAGCGGCCGAGCAAACGTCACGTTTCTGGTTCACTGTTCTGCAGGGTGCGGATATTTTTGATTTAGCTCTTGCGGATTTGTCAGTGAGTATCCTCATCGCCGGTGATGGCGGTGATTTGACGCAAACATTGGACAACACCTATATCGGCGCAGATGACGTTTTTACGTCTGCAAGCGGCGCCCTTACCGGGACCTCGCTCATTTATGGCGATTATGTTGATATTGAGTCTGGTCTGATTGCGGTTGGCGGCGACGATCTGTTCGAGGTCGGTGCGGCACGCATCAGCGGTGATTTCGACGACACATTCACGACGTCTTCCGGGATTGGCGGAGATGACACTATCCGTCCGGATAGTCTCGAAAACACAACGGCCGGCAATATTTTCATTATGGGCGATGCGGATGCAGTCTTTGGCGGGTCGCAGGCAAATGGCAGTTCGCTTGCGGGCGGTGACGATTTAATCGACCTCAGCGCCACGGATATCACCGGACTTACGCAGACAATTACAATTACAGGTGATGCGAATACCGTGCAAAGCTTCTCTGTTCTTCAGGGGGGTGATGATACGATTATCGGCTCAACGGCAGGCGACATCATCCATGGCGATGCTGTTTCGAACAGCGGGACCATTACCGGCGGCGATGATTACCTGAACGGCGGTCAGGGTGATGACACCATTAACGGAAATGCGGGTGACGACACGTTGATCGGCGGCGCTGGTGCTGATGATCTGGATGGCGGTGACGGTCTTGATGTTGCTGATTATTCCGATTCCGCAGCGGTTACGATCGCGTTGAATACCGGCGCCGCCTCTGGCGGTGAGGCGAATGGCGACACTTTCTCTGACATTGAAGGCCTGATGGGTTCGGCATTTAGCGATATTCTTGCAGGTGATGCGAATGACAATCTGCTCATCGGTGGAAACGGTAATGACGAAATGGTCGGCCGCGACGGCGCCGATACAATCGACGGCGGGGCCGGGCTGGATGTAATTTTCGGCGGCTCTGGCAACGACGTCCTATCTGGCGGTGACAGCGCTGATTTCCTTTCAGGCGGGGTGAACAACGACATCCTGGACGGCGGCGCTGGTAATGACGAATTGGCTGGCGGCGCCAATAACGACTCCATCGATGGCGGCGCAGGCAACGATACGATCTTCGGCGCGAAAAGAGTTGACACGCTGAACGGAGGCGATGGCAACGATCTCGTTTCCGGTGCGGCGGATAACGACTTCATAGACGGCGGAAACGGCAATGACACGCTGTTTGGCGGTGGGCAGAACGACCTCATCACCGGCGGCGCAGGCAATGACACGTTTCTCTATAATGCTGGAAACGATATCGACGTGATCACCGATTTTGTCGCTGGCGCCGGTACGGAAGACGTCATAGAGCTCAGTAATTTCGGCGCCAACTTCGACACCTTTGCTGAAGTGATGGCGGCGGCGTCGGACGATGGAACTGATACGACCATTGATTTCGGTTCAGGAGACCGGATCGTTCTCTATGATGTTGTCGTCGCTGATCTGCACCAAAACGACTTCGTGTTTGGATAATCGGTCGCGAGTGTTTTCCCATAAGCTTTGGGAACCGAACGACAATAGTTTGATCTTGCTACGGCCGCAGCAATGACTGCGGCTGTAGCGGGCGGCGTTCGAATGTTAATCTCGATTTGAGTTCACGTGATCTATCATCTCGGCGGAGGCTGGCGGCGGCTTTTGTCCGGGTGATTTTTCTTTGGGAAAGTTCTCAAAACCAGTACACCTGAAATTCGCATCATCTGGATTTCAAAAATATAGTTAACTTTATAATGCAAACCCTGTTATTAACTTGGCCGGTAGTGGCGTAATTCATTATTACGGCATTCCTGGCGCCCGAAGCTAATCGAGAAAAAATATATGTGGACCTTTACGACGGGAGACACCAGTTCCGCCTCCGCCTCGCAAATCAATCAGGTGTTGGGCGTGGTCGAGGAGGCCGCCGATTACTGGGGGCGCTATATTGATTTCGGTTTCAATGCGATTGATATCCTGGTCAATATTATTTCGCTTGACGAGGGCGCGCTTGCGGAAGCGGGGCCATATTTCTTTCTTCAACGACAGCAAAATGGCGTCGATATTTACCAGGCTGGTCCGGTACTGGAGCTGCAGTCTGACTTTGATCCGAATTTTGGCGACGAAGATATAATTATTAGCGTAAACTTGGACTCTGTTGTCGCCGGTGAGTTTTATTATGGCGGCGTCTCTGATCCGGATGTGCCCTTTTCACAATTTGATTTGTTTACGGTGCTTTTGCACGAGATTGGTCATGGCCTTGGTATTCTTTCGTTCGAAGGGGACCCAAGCGGTGATTTGACTGAATATGACCTGTTTTTCACCGAATCGCATGAAGATTTTTTCTTTACCGGACCAAATGCTGTGGATGTTTACGGTCGCAGCGTGCCTTTTGATGACGATCCAAGCCACGTCAGTAGTCTGATAAATGATATTTTGAATGCGTTTCTTTCAAACGGAGAACGGTTACTTGTTTCCGCTTTGGACGTAGCGATTCTCGAAGATATCGGACTGCCTGTCCTCATGCCAACCAGTGGCAATGATGCATTGTTTGGGTTTGAGAAGGCTATTGGCGGCGTCACTTATATTGGCGGTGATGACTCGGCTGATTTGCTGGGCGGGAATGATCACTATCAGGCGTTGAGTGGCGACGATTCTGTTTCTGGCGGGGCTGGCGACGACACGCTGGACGGCGGTGATGATAATGACTTCATGCTGGGCAATGACGACAATGACTCGATCATTGGCGGGGGCGGGAATGATTCCGCCAATGGCAATGACGGCGATGACGAGTTGTTCGGCAATCAGGGCGACGACTTGCTGGTTGGATCGACTGGCAATGATACGATTGACGGCGGGGCCGGGCTGGACGTGATCTATGGCGGCGACGGCGAGGACATGCTGATGGGCGGGTCGGCCCGCGACGTGCTGGCGGCGGGCGTCAAGAATGATATTCTCGACGGCGGCGGCGGGCGTGACGAACTATATGGCGGCGCCAACAACGACCTGCTGATGGGCGGCGATGGCAACGACACCATGTTCGGGGCGAAAGGGGTCGACACGCTTGAGGGCGGCGATGGAAACGACATTGTCTCCGGCGCGGCGGATAACGACTTCATCGACGGCGGCGAGGGAGACGACCTCATCTTCGGCGGCGTGCAGAACGACCTGCTGACCGGCGGGCTGGGGAACGACACGTTTCTTTACAACGCGGGCAACGATATTGACGTGATCACCGACTTTGTCGCTGGCGCCGGCACGGAAGACGTGATTGAGCTGAACAATTTTGGTACGGACTTTGATGCGTTCGCCGAAGTGATGGCGGCCGCTACCGACGACGGCGCAGACACGACCATCAACTTTGGGTCAGGCAACCTGATTATCCTCTACAACGTCGTTGTCGCAGACCTCCATCAGGACGATTTCGTGTTCGGGTAGGGGCGTCGCATTCGTTTCTAACATTCATTTTATCTGCACTGTTGTGCAGGGTGAAGAAACGCGCGCGAAAGACTACGCTGCACCAAGAAACATATTGGCATTGCTTGACATCATGGGCTAGCGCGCATTTGCCTCTCAGGCGCTATCTTTGCGCGCCAATCATGCCAGGCCGCTTGACTACTCATGAAAAAGCGTACTTTTTTGCGTTTTTTGCAAGCTAACTAGAAAATGATGACCAAGTTTTGTTTGCTATTGCTTCATTGAGAGCGGGAAGCGTAGTGTACCACCGAAAGTATAGTAAAATACGGGTAGAAATAATGTTGATCGAAGGCACTTCAGGCAATGATACGCTTAATGGAACAAGCGGTGACGATACTATAAACGGCTTGGGCGGCGATGACTTGTTGAATCTTGATCCTGGCGGAAGGGATACTGTTGATGGCGGCGAGGGATTCGACACGGTTAGAATCGTCACTGATGGTTCATTTAACTGGCAAGACCCTGACGTTGATCCTCAAACATCTTATTTCGTTTTTGTTCAAGAGGAGGGTTCAGCAACAGTAACAAAGGTGTTGGACAATGTTGAACGCATAGAACGGAGAACAACCGAAGGCGGTTTGACGGAAGTTCTTCTGGCTGGAACAACAGGAGATGATTTTCTTGATCTCTCCGGGGAAAGTGGGACAGTCATTGAGGGCGGTGCAACCGGCGGGGATGGCAATGATACTCTCATCGGCGGTGCGTCAGATGATGAGCTTTCAGGCTTTTCAGGCGCTGACTCCATCGTCGGCGGGGCTGGCGACGATTCGATTATTGAATTGATTGACGCCGACAATGTTATCGATGGTGGGGCAGGCACGGACCTTTTAGCCTACTACGTTACCGGGGATGGGGCGACGTTTTCAGGAACTATAACGGACAGCGCTCTGAATTTTACGTCCGAAAGCACACTCACTTCCATTCAGTCTATTGAACAATTGCTGTTCATTTATAATGGAACTGGCGACGTTTCCCTTGATGCTTCTGGTTCTTCTGCAGATATTGTTTTTACCAGCTCTGCTTCTGGAAACACCACTCTTACCGGCGGCGATGGTTCGGATCGGGTGTTTATCAATTTTGGTTTTGGCCACCTGGATGGCGGCGGTGGCAATGATACGCTCGAAGGCGCCTCTGATGCAGATACACTTATTGGCGACGGCGGAAATGATCAGCTTTTCGGTAATGCTGGCAATGACTTGCTTGAGGGGGCTTTAGACGACGACACCGTAAACGGCGGGGCTGGCGACGACACGCTGGACGGCGGTGATGATAATGACTTCATGCTGGGCAATGACGACAATGACTCGATCATTGGCGGGGGCGGGAATGATTCCGCCAATGGCAATGACGGCGATGACGAGTTGTTCGGCAACCAGGGCGACGACTTGCTGGTTGGATCGACTGGCAATGACACAATCGACGGCGGGGCCGGGCTGGACGTGATCTATGGCGGTGACGGCGAGGACATGTTGATGGGCGGGTCGGCTCGTGACGTGCTGGCGGCGGGCGTGAAGAATGATATCCTCGATGGCGGCGGCGGCCGTGACGAGCTTTATGGCGGCGCCAACAACGATCTGCTGATGGGCGGTGATGGCGACGACACTATGTTTGGCGCCAAGGGTGTCGACACGCTTGAGGGCGGCGATGGAAACGACATTGTCTCCGGCGCGGCGGATAACGACTTCATTGATGGCGGCGAGGGAGACGACCTCATCTTCGGCGGCGTGCAGAACGATCTGCTGACCGGCGGGCTCGGGAACGATACGTTCCTTTATAACGCGGGCAACGATATTGACGTGATCACCGACTTTGTCGCTGGCGCCGGCACGGAAGACGTCATTGAGCTCAATAATTTCGGCACGGACTTTGATACGTTCGCCGAAGTGATGGCGGCCGCCACCGACGACGGCGCAGACACGACCATCGACTTTGGGTCAGGCAATCTGATCATCCTCTACAACGTCGTCGTCGCAGACCTCCATCAGGACGATTTCGTGTTCGGGTAGGCCTCTGTCTCTCAAATCACTAACACCACGAGTTCATCAGCCCCACAGAAGGAGATTTTCGTTGCGGGGAGCAGACGAGTTTTCGTCTATATTATTGAGTCCCTAAAACCGCAGTAAAAACATAAACATAGGAATCTTGTTTACCAATGATTACCGATATGTAATAGTTATTAAGGGTATGAATTGAGGGTGGGACGAGAGCTCCTGCAGAATTTAAATGGCTCGTTTAGGGCTAGCACTTCAGGACCGTATTGTTGCGGCTGAAAAGGCGCTTGCATTGGCGCCTGCTACTGGCAATTGGGGGGAAGCTCTAGAGCTTTTTGCACAATCAGTAGGCGGGTGGGGCTGTCACCTCAACAGCATGGCGCCTGATCTGGGGTTGCTCTCGAGTCTTACTGGCGGCATCCCGTGCGAGTTACCGCGTGAATTCGCGAAGCAGCAAGGCGCATCGCCCACTGTCAACAAGCGCGCGGCCGCTATTTATGACGCGCCACTCGGCGTTCCTCAAGGTGAGGCTGACTTTACCACCCGTTACGAGTGGATGAACGACTATTTTTTCCAGAACTTTCTTTTGCGTGTTGATGCGCCATATTCGCTTTTTGCAAAGCTCAGTCATACGCAGAAAGCGGCAACCACTGTTACCGTGTTGCGATCCAAGAATCAGGACCACGCGTCTGCAATTGATAAAACCATTTTCAATCGCTTGCTGCCTACGCTTTATGCATCGGTAGACCTGCAAAACGAGCTTGACGCCCGTAATCTGAATTTTGCGGCGCAGAGTTTAAGCTTGGCGAATGTTACGGCATTCATTTGTGATCCGTTTTTGAAAATCATCACAGCCTCTGAAGCCGGTGAAAACGCACTGCTCGAACAAAAATTCGTTTCTTCGAAAGGTGGAAAGCTGACTATCGTCAATGACAAGCATCAACGAAATTTGCAACGCGCCGTACTCTTTGCTTCGCTGTTATTTGATGATCGTCGCTCATGTGCGAATATAAAAATTCGTGGAAAAAACGTTGATGCTCAGTGCGCTTTAGCAATTGCGCCGTTGCCGGCAGACTCCTCAATTTTACTGAGAAACGGCGTTATTGTGATGCTGCTGGAGGAAGCGACAGTTCAGCCGGGCTTGCCGGCGAAATCTGTCCATCTTACCGGCGCCGAAAAAGAGATTGGCAAGCTCTTGGTCCGTGGGCACACCACAAGCCAGATTGCAGAAAAGCGCGCCGTGTCAAAGGCGACGGTCCAGACGCAAATCAAAGCCATGAGCGCGAAGCTATCCGCAAGTCATAGGGCGGAACTGCTTATTGCGCTGCAGCGAATGCTTTGAATGCGGTTGCTTCGGCCTACACCATTTAGCGTATTCACCGGCGAAGGCGCTTATGTATATCTTCTGTAATGTTCGCTTAAAGAGCAAATATAGAAGAGGGGAAAGCGGCACGCCGCATTACAATAACCGATGTGCATAAGACGCTAATACAAGCGGTGCATCAATGATGCGCGCTTTCTAGCGGGGGTAATTTCATCAACGGTTCGTGCCTGTGTTCGCTTCGTAACAATCAGGGGCTTAACACCATGCCAAATACTTTTTCGCGTTTTGACCAAAGCTTTGAAGTCGATTCTGAGGGCTATAGCGATGAAACAAACGGATGGTCGGGCACGACAACCGAAGTCGCTTCCGGCACAAACGGGATAGTTTCGGCCGACGGCTCCTCTCATTCTATTTTTGCGCAAACAGATGCTGATGGCGGCTTAACAGGTCCGTTTACGCGGTTTGACGGATACCGGGCTCTCGACAGTAATCAGGGTGTTACGACGACTATAAAAATCTACCTCGACCCGAGCGCGCTCGCGGCTGGAGAAGGGTTTGATTATTCCGTTGCGGCGAACAATCAAAGCGGCGCGCATCTCCAGGATTTTATTTTCCACGTCACCAAGGATACCTCAACGGGCGATCTGCTGATCGGCGCAAGCAACAATACAAATTTTGATCCGCGAGAAGATCTCGAGACCGGCAACTTCGGTGAAGTGATATCTGCTGGATGGTACACTTTCGAACATACATTCTTTGAAGCCGGAGATGGCACGCTTGGCGTGTCCATGACGGTCAAGAATTCAAACGATGTTGTAATATTCAATGAGGTTTTAAACGACCCATCGAATGACTATGCGAACGATTTCGGCGGCAACCGGTATGGGTGGTTCACAAACATTGATGTCGCGGGCGGCATAGCTGTTGATGATTCGCAACTGCTGACTGAAGACACGAACCCTGTGCAGGTTTACGAAGGCTCGACCATCATTGCGTCGTTTGCATCCGTCGAAGATGCGAAAATGGCTATTGATAACGGGGATGTCACCGGAACAACGCTGGAGATATCAACGACTGGTCTCGACGATGCGTTCTTTTATGTCGTGGAGGGCATGTCCATTCAGGCGGCGATTGACGAGGCGTCCGCTGGCGATCTCATTCAGGTGGCTGACGGCTCCTACGCGGAAAGCCTTTCCATCGGTAAAGAGATCACGCTTGAAGGCGTTGATGTGGGCAATGACGGCGTGCCCGATGTCATGCTGTCGCCGACAGGATCGAACGGCATAGAGATTAGCGGCGATATTGACGGCGCCGGTTCGGCAACAGTAGCCATCAGCGGCTTTTCAGTGAGCGGTGCAAGCGGTTCAGGCCTGCGTATCGGCAGTTCGACCAATCTCTCGCTTCTGGATATTTCAGATAGTTCGTTTTCGAATAACGGAACGCACGGGGTCGGTTCCGGTTCTGGAGCGTTCGATCTCGATGCTGTTTCGATTACCAACTCCACCTTTACCGATAATGGTCAGGGCGGCTCCAACGGGTCCGGCGACATCGTCCTGTTTGGCTTTCACGGCGATGCGACATTAACGGATTTGACAATCACATCGACAGCGACGGAAGCAACGGCGGTTGCGTCCCGCGGCGATAATGCGATCCAGATCGCAGGTTTTGATCCGTCTACATATGACGTGGATACGCCCATCGGCGATGTCGTCATGGATAATGTCACCGTAAATGGTTGGTATCACAAGCCGCAAGTTGCAATTCAGGGCTATACTGATCTCAACGGCATTACCTTTACTGACGTCAATCTGAGCGGCGGCACGTCATGGGGCGACCTTCTATTCATTGATCCGGTGGCAAGTCCGGGTACTGACGCAGCAGGGGTCGCGGGTTATCCCGGCAATTACCTTCTGACAGGCGGCGACAACAGTCTCGACCTCTCGGGGGTCACGATCAACTCTGACTCGACTGATGTTCTTGGCGTTGATAGCCGCGTCAGGGGTACTGATGGCAACGACCACATTGTCGGCACGAACGCCAATGATCTTTTGAACGACTCTGCCGAGGGCGGGAACGATTATGGCGGCGACGACCATGTGTTCGGCATGGGCGGCGATGACATTATCGTCGGCGGACTTGGCAGTGATATGCTGAACGGCGGCGACGGCGCCGATACGGCGTTATTCGCCGGCGACGTGCAAGACTTTACTATTGATGCAACGACCACAAGTGCTGGTTTCGTGACGGCGTTTAATGGCTCGACTGATAATAACGCCGGTGACGGCGATGAAGGTCTTGATTCATTTTCAAATATCGAATCGCTGGCGTTCTCGGGCGGGTCGACGGTTTTAAATATCGGTCAGAAGGTCCAGTTATTTGACGGATCGGACAGTATTATCGGCACTTTTGATACGATTAAAGAAGCTGTGGACGCGGCCAGCAGCGGCGATACGATCCGTTTGGCGGCGGGCGTGCATGATTCCGATATCGAGCAGATTGTCATCGACAAGGATCTGACCATTATCGGCGAAGGCATCGGTGCAACAACAGTCGAAGCTGCTTTTGACACCGGCACGTCGGGTGACGCGCGGGGCTGGTTCCTTGTGGAAGAGGGCGTGACGCTTGACGTGTCCGGCGTAACATTTGACGGCGCCGGTCATGATATTTGGCAGGCGTTCCGTCACCTGGGGTCGGGTAGTTTTGACGAGGTCGAATTTACCGACATTGAGTATCAGGAAACAGGTTCGCCCTACCAAGGCAATGCAATTGCCGTTTTCGGCACGGCAAGCAATGTCGATGTTACAAACTCTACATTCTCTGACATCGGGCGAATTGGCGTCTTGTATTTTGGCTCTGGCGTTTCAGGCGACTTTATCAACAATGTCTATACAGGTAAGGGCGATGGGGACTTCCTCGATTATGCGCTCGATATCAGCGCGGGCGCGTCGATAAACGTCATCGGCAATACCGTATCCAACAATAGGGGCGTCGCCGTATCGGATGGTTCCGGCTCTGCGGCTTTCCTGGTCTCTACATTCTTCGGTGGCGGCACAAACGCGTTTTTCGCCAATAATACGCTCACGGATAACTCTGTCGGCTTCTTTGTCGGGTTCAATCAGACAGACGCCAGCGCGGTCTCCTTCGGTCCCGACAATGTCGTGACCGGCGGCACAGGCGTGCGGGCGTTGGGAGACGCGGAGCTGACCGGCCCTGATCTTGTTGACGGAACCATCAATTGGGATGGCGGCGATGGAGCGAATAATCTCATCGGGGGCAGCCAGGCCAATGGCCTTTCTGGCGGCGCCGGAAATGATACAATTGTTGGCGGCGCAGCGGGCGACCAGCTCGATGGCGGCGATGACGATGATCTGATGTTCGGCGCTGGCGGCAATGACAGTCAAAACGGCGGCGGCGGAAATGACGCAATCTTTGGCGGGCTTGGCAATGACGTGCTGAACGGCGACGCCGGCGACGACACGCTGGACGGCGGCGATGGCAATGATTTCATGCTCGGTAATGACGATGATGACCAGATCATCGGCGGGGCAGGGAACGACTCTGCCAATGGCGGCGCCGGGAATGACGAGCTTATTGGCAACGCTGGCGATGATTTGCTTGTCGGTTCAACGGGGAATGACACGATCAATGGCGGCGATGGCCAAGATATCATCTTCGGCGGCGCCGATAGTGACATGCTATCCGGTGGCGGTGATTCAGATTTCCTTTCGGGCGGCGTCAATAATGACGTTCTTGACGCTGGTGACGGCGATGATGAAGCCGCCGGCGGCGCTAACAACGACTTGATCATGGGCGGCGCAGGTAATGACCTGATCTTCGGCGCCAAAGGCGTGGATACTCTTGAGGGCGGTGATGGCGATGACATTATATCAGGCGCCGCGGAGAACGATTTCATCAATGGCGGCGATGGCGATGATTTGATCTTCGGCGGGCGTCAAAATGATCTCGTGACAGGCGGCGCAGGCAACGACACGTTCCTTTACAATCTCGGCGGCGATTTTGACGTGATCACCGACTTCACGGCCGGCGCCGGGACCGAGGACGTGATCCAGCTCAACAATTTCGGGTCGAGCTTCGACACCTTTGCAGAGGTGACCGCCGCGGCGGTGGAGCTTGACGGCGACACCTATATCAACTTCGGCAATGGCGATATCATCATCCTGCAGGGCGTCCTGATTGCGGAACTCCACGAGGATGACTTTATCTTTGGCTGATAGGTATGAGTGCGGATGCGGTGAAATCTCTTTGATTAAAGCGGAATTTACTATTTTCCTCTCTTTGGTCTAGAATTTGCCTAGTAAATGGTGCGCGGCTTTTGGATTAGGAATTAGCCGCAATACCTCTGGTTCTGGTTAATGGCCGCATCGCATTCTCAGCCCCAGGCGGGCAACGTTTCGCCGCACATAGAGGCGGCCCTCAGGGCTGCCAGAAAGCTGCTGCTTCACGCGGGACTGTTAAGCTTCTTCGTCAACATGTTAATGCTGACGGGTCCCCTCTACATGCTGCAAATCTATGACCGCGTATTGGGCAGTCGTTCATACGAAACGCTGGCTGTAATTACCCTCATCACCTTCGCATTGTTTGCCGGCATGGCGGTTCTCGATTTTGCTCGCGGCGCATTACTCTCGCGTTCAGCCGATGCATTTGAGGGCAAGTTGAGCGATGCGGCGTTCGACGTCGCCATGGACGCTGGGCGCGCGGGCAATGCCTCCGCCGAGCAGCCATTGAAGGATTTGCGCCAGATCCGCCAGTTTGTTTCCAGTCCAGCGTTAACGGCTGTGTTCGATGCGCCCTGGACACCGTTTTTTCTTCTTCTTGTCTTTTTAATGCATTGGCTGCTTGGGGTGGTTGCCGTGGCCGGGCTGCTGATTTTATTGGCGCTTGCGTTTGTCAATGAGCGCGCTTCAAGAGCGGCTGGTCTCGAAGCGAATAAATTGACGGCGAGTTCAGAGCGTGTGGCGCTCAGTGCAATTCGCAATGCCTCAGCCGTTGACGCTATGGGCATGCGCGGCCGGTTAAAAAAGAGATGGCGCGGCCTGGCGGAGACGGCGAATGAAAACGCCGTTTTAGCGACGGATCGCATCGGCGGCCTTACCGCCACCACCAAGGCGACGCGGTTGTTTTTGCAATCGGCTATTCTTGGCACAGGTGCATTTCTGGCGATCCAAGGCGCGGTGACGCCCGGCGTGATGATCGCAGCTTCGATTATTGCGGGGCGCGCGCTGGCGCCCGTTGAGATCGTAACAAGTCAGTGGCGGCAGTTCGCGCTGACCGGCGCTGCTTTTGAGCGTCTGAAAAAATTTATCAACATGGCGAAGGAAGCTGCGCCCAGAACAGCATTGCCGGACCCGTCCGGCGCGTTATCTGTGGACAAACTCGTGTGCCGGCCGGGTGCGGCGCCGCGGCCCGTGCTCAAGAATGTCAGTTTTGACCTTGGCGCGGGGGAATCGCTTGGCGTGATCGGACCGAGCGCGGCCGGTAAATCAACGCTGGCGCGCGCCATTGTCGGTGTTGAGCCTGCGCTTGCAGGCGAAGTCCGGCTGGATGACGCGGACATAAACCAATGGGATCGGGAAGCACTTGGCGCGTTTGTTGGTTTCCTGCCGCAGGAAGTAGAACTCTTTTACGGCACGGCTGCATCCAACATTGCGAGACTCTCGGACGATATCGATGATGAAAAGGTCATTGACGCCGCAAAAGCCGCTGGCGCTCATGAAATGATCCTGGGCCTGCCTGATGGATATGACACCGAGATTGGCGAGGGCGGACGGCATTTGTCAGCGGGACAGCGTCAACGGCTGGGGCTGGCGCGTGCGCTTTATGGGAATCCCAAGCTCGTTGTGCTGGACGAACCAAACGCAAATCTCGACGCAGATGGGGACGCCGCTCTGGCGCATGCTGTGAAACAACTGAAAGCGCGCGGCGCTACCACCGTTATTGTCGCACACAGACCGGCGGCGATTGCTTTTGTGGATAAGCTCTTGCTTCTGGTTGATGGCGAGGTCCGCGCGCTTGGTCCGCGCGATGAAATCTTACAGAAAATCGCGCCTCGACAGGTAGCGCCATTTAATGCCGAGGCTCGAAACAAGCAAAAGCAGGCAGGGCGAAATGAATGAAGCCGTAACGGCGCGCCCCGCTAGTGCGAGCTTCTTTATTAAGCTCGGGATTGGCGTTATCGCCGCATTGTTTGGCGGGTCGCTTTTGTGGTCGATTGCGGCCCCTATTGACGGCGCAGTGATTGCCTCCGGTCAAATCGTTGTTGAAACAAACCGTAAGGCTGTTCAGCACCTTGAGGGTGGCGTGATCGATGAAATTCTGGTGCAGGAAGGGGATTTTGTCGAAGCGGGGCGCGTCGTCGCCCGGCTTGAAGACACAGTGCAGTCCGCAAACCTCGCGCTCATTGATAGTCAGCTAACGGAGCTTTACGCCCGTCGCGCAAGGCTAGAGACTGAACGCGACGGCGCTGCAAGCCTTATTGAGCCGCGAGGCGTCGAGGTTGTCCTAAACTCGACAGCGTTTCAGTCGAAACTAGTCGGGCAGCGGCAGTTGCTTGAGGCGCGCCAGTCAACACGGTTGACGCAAATCAATCTTTTGCAAGAACGGGTCGTTCAGCAAAACGAACGCATCAGAGGGCTCGAAGCGCAAATTTCTTCGTTGCGCGATCAAAGATCGCTGATTGAAGAAGAGCTTGCCGGCGTTCGTGAGTTGCACGAGCAAGGCTATGCTCCGAAAACCCGTGTTCGTGAGCTGGAGCGTGCGTCGAGGCGCCTTGAAGGCGAACGAGGCGCGTTACGCGCCGGCGTCGCCGAAGCGACGAGCATTATCGCCGAAGCGAAACTGGAAATTGAGCGGCTACGCGAGACCGGCCGCGAAGAAGCTATTTCAGAGTTACGTGACGTGGAAGTTTCCATATCTGAACTTGAAGAACGAAGAGTGACCGCAGAGGAAGCCTTGCGCAGAACCGAAGTGCGCGCGCCTCAGGCGGGCCGCGTGATTGGATTATCCGTTCATACTGAAGGCGGCGTTATCGCCCCGGGCGACGGGTTGATGGAAATCGTACCGTTCGGCGATAAGCTACAAGTGGCGGCGCGTGTCGCGCCTCAGGATGTCGATAAAGTGCAAGCAGGACAGGAAACGCTTGTTCGTTTTTCCGCATTCGGCGCCCGCGCAACGCCAGAAGCGACAGGGCAGGTTAAGACTGTGTCCGCGGACAGTTTTGTCGATGAACCGACGGGCGCATCGTACTATCTGGTGCTGGTGGATATTCCACAAGGAGAAGATTTGGAAAATCTTTTGAACGGTGCGGCGCTCGTGCCCGGGATGCCCGTGGAAGCGTTCATCAGAACCGGTTCGAGACCAGCCATCAGTTATTTCCTGAAACCGCTTACAGATTCGCTTGCGCGTTCGATGCGAGAGGATTAAGCGGGCAGTCGTGCGCATCCTATTCCTGCATGATAACTTTCCCGCCCAGTTCGGCGTCTTTGGGCAGTATCTGGCCCACCGGGAAGGGTGGGACGTTACCTTCGGAACGCAACGCAAAGGCGTTTCCATGAAGGGATTAAAGACATTCAACTACGCGCCCCACAGAAACATCACGGAAAAAATTCACCCTTACGTCGGCGGGTTTGAAAAATCAGTCCTGAACGGACAAGGGCTTGCGCGCACCGCAATCAAACTGAAAGAAAAAGGCTATACGCCGGACATTGTCATGGCCCATTCGGGATGGGGCCCGGGCCTTTACGTCAAAGACATTTGGCCGGACGCAAAATATGTCGGTTATTTCGAGTGGTACTATCGTTCTGATGCGCCGGATTTGACGTTCCTAAAGGACGAAGACGACAGAACGCTGGACGATGAGCTACGCACGCGAACGCGCAATGCGACGATCCTCATGGATCTTGTGAATTGCGATGCGGGCATCTGCCCAACTGAATTTCAAAATTCACAAATTCCGGACTGCTTTCAGGATAAAGTAACCGTCATGCATGACGGTATTGATACGGATGTTTACAAGCCGTTGCCGGAAGCAAAGTTGCGCCTGCCGGAACTGGACTTAAGCGACGTCCCGGAGATCGTCACCTATGTTGCGCGCGGCATGGAGCCCTATCGCGGCTTTCCCGAGTTTATGGCGGCGCTTGAAATCGTTTTGAAGGAGCGCCCAAACGCTCACGCGGTTATCGTTGGCGAAGATCGAGTGGCTTACGGAAAAAAGCTTCCCGAGGGAGAAAGCTTTAAAAAAATGGCCCTGGCTGAACGGCGGCTTGATCTGGACCGGGTGCATTTTACCGGCTTGTTGCCGCGCAATCAGTACCTAAAGGTGCTGCAGGCGTCTTCCGTTCACGTCTATCTGACCATTCCGTTCGTGCTTTCCTGGTCAATGATGGAGGCGATGAGCACAGGATGCCCGATTGTTGCGTCCGACGTTGCGCCGGTACGCGAGCTTTACGATCAGGACCAGTCAGCACTGCGGTTAGTGAACATGAAAGACATCAATGAAGTTGCAGCCGGCATCATCGAAACGTTGGAGAACAAACAGAACGCTCGCGAAATGGGAGCTCTTGCGCGCGCTGTCATCACGAAGAACTACGCGGCGTCTGACATATACGCACGCAAAGTGGATTTATTAAATAAGCTCGTCGCTTAATAAGGCGATTTAAATGCCGCCCAGGCAGGAGCTGACGCGTCTTTATCTGAAAGAGATGTGTCTTTATCGCTGACGCCCCAGTCGATCCCTAAATCCGGATCATTCCATTTGACTGAGCCATCGCTGGGACCATCGTAAAAAGCATCGACCTTGTATGCGACCTCCGTTTCCGGCTCGAGCGTGATAAAGCCGTGCAGGAAACCTTTCGGCACGAAAATCTGAACGCCGTTCTCGGCGGAGAGTTCTGCTTTGACCCATTGGCCGTACGTAGGCGATGACTTACGTGCATCGACCGCAACATCGATGATTGAGCCGCGCAAAACGCGCACAAGTTTGGATTGGGCGTGGGGCGGCGCCTGATAATGGAGGCCGCGCACGGTTCCCGTCTTCGCCGAGTAGGAATGATTGTCCTGAACAAACGCACAATCGACGCCAGCCTGTGCGAAGGCGCGGGCGTTATAGGTTTCGGAGAAAAATCCCCGATCGTCTGAAAAACGCCGCGGCGTGATCAGTTTGACTTCCGGTATGGCGAGCGATTGAACATCCATGCGGTGAACCTTGTTGAACTGCGGCTATGGGGATGAACCGCAGCCTGCGCTGATTTGCAAGACGCCTTTCGGCCGGTCATGGCTGGTTTCCCCATGGCGAATCGGGAAAAATCGTGGAAAGGCTGTTTTTACCCTATCTTGCGTCTCAGCTTCGAAGCAGGCACAAGATAAGGTAGTTCAGGCGACTAATTCGTCTATCGTAATCATGCCAAGTCAGGACGCACAAATGCTCGACGCCGCCGAAACGAACCCATCCCGCCCAGGGCTTTTAACGCCCTCACACGCTTACAAGCCGTTTCGCTACCCTTGGGCTTACGATTTCTGGAAACGCCAGCAGCAAGTCCACTGGATGCCTGAGGAAGTGCCGCTGGGCGAGGATTGCAAGGACTGGGCGAATAACCTCGACGATGCTGAGCGCAACCTTCTGACCCAGATTTTCCGATTCTTCACGCAGTCCGACATCGAAGTGAATGACAACTACATGGAGCGTTATGCGCGCGTCTTCAAACCAACCGAGGTGAAGATGATGCTGTCGGCGTTTTCCAACATGGAAACGGTGCACGTCGCCGCTTACGCCTTGCTGCTTGAAACGATCGGCATGCCGGAATCGGAGTTCTCCGCGTTTCTTGAATATGAAGCGATGCGCGACAAACACGATTTCATGCAAAAATTTGGCGTCGATTCGAACGAAGATATTGCACGCACGCTCGCCATGTTCGGCGCGTTTACCGAAGGGCTGCAGTTATTTGCGTCTTTCGCCATGCTGATGAATTTCCCGCGCTTTAATAAGATGAAGGGCATGGGCCAGATCGTGACATGGTCCATTCGCGATGAATCCTTGCATTGCGAAGGGGTGATCAAGATGTACCACGCCTTTGCAAAGGAAACAGGCTGCGTCACTCAAGCTGTTGCAGATGACATCGTTGAATGTTGCAGAACGGTCGTCAGCCTTGAAGACAAGTTCATCGACCTCGCCTTTGAAATGGGGCCTGTTCAGGGCATGACGGCGAACGATATCAAGCAATATATCCGTTATATCGCTGACTGGCGCCTCGGCCAGCTCGATTTGCCGAAGCTCTATGGCGTTGAAAAGCATCCGCTTCCATGGCTGACGGAAATCCTGAATGGCGTCGAGCATGCGAATTTCTTTGAGGCGCGCGCGACGGAATATTCCAAGGCGGCGACGAAAGGCGAGTGGCACGGCGATGAGGGCGTCTGGTCGAATTTCGATTCGATGATGGAGAAAAGAAAAACCGCGCCCGTCTCATAGGCCCTTCCGACATGGGTTGCGGGTAGAGCAGGGTGTTTCGATTTTTGAGCGCCCTGCGATTTCCTTGGTAAGAAAACCGCAGATATAGACAAGCTGTCCGTCAGACTTCATATTCCTGCAAAACATCGTTATTCACAACGCTACGAACGCGACAAAGGCTTTCATCATGTCAAACGATCCGGAACGCATCACCATTCTCGCCCGTGAATTTACGGCCGCTGCACTCGAGTTTCACCGCGGCAAGATGGCGGAAAAAGGTTACCGGATGGAAGGCTCGATCACGCCGCGCATTTTTAAAATGATCGAAGGCATGGATGCGCCAAAAGATATGTTTGAGGGCGAACCATTATTCGCCGTAACTTTTGTGAAAAAAGACTGACTGTCAGTAATTCGATAGCATATCAGCGTAAACCACACTGTTATGGCGCAGATGATGTCGCTATGCCGTATATTCGACAATAAACCTGTGTTGCTTTAGGGTGCTGCGTTAAGCCCGTCCCTGAAGGCAACAACAGCGAGTTCCATGATCGAAGCACTGAACAACCTCTTATGGGGTAAAGTCTTAATCTTCGTTCTCATTCCAATTGGCTTGTGGTTTACGGTTCGATCGGGCTTTGTGCAGTTCCGTTATTTTGGCCGCATGTTTTCGATATTCGGGCAGGCCTTTCGTCATGACAGCGACAAACCAACATCCTTTCAGGCCTTGGCGCTGTCAATCGCGGGGCGCGTCGGCGCGGGCAATATCGCCGGCGTTGCTGTGGCGATCACCCTGGGCGGACCGGGCGCAATTTTCTGGATGTGGGTTGTGGGCATGCTCGGCATGGCGACTAGTTTTTTTGAATGCACCATTGCTCAGCTTTTCAAGCAGCTTGAGCCAGACGGGAATTTTCGCGGCGGGCCTGCCTTTTATATTGCCCGCGGTCTTAAACGCCGAATGGGTAGCGGCGCGAAAATTATGGCGGGGATCTATTCGATCCTTTTGCTGATCGCTTTCGGGATATCGTTCAATATCCTGCAAAGTTTTGCTGCGTCGACATCTATCGCAGATGCTTTCGGCGTGCCGCCGATCGCCACCGGCATAGCGCTCGCCGTGCTGACAGGCATTGTTATATTCGGCGGGCTGGGGCGGATCGCCAGCGTGGTTGAAATTGTCGTGCCGGTCATGGCTGTCAGCTACATCGCTGTTGCGCTGTTCGTCGTGACAACCCGAATAACCGACCTGCCGGACGTTTTCAGCCTGATCGTGTCAAGCGCCTTCGGTTTTAATGAGGCGGTGGCCGGCGGCATTGGCGGCGCCATCATGCTGGGTGTTCAGCGCGGACTTTTCTCCAATGAAGCCGGGTTAGGTTCGGCCCCGAATGTTGCAGCGGTCGCTTATGTTCCGCATCCTGCGCATCAAGGCATTGTCCAGGCTTTATCAGTATTTATTGATACGGCAATCATCTGTACGGCAACGGCTTCGATCATATTGCTTTCGGGTGTTGATTTCACGGACCCCGCAACTGATGGCGTGATCCTCACGCAGGCCGCGCTCGGCGATCATGTGGGCGCGTGGGCGGATGATTTTATCGCCGTTGCCTTGCTGCTCTTTGTTTTTTCGTCAATCATGTACAACTATTTTCTCGGCGAAACGGCGCTCGACTTTTTCTTCAATGACGACAAGCGTGTTTTCGCAGTTTTCAAGGTCGCAACGCTCGGCCTGGTGCTGTTTGGATCGACGAGAGATTTGGCGAGTGCTTTTGGTTTTGCAAATGCCGGGATGGGATTGCTGGCGCTGTTCAACCTGTTTGCGCTTGTCTTGTTATTTCCAATCGGCAAACGCGTGATGGCGGACTTCGACCGCCAAAGAAAGCGCGGACTGGATCCGGTTTTTGATGTTGAAGATTACGCAGACTTGGACATCGATAAAAAAGCCTGGGCGTTTGAAGCAAAAGAGCAAGCGCTTTTGGAGAAAAAGCGCAGCGTTGAGGAAGTGCGCTAATTGCGGCCTGTAAGGTGACCGTAAAGGTCAGGCCGGCGATCCCTGAAAAAGCCCCAACTGGCGCGGCGTTCGGCAAGGTGGTCAAGATCAACCGTCGCGGCGACAAAACCTTCTTCGGTGCGCGACATGTCGGCGAGGAAGTCGCCGCCATCATCGACGATAAACGATGAGCCGTAAAAGACTTGTCCTTCCTCATCGCCAATGCGGTTAGCGGCGGCGACAGGTACGACATTGGAAACAGCATGCCCTGTCATGGCGCGCCGCCAGCGATCTCTTGTATCAAGTGATGGATTTTCCGGCTCCGATCCGATTGCGGTCGGGTAAAACAGGATTTCAGCGCCCATCAACATCATGGCGCGCGCCGCCTCGGGAAACCACTGATCCCAGCAGATGCCGACACCCAACTTTCCGAATTTTGTATCCCAGACTTTAAAGCCAGTGTCGCCAGGGCGGAAATAGAATTTTTCTTCGTAGCCGGGACCGTCAGGAATATGACTTTTGCGGTACAGCCCAAGAACAGAGCCGTCTGCGTCTACCGTCACGAGGCTGTTGTAATATTCCTGTCCGTCGCGCTCGAAGATGGATAACGGCAGCACGACGCCCAACTCATTAGCAAGCGGTGCGAGCGCTCTGACAGCAGGATGCTCCTTATAAGGATAAGCAGTCGTGAAATGGACAGTGTCTTCCGTTTTGCAAAAATACGGGCCCTGAAATAGCTCCGGCGCCAAAATGACTTGTGCGCCGTCCTTGGCGGCGCTGCGCGTGAGTTCTTCCACCTTGTTGATGTTCGCCATCGTGTCTTCGCCAAAGGCAGCTTGTAAAACTGCGATGCGAATGGTGCGCGCCATGGGCCGTCTCTCCTGGTCTGGTGCTTGACCCATAGCGAAGAGGCGTCATTGTTTCAATTCCTGGCATAGGAAGGGCGTTACATGATGGTGTTGGAAGTCTTTTATTCGTTCCGCAGTCCCTATTCATACCTGGCGGTCGACAGGCTTAATGCGATTGAAAACGACTACGCGCTCGACCTGCGCTTTCGTCCCGTAAGGCCCCTTGCTATGCGCGAGCCCGATTTTTTCGAAAAAGGCCGGAAGCAGTTTTTGCCCTATCTTGTCCGCGATGTTGCGCGGGAGGCGGAGCGTCTGGGCGTCGCCATCGCCGCGCCCGACCCCGATCCAATCCAGATGAACATGGAAACCGGTAAAGTAGCGCCAGAACAGCCAGACATGATGCGCGTGATGTCGCTGGCGTTTGCGGCTATTGAGCACAAAAAGGGGCTTGCCTTCGCCCAGTCCGCAGGCCGCCGCATCTGGTCGGGCCAGCCCTGGACGAGCGATGAAGCGCTTTCGGGTGCATGTGTCGATGCCGGCCTTGAACTGTCTGCCCTTTCATCCTGGAGTCGGGAAAACCAGAAGCTCATTTCAGAGCGCATTGCCGAAAACGAGGCTGCCCAGCTTGAATATCACTGGGGCGTACCGCTGATGGTCCTCGACGGAGAGCCGTTTTTCGGTCAGGACAGGCTCGATTCTCTTGTCTGGCGTCTGGAAAAAATGGGCGTCAAACACCGGTAACGCGCGGTTGGCCTTCAACTGCTAATCACCGTATGATCTTACCTAATTAGGGGAGTTATATGATGAACAAACTGATTTTGTTGATTGCTGCTTTCTCACTTGCCGCCTGCGCCACTGTTTCGCCGCGCAAGAGGATTGAAAACCGGCTCATGGAGTTTGGTTTATCCGAGGACAAAGCCGAATGCATGGGCAACGAACTCGATGACCGGTTGGATCGGGGCGACATGAAAGCTGTTGCTGACTTTATTGGGAATATCAATGCTGCTTCCTCTCCCGGTGAAGGGCTTGATGCGTTGTTGAGCATTGATAACGCCCGCGCCGCCGGCGCCATCGCGCGTTCATCCGTCGCTTGTGCATTCCGTTAACGACAAAGAATTTTATGATGGCATGGCGTGACGAACGTGTTGCAAACGCGAGCGGAATTCTACCGCCGCCTTTCAGGGCTGTTGGCGATGCGTTTGCGTCTAATTTCGAAAACGGGTCAGAGCTCGGGGCCTCATTCGCGGCCGTCATCGGCGATGAATTGGTCATCGATATTCGTGGCGGATACGCTGACCGGGGGGAAGAGAAGCCTTGGGACGAAAATACGCTCGCCTGCATTTATTCAAGCGGCAAAGCTGTCTTGTCGCTGTTAGTGGCGCGCGAAGTTTCCAATGGAACGCTGAGTTACGATGCGCCGATTGCGCAGTACTGGCCGGAATTTGCAGCAGCCGGAAAGGAAAAGATCACCATCGCCGAAGTCCTGTCGCATCAGGGCGGGCTTTGCGGCATTCCCGATGAAATGCCGCCGGCGACTTGGCTCGACTGGGGTGCGATTACGGCAAAGCTTGCGGCCATGGCGCCGTTATGGGCGCCGGGGACGGCAAACGGGTATCACCCGCAGACAGTCGGGTTTATTGCAGGTGAACTCTTGCAACGCGTTAAAGGAAAAACAGTTGGCCAGCTTGTTCAGGGTTTTGGCTTAGAGATTTTTTGCGGCCTCAGACGCGATCAGATGGCGCGCACGGCTTTCATGCAAAAACCGCCCAAACCGCCCGACCTCGGCGAGCTGAACGAATTTACGAAACTGGCGTTTTTATCGAAATGGTCAGCGCCGGCGCGCGTCGCCCACGAGGACTGGATGGCGGCGGAAATCCCGGCCTCCAACATGCATGCTGATGCTCGATCGCTCGCGGCGATCGTTCATCCTTTCGTGAACGGCGGAAAATGGAACGGCGATTCATATCTTGATCAAGCGGCGATCAATGACGCATTGAAAGAACGTATTCGCGGCGACGACCTAGTGCTGCCATTCCACTTGTCCTGGTCGGCCGGACTCATGCGCAACATCAACCGGCATTTCGGACCGAATGAGACGGCGTTCGGCCATGCGGGGTTCGGCGGCTCATGCGTAGTTATTGACCCGCAAAACAATCTCACCGCTGCTTATGTCATGAACAAAATGTCACACTATCTGGTGGGTGATCCGCGCGCGGTGAGATTGCTGGATGCTGTTTACGAAGCGCTTTGACTAAAATTTGAGGCGAAAGTCGAACGACACGAACGCGGGTTGCGGATATCCGGGCATGACCTTCGACATGTTGCGGCACTCATCAAGATGAGCGCGCCGGAACACTGTATCCGCCCGCGCACGTCTGGTCACGGCAAGCATTTCAATGCGTCTATCCGCCAAGTTTAACGCCGCCAACGCTTTCGGTTTGGCGTTGTAAGGCGTCTGGTGCCTCAGATCGTTCGCTGTCGCTGGCGAAGCCCACAAGCTTAGGGAAAATACGATTATTGCGATAATTGTACGCATCTGTCCCTCCTCCTCTATTGCAGGAAAAGCGTGACAGCCGCGAATGACCGAAACGTGATTTCAGTTCCCGGAATTTGTCTCAAACGAGCGGGTGAATTTCGCTTAAATTAAGCTGAAAAGCGGCGTTTCAACCAGTCGATTATAAGCGCGTTCGTCTCCGCCGGTTTCTCCCACGTCATCCAGTGACCGCAGTCCGCAATGACGTGGCTTTCTAGATCCGGAACGATATCTTTCATTTTTTCCGCGCTCTCGGGCGGCAGGAAGAGGTCCAGTTCAGCGCCAATCCATAATGCGGGCGCCCTCACCGTTTCATCACGACCTTCCATCGCTTCCCAGTTGCGGTCGATGTTGCGGTACAAATTGACGCCGCCATGAAACCCGCTTTTCTTGTAGGCGTCCACATAGATCTGAATATCCGCAGGCGGAATGATGACGTCATTGTCCGAAGGAGGCGGTGCGTTTTTAAACCTGCCTGGCAAATCATAGATGCGCGGGACGAGTTCAGCCCAGCGATCGCGCGGAGGTGGTCTTTGAAACATCAACCGGAAGAACCGGTCAGGGTCGGATGCAAAGAGCTGTTCCGGGACGTCTCGCGTCTGAAACTGGACGAAGTAATGCTGCGAGCCAAATCGTTTGTTGATGATCGCCAGAGGCGGCGCTGGCGGGCGGGGGTGGACAGGCGTGCACAGGCCGATAACGCCTGCGACCCGTTCTGGGCGAAGCTGCGCCATGGCCCAAACGAGCGCGCCACCCCAGTCATGACCGCAAAAAATCGCCTTCTCTATTGATAGCGCGTCCATCAGCGCAACAAAATCGCCGGTCATTTGTTCGGCGCTATATAGTGCGGGGTCTTTCGGCGCGTCGGACCAACCGAAACCTTTGAGATCAATGGCGATGGCGCGAAAGCCGGCTTTGGCGACAGCGCCCAACTGGCTTTTCCAGGAATAGGCGATCTCCGGCCAGCCATGGACGAAGATTACCGGCGGATGGCGACGGCCAGTGTCGCCGTCATTTTCGTAGACGGCAAGCGTAACCTCAGGGGTTTTTATACGCCGTGGTTTCGGAAAGCTCATTCCAACGGCTTATGACTGAACTGCGAAACTTGTAAATACGCCCAAAGAAAAACGCCGCGGACCGAAGTCCGCGGCGTCTTAGTTGTTGGCTATGTTAGCCGTTTATCTTCTTAGAGGCCAACGTTGATGCCGAAGAAGATGAAGCGGCCAGCAGCGTCATAGGTGCCTGGGAACGTGTCGCCGTTACCCGGAGCCGTACCTGCCTGCGTAGACAGCTCAGGATCGCGGCCCATGACGTTGTTGATACCAGCACGAAGCGTCAGGTTTTCGCGAAGATACCACTGCATGGCGAGGTCGAGATAGTTCGCCGAGTCCAGCTTGTCGTCGAGGACGTTGCCTGAAGGCGTGAAGGCACCACCGGTAGACTGACCCTGATCAAGCGTTACTTCAGAGAGGTAACGCCATGTGGCTGTCACATCGATGTTCCATGGCGTTTGCCATGTCGTGCGCATGCGGTGCTTGTAGGTTGGGATCGGACCTACGCAGTTATTACCGCGATAAAGGCCTTTACACTCAACCGTCGTTGTTACGCCTGGCACCGGCACGGAAGACGATTCCATCAAAATGGTGGAAACGTAGTTGAAGTTCATGGAACCCCAACCGCCAAGGCCGATCATGTCCATGTCCATGCCATAGCTTGCAGCGAGGTCAATACCGCGTGTTGCGAAGTTTGCGATGTTGACGTTGGTCGCCTGAACGCCAGCGAACTGGAACGGTGATCCCGTTGGCGGAACCGGGCTCGCGAAGAGAGAGCCGTCCTGGTCACGAACAATCAGACCACAGAAGGCAGGGTCACCGTTTGCAAGACACTGGGTCAGAGCAACGTTCGGTGCAATCGTAGAGATCGCGTTGTTGACCGTGATGTCGAAGTAATCGACTGACAGGGTCAAACCGTTCATGAATGAAGGCTGCAACAATACACCAGCGGTGTATGTGTCAGACTTCTCAGGCTCAAGGAACGGGTTACCGCCGGTAACCGCATTCAGCTGCTGTGCCGGGTTAGCCGGAAGCGTGCCGTACTGAGCTGGCGTTACGCCAGTGAAAGCACACTGAGCTGCTGTCGCCACAGGCATGTTGCCGTTTGAAGGCTGGTTGGCGCAAGGGTCTGTCGCGTTGAACAACGCCGTGTTCTGGGCGCTGAACAAGTTGAAGATGCTTGGCGCACGAACCGCACGCTGGAACTGACCACGCAGACGAACTTCAGGCACTGGCACCCAGCTTACGCCGGCTGCGAAAGTATGCGTTTCGAAGTCGTTGTCTGGCGTAGAGTCAGAGCTTGTCGAGTAGTTCGAGAAGCGATAGGCGCCGTTGATGCCAAACTCTTCAAAGAACGACTTGCCCTGGATCAGCGGAATGTTGGTCTCCATGAAGAGTTCCCAAACGCTGACTTCACCAGCAAGCGGTGGCGTACCACCGCCAACACCGGTGAGGCCGAGGCCGCCCGGAATTTGCGAAACGTCATCAGGATTACGGACCAGACGATCTTCACGGTATTCCGCACCGATCAGCGCCTGAACGCCGTCTTCAGCCCATGGGAACTGGAAGCCGGAGCTGCCAAGGTCGCCACCGATGGTGCCGCCAAGAACGATCTGCTCGACCGTACCAGTGACAAAGCCGTTGCCCTGAATGGACTGAGCCACTTCCGGCGTTACCTGATCAACACCGCCTGGACGGCTGAAAATGTTGAGCGGGAGACAGCCTGTCTGGCCGCCGCGGCAAACCACATTGCCCATGCCGTCATCCACAGCAAAGAAAGCATTCTGAACAGACTGGAAGTTCAGGTCGCCGATCGACTGTGAGTTCTGACGCGTGCGTGCGAACTGGCCGAAAACGTCCCAAGCCCAGTTGTCCGCAATCAGTCCGCGGAAGCCGCCAACGGCGCGGAACGTGGAAAGCGCGGTACCCGTGCTGCGCGGATTACCGTTGACGTTACGGTAACCTGGACCGGCAACGCCGCCGAAGTTAACGTCAGCAAACGAACCGTCCGGGTTCAGGCCAGTCGCAACCTGTGCCGGCGTACAGCCAAGGCCGGCTTCAGCCAGCGTGCCGCCGCCTGGAACCGGAGCCTGCAGGAACGGGTTGTCGCAGTTGATCATGAAGTTACGGAAGAACGTACCCGAAAACGCGATCTGCGAGTCGGTGGTGTTTTCCGTGAAGCCGAGATCAAGATAGGCTTCGATGTCGTCCGTGACTTCGTAACGGGCCAAGGCCGTGATGTTAAAGCGCTCGTTGTTACGCTGGATGAAGTTGTCCGGCGCAAAGTTAAAGAGCTGATCAGGCGCGCCTGTGTAAGGAACAAGCGTGCCGTCTTCCTGAAGATGCAGACCTGCCGGGAAGTTCGGGTTGGAGTTCGAAAGACCGATCCGGCGGAAGGTCGACGAACCGGCGCAAACGATGCCGCCAAGCGCTTGCGGAGACGTCGAAGACGTGCCGTAGGCGCATTTGGAGTAATCACGCTCAGCCTGACGAACTTCGTTCTGGTTCTGGTACTGCAGGAACATCGTGACGTTGCCGCGTCCGTCGGCTGTGTTCGCGCCGAAGGTCGTTGAAACGTTGACGTTACGGCCGTCGAGAACGCTGCCTGGCCGTGCGATGCCGAAGCTGTCGAGCAGGGCGTTTTCGAATTCGCCGCCATTGCCGTCCTGGAAGAAACCAACCTGGCCGTCGACTTCAAAACCTTCGAAGTCATGCTTCATGATGAAGTTAACAACACCAGCAACAGCGTCTGAACCGTAAACAGCCGAGGCGCCGCCAGTGACGACGTCAACGCGCTCGATCAGAGCAGTTGGGATGGTGTCGAGGTTCGCCGTAGAAGCCGAGCTTGCAGCGCCGCCGATAACGGTTGAGTAAGGCAGGCGCTTGCCGTCCATAAGAACGAGCGTACGCTGCGGACCGAGGTTACGAAGGTCGACAGAAGACGTACCGTTCGAACCGTTCGCGAGGTTTGATGTCTGCGCAGCAAAGGCCTGCGGCAGAACGTTGATGAGATCTTCCACGCGAACGACACCACGTGTGTCAATTTCGTCGGCGTCTACCTGAAAGACCGGGCTAGATGAGTTGATGTTCGCATTTTGAATACGCGAACCGGTAACAACGATGACGTCATCGTCACCGTCGTCCTGCGCGACTGCTGGCGCAGCAAACGCCGTCACGCTCGTCAGAGCCGTAGCAGCCAAAAGGCTGTGACGGACCTGAGAAGTGGCTCTTCTTGACATTGGTGTGTCCCTCTTATGCTTGGTTTAACGATGGCGAACGCGCGAAGTTGAATGCGTGTTGTTGCACGCCCCCTCCCGGCATGGCTCGCCGTCCCCATGAGACAACTAATCTTGCCCTTTCCTCAAGCCCTGAAATCACGCATTTTTCGTGTGTGACGATTGTGCAACAATTCGTATGTGACGAATTTGCAACAACGAGGTTCCCGGGAGCGCTACTAAGGTCTTGTTAAGGTTTATGAGAGATGTCTCATATAGCCCTAACGGGCGCGTCTAGTTACTTTTTTTGAGTTAGCCAGGGAGCATTGCAGCGCCCCCTGGCTCTCGGGACAACACAAGGCCCTCGGAGAAGATGCCCGTGTGTTCAGACAGTAGACAACCGTGCCGCGAAATCCCTCAATCACAACGGGAGATTTTTGCCGTGTTGGGGCGGTTTGACGCCTTTTACTGCTTGAAATCCGGCTCTTACGCTCATTTTTCCCCGCGCCCGTCTGACGAGTGGGCATAACCGCAGCCCTTCTGTCTCGGAACGGGTAAGTGAGAAACGGTTGCCGAGGTCTCGATTATTGCCTGCTCGCCAGCGTCCTAGAAAGGACAAAGGGCGTGCAGGCCAGCAAGGGACGAGTGTGAGAATCGAGCAACGATCAGCGATCGAAAGCGCCATGCGTCAGAACCAGCAACTGTTGATTCAGTGGCTGACGAAGAAAATAGGCGACAACGAGGCCGCTCGAGATGTGGCGCAGGCCGTATTCATGCGTGTGTGGGCCTATTCGGAAAAGACCGACATCGAAAATCCGCGGGCGCTTATTTTCAAAACGGCCAACAATCTGGCGATTAACGAGCTCAAACAACGCAGCCGTTTTTTCAGCCGTCATGTTTCGTCGAACGATAAGGATGGTGCCGAACCGCTGGACCAGGTCGCCAATACGGCCCCGTCGCCCGAAAAACAGGCATCGTTGAAGCAGGATGTTGAAATCATTATGGCAGCTATCAGCAGTCTGCCGGAACGCTCCCGCAAGGCTTTTATGCTGAACCGGTTCGATGGTCTGAGCTATCGGGAAATAGCCGATCAACTGGATGTCTCTGAAAGCAGTGTCGAGAAATACATGATTGAAGCCCTGAAACGCTTACGCGGTTCCTTACGGCAGTCAAACGAACCTGCTCCACAAATCATTTAAGGCTGTTCCCGGTTCCGTTAATAACTGGCTGATGATCGATCAGGTTGCCCGGCGTTGCATTACTGTTCAAAGGCGCGGCTCTGCTGCTGATGATATTTTGTCCTGGACGCCTGTTCAGCTAACAACGCCGGTCATGACGCAAAGCAAGTCACTTCCCGCGCCCGAAGGCTGGACGCTGCAATCCCATGAAGAAACCTTCAGCGGGCGGGCTGGCCCCTATTATTTTAGGGAGGAAGGGCCCGCGCCCGGCGTTGGGTTTTTCGCAAGGCCTCATCATGCAAATTTGGGCGGTTTTGTGCATGGGGGTGCGCTTCTTACCCTGGCTGACATGGCGTTGTTCGATATTTGCCGCCGCAAGATCGGTTTGTTCCGGGCGGTGACGGTTTCGTTAAATTCTGAATTCTTACGTCCCGGGAAGGTCGGAACGTTCATTCACGCCAGTGGCGAAACAACGGCGATTGGCAAAAGCATCTTGTTTGCACGCGGACTTGTAAGTGCAGATGACAAGCCGCTTATGAATTTTTCAGGAACTCTCAAGCGGCTTGATTAGCACGGGCTTTCTTGTTCGCCATCACAGCGTCAACGCTGAAAATCGCAAGCGCCAGCCAGATCAGTCCGAAGCAAACGCCATGATAAAGCGTGAACGGCTCTCCGTAGTAGAGGCCGAAAAAGAACTGCATGGTCGGGGCGATATATTGCAGGAAGCCGATCGTTGAGAGTTTAAGGCGGCGCGCGCCGAGTGCGAAGCAAACAAGCGGAATAACAGTAAACGGCCCTGCAAGTAGAAGAAGACCATCCGTGCTGAGCGAGCCGGAAAGAAAGGCGGCTTTTCCGGCGCTCATCAACCAGATGGCGTAAATGAGTGCGACCGGCGCCAGCAACAAAACTTCAACAAAAAGTCCTGGCATGGCGCCGACATTTGTCGTTTTGCGGATATAGCCATAAGCGGTGAAGAGCAGCGCAAGCGCCAATGATACAAATGGAAAAACGCCCGCACCGAACGTGAGCGTGAGGACGCCTGCAGTGGCAAGCGCGACGGATATGATCTGCATCCGGCGAAGTTTTTCGCCCATTATGAACACGCCAGTGGCGACATACATCAGCGGATTAATATAATATCCAAGGCTTGCTTCCAGTACGCGTTCGTTCAGCACTGACCAGACATAGATCAGCCAGTTCAATGCAATGGCCAAAGCCGATAGTGCGAGCATGACCAGCACTCGCCTGTCTGTCAGCGCCGCGAATACTTCGGCCCACTGGTTGCGCAACGAGATAATTATCGCGCCGAACGGAACCGACCAGAAGATTCTGTGCGCGAGGACTTCAAGTGCTGAAACATCTGACAGGGCTTTCAGATATACGGGCATGACGCCCCACAGCACATAGGCGAGGGTTGCGAAAATCAGCCCTTCCGCAATCGGCGATCTTTGAGAATTCAGGGCGTCAGGCGAAGCATTTGTCATAGATCGGCGCCAGATGTTTTTCATACCGCCGCCAGGAGCCGACGCCTTTTTTGTTCAATGGTTCTCGCACTTGCGCGAGACTGGCCGTCGCCACCGGGTTGTCGCTTTTGTAAAAATCACGCCAGTCGTCGGGCCGATCAATTCCGACATGCTGAAAGATTTTGGCTGACGTTTCTTCCGGCGACGCCACAAGGTCCTCGTAATCCACCGCCAACAGATTATCGCCTAACAGTTCCGACCAGTAGGAGCAGATATTGTTGTGCGCGGTTAGGAATTCACACGCAGATTCAATGCTTTCCGTCCACGGATTTCCGTTGAGGCGGGAGTGGTAACACGACCAGGCGACATCACGCGGGTCGCGGCGCATCCAGATAAACCGTGCATTCGGATAAAGCACTTTGACCAGCCCGGCGTAATAGTGATTGATAAGTGATTTATCCGTGTAGATTTTGCCGGGCCCAAAACGCTTGCGCAAACTTTCCAGATGATTTCTGGAAATCTTGCGCCAGTCGTTTTGCGTGTACTCTGCCGCCTTCGCCATTTCCGGCGGCGTCAGGCCGCCAAACGGCAAGGCGGCGCGGCGTAACAACATGTGCTCGCCGGTTGGCGTGACAGACGGCGCTGTCGAAAGGATTTGTTCGATGAGCGTAGAGCCTGATCGTGGCGCGCTTAAGATAAACACCACTTCCTGTCCGGCGTCGCCATGAGCGTGTTGATCAAGAAACGCTGAATTGAAAGTCGCTTTCAGGCCTTCCAGATAGGCATGCACTGGCCGCATGTCGAAAGGGTTCGGCCCTTTTCGAAAATCCGCGCCTTTTGAAAAATACAAAAATGCGTTGTCGGTATCGCCGGCATAATCAAAGGCCCGCCCCAGCGCAAAATAAAGAGCCATTAATCGTTGAGGCTCTGTCACACGTTTTTCAAGCGCCAGCATTTCGGCGATATCGTTGTTGACGTCGTCATAGCCGTCGAGCAGCGCAATCTGCTCCCAAGCGTGCGAATGATCTGGGTTTAGTTCCACCGCCTTACGGCACAGTTCCAGCGCCTTTTCGCGCTCGCCGAAGCGCGCCTGATAAAACCCTTCAAGCGAATACCCGTCAGCGGCCGCTTGCGGGAATTTTTGCAGCTCACGGGCAAGCTTGGCCGCCTCTTTGTGCCTGGCGGCGGAGCCCAGCGAAATGATCTCCGTTATTATCCGTTGCGGATCATTTGGCGCCTCTGCGCGCCAGTTTTGCGCCGCTATCAACGCCGTTTCCTGATCGGCAAGCCGGCCCGCGATGTCGACAGCCGTAGGCCAGTCGACGTCGGGCTGGTTTTTTTGTTTTACGAGCTTGCGTAAGGCGGCGCTCGCGGCCTCCAACTGCTCTTGTGACAACAGGTCCGAGATTGTTTGCAAAGAGGCCACGTCAACCGCCGTTTATTTTTTGATTATGTTTCTGTTCAGCGCGGTCTCGGCAATCTGAACTGCGTTTAGCGCCGCGCCTTTTCGCAAATTGTCGGAAACGCACCAAAAGGCAAGGCCGTTGTCGACGGTGGGATCAACGCGAAGGCGGCTGATGAAAGTGGCGAAATCGCCAACGCATTCAACCGGCGTGACGTAGCCGCCGTCTTCACGCTTGTCGACGACAAGGATGCCGGGCGCTTCGCGCAGAATCTCCCGCGCTTCATCATCCGACAGCGGATTTTCAAATTCAACGTTCACCGCTTCGCCGTGGCCGACGAATGTCGGCACCCGCACGCAATTGGCGGTGAGTTTGATTTTAGTGTCGAGAATCTTTTTGGTTTCCGACGTCATCTTCCATTCTTCTTTTGTGAAGCCGTCTTCCATGAAGACGTCGATATGGGGAATGACGTTGAAAGCGATTTGCTTGGTGAATTTCTCAGGGGTCGGCGTGTCGTTGACGAAAATGCCTTTAGTCTGGTTGAAAAGCTCGTCCATGGCGTCTTTGCCGGCGCCGGAGGTCGATTGATAGGTGGAAACCACAACCCGCTTGATTTTGGCGGCGTCATGCAAAGGTTTCAGCGCCACAACGAGCTGCGCCGTCGAGCAGTTCGGGTTGGCGATAATATTCTTTTTGATTTGCGTTACCGCGTCCGCATTGACTTCAGGCACGATCAGCGGAACGTCCGGGTCCATGCGGAAATGCGATGAGTTGTCGATGACGAGCGCGCCCGCTTTTGCGGCTTTCGGCCCCCATTCCTTCGCGACGGAACCGCCTGCGGCGAACAACGCAATATCAACAGTGGAAAAATCGAAATTTTCAAGGTCCCGGCATTTCAGTTTCTTATCGCCATAAGAAACCTCGCGGCCAATTGAGCGGCGCGATGCGAGCGGAATGACTTCCGAGGCCGGGAAGAGGCGCTCTTCCATGATCGCCAACATTTCCTGACCGACGTTACCGGTTGCGCCGACGACGGCGACTTTGACTTCCATTTTTTATGCTCCTTCGTATCGGGCGCGAGAGACGATGTTTACCCCCCGCCTGTCAAGCGGCGCAGGGCGCCAAGGCGCCATGAAAAGCCGCATAATTCATGAAATGACTGATAGACCAGCTAACTATGTGCTAGCCGTCTTTGTTCAACCCGATCAGGCGATATTCGTTCCGCCGAAAGGGACAATCTTGTTGTCGGCGTCGTGGCCGATGTCAGCGCGGCCGATATAGGGAATGTTTGCGCGCGCGCACCAGTCCTTGATGATTTCTTCTTCGGTTTTGCCGAAGGGCCGGTCGTTTTCGGGAATATCGCTGACGCGGCCCAGCATGATTCCGCGCGCGCGTTTGACGCCTTGATCGCCCATGATTGAAAACATCGCCCGGTCCAGCCGGTAGAGATATTCCGAAACATCCTCGAGCATGATGACGTGATCGGAGAGGTCCGGCATCCACTGTGTGCCGACAAGATGCGCGAGGATAGTGATGTTAAATGCGGCGAACTTGCTGTCACTCTTTACATTCGGCTCGAGTGCTGAGCGGTCGCCGTCTGCTAGAAATGATAACGCGCGTGCGATCGCCTCTTCGCCGCCTTGTCGCGGTAGGTCCGTCGGCATCGGACCGTGCACAGGATTGCCGATCCCTTCTTTGTAGAGTCGCGCCAGCAGCGATCCGGCGTCGGAATAGCCAAGAAATGTTTTTGCCCGAGCGTGTTCGTTCAGTTTTGCAAAAAGCGCATCATCAAGGCGGCAGGCGCCGTAGCCGCCGCGGGCGAACCAGACGGCGTCAAATTCTGCGTTGTTTGCAACTTCAATAAATGCGGCGGACCGCTCCGCATCGCTGCCGGCGAAGTGTCCCGCTTCAAGGAAACATTGATCGTGAAAATAGAGTTTCATCCGATCGCCAAAGCGCGCCGCCGCAATTCGGGCGGTTTTCTCGGCCAGATCGCGGGCGATCGGCCCGCCAGGGCAACAAAGAGCGATATGCTTGGTGGTTTCAGACATCAAACAATGGTTACGACTTATTACATGAATTTAGGTTAAAGCGATCCGGTGATGACCGAAACAAAAGACTATTTCTTCTGCGGGGTTGGCGGGTCGGGCATGCTGCCGCTCGCCATGATCGTCAAGGCGCGCGGCGCCCGCGTTGAGGGCTCGGACCGGGCGCTCGATCAGGGCCGCACTGGCGCGAAGTTCGATTATCTTAAGAGCCTAGGCGTCGAGCTTCACAAGCAGGATGGTTCGGGGCTCACCCGCGAGAGCCAGATTCTGGTCGCCTCGGCAGCGGTGGAGGACAAGGTTCCCGATGTGGTCGCCGCGAACACGGCCGGCGCCAAACGCATGAGCCGTGCGGAACTATTGGCGCAGCTATTCAACGAATCGAAATGTTCCATTGGCGTCGCCGGCACCAGCGGCAAGTCGACGACGACTGCCATGATCGGCTGGATTCTGTATCACGCAGGGAAATCGCCGACCGTTATGAACGGTGCGGTGATGAAAAACTTCGTCAAGCCGGACGCGTTGTTTGCGAGCGCGCTGGTGGGCGAGGGTGAAGCGTTTGTTTCCGAAGTGGATGAAAGCGACGGATCGATTGCGATGTTCCATCCAACCATCGCTGTGCTGAATAATATTTCTCTCGATCACAAATCCATGGACGAACTTCGCGCGCTGTTCGGCGGCTTTATTGGCGATGCAGAAACAGCCGTTCTTAATCTTGATAATGACGAAACGGCGCTGCTGGCGGAGAAGCACGTGGGCGCAAAGACGACGTATTCCATCACCGGACAAGACGCTGACCTTGCCGGCGAAAACATTTCCCCAGAACCTTTTGGCGTCTCGTTTGAAGTGGCCGCGCGCAACGGCGAAAAGGCGGCTGTCGCGTTGAAAATGCCGGGTCGCCACAATGTATCGAATGCGCTCGCCGCAATCGCGGCGGCGACAGCTTGCTGCGTGCCGCTGGAAAAGGCGGCGGCGGCCCTTGCGGAATTCGAAGGCGTCAAGCGCCGGCTTGAATATGTGGGTGAGTCTGGCGGCGTCACGGTAATCGACGATTTTGGTCACAACCCCGACAAGATCACGGCAAGCCTCAAAACCCTTCACGAGTTTCCGGGGCGTTTGCTGATTATGTTCCAGCCGCATGGTTTCGGGCCGCTCAACAAGATGAAGGGTGAATTCATCGCCACCTTCGCGGAGCATTTGGAGAAAGACGATGTGCTGTTGATGCCGGAGCCTGTCTATTTCGGCGGAACGGTCGACCGGTCGGTGTCGAGCGACGACATTGCAGCGGGGATTGTGGCCGCGGGCAGGCGCGCCGAAGCGCTGGCGACCCGCGATGACTGCGGCGACCGGTTGATTGAACTGGCCCGGCCCGGCGACCGGATCGTCATCATGGGCGCCCGCGACGATACGCTTTCCATTTTTGCGGCTGATTTGTTGAAACGGCTCGCTTAGTATCGCGCCCTAATTCAGGGGGCTTTCATGTCCGCAGATCTTTCCAACTGGCAGTGGCGTGCGCCGCCGGATTTAAAACCAACGGCCGGGCGCTATGTCAAAACCGAGCCTGCTCAGTTTCCCGATGCGGCGACTGAACTGTTCCCGGTTCTGTGTAGTGAGGGCGACGCCGACCTGTGGACCTACATTCCGCTCGGCCCGTTTGAAACTGCGGAAAGTTTTGGCGAGACGATGCGTTTCGTCACCGGACAGCAGAACTGGCAGACGCATATGTTCCGTGACGCCGCAACAAATGCCCCGCTCGGCATGGCGAGCTACATGCGCATCAGGCCCGAAGCCGGTTCGGTTGAGGTCGGCTGTATCGTTTTGTCGAAAAAGCTGCAGCGCACCGCCGCCGCCACAGAGGCCATGTATCTGATGGCGCGGCATGTCTTCGACGATCTCGGCTATCGCCGGTATGAGTGGAAGTGCAACAACGACAATGCGGCGTCACGGCGCGCAGCATTGCGCCTCGGTTTTACATTCGAAGGCGTCTTCCGTCAGGACATGGTGATGAAGGGCCGGAACCGCGATACGGCCTGGTATTCCATGCTGGATTCTGAATGGCCGGCCGTGAAGGCGGCGTTCGAATCCTGGCTGGCGTCGGATAATTTCGATGGCGGCGGTCAGCAGCGGCGCTCTCTCGCTGACATCCGCGCGGCTATTTAGTCTTCTTTGAGATCGCTCTTTACATGCTGGCTTCACATTCATATATTCAACTATATGGTTGAATATCATGCTACGGATGATATAACGCTTGACGGCGTTCTTGTTGCGCTTGCCGATCCAACGCGGCGGGCGATCCTGGCGGCGCTGGGCGAGGGCGAGCGCCGGGTCACAGATCTCGCAAAGCCTTTCGATATGTCGCTCAACGCCGTCTCGAAACATGTGAAGACGCTGGAACGGGCGGGGCTGGTGCGCCGCCGCCGTGAGGGGCGCGAACATCTCGTCATCGCCAATCCGGCGCCGATTGAGGAAACCGCCGCATGGTTCGACGCCCAGCGGAAATTCTGGAACGCGCGGCTCAACCGCCTCGAGACGCTGATGAAAAAGGAGATTGAGGATGAATAAATACGGAGAAGTTCTCGAAGACGGTTCGCTTTACTTCGTGCGGGAGCTTCCCGGCGATATCGAGCGGGCATGGGCGTGGATTGCCGAGGGCGAAAAGCGCGCCCAATGGCTTTGCGGCGGCGGTGACGTCCAGCGTGCAGGCGAGACCATCAAGTTTGAGTTTCAACACAAAAACCTGACGCCGCATGAAGAGACCATTCCGGAAAAGTACAAGGAAATGGACAATGGCGTTTCCTTTGATGTGGATGTGACCGCCTGCGAGCCGCCGCACCGTCTCGTGATCTGGTGGCCGTCGCCGGAGGGGAGCAATGAAATCGAATTCCGCCTGAGCGAACAAAACGGCAAGGTGAAGCTGGAGCTGATCCAGCGCGGCGAAATTCCCGCCGAGCATTTTCTTGGATCGTGCGCGGGCTGGCATACGCATCTTGATATCATGGCGGATAAGATGTCGGGCGAGACGCCGAAACCATTCTGGTCAACCCATGAGGCGTTTTTTCAGGAATATAAGGCGCGGATCAAAGATCACCTCGCGTCATTGAAGTAGGCGCCGGGGATCGCTTCCTTGGCCGGGCGCCGTGAATGCAGAGACGGTTGTTTCGCCGGGCGGCGCTTGTATAAGCGGGCGTATCGCCACCTGCCCAACGGAGCCTTTCCATGAACATCCACGAATATCAGGCCAAACGTCTTTTGAAAGAATTCGGCGCGCCCGTCTCCGAAGGCCGTGCGGTTCTGGCCGCCAACGAGGCCGAAAAAGCCGCGAAGGAATTGCCGGGCCCGCTTTACGTGGTGAAGGCGCAGATTCACGCCGGCGGGCGCGGCAAAGGCAAGTTCAAGGAAGCATCAGCGGGCGAGGGCGGCGGCGTTCGTCTGGCGAAGTCGCCGGAGGAAGCGGCCGAATTTGCAAAGCAGATGCTTGGCGCGACGCTGGTCACGAAACAGACCGGGGCCGAGGGCAAACAGGTGGGTCGCATTTATATCGAAAACGGTTCGGACATTGAGACCGAGCTTTATCTCTCTGCGCTGGTTGATCGCGGCACGGGCCGCATTGCCTTCATCGCCTCCACCGAGGGCGGCATGAATATCGAGGAAGTGGCCGAAGAAACGCCTGAAAAAATCATCACCGTTCAAATCGACCCGGCCACCGGCTGCATGCCGCACCATGCGCGGCGCATCGCACAGGCGCTTGGCCTTAAAGGCGCAACAGCGAAACAATGCGGCAAGCTCATCCCGACGCTCTATAAAGCGTTTGTCGAAAAGGACATGAGCCTTTTGGAAATCAATCCATTGATCGTGACCAAGACCGGCGACCTGTTGGTGCTCGACGCGAAAGTCGGGTTCGATCCGAACGCTTTATTCCGTCATGAGAACATTCTCGAAATGCGCGACAAGTCGGAAGAAGACCCGATGGAGTTAAAAGCGTCGGAATTCGATCTGTCTTACGTCAAGCTCGACGGCAATATCGGCTGTATGGTGAACGGCGCCGGTCTCGCCATGTCGACCATGGACATCATCAAGCATTACGGCGCCGAGCCGGCGAACTTCCTCGATGTGGGCGGCGGCGCCACGAAAGAAAAAGTCACCGAGGCGTTCAAGATCATCACGACGGACCCGGCGGTGAAAGGCATTCTCGTCAATATTTTCGGCGGCATTATGCAATGCGATGTGATTGCCGAAGGCATCGTCGCAGCGGTGAAAGAAGTCGGCCTCGACGACCCGCTGGTGGTGCGCCTTGAAGGCACCAATGTGGAGAAGGGGAAAGAAATTCTCGCCAACTCCGGCCTCAAAATCACGCCCGCCGACGACCTAGAAGACGCGGCGCAGAAGGTGGTGAAGGCGGTTCAGGGGTGATGTTAGCCATCTAACGGCTTGTCTGGAATTTGGTTCAAGACATACATGAAGCCTGCTCACAAACAAAAGCTTCCCAAGAAAGAAATTAGAACCTTTCTGGTAAAAGCGATTCCATATGTAGGGCTTGTGACGGCTGTATTGGCCGCTCTGCTCGAAGCGTTGGATTTGGGTGGTGCAAACACTCGCCCATGGAGTCTTGGCCTGATGGCGACTTCGCTTAGCGCTCTATGGTTGAACTACATCATTGAGAACAACGAAGTAAAATCGATGTTGGGTGAGTTCAGGAAGTCAAATGATGATACTTCCGCCCTCATGAAAGCCGTCAACACGAAAGACGTTGCAATAACTGATCGTGTTATGCGTGCGGGTTTTTTTGGAGGAAGCGAGTTTGATGACGCATTTTGGCTGTCATATTGCGAATCTCTACGCGCTCGAGAGGGTGGTAGTTCCGAACTGGATGCGGTGCGAGACGTTGTCGATGCTCTGGAAACACAAGAACTTAGAATTATGCAAAGCGAAGCGTTTTCTTTGATGCGTCGATTTTGTGAAATTACAATGCAGAGGGGTGGGACGTATTTTGCTACTACAACGCCAAAAGACTTGGATACCGCTTGTAGAGGGCAGGTGGATAACGTTGCCCGATATTTCTTGTTTGATTTTCCGACTCTTTATCCAAAGAATGTCAGGCGGGTGTTTTTGTTGAAGTCCATGGACCAGCTTCAGGATTTAGAGGATCAATGTAAAGAAAGTCTCCATAGGCAACTTCAACTCGGTGTTGAGTTATTATTCCTTGAGATAGAAGACGCGAAAGAAAATAATTTTGGAATTTACGGTGATCTCGCTGTCGGTAATTATGACGAAGTCAATGCTGTAAATATAGTTTCGTTTGATAAGCGTAAACGAAGCCAAATGATGCAACGGTTTATTGATTTGCGAGATCAATCTAAGGTGCTGACCGCAAGTGTCTTGAATTAAGAATAACCCAATGCCTCCCTACTTCGAACATGAATTAGGCGCTCTCGTTCGAGTGCATCTGAGTGGCAATGATTACTTCGGTGATTCCGCACCCCAATAACGCGAACCCGGTCAAAAATTTTACAACATATCTGTTGAATTCTTCAATATTTCCCAGTGTTGGTGGAAGGTTATCCCCCACTTTCAGGGCTGTCTTATACTTCACAGCAAGTCCGGGTTCGGATGAAGTAGCGTAGAACCTGCGAATACGCGCGCGTCATTTTGTGTCCGCTCTCGCGCGGGGGTGGCGACGTTTGAAAAGGAGAAAAAGTTGTACGAAATTTTTTGGATGGAGTTGTACAACAATTGGCTGAACGCGTTGTAATGAAAGAGTTAAAGCAGAGGCGAGCCCCATCGTTTCAGTACATTTTCAGCTCTTGCCGGCGCGCCCTTTACAAACGGGATGGTTGAGGTCAACAAAAAGACATGAGCGAGAAAACAGCCTTTACTTTCCTTCATCCTCTGCGCGTGCGCTGGGGCGAGTGCGATCCGCAAGGGATCGTCTTCAACGTCAACTATTTTCTCTATTTTGACGTCGGCATTACGGAATATATGCGCGCGCTCGGCTATCAGGGTGATAACATTCTCGAATTCTATACGGTCAACGCGAACGCCGACTTTCGCGGATCGGCAAAGTTCGATGATGAACTCGAGGTCGGCGCGCGCTGCGCGCGGCTTGGCAACAAATCGATGACCGTGGCGATGGCGATTTTCAGGAACGAAGAATTGCTGACCGAGGGCGCGCTGACCTATGTTCATGCCGAGCGGGGGACACAGGACACGTCGCCTCTGCCGTCGGATTTTATCGAGCGCGTTGTCGCCTTTGAGAAAACGTCGCCGGAAAGAAGCTGAGATGACCAGACCCGCTATCGGCAAACTCAATATCCGGAAAGCCTTTGATCAGATCGATGAGCACTGGTCTCCGCATATTGCGGCCAACGTCAACGGTCAGGATGTGCGGCTCGCCAAAATCGAAGGTGCGTTCGAATGGCATCATCATGACGGCGTCGAGGAGGCGTTTTATGTGGTGAAAGGCGCGTTCACCATGCGGTTCCGCGATCGCGATGTCTCGCTGGCGGAGGGCGATTTTATCGTCGTTCCCGCCGGCGTCGAGCATATGCCGGTCGCCGACAAAGAATGCTGGATCATGATGATCGAAAATGCCGGCACGCTGAATACCGGCGCTCATGAAAACGAGCGAACAAAGCGAGACTTGCCCACGCTCAAGGGCGCTGAATAAAAAACCGGATAAAAAACCGCGCGAGCAGCGCCCGCGCGGGATCATAAGTCGGGAGGGCTTTATACACTCGGTCAAAGCGTGGCGCTCTCTCGCAAAGATATGTTGCGCTGTAACGACGGATTCGTGACAGTTTCTTAGCGGCCGGCCATAGGGTTGATTTTCCAGCCGATAATGTTTTCCCGAGGCTGAAGGATTTGTCGTGAAACGGTTGCCCCTTCATTGCGGCGCCGTTAAGACCAGCGAAATTCACCCGCCAACGCTCGCCGGAGAGCCTGCAAAATGTCCATTCTTATCGACAAGAACACCAAAGTCATCTGCCAGGGCCTCACGGGCAATACGGGCACCTTCCATACGGAACAAGCCATCGCCTATGGGACGAAAATGGTCGGCGGCGTGACGCCGGGCAAAGGCGGCATGACGTGGGCGGCTGGCGAGGCGGCCCCGGCCGAGGCGAAGGGCGCGACGCTGCCCGTGTTCGATACCGTGGCGGAAGCAAGAGAAAAAACCGGCGCGAATGCAACGGTGATTTATGTGCCGCCCCCCTTCGCGGCGGATTCCATTCTTGAAGCGGTCGCGGCTGAAATTCCGCTCGCAATCTGCATTACCGAGGGCATTCCGGTTCAGGATATGGTCAAGGTCAAGCGCGCGCTTGACGGCTCAAAGACGCGGCTCGTCGGACCTAACTGTCCGGGCGTGATTACGCCGGATGAATGCAAGATAGGGATCATGCCGGGCCACATCCACCGCAAGGGTCACGTGGGTGTGATCTCGCGTTCTGGCACGCTGACCTATGAGGCGGTGCACCAGACGACCATGGCGGGCCTCGGCCAGTCGACCTGCGTCGGCATTGGCGGCGACCCGGTGAAGGGCACCGATTTCATCGAGATTCTCGACATGTTCCTTCACGATGACGAGACCCAGTCGATCATCATGATCGGCGAGATAGGCGGCTCTGCAGAGGCCGATGCGGCGAAGTTTCTGGCGAACCACAAGATCAAAAAGCCGACTGTTGGCTTCATTGCCGGCGTCACGGCGCCGCCGGGACGGCGCATGGGCCATGCGGGCGCGCTTGTTTCCGGCGCTGACGACACAGCGGCAGCCAAGATCGAGGCGATGAACGCGGCCGGAATCGCCGTCTCGCCAACACCTGCGGCAATGGGGCGGACATTGCTGGAACTTCTCAAAAAATAAACGGTTTTATCGTTAATTGATCGTTCGTTAATGATTGAATCGCGCAGCGGTTGGCGTATCTAGAACCATAAGCGTCAGGCGCGGCGTAATGACGGACTAAAGTAATGGCCAAGGACGGCAACGACCCTGCAGATCAGGCTCAATCAAAGCCTGACACTCACACAGCACTATCGGGATCGAACGCACGCTATCTCGAAGCGCAGCATGCGCGGTTTTTAGCGGACCCTGGATCGGTATCTGAGGACTGGCGGCGATTCTTCGAAAATGATCCGGATGCTGGAGGCGACCACTCGAGTGACCAGGGGCCGAGCTGGGAGCGCAAAGACTGGCCGCCCAAGGTCAATGGCGAACTGACGGCGGCGCTTGATGGCGATTGGGCCTCGCTGGAACCGCAGCTCAAGTCTAAGATAGAAAAACGTGCGCCGGCGGCAACCGCAGATGAGATACAGCAGGCGACCAAGGACTCTCTGCGCGCGCTGATGCTAATCCGCGCTTATCGAATTCGCGGACACCTGATCGCTGATCTTGATCCGTTGGGCCTCCAGAACCAGACGGTGCACCCGGAACTTGATCCCGCATCGCTCGGCTTCACCGAAGCGGACATGGATCGCCCCATTTTCATCGACAATGTGCTTGGACTTGAAACCGCTAGCCTACGTGAAATTATCGGCATCTTGAGGCGTACCTACTGCGGTACTTTCGCTGTCGAATTCATGCACATTACCGACCCGGCGCAAAAGTCGTGGATGCAGCATCGCATCGAAGGGCCGGACAAGGACATTTCCTTCACGAACGAAGGCAAGCGCGCGATCTTTCACAAGCTCGTCGAGGCAGAGGGTTTTGAAAACTTTCTGAACACAAAATATACGGGTACGAAGCGTTTTGGCCTCGATGGTGCGGAGTCCATGGTTCCGGCGCTTGAGCAGATCATCAAACGCGGCGGCGCCCTAGGCGTTAAAGAGATTGTCATCGGCATGCCGCATCGCGGCCGCCTGAACGTGCTCGCTGCAGTGATGGGCAAACCTTACCATCACATTTTCCATGAATTTCAGGGCGGTTCGGTGACGCCTGACGATGTTGGCGGCTCAGGTGACGTGAAATATCACCTCGGGGCTTCATCAGACCGAGAATTCGATGGCAATAAAGTCCACCTCTCGCTAACGGCGAATCCATCTCATCTTGAGGCGGTCAATCCGGTCGTGCTCGGTAAGGCGCGCTCGAAACAGGATCGTATCGAACCGCCAGATCTTGATGCGCCGCGCACACATGTATTGCCGCTGCTGCTGCACGGCGACGCCGCTTTTGCAGGACAAGGCATCGTTGCAGAATGTTTCGGGCTTTCAGGTCTGCGCGGTTATCGCAATGGCGGGACCATCCATTTTATCGTCAACAACCAGATCGGCTTTACGACCAGTCCGCGCTTTGCGCGTTCGTCGCCATATCCTTCCGATGTTGCTAAAATGGTTGAGGCGCCGATTTTTCACGTCAACGGCGACGATCCGGAGGCGGTGGTTTACGCGGCGAAAGTCGCCACGGAGTTTCGACAGAAATTTGGCGCTGATGTCGTCATCGATATGTTCTGTTATCGCCGCTTTGGACACAACGAAGGCGATGAACCGAATTTTACCCAGCCGCGCATGTATAAAAAAATACGCGCGCTGGCGACTACGCGCGAAGTGTACGCGAAACGTCTTGTTGGAGAAGGTTCGCTCACAGAACAAGATGTTTCTGACGAGGCGTCAAAATTCCGAACCTTCTTGGATGATGAATTCGCCGCAGCCGAGGCTTTTAAACCGAATAAGGCTGACTGGCTCGACGGTCAGTGGTCTGGGTTCGTGCCTCCTGTGGACGATGACCGGCGCGGTGACACTGCCGTTGATCTCGATCAACTGAAAACCATCGGCGCTGCGCTTACGCACTATCCGAAGAATTTCAACATTCACAAAACGCTCGCGCGCATTTTACAGCAGAAGAAAAAGACGATTGACGAGGGCGCCGGCATTGATTGGGCGACGGCTGAAGCGCTCGCATTCGGGTCGCTTTTGCAGGATGGTTTCGGCGTGCGTCTTTCCGGCCAGGATTCCCGGCGCGGCACGTTTTCTCAGCGGCATGCTGTCTTTATCGATCAGGAGACAGAAAAAACCTACACGCCGTTGCGCCACCTTGAAGACGGCAATGCGACATTCGAGGTGCATGACTCAAACCTTTCCGAATTTGCGGTGATGGGATTTGAGTATGGATACTCTTTAGCCAACCCGAAATTTCTGGTGCTCTGGGAAGGGCAGTTCGGTGACTTCGTGAATGGCGCGCAAGTGATTGTCGATCAGTTCATTTCCTCGGGCGAGCGAAAGTGGCTTAGAATGTGCGGCCTCGTTCTTTTATTGCCGCATGGTTATGAAGGTCAGGGGCCCGAGCACTCTTCGGCGCGGCTTGAGCGTTTCTTGCAGCTTTGCGCACAAGATAACATGCAGGTGGCGAACTGCACGACGCCGGCGAATTATTTCCATATCCTGCGTCGCCAAATGCGGCGCAATTTCCGCAAGCCGTTGATCCTGATGACGCCGAAGTCACTGCTGCGCCACAAAAAATGCGTATCGACACTGGCCGAAATGGGGCCGGGCTCCTCTTTTCATCGTGTGTTATGGGATGATGCGGAATCGCAGCCGGGCTCGACCGTGAAGCTGGTTGCGGACTCCAAAATCAAGCGCGTGGTCATGTGTTCCGGAAAGGTCTATTACGACCTGCTGGAAGAGCGCGAGAAGCGCGGAATTGACAATGTTTATCTTCTGCGCATCGAACAGTTTTATCCGTTTCCGGCCCATTCGATTATCAACGAGCTGCAGCGTTTCCGGAACGCGGAGATGATCTGGTGTCAGGAAGAGCCAAAAAACATGGGCTCATGGTTCTTTATGGAGCCGAATCTCGAGTGGACCCTTGATCAGATCGACGCCAAGCACAAGCGCCCGAAATATGTGGGCCGTCATGCTGCCGCTTCGCCGGCGACGGGCCTTATGAGCAAACACAAACAGGAACTTGAAGAATTTCTGGACGAAGCTTTAAGCGTTTAAAGCTCGCCGGAGAGGAAGAGATGTATGGCCACTGAAATCCGCGTTCCAACGCTCGGCGAATCTGTCACCGAAGCCACAATCGCCCGATGGATGAAGCATGAGGGCGATGCGGTGAACGCAGACGAGCCGTTGGTCGAACTTGAAACTGACAAGGTGTCGGTTGAAGTGCCGGCGCCGGCGGCAGGCGTGCTTGCAAGCATCTCCGCCCAAGAAGGCGACACGGTTGAGGTGAATGCGCTTCTCGGCGCTATCGATGCCGAAGCGAGTGCTGCTGCTGTGAAACCTGCGCCGAAAGAAGAAAATGAACCCGCTCCGGCGTCATCAGGCGGTGGCGAAGAAATCGAGGTTCGCGTTCCCGCGTCTGGCGAGTCCGTCACGGAAGCTGACATCGGTGAATGGCTAAAGAAAGAGGGTGAGGCAGTCGAGCGTGATGAGCCGATTGTCAGCCTCGAAACGGACAAGGCCGCTATGGACGTGCCGTCTCCGGCTGCGGGTGTTTTAAAAGAGATTAAAGTGAAAGAAGGCGAAACCGTCGAAGTCGGCGCGCTAATTGCCATAATCGAAGCGGGCGCAGCGCCGTCCGCATCCGCGCCGAAATCAAACGGCGCTGCGGCGCCTTCTGCGCAACCAGCCTCAACCGCATCATCGGATACGCTCTCGCCGGCGCCGCGTCGCGTGGTTGCTGAGCGCGGTCTTGATGCGTCTTCCATTCAGGGTACGGGCAAGGGCGGCCGCGTGACGAAAGCTGACGCACTTTCTGCCGAAACGAAGCCGTCTCAAGCGAAAGCACCCACTCCTTCTGCGACGCGCGACCTCGGTCAGCGCGAAGAACGCGTGAAGATGTCGAGGCTGCGCCAGACCATCGCGCGCCGATTAAAAGAGGCGCAGGACACGGCGGCAATGCTCACGACGTTCAACGACGTCGATATGACCGCTGTTATGGAGCTTCGCGCGTCGTACAAGGATCTTTTTGAAAAGAAGCATGGCATCAAGCTGGGCTTCATGTCGTTTTTCGCCAAGGCCTGCGTTCATGCTTTGAAAGAAGTGCCTGACGTTAACGCCGAAATCGACGGAACCGATATCATTTACAAAGACCATTATGATGTTGGTATAGCCGTTGGCACGGACAAAGGTCTGGTCGTGCCCGTGGTGCGCGATGCTGATTTGAAATCAATGGCGGAGATTGAGCTTGAAATCGCAGATTTCGGCCGGCGGGCGCGCTCCGGCGATCTGAAACTCGAAGAGATGCAGGGCGGCACCTTCACCATCACCAATGGCGGTGTCTACGGCTCGCTATTATCGACGCCGATCCTTAATCAGCCGCAGTCAGGCATTCTTGGCATGCACCGGATAGAACAACGCCCAATCGCCCGTAATGGCGAAGTTGTCATCCGACCGATGATGTATCTGGCGCTTTCCTATGATCACCGGATTGTGGACGGCAAAGGCGCCGTGACATTCCTCGTGCGCCTTAAAGAAAATCTCGAAGACCCGCAGCGGCTGTTGCTGGACCTCTAGTTCGTGTTAATGGCTTCGCCGCCATTCGAACGGAATAAGGATAGATAATGAGCGATCAATATGACGTCGTGATCATCGGCGCAGGCCCCGGCGGCTATAATGCGGCAATCAGAGCTGGGCAGCTTGGGCTTAAAACGGCGATCATTGAAAAGCGCGACACGAAAAAGCTCGGCGGCACGTGCCTCAATGTCGGTTGCATCCCGTCAAAGGCGCTTCTTCATGCTTCGCAGCTATATGAGATCGCGGAGAAAGATTTCGAAGGGATCGGCATAAACACTGGCGGATTAAAACTCGATCTGCAGCAGATGCAGAAACAAAAAGACGACGCCGTCGAAGGCCTTACCAAAGGCGTCGAATTCCTGATGAAAAAGAACAAGGTCGATGTGTTTCTGGGGACGGGTGAAATCCTCGCGCCCAATCGTGTTCTGGTTTCCGGTTCCGATGGTGATAGGGAACAGGAACTCAACACAAAAAACATCGTGATCGCCACGGGCTCTGAGGTGACGCCTCTGCCTGGAGTTGAGATTGATGAAAAGCAAATCGTTTCGTCTACTGGTGCGCTGGATTTTGCTAATGTACCGGATCATCTGGTGGTGATTGGCGGCGGCGTCATCGGGCTGGAGCTTGGGTCTGTGTGGCGGCGGCTCGGTTCGAAAGTGACGGTGGTTGAGTTTCTCGACCGCATCCTGCCGACTATGGATGGCGAGGTTTCAAAACAGTTTCAGCGTATTCTGAAAAAGCAGGGCGTTGATTTCAAATTATCGTCCAAAGTTACAGGCGCCAAAACATCTGAACGCGGCGTGCATTTGACGGTTGAACCCGCCGCTGATGGTGATGAGTCCGTTATCGACTGCAACGCGGTTCTGGTCGCCATCGGGCGCCGTCCACATACGGTTGGGCTTGGGCTTGAAACGATCGGAGTCAAGAGCGACAAGCGCGGGTTTATAGAAACGGACCATTTCAAAACCAGCGTGCCTGGCGTTTGGGCCATCGGCGATTGCATTACGGGGCCGATGCTCGCCCACAAGGCGGAAGATGACGGCGTCGCCTGCATCGAGTTAATCGCGGGCAAGGCAGGCCATGTAAATTACGATACGGTGCCAAGCGTCGTTTACACCTATCCAGAAGTCGCCGCCGTTGGAAAATCAGAAGAGCAGCTAAAGGACGAAGGCGTTGAGTACAAAGTTGGCAAATTTCCGTTCGCCGCCAACTCGCGCGCTAAAACCAATCACGAGACGGATGGTTTCGTAAAAGTGCTGGCAGACGCGAAAACCGACCGCGTGCTCGGCGTTCATATCGTCGGTGTTGAGGCGGGCGAACTGATCGCTGAAGCCGTCAGCGTTATGGAATTTGGCGGTGCATCTGAAGATATTGCGCGCACGTGCCATGCGCATCCGACACGCTCCGAAGCTGTCCGTCAGGCGGCCATGGGCGTTGAGGGCTGGACGATGCAGGCGTAAAGGAACGCGCTCGCTTCATCATGGATACTGACATCTACATACGCCGGATTGAAGAAAGCGATGTAGACGAATTATTCACCCAAATGACTGCGCTCGCAGAAAACGAAGGTGAGCAAGCGCACCTAACTGTCACTCCTGCCGTCTTGCGCCAGACCGGCTTCCGCGATGCCCCATCATGGAGTGGGTTTTTTGCTCTTTCTGGCGATAAGACCGCTGGATACGCCACTTACACCCATGACTTTCATGTCTGGACCGGTTCTCCGCGCATCACACTGGACGATATTTACGTAAGACCTGAATGCCGGGGGCTCGGCTTTGGCGAGCGCTTAATGAGCGCTGTCTTTGATGAAGCGAAAAAGACTGGCGCTTATGTTAACTGGACAGTTCGGACAGATAACAAAAAAGCCATCGCATTTTATCAACGTTTGGGCGCAACGTATCGCGTCATTGGGAAGTGCGGTTGGCGTGCTGATGCTCCTGGTGCTTAATTGGTATGTAGAGAGCGACGGGAGAAAGAACCTTGCCATCTGAGAAAGCTCAATCGGCTGGCGGGGCGCCGCTCGAAAAAATTCTCGATGAAGCAATTGAGAATTCTGAAAATGGCGCATTGAATCTTGGCGTACTCTTAAAGGCTTGGGGCGATAGAAGCTATGGACCGCTTTTTATTTTCTTTGGGTTTATTGGTGGTACGCCGCTTGCAGTAATTCCCGGCGCGGCGGCTGTCGTCGGCATCATAATCGCCGGCATCGCTTTGCAAATGTTATTGGGTTTGGCGCATCCCTGGCTTCCAAAACTTCTGCTTGAGAAATCGATCAAGGAAGAAGATCTGCGTTACACACGCAAAAAAGTTGAGCCAAGTTTGGTTTTCATTGATCGGTTGATTACTGAGCGGTTGACTTGGGTAATGATTGAACCGATGCGCCGCGCCGCAGCATTTTTTGTGGCGGTGCTTGGCTTGCTTATGATTCCGTTTGACGTCATTCCCTTTATTGTCGCCGCTCCGGCATGGAGCATTGTATTGTTTGGTGTCGCCATCACTGCGCGCGACGGGCTTGTGATGATCATGGCGCTGTTGGCCTGTTTTGGCGTTGCTCTACTCGGCGTGAGCGCCTTCTAGCAGCAAGCGCGATATTAAAATTTATCGCAACGGAGAGTTATGACTCTAACCATTCCTGATTTTGTCGGCTTCGCAGGCGTTGCATTTATCGTCGGCACTTACTTCCTCTCACAAATCGGCCGGATGAATGTAAATCAGCCCTTATATCCCGCCCTCAATGGGATTGGCGCGTTACTGATTCTCTTTTCGCTGATGCATACGTTTAATGCAGCGTCTTTCGTAATCGAGATTTTTTGGCTGACAATATCGGTCATCGGTCTTGCAAGATCGTTGCTGGGACGAAGGGGCTAGCAAACCTAAGGCACGAAACGGGAACGCATGTGGGCAATTTCATGACCCCCTTAGGTTTTGCGGACCCTTTTCGCTAGAAAACAGCGAGTTACTGCTAACGGCTGGATTTTGCGTGCCTTTTCGGCTTAGAGTGCGCTTTAATTCGATGCAGGGCAGGGGTGGCTCTGGCAGAGGGGCGATGTTGCAAGCTGACCGGCTGATGCAACCGCAAAGAAGTAAAAGGGTCTAACTTCCATGAATGTGATTTTGATTTTTACGGCTATTGGCGCCGTAGGTTTGCTGAGCGCGCTCTATCAAATGCGCACGCAGCCAAAAGGCTTGTACATTCTCTTCTTCGCAGAGATGTGGGAGCGCTTTTCCTATTATGGCATGCGTGCGCTTCTTGTTTTTTATCTTACGAAACACTTCCTTTTTGAACAGAGCGCTGCCTACGGATTGTATGGCGCATACACGACGCTCGTTTTCATTACGCCGGTCATAGGCGGTGTTTTGGCTGACCGTTATCTAGGGCATCAGCGGGCAGTAATGATCGGCGCTGTTTTGCTTGTGCTTGGTCACATGGGCATGGCCATCGAAGGGGAGCCGGTTGTCGCCGGAGAAGATCCTGATCCCTTCATCCTCAACATATTTTACCTGTCGCTTGCGCTTATCATCATGGGCGTGGGTTTCTTGAAAGGTAATATTTCGGCGATCGTCGGCCAGCTCTACGCTAAAACAGATGTCCGGCGTGATAGCGGCTTCACTTTCTTTTATGTGGGCATTAACGCCGGTTCGTTTTTTGGCGCCTTGTATGCCGGTTATCTCGGAGAAACCTTTGGTTGGCAGTACGGTTTCGGTCTTGCCGGCATCGGGATGCTTGTTGGCTTGATTGTTTTCGCTATGGGGCGTGGTTTGTTGAACGGCGCCGGCGAAACGCCTGATCTGGCGCTGCTTAAAAAGAAACAGTTTCTGGGTTTGACTACGGAATGGCTCATTTACATTGCTACGCTCGGCATGTTGGCCTTTGTGTGGTGGGTCGTTCGTGATCAAGGCACGGTGGGCACGCTGCTCTATATCTCCATGGGCGTAACCTATCTCTATATTCTGGGCAGGAGTGTGATGACCCTGGAACCGCATGCGCGTGACAGGATATTTGCAGCCTTGTTCTTGATTACGGTTCAGGTCCTGTTCTGGGCGCTGTTTGAGCAAGCGGGCAGTTCACTTAACGTCTACGCTGACGAACAGGTGGATCGCACATTGCTCGGTCAAGAAGTGCCTGCATCTGTGTTCCAGTCATTGAATGCTATGTATATCGTCTTTCTTGGGCCGGTTTTTGCTTTTATCTGGAGCTTCCTCGGAAAGCGCGGCATGGAGCCGTCGGCGCCGCAAAAATTCGGATTAGGCGTTATCCAGTTGGGTCTGGGTTTTCTTGTGCTGGTCTGGGGCGCCTCAACTGGCCAAGGACTTACGCCTGTTGTTTTCATCTTTCTTATTTACCTGTTGCACACGACGGGTGAACTTTGTTTATCGCCAGTTGGCTTGTCGGCCATGACACGGCTTTCTACCGCGCGAATGGTTGGCCTGATCATGGGCGCCTGGTTTCTTGCTTCTGGCGCGGGGAACTTCGTGGCTGGTCTCATTGCGCAAGCAACTGCTGCCGAAGGGCCGAACGGGGAAAGTCTGGTATTGGATGTCTACTCCAATGTGGGCTGGATGGCTGTTTGGGTCGGTATCGGGTTGATCATCGTATCACCATTGATCAATTACCTCATGCATTTGAAGACACTGACAGATGACGATCATCCACTAGCTGGCGAGAAGGAGATCGGTGAACCGCAAGGGCCCGGTCCGAAGCCTGCCCGAAAGTAAGGCTTGAGAAGACCTTTAAAAACCGCCCGGCAGGTTCTCCTGCCGGGCGTTTTTCTGTAAACGTCTATCCATGCATATGGATTAATCTATGTCGAACCGCCTTACGAAAATCGTCACACGTGGCGGCGACAAGGGACAAACCTCTCTTGGCGATGGCGCGCGTGTTGAAAAAAATGACCCGCGTATCGGCCTGCTAGGCGATGTTGATGAGCTCAACAGTTCGATCGGGGTTGTCGCCAGCCACCTGAAAACAGGATCGCTGGCGATTATTCTGCGGGGCATTCAGCATGATCTTTTCGATCTTGGCGGCGCGCTGTCTTTTCCGGGAACCAAAGTGTTGTCGGAAAAGCATGTGGCCAGGCTTGATGAGATTGCTGATGAATTAAATGCCGGATTGCCGCCATTGAAAGAGTTCATATTACCAGGCGGATCGCCGGCGCTGTCATTTTGCCATGTGGCGCGCACAGTTTGCCGTCGCGTTGAGCGGGCCATGGCGGCGTTTCATAACGATGTTCCGGATGCCGAATATGCGCTTCAATACCTTAATCGGCTGTCGGATGTGCTTTTTATTATTGCGCGCGTTGAAGCAAAGCAGTCCGGCGTCGCGGAAATTTACTGGCGCAAAGAAAATTCCCTGGCTTCTCAGACGGAATGATCAATTGGCTGCAAAGTTAAGTCGATGTGACCAGCTCGCTCGACAATTGTTCCGTCAACGCTGAAGGCGCTTTTGAGGAGCGAAGGCCGGAGCACGTCGCCCGGCGCGCCATCGGACGCTATTGAACCCTCTTTCAGGACAATCAGCCGTGAGCAGTAACGCGCAGCGAGGGATAAGTCGTGGAGGGCGGCGATCACTAATCCGCCTTCGCTGCTTTTCGTTTTAAGGAGCGTCATGACGGCCATTTGATGCGCCGGGTCGAGTGCAGCGATGGGCTCGTCTGCAAGCAGCAATGGGGTCTCGCCCGCGAGCGCGCGGGCAAGATGGACGCGGGCTAGCTCGCCGCCGGAGAGTTCCGCCGCGGGCCTTTTCGCGAGATGGTCTGCGCCCGCGTCTTTCAATCCGCGCTCAATCGCCGCCGTGTCATGAGGGTTTTCGGTAAGCGGCGCGCCATAGGCAAACCGTCCGAGGGCAACGATATCGCGTGCTGTCACCGACCAGTATACGGATCGCGCCTGCGGCAAATAAGCGATTTTCCGAGCGCGTTCTTGAGGCGACATATCAGTGATGTTGTGCCTGGAAAAACGAATGGCGCCGCTATCCGGGCAAAGCAGCCCCGCAAGTGTTTTCAGTAGAGTAGATTTTCCAGCGCCGTTGGGACCGATGAGGCCGAGGAACTCGCCTTTCGACGCTTCGAACGAAACAGCGTTGAGGACCTTCCGCTTTCCGAGCGTGACAGACACATCGCAGGCAATGAGTTGCACACTCATGAGGTGACCCGCTTGGTGGTCGCCGCGACCCAGACAAATCCTGGCGCGCCAATCAGAGCCGCCGCCACGCCCAGCTTCAATTCCTGATCAAACGGCAGCAGGCGTATACAGATGTCCGCCATGGCCAATGTAACCCCGCCTAGAAGCGCGCTGGGCAACAAGATGCGCGCCGGGTCGTGATCGCCGAATGCACGAACAATGTGAGGGGCGACGATGCCCACAAAGCCGATGGCCCCGGCGATGGAAACGCTTGCGCCGACCAGTGCGGCTGCGCCCGCGATGACCAGCATGCGAGTGATTTTAAGGTTGGCGCCGATGCTTGCAGCTGTTTCTTCGCCGAGTGTTAATGCGCGTAAACCGGGCGCTGCAGCAAGAATCATCACTGAGCCGGCAAATGCAAACGGCGCGGCAAGCGTTAAATCGCGAAAGCTGCGATTGGCGACAGTGCCGAAAAGCCAATTGATCAAATCAGAAAGTGCAAACGGGTTTGGCGCAAGATTCATGGCCAGCGAAATAAGGGCGCCGTAGAGCGAAGACAGTCCAACGCCGATAAGAATGAGCCGTGCAGTCGAAACCCGTCCCGCGCCGAGAAAATAAAGCACAAGCGTAGCGCCGAACGCGAAAAAAATCGCGGCAACCGGTGTCGCCCAAAACGCGATTGCCGCCAGATTGAAGTATATCGCCACTACGGCGCCGAGCGCTGAAGCGGCGGAAACCCCGAGAACGCCAGGATCGGCAAGGGGATTTCTAAGCAATCCTTGCAGGCCGGCGCCGGCAAGCCCGAGGCATGCGCCGGCCAGCCATGCCGCAAGAGCGCGCGGCAACCTGATTTCACGAACGATCGCCGATATTGCTCCATGATCGGAAATCAGAGATCCGGCAATGTCGCTGGGTGAAATCGCCACCGGCCCCAGAAAGAGAGCTGCAAGAATTGAAACTGCGCTGGCAACGCTAAGCGCAGCAGTCAGTTTTTTTGGAAAGGTAAGGCTCATTACTTCGCCTCGCGCTGTTGCGCAATTTGTTCGACGGCATCCACGGCAAACCAGGCGGCGCAACTGATGACATCTGGCGGCAGATGGATGGTTGGCGTTTTTTCGAATTGTTGTTCAATGGCAGGATGGCGGGCGGCGGACCAGTAATTGATGTCTTGATCCCTGGAAAGAAAGAACCCAGTGACGATGACAGCAGGCGGGTTCAGGAGCAACGACTCGGCTGGCAAAGGCGGCCAGTAGATCTCACCATCAGCCGCCGCAATGTTTATCAAGCCTGCCGCCGTAAGAATTGCATCGATCATCGTATGGGCGCCAGCGGTAACGCCGCCGGGCGTTACGTAAAGCGCTCGTTTTTGATCTGTGGTGTTTGACTTAACTGCATCAAGGCGTGACTGCATTTCGTCGATAAGCTGCTCGCCGCGATCAACCTGATCAAGGGCTGAGGCGACCATGCGGATATTGGCTTTTACGCCTCCAAAATCTTCGGGGTAACCGAGCGAAACGACTTTCGCGCCAAACTGCGATAAAGTTTCTGTCGCACCAACACCGCCGCCCCATTGTCGAATAACGAGATCAGGTTCCAAAATAAGAACCTCTTCTGGTGAAGGGCGGATGCGTTTATGGTTCTTCGCCTCATCGCGCATATAGGAATAGTCTTTATCCGCGCCGCGCGAAACGGCTATGATTTGTTCTTTATCGGCCAACTTTAAAACATACTGATCCGAGCAGTAATCAAGGGATATGACCCTGGGACTTGCAGCGGCGCTGGAAACCAGCGCCGCCACAATGATTATAATTTTTGTTATGTGTTTCAAAGCCGTACCCTAAGCCCGCCAAAGACGGAAAGCCCCGGTTCCGCATATCCAGACACATCCTGATAATTCGTATCGGTTATATTTTCGATCCGCCCATATAATTCTAGCGAATCGGAGACGGTGTAAGCGGCGCGTAAGTCGGCGCGGAAAAAAGAGTCATTCGGCGCCGGCGTATCGTTTTCAGCCCCGTTGAAAATGAGGCTTGTCGATACAGTAAAGTTTTCGATAGGTGATGCCGTGAATACAGCGGTTCCGCTGTGCTTTGGCTGCCGCAATAGCTGGAGGCCAGTTGATACGTCCACAGCGTCCACGTAGCTATAGGATACAAAAGCTGAAAAGCCTTCGCCGATATCGACCTGCCCCTCGAGCTCAACGCCACGCGAACGTGTTTCGTTAATATTGAAATATCCGCTTCTAGCGAAATCAAAGTCGATCTGATCTTCAACGCGCGTCTGGAAAAAGGTCGCGCGGAAGAAACCATTCAGACTGCTGTTGCGAAAATTTTTCTCGACACCGAAGTCGAACCCGTTAGCGCGTTCCGGTTGAAGGTTTGGATTGGGTATGGTGCCGAACTGATCGAAGTTGAGTTCGAATAGTGTGGGCGCGCGAAAGCCCTGTCCCCAACTGCCGCGCAGCACAAATTCCCCGGGCGCCGCCCATGCGGCGGCGACGCGCGCCGTGGTTGCGCCGTCAAAATTTGAGAACTCATCCCGGCGTGCGCCGGCTGAAACGGTAAAAGTGTCTATGGGCTTCAATTCCGCCATGGCGAACACGGCTCCTGCGGAGGCTTCTTCGTCAACGCCCGAAACAATCACAGAAGTGCGTTCGACTTCAGCGCCTGCAATGACGCGAGCGTTATCTGATAGTTCAACCGCCCCCAGGTAATCTGCAGAAAGACGATCGCCTTCCCCGCCAAAAGTTTCAATCCCGCCGTCGCGATTGACGCGATCGATGGCGTTATAGGAGACGGTCAGCGCACCATTAAAGCTGCTGTGGTCGTGTAAAGCGCGCCCGGCAATGGCGTAGTCCTGCGTGTCCTCGGTTTCATCGGTGTCGCCAAGGGAAAAAAATGTCGGCGGAGGAAAGCCGTCAATTTCCGCATGGGAATCGCTAAAGCGTCCAATGATTTCAGCTTGCCAGTTTCGGTTAAGCGCAACACCGCCCGAAAACGACCCTGAGACCGATCGAAAGCCATCGGCTTCGGTTCCAGACGCTGCTCGCGAAATACCATCTGTTCTTACGCCGGAGATCGTAACACGGCCATAAGTATCGTCATTGCCTAACGTCGCCGTCCCGCCGCCGCGCAATGTCCCTCGGGAGCCGCCCTCTAGATATGCAGCAGTTCCACCCGCTGCTTTCTTGGTGGTGATATGGATAACACCGCCGATTGCATCGGCGCCGTAAAGCAAACTCTGTGGTCCGCGAAGTATTTCGATACGCTCAATGTCCGCGACGTCCAGGTTGGCAAAATTGTACCCGCCTTGAGGCGCAGAGGCGTCGTTGACAACGATGCCGTCGATGACGACTAGTGATTGTCCGCTTGAGGCCCCGCGAATGCGCGCGCTCGCTACGCCGCCATAGGAACTATTTCGTGCGATGGATACGCCTGGCGCGTCACGAAGGGCGTCAGACACAAATGGATACTGACGCAGCTTTATGTCAGCCGCGTTTATAAGGCTTACGGATGAACCAACTTCTTCAAATTGGTTTTGGGTTCTTGTGGCGGAAACGATCAGTTCGTCCCCGGTTGCGGTCTGAGCTTCAGCAGTTTGCGTGAGGGCAAACGCCATAAAGAGTAAAGAAAATGAGATACGCAAATTTGTCATCGACGACTCCTAAAAGGTTGGATGTCGCCATGACGGATCTACCGCTCGTTTTGGCTGGTCCCGGCCAAACGAGAGACGACGTCGACGGCAGGTCTCCTGACTTTGCAGATCACCCAACTTTTCACCGCCTTCCCGGATTACTCCAGTGGCATGCTGGCGAAAGTCTCACTGCTCACAGTTGCGGGCACAGCCGCGGATTTTCACCGCGTTCCCTATTCTCCCTCGGTAAAGAGGGCACCGTCTATAATTTTGATATACGCCGCCCCGGAACAGATCAAGCTGTTCCGGGGCGAATCGAATTCTAAAACTGAATTATTCAGTCGCTTCGGCTTGTTCAACGACATCGATCATCGGCACGTCATACCAGCCCATGTAATCGACAATTGAAGCCACGCCGACGGCGGCTAAAAGAAGAATGATCAGCCAGAGGATTGCTTTCATTTGGACACCCCACACTTTGCAACGGATTCCCCGATTGCGAACATTAACCGACTAAAAACCTGCTGGCTACCGAAAACATTCGCAAATGCGAGAGAGTGCCGATCAAGCCTTGGAAAATAGGCCTACTCCCACTTTTGGACGTCGGCCTAAATCCTGTTTTTCAAGGGGTTAGCTGTTATATTCGATGTCGATGCGACATCGAAATCACTCGCCAAAACTACCCGCGGGGCCCGGAAACACAACCGGCGTTTGTGCGCCGTCCTTAGCGATCGCAGACACGCCAAAGAAGTAATTATCAATCACAATATTTTCGAGCGTAAACTCCGAAACGGCGCCAACATCAATACTATTGGTCCATTGCGGTGAGTCCGTAAGCCTCCAATGAACCTTGTAGCCAGCAAGGTTTTTTGCGGATTTTCCTTCTGCGTGCGACCATTTTAAGGTTGTAGAAGGGGATACCGCGCCGGACACTTCGACATTGGCCGGGATCGGCGGCGCTGCCGCCATGTTCGCTAGCGTTACGACGTTAAGTGACGTGAGTTTGCGTGCATAATCGAAATTTACGCCTTCAATTACGTCGCCATATTGCACGCCGTTTTCAGAGCGCAAATCCTGATGTTGACGGTCATAATGTTCATGCGTTTCCATAATGCGAACACCTGGAATGCCGACCTCATTGAAGGGGCGGTGATGGCCTCCACGCGAAAAGCGATCAAGACGATATATCATGATGACGTCGAGGTTTGGGATATATTCGTCAGCGAGCCGATCAATATAACGTGCGAGGTTGCGGGAAGGGGAATCGACTTCTCCTCCGGTAAAGCGTCTGGTTCTTGCTTCTTCCGGCGTTTCGTTTGCACGCGTGCCTTCCGAGAAGACGCGTGAGGTTGAGTTTTCTATAACACCGTCGATGCCCTCGATATTGCCGATCATGTCATTGTTCAAAACAGCTTTAACGCGCCAACCTTCATCAAGGGCGTGTTTAGCGACGATTTTACCGCCAAAAAGGCCTTGCTCTTCACCCGAAAGACCGGCGTAGACGATTGTGCCTGCAAACTCCTCCTGGGAAAGAACCCGTGCGGCTTCCAAAACGCCAGCCATGCCTGAGGCGTTGTCGTTTGCGCCGGGGCTGTCGGACTCTCCGTCCATAGGATCGCTGACGCGCGAGTCGATATCGCCGGACATCATGACGACGCGGTCCGGGTCTAACCTGCCTCGTTGGATTGCGATGACGCTCACAACCTCGGTGCGCTCAGGAATGCGGGGCTCGCCTTCGATAAAGTCGCTGACATAAATCACATCCAGACAACCGCCGCAGTCGGCCGAAATTCTGTCGAATTCGGATTTTATCCAGCGCCGGGCGGCGCCAATGCCTCTGGTGTCGGACTCCGTTTCGGAGAGAGTATGGCGAGTTCCGAAATCTGCGAGTCGGCGGATATCCGCCTCGATCCTGCTGGCCGAAACCGCAGCCTCCACCTTGCGCAATCGCTTGTCATTGTCTGTTTGGCCAGCCGCATCGGCGGTCATGACTAAAATGAAAGCTAAAAAGACGGAAAGGATTGATCGCATCTGAAACCTTACTTTTTGTCATAAAAACGGCAAAAGTGTTGCGCTGCCGCAACCCTTGTGGGGAAACCGCATGCAGCCTTGCAGAGGAAGATGCGTTGATGCAACATCGTTAATGAGATATTAATTGATTTAGCGCGATTCCGCAGTAAGCAGGCTATATTTCGAGCGTTAAACCCGCTACGGAACCCGCGTATTTCAACGGCAGGCTGCGATAGCTTCGTGGCTTGACGGCCAGTCCACCTGAGGAGGGGAAGATGAAAATCAAGACGACCTTGCTAGCAGCTGCAGCAATGACGGCCATCGCGCCTGCGGCTAATGCCTACGAAGGGCTTTATGGTGCGATCGGCGCCGGCCTCAACTACATGGGTCACGAAAACGACGTCAGCAATGACGGCGTTAGCACGACCCCTGGGCCTTTTGTTTTTGATAGCTCGGCTGAACATGATAATGGCATCGGCGTCTATACGGCTCTCGGTTATGACTGGGGCAACAATTTCCGTACAGAGCTCGAGTATTCCTACCGCAGCAATGATATTGATCATATCAATTCTGATGGCGCAGGATTTTCTGGCTGGCCAAACGGTTCGATTACTGGCGACCTCAGCACGCATGCTATTCTAGCAAATCTGATTTATGATTTCAGTAACTCCAGTTCTTTCACACCTTACATCGGCGCCGGTATCGGTGTTGGTTTTGTCGACCCAGACATTACCGGCACAGTAAATCCAGGTGCGCCGACGTCGCCTCTTTCAATCGCTTATGGCGGTTCAGAAGCGAGCCTCGCTTATCAAGGTATCGCTGGTGTTGCGATCGGTCTGGCGGAAGGGTTGATGCTCGATCTTTCTTACCGGTACTTCGATACGCTGAAGTCTGAGCATGCCGGCACGCTTAACGGCGCGCCTGCAAATTTTGATGTCGCAAACCAGTCACACAGTGCTTTCGCGGGTCTTCGCTGGAACTTTGGTGCTTCTGCGCCAGCGCCGGTAGCGCCTCAGTTCAAGGACTGCTGGGACGGTTCTGCCGTACCGATGACGGCTGAATGCCCGCCGCAGGTCATGGAAGATACTTCTGCTGACCTCGACCCGGTCAACTTCACGGTATATTTCGACTACGACAAGTCGAACCTGACCTCACAGGCTTCTGACCTTATTCGTGAAGCTTCCGCCCGTGCTCTTGAAAATGACATCGACACAGTCGTTGTTGCAGGTAACACGGATACTTCTGGCGGTTCCGCTTACAACCAAGCTCTCTCAGAGCGTCGCGCGCGCGTTGTTCGTGATGCGTTGATCGCAAACGGCGTACCAGCCGATCGCGTTCGAATGGAAGCTTACGGCGAAACGAACCTTGCTAAACCGACGGCAGACGGCGTGCGTGAGCCTCTTAACCGTCGTGCAGACGTGATGATCTCTTTCGAGTAAACGTCTCCTATAACGATCAAATATTGAAACCGGCGCAGGTGCCTGCGCCGGTTTCTTTTTACGCTTTCCGATAGGTTGTCTGTTAGGCGCCGTAAATTTTCTTAAATGTTGTTACAGCTTGATTGACCTGCGCATCGATTGCAGCAGAGAGGTCATCCGGGGCATCACCCATCAGTGCTTGCGTGTGCAGCGGTTCAGTGAGAAGCGCTCCAAGCTGCCAAATAGCTTGTTCTGCATCTTCAATCCGATACGCGCCGCGCGCTGCAAGACGCGCTAATATGGGGGCGCACTGTTTCGCCATCCAATAGGAGCCATGCTCTAGATAAGCTTTGCCGATTTCAGGTTTGCGTTCTGCTTCAAAAGCGGCAATGCGCCTAAGAGACAGGGCTTCGGGTTCTAATATTCCTTGTAAAAATTGAGTGGCGAGTTTTCGGACTACTTCTTCCGGGGGAAGGCTTGCTTCGATATCGTCGACATTGACTGGTAACAAATTTTTGCATGTCTCCATGATTGCCGCGCCGAACAATTCTTCTTTGGAGCTGAAGCGATTGTACACGGTGCGCTTGGAGACGCCTGCCGTAAGGGCGATCTGATCCATGCTGGCCGCATCAAACCCAAGCGAAAGGAATGTCTTTCGTGCAGCCGCCACAATAGCTTGTGTTTTTTCGTCCAGTTCGTCTTCGCTCTGGGCTCTGGCTTCACTCATTGGGTCTTCGCAGTTTACTTAGGTAAGCCTGAGAGTATGACCGATTTTGGCAAAAAGCGAAATCGCGTGCGCTCCGTCATTTACCAAGCGTTAACCACGGGGGGCGATTGATACCGCAATGGCGAAAAGAAAAGCGAAAGGTAAGGCAAAGCGGCCTTTAAAGCGCCGAAAAGGGCGTTCCCGTGCAAAAGCGCGAAAGGTAAGTCGTTTTTCACCATTTGCGCGAGCTGTAGGCGAGCTTGGGGTATTCGCCATGACCTTGCTGATTGGCCTTGCAGCTCTTTTTGCCTATTTTGCTAGCGACCTGCCTGACTCTTCAGAGCTTTGGCGGGAAGGCGCCACCCCGAAAATCACGCTGTTATCTGCGGACGGTTCACCGATAATGCGTCAGGGCGTGTCGCAAGGCGCTCCAATACGTCTGGCAGACTTGCCGCTTCATGTTCCGGATGCTGTTTTGGCGGTTGAGGATCGAAATTTTTATCATCATTTTGGCGCCAATCCTGTATCGATACTGCGTGCGCTGATTGTAAACGTCACCAGAGGCGAAGTCCGCCAGGGCGGCTCTACTATTACGCAACAACTCGCGAAGAACGTCTTTTTGACTGGCGATCAAACGATCAAGCGTAAAATTCAGGAATTGATGCTTGCGGTCTGGCTTGAGCGGAAATTTACGAAACAAGAGATACTAACGCTCTACCTCAATCGTGTTTACTTTGGCGCCGGCGCCTATGGCGTTGACGCCGCGAGCTACCGGTATTTCGGGAAAAGCGCAAAACACTTATCGCTTGGCGAGGCCGCGGTTCTTGCTGGGCTATTAAAAGCGCCTTCGCGATATGCGCCGACGAACAACCCGGATGATGCAGGAAAGCGTGGGCGGCTTGTTATTGAGCAAATGGTCGAAGCAGGTTTCTTGACCCGCGAGCAGGCAGACCGCGTCATCGCTGATCCGGTTCTATTGGCCAGCCCACGGTTTGAAGCAGCGCCTTATTTTGTAGACCAGGTGTTGCGGGAAACGCGGAAAATTACAGGTGATCTTGATGCAGATCTTTTTGTATTCACGACATTCGACCCAAAGGTTCAGGCCGCAGCAGAAACAGGTTTGATTGCCGGGGCTGCAATGGCAGGCTCTGAGATGGATGAGGTTGAGGCGGCGGCTGTGTTCCTGGATGGGGAAGGTGCTGTTCGCGCAATGATTGGCGGGCGTGATTACGCTAAAAGTCAGTTTAACAGAGCGGCTCAGGCGCAGCGCCAACCTGGCTCAGCGTTTAAGCCGATTGTTTATCTCGCAAGCCTCTCAAATGGTAAGTCACCTGATGCCATGGTTGTTGATGCGCCGGTTACGATCGGAACATGGGCGCCGGGAAACTATAAAGATAAATATTACGGCGACGTTTCTATGAGAGAGGCGTTGGCGTTGTCTCTTAACAGCGCCGCAGTGCGCGTGCAGGAAGAAACCGGCCGTCAAAGTGTGCGTGACATCGCACGTCAGCTTGGGTGGAAGGGGAATCTCGAAACGGGTCCCTCGCTTGCGCTTGGCGTTGATGAGATTTCGCCAATGGGACTTGCTGGCGTCTACGCGCCATTTGCAAATGGCGGGCTGCAAATCGAGCCCCATCTCGTCGAACGAATAGAGACTGCTGATGGTGATCTGGTTTATGCCCGTAAAGGCGCCGTTGTTGGCGAGGTTGCGGATGCCGAAGCTATCGCGGAACTCAATGAAATGCTTGAAGCGGTTGTAACTTGGGGAACCGGCCGAGCTGCGAAAGTTCCGGGTTACAGAACTGTGGGCAAGACCGGGACATCTCAAGATAGCCGTGATGCGTGGTTTGCCGGGCATGCAGGCGGGCTGGTGGGGGTCGTCTGGATAGGACGCGATGACAATAAACCTATGAACAATGTCACAGGCGGCCGTGCGCCAGCAATCATTTGGCGTGAGATGATGGCGCGAGCCTTGCCGCCTCCGTCTTATGTGGCTCCGGTCATTGATGAAGACCCTATCGCCGCAATATTACAGATGGACGGCTAACCGTTCTCCGCTACGCCATAGCTGAAGAGCGCTGGTCCTTGCTGGTCAAGCCAAGTTGCCGCGGCTCTCGCATCGACACCTAGCTGACGAACGACGCGCCAGAATGCTGGCGAATGATTCATATGAATCAAGTGTGCGCACTCATGAGCGACAACATAATCAAGGATATCGGGCGGAGCGAGTATAAGCCTCCAGGAAAAAGACAGGACGCCCTCCGATGAGCATGATCCCCACCGGGTCCTTGTATCTCTGATGTTAATGCGGCGGCGCTCTTTTCCAAGAGCCCTGCAGTACTCATCAGCCTTGTGGGTGATGCGTTTTCTCGCCTCCCGTTTGAGCCAATCAGAAACTCGGCGGTTCAGGTGCTCCGGCTGACCGCCGACGCGGATTGCCGGTATTAGTTCGGCGTCAACCTGAACGGACCTTCGTGAGGAAGGGTCGTTCAGGATAATATGTTCAATGCCGGCAAAGGGAATACGCATGTCAGCAGAAAACGGTCTGCCGCGCAGAGAATCGCTGAGCTGTTCGGCAATCCAGTCTATCCGGTCTTGCGCAAAACGAATCGCCTCGGGGATCGCTCGTTTTGACGGCGCTGTCGCCAAGATTTCCCCAGCTATCGGATCAACCTTTAGAATCAATTGCTTGGCGCGGCGGTTGACGCGCACAATCAACGGAGTTGATTGCTCGCGTATATTGATCTCTGTTCTGGTGGTGTGACTGGCTGACATGTCATTGTTACGCTTACCAGACTATCCTCGCGAGTTTTGCGAAAAGATCAAACTATTTCGAGATTTTTGAATGCGTAAAGTTTTTCAAGTGAGCCATGCTCGATAAACCGAAAAAGAAACAACAGGCCGCGCCCAAAACGCAGCCGACACCGATGATGGTGCAGTATCTCACCATCAAGGAGGAGGCTGGTGATGCGTTGTTGTTTTATCGCATGGGGGATTTTTACGAGCTTTTTTTTGATGACGCTGTAGCGGCTGCGGGAGCGCTCGATATAGCGCTTACGAAAAGGGGGCAACACAGCGGCGCTGACATCCCGATGTGCGGCGTGCCTTTCCATGCATATGAGTCGTATCTCGCAAAGTTGATACGATCAGGATTCAAGGTTGCTATTTGTGAGCAAATGGAGAGTCCGGATGAGGCGAAAAAACGGGGCTCGAAATCTGTCGTTCGCAGGGAAATCATTCGAATTGTCACACCCGGGACAATCGTTGAGGATTCTCTCCTCGATGCGCGCTCAAACAATTACCTTGCCGCGCTTGCGATTTTGCGTGGCGGTGAAGAAGCGGCGCTTGCGTGCGTGGATATCTCGACGGGTGAGTTGTCCGTACGTGAAACCGGTATGGACCGGCTCGTGGCGGACCTGGCAAGCGTATCGCCCAAAGAGCTGGTCTTGCCTGAACTGCCAGAAGACGATCCCTGGCGGGCCAAGATCTTTGACCGTTCAAGCGACATCACAATCACGCCGCAAGCCGCCCAGTATTTTGATTCAACTGCTGGTCAGCGTCGCATATTGGAAACATTCAATGTTGCCTCGCTTGACGGCTTTGGCGACTTTTCCCGCGCTGAGTGCGGCGCGCTTGGCGCTCTTTTGAATTATGTCATGCTGACACAGGCAGGGCGGACACCGTCCCTCAGTCCGCCACGCAGTGCTTCTATTGACGATGCGATGGTGATCGATGCCGCGACACGGTCGTCTCTGGAAATTCTGCAAACACAATCTGGCGCGAGAAAGGGGTCTCTGCTGTGGGCTGTAGATTGCACAGTCACAGGCCCGGGCGCACGATTATTGGCGTCACGTCTTTCTGCGCCTCTTGTGAATAGTAACGCCATCAAAGAACGACATGATGCGGTTGGTTTTTTTGAACATTCCCATGACTTGTGCCAACGAGTGCGTGAGATTTTAACGGAAACACCGGACGCTGCGCGTGCTGTTTCCCGTTTGGCGATGGATCGCGGCGGTCCCCGCGATCTCGCTGCTATCCGCGATACGCTGATGAAGGCTCGTGAACTCGCTAAAGTAATTTCTCATGTCGACCCGACGCCTCCATCGAAAATCACCCATGCGTTGGAGGTAATGGAAGATAAGAAAGGCGAAAGTTTTTCTGCGTTGATTGACATGTTGCGAAGCGCCTTGAGTGATACGCTGCCCATGCTGGCGAGAGACGGTGGTTTTGTTGCAAAGGACTATGATCCAGGGCTTGATTCAGTCCGTATGCTTCGGGATGAATCAAAACGCGTCATTGCCGGCCTCGAAGCCAAGTATCGCGAGCAGACTAACGTCAAGGCACTTAAAATTCGCCATAACAACGTGCTTGGCTATTTTGTTGAGACGCCGCCTTCCCACGGTGATAAACTTTTGGCGTCACCGCAAGACGAGACGTTCATTCATCGTCAGACCCTTGCCAGCGCTGTGCGGTTTACGACCACAGAACTTGCTGATCTTGACGCAAAAATTACGCGCGCGCGTGATGAGGCGCTGGCTCGCGAGATCGAAATTTTCAGCAACTTGCGTTCGATGACGCTGGCGCATCGCGAAGCCATATTGGCCGCCGCCGGCTCAGTTGCTGAAATTGACCTTACTGCAAGTGGGGCGGTGCTGGCGCGCGAACAAAATTTCGTTCGACCCACAGTCGATAATAGTCACGCCTTTGAGATCGAAGGGGGGCGACACCCTGTCGTTGAAAAGGCTGGCAGTGAGCGTTTTATCGCCAATGATTGCAGGCTGGGTGATGCAGACGAGCCTCAATTGTGGCTTGTTACCGGCCCGAACATGGCTGGCAAATCCACTTTTTTGCGACAGAATGCGTTAATCGCAATTCTCGCACAGGCAGGGCTTTACGTGCCTGCCGTAAGTGCTCGAATTGGTGTTGTGGATCGCGTTTTTTCAAGGGTCGGTGCGTCTGATGATCTTGCGGGAGGGCGTTCCACTTTCATGGTTGAAATGGTGGAAACCGCAGCAATTTTGAATCAGGCAACCGATAGATCCCTAGTGGTGCTGGATGAAATCGGGCGCGGTACATCCACATTTGACGGCATGTCTATCGCCTGGGCGGCGGTTGAGCATCTCCATGACGTTAACCGCTGTCGCGGATTGTTCGCCACGCATTATCATGAACTGACGGCGCTGGCGGAGAAGCTTTCAAGACTTTCCAATGTTTCCATGAAAGTCCGTGAATGGAACGGCGATGTCGTGTTTTTGCACGAAGTCGGAGCGGGGCCGGCCGACCGGTCCTATGGTGTTGCCGTAGCGCGCCTTGCTGGTCTGCCGCCGTCCGCCGTTTCTCGGGCGGAAGCGGTTCTTGAAATGCTGGAAGAGCGCAGGAAAGATGCAGGGGGACTGGTCGATCTGCCGCTCTTTGCTGCCGCAGAGCCAGTCAAAGAAAAAGCGCCGTCTGACAATGAGACAATGATCGACGCACTCAATGCGCTTAATCTCGATTCGATGTCGCCCAAAGAAGCACTTGATGCGCTTTACCGGTTGAAATCCAAATTGGATCAGCTATGAGGGCGCAAATTCTGCGCTAGCCCTCAAGAAAAGCGACACTTTTGTGACAAAGCCTATCATCAAGCAAGCCCTTGCAGTGATTGTTTGTACAATGACGACTTTGGGCGTAGCGGCCGCTGATAAGACAGATGTGAATTTCAGTCTGGCGAGCGGTGTCGAAGCTTATCGTGCCGGAGAATATTCGAAAGCATGGAAACTGTTGCATCCTATCGCTGACGCAGGTGACGCTAAGGCGCAGAGATATGCAGGCAAGATTCTTCTGGCGGCTAATAGACCGGAGCTACTTGCCGGTGATGTCCCGTCAGGTGTCGACTATCTGGCCAAAGCAGCATTGGCCGGTGACTATGTCGCGCTTGTGGAACTTGAGAACTTGCGCCGGGATGGCGGCGAATCTGCGCCTAGCATTGAGCAGATAATTGAGATCGAGGAGAGTCTTGCTAAGGAAGGTGATCCCGTCACCGCATGGCGGCTTGCCAAGCGTTTCGAGACAGGTGACGGTGTTTCATCCTCTCCAGAAAATATGGTCAAATGGCTTGAGGTAGCCGCGTCGGCAAGCATCGACCGCTTTCCAAAGGCGCGCGAGGCTGCCTTTCGGTTATGCGAAGCCTACACGCTTGTGGTACGCGAAAAGACCTTGGCTGAGCGTTGGTGCCAGAAAGCGGCAAGTGAAGGGCATGCCGGTGCGGCTATCCTCCTCCGACGCGTCGCACGAGCCCAGGGCTGATAGCTCTCTCTCGCTAGGCGTTGAAAATATCTGCAGCGCACGCGAGAATAGCGTTGTCTTTCAACGCCAGACATTCAGGTCTGAACTCAAATGTGCCCCGCGTGACAGAAACTTCAGCGCCTGCGGGCGTAAAAACCTATCTATCAAGCGTGTCGCTCGACGAAGCGATTAGTGCGGCCGTCGCCTCCGAGGAGGCGGGGCAGGATCATGGCGCGACAGGCAAGGTGCTTAAAAACGCAATTGTGCTGTTGCGTCGTCAGACCTTGCGTGAGGTGGCGCGCGGAGACCGCATCGCTGCGCGTTTGTCCAAGGGCGTGGATGACATGATCTTAGCCCTTTTTAAGCATTCAAAAGAGGGGATCGGACAAGATATTGCGATATGTGCGATTGGCGGTTTTGGCCGTGTGGAACTTGCGCCCTATTCTGATGTGGACCTGTTATTTCTCCACACACCGGATGTTGAGGAGAAGTTGCGAGAGGCCTTAAACCGAATCCTTTACCCGCTCTGGGATTCAGGTTTGAAGATCGGTTATGCGGCGCATACGCCGGAAACTGCCATAAAGTTCGCAAAGGACGATATTGTTGCCCGCACCGCATACCTTGACGCAAGGTTTTTATGCGGGGGGAAAAAGATATTTGAGGAGTTTGCGTCTTCATACGAAAAGCTACGAAAGAAAAGCATTCCTGAATTTGTTGCTGCAAAACTAAAAGAACAAGATGAACGTCAAGCAGCATTTTTTGAAACACGGTTCCTAGTTGAACCTGATGTCAAAGAAGCCAAGGGCGGGCTTCGCGATATCCACACGTTACGGTGGATTTATAAATACGCCTATGGCGATGCAATCGGTAAAAGCAAGGCGATTGACCGCATCCTCGATCAATCTGAAAGACAGGCTTTATCTAAGTGTGAGCGTTTTTTATGGTCCGTACGCGCCCATCTTCATGATTATCGCGGGCGTGCTGACGAAAAACTGACGTTTGATGTGCAGCCGGAAATCGCCTCTCGCCTCGGTTATGCAGATCGAAAGAATATGACAGCGGCGGAAAGGTTGATGAAACACTATTTCGTCAATGCTGTTGAAGTCGGCCGATTGACGAGGCTTATGTGTGCCCGCCTAGAAGAAGAGCGGACTAAGCGGCTGCCGCGGTTGCCTAAACTCCTGCCAAAGCAATTACAAAAAGATGAGGCGCCGGGGAGGCCCAACTTGCGCTTGCGTAATGGCAGGTTGGATTTTGACAGCGCTGCTAAAGCACGCAAGCAACCTCGTGATTTATTCCGGTTGTTTCGTGCTTTCGGTAAGCAGCCAAAATTTGATTTTCATCCTGATGCGCTGGCGATCGTTGCAGAGCAAACGCCAAGCGTCACGCAAAAAGTGCGGCGCGATCCAATTATTGCGACGCTTTTCGGGCGTATTTTGTGCGACTCTGAGGACCCTGTCCGTGTGCTGCGCATTATGGAGGAGGCGGGCCTTCTCGGAAAGTATATTCCGGCATTTGGTTCAATCGTCGGGCGTATCGATTATGGCTTGTATCGCCGCTTTACACTCGATGAGCATGTATTGCGATGCGTTGGTTTATTGCATCAGATACGCCATGGCGAATTAACCATGGAGCACCCGATCGCCACCAAAATCGTTCGTGGCGCGGATAACCCGATGATTTTTTATCTGGGTGTCCTGCTGCATGAAACGATCTGGTCACTTAGGGATAAAACGGCATCTGGCGCAGAAAGGCTGGTGACGCGGATATGCAAAAGGCTTGGGCTGGATGAAAATGAGGCCGCGCTCGCCGGATGGGCGGCGTCCCGTCACCTGTTACTGGTCCGTACTGCGGAACGGCGCAATCTGACGGAGGCGCATGCAATATCAGAATTTGCAGCATCTGTTGGCGCGCGAGAGCGACTCGATTTGATGCTGGTTTTATCGGTTTGTCATTTGAAAGTTGTCGGGCTTCAGTCATGGGACGAGATGACAAGGCTTCGCCTCTCTGAACTCTATGAGGCTGCTGCGCTTTGGTTTGATCATGGGCCAGGCGCGCTTGAAAAAAAGCTGGACGCTCGCGCTGAAGAAATCCGAGGCGAGGCAAAAGAGAAGCTTACTGGCTGGAAGGAAAAAGAACGAAAGGCTTTTTTGGACCGGCTCGATGATGCGATGCTACGGTCCTTGAATGCCGATATTATCGCACGGTTTGCCAGGCTGGCTCGTGCGGCGGAAAATGACGCTGCTAATGCTGCTGTCGTGGCAACGCCGCGAGACGGTGATCTCGAAGCGATTGTCTACACGAATGACCGGCCCGGGCTTCTCGCCGACCTCGCGGGCGCCGTCGCATCGACCGGCATGAGCGTAAGAACCGTGCAGGCGCTAACGACCGAGGATGGCAAAGCCATTGATATCTTCATCATTCAATCGCCGGACGGCATTCCTGTCGAAGATCCGGACCAGTCGCGGCGTTTGCATCAAGCTCTCTTAACTGCAGCTTCGGCGCCTCCTGGCGAGAAACCAGTTATGCGGCGTCGGCTTGGCGACCGGCGTGAGATTTTCAGTGTGGCGCCCAGTGTCCGAATAGAGGTTAATGCATCTGAAGAAGCGATGGTTATTGAGGCTGAAGGGTTGGATAGGCCAGGCCTTCTTTATGAACTGACCACGGCGCTTGCACGGGAAGGGGCGACTATTTCTTCTGCTCATATCGCAACTTATGGTGAGCGGGCTGTTGATGCGTTCTACCTACAAAACGCCGCCGGTAGTAAACTTGCGGATAAAGCAGTCCTCGAACGGATCGAAAAGTCTCTACTGAAGGTGCTTTCGGCTGGTTCCGACGGGTGAACGCCGTTAAGCCGTCATTCCACCATAAAGAAGTTTTATTCCTGTATGCCGTATGAGCCGCAACCTGTTTAAATCACTCGCGACCGTTAGCGGCATGACCATGCTAAGCCGGGTGCTCGGGTTCGTGCGCCAGATTTTCATGGCCGGCATTATTGGCGCGGGTGGAAATCCGGTTGCGGACGCCTTCTGGGCCGCCTTTCGTCTGCCGAATATGTTTCGCCGATTGTTCGCTGAAGGGGCTTTCCACGCCGCTTTCATACCCATGTTTCAGGGGCGCAAAGTTGATGAAGGCAATGAGGCGGCAAAAGCGTTCGCGGAGGAAGTTCTTGCGGGTCTCGTCTTTCTCTTAACGCTGTTGACGGCGATCGTGGAAATAGCGGCGCCACTCTTTGTCTATCTTATTGCATCGGGTTTCGGAGATGACCCTGAGAAATTCGCCCTAACGACCCTCTACACGCGTATCATGTTTCCGTATCTCATGATGATGTCGCTGGTCGGGCTCCTTAGCGGTGTTTTGAACTCACTAGGGCGTTTTGCGGCATCGGCGGGCGCGCCGCTTGCGTTGAATGTTTGTTTGATCACAGCGATTTTGTTGTACGCCAACGCGGATATAGAGATCACGGGGCAAGCCGCATCTTGGGGAGTATTTGCAGGAGGGCTTGTTCAACTCGCAATATTGCTTTGGGGCGCCTGGCGGCAGGGTTTTTTGCTCAAGCTTCGGATGCCGAAACTAACGCCGTCCATGAAGCGTTTATTTGTTTTAGGCGCGCCAGGGTTCATCAGCGCCGGCGCCGTTCAAATCAACCTGATTATTGGCACCAACATCGCCAGTCAGCAGCCAGGGGCAGTCTCGTGGCTGATGAACGCTGACCAGCTTTACCAGCTTCCTCTCGCCGTAATTGGCATTGCGCTAGCTGTGGTGCTTCTACCCTTGCTTTCAGAACGTGTGAAAGCGGGCGATGAAAAAGGCGCGGCGCGGGCGCTCAACCGTTCGCTGGAGTTATCTGCGTTGCTGGCCATTCCCGCCGCAGCGGCTTTCGTCGTCATGGCGGAGCCAATTTGCGATGCGCTGTTTCGCGGCATCGCAGGTGACGCGCTTTCTTTCTTCGGGGTAAAACGCTCGGCTTTTACGGCAAATGACGTCGCCATGACCGGCGCTGCGCTTGCCATTTTCGGTTGCGGTTTACCGGCATTCGTCTGGCATAAGATTTTTCTGCCCGCCTATTTCGCTCGCGAGGATACGCGGACGCCCATGAACTACGCGTTGATTTCCATTTTTATCAATACTGCGTTGGCCTTGGCGCTTTTTCCATTTATCGGGTTTATCGCCGTCGCTGCGGCGACCGTCATTGCAGCGTGGGTGCAAGTGATCCTGTTGGCTCAAAAACTTTACCGGCAGGGGCTGTTTTCTCCCGGCGGTCGCCTCGGCACTCGGCTATTGCGGATTTTAATTGCATCGGGCGGGATGGCGGCGCTGGTCGCGTGGGCATTGCCGTATTCGGAAAGCCTTGCTCAGCATATTTGGGGCCGGGAATGGATTGTAACTGTGCTGCTCGCAGGCGCAGGCGCGCTCACATACGGCATTTTAGCCTTCGTGCTTGGCGCCGCGCGGCTGGCGGACTACAAGCGCCCTTCCAGCGGCGAATAAAGCTGCAGTTAATCTCCTCGAACGAGCTGACTTATGAGTGACATGAATACATCAATGCGCGTCCTCTCCGGAATTCAAACATCCGGCATGATGCATATTGGCAATTATATTGGCGCTATCAGAAAATTCGCCATGCTGCAGCATGAATTCGAATGTTTCTATTTTTTGGCGGACATGCATTCGATTACGGTATGGCAGGATCCGGAAAAGTTACGCGCGCAAACACTCCATATTGCAGCGTCTTACATTGCTTCAGGCGTTGATCCGGAAGTGGCCACCATCTTTCCGCAATCAGGTGTGCGCGCCCACGCAGAACTGGCATGGATTTTCAACTGCATTGCGCGGCTCGGATGGCTTGATCGCATGACGCAATTCAAGGACAAGGCCGGTAAGAATTCCGAACGTGCATCAGTCGGGCTTTATACATATCCTGTTCTTCAGGCTGCGGATATACTTGTTTACAAGGCAACGCATGTTCCCGTTGGAGAGGATCAAAAACAGCACCTCGAACTTTCGCGCGACATAGCCGCGAAGTTCAATCACGACTACAACGCGCCGCATTTTTTCCCCCTTCCTGAGCCGCTTATTAAGGGTCAATTCGGCGAGGCCGGCGCTCGCATAATGTCCTTGCGTGATGGAACCGCGAAGATGTCTAAATCCGACCCATCGGAGAACGCCTGTATTTTTCTGTCCGACGATGCGGATGCGATTGCAAAAAAAATTAAAAAAGCAAAATCCGATCCTGACCCATTGCCCTCCGAGCCGGATGGCCTGGAAGGCCGGCCGGAAGCGGCGAATCTTGTTGGGATTTTTGCTGCACTTTCAGGCAAGTCTCAGGAAGAGGTGCTTACCGATTTTGGCGGGCAGGGTTTTGGCGTATTCAAGCCTGCCCTCGCTGATCTGGTGGTAGATAAAATCGCCCCAATCAGTGCTGAGTTGCGTCGGCTTGAAGCTGATCCGGCATTCTTGCAAGGCGTATTGAAAAAAGGCGCTGAACGGGCCTCGGCTGTCGCTGACCCAATTGTTAAGGAAGTCAAGGAAGTCGTGGGCTTTCTCGTTTGACCGCTTAGTGTGCGGCGGGAATTCTTATGGTTAGGCGTTTCTTAATTGTTAACGCCTGACCTTCATTTTACGGCTGTGATAGAATGGCCGTGCTTTATGAACGCAACTCAAACGCGACATACCGAACTGATCCGGCCGCGGCCTTCACGGCCGCTTATTTCCGTTGTTGTTCCGTGTTATAATGAAGAAGAGGCGGTCGGCGTCTTTTCTGCAGCGATAAGTGAAACACTCTCTGTTGCGGATTTCGGCTACGAAATCGTTTTTATTGATGATGGTTCCAGCGATAAAACGCGTGAAGCGCTCATCGCGCTTGCTCAGCATGAGCAAAAAGTTCGTGTAATCGCTTTGTCCCGCAATTTCGGCAAGGAAGCAGCGCTAACGGCGGGCCTCGACCATGCGCGCGGTGATGCTGTTGTGGTCATGGATGCTGATTTGCAAGATCCTCCGGCTCTTATCATGGCGTTTGTGGAAAAGTGGCGCGAGGGCTTCGATGTCGTCTACGGCGCTCGCGCGGACAGAGCGCGAGACACGTTCGCCAAGCGACTTTCCGCAGAAGGCTTTTATCGCTTTTTCAACCGGATTTCGAAAATCAAGCTTCCCGATGATGCCGGCGACTTCAGGCTAATGGATCGCCGTGTCGTAAAAGCGATCAAGTCGCTGCCGGAGCGTTCGAGGTTTATGAAAGGCCTGTTCGCCTGGGCTGGTTATTCAACGATCGGCGTTCCCTATGCACGGCCGGAACGCGCCGCCGGTGAAACAAAGTTCAGTTTTTGGCGGCTTTGGAACTTTGCTTTGGACGGCATCGTGAGTTTTTCAACGGCGCCGCTGCGTATATGGAGTTATGTGGGTGTTGTGATCGCACTGCTGTCGTTCGCCTATGCGTCGTTTATTATCTTGCGAACTTTGCTGACTGGCGTCGATGTGCCTGGTTATGCTTCTATTGTTGTGTTGATTTTATTTTTTGGCAGTGTGCAGCTTATTTCTGTTGGCGTTCTCGGCGAGTATATCGCTCGGCTATTTACAGAAGTGAAGCGCAGGCCGATCTATCTTGTTGATGAGGTTTACGATAATGAAGGCGAAAGCAGTCAATCGCATCAGGAAAGATACTCAGTAAAAAGCGCGTCATAACGTTTTGCTACTGACTTCAGATCAATTTCGTTCAGGAATGTCGAATAGGCGAGGTAGGACAAAAGATAACGCAAATCCTTCGCCCATGGCGGCAGGAATTTCGGTTCGGAGAGTAACCCGTTATCGCGCAGGAACTTCATAGCGTTCAGGTCTTCAAGATCAATTTTGCCAACGAACAACAGCCGAATGTAAGCGGCATCGCCCGTGCGAATTGCAGCGCGCAAATAATTATGAACCTCCAGCAAGCCTTGCAAGTAAATCGAATCCTTCGTGAATGGGCCACCGCCATTGACGAGACCACCTCTGACCACGCGGCGCGCGCTTTCAAAAGCTTCAAATGGCGCATCCGATTCATTTTGTTCGCGGAAAAAGCGATAGAGTTCGAGGAAATCAGCGCCTTCAGCAGACATGTTGATAGCGATAACGCGGTCCGCGAGCCGTTTAAACCGGCGCGGGTCAAGCGAGCCCGAAATAAACTCCGCAAAGACAGCTAGACCTTCCTGCGTGCGCGCGTTGCCCGGAAAAGCTTCACCGAGGACAGGGAAGTGCGGCTGTGCTGCTCCGTTCATGCCCGTCGCGATATGAACCAGCGCCTCGTGTTGCAATAATTGCGTTTCATCGACGTCTGAAAACTGCGCGTCTTCTCTCAGTTTGATGTAGTCACGACCGGCTGCCGCTTTGGCGGATACGTTGTGTGTAATATCAACACGCGGCGCGTTGTCGCCGAAGTGCTCTGGCAATTGCTCATCGAGCCGCGTTTTCAGATCTTGTGCGGATAGTGTTGCTGGTGACTCAAGGCGATTTGCAGGGGCTTCGAAATCCGTCAGCAATTGATCGAGCCTTAATGCGAGGTCTAACGCGGTCGATTTGCCATCAGCGATCGGCGATGTTGGTCCGCCATATAACGCACGCGAGTGGCCGTGAAACATGGGTGTTCCGGCTACGCTTAAAAGGATCGCGGTTTCCTCAGTCGTATCCGCGAAGCGCTTCAACCAACGATGCGCATCGCTATCGCCATCAATTTGCGCACGCGCCTGAAAGACAAGTTCGAGCGAAGGGTCGGGATCGATTTTCGCATATTCCGGCTTCGGCGGTTCGCGCTCGCCCATTTTAAAGAAGTCGTCCGCGAGTTTTCGGTCCCAGCTTATCGTTCGAAGCACGGGCAGGCGTGTTTCCGCCGTACGCAGCATTTCTGCGGCCGATTTCAGTCTTTCGAGTTCCTGTTCGCTGAATTCGGCCGGCATAATTCCTGTTTTCTCCTATTTATCAGTGGTTTACGAAAAAACCTCTGACGATTGAACCAAACCTCGTCCCGAACCGACTTAAGGGATGAATACCGTTAGAAACAAGCGGGATGAACCCATGAGCCGTCGGGCTGAACGCATATTTGATGAGTTTCTGGCTGCTTCAGCGCGAGCTGGTGATCGCGAGGCGTTTGGCAGACTTGCAAAGCGCTGGCAGCCAAAGCTTTTTGCGCACGCTTATCGTCTCATTGGCGAGCGCGAGGCCGCACGAGACATCGCTCAAGAAGTTTGGGCGGACATCATCAAAGGCTTGGGCGGGCTGGATGACGTTCGCGTGTTTCCAGCTTGGGCTTTTCGTATCGTCTCGCGTCGTGCGGCGGACATGGTTCGAAGAAGGCAACGAGAGCGAAAGTTGCAGGCCGAGTATGCAGAAGAAAATAAAAATAATTCGGCTGAAGCACCATCGATTGAAGAGCGCTCGAGTGATGCGCGTTTGCATGAAGCGATTAGTGCGTTGCCTCGAGAGCAGCGAGCAGCGGTAGCATTATTTTATCTTGAAGATTTGAGCGTTGCGGAAATCTCCGCGGCGCTCCGGGTTCCGGCGGGTACCGTTAAAACTCGCCTGATGCATGCGCGGCGCAAGTTGCGCGCTGCGTTGAAAGGAGAAGAAGATGGATGATCTCGATCGAAAAATTGAAGAAGCGCTGAACGCCGAGGATCGTGAAATTCTCTCACAGTTCGGTGAGCAGGGTATCTTCGGGCAAATCGGCAGCCTGTTTCAGGGCAAGCTTGGTTGGATATCAATGATTACTTTCATCGTGGCGACAGTGATGTTTGTCGTTGGTGCTTGGGCTGCATGGAAGTTCTATATGGCGAATGAAGTCGTAACGATGCTTAAGTGGGCCGGCCTTGCCTGGCTTGGGCTAATGACACAGATCATGATTAAGCTGTGGAGCTGGATGCGCATGGAATCAAATCGTGTCCTGCGCGAGGTCAAACGACTTGAATTACAGATCGCCCGTACGCAGCGATGATCAGAATGTCGCTGCGAAAAGTTCCTGGTTCGGGCCGAAGCCAGCACGCTTCATTCCGTCGGAATTCCAGGCAAACGAAACATCGCCGTCTCGTGAGACGGCGATGACCCCGCCGTCGCCGCCCAAACGTGCTACGTCCTTGATCAGCCCGGCTGTCGCCTGGTTAAGATCGGCGCCCTGGTATCGCACACGGCTCGCCACATCTTGTGCGCCGCCGGCGAGAATAAAATATTCGCCAAGCCCGGTGCAGGAGGCTGCGACGAATTCATCGGCCCATGTGCCCGAGCCGATTAGCGGCGTATCGCCGACACGGCCTTCCAATTTGCCGAAAACACCGCCGGTTGATGTCGCCGCCGCTAGCCTTCCGTCACTATCCAGCGCCACCGCGCCGACCGTCCCGTGTCCGAGTTCCGCCTTAGTCATTTCCTCCGGATCAATACCAACTGGTACGACGTAGTATGTTTCAGGATCGTCGATGAATTCAAAACCATGACGTGCACAGAAATTTTCCGCGCCGCGCCCGGCGAGCATGACATGCGGGGTTTCATCCATCACGGTTCGGGCTGCCTTGATCGGGCTTTTCAGATGTTTAACGGCTGCAATGGCGCCGGCCTTGCGGGCCATGGTTCCAGCTTCGCTTGCCATGATTGAAGCATCAAGCTCCGCATATCCGACCTTGTTCGGCGCTGCGCCCTTGCCGGCGATATAAAGTCCGGAAGCCTCCAGTTCAGTGACCAGTGTTTCGACTACGTCTATGGCTGGGGCGCCATCTTTCAGAAGGGATTCACCGCGGCTGGCAAGCTCAAGCAAATGTGCTTCCGCTTTTGAATAATCGCGTCCGGCGCGTGCGCCAGCGCCACCATGTATCGCCAGTGCGACGTTCGACTTCCTGGTCATTAGGTTTCCTAGTTCGCTGGTGTTTGCTGCATACTACCGTTTTGCGTCCAGTCTAGCCAACAGGAGGGAGAGCTTTTAAGAAACCTTGCAGTCAAAAAGACGGGAGATCTCAATGACGCGCCTTGCGCTCATCCGCCACGGACAAAGCCAGTGGAATTTGGAGAACCGGTTCACCGGCTGGGTGGACGTTGATTTGACGGAAAAAGGCCGCGCGGAAGCCCACAAAGCCGGAAGCTTGTTGAAAGATACCGGGATTGAGTTTTCCGCTTGCTTCACGTCCGTCCAGAAACGAGCCATTCGCACGCTTTGGATGGCGCTTGATGAAATGGACAGAATGTGGCTGCCGGTGACCCGGGCATGGCAGCTTAATGAGCGTCATTATGGCGGCCTTACGGGGCTTAACAAAGCCGAAACAGCGGAAAAACACGGCGCCGATCAGGTAAAGGTCTGGCGGCGCAGTTATGACATTCCTCCGCCGCCGCTTGAGAAAGGCGCAGCGTTCGATTTAAGCAAGGATTTGCGTTACATAAGCCTCGGCGTGGACGTGCCGGCGACTGAATCGCTAAAGCTTACGCTTGACCGCGTCCAACCATATTTTGAAGCGGAAATCGCACCGCGCATTGAGTCCGGAGAATCGTTGATTATCGCTGCACACGGAAACAGCTTGCGTGCGCTTGTGAAAATTCTGTTCGATGTTTCCAATGATGATATCGTCAATGTCGAAATACCGACAGGCAACCCGCTATTGATAGAAATGATGGACGGAACACTGAAGCCATCCTCGGCGCGTTATCTTGACGGCGAGCGGGCGACCGATTTGCCGCCCATCAAATAAGTCAATTCAAGCGTCTTCTAGGCGCGCGGCCATCTCGCTCACGCGGTGGGCGGCAGCATCGATCGCCCTGCTGGCGCCGCCGATCGTGTCGGGGTCCAGCGTGTCGCCCGCGCTTTCATAGTCCTCAGCGCTTTCTCGCGCCTCAAACAGTTCGTCGCAAACCGTTAGAGCGGCGAGCAGCATCAGCCTTTCATCGGTGATCTTGCCAAGATCATCCGCCATGACAGTAACGCGTTTGTCGAAATATTTTGCAATGCGCCTAAGCCGGTCTTCCTGGCCTTCTTCGCATGTGACTTTGTATTGGCGTCCATTGATGTTGATTTCAACCTGACTCATCGGAGCCTCGCTTTCTGTCTTCGTCGTCGGCGAGCATTGCTTTTATATCACTGATGGCGGCGGCGACACCGCGGCTGGCGTGGTCTGTCTGCTTTCGCGCGGCGACAGCCTGGCGTTTAGCGGCATCAATGGCGTCCTGACTCGCGGATAGATCCTCAAGCTTGTCGTCGAGCTTCGATTCGAGCGTTTCCAAAGCCTCAGCCAGATTGCGCACTGATTTTTCTAACAATGTCATGAGCGCTCCTTCAAAAGCCCGATTTGGCGGATCGCGTCAATTTGGCCTTCGCCGGTCTTTCTGTCCAGCGTGCCTCTTGCGGCCTTGACCGTTACACCGCCGCGATGCATGTACCCTCGCATTTTATCCGTCCAATCGGGGGTTCCCGCATGACCAACGCCGCATCGGCGCCCACTAGTTTTCCACAGATGGCGAACGCTATACGCGCCCTGTCGATGGACGCAGTTGAGCGAGCGAATTCCGGTCATCCCGGCATGCCTATGGGAATGGCTGATGTTGCGACAGTGTTGTTCACGCGATTTCTAAAATTTAATGCTGAACAACCTGATTGGCCCGATCGTGACCGTTTTGTCTTATCTGCCGGCCACGGGTCGATGCTGATTTATTCACTGGGCTATTTGCTGGGCTTTGACGGCATGTCGCTGGAAGAGCTGAAAAACTTTCGCCAGTTGGGCAGCAAAACGGCAGGCCATCCGGAATACGGTCACGCGCCAGCGGTAGAGACCACGACGGGACCACTGGGGCAGGGACTTGCCAATGCTGTTGGCATGGCGCTCGCCGAAGCGCACCTCAATGCCCGCTTTGGCGATGATCTGGTCGACCACCACACTTATGTAATTGCAGGTGATGGTTGTCTGATGGAAGGCGTTAGTCACGAGGCAATCGGTTTGGCGGGGCATTTAAAGCTTCGTAAGCTGATTGTATTATGGGACGATAACGAAATTTCCATCGATGGCCCGGTGTTGCTGTCGGATTCAACTGATCAACTCGCCCGATTTGCGGCGAGCGGTTGGGCGACAGCGCGTGTTGACGGTCACGACCCCGAAGCGGTGGCGGCGGCAATTGAGAAAGCGAAAACGTCAGATCGGCCAACCTTGATCGCCTGCAAAACTGTGATCGGCTATGGCGCCGCGAAAAAAGCCGGAACCAGTGCCGCACATGGCGCGCCATTAGGCGAGGAGGAAATTGCTGCTGCCCGAAAGGCGCTGGACTGGCCACATGCGCCTTTTGAAGTGCCGGAGGATGTTTTGGGTTCATGGCGCGCAGCCGGCGTCGCGGGCAAGGATGCCTATGCCGAATGGGACGAACGCGTCAGTGGGAGCGATCACTGTGAGGCGTTCAAGTCAGCTATGGCGGGTGACTATGCTGGCGCGTTGGCGGATGCGATCGGAGTCTACAAGAAGTCTCTTGTTGATGAGCCGCAAAAAGCAGCAACCCGTAAAGCGTCGGAATTGGCGCTCAACGTGATTAACGAGGTTGTTCCTGAAACTGTCGGCGGTTCGGCGGACCTGACGGGCTCTAATAACACCAAGACCAAGAATATCGATATTCTGTCTGCGGAAAATTACGCCGGTCGCTACATCTATTACGGCATCCGCGAGCATGGCATGGCGGCGGCCATGAACGGCATGGCGCTTCATGGCGGTGTCGTTCCTTATGGCGGTACTTTCCTCGTATTTACAGATTACTGCCGTCCATCGATTAGGCTGGCCGCGCTTATGGGCGTGCGTTCGGTCTTCGTGATGACGCATGACTCGATCGGGCTTGGCGAAGACGGGCCGACGCATCAGCCGGTCGAGCATCTTGCGAGCTTGCGCGCCATTCCGAATTTGAATGTCTATCGCCCCTGCGATGCTGTTGAAACAGCGGAGTGTTGGCAGATGGCGCTCAAGACCATCGCTACGCCTTCGGTCATTTCCCTGACCCGCCAGGGACTGGAGCAGGCGCGCCTCACGCAGAGCGATGACAATCTTTGTGCGCGTGGGGCTTACGTGATCTCTGGCGAGGGCGATTACGATGTCACGCTGCTCGCTTCTGGGTCTGAGGTTTCTCTAGCGCTGAAAGCGCGTGAGGCGCTGGCTAGTGATGGCGTGAAGGCGCGTGTCGTGTCCGCTCCGTGTTTTGAGCTTTTCGCCATGCAGCCGGAAAATTATCGTCTCGAAGTTTTGGGCGAGAAACCGCGCATAGGCGTTGAAGCGGCAATCCGTCAGGGGTGGGACCAGTTCCTGCGGCTCAAGGATTCATTTATCGGCATGTCGGGTTTTGGCGCTTCGGCGCCTGCCGGCGATTTATTCAAACATTTCGGCATCACGGCAGAGGCGATTACCGCCGAAGCCAAACGATTGATCGGTTAGGAGGACTTCAGAATGGCGATCAAAATCGCAATCAACGGCTTTGGACGGATCGGGCGCCTGGCGCTACGGTCAATTGTGGAGACGGGACGCAAGGGCGTCGATGTCGTCGCGATCAATGATCTCGGCCCGGTTGAGACCAATGCGCATCTCGTGCAATACGACTCGATCCATGGGCGTTTCCCGCATGAAGTGAAAGTCCGCAATGATACGATTGATGTAGGCCAAGGGCCGATTAAAGTCCTTGCGGAGCGCGATCCGAAAGCGCTGCCATGGGGCGATCTTGGTGTCGATATTGTTTTTGAATGCACAGGCATTTTTACGGCGCGTGAAAAGGCGGCAATGCATCTTGAAGCCGGCGCCAAGCGTGTTCTTGTTTCCGCGCCTGCGTCCGGTGCGGACAAAACGATCGTTTACGGCGTCAATCATGGGTCATTGACAGGTGACGATACTGTCGTCTCGAACGCCTCTTGCACGACCAACTGTCTGTCGCCGGTTGTGAAAGTGCTGCATGACGCCATCGGCATTGAGCGCGGTTATATGACGACGATCCACTCATATACCGGTGATCAGCCGACACTCGATACAATGCATAAGGACCTTTATCGGGCTCGTGCAGCGGCGATGAATATGATCCCGACATCGACTGGCGCAGCAAAAGCGGTGGGCCTAGTCTTGCCGGACCTCAACGGCAAACTTGCAGGTTCTTCAATCCGCGTGCCGACAGCGAATGTTTCCGTGGTTGATTTTGTTTTTACTCCAGGGCGCGACACAACGGTTGAGGAAGTCAATAACGCAATCATGGAAGCCGCCAATGGGAAGCTGAAAGGCGTTCTTGGCTACACAGATAAGCCGCTTGTTTCTTCAGACTTCAACCATGATCCGCACTCATCAATTTTTGCGCTTGATCAAACGCAAATTCTTGAGGGCAAGCTTGTGCGTATTCTCACGTGGTACGACAATGAGTGGGGCTTCTCCACGCGCATGACCGATACAGCGCTTGAAATGGCGCGGCATCTTTAAGAGGCAGGACTGATGGCGTCTTATCGCACTCTTGATGATCTGGAAGTGGCTGGAAAACGAATCCTTGTTCGCGTTGATTTCAACGTGCCGATGAAAGACGGTGAAGTCACCGATGCTACACGCATCGAACGGGCGTTGCCGACTATTCAGGAGCTATCGAAGAAAGGCGCTAAGGTTCTTCTTCTCTCACATTTCGGTCGACCAAAGGGAACGGCCGATCCTGAGATGTCGCTAAAGCCTGTCGCCAAGGCGCTTGAAAAACTCCTCGGCGGCAAGGTGGAATTTGCAGAGGACTGCATAGGCGATCTCGCCAAAAAAACCGTAAAAAACATGCTTGATGGCGATGTTGCGGTGCTGGAGAACACACGGTTTCATGCGGGCGAGGAAGCGAATGATCAGGCGTTTGCAAAAGCCTTAGCTGAAAATGGCGATGTCTACGTCAATGATGCTTTTTCAGCGGCGCATCGCGCGCACGCCTCAACAGAAGCGATTGCGCGATTGCTGCCCTCTGCGGCTGGTCGCGCTATGGAGCGTGAGCTTGACTACCTGAAGGCCGCCTTGTCCGAGCCTGTTCGTCCGATGATGGCGATTGTTGGCGGGGCGAAAGTCTCGACAAAGATCGAGTTGCTTCTCAATCTTGTTGGAAAGGCGAATATACTCGTGGTTGGCGGCGGCATGGCGAACACTTTTTTGTTCGCGACCGGAACAAGCGTGGGTAAATCCCTATGCGAACCGGACCTCGCCGACACCGCACGTGAAATAATTGCGCAGGCTAAAACTTCAGGCTGTGAAATTATTCTTCCTACTGACGTGGTTGTCGCCAAGGAATTCAAAGAGGGTGCAGATCGTGAAGTGGTTGCTGCCGACGCCGTGAAGGCTGACGACATGATTCTCGATCTCGGTCCGGAAACGGTCGACACAATCGCCGAGAAAATTGAAGGCGCAAAAACAGTTGTGTGGAACGGCCCGCTTGGCGCTTTTGAGATCAAGCCTTTTGATACGGCCACAGTTGAAGCGGCGCGTTTTGCGGCTAAACAGGTTCAGGATGCCGGGCTCGTTGCTGTCGCCGGCGGCGGCGATACGGTTGCGGCGCTTGCTGCGGCCAGCGTCGAGAATGATTTCACCTATGTTTCGACAGCAGGCGGTGCATTTCTTGAGTGGCTTGAGGGCAAAACGCTACCAGGCGTTGCTGCACTAGAAGCATCAGCCGGATAACTTGGCGGCGATTAACAGGTTGAGGAAAAGAACAAGATGACAGGATTAAAAACGACCGCGGATATGGAAAACCAGGTCGCCAACAAAGACGGCTTTATAGCCGCGCTCGATCAATCCGGCGGATCTACGCCGAAGGCGCTAAAACTTTATGGCGTTAGTGATGACGCCTGGTCAAACGATGAAGAAATGTTCGGCCTCATTCACCAGATGCGCGCTCGGATCATAAAATCACCGGCGTTTTCCGGTGATAAAATCATGGGCGCTATTCTTTTTGAACGTACGATGGATGGCGACATTGATGGCGTGCCAACGGCGCAGTATTTGCGTGAGGAATGTGGCGTCGTGCCGTTCCTGAAAGTTGACAAGGGTCTGGCGGATGAAAAAGACGGCGTCAAAATGATGAAGCCGATGCCTGATCTTGATGCGCTGCTTAAGCGTGCTGTTTCAAAAGGTATTTTTGGCACCAAGATGCGTTCTGTCATCGATTCGGCAAACGCGAAAGGCATTGCAGACGTTGTCGCGCAACAATTCGAAATCGGGAAGCAAATTCTGTCACATGGCCTCGTTCCGATAATCGAACCGGAAGTGACAATTTCGATCAGCGATAAAGCCGAAGCCGAAGACATTCTGCTCTCGGAAATAACAAAGCAGCTTGATAATCTTCCTGAGGGCAAGCAGGTGATGCTCAAGCTGACGCTGCCCACCAAGGCGAACCTTTATAAGCCTCTCGTCGATCACCCTAGCGTTATGCGCGTTGTTGCGCTTTCCGGCGGTTATTCGCGTGAGGATGCAAATGCCAAGCTGGCGCAGAACACTGGCATGACGGCGAGTTTCTCCCGCGCGCTGACTGAAGGCCTGTCAGCAGGGCAGAGCGATGGGGAATTTGACGCGATGCTGGCTTCGTCAATCAACAGCATTTTCGAGGCTTCTCGCGCCGGTTGAGCCTCTGGTGAGAAAGGTTTTCAAAAGCCCGGCTTTTGCCGGGCTTTTTTGTTTTTTCTCTTGAACTTTGCCTGCGGAAGCGCAACCTATCAATCAGGTAAACTAATCAGTGTAATGCTATCGCATAACATAGTGATTGATGAGGCTGATATGACACCGAAGCGAACAGCAACGCCCGAGGAAGTCGCACCGGAAGACATCGTCTGGATTAATGGATTCCCGACCCCGCCTGCGCTGCCGGTTCGGCCGTGGCATGCTTTCCTTTCTGTGTTGCGACTTGTTCGAAACAAAGAAGACACGCGGCAGGTGTTTGAGGTTGTCAGCGCTTTGTCAGGCGGCAGCAGCACAAAACTTTTCTCGCGCTTTTCCGCCAGCCCTTATGGCCGCCGTGTTGTCAGTGAGCCAATCAAACTTGAAAAGGTTCTTGGCGACAGAGAATATTTACGCACCTTTCCCGAAGCGAGCCTGGCGCGCGCTTATCTTGAGTTCATGGAAGGTGAAAATCTTACGCCTGACGGGTTGATAGACGCGGCGGAAGAGGCTGGCATCGATTTTCGCGGCGAAACCCAGTTCGAAGAATTCCGCAGACTTTTCCTGCATCTCGATGTCTGTCACGACCTTTGGCATGTTCTGACTGGGTATGGTCGCGATGCTCTGGGCGAGTTATGCAACCTCGTTTATACGCGCCACCAAACGAAAAATCCGGGCTTTAAATTGATTGTCGGCATCGGTCTGCTGGCGATCAAGGCGGAAAAACCATTTCAGCCATTTCAAGCAGCGATTGCCGAAGCGAAAAGCAATGCGAAACAATCCCGGTGGATTCTGGAATATGACGTCGAGGAACTTTTGATGCTGCCTCTCGCCGATGCGCGAGCGCGCCTTGGTATAACCGAGCCTGAGATTTACAATGCTATTCCCATGCAAGTGAAAGAAAATCTGCTCAAACCGAAACAGACGCAAACGCAAACCCAGAGAGAGCAGGCGCATGCGGTGCGTAAAGCGGCGTAATGCCCCTCGCAGCGTTGGCAAAGACCCGCTATAGACGGCCTCATGCGTCAGGATTGCCGTCTTTATTTAATTTCACCGCCGCGTATTGACGATCTCTCATCGTTTCGCGGCGCCTTTGCTGACGCCCTGTCTGGCGGCGATGTCGCCTGCATGCAGCTCAGAATGAAAACTTCAGAAGGCCCGGCAAGCGATGACGATGTGCTGTACGCAGCAGAGGCGTTGCTTCCGCTGGCGCGTGAGCACGATGTTGAGTTTTTGATCAATGACCGGCCAGACCTCGCCATCAAATGCGGCGCGGATGGCGTTCATGTGGGTCAGTCTGATGCGAGCTGCAAAAAAGCCCGGACGCTATTAGGCGATGACGCAACGATCGGCGTCACCTGTCATAATTCAAGACATCTCGCATTGGTGGCGGGCGAGGATGGCGCTGATTATGTCGCCTTCGGCGCTTTCTTTCCCACCACAACCAAGGAAGCCCCTACAAAAGCCGACCCAGCCTTGATTGAATGGTGGTCATTCGCGACAACAGTCCAATGCGTCGCAATAGGCGGCGTGACGCCCCAAAACTGCGGGCCGCTTGTGCGCGCCGGGGCTGATTTTCTCGCTGTGTCCTCAGCGGTTTGGGCGTGTAGGGACGGCCCCGCCTCGGCTGTCAAAGCATTCGAGAAAGCAATCAAAGAAGCTTGACGCCGCCAGGTATGATTCTTGCGTTAATTTCCCTCTGTGGGGCGCCGTTCAAACCACGGTGTAGTGAATATGCGCATGAACATTTTTATTGTGACCTGCGGGGTTGCTGTGGTCGCGCTCGGTTTCGCGTTGGCGTTCCTTGAAGGAGCGCATCAGGCGTATGAACATGCTGAAAATAGAGCGATTACGCACGAACGCTAGGCGATAGCGCCAAAGCGGCCTAACGTGCCATCATGTTCCGTCTGTGGCTATATGCAGTTTTGGCGGTGTTTCTATGCGCATCGCCGTTGATGGCGCAAAGCCCCGGCGCTGCGGAGGCTTTCCAGCACCTGCTGGATGGTGAATATGCAACGGCTTATGAGAAGGCGTCGCCGCTCGCCGATGCGGGCGACGCCGACGCGCAACATCTCCTCGGTTACCTTTATGAGAACGGGCTTGGCGTAGAGGCTGATATTCAGCGTGCTGTCGATCTTTATCATGATGCTGCGACTGCTGGTCATCCTGACGCGCAATTCGCGCTAGGTGAGCTTGCTCTGGCTGGCGAGGGCGTTCAGCGAAATGCGAAAACCGCCGCAGGCTGGTACAAGCTTTCTGCGCGGCAGGGGCATGCGCGCGCGAAGCTTCGGCTCGGGGTGATGCATGCTGACGGCGACGGACTGGCGCAGGATAGTGCTAGGGCCATTTCTTATTTTCGTGAGGCGGCGGAGGCGAACGAGCCGGAGGCGCAACGCAATCTGGCGATCGCTTATTTATCGGGCGACGGTGTTGAAAAAAATATTCAGGACGCGGCCGTCTGGTTCAGAAAGGCCGCAGAGGCCGATGATCCTGTGTCCCACTATAATCTGGCATTGATGAAAAATTCCGGCACGATTGCCAGAGAAGGCTTATCGGCGGCTGATCATATGCGTGCGGCAGCGGAAGCGGGGTTCCCGCCTGCGCTGGTCGGGCTTGGCCTGATGCTCCATGACGGCGCAGTTGAAATCGAGGGCGTTCACCCGGCGGATTTATTTCAACGGGCGGCGGACGCAGGCGATCCCCAGGGCATGTTCCTCTATGCAGTAGCGCTATCTGAAGGCGACGGGCGCGAAAAAGACGCCGCCGCTGCTCTTGAGCAATTGGAATGGTTATTGGCTGCGCCTGATTCGCTTGACCCCGCGCTGTTGAACAACGCCGAGCGCCTGAAAAAGCGACTGCGCCGCCGGCGTTGATTCACGTTTTGTTTCCATTCCTGTGGAACGGCCCTATGCTCGCGTCATGAGCGCAGTGATTCGCATTTTGGGCGTTGATCCCGGCTCAGCCGCTACCGGCTGGGGCGTTGTCGATTGCGCCGGAACCCGGCTTTTATACGTGGCGTCGGGCGTCATCCGCACGAAGCGGGGCGCCGCGCACCCGGAAAAGCTTGGAAGCATTTTCGAAGGCCTCAAAAAAGTCATCGGCGATTATTCGCCAGGAGAGGCGGCGGTTGAGGAAACATTTGTCAACGCCAGTCCCCGCGATGCGCTGGTGCTGGGTCAGGCGCGCGGCGTTGCGCTGCTCGCCCCGTCGCTCATCGGATTGCCAGTTGCCGAATATGCGGCGAATTCAGTGAAAAAGTCTGTCGTCGGCAAGGGGCATGCGGACAAAAATCAGGTTCAGGCCATGGTGAAAGTGCTGCTGCCAAAGTGCGGCGAACTGGCGAGCGACGAGGCGGACGCGCTCGCGGTCGCCATCTGTCATGCGCATCATGGCGCCGCCCGGAGCATTTTCCAGCAAAGTGGAAGCCGGTTTGCGCCAGAAAATGCGACAAAACAAAAACGCAGACGGTTGGAGGCGTCATAGATGATCGGCAGGCTGAAAGGTTCAGTAGTCTCAATTTCTGAGGATACCGCGCTGATTGATGTGAACGGCGTCGGCTATGAGATCTACGCCGCCCCGCGCGTGTTGCAGGATATGGGAGTGGGTGAGGATGCAACGCTCTCCATCGAAACGCTGGTGCGCGAGGATCTGATCCGGCTTTACGGGTTTCCGTCGGAGAATGAACGTCAGGCATTCCGTCTGCTGCAAAGCGTGCAAGGGGTTGGCGCCAAGCACGCCCTCGCCATGCTGCAGGTATTAACGCCTTCCGAACTTTATGACGCCGTAACGGCGGAGGATGTGACGGCCATTTCCCGCGCGCACGGCGTCGGTAAAAAACTTGCGCAACGCATTGTCACTGAATTGCAATCGAAAGCAGGCGCCCTTGCTGGATCGACCGGCGAGGTGATCGCCATGGCGGCGCGCAAGAAAGCCGCAGGCGTCGCGCCATCGGATCTTTCACTTAGCGCAAAGGCTGACGCTGTCTCGGCTCTCGCCAATCTCGGCTATGAAGGGATAGAGGCGCGCCGAGCCGTCGCTCGCGCGGCCGAAGCAATGGACGAGCCGGGCGTCGAAGCGCTGATCAAGGCGGCGCTGAAAGAACTGGCGGCGGCGTGAAACGGAGGAAAAATCAGAGCGCTTAGGAATTATTCTCCGCTTTGTTTTTGTAGAGATGATTTTGCTTCCGCAAAAAGTTTGCGACGCGATTTAAAATACCTAGAAGCAAAGTCCGCATGACCTTAGCGTTTTGATGAAGCTGAATTTTGGAGATGCAAATGAGTAGAAGAAAACGCGGTCGGCCGACTGGCTCAGGAATTGATGATAGTGCAACTTTAGAAAAAGTTGCCCAGCTAGTATATCAGAATCCTAAGCTAAAATTTGCAACGGCTGCTAAACAGCTCGGCATATTTGACGATAGTGTTATTCGACGTGTGCGCGAGAAATGGAAAAAGCAGAAGCCGATATTGCTGAACGCGGCAAAGGCCAAAGCAGAAAATGTAAGGTCCTCTGATATGTCATATGGCACCGCGCAGAGGCAACGGTTCGATTCCAATTTCTCTGGGCTGAGTGAAGCTTTGAATTTTTTTCGCGCAAGCGCGAATCCATTGGATCAAGTTCGAGCGCTGGGTGGCGGCGCAACCTTGGCCGAGCATGCTAAGGTTTTTCTCGGATATGACTGCGAAATGGTACGGATATCAAAACTGGTAGAAATGGAGGTAAACTCTCAAAAAAAATTAGCACAGTTAGCTGATCCCTATCATCTTACGCGCGATTCTGTCGAAGCAGTATGTGGAGTGAGTAGCCTGCATCGTTTAGCGCGTGAAATTTTCGATTTGAATCGCTGATATGGCTGAGCCTGCTTACGATAATGATCGGTTGATTGACGGTGAACGAAAGACCGAAGACGCTGACGCTGCGCTGCGTCCCAAGCGCCTTGATGATTTTGTTGGTCAGCCGAGTGCGAAAGATAATCTGCGCGTTTTTGTGCAGGCGGCGAAGGCTCGTTCGGAAGCGCTCGATCACGTTCTCTTTCACGGGCCGCCGGGGCTCGGCAAGACGACGCTGGCGCAGATTGTCGCCAATGAACTCGGCGTTAATTTCCGCGCCACGTCCGGTCCGGCGATTACCAAGCCCGGCGACCTTGCGGCTCTGCTCACCAACCTCGAAGCGGGCGATGTTCTCTTCATCGATGAAATTCATCGTCTGTCGCCAGCGGTGGAGGAAGTGCTCTACCCGGCGATGGAGGATTACGCCCTCGATCTCATCATTGGCGAGGGGCCGGCGGCGCGTTCGGTGCGCATCGACCTGCCGCGCTTCACGCTGATCGGCGCTACGACGCGCTCAGGGCTGCTCGCCAAGCCGCTGCTTGATCGGTTCGGCATCCCGGTACGGCTCGATTTTTATTCCGAGAAAGACCTTGCGCGTATCATCGTGCGCGGGGCGATGCTGTTGTCCGCTGATATGTCCGCCGACGGCGCCGCAGAAATTGCGCGCCGCGCGCGCGGCACGCCTCGTGTCGCTGGACGCCTTTTAAGACGCGTGCGCGATGTGGCGACGGTGGAGAACGCCGGCTGCATCGACGCCAAGGTTGCAGACAAAGCCTTGCGTCGACTTGAAATCGACGGCCTCGGCCTCGATCCGCTCGACCGGCGCTATCTTCGTCTGATTGCGGAGCATTTCGGCGGCGGCCCCGTGGGCGTTGAAACCCTTGCGGCGGCCTTGGCGGAAGCGCGCGACGCGGTGGAAGACGTCATCGAACCTTTCCTGCTCCAACAGGGTCTCATCCAGCGCACGCCCCGTGGCCGCGTTCTGTCCAAAAGCGCTTGGACCCATTTGGGACTGCCGGCGCCTAAGGACGGTGCTGATGATTTGTTCGACTAAGCTTCAAAAGTCACCCCGTTCATCCCGGCTTTCGCGGGGTTAGCGGTTTAACAAAGTTGGTCATCGAATAGTGACGAATTCAGACTAATCTCTCACCGCAAATCGGGGAGGCGCGCCATGGGCGGATCGATTTTTCTGACACTGTTTTTCGGGCTGTTTCTGGCCGTCGGGATCGGCATTCTCGGGTTTGGTCTGCATTCGCTCAACATGTCGCACAAAGCGCAAAACTGGCCGACAACGCCCGGAACAATCCTTTCATCGGACTTCACGTCAAGCACTGACAGCGAGGGCAGTACGACATACCGCACCGATGTGCGTTACACCTACAACGCCAATGGGCGCGAGATTGAGGGCAAGAAAATCGCATTTGGTTATGCGGGCTCGTCCAGTCATGGCTTTCATCGCGATATTCATGACGCCCTGCCTTCGGGAGCGCAGGTTGCTGTGCGCTACGATCCGTCAAAGCCGGAACGTGCGGTGCTTTCTTTCGGCGTCAACCAGTCCATCAAGTTCCTTTTAATTTTTGGTGCGGTGTGGACCATGTTCACCCTCGGCATGATCGCCATGTTCTGGATGAGCGGTCAGGGCGCGACGACGCTGGTCGAGAATATGATTATCTATTCACGCTAACGCGCCGAACTCGCGCAGGTGTCCTTCGATGCGTTGGCGCAGATCATCCCTGGTTTTGTTATAGATATGGATGACCGCGTAGTTCTGAACGCCGGCGCCGTTTGCGATGAACAAATTGGCGTTATGCCACCAGTCATCCTGCGCCAGTTCAATCACGTTTTTTGTTTGCGAATGCATGACGCCAAAAACTGCTGATCCCTGATCGGCGATCACCGTTTCCATCTTTGAAGCCAGTACGTTGAATGCTTCGGGCGAGGCGCCGCGCGTGTCAAACACTTCGCCGCCCAGAGAACGGACGATGTCGGCAACGTCTTCTGACGGATAATCGCGCTGCGCCGCTTCGCTGACAGTATCGAAGCGGGCGAGATAAAGGATGGAGCCTTTCTTCGCCGGCGGCGGTGTCACGCCGAACTTGTTGCGATAGGCCGCAACTTCGTCCGGTCCCCAGTAATAACTCGGAACGCGCTTGCGGATAATACGCGCGTTATCAATTTGAAGCGGTTCATCTGCGATCACATAATTGACGCCCAGCGCTTCCACGTCGCGGATGACATATGACTTTGCCGCAAGAAATGAAGGCAGGATCAGGGGTTCGATGATGTTTTCGGTCGTGACAAGCGAGAGAACATAGTCTCCGACCCAATCACCATAAGTGTAAGGCGTTTCAGTTTCGATCAGCGTGCCTTTGCTGATCTTCTTTGCATTTACGTTGCGCGGCGTGGTGAAAATCTCCGCCGTCGAAGGCGGGCGGATCGAATATTGCGCTACATATTTTCCGTTGGAGACTGCTAGCCCCGAAGGGGTGTAGAGTACACTCTCCACGTCAAGATATTCCGGGCGCGGATGCTTGTAGACGAGCCGGTGCTGGATGGTGCGGTCGCCCGACACCGGAACCGCGTCAGCCTGGATAATCTCCCGCTCTTGCGCAGCCGGGCGCCGCCACAGCCCGGCGTTGGCAAGGGCGTTTTGCAAGGGCCGCGCGACCATAACCCGCGCACGCACCAGCGGGTGGCGCCAATCGAGATTGCCAAGGACTTTCATGGGCGACTTGCTACGGCGCCTTTTCCTTGCAGCGCAAGCGCGACTGCCGCCAATATGGGGCATGACAGAGCAACGCACACACCTTTTGACAGTCCGCATCTATTACGAAGACACGGATTTTTCCGGCGTCGTTTATCATGCGGCTTATCTCAAGTTTTTTGAACGTGGCCGAACGGAGGCCTTGAGGGCGGTGGGCGTTAATCATTCAGACATGCTCGAGCGCGAGGAGCCGCTCGCCTTTGCGGTCCGCAAGATGACGACGGAATGGATCGCGCCGGCGAAAATTGACGATCTGCTTGAGGTGCGCACCCGTTTTCTGGAGGCGAAAGGCGCGCGCATGTTCCTCGCTCAGGAGATATGGCGGGAGAAAATCCTGATCGCGCGCGCTGAGGTTGAGGCGGCGTGCATGAGCCTCTCGGGGCGCCCGCGCCGCCTTCCTGGTGAAATAATTGACCGCTTCGGAAAGAGCGCCAAATCCCGTGAAAGCCGTTAAGCTTTTGTTAAGCCGGGATTAAACTTTCGCAATCCGGCCGGTAAGTCTTTTCAAAGCCGCGTAAATGCCCAATTTCCCGCCCAAAGGGGATTAAAAGCTAATCCGTTCGGTGTTAACCATGAAAACGCCCGGCGCGGGGCTTTAAGCGCGCATTAGAGTCGTTTGTGTCGAATTTGGCGAAATGCCTGTCGCTGCGAATGTTGGTTAGGTTTTAAAAGTCCCGCTCCCGTCGGCGGAAAGTATCAGGGGATACAAAAGATAATGGAAACAGAAGTCGTAAGCGCCGCTTCAGGGATTGGAGCCGATTTCAGCCTCTGGAGCTTGTTTCTGCGCGCCGACCCGGTGGTGAAAACAGTCATGGGCATTCTTGTGATCTCGTCGATCTGGTCCTGGGCGGTCATCATCGACAAATCGCTGACCTTTGGCCGGCTGAAGTCGAAGTCCAACAAGTTTGAAGATCAGTTCTGGTCAGGAAAGCCGCTTGACGAGCTTTATCGCAAAATGCGCGATCGTCAGGACCATCCGATGGCGCGTGTCTTTGCCGCCGCCATGGAAGAATGGAGTTCATCCAAGGGCGGCGCCTCTGGCGCGCTGGCGGTTTCGGCGCGCGACCGCATCGATAAGATTTTGAATGTTTCCGTCTCGCGCGAGCTTGAAAAAGCGGAAAGCAATCTCGGTGTTCTGGCGACTGTTGGCTCTGCGGCGCCGTTTGTCGGTCTGCTCGGTACGGTCTGGGGCATCATGAACGCGTTTCAGGCTATTGCGCTGACGAAAGACACCAACCTCGCCGTTGTGGCGCCGGGCATCGCCGAAGCGCTGTTTGCTACGGCGCTTGGTCTTCTCGCTGCGATCCCGGCGGTGGTTGGCTACAACCGCTATTCTTCGGCGCTCAACTCCTACGCTGTGCGCCTGCAGGGTTTTGCTGACGAATTCTCAGCCATCCTCTCACGCCAGCTTGATGAGAGGGCGCGCTAATGGGCGCTAATCTCAATCCCGGCGGCGGGCGTCATCGTCCCGGCCGCACGCGGCACATGGCGGAAATCAACGTCACGCCTTTCGTGGACGTCATGCTGGTGCTGCTGATCGTTTTTATGGTGGCTGCGCCGCTGTTGACGGTCGGCGTTTCCGTCGACCTGCCTGAAACGGCTGCGAACCCGATCCAGGATACAGGCGAGCCGTTGACAGTTACGGTTTCCGCTGACGGTACGATATTCGTTCAGGAAACGGCGGTTGAATACGAAAATCTCGTGCCGCATCTCGAGGCGGTGGCGGTCGCAGGGTACGATCAGCGGATTTTCATTCGCGGCGATCAGAACAGAGCCTATGGCGATGTCGTGCGCGTCATGGGGCGAATTAACGCTGCAGGGTTTCGGCGCATCGGTCTGGTGACCGATCCCGAGCTGCAGTGACGCATACGGACGGTTTGTAAACTAAGGTCCCCAGGTTCATGCGTTTTGGCGTTCTTGCTTCGGTTCTGTTTCACATCGCGATTGTCAGCGTTGTGTATCTTGACCTGTTGCCGTTCAGCGTGCGCCCGACATTTGAGTCCGAGCCCTATGTGCCGTTGGAGCTCATCCGCGAAGCCGAGCTTGACTTGAAAACGAGTGTTCCCGCAGCGCGGCCAGAGCCTGAGGAAGAAGAGATCGAGGAACCTGACTTGCCGGACCCGGAAGAAGAGCCGCCCGCGCCAGTAGAAGAGCGGGTTGCGCGGGCTGAGCCAGCGGCACCGCCTGAGCCAGAGGAAGTGGTTGTAGAAAAAGCAGCCGATCCGATTGATGAGACGCCAGATACGCAGCCTGAGGAACGACAGGAGCCGCCCAAAGAGACGCCTGCTGTCACACCCCAGCAGAATGCTGAACTCGATTTGGACGCTCTTTCGCAACTGATTGACAAAGAAAAAGAGAACGAAAACACGCAACGCTCAAGTGACGCGCCTTCTCAAACTGTTGAAACAGCCGATCAGGCGCGCCGCGCTGTTGGTGCGGGCGACCGCCTGACCGCCAGCAATGAAGCGAAGCTGAAGGCGGCGCTAAAAGACTGTTGGAATACAAGCGCCATCATCGGCGCGCCGGAACCGGAAAAACTGATCGTGACGATTGAGTTCGAGCTTAATCGCGATGGTTCGCTAGTTTCTCGGCCGCGCGTGGCGAATGCAATGCAAATCAATCTATCGGGCAACAGATTCTGGAAAGTGGCGGAACGCGAAGCGATCAGCGCAATTGTGAAATGCGCACCTTATGATTTCCTGCCGGAAGACCGATATGAGACATGGAAAGACTTCACCTTCCATTTCAATCCGAGCGATATGGTTGGGTTTTAAGTTGAAAAATTTCAGGGGGCCTGAAAGAGAGTAGCGACATGAAAAAGATTTTGACAATTCTCCTGACGGTTTTCATCGCTGGCTTGGCGAATCCTGCATTTGCGCGGGTAGAGATCGACATCACGCAAGGCAATGTCGATCCGATGCCGATTGCGGTGCCGGACTTCCTTGGCGCCGCGGCGGAAACAACCGGCCTCGGCCGCGACATCACAGGCGTGATTATGAACGACCTGGACCGGTCCGGGCTGTTTCAGGTGATCGACCAACGCGCCTATATCGAAAAGCCGGACAGCGTGAATGTTCGCCCGCGTTTTGCCGACTGGCGCATCATTAATGCGCAAGTGCTGGTGGTGGGTGAGGTCGAGGAGCTTCCCGATGGCCGCATTCAGGTCGCAACTCGCGTCTGGGACGTTTATTCCGATGAACAGCTCGCCGCTGTCGCCTTCAAAACGCCTGCCGACAACTGGCGCCGTGCGGCGCACAAGGTTTCGGACTTTGTTTATAAAGCGCTGACGGGCGAGGAAGGGTATTTTGATACCCGTGTTGTGTTCGTTCATGAAACGGGACCGAAAGAAAACAAGACCAAGCGATTGATGATCATGGATCAGGATGGCGCCAATCCGATTCCGCTGACAGACGGCCTTGGCTATCAGGTGCTGACGCCGCGCTTCTCTCCGACCCAGCAACAGATCACCTACATGGCGTTGTTCGATAATCGCCCGGGTCAGGTTTACCTGTTCAACATCGAGACGGGCGAGCAGGAGCAGCTTGGAACGTTCCGGGGCATGACTTTCGCCCCACGCTTTTCGCCAGACGGGCGCCAGGTGATCATGTCTATGGAGCGGAACGGCAATTCCGACGTCTTCAAGATGGATTTGTCGACGCGCCAGCTTACGCGCCTGACCAGCAACGTCGCGATCGATACGTCGCCGACTATGTCGCCTGACGGGCGCCGGATTGCGTTCACCTCCGACCGCGGCGGATCGCAGCAGATTTATGTGATGAACGCTGACGGTTCCGATCAAAAGAGAATTACGTTCGGCCAGGGGCAGTATCAGACTCCGGTCTGGAGCCCCCGCGGAGACTTGATCGCCTTTACCCGTTCCTATCAGGGGCGCTTTTATATCGGCGTTATTCGGCCGGACGGCAGCGGCGAACGTCTGTTGACGGAAAGCTTTCTTGAGGAAGGCCCCACCTGGTCGCCTAATGGCCGCGTGCTGATGTTTTATCGCCAGACGCCGACCCGTCGGGACGGCTCAGGCGGCGATACATCGCTCTGGTCAGTGGATTTGACGGGCAGAAATTTGCGGCGCGTGCGAACCCCTGGCGATGCTTCTGACCCCGCCTGGTCGCCGTTATTGCCCTAAACCCCTCGAACTTGGGAGAAAATTCGAACGGATCGTAACTGAAATTTCATTTTCCCGCCGGAACAGTCGTTCTTGATTGCTGGCGCGTGTCTCGCTACGATTCATACATTGGTTAAATTTTGGGATTTAACCGATACCGATTTGTAAGGCGGGGGAAATAATAATTCCGCAGTGTTTGTACGCCCGCAGGCGTTGCGGAGAAACGAAACGACAGAGGCTGAGAAGTGGGGGCGGTCCCGCCGGCCGGACAGAACAGTTTGACGATTTGAAACCGCAAACTGGGGAAGTGGAGCAAAGAGCTATGAATAAAATGATGAAAATCGCGGGGGTTTTTGCGTCGGTGGCGCTGCTTTCCGCATGTGCAAGCAATAACAACCCGGATATCGACACGACTGCCGGCGCTGACACCAATGCTGGCGCACAGCCAGTCGGACCAGTTCCGGGAAGTCAGGCTGACCTTGAGAACTCTGCGGGACACCGCGTTTTCTTCGCCTATGATCAGTACACGCTGACGCCGCAGGCGCAATCAACGCTTGCCAAGCAGGCTGCATGGCTGAAGGAATATCCTGAAGCGCGCGTTATGGTCGCTGGGAACTGCGACGAGCGCGGCACGCGTGAATACAACCTCGCTCTCGGCGCACGCCGCGCGGAAGCAGCGAAATCCTATCTCGTAAGCCTCGGCGTTGATGCTTCACGCATTACAACCGTTTCTTACGGTAAAGAGCGCCCGATTGATCCGCGTTCGACCGAAGCGGCCTGGTCGCTCAACCGGAATTCGACAACGACTCTTCAGAGCGTTGGCGCTTAAGACCTGCTGAGTTGAATTCGATTTTGCGAAGGCGCGTCCGTCGTTATTACCGGCTGACGCGCCTTTTCTTATGAATTCGCAACTATCCGGGGCGTTTTTTCGCCTTAGTTTCGTGCCATAATAGACTTGTGTGATATGGGTTTGTAATAGGCGCGGTCGGAAAGTCCGGCGTTGATATTGGAAGCGTCAAAGTAAAGGTGATCTCATGAAAAGCGTTCGAGCAGGCATTATCGCAGCCATCAGCGTCTTGGTGCTGTCGGGTCCCGCCGCTGCAGGAACCAAAGATGACGTACGCGCGCTGCAGGCGCAAATGGCGGAAGTGCAACAGGCCATGGCTGGTCATCGCGCCGCGCTGGTCAGGATTTCCGAGCTTGAGCGGCAAAATCAACTCCTGACCGGGCGTGTGGAAGAACTCACCTATGAGCTTGAACAAGCAACGCGGCGGTTGGACGCTATCACCGCTGCGCTGTCTGGCGACGCGAACGCTGCCGGTGTGGCGGCCTTTTCGGATTTCGATTCGGCGCCCTCCTCGTCAGGGCCGATGGATTTGATGGGCCGGCCTTCAAGCGCTGACGATCCGATAGCGGATCAAATTTCAGAACAAACGGCGGAACCTGCGGGTGCGGCGCCAAGCGATGTGTCGCTTCCTCTCGATCCGAACGCTGCGTTTGATTATGCGTCAGGGTTTATTCTTTCTGGCGATTATCAGCGCGCCAAAGCGGCGTTCAGCCTTTATGTCGAGGCGTTTCCTAACCATCAGCGCACCCCGGATGCGCAATTCCGGCTTGGTGAAATTCATCTTGCGCTTGAAGAAAACGCAGCAGCAGCAGACGCCTTTATTCAGCATATCCGCAAATATCCAGATAATGGCCGGTCAGCAGAGGCCTATTTGAAACTTGGCACTGCGTTCGCACGGCTGGATAAGCCGAGCGAGGCTTGCACCGTCTTTAAAACGATGAAGGCTAAACATCCGAATGCGCCTGATGCTGTCATGCAGCGCGCGGACCTTGAAATGGCCCGCATCGAGTGCAATTAGGATGAAGCGCTGACGTTCGGAAGCCTTACCGAAGAAGCATTTGCTGCGCAATTGAAGGCGCTTTCCCCGCCGCGACGGCTAGCGGTGGCGGTTTCCGGCGGGCGCGATTCTGTTGCTCTTCTTTTGCTCTGCGCGGCCTATGCCCGACAGAACGGATCAGAAATCACGGCGTATACAGTCGACCATGGACTTCGTCCGGCTTCTGCGGGTGAAGCGTCGCGTGTCGGCGGCTGGTGCGAACCGTTCGGCATTAAGCACGTCATTTTGCTCTGGAAAGGCGAAAAACCCAATACGGGCGTGCAAGCAGCAGCGCGTGAAGCGCGGTACTCATTGTTGATTGAAGCGGCCCAGGCTGACGGTTGCGAAGCATTGCTGACAGCTCATACGGCGGATGATCAAGCCGAGACTGTATTCATGCGTCTCGCCCGTGGCGCTGGCGTTGCTGGCCTTTCGGCGATTCCGAAAGAAAGCTTCTTTGCCGCGGGCGCCGGCGAGCCCTTACGTGTGTTGCGACCGTTGTTGGAATTTACACGCAAAGACGTCACATCGTTTCTTGAAAAACAGGGACAGAGCTTCGTTGACGATCCGTCTAATGACGACCCGGCGTTCGAGCGAGTGCGGGTGCGCGCCCTGTTGGCTGCGCTCGAAGAGCAAGAGTTTGTATCGATCGAAAAACTCTGCATGACAGCGGACAAGTTGGCTCTTGCCGATGCGGTGCTATGCGCGCAGGAGGATTCCTTATTCGATGCGCTCGGCGGCTGTTTTCATTCCTGGGGCGGCGTTTCCGTTTCGGATTGGCAAGCTGGACGCGCCGCGAGCGGATTAGCCAGAAGGATCATCCATGCCGTCGGCGGAGGTGAATACCCGCCCGGCGAAGACAAGGCCGCCGCCGCCGTTTTTCAGGCGGCTAACACAGGCTCAGCCACACTAGCAGGGGCTTTGGTCAAAAAATGGAATGGCCGGCTCTGGTTTTTCCGCGAGCCGTCGGCGTTGACGGGAAGGGAAGGCGTGCCGGCTTTGAGCCCGGCTCCAGTCACAAAACCGCGAGTGTGGGATCGGCGCTTTATTGTCGAAAGGCAAAGCGCGACCTCGATTGCCGTGGGACCGATGGGGGAAATGGCGGCGGAATTCCTGGGCCCCCGTACTGGACTGTTCCAGGGCCCGCGAGAGGCGCTGTCCAGCCTGCCCGGCATATATGCCGCAGGTAAGTTGATTGGCGCGCCTGCACTCCCATTTATGGGACGCAGCGCGGCTTCAGCGCGGTGCCTTGTAACGGAACGCTATCAGGGCGGAATTGTTAGATTTTCGTGAGGAAGCAGCAAAAATACGCCTCAGGTGATGGCGCTGGCATTTCTTAACGCCTATCTACTAGTTTGAAGCATAAATGCGAGCGCTAAGTGCGCAGCAGGAACAATCAATAGGCCGAACGGCCAAAGGTAAGTCGAATGAACGGACGTAATCTTCTCATCTGGGGTCTAGTCCTCATCTTTTTTGTCGTGGCCCTGCAATTGTTCGACTTAAACACGCCCGGACCACAGCCTACACAGCTTAATTATTCAGACTTCATCCAGCGCGTTGAAGCTGGCGAAATCAGCTCGGCGGCTGTTTCCAAAGGCGAGGTGACCGGCGAGTTTTCGAGTGGCGGTGAATATGTCACCAACATTCCGGAAGACGGGCAGACGGCAATTGCCGACAAGCTGGATCAGGCGGGCGTAAATACCAAGATTGAGAAGGAAGACGAGCTGCCGTTGTTATTGCAACTGTTGTTCAACATACTGCCGCTTCTGATTTTCCTTGCCTTCTTTTTCTTTGTCATGCGTCAGATGCAGGGTGCTGGCGGCAAGGCCATGGGTTTTGGCAAGTCGCGCGCAAAACTGCTGACTGAGCGTCAGGGTCGCGTCACCTTCGATGACGTCGCCGGCATCGACGAAGCTAAAGAAGAACTCGAAGAGATTGTCGAGTATCTTAAAGACCCGATGAAGTTTCAGCGACTTGGCGGTAAGATTCCGAAGGGCGCATTGCTGGTTGGTCCGCCGGGGACAGGTAAAACCTTGCTTGCGCGTGCAATCGCCGGTGAAGCAAACGTGCCGTTCTTCACGATTTCTGGTTCCGACTTTGTGGAAATGTTTGTCGGCGTTGGCGCAAGCCGTGTGCGCGATATGTTTGAGCAGGCGAAAAAAAATGCGCCGTGCATCATCTTTATTGACGAAATCGACGCGGTGGGCCGTCATCGGGGTGCCGGTCTCGGCGGCGGCAATGACGAACGCGAGCAGACGTTGAACCAGCTTCTCGTTGAAATGGACGGGTTTGAAGCGAATGAAGGCATTATTCTGGTCGCGGCGACGAACCGTCCGGACGTGCTAGACCCGGCGCTGTTGCGCCCAGGCCGTTTTGACAGGCAAGTCGTCGTGCCGAACCCGGATGTTGTCGGTCGGGAGAAAATTTTGAATGTCCACGCCAAGAAAGTGCCGCTGGCGCCGGATGTGAATATTCGCACGATCGCACGCGGGACGCCCGGCTTTTCCGGCGCCGATCTGGCAAACCTTGTTAACGAAGCGGCGCTGTTGGCGGCGCGGCGCGGCAAACGGTTTGTCACGGCCAAGGAATTTGATGACGCAAAAGATAAAGTCATGATGGGCGCAGAACGGCGTTCCATGGTCATGACGGAAGAAGAAAAAATGCTGACCGCCTATCATGAGGCGGGGCATGCGTTGGTTGCTATTGACGTGCCTGGGAATGACCCCGTGCATAAGGCGACGATTATCCCGCGTGGCCGCGCATTAGGCATGGTTCAGTCTTTGCCGGAACGTGACCGCTATTCCATGACGCTTGAGCAAATGAAGGCTCGCATCGCCATGGCCATGGGCGGGCGCGTCGCTGAGGAGCTGAAATTCGGCAAGGAAAAGGTAACATCAGGCGCCTCGTCCGATATTGAGCATGCCACGAAAATTGCTCGTGCGATGGTGACGCAATATGGATTGTCTGAAAAGCTCGGGCCGATTGCCTACGCCGAAGATGAAGGCGAAGTGTTCCTTGGGCAGAGTATTGCCAGGAGCAAGTCGATTTCCGGAGATACAGCGAAGCTCATAGAAGATGAGATCAAGCGTTTCGTTCAAGAAGGTTTTGATAGAGCCAAGCAGGTGCTGACGGATCGTCGCGACGACTGGGAGGCATTGGCGCAGGCGTTGCTGGAATTCGAAACTCTCTCGGGTGAAGAAATCCTGAAACTCTTCAAAGGCGAGAAAATCGAGCGTGAAGACCCGCTCGATCCAAAAGATCATACGCCGCCGTCATCGGTGCCTTCATCGGGCGCTCCTGCTGGAGGTAAGAAAAACGATGACGATACAGGCGGGATGGAACCCAGCCCACAGGGGGCTTAGCTCTGATGCGCCGGCGTCCGCAACGCTAATGCGGACGCCGGGCGTCAAGGCGATGCGCTAGCGGCCAAGCGTAATCTGCGACTGGTCTTCCATGGCGCCGGCCCACGCCCATCCACCAAAGGTTTCTGAAACTGCGATCATGACCTCGTTGTCTCCTTTTTTAAGGTCGAGGCCAACGCGGTCGAAAAACCCGACTGTGCCAAGAAAGCGGTAATCTCGCACGGTCCAGCCAGCATCGCCGAAATATACGCGTTTTCCGTTGAGATAGATGCGAACGCGATCAGAGTACCCGAACGTTAGTTCTTTCATCTGTTTGCTGTCCGAATTTATGTCGAGACGAACAAAAACCGTATTCTCATCCCGTGTTCTGCCTGAAAGGCGCGCCAAATTAGCAATACCGTTTGTTTCTACCTCAAGGTCGCGCCATTCAAGCGTTGCTGGTGTTTTCTGAGGCAACGTTAGGGCATCGGCGACCTCTGCTTCGGCAAATGGCGCTGACACGCTCCAGGATGAGATTAAGCCTTCAGGAAGCGGTGCCGTGTCTTTTGCTGCGCCAACGATACCCTCATCGTCACGCAGCGGGCGGAAAACGAGATTAGAAAGCCGGGCTTCCGCGCCGTCAAATCCGCTAGAACGATGTCCCACTGTTCCGGACCTGATGTCGGTCTTCAGATCTGGAACGTGCAGTTGTGGCGTATCGCTGTTGAAATAAAATTCAGCCATGTCGCCTTTCACGACGATTTTGACGTGGTTCCACGCGCCAAACTTTAACTTGATCGGCGCTATGGCGTTTTCGTCAGAAAATATTTGCCAAGCCGACAGACCATTTTCGACAGGCGTATATTGAACGGCGTCTGGTTTTTCGGACAGATGGGTGCGGAAATAAAACTCCTCAAAGCGCGAGTCATTTTCGGCGCGAAACATCGGGCCGATAAATGCCGTACCTTCGTCAAAGGCGACATCGAACTCTATGACGCCATCCTCAAACACCATATCGTCAAGCCAGATACGACCACCCGCCAGCACGAGAGCGTCGCGATCAAGGTATCGCTCAATGACGGCCTTTTGCGCTTCAACCCGCCAGGACTTTCCTTCGAAAGTGATGCGTTCAGCGGCTGATTCTTCCTGTGCGTGCGTCAGGGCTGGCGCTAGACATAACAACATAATGGAAATGAATGTTCGCATTGATAGCTCCGCGTAAGGGTGCTGTTATCCACCCGTGAACTACGGAAATTGCGATAGGCTAAAGGCTATGTATTGCAAAAACCGGACAGCGGAGTTTGGCTGACAAGCGTCCGCCGCTCGGCATGAAACGCCTTTGGGGTCATGCCGATCTCAGCCTGAAAACTGTTGATCATATGCGGCTGATCATGAAAGCCGGCGTCAGCCGCCACCGCTGCCCAATCAGGCTTCGCCATTTTTTCGGCTGCTAGCGCGGCGGCGGTGATCTTTAGATATCTAGCATAGGTTTTTGGTCTGCATCCCACATGGTCGATAAAACGCCGTCGTAAATTTCTCTCGCTCACGTCAAGTTTCGACGCGATATCACGAAACATGATCTTCCCTTCGGACTGGCGCATCCATTCTGCTGTTGCGGCTTCGGGGCCTGTTGGAATTTTTCTTGATGCAGCCAAGTTTAAGATATCCGATTTGACAGCGATGAGAACATCAGACGCTTCCGCGAACTCGGCGCACTTCAGCGCATTTGCAAAAAACGGCATGAGTTCAAGAGGGGCATTGGTAGTCGACAACCCGCCATAATCCTGGGGGGCGATGTTGAATACGGCGGCGCTAAACTCCGGTTTGAGCCGAAACGCGATAAGTTCTTCTCGGGCTTCAGGAGTATACTGACCGGTTTTGTAGTAAGGACCGCAGACCACCAGCTCAACGCTTTCGAGGGCGTTCGTCACGGTACGCCGTCGCCGGATAGCAATACTTGGTTCGCCATGGGGTAACAATTTGTGGCTTGCCGGGGAATTCGCGTCAGCAATGCTGATCCACGCAAGATCTACTGGAAGCGATGGCGATGCGGCCAGCCGCCATGCCAAATACTGGCCCAAAACATGATAAGGCCTGCCTTGATCAAGATGGGTGCTTGAATCGCGTACCATTGAATAAACTTACTCAAAAGTAAGAGTAATTGCAGGCTGTTTGTCGTTAAGGCGGTTGTATATCGCGGCGGATGGAAACGGTAATGAAGAAGAACTGGCGGATTATGGGGGTCGTCAACATAACCCCTGATTCATTCTCGGATGGCGGCTTGTTCTATGATGTCGATAGTGCTGCGGCTCATGCGCTGAAGCTTGCGGACGAAGGCGCAGATATTTTGGATGTTGGCGGAGAGTCGACGCGCCCCGGCGCAAAAATCGTACCTGAATATACCGAGCGCAGCCGTGTTATTCCTGTCATTGAAAAGCTAATCGAAACGACAAATGCTGTAATTTCTATCGATACCCGCAAACCCGGGATCGCGCGAGAAGCGGTCAAGGCCGGCGCTTCTATATGGAACGACGTCTCCGCTCTCACCTACGCACCAGACAGTCTTGAAACGGCGGCGGATCTTTCCTGTGAAATTGTCCTCATGCATGCGCAAGGCGACCCGGAAATAATGCAGGACAATCCTGCCTACGGGGATGTTGTTGAAACCGTATATGCTTATCTCGCCGGACGTATCGAGGCATGTGTAAATGCTGGCATAGACGAGAAGCGTCTGATCATCGATCCGGGGATCGGGTTTGGCAAGACGCTCGACCATAATCTTGCTCTGTTCGCTAATCTCGACCGTTTCACAAAGCTCGGTCCGCCTGTCTTGCTTGGCGCTTCACGCAAACGGTTTATTGCAGCGGTGGACAAGGAAGGCGCCGCCGCTGATCGTGTCGGCGGTTCGATCGCGGCAGTGATCGCCGGGCTGAACCAGGGCGTATCCATATTCCGGGTGCATGACGTCGCAGCAACCAGGCAGGCGCTGGCGGTAGCGTCCGCGATCGGCTAAAGCCTTATTAATTCCGTATTTATCCTGTTAAGGCATTGGCGAGCCTCGTATGCTAGGCTTGGGTTAAGCATCTTTAAGGAGTTTGAACCCCATGCGGGGCGATGATCAGATGAGCGGCAAGCGCGAAATTTTTGGAACGGATGGTGTTCGCGGCCTCGCAAACGCGGGCGCCATGACTCCGGAGAGCATGTTGCGTCTTGGCATGGCGGTCGGCCGCGTTTTCAAGAATGGCGCGCATCGTCATCGCGTGGTGATCGGCAAGGATACGCGCCTCTCCGGTTATATGATCGAACCGGCGCTGACCGCTGGTTTTGCTTCCTCCGGCATGGACGTTTTTCTGCTTGGGCCGCTGCCGACCCCGGCCATGGCGATGCTGACAAGGTCGTTGCGAGCCGATCTGGGCGTGATGATCTCTGCTTCGCATAATCCGTACCATGACAACGGCGTGAAATTTTTTGGCCCGGATGGTTTCAAACTCTCGGATGAAACCGAGCTGGAAATCGAACGGCTGATGAAGACGAGCCCCGATACAGGCCGTGCGATGTCAGCGGACTTGGGTCGTGTCAAACGCGTTGATGATGCTGGCGCTCGCTACATCGAATTTGCAAAGGCGGCGTTTTCGCGGCGCATATCTCTTGATGGCGTTAGAATTGTTATCGATTGCGCCAATGGTGCTGGCTATAAGGTCGCGCCAACGGTGTTGTGGGAGCTTGGCGCTGAAGTTAAAGCCATTGGCATTGAGCCAAATGGATTCAACATTAATCAGAATATCGGTTCTACCAATCCCAAAAAGATGCAGGACGCCGTGCGCGAGTACCGCGCTGATATAGGCATAGCACTGGACGGTGATGCAGATCGTGTCATCATTTGCGATGAAAAAGGGCGCCTGATTGATGGCGATCAGGTGCTGGCGCTCATTGCAAAAGCCTGGAAGAAAGACGGCGTTCTTAAAGGCGGCGGCATCGTATCGACCGTTATGGCGAATATGGGACTCGGCAAATTTCTTGAAGGCGAAGGGTTATCCCTGGAACGCACGAAAGTCGGCGATCGCTATGTAGTTGAGGAAATGCGCGCCAAAGGCATGAATGTTGGCGGCGAACCCTCCGGGCATGTGGTGCTTAGCGACTACGGCACAACTGGCGATGGCCTTGTGACGGCTTTACAGGTCCTGTCCGTTGTGGCGTCTGAGGGGAATAAAGTCAGCGATGTATGCCACAACTTCGAGCCGTTCCCGCAACTGTTAAAGAATGTGCGTTTTTCTCATGGCGATCCGTTAGGGAATGCCGACGTGAAGGCGGCCATCAAAGCAGGCGAAACAAAGCTCGGAAAGACGGGCCGCCTTGTGATCCGGAAATCCGGTACGGAACCTTTGATCCGCGTCATGGGCGAAGGTGAAAATGAGGCTGTGGTGAGTGCTGTTGTCAGCGATATCGTCTCTGCAGTTGAAAAAGCAGCTCAATAATAAAGCCCGCCGGCAAACTACGCATGCCGGCGGGCGTTCACGCATCAATACTGAGCGAATTGCTAGGCGACGATACGAACCTGCGCTCTGCGTGAACAATTGCGGTTAGCGATGCGGCGCATCCGCTTGTAGGGAACATAGCGGGCCTGTGGGCCGCGAGCATCTACCGTGCAGCGAAGTCGCGGGCCGCCCCGGGTGCGGATAACTTCTTCAACGAGAACAATGCGCGCACGATAGCGGGTGTTGAATGTCTGTCGCTTCACTACACGTGCACGATCACCGCGATAACCATTCCGACGGCCACGGTCGTAATGGCGCCCACGACGGTCGTACCGGTCGTCATATCTGCTATCGCCGAACGTAATCGAAAAACTGACTCCGGAATCCCGATAAGGGCCGGCGCGCGAATATCGGTCGCCAGGGTAGTAGTCGTAATAGTCGGCAGCGTGGCTGCGGTGGTCGTGATCATGCGCGCAATGCGCCGGTTTGGCCCACGCAGCGCTTGCGCCAAGCGCTGCCGCCCCGAGAATGGCAGCGATCATGGTTTTGAAAATCGTTTTCATTTGGCTCTCCGTGCTTGCCCCAGCCGGATTTCCATGACTGTGAATATGGCGGCAGAATGCGGCGAGAATGGCGCGGTTTCTGGTCCAAAAGCCGCCATATTTGATGATTGTGCTCAACAGGCTGTGATGTTGTCGATCACATCGCTTGAGCTGGAGATTGCGCGCGCGCTGCAAATCACTTTAGTGATTCGGTATGGCCTACGCAGATGGCGAAATTTCAGAATCAACGAGTGCGAGCGCCCCTTCGCTAGAGCAGTGTGGGCTGGCTGCGGCGGTTGATCTTGTGGGCGATCGCTGGACGCTGCTGATTATTCGTTCCGCACTTTACGGCGTGACGCGTTTTGACGAGCTGCATTCAGGTCTCGGTTTGCCGCGCACGGTGCTTTCGAACCGTTTGAAAAAGCTTGTGGAAAGCGATCTGATGCGAAAGCGTCCTTACAAGCAAAATGGCCAGCGCACGCGCCATCAGTATGTCTTGACGTCGAAAGGCGTCGATCTCGCTTTGCCGCTCATAGCTTTAATGCAGTGGGGCGAGAAGCATATGCTCAATGCGCCAAGCAATACGTCACTTGTCGAGCGTGGCGCCGGCGCACCGTTGCACGCCGGGCTTATCAGCGAGGACGGCAGGCCTGTGGACCTGCAACATGCTCAGTTCCGGATGGCCTCCTAACTGTCGTCAGGTTGCATCACCAGTTGCGCCTCGCCATCCGATGTTTTTGCAGACGTTATTCCGGCCTTGTTAATGACTGCTGTGATGCGCGAACGGTAAGCAGAAAAGCTGTCAAATTTCACCACGTCAACGGGATCGTCAAATTTCACACTTACCTGCAGAAATTCACCAGTCATAGTGCGGGCCGCAACAATTTCGCCGTGGAAAGATTGGCCTAAATATCGGCCTTTCACCCGATCGCCGAGTTGAAACCACCTTTCCGCAGGGCGGTTTCCAGCCGCAGCAAAGAGCGTGTTCCAGTCGCGAAACCCATATTGCTTTGCAATGAGTTCCAGGCTTTCGCTGTGTGTGAGGAAATCTCCGTCTTCATCAAGGCCTTTGCGCAGGCGTTTTGCCTGCTGTTTTAGGATATCAATGGATGGAAAGGGCGTATTGGGTGCAGTCATGGCAAGCCTCATCTTTCGCCATGCGGGTTAATTTGATGGGGCTCGCATTGCCATCGATCCGCATGCCGCATACGCGGGCTGACCAAAGCAAATAAATTGAAGGTCTTCACCAAAAGCTATTGCTCGCGAGCGGCTGGGGCCTTCACCCAGAACGCTCAATAAGCGTCCGGTGTCTTGACTGTCAACAAGTTATCGCCGGTCGCCCCGGCTTGAGGCCGCGACAAACGCCGCGACCAGAATTAGGAATATGCCAAAGCCAAACACCAGCCAGGACGAGTTAACATCTGCGCCCGCCCGGAACGCGGCGTCCGGGAAAAGCTGGATTGCAAGCGCAATCAGGCAGCAAAAAAGCCCTATCCAGATAAGATTATTCGTCGCCATTTTATGTTATCTCTCTCCGCGCCCGCCCGTAAAAGATGAGTGGCGGGATAGTTCTCGAATTTGTCCCTTGTTTGAAAAGACTGGGGCTTTTGAAAGTCCGTTTGAGGCGGAAAGCGAGCAGACATGAAAGGCCGTGTGCTTATCATCGCCGGGTCGGACCCTTCCGGCGGCGCCGGTATTCAGGCTGATATCAAAACCGTCACAGCGCTTGGCGGTTATGCGGCTACAGCGATTACCGCGCTTACGGTGCAAAACACAACAGGCGTCACGGCAGTCCACGGCGTCGCACCGGAAATTATCGCCGCGCAGATCGAAGCGGTGATGAATGACATAGGGGCAGACGCCATCAAGATCGGGATGATTGGCAGCATTGAAGCGGGGATGGCGATCCTTGATGGCCTGAAAAAAAGCGGTTGGGACTATGGAGGAGGTTTTCCCAAAGATTCGGCGCCGTTAGTTTTTGATCCGGTACTGGCAGCGACAAGCGGTCATAGTTTGGCAGAATCAGGATTGGTAGAATTTATTAAAGAACGGGTTTTCCCACATTCCTATGTCGTTACGCCAAATATAATTGAGGCAGAATGTATAACGGGAGTTTCAATCAGAGATACTCGCAAACAATTGCAGGCGGGTGAAGAGTGTTTACGTCTTGGTACGGAGGCTGCGCTTCTCAAAGGCGGGCATTTAGAAAAACCAGAGATTACCGATGTTTTGGTAACGCATGCAGGACATCATGAATTCTCTCATAGGAAGCTAGAAACAACCTCAACTCACGGCACCGGCTGCACGCTTGCATCAGCCATTGCGACAGGGTTGGCGCAAGGCATGGCGCTGAAAGAGGCAACGGCGCGGGCGATCGACTATGTTCATGAAGCGATCAGAACTGCGCCCGGTTATGGTTCCGGATGTGGGCCATTGAATCACGGTCATCCGCTTGAAGCCAGCAAGAATTCGTAGTCGTCCTATAAACCTTATCAGGATTATTGGTTTGTAAGTTTTCTTTTCAAGCACACATTAGCTGCTTCGAGAGTCCGGGAGAGATCTATGCGCGCATACGACTTTGAAACGTTCGATGTGTTCACGAAGGAGAAGTTTACAGGCAATCCGCTCGCTGTCGTGATGAGCGCCGAAGGGCTTTCCACGGAAGAAATGCAAACGATCACGCGCGAATTCAATCTTGCGGAGACATCGTTCGTGTTGCCGCCGGAGGATAGCGCTCATACAGCGCGCGTGCGCATATTCACACCCGGCTACGAAATGCCGTTTGCTGGTCATCCGACAGTAGGTACAGCGATTGCGATCGTCCGTTCTCGCAAGCTGTCCGGTGAGCTTTTACTTGAGCTTAACGCAGGGTTATTTCCGGTTCGCGTTGATACGGATGGAGATGCCGAATTCGCTGAATTTCAAAATCCGAATTTGCCTACAGAAACCGGTTTGGCGCCATCAGCGGATGCGATTGAGACAGCGCTTTCCTTGCCGTCCGGTTCTGTTGACCGTGGAAGCTTTAAACCGCGCAAGGTCGGCGCAGGCGTCAACTTCATTTACGTCAAGGCGCCGCTTGATGTGGTGCGCAGCGCACGTCTGAATAGCGCGGCCTATGAAGCCTTGGGGCTGGAAGAAACCGTTGGCGTTTATCTTTATGCGGAAGGTGGAGAGAGCGCAGATGCAGCGTATCATGCGCGCATGTTTGCGCCGGATGCGGGTATTTTTGAAGATCCCGCTACCGGTTCTGCAGCATGCGCGCTTCCCGGACACGTTGTGGTAAGCGAAACCCTTGCCGATGGTGAATATCGGTGGATTATCGAGCAAGGTTTTGAAATGGGCCGACCAAGCCGTATCGCTGCAACCGTTGCTGTGCAGGATGGCGCAGTTCGCTCTGTCAGGATCGGTGGCAACGCCGTTGCTGTGCAGAAGGGTCAGCTTTTTCTTTGAGCTTCCGACGTTGCCGCTGTTTCTGCTGCTGGCGAAAGCTCTCCGCCAGCGCTGATTTTTCGAAATGGCGAACGCTGGCTGACTGCAAGACCTGAAAAGATTATGGCCAGTGCCACGAAAACCGATGGGTCCAGACGCTCGTGATAAATGATCGCGCCCATAGCGACAGCCCAGAGCGGCGTGATGTAATTGCTTAATGCCATGAAGCCAGCGCCAACACGTCGAATAAGCATAATAATAAGGACGCCGTTTAATCCGGTTGGAAAAAGGCCGAGGCCGAGCACGCTGGCGATGCTCACGAGTGACCATTGATCGAATTTTGGATCAAACAACAACAGTGCAGGCGTAGCGGCAATAGCTGCAACCAGCATCATGCCGGAAGCGAATACCCGGGGACGGATTGGCGGGGCCATACGCGATAACACTGCGGATGCTGCGTAGAGCAGGGTCGCAAATAACAGCGCGCCCTGCGCCCGTAGATCACTGGATAATGCGCCTTTCAGGACATCCGGTCCCATCAGAATCAAGACGCCGATAAAGCCGAGCGCGAAACCGATTAGCTTTCTGCCAGTCAGTTTTTCATTGGCGAAGAAAAATGCGAGCGCCACCGTCCAGATCGGCATGAACGCCATGTAAACGCCGGCAAGACCGCTTTCGACATATTGCTGCGCCCACGGAAAAAGGAAAAAGGGAATCACATTGCCGACAACGCCAACAGCGATCATCCAGCGCCACGATTTGCGGATGCTAAGCTGGCCTCGTCTGCGCGTGAGAAACGGCGGATAGCGCCGCCCGGCTTGCCGCATAATAAGATAGAGAACTATCGCGCCGACCCAGAGCCGGCAGGCGGCGATGGCTGGCGGGGGCATGGTTTCGACAGCGCTTCGAATCATGACGAAAGATGACCCGCCAAACGCAACGATCAGTAGGAAAAGCATCCAGTCGAAAAGCGTCGCATCAGGCGGGTTGTGTCGATTCACATTCATAAATTGGCGCTATCCGCGCCGCGTTAACTAAGCAACATAAAGTTTTTGTTGCGGCGCAAAATTTTTGTTGACGTCATCGACAATCAAGGACACGATCAATGTGGGCCACGCTTCCCCAACGAAGCGCGACCCATCTGTGAGGATGGGAGTACATGATGACACAGAAACCAGGGGCGCTTCCGGCGCGCCCGACATTTTCATCTGGGCCGTGCGCAAAGCGACCCGGATGGTCTCCGGAAAATTTGAATCTATCGCCGCTTGGGCGATCGCACCGTTCTTCGATCGGCAAGGCGCGTTTGAAAGAAGCGATTGACCGTACGCGCGCTTTGCTTGGTGTGCCAGACGATTATCGCATCGGCATCGTGCCGGCGTCGGATACCGGCGCTGTCGAAATGGCCATGTGGTCGATGCTTGGCGCGCGGCCAGTGGACATGCTTGCCTGGGAAAGTTTTGGGCAAGGCTGGGTGACGGACGCTGTCAAACAGCTTGAGCTGGAAGCGCGGGTTCTTGAGGCGCCCTATGGCGAAATCGCTGACCTCGGCGCCGTCAACCCTGAACATGATGTGGTCTTTACCTGGAACGGCACCACCTCGGGCGTGCGCGTGCCGAACGCCGACTGGGTTGCAGCCGATCGTGAGGGCATCACCATCTGTGATGCGACATCGGCAATCTTCGCTCAACCGCTCGATTGGCTGAAGCTCGATGTGGTGACTTATTCCTGGCAAAAAGTTTTAGGTGGTGAGGGCGCTCATGGCGTGCTGATCCTCAGTCCGCGGGCTGTAGAGCGGCTCGAAACTTACGCGCCGCCGCGCCCCTTGCCAAAACTTTTCCGGCTCACGAAAGGCGGAAAGCTGAACGAAAGCATTTTCGAAGGCGCGACAATCAATACGCCATCCATGTTATGTGTCGAAGATTACATCGATGCGCTGACATGGGCTGATAGCCTAGGCGGGCTTGAGGCGTTGCATGGACGTGCTGACTCCAACGCCGCAATGCTTGGGGCGTGGGTTGAAAACACAGACTGGGTTGATTTCCTCTGTGCAGAACCGTCAATCCGGTCGAATACGTCAGTATGCCTCAAGATTGTTGATCCGGATGTTTTGCGCCTCGACGAGGCAGGGCAGCGGACGTTTGTGAAGTCCATGGAAAAATGTCTTGCCGCTGAAGGAGCCGCGTTCGACATAGGCAGCTATCGCGATGCGCCGCCGGGGCTTCGCATCTGGTGCGGCGCCACTGTCGAAACTTCGGACATAGAGATGCTTGGGCCATGGCTCGACTGGGCATTCGCCGAGGCAAAAGTCGAAATCTAACTGATCATTACAAATCAAATACGGGGAATCCCCATGCCTAAAGTTCTCGTTTCTGACGCGCTTAGCGAAACGGCTGTCAACATCTTCAAAGAGCGGGGTGTTGATGTCGATTATGAACCTTCACTCGGCAAGGACAAAGACAAACTCCTGTCGGTGATCGGCGATTATGACGGACTTGCCGTTCGTTCCGCTACCAAAGCAACCGCTCCTATAATTGAGGCGGCGAAAAACCTGAAAGTCATCGGCCGCGCTGGTATAGGCGTCGACAATATCGACATTAAATCAGCGACTGCTGCCGGTATTGTCGTCATGAACACGCCATATGGCAACGCCATTACGACAGCGGAACATGCAATCGCCATGATGTTCGCGCTTGTGCGGAATATTCCGCAAGCGAACCAGTCTACCCACGCAGGAAAATGGGAAAAATCAGCCTTCATGGGCGCGGAAGTTTTCGGCAAAACGTTAGGTGTCATCGGGTGCGGCAACATTGGTTCGATTGTGGCCAATCGCGGCGTCGGTCTGAAAATGCGCGTTATCGCTTTCGACCCCTTTTTGACGGAAGAACGTGCTGTGGAGCTTGGCGTTGAAAAGGTTGACATTGGCGATCTATTGAAACGCGCCGACATTGTGACGCTGCACACGCCGTTGACGGATCAGACACGCAACATTCTGGGCCGGGACAATCTTGCAGTTTTGAAAAAAGGCGCGTTTGTCGTCAACTGCGCACGCGGCGGGCTGGTTGACGAAGCAGCGCTAAAAGACGCGCTGGATGAAGGCCGGATTGCCGGCGCCGCGCTCGATGTTTATGAAACAGAACCGGCGACCAAGCATCCTTTATTCGGTCATCCGAAAGTCGTTGCGACGCCGCATCTTGGCGCGTCCACACGCGAAGCGCAGGAAAATGTTGCGATTCAAATCGCCGAACAGATGGCGGATTATTTAATCCGCGGCGCCGTCTCAAATTCGCTGAACTCGCCTTCAGTCACGGCGGAGGAAGCGCCGCGATTGAAGCCATTTGTTTCACTTGCTGACAAGCTTGGCCTTTTTGCCGGTCAGCTTACCCAAACGGGCGTCAAGGAAATTGAAATTTCTTATGAAGGCGAAGTATCTGAACTCAATACCAAGCCGCTGACCGCTGCCGCCGTAGCGGGTGTGTTGAAGCCTATGCTTTCAGAAGTGAACGTCGTTAACGCGCCAGTGCTGGCGAAAGAGCGCGGTATATCCATTGTTGAAACCTATCGTGACGACGCCGACAGTTATGACAGCGTCATCCGCTTGCGTATCGTGACGGAACAGCAGGACCGTACGGTCTCCGGCACCATTTTCGGGGCGCTGCCGCGCATAGTGGAAATCAAGGGCGTCGAAATGGAGGCGGCGTTCGCCCCACACATGCTTTATACGACTAATGAAGATAAGCCAGGCTTCATCGGCGCGCTCGGTCAGACGCTCGGCGCCGCCGGCGTCAATATCGCAACGTTCAATCTGGGCCGTTCCGCGCCCGGTGAGGGGGCGATTGCATTGGTCGCCGTCGATGATCCGGTGAGCGATGACGTGCTCGAAAAAGTGCGCGCGCTGCCGCATGTGACGCAGGCGGCGGCGCTCAGCTTTTAAAACTACTCGTCTGTTTCGAGCATTACCGGCGCGCCGAACCCAAGCTCGGTGAGGCTTTCGGCTTGCGTCGCTGCATCGCCAACGATGATATAGTTCATTGCATCAGGGGTGATGTAACTGTCCGCGAGTTCCTGGATGCGTTCCACTGTCATCGCTTCGACGATTTCATCCTGACGGCGGACATAGTCATAAGGAAGATCGTAGTCAGCGATATTTTGAAGTACGCCGAGCTTGGCGCCGAGCGTTTCAAAAGCGCGCGCCTTGCTTTTCAGCAGAAAGCTTTTCGTGACGTCGAGATCTTCCTCGGTGAAGGTTGCGCCGTAATTTTCAAGGATGTCTTTGACCAGCGCGGCCGCCTCAAAAGTCACATTAGACCGGATGTTGCTGGAAATCGAAAATGCGCCATAGCGTTCAGATCCTGAAAAGCCGGAACCGATGCCATAGGTGTAGCCTTTGCTTTCGCGAAGTTCCTGCGTAAGGCGAGAAGCGAAACCGCCGCCGCCAAGGCGATAGTTCATCACCAGCGCCGGATAATAGTCGTCATCCGTACGTTTGAGCGCGGGATATCCGAAAGTGAAGACAGATTGTGTGGCGCCGGGCATGTCATAGAAATATACGACGCTTGCATCCGGCTCGTTTGGAACTGAATATTCAGGGTAATCGATCTCAGCTCCAGACCAGCGACTATTCAAACTGGCTAATGCTTCAAGCGCTCTTTCTTGTGACACTGCGCCGACGATGCGGAAGTTTGCAGCAGAAGGGCTTATGTAACGCTCATAATATGCTTTGAGATCGTCAATCGTCATCGTTGCGAGCGAATCCATATCGCCGCGAACGCTGGTTGCTAAGATGTGGCCCTCGCCAAACATAATTTCACCGAATTTGTTGCTTGCGATAGCATTCGGGTTGGCGCTGGCTGCCTGCAGTTCAGCAGTGACGCGTTGCTTCGCCAGTGCGAATTCTTCCTCATCCCAGCGAGGCTCGAGCAGGATTTCTTCAACTAAACTTAGCGTTTGTTCGAAATTTCTGGCGAGCGTCTGGCCTGAAATCTGAAATCGCTCATCACCGGCGCCAATCCCGATGCTGGCGCCTAAAGCGGCGATTGCTTCTTCGAGTTCAGCCGTGTCACGCTGCGCGGTTCCTTTATCCATCATAATCGACAGCATATAGGCGACGCCGGGCATGGTGGGATCGTCAAGATAGTGGCCGCCGTCAAAGGATAGCTCAAACCGCACCAGCGGCAGTTCGCTATCCTCGATGCCGTAAACTGAAAGGCCGTTATCAAGGCCGGCCTCCCGGATGTCAGGAACTTTCACGACGGGCTTTTCGCCGTAAGGGGGCTCTTCAGAGCGATCAAAAGACGAGGGCGTGCGTTCATACTCCGCCGCAATGCTTGCATCGAAAGTTTCTTCTGCACCCTGAACGATTTCTTCTTCGACAACTTCAGCGCGAATTGACCCGTCAAGAATCAATTCCGAAGAACCTTTCGGCACAAAGCTTGTCGCTATGAACGGCCGGTCTTTAATGTAAGCGCGATATACGCGCATCACGTCATCTGCGGTGACGGCCTGGATGTTTTCTATATCCTGATTGATGAATCCGGGGTCGCCGGTAAAAATCTCATACTGAGCAAGATTGAAAGCCTTGCCGAGCACGCTTTGGATGCCGTTGTAGAAAGAGACTTCCTGTTCGGTTTTTACGCGGTTGAGATCTTTTTCGTCTATGCCGTCCGCCTCGAACCGGGCAAAGCCCTGGTCAAGCGCGCCTTTAACATCATTTAAATTCGTTCCGTCATAGGCGCGAATCTGAAGGATCGTTTCGCCCGAAAGTTCGGAGTTGTATCCATACATGGAAACGCCAGGCGCAACTTTTTCTTCGTCAATCAGGACTTCATTCAATGGCGCGCGTTTGCCGACAGCCAATAAGTCGTGCAACACGTTCAGGGCGTAATAGTCCGCATGGAATTGCGGCACAGTCGGCCACACCATTGTCAGTTGCGGCAGTTGTGCGAAATTATCTTCGTGAAATAAAAGCTTCGATTCACCAAGCGCTACGGATTGCTTTGGCAATGGTTCAACGTCCGGGCCGCGCGGGATTTCGTCAAAGTATTTCTTTATCCAGCCGCGCGCCTGTTCAGGATCGAAGTCACCTGCAATAACTAAAGTAACATTGTTAGGCGTGTACCAGTCGCGATAGAACTGCTTCACGTCATCCAGCGTCGCTGCGTCAAGATCCTCAAGCGAGCCGATCACTTCCCAACTATAAGGGTGATCATCCGGATAAAGAGCCTTGGTGATGACATAAAAATTATGGCCGTAGGGCTGATTGTCATAGCTCTGACGTTTTTCGTTTTTGACAACCTGTTTTTCTTTGGCAAGCACAGGCTCGGTGACGGTGTTAATGAAAAAACCTATCTTATCGGCTTCAGCCCAGATCATTTTTTCAAGCGCGTCTTTTGGAACGGTCTGGAAATAGTTCGTGCGATCACGGCTGGTCGATCCGTTTGCGCCGGAACCGCCGATGCGTGCGGACATGGCGTCAAGGCCGCCTTTGCCGAGGTTTTCAGATTCCAAAAACAGGAGATGTTCAAAAAGATGAGCGAAACCTGTGCGCCCGGGTTTTTCTCGTGATGATCCCACATGTGCGGTTAATGCAACGGCGACAACCGGATCGGAACGGTCAATGTGAAAAACAACTTTGAGGCCGTTATCCAGCGTGAATTCTTGGAATTCCACTAATGTATCGGAGTTTTCTGTCGACTGACTGCTCTGGCTGCGTTGCGTTGTTTCTCCGCAACTGACCAAGCATGCGGCGAGTATGGCGCACAATACAAAAGGCAGTTTTTTCATTTTCAATCCCCAAGACACAAGCGCGGCAGGCATTTTCTTATTAGTAGCACGATGTTTTCTAATAAAACAGTCAGTCATTTTTAAATAAGTAGACACGCCTGCAGCTAGGCCGGTCCAGCTGAGGCTTCAGATTCTTCCACAGTGACATTCATGCTGAATGAGCGGCGCTCGCCAACTGTCCGGAATGGGTAAACGCAATGAAACATATGCGAAGGAAAAATATAAAAGTCGCCAACCTGAGGCTTCGCCATGAAGTTTGTGAAAGAGTACGCAGCATCAGTTCCGTGTGCAAACTGAATATGCGCATGGGAAGGGTGGTGATCCTGGTAGTCTTCTTCCCACTCCTGCTCAATACCATCGGGTAATTTTAGATAACCGACACAGGAAATCGTGCAGCCCGTGTGGATGTGAAGCGGATTATATTCATTCTCAAACTGCCGAACGAACCAGCCTGAAACGATGTCGAGGCCGTATTGTTTCGTGGAAGGGTCGTACTCTCCGAGGGAATTCCGCTTTTTTGCGAAGGCGTGATATTCAACAAGCGTTTGCCCAACATTGGCGGCGGCCAGATTGATAAGGTCCTGATCAAAGCGTAGTTCCTGACGGACCTTTCCGACAAGATGGTCGGAATGATCAGCAAGTTGCTCAGACATCGCTGCATTCATCTGTTCAACAAATGCCGCCGGCATTTTGAAGTACCCCATCACCGGGCCAAAGGGTGTGAAAAACTCTTTGTCTTTCGTGGGCTTGAAGATAGGGGCCATGAAACTTTTCTCCCGACCGAATGGAAACTAGCGTTGCCTATACAATAACGCTGGCAGACGCCGAATGGAAAATCCTGAGAAGGACATTGCGCCGCATACAGCAGGCTAGGAAACATTCATCACGCTGAGGGGAGTTCACGTGGTTCGGTGGTTGGAACACATTGACCGGGCTCCGGAAGCGCTTATGGTGCGCCGCGTAAAATCCGGAAATTCGGCAGTGGAGGCAATATGGCTGACGTCGCGGTTGTCGGCGCGCAATGGGGTGATGAGGGCAAGGGCAAGATTGTTGACTGGCTCTCTGCTCGTGCGGACGTGGTGGTCAGGTTCCAGGGCGGGCACAATGCCGGTCACACGCTGGTTATCGATGGCGCGGTTTACAAGCTGTCTCTGCTGCCGTCAGGGGTCGTAAGAAAGGGCTGTCTGGGCGTTATCGGTTCGGGTGTGGTTGTTGACCCAACGGCATTGCTTGCTGAAATCGAACGGATTGAGGCGCAAGGCGTTCGTGTCACGCCTGAAAATCTTATCATTGCCGAGAACGCGACTCTGATCTTGCCGGTGCACCAGGAATTGGATGCCTTACGTGAAGGCGCCTCAACCGGCGTTAAAATAGGCACGACCAAACGCGGTATTGGTCCGGCTTATGAGGACAAAGCCGGGCGGCGCGGGCTTCGCCTCATCGACCTGGCTGACCAATACACATTAAAAGAAAAGATCGAAAACCTGTTGATTCATCACAACGCTTTGCGTCGTGGGTTTGGCGTCGCCGATTTGGATGCACAGGCCTTGTATGAACAGCTTTGTGAAATTGCGCCAAGGATTATCCCGTTCGCGCAACCGGTATGGCGTGTCCTTGATCAGGCGCGAAAAGACGGCAAACGCATCCTGTTTGAAGGCGCGCAAGGCGTCTTGCTTGATGTCGATCACGGCACGTACCCTTATGTAACCTCATCCAACACAGTGGCCGGCCAGGCGGCAACAGGCTCAGGACTTGGTCCGCGTGCGGTCAATTATGTTTTGGGGATCGTTAAGGCTTACACAACCCGTGTGGGGGAGGGGCCCTTTCCAACTGAACTTACCGACGACACGGGCAAACGCCTTGGTGAGCGTGGTCACGAGTTTGGCACTGTCACAGGCCGCCAGCGCCGATGCGGCTGGTTCGACGCCTGCCTTGTCCGCCAGTCGCTAAAGATTGCGGGCGTTGACGGCATCGTTTTGACCAAGCTGGACGTCCTTGACGGCTTTGACGAACTGAAAGTGTGCGTGGGTTATAAAATTGGCGGCAAGAGCTACGACTATCTTCCATCTGGAGCGCATATTCAGTCAGAGGCTGAGCCTATTTACGAAACCATGTCGGGCTGGAAAGGATCGACGGAAAAAGCGCGTTCCTGGGCGGACTTGCCGGCCGAGGCTGTCAAATATGTGCGCCGTATAGAAGAGCTGATCGAGACGCCGGTGGCGTTGGTGTCTACAAGTCCCGAGCGTGAAGACGTGATATTAATGCGCGATCCGTTTCAGGACTGATGAAGCTCTCGGGGATTTGACTGGCGCAAGATAGCGGCGTTGCCTCAGGGGCGGTAGGGATAGGTATGAAAAATATAAAGAACCTTGTATTCGCCGGGATCATCGCCATTGGCGCTGTCGCTTTTTTCACATTTGGCCGCAGCGCCGCGACTGACGCGGAATATGTCTACGATGGCGAACCGGAAATCATCGCGGCTACGTTCGAGTCTGCCTGGTGCTCCGCTTGCAAAATCCTGAAACCGAGACTGGCGAAAGTTATTCCCGACTTTGCCGATAAGCCGGTTAAATTCGTATCGTTGGATTTTACCTTCGGTCAGCGCGCGGACATTGAAAAGCAGGCTGCGGCGGAAGGTCTGGCTGATATTTATCCCCGGTTTGAGGGCGCTACAGGATTTACGCTGCTTGTCGACAAAGATACTGGTGAAATCATCGATAGTCTGACTGTGAGTTATGATGAAAACGCTATGCGCGCCGCCATAGCACAGGCAGTCGCTATCGCTTCACAAGGCTCGCCTGATAACGAATAAAGCTTTTCGATTTTTATCTGTCCGTGTGCAAACGGAACCAAATTGTCGAGCGATGAATTCCTGATGACATAGGCGCTCATCAGCTTTCTTGAAGAGAGTCTGGCGCCGATTTAACTTGCGGAAGTTGCATTTTTGAGGCACGATAAATGTGTTCCGAGGGGCGTCCCGCCTGTCGACTTTGTTTGACAGCTCGCGCGGCACGCACCTTCCGGCGTATGCATTCGAGCTTGTTCGAACAGCCCGCCTGAAGGCAAGTCGCGCCATATTGACAATGTCACAGCGAGCACGGGCAAATGGGACTGAGACGAACCCTTTTGAACCTGATCCGGGTCATGCCGGCGCAGGGACGGAACGCCTGCCAAAGCCCTTTGTTGGCGGCAGCCATCAAAGGGTTGAGCCCAAAGCCGATTTCCTCATCGCCGGATCCCAAGGTTATAGCAGCGGTGAGGAGACCGGCGAAATGTTCGGTTTGAGTTTGGAAATTTTTTCGCGCCGGTATACGCATAAGCGTATGCGGAATTTTGTTTTGTCTTTTATCATTACGCTTGTTTGTGGCGTTACTCCGGTCGCCGCCGATGAGGCGTGCACACAAACTACTCACGACCAAATCGATTACGTTGTCTGCCGGTTTGATCCGCAGCGGGATGATATTCGCCTGTTTCTCAACAATGACGACGGCGAGCCATATGGTCATTTCAACTGGGTGAATGAGGCGCTGGCGAAGAAGGGTGAAACGCTCGTGTTCGCCATGAACGCCGGGATGTATCATGAAGATAGATCGCCAGTGGGTTTGTATGTTGGAGCTGAGCAAAAAGCTGGAGAAATTAAGTATCTGCTCAACGAAAATGATGGCCCCGGAAATTTTCATTTAAAGCCAAACGGCGTTTTTTATGTTACCGGTCGCGGTGATGCTGCTATCCAGGAAACGCAAAAATTTAAAGGAGTTTGTGGTCAGCTTTTTCGATACGCCACCCAATCCGGCCCAATGCTTGTAATCGATAATGAAATTCATCCACGATTTCTATCGGATTCCGATTCTCTCAAACGCCGCAATGGCGTCGGCGTAACGGAAAATGGCGAAGTAATTTTTGCGCTCGCTGACACGCCCGTACGGTTTTATGATTTCGCGATGTTTTTTCGTGACGAATTGAATACGCCGAACGCGCTTTACCTCGACGGAACCATCTCGCGTCTTTATGCGCCGGAATTGAACCGTAACGATCCTGGCGTTGCCATGGGCCCTATTGTTGGCGTGGTGGTGAAGAATGACTGAAATCATCATCGACAAACGATTTTGCGGACCAAAAACATCCGCCAATGGCGGTTACGCGGCCGGCCTTTTCGCCCAAGTCATTAACGGGCCTGCAGAAGTCATGTTGAAAAGTCCGCCGCCGCTGGATGCGCCCATAACGCTGAAAGATATAGGTGATGATAACTTTCATGCGCTTCACGGAGAAAATCTGGTCGCGGTCATTCGCCCTGCTAATGTAATTGTCAGCCCGCCGACATTGCCGGATGACGACGGGGTTCAGCACGCCCATGACCGCTATCTGGACGATGCTGGCGGCGAGCACATGCTGCCTTATTGCTTCGTATGCGGAAACAAACGGAAAGCTGGCGACGGGCTGCGTATTTTTTCCGGCCCGGCTCCGGATAGCCCGGTGAACGCTGATTTCTGGACCCTGGCGAAAGATCTGGCGGGAAGCGACGGCCTTGTCCGGCCAGAGTTTCTATGGGCTGCGCTCGATTGCCCAAGCGCCTTTTCACTGAGGCTTTGGCCAAGGCTCAGCCTGCTTGGCCGGCTTGCGGCGGATATACGCCGACGCCCCAAGCCCGGTGAACGCCTGATCGTCGCCGCATGGCCCGAGAAATCCGAAGGCCGCAAACATTTTGCAAGCACCGTTCTCCTTGATGCCAACCGCGACATCATCGCTGCGGCGAATGCTGTCTGGATTGAACTCAATGATCCGGAGATGCTGGAAAAGCTGAGAGCTGAAAATAGATAGGGCTTGATTGTCGTTCTTGGCTGAGAAGAAATGCCTACAGATTTCTTGAATTGATTACTTAGACGCGAGAGCGTATTAGATAGGCACGCTATCTTCAGTTGGTTCATATGTTCCTATTACGGCCTATCGTCACCATTTTTGCGATCTTTTTCTTGTCTGGCTTTGCTACCGCACAGTCTTTGCAGCCTGATGCTGACGCAAGCACGAATGGGTGGGTGGTTTCGTTCGCTGCGGGCGACCTGCCTCAAACCGCTGAAATTTCATTACCGCAACGGCTGGATACCGTATTGGAGTCCGGCCTTCGCGAGGCTATTTCTACATATCTGTTAAACACAGGTTTTTCCGTTACTGACGAAGAATGCGTCGAATGTTATTCAGTGAGCTACAAGGTGAGCGAAAGAAAAGAAAGCTTCGCCCTTCCGCCGGGTCAATCAATTGGGCTTTCTTACGCCGCCCCTGGTGATGAGGGCCGCTATACTGGCGCGGATGCGGCAATCACGGCTTTCTTTGGCGCTCTCGAATATGGCGTGAAGCACGATAAAGTTTCGAACGGGTCGCTCCAGATCGGCGTCATAGTTAGCAAGGGCAACGAAAGAGTATGGTCCGGTTTCGCTGCTGCGGAACGGCGCGGCGGCGCCAGGGGAGATATTGTTGAAGGAATGGCGGATATTCTGCTGCAATCTTTTGGCGAGGCAGCCCGGATAGACGACGCAACATTCGATGTTACAGAATCCGGAAAGTATTCTTTCACGACCGTTTTGACATCTGAAACTGAATAATTCTGCCTTTCACTTGCTTTGGTGGTGGCTTTTCTGGAAACGACGCCCCTGAACATACCCTTGCTGCGGCGCGCCCCGTTTGTTACCACTTACCCATTCCGAGGGGCGCCGGCGCACCGGCTGAGATCAGATTTCGTCATCTGGGCACCCTTTGAACCTGTCGGTTAAGACCGGCGCAGGGACGGAGGAAAGACATGATCACCACATCTACCGTACTGACGTTGTCACTGGCGAAGGCGTTCGGCGTTTACATGATTGCCGGCGGGCTTTCGGGCTTGCTCACGCCTGATCGCTGGAAGGCGATCCTTGACGAGTTTAACGCGAGGGCTGGCCTGACCTATATCGCCGGGGTTTTTGTATTCGTGCTCGGCGCGGCGATTATCATGGTCCACAATATCTGGACCGATCCGCTGGCGATTATCATCAGCCTTGTTGGATGGGTCGCGGCGGCGGAAGGATTGATCCTGATCGCTTATCCGGACCCGCTTTTGAAATGGTCGGCATCATTCGTACGTCCCGGCGCAGTCAAGGCGTTTGCAGTTTTCACAGTTGTATTCGGTGTTGCGCTTCTTGTGCTCGGTGTCACCGGCACGGCTGGCGCTGTCTGATCACGCGTAGACGCCACAAAGAAATTAACTTCTATTAGAGAGTTTCAAATGAACAAGCACGTCCCCCAGTCCGAATTCAAAACCCCGGAAGTGACCACGGGTTCGCTGCCGTCGAGCCGCAAGGTTTACGTCGCAGGCGATCAGTACCCGGATTTGAAAGTGCCGGTGCGCGAGATTGATCTGCACCCCAGCGCGGGCGAACCGGCTGTTCCGGTTTATGACACGTCGGGGCCGTACACCGACCCCAATGTAAACATCAATGTTGAAAAGGGCCTCGCGCGCACCCGCACCGCGTGGATCAAGGAGCGCGGAAACGTCGAGGAATATGACGGCCGCGAGGTCAAACCCGAAGATAATGGCGGCGTGACCGGCAAACATCTCGCCCGGGAATTCCCGATCCGCAACCGCCCCTTGCGCGGCACGGGAACGGGCCCGGTCACGCAGTATGAATTCGCCAAGGCGGGCGTCATCACCCGCGAGATGGAATTCGTCGCCATCCGCGAGAATTTGGGCCGCAAGAAAATGCTCGAAGGCGCGGAGGCGCGCGTTGAGCAAGGCGAAAGCTTCGGCGCCGACATTCCGCCTTTCATTACGCCGGAATTCGTGCGCGACGAGATTGCGCGCGGGCGCGCTATCATCCCGTCAAACATCAACCACCCGGAGATCGAGCCGCAGATCATAGGCCGAAATTTCCTGGTGAAGATCAACGCCAATATCGGCAACTCCGCGGTGGCGTCGTCGGTCGAGGAGGAAGTCGACAAGATGGTCTGGGCGACGCGCTGGGGCGCCGACAACGTCATGGATCTGTCGACGGGCCGCAACATTCACAACACCCGCGAGTGGATCATCCGCAACTCGCCCGTCCCCATCGGCACCGTGCCGATCTATCAGGCGCTGGAGAAAGTGAACGGCGTTGCGGAGGATTTAACGTGGGAAGTCTATCGCGACACGCTGATCGAACAGGCCGAACAGGGCGTTGATTATTTCACGATCCACGCCGGGGTGCGCCTGCCTTACATTCACTTAACGGCCGACCGCGTGACGGGCATTGTCAGCCGCGGCGGGTCGATCATGGCGAAGTGGTGCCTCGCCCATCACCGCGAAAGTTTTCTTTATACGAACTTTGAAGAAATCTGCGATATCATGCGGACCTATGACGTCTCGTTCTCGCTCGGCGACGGGCTTCGTCCGGGCTCCATCGCTGACGCGAACGATCGCGCGCAGTTCGCCGAACTCGAAACCCTGGGCGAGCTGACGCAGATCGCGTGGCGCAAAGGCTGTCAGGTGATGATCGAAGGGCCGGGGCACGTCCCCATGCACAAGATCAAGGTGAACATGGACAAACAGCTAAAGGAATGCGGCGAGGCGCCGTTCTATACGCTGGGTCCGCTCACTACCGACATCGCGCCCGGTTACGATCACATAACGTCAGGCATCGGCGCGGCGATGATCGGCTGGTTCGGCACGGCGATGCTTTGTTATGTGACGCCGAAGGAGCATCTGGGGCTTCCTGACCGCGACGACGTCAAGGTCGGTGTCATCACCTATAAACTTGCGGCGCACGCGGCGGACCTCGCCAAGGGCCATCCGGCCGCGCAGCTTCGCGACGATGCGTTAAGCCGCGCGCGTTTCGAATTTCGGTGGGAGGATCAGTTTAACTTAAGCCTCGACCCCGCGACGGCGCGCGACTTCCACGACCAGACATTGCCCAAGGAAGCGCACAAGGTTGCGCATTTCTGTTCCATGTGCGGGCCGAAATTCTGCTCCATGAAGATCACGGCGGAAGTCCGCGACTACGCCGCCGGCATGAGCGATAACGAGAAAAAAGCGCTCGAAGACATGACCGAGGAAGAACGCCGCAAAGGCATGGAGAAGATGAGCGCGAAATATGAGGAGATGGGTAAAGAGCTTTACTTGGAAGAAGACGCGGTCAAGAAGGCGAATGAGGGGTTGTGAGTTGAAGTGGTCATATTATTCCTGCTTGGAGCTTGCAAAAGAAGCAGCATAGGATTGAATCCATTTACTCCTATCCTTGATGGCGCGTTGAGCCAAAAACTCTTTGGCACCATTTCGATCTAAAAATCGTTCCCCAATTGCAAGTATGGCCGCTTGACGAGGCCATACTTCTTCGTCTTCAGTTGCGCGCTCCATTAAGAAGGGAAGAGTTTCTTCGCGACCATCATAATATTTTCCAATGGCAGTGATGGCTTCCCGCCGAGGCCAAATGTCTTTGTCATGCGTGCCGTGATGAATTAGCAGTGACAAAGTCTCGGTTTTTTCAGAAAAATATCTTGCTAATACAGAAAGCGCCTCTGTCCTTGTCCACGGGCTCTCGTCCTTGCTGAGGCGTTCGAGGAGAAATGAGAAGATTGTGTTTTTTTCTGAATTATATGTACTTAGGTTCTTACTTATGGCCTTTATTGCCTCTGCGCGTACGAAATCTACTTCATCCTCAACAGCTCGCTGTAAAAAGAAGTCTAATGTTTCCGCTTCATGATCTTGAACAAAATATTGACCAAGCATTTCTATAGCGTCTTGGCGCGGCCAAAAACTATTATCTTCTTTGGCGCAAGAAATTAGGTGCGAAAAAGTTCTCCCTCCCTCTTTAAAATATCTAGCAATAGAGCCTATTGCAGCTGCTCTAGCATGCGGGAATTTGTCTTCAACTGATCGCTGCAAGAGAAACGTATAAGCATTTTCTGTCTCTTGAAAATATTCTCCTAATCCTTCTAAGCAACGAGCCCGAATATCGGTATCCGCGTCATGTTGTGATCTCTCTGTCAGAATGGAGAAAGCTAATTCTGGTCGCGGATAAGATGGAATTTTTACAATTGATTGCCCGAAGAGCCCTAAATTTCGCGAGTGCTTCAATATAAAGAAATGATAATCAGCAATTGGAAGCTTTCTGCTTGAGATTTTTTGCAAAAGTTTCCACGCTCGCTTTGGTGGCTTTTGCGCCCGATCCTCCGCCATCACGCGCAACAAAATTGGTCTTACCCAATCTTGGGAAGAGTACTTTGTGATCAACCTATCAAGCGCTTCGATACGATTTTCTTGCCTGCTTTCATTGAAGATTTTTTCGATAATCCGTTTTGCTTCGTCTGGGATTTGCTTTGTTGAGTCAAGATCGGAATTACGCCATTGAAGTCTGCGATGATATTGGTCAGACGCGGAAGATTCAAAAAGTATTTTCTCTTTCATGCCTGATTGAAATGTCGCGCCATCAGTCAATGCGCCTTCCATACAAGCGCCAGTAAAATCATATGCTCTTAAATCAAGGTGGCGAAGATCGACGCCGCGTAGGTCGGCGCCAATAAAATCTGAAGCAGGGTCAAGTCCTGCAGTTTTAGTCAGCTGTATAAAATCATCGGTCTCTTGTGTGGCGACATTTTCTAATACCTCGATGAACTCCCTTTTTTCTTTTTTTTCAGATGTCATGGAGATTGCTCGTCTTTTGAGATGTCTGCCTTGGTCAGCTCAAAGCGCCGTCCTAAAAATTTTTTCTTGAATAGTATTTTCCCTATGGCGACTTTGTTAGCTGTACGGAAAACGTGATTATCGTCTGATATCATTAATCCATACTCAGGGATATCCGCTTCGATTTTTATCGAAGGGTTTTCACCTATAATTTTAGCATGAGCAAACGGTCCATTTTTAAAAGCTACGCCATTTAAGCACTGCCCTTCTGGGCCTCGCACTGTCCAACGAGGATCTTTATCATTGCCAGCAGCTGAAACATAATGAAGTATCTCATTGTAAGCATCTTTAACGACGTGCTCTTCCGCAGAGCCAGCTTTTTCGGTTTTTCCTGCTTCTGCCTGTGTCTTAATGCTTGCCTTGGGTGTCGTCGGACTCAATTCGCCTTCTGCTCCATGACTGCTTTTAGTCGATGTGGCGCGTTCTTGACTTCCTTTTAAAGCTTTAGTTGCTTCACGTAGTAACTTTCTTTCTACTTGTATAGGGGGGTCAAAAGCCCATCCGTCTTCCGGCAACACGCAATCGTCGAGAATAAAATGCAGGTGGACGAGAGAAAGGCCGACTGTAATTGTTGGTTTTCCGCTACTGAGTAACGAAAACCGCTTGAAAGTAATCGTGTCTTCATTAAAGCGAATTGGTGCCGAGAAGGACCAGCCATCCCGGTTAGTCTCTTCTTTTCTAATAGATGCGGAGATAAGGAAGTTCGGTAACTTCTCTTCTTTTTTGGAAGGCAAAATCAAAGCCCCATTAAAACCTTAATTGAGCAAAGATAACGATCTTGTGAAGTTAATCAACTATAGTATCAGATCTCCTGCATTGTACTCATTTTGAGTCGCCACCTTCCAAATCACCACAAGAATCACCGCTCTCGGCCCGGATATGTTCCGTAGGCTGTGTTTGAAAACGCCTTCGGAGCAGGGGCATGTTTCTTTGCGGGAGCGGAGGGGGCGGCGGCAAGTATAACCCCATTCCGGATGGGGTGGATAAGAATTCACCACCTTTTTTCCTGCCTTATACTGCGCGGCAGTCCGGATATGGAGAGGCGGTGAGCGCTGCCGTAACTTGCTGGTCCGGATCGCGGCGCGCGGGCGGTTGGCGCCCCCGTTACTCCAAACGCGTGTAATCCATGCGGACGGGGGGTCGGACGTCAACTTAGTCCCGGCCTGTTGCTGCAACCGAGCCGCCGGGCGACACGCGCGTGAATGTTCCACGGAGCAGGAACGCGCGCCGGCCGCAATCGGTTGGCGATGATGTAAAAGCCGCGCGCGGGACGTGATGCGTCCCCATAAGTTCCAAACTGCGATGGATGTGTCACGTCCCGCGCACCTCTCGTCTTTAAGCGTCCGCGCCGGAACCGGCGGCGGCGGAAAGGCGCTATGAAAGATGCCAGACGCATGGCTGCACGAGATGTTTCCAACCCTTCGGCATTCCGTGCTAATTCATTCCCATGACCAATGACCGGGAATTTGACGTCATCGTCTGGGGCGCGAGCGGGTTTACCGGGCGGCTCGTGGCGGAATATCTCAACCGCCAATACGGGTTGAACAGTGACGCGCCAAATAATGTGAAATGGGCCATGGCGGGCCGCAACGCCGGCAAGCTCGGCGAGGTGGCGGAGAGTATTGGCGCGGGAGAAGCGCCCCTCATCACCGCCGAAGCGGGCAACGCGAAATCACTCGGCGAGATGGCGCGGCGCGCGAAAGCCATCGTCACCACGGTGGGGCCCTATCAGCTTTACGGCGAGCCGCTGGTTGCGGCCTGCGCTGCGGCGGGTACGGACTATGTGGATTTATCGGGCGAGCCGCCCTTCATGCGCCGGATGATTGATACGTATCAGGATCAGGCAGCGGCCTCCGGCGCGCGCATTGTTCATTCCTGCGGCTTTGACTCAATCCCTTTCGATCTTGGCGTCTACTATGTGCAGAAGCTGGCGCGCGAAAAGTTTGGGCGCCCTGCAAGCGAAGTGAAGGGCCGCGTGCTCGCCGTGAAGGGCGGCGCCTCCGGCGGTACGGTGGCGAGCATGCTCGCCACAATGGAGCGGATCGGCGATCCGTTTGTGCGTAAAGTCATGCGCGATCCTTATTCGCTGGCGCCCGATGAGAACGCGGCGCGCCCGCGCCAGCCGGGCGGTAACAAACCTCATTATGACGCCGACGCGAAAAAATGGGTTGCGCCGTTCATCATGGCGCCGATTAATACGCGCAACGTTCACCGCTCCAACATGCTGATGGACTACGCCTATGGCGGGCGTTTTCGCTATTCGGAAATGATGGCGGCGCCGAACGGGCCCGCAGCCTACGCCATGGCCGGCGGCATGGGCGGTTTTGCCGGCGCGCTGGCGAAACCGCCAAGCCGCGTTCTTTTGAAGAAAACGGTGCTGCCGAAGCCGGGCGAGGGACCAAGCAAGGCCCAGCGTGAGGCCGGCTTTTACAAAGTGCTCTTCATCGCCAGGGACGAAAGCGGCGAGACTGTAAGCGCTGTTGTGAAAGGCGACCGTGATCCGGGCTATGGCTCTACCTCGAAACTGATCGCCGAGGCGGCGCTTTGTCTGGCGTTTGACATATCGCACGAGGAAACGCCCGGCGGGGTCTCAACCCCTGCCGCCGCCATGGGCGACAAGCTGATCACCCGGTTGCAGGAAAAGGCAGGCCTTACTTTTGAGCCTGCTGAGTGAGGCGTTGCAATAAAATTCGGCTCGCGCCCCTTGCGCAATGCATATAAAATGTATATACATTGACTATCGAGGTGATAGTAAGGCGGCGCGGCCCTGATGGCCAACACAAGGCGGGCGACAAAAAAAGCCCCGGAAAAACGGGAAAAAAAGAACAAAAAAGACAGCCAGCTTGTCATCCGGCTGAACAGGGAATTGCGCGACCGTTTCGTTGATCTTTGCGAAGAGCTGGACACCAGCGCCGCGCGCGAGTTGCGCGGGTTCATGAAGGAATTCGTGCGCAAGCACGAGAACAAAGAAAAGTAAGGAGTTTCGACCCATGTCGAAGAAGAAAAAAGTCAAAGCGCTTAAAAAAGAGATCAAGTCGCGCCGCAAACGCATCGCGCGGCAGGAAACCAAGCTGAAAAAAGCAAAAAGAGCGCTGAAGAAAGCCGCCTAACAAGCGAAGCTTTTTCACAACTAACTAAAACCCGCCGCATTCTCTCCCCCAAGCCGGCGGGTTTTTTTATTGCGCGAAAATGCGGATTGATAGTTTCGCAAAAGGTGGTGCGCGCCGCGTTACAAATATGCGCACATTGGGGGAAAGGCCGCCTTCATTTTCAAGCAGTGCATTTGCTGCACAAGGGCTGCGGGAGCGTTTCGCCTTAAATGGGACGGGACGCTCGTTAAACGGGCGCGCGGTTATCCACCAGGGGTGAGGCGCGCCTATATTTCCAAATCAGTTAGAGAACGAGACAAGGCGCTAGCGCCTATCGATAGAATGCGGATGAATATTTTCTGCCGTTGTCGTTATAGATCCGCCGTTGGCCGGGTTTATAGAAATGATAAAGCGGCCGGATATGCGCCGGACAGTAATGCGCCACAAGGCTGCGGCGTGTCGGCTCCTTTCGTCTCAACGGAAGCTCGGCTTGCCGTCCCCACTCTCGATTGCGCCCGCAGTCCCGCCATAGGATATGCGTTTGAAAGGAAAATAATATGCGCTTTCTGCCGGTTGCACTGATCATCGCCGTGGTGATCGGAATCGCTCATGGCGAACCGTACCCGTCGCCCGAAGAAATTATTGTACGGGTTGAAGACCAGTATCCGGTTTTCTCGCCGGATGGGAAATGGATTGCGTTCGAGTCGCGCCGCGCCGATGGTGTTGACCATATTTTCGTTGCGCGCCGCGATGGTACGGACTTACGGCAACTGACCCATGCGCCGGAAGATGACGAAACACCGGTTTTCTCGCGTGACGGCAAGCGCATTTTATTCGCCCGGCGTTTGGGTGAGGGACGGACCGCTCAGCTCGATATTTTTTCCATCGACATTGATGGCGAAAACATTCGGAACCTGAGCAATGACGCGCGCGGCCAGGACGACCACCATAAGTTCAGTACAGATGGTAAACATATTGTTTTCAACTCCAGCCGTTCAACGCCGTTTGCGGAGCTAAGCGATGAAGAGTATGAAAGTTATGGCTGGAACTACGATATCTGGGTGATGGATGCGGATGGCGCGAACCAGCGCCCGATTATCGAATTGCCCGGATGGGATACGTATCCGTCGTTTTCGCCTGATGGCGCCCAACTCTTGTGGCGCCGCGTCCTCGAAGAAGGTGAGCGCAATTCCGAGATTTTTATTGCTGACGCAGACGGCGCTGATATGAGAAATATTTCCGGTCATCCTGCATTTGACGGCTATCCTGACTTTTCACCGGATGGGGCATGGATCGTTTTCGCCTCCAATCGCGATGGCGGGGTTTTTCGTCTTTACGCCATGCGCCCGGATGGTTCTTACGTGACGCGACTGACCGACCCGGCGGAAGGTGCTGCGGATGTCCGTCCCGCCTGGAGCCCTGACGGGCGGACAATCATTTTCAATCGTGACAGCGGCGGCAAGTCGCAAATCATGACGATTGATGCCAGCGTAATGCTTTATCCGGATTAGGATTTTACGTCTTTCGCCCCGCCGCATGACACTTTAAACTATGTAGCAAGCGGGTTGGGGAGCGCCATAGAATGATACGTATAAAGATTATTGCTGTTGCTGTTATTGTCAGTATTGTCACGCTTGGCTTCGGCGGCGTCTATGTTTTGAGCGAAGCGCGCTTTCGCGATGTGACGCTTGAAGCGAAGTTCGATCATCCCATTTCGACAGATGCGGCGTCGATTGAGCATGGGCGTCACATCGCCCGCACGCGCGGCTGTTTCGGTTGTCATGGACAACAGCTTGAGGGGCAAGATTTCGGCAAGCAGTGGGACTGGCCGGAACGTGCCGTGGCGCCGAACCTTGCAGTTTATGCGCGCGATCATGATGCGGCGACTATGGAAGCAGCCGTCCGTCAGGGCATCGGCGCGGACGGACAGGCGCTTGTTTCCATGCCGTCATTCAATTTCGCTCGGTTGAGCGATGAAGACACAGCGGCGCTGATCGCGTTCTTGAAATCAGCGCCGGTTGTCGAAAGTGATTTGCCCAAGCCGGAGCTCGGCTGGGCCGTGCGTTGGATGTTTGTCACTGGTAATGAAAAGCATATGGCGTGGTGGGCGGACCGGGTCCCGCCATTGCGCGTGAACGCCGAGGCAGAACCACGACTGGCGCGCGGGGAATATATGGCGTTGACCATGTGCAATGAATGCCACGGGCTCGATGTGCGCGGATTTACATTATGGGAACCATACCTTCCCGATCTTGCAATGGTCGCCGCCATATCCCGTCAAGATTTTGAAACGCTGATCAAAACAGGGATAGGCATTGGCGGTCGTGACCTTGAATTGATGGGGCTGGTGGCGCCGGACCGTTTCCCTGAGCTGTCCGATCAGGAAATCGATGACCTTTACGCCTATTTGTCATCCCTGATCAATGAGCCGCCGGCGGAAGGCGTTTTCTGGCGGCCTGACATACAGTGACGACGCCGTCCCCGTCATTGATACGGTAGAAGAAGCAACTACAGGCTGTTAGAAAAGCGTATGCATAAAAATCTCAACGCCGTTTTTTCCGGCCGTCCGCAATCAATCTTTCCAACCATGTCGGCGCTGGCGCGCGAGCATGATGCTATAAATCTAGGCCAGGGCTTCCCTGATGAGGACGGCCCCAAGGCTATTCGCGAGCTTGCCGCCCACCTGACTGTCGAAGGGCCGAACCAGTACGCCCCGGTTGGCGGTGTTCCAGAACTTCGTGAGGCGGTGGCCTATGACAACAAGCGTTTTTACGGCCTTGATATCGATCCCCTTACGCAGACATTGATTGTCTCCGGTGCCACGGAAGGGCTCGCCGCCGCATTCATGGGGTTCTTGTCACCTGGCGATGAGGCCGTGTTGCTTGCGCCATTTTACGAATGCTATGCGCCGCAGATCGAGGCGGCGGGCGCGGCAATCCGGTTTGTCGATCTCGAACCGCCAGAATGGCGCTTAAATGCGGACGCGCTGGAAGCCGCGGTGACGAAAAAAACCAAACTGATTGTCATCAACACGCCGCACAATCCGCTGGGCAAGGTGATGACTCTTGGGGAGCTGGAAATTGTTGCGGATGTCGCAAGCCGCCATGACCTTATTGTCGTTTGTGACGAGGTCTATGAACATCTTATTTTCGACGGTGCCAAGCACATCCCGCTAATGACATTGCCTGGCATGTTCGAGCGGACCATTCGCATCGGTTCAGCGGGAAAAACATTTTCGCTCACCGGCTTCCGTATCGGCTATGTGACTGGACCAGAGGACCTCATAACAGGGGTTCTAAAGTGTCACCAGCACCTCGCATATACTTCACCCATGCCGTATCAGTCAGCGGTCGCGTGCGGGCTCCGTATGGGCGATGACTATTACGCAGCGTTTGTTGCGGACATGCAGGCGAAGCGCGACCTCATGAGCGCCGGGTTAAAGCGCACAGGTTTTAAAGTGCTCCCCTGTGACGGAACCTATTTCATCACAGTCGACATCAACTCAGTCGGGCGTGATGACGATGTTGCTTTCTGCGAGGAGATTACTGAGCACGCTAAGGTGGCGGCTGTGCCTATTTCAGCTTTTTATCATTCATCACAAGAAGATGCGCCGCGCAACTTTGCGCGATTTTGTTTCTGTAAGAAACCGGACGTACTCGAAGAAGCTTGCGATCGTTTAAGGACATATTTTGAGAAGCGATCATGAAGTCTACAAAAGTGGCCGTCATTCAGAGCAGCTCGGTATTGTTCGATACCGCCGCTACACTCGGCAAATTTGAAACCTTGTTGAACGAAGCTGCTGCGAACGGCGCGCAGTTTGTTGTGTTTCCGGAAGCTTTTATCGGCGGCTATCCAAAGGGCTGTCATTTCGGTGCGCCAGTCGGCTCCAGATCGGATGAAGGTCGCGAATGGTTCCGCCGCTATTATGATGGCGCCATCATTGCGCCAGGGCCGGAGACCGAGCGCATGGCGCAATTAGCGGGTGAGCGCCAAACAGACATTGTTGTTGGGGTGATCGAGCATGACGCCGGCACGCTTTATTGCTCGGTGCTTTGTTTTGGGGCCGAAGGGCGCTTTCTCGGTAAACGGCGCAAACTGATGCCAACGGCCGCAGAGCGCGTGATTTGGGGCATGGGCGACGGATCGACGCTTGACGCATTCGATGCGCGCTCCGGGCGCATTAGCGCTGTCATATGCTGGGAAAACTTCATGCCCATGCTTCGCATGAGCCAATATGCACAAGGCGTTGAAATCTATTGCGCGCCAACGGTTGATGACCGGGAAAGCTGGACGTCGCTGATGCGGACGGTTGCGCTTGAGGGCCGCTGTTTCGTTGTTTCGGCCAATCAGTTCATGAAACGCTCCGATGCACCGCCGGATTTTCAACCCGTGCAAGGAGACCACCCCGAAACGGTGTTAATCAACGGCGGGAGCGTGATTGTCTCTCCCATGGGCGAACTTCTTGCTGGCCCTGTGTTTGGCGAAGAAACCATTCTATATGCAGATCTCGACCCCGCGGATATCGCGCGTGGAAAAATGGATTTCGATGTCGCCGGTCACTATGCTCGGCCTGACATCTTTGAACTTTCACTGAACCGCAAGGCCCAAAAGCCTGTGCGATGATATGGGCCGATATAAAATGATAAAAGCAACCATGAGCGAGGCGCCGAAGTGATCAGACTATTTCTATTTGCGGCGCTGCTGGGTATGGCTGGTTGCGTCAAGGCAGTTACGAGCACAGTTGGTGCGGCGGCGAATGTTGGCGCGGGAGCCGTCAAAACGACAGCAAATGTTTCTGGTTATGTGGTCGAGGCCTCTTTCTCTGGCGATGAAAATGAGAATCACCAAGGCCGCCATGACAATAATCCACGTCCGTTTGACGCAAGCCGGAACGCGATGATGGATGTCGATGCAGCGCTTGCGGCGGCGGAAGTGAATAGAAAGAATGTGCTTCTGGTGTTGGGCGGAAACTGGTGCCACGACAGTCGCGGTCTGGCCGCGAAGTTCGAACAGCCTGAACTCGCAGCGGTGATCGAAGATGGATTTGTTCTGGTGTGGGTAGATGTCGGGCGGCGCGACCGCAATCTCGATGTCGCCGCCCGGTTTGGCGTTATAGAATTATTCGGTACGCCTACCGTTTTGGTGCTGTCACCAGAAGGAATGCTTTTAAATCGCGAAAGCGTTCACGACTGGCGCACGGCCGACTCAAAGCCCTATGACGAAACGCTTGACTATTTTAAGCGATACGCTGCTGGTTAACTCTTTGATGTCTGGTCTTGCGCTGTAGTCCAGTACGACACACATGGAATTTTAGATTTGTCACAGCGATCGGCGTACTTTTTCGCGATTTGAGTGACTTCTTCCAAAAGGCCGGCTTCGAGCGTGATAGGGTCAAGTCCTAGTCCCAGAAGACGCTGGTTTTCGACATTCAACTCGTTTTCAGCATCTTCTTTTCGCGGGTTGTTTACGTATTCTATTGTCGCGCCAGTTTTATCAGCGATGAGCTTGGCCAGATCCCGAACGCGATGTGTTTCTGTCATCTGGTTTAAAATGCGGACGCGTTCGCCGTTTTGCGGCGGCGTTTCTATAGCGAGCTCAATACATTTTACAGTGTCCTGGATGTGTATGAAGGCGCGCGTTTGGCCGCCGGTGCCATGGACAGTCATGGGAAAACCAACCGCGGCTTGCATCAGGAAACGGTTAAGAACGGTGCCATAGTCGCCGTCATAATCAAACCGGTTGATCAGGCGCTCATCTTTTTTTGTTTCTTCCGTTTGCGTGCCCCAGACAATACCCTGATGCAGATCGGTAATTTTCAATCCGTCATTTTTATTATAAAACGCGAACAGCAATTGGTCCTGCGTTTTCGTCATGTGATAAATAGATCCGGGGTTAGCCGGGTATAGTATTTCTTGACGAATTTCACGCCCGTCATCGGCTTCTATTTTCACAGGGAGATAGCCTTCCGGAATCTTCATCCCAGCCGTGCCATATCCATAAACGCCCATGGTCCCGAGGTGCACGAGATGTGCGTCCACACCCGATTCAACGATAGCGGCAAGAACGTTGTTCGTAGCATTTAGATTGTTATCGACCGTGTACCGCTTGTGATAAGAGGACTTCATCGAATAAGGCGCAGCGCGCTGCTCGGCGAAATGCACTATAGCATCAGGCTGAAGCTCTTTGATCAGGTTCATCAGGCGCGCGTAATTTTTGGCGGCGTCGATATTTTCGAACTTGATGCATTTCCCGGAAACTTCTTCCCATGCTTTCAACCGTGTCGATATAGGTTGGATTGGGGTGAGGCTGTCGACTTCAAGCTCGATATCGATTTTTCGCCTGGAAAGATTATCGACGATTGTTACTTCATGGCCTTCAGCTGACAAGTGTAGCGAGGTTGGCCAACCACAAAAACCATCGCCTCCGATCACCAGGATTTTCATAATTCTTTCCGTTTTTAAGAAATTGATGCCGCCCCGGAATAACGGGGTGCAGTCTTTTGTTTGTCTTAGAGCGCCTCAGGGAGATGGCGCAACCCCTTAGCGGCCCCTTGCCCTATATTATAACCAGCAGAGCTATCCGGCGGCGTTATTGGACGCCTGTTCCCGGAAGTGGCGGGGATCAGTAGTGACAGGAGCCCTGGGCAGGGTGGCGTACGGTCCATTATGGCGCTTGGCGGTTATTGGCAAAGGCGCGGAGCGGCTCTCACAACGGCATCGCCTTGCTAATTCTCTATGAGACGCAAAAGATATTGCCCGTACTGATTTTTTTTAAGCGGTTCGGCGAGCGACCGCAATTGCTCTCGATCAATAAAGCCTGAGCGAAAAGCTATCTCTTCCGGACACGAAATTTTGAGACCCTGGCGTGTTTCAATGGTTTGCACGAAATGCGCAGCCTCAAGCAAAGACTCATGGGTGCCGGTATCAAGCCACGCAAAACCGCGGCCCAGAACCTGGGTTCGCAAAACGCCGTCACGCAAGTACATTTCATTGAGAGTGGTTATTTCCAATTCGCCTCGTGCGGATGGTTTTACTGCTTTCGCGCGCTCAACAACAGTTTCGTCATAAAAATAGAGGCCGGTTGCAGCGAAATTCGATTTCGGTTTTTGAGGTTTTTCTTCAATAGAAATTACGCCGCCATTCTGGTCAAACTCAACAACACCGTATCTTTGTGGATCGGTAACTTGATAAGCAAATATTTCTGCGCCGGCATCTAGGCTTGCCGCTTCTCGAAGATGTTTCGTAAGTCCTTGGCCATAAAAAATATTATCGCCAAGAACGAGTGCGCATTTGTCGCCATCAATGAACTCTTCTCCGATGATAAAGGCTTGCGCGAGACCATCCGGGCTGGGTTGCACAGCGTATGCGATTTGGATGCCCCACTCCGAACCGTCACCAAGCAGGCGTTCAAAGGACGCTTTGTCTTCTGGCGTCGTAATCACAAGAATGTCCTTGATCCCGGCGAGCATCAGCACGCTCAAGGGGTAATAGATCATCGGCTTGTCATAGATTGGCGTCAGCTGTTTCGAAACGCCGCGCGTTACAGGGTAAAGCCGCGTTCCGGATCCGCCAGCGAGAATGATCCCCTTCATGTTCTTTCTTCCTTTTGTTTTAGAGCGTCGATAACGCGTCTTAAACTGGCGCGCCAGTCGGGCTGGCCTATGCCGAAATCACGCTCGATTTTTGCACAATCAAGCACCGTGTTGAGAGGTCTCCGTGCTGGTGTCGGATACTGAGACGTTGGAATCGCCGTCACTGCGGTATTGTTTCCATTGATTTCAAAGATCTTTCGGGCGAAATCAGCCCAGCTTACCGCTGGCGCTCCCTGAAAATGATAAACGCCAGCGCCAGGCCCGCCTCGATGTTTTTTGCCGACTATCGCCAGCAACGCTTTGGCGATGTCGCGCGCATCCGTAGGGCCGCCGATTTGATCGCTGACAATTGATAGTTCATTTCGTTCCCGCGCTAAACGCAACATAGTTTTTACGAAATTCGATCCGTACTCAGAAAAAATCCAGGATGTACGAACGACGATCGTCTCAGCGTATGCGGCTATGGCTGCCTCTTCGCCCGCAAGTTTTGATTGTCCGTAGGCGTTCGCCGGGTTTGTAATGCTTGTTTCGGAATACCGTCCGGTTTCATTTCCATCGAAGACGTAGTCTGTAGAAATATGAATGAATTGGGCGCCGGTATTTTTACACGCTGCCGCAATTCTTTCTACTGCCTGCGCGTTTATGTTATGCGCCAGCCCTTTTTTGCTCTCGGCTTTATCTACGGCCGTATAAGCGGCGGCGTTGATTACCACGTCAGGGCTATACTCAGCGACCGCGTCGCCGCCGGCGTCAGGTTCTGAAAGGTCCGTCTCTCCGTGCCCAAGGAATAAGAAATGGGTGTCGTTCTCCACCAGGTCCGCTAGGGCGCGGGCGACCTGTCCGCTCTTGCCGAAAACGAGAGTGCGCATTTGCGCTTAACCTTTCTTCCCGAGCCCTTGGCGTGCGCTCACGTCAAAGCCCTGATTTCTAATCGCATCCCACCAATCGCGGTTGTCGAGATACCAGCGCACGGTGTTTCGCATGCCTTCTTCAATACTGCACGACGGCGACCAGCCGAGTTCCTGTTCGATCTTGTCGCAATTGATTGCATAGCGCTGGTCATGACCTGGGCGGTCGGCGACAAATGTAATCAGGTTTTCATGCGGGCGGTGCGGTGAAGACGGCAGTTCCTCATCAAGAATAGCGCAGATCATTTTGACGAGTTCGAGATTCGTGCGCTCCGCCCGTCCGCCAATATTGTATGTTTCACCGGGCTTGCCTTGGCGCGCGGCCAACAACAACGCATCGGCGTGGTCTTCTACAAAGAGCCAGTCCCTGATGTTATCTCCCTTGCCGTAAATCGGGATTTCCCGGCCTTCCAGTCCCGCAATCACGACCACCGGGATCAGCTTTTCGGGAAATTGATAGGGTCCGTAGTTGTTGGAACAGTTCGTAACGATTACCGGCAAGTTGAATGTTTCGCGCCAGGCGCGCGCCAGCATGTCCGATGATGCCTTAGCGGCTGAGTATGGAGAGTTGGGCTGGTAGGGTGATGTTTCCGTAAATTCCCCAGTGGGACCGAGCGAGCCGTAGACCTCATCTGTTGAGATATGATGGAAACGAAATCCTACTGGGGCGCCATTCTCCATGTAGGTTTTTGCCGCTTCCAAAAGTGAATACACGCCGACAATATTCGTCTGGATGAAAGCGCCTGGTCCGTCGATAGAACGGTCCACGTGGGTTTCCGCTGCCAAGTTCATCACTGCATCAGGGTTGAATTCCGCCATTAGCGAGGTCATGGCCGGTAGGTCACAGATATCTTTCTGCGCAAACTGGTAGCGTGCATGGCCTGCAACGTCTGCAACGTTGTCGAGATTCGCGGCGTAGGTGAGCTTATCGACGTTAAGAACGTCCTCACCATTTGCAATCGCCCGGCGTATGACCGCAGATCCGATGAAACCGGCGCCGCCGGTAACCATAATCCGCATGAAAAACTCCCATAATCTGTACCTAGCGACAGCAAGTTTTGCGCCGCAGCGGGGTCCTAACACGGCTTTCGCCCGTGTTGGTAGCCGTTTGGTTAATATGTCCGATTGGCATACCGGCTTGCGGCTTGTTTCGGGGCAGACGCCCAAACTTTTCCGCTGACGTCTTGGTTTGGACCTCTGTAACCCCTTATGTATGGTCAAAATTCAGCCGGCCAAAATTCATGACCCCTGATCCACACCAGCCGATTACAGTATCCCGGGCGCGACTGGACCCGCTTCTGGCCCAGGCCACGAAAGCAGGCATAGAGATTGGTCCGCTGTTGAAGTCGTTAAGCTTGCCGGCGGCGTTGGCGGAAGCGACAGGACCGGATCGAATTGATCTGGCTGATTATTATCGCCTGCAAAACCGGCTTTCTATTCTATTTGGCGACGAGACCGTGCATTTGTCGTCGCGACAGTTGCTTTCTGGTAGCACTGATTTCGTACTTCAGAATGTTCATGATTGTGACAATTTATACGAAGTGATGCGCGTGCTCGCGCGCTCTTACAATATGCTTCATGGCGGGCAGTATAATTCCGTCGTAAAACGTCGTGCATCAGTCGATATTATTATCAATGACCGGGACTTTCCTTACGTCGATACGCATTCGGCGGAGTTTATTTACTTTTCCATCGAGTGCGTCCTGATATTTTTACACTGCATACTGTTGATTGTATCGCCATCTGCGAAAGATGCGGTGAAAAGCGTATTCATCCGGCGGCCATCGCCTGGCGGAGATTGCGCGCATCTGGGCTACTGGGATGCGCCGATACGCTTTGCGGCGGATAAATATCGTTTGTCATTTGATCTCGAAACATCGCTTCGACCCATCACGATGCCGCAGCAGGAGGCTCTTACATCAAACGCCGTTTATCAAAAAATCGTCGATGTTGTCGCTGGCCGGACGGCAAGACGTGAGGCGCCAAAGTCGACCACAAGTCTCGTGCGGGACGCGCTGTCTCGCGGTGTTGTGGAGCAAGCCGATCTTGCCGCACAAATGAATGTCAGTGTAGCGACTTTGCGGCGCCGGCTCGGACTTGAGGGCGGTAGTTTTCGTGAGCTTCGCCGCGAAGTGCTTAATGAAGAGGCGCAACGTTTGCTGCTTAGCGAGAAATCCGTAGCCGACGTTTCCGACGCCCTCGGCTTTTCCGAATTCCGGGCCTTTAACCGCGCTTTCAAGGACTGGAATGGATTGACCCCAAAAGCTTTTATTAAAGAGGCGCTGGAAAGGAAAAAACCCTGAACCGGCCCATATCAGCGCTTTCAAGAAGGATTGATTTGAGCGAAATTGTACACTTTTTGTGAGCCATGGCGTCATTATGCGACGCTTCAGGAGTCGCTAGCGTGAGAAAAAAACAAGATTATTCACGTTGGGAGGCGATTATGGCTGTTCGAAACCAGTCTTTTAAAACTTCTATGGCGAGAAAAACGGCCCTTTTGGCGTTTTGCTCCACTTTTTCACTTTCAGCAGGGGGAACCGTCGTCTACGCGCAGGACGAGGCGTCGGACGCCAGCAGCGACAGGATTGTCGTTACCGCCCGCCGGCGCGAGGAAAGTCTGCAGGACGTGCCGCTCGCTGTATCCGCCTATACAGGCGACCAGTTGGATGAGCTCGGCGCCCAGGATCTTACCGACATTGAAGCGCTCTCACCAAACGTGACGCTGGAGACTTCGCGCGCGACGAATACTACGCTGACAGCATTCATTCGCGGTGTTGGTCAGCAGGACCCGGTGAGCGGGTTTGAGGCGGGCGTCGGCATATACATTGATGATGTCTATCTCAATCGCCCGCAGGCGGCGCTTCTTGATATCTACGATGTCGAGCGGGTCGAAGTCTTGCGCGGACCCCAAGGAACGCTTTACGGGCGCAACACGATTGGCGGCGCTGTAAAATACGTTACCCGCCGTCTCGACGACGAACCTGAAGCGCGGTTGCGATTAACAGGCGGCACATACGGACAAATCGATGCGGTTGGCACGTTCAACCTGCCGCTTATGCCGGAAAATGCATCCGGGGGATATCTACGCGCTGGCGGCGCTATCGCTTACATGCGACGCAATGGATTTGGCGACAATCTCGTCAACGGCCTTGAAAACTACAACAAGGATATCCTGGCAGGGCGTTTAACGCTGGACTGGGGACTGAACGACGCTTTTTCCATTCGGGTTACTGGCGACTGGACAGAAGATAATTCCGATCCGCGGCAAGGGCACCGCCTTCTACCCTACACTGACTTAACCGTCATGCCTGCAGTAACCTATCCAGTGCTGGACAACGTCTTTGATACAAGAGCAGGTCTCAACACGCCTGAGCAAAGCGTTGTTGCGCGCGGCGTGTCCGCAACAGCTGAATGGCAGGTGTCTGACGAATTCACGTTAAAAAACATCATCTCTTACCGCGACGATGAGACGACGACGCCTATTGACTTTGACTCCTTGCCGATTGTCGACCTCGACGTTCCGGGTATTTATGATAACAAGCAGTTCAGCGAAGAATTTCAAATTCTTTACGAGGGTGATCGTCTAAGCGGTATTGCCGGGTTCTATTATCTCGATGCTGAAGGGCTGACAGTCTTTGATGTTGTTCTGGATGAGACGGCGCCGTTGCTTATGTTGGCGGGCCTTAACGCATTTACGTCGAGCGATGTTTCGACAAAAAGCTGGTCTGTTTTTGGCGACTTTACCTTTGATCTGACGGATACGGTCTCTATTTCTGCCGGCGGCCGCTATACGGAGGACGAGCGAAGCATCTCGCTGTTGAGGACGCAGTATTTCACGCCGGGCTTCTCACCTTCTTTCGGCGGGCCTGACCGCGCGCCTGATGTCGTGCTTGCGGACCTTGATGCGTCGGCGACATTCACGGATTTCAGCCCGCGCGCCAGCATCACCTGGGAGCCGTCGCCGGAACACACGCTCTATGCGTCTTATTCGCAAGGCTTTAAGGGCGGTTCGTTCGACCCACGTTGCGGTGCTAACGCTGCGCCCGATCTTGATGGCGACGGCATGGCGGGCGCAGTTGATATCGACGATCAGATTGCATTCTGCCGATTTGAGCCGGAAAATATCAACACTTACGAAGTCGGCTGGAAAAACTCACTCGGTGGCGGGCGGTTTAATTCCAACCTCGCTTTGTTTTATAGCGGCTATAAGGATGTGCAGGTACCGGGTTCCATCGGTATTGACGCCGATATGGACGGCATCGCGGAAACCTTTGCGGGCGTGACCACTAACGCTGCGGAAGCAACACTTTACGGGCTCGAACTGGACGGTCTTGCAGTCCTTGCGGAAGACATGGCGGCGGCTGGCGATTCGCTCAGCTATCAGTTCACGCTTGGTTATATCAATGCTGAATTCGATGAATATACAGGCCGAACCGGTACAGATATCTCCGATGTTGCCGTGTTCCAAAATACACCATCGATTACAGCTTTCAGCCGTCTTTCATACCAGCGGCCTGCGTCGTTGTTTGGTAAGGATGGTGACGCCAACGTGTCGACGTCTTTCTCTTATCGGAGCTTTACAAACCAGTTCAATTACGCTTCGCCGCTCGACCAGCCAGAAGTCTGGCTGTGGAACGCCGGGCTTGGCTGGACTGCTGCTGATGGAAAAGTGAAGCTCAGCGTTCACGGCAAAAACCTGCTCAACAAAGAGTATGTTGTCGCTGGCTACGACTTCGTGACAACGCTGCCAGAGTTCGGTAACTCTGCTTTGGGCCTGAGCGGCGTGTTGACGACCTTCTACGGCAATCCGCGACAGGTCTTCGGTACTATTGAAGTTGCGTTCTAACCCTCCTCCGGGGGCGGGCGGTTTGTGGCTGGCGATCATTGCGTATCATTGATCGCCGCCGCTGCGTCTGAAGATCACGGATTGCGTTTCCCATGATAAAAAAATTTTTTATTACGCTCCTTCTTATCATTCTTGCGGGGGCGGGCGTGTTCGGCGTCATGACGTGGCGGGCGGCAAAAGGCGTTCCCGCTGATGACATAGATGCGAAATATATGACGTCCGATGATCGCATAGTTGAGATTGCGGGCGCGCAGGTAAGAGTGCGGGAACAGGGCCCAGAGGATGGTCATCCGGTCCTGCTGGTGCACGGTTTCACCCATTCTCTTGAGACATGGAACAATTGGACTGATGCATTAAAGTCTGACTATCGCGTCATACGGTATGACTTGCTCGGGCATGGACTTACAGGACCAGACCCGCTGGAGCGTTATGCACCACAGGAGCGCGCGGCATTCATTGGCGATATAATGGATGCGCTTGGCCTAGACAGCGTTGTGATCGCTGGCAATTCGTTGGGCGGACTCGCCGCATGGCGGTTTGCAGCCGAGCAGGGTGACAAGGTCAATGGGTTGATCTTGATTTCCGCTGGCGCGTTTCCGCTGAATGGCGTCAGCGATACGCCCGCTGAAATCCCGGCCGCTATGAAAGCCTACTTGCTGACAGCGCCGGAGGCTGGTGTGCGCGCAAGTGCGGAGATAATTTACGGTGACGATAGCAAGATCACGGATGGTCGCGTTGCAACGATGCGAGACATGATCAGACGCGAAGGAAACGGACAGGCGCTGATTAAATCATTGGAAGAATTCACCCTGCCTGACCCGGCAGAAGCCTTGTCGAGCATTACCGCGCCGACATTGATCCTTTGGGGTGAGAACGATGTGATCATTCCCATTGAACAGGGAAGGCGCATCGAGGAACTTATTCCGAATGCACGTTTGCTTTCCTATCCAGGCGTCGGCCATGCAGCGCAGGAAGAAGCGCCCGAAGAAACGGTCGCTGACGCGAAAGCTTTTCTGGAGTCGTTAAATCAACCTTTCGAAGAAAGCAGCGAATAGATGAGCGATAAGCCAGCGTCCCCGTTTTATCGCGGCTATGTCCTGTTCATTCTTGTTGTCGTCTACACGTTCAACTTTATCGACCGCCAGATCGTCGGCATTCTCGCTGTTCCCATTAAATCTGATCTAGGGCTGTCTGACACGCAGTTAAGCCTGATGGGCGGTTTGGCGTTTGCGCTGTTCTATACGTTTTTGGGCATTCCCATCGCCATGCTGGCGGACCGTAGGAGCCGTACATGGATCATGACGGTGGCGCTAGCGGTTTGGAGCGCCATGACGGCGGCTTGTGGTTTTGCACAAAACTTTTTGCAGTTGTTTCTGGCGCGGCTCGGTGTTGGCGTGGGGGAGGCAGGTGGCGTCGCCCCGGCCTATTCGCTGATTGCCGATTATTTCCCACCTGAAAAGCGCGCGCGTGCGCTATCAATTTACTCCTTCGGTATTCCGGTTGGTTCAGCGTTAGGCATTTTGCTCGGTGGGGTGCTGACGAGTTATCTCGGCTGGCGAGCGGCGTTCATTATCGTGGGGCTGGCTGGTCTCGCCATTGCTCCTGTTTTCCGTTTGACCATGCGCGAGCCGAAACGTGGTGGTTTTGATGGCGACGGCGCAGTAACCACGCCTGCAAAAGTGAGCGATGTCGTTTCCACGCTCGTGCAAAAACCGAGTTTCTGGGGGCTGTCGCTTGGCGCCGCGAGTTCGTCAATGATGGGCTACGGTCTGATTTTCTGGTTGCCATCGTTCTTTGTGCGGAGTTTTGGAGAAGCGTTGCCTGGGTTTTTTGCCTGGATGCCGGATGCGCTTGTCCCCGCAAATGCCGGGCCTGTGCTTTATGCATCGTACTTTTACGCGACCGTTCTATTGTTAGGCGGCATCGCTGGCATCTGGCTTGGCGGCGTCATGGCTGACAGATACGGGCCTGAGCGAAAAGCGGCCTACGCGCTCGTGCCTGCAGCGGCGTTCATTGCTACGGTTCCGTTTTTTATTGTGGGCGTACTCGCGAACTCCTTGTGGATTGCATTCCCTGCATTTCTAGGATTGCAGGCGTTGAGCCTTGTCTGGCTCGGTCCAGTTTTGACCGCTTTTCAACAGCTCGTTCAGCCGAATATGCGGGCGACCGCATCCGCCGTCTTTTTGTTCATCAACAATCTGATCGGTATTGGTCTTGGCAACCTCATCATCGGCGCCATTTCAGACAGCTTGAAAGCGGTCTATGGCGATGAGTCTCTGCGTTATGCGATCCTGTCGGGCATCATCTTTTACGTGATTGCAGCTACGCTGTTCATCATCACGGCGCCGCGCCTTAAAAAAGACTGGGCGTCCTGAGGTTTCGATATCAAGCTTCTATCAGCTTGGGCGCGTTCTAACTTCAAGCTCTGACGGATTTTCAGGTTCAGTGCGCGCACCCAAGTTGCTGATCAATCGATGGATGCCATTGGTACCGCCGGCGATGAGGCCGGCTGTTCCGGCGATATCCACGATCTGAAGCGCCGCCCATTGGATGTTGCTCAGCGCAGCGTAAGGAACATCCAGTAATGGTGAAATGACGCGAACCCCGGCAAGCGCAATCAACGTGCCAAACAGCAATGAAAATGACAGCGCCCTTATCCTTGTCCCGGTTCGGTAGGAAGTCAGTCTGTGGTAAACGCGGTTGCGCCGGTCTTTTAACGCCAATAATGCGCTTTCCATGGATTGCGCTTTGCTGTCTCCCGAGGCCTTGGCTGCGTCGTAACTGTTCTGCCTGTCTTCAAGCAGCGAGTTTAAAGCTTCGAGATGGCGGGTCGTGAGCTTGCGTCGGATGGCCCGCGTACTGCCGATGAAAACTTCTACGGCGCGCTCCATCAAAGCAGTGATGACTGCGAAAGACATAAGAATATCTATGGCTATATTCGTGGTGTCAGGCATGAAGTAGAGCGGTACAAAAAGACGATTGCCTTCGCGTCCTGACTCCCAGCCTTGGGTGACGACAATAAATAACGCGACAGCTCCAATGATTAATACAGTGATCAACCAAGGCGCATCCTGCTTCTCAAGCCGGTAACCTTTCAGATCGTGTTCCTGGAAAGCAACATACTCCTGGGACTCCTGTCCATTCTCTAGGGGCATCGGTTCCTTCTCCGCTTTGAGCTGATGGAAATGGTGTTCGCTTCGACAGTTTCTTCCGTTGCGGCGTCCAGGCTGGCGTAAAGGTCAAGACCAAGAAGCCCCTCAACGCGGTCAATTGAATACTGATAATCAAAAAAGCTTCCCATGGGCCGGTGGATGTTGGTCATCACAAAGGCAAATCCATCCCATTCGCCATCCTGCTCAACCAGAAATGTCTTGAATGTATGTGACGGCACGGCAATCCGTCTTTGCCGGATGTCCATCCTGCGCTCGGGTTCCACGCGGTCGCCAGCGGCGCTGAGGCAACGGCACGAACTATCAAAAGGCGGCTCAAGACATTCTTTCTTCAAGTCGAGCGACAGGCTGCCCGTGAATATCCAGACCGTTGCGCCGTCCTCCACAAAACCACGCACATGCTTTTCCAGCTTTGACCATGCGCCTGAGTTTACGCTGCCCGATTGCGGAACAGCGTTCGAAAACTGGTGGGTGAAGTCGACGGCTGGCTGTGTTCGCGTGAATGCTTCCGCCGGGGCCATATGACCGCGATGCCAGCCAGAACCCACATACTCTCTATCAAACGCCTGCAAGAGCGGTGCGATGCGCGTGTCTTGTTCCCAGCTGGATTTTTTTCTGTCGCCGGGACCCGACATCGCATTTGGACTTAAGCGATAAGCCACCCACAACGGTATGCGCCAACTGGTATCGAAGCAGACGACGAAAAGCGGGTGGGTGAGGCGTTCGCGCGGACCGGTTTCTTCGCAAGGCGCATCCAGTAAGAGCGTTCTATCTGTATCGGACGGTCGCTCATTCGGAATTTCCATATCTGAAGTAAAAGCATTGCTGGCCAGAACCCACGCTTGCGCGTCGTCCATGGTAACGCGCAGCCAACGCCCTTCTCTTGCTGTATCTTCAATGACGGCGCTTGCGCCTTGCTCCGCAAAACCGACCAGGCTTGAGCGGGGAAGTCGATGTATCGGCACGCCGCGTGGGTTATCACTTCGGAGAATGACCTCGTCGCCAACATCAAATGGCTGTGCATTTGCGGGCGCCGCAAGAAAAATTGAAATTAAAATGAGTAGCGATCGCGGTGATGTAAGCATCTTGTAAGTTCGTTTCGATTTGAATTAGGTAAATCTTATAACGCTACTAGTGCCTTTACTACGCTTACATTATTGAGCATAACCCCAATCTTGTATAGGCGTCCAGCACTCATGCCCTAAGCGCACAAAGCGCGCGCCAGGCGTTTTGCATCCGCCGATGCAACAAAGTTCGCCTGTGAAGGACGAACTCAGATTTTCACCGCGAAGAAAGAAAATGAACGGCTTTAAACGACCGTTGCTGATCTGCGATTCACTTAAATGGAGCGATACGCCGCTAATGAGGATAGTGAGCTTACAGTAGTTGATTTAGCCGTTTAGCGAGCGTGGTGGGCGCACGTGGTTTCGAACCACGGACCTCTACCATGTCAAGGTAGCGCTCTACCCCTGAGCTATGCGCCCGAACGGCCTGATGCAAATCAGCGCAAGATGCGCGTGGCAGCCAATTCGAAGGGCCGGTCTCTAGCGATTATTTTCAGGAGAGGCAAGCCCGCACGCAAACTGTTCATTAGGCGGCAACGACGCGATCCACCTCATGAACAAGGTCTTTCAGGTGGAAAGGCTTTGACAGGACTTTCGCATCTTCAGGCGCCTGGTTGGCGGCATTTAGCGCCACTGCGGCAAAACCGGTAATAAACATGATTTTCATCTCAGGATCGATTTCCGCCGCGCGCCGCGCCAGTTCGATTCCATCCATCACCGGCATCACAATATCGGTGAGGAGGAGGTCAAACTCACGTAATTGGAGTTCGGTTAACGCCTCATCGCCTTGAGAAGCGTCAATCACCGAATGACCGGCCCGCTCCAGCGCCTTTTTGAGAAAACTGCGCATCGAGTCATCGTCTTCCGCCAGTAAAATCGCCGCCATAAGTGCAGACCTTTATCGTTACGCTTCAATTACTTTCAGGCGAATCAACCGCACCAGGGCGTCCAATATAGAGAATCCAGCAAGGTCGCCACCTGAATTAAGTCCTGTCCTGCAAAAAACGCTCCGCATCACCGCCCTTTAACGATATGACCTTAACGAAGCTTGCAACTTCGCGTTAACATGCCGGATGTCATTTTGTTTTCAAGCCTGGGTGCCTGATGCCGCCAAAGCCTAACTCTTCTGATCAGTTTGCGCCACGCCGCGCCGTTGAGGTGCTATCTCCCGAGCTGGCGACAACGCCGTTGATTTTCGCTTCTCCTCATTCGGGCCGTGATTATCCGGGTGAACTCTTGCGCAATACAAGGCTTGACCGGCACGCCTTGCGTCAGTCGGAAGACAGCTATGTGGACCTATTGTTTGACGAGGCGCCGCGTTTTGGCGCGCCACTGCTGCGCGCGCTGTTTCCTCGTGCATTTGTTGACGTCAATCGGGCGCGCGACGAGCTTGATCCCCGCATGTTTTCTGATGATGTGCCGAAGCATGCCGATACGCGGTCGAGCCGCGTCATTGCCGGTTTGGGGGTCATCCCGCGCATTGTCGCGGACGGCCAGGATATTTATTCCCGCAAACTCTATTATTTTGACGCCCGGCGCAGACTGGCGGCCTGTTACGACCCCTATCACGCGGCCTTAAGACGGCTGATTGATGATGCACGCTCTCAATTCGGGGTTGCGGTGCTGATCGACTGTCATTCCATGCCGTCAGCGGGCGGCGCTCCTTTCCGGGCTGGGGAGCCGCGGATCGATTTCGTACTGGGCGACCGTTTTGGCTCGTCGTGCGACCCGTCGATTGTCGCCGAGACGGAGGACATCCTGCGTGGGTATGGCTATCAGGTTGCCCGCAACGCGCCTTATGCCGGCGGCTATGTCGCTTCTTCCTACGGTCGGCCGCGAGAAGGCGTCCATGTGCTGCAAATCGAGATCAACAGGGCGCTTTACCTGGATGAGCGTCGCATAGCCCGGACAGGGGATTTTGAGACTTTGCGCTTGAATATGACCCGCCTGATAGAGCGGCTTGTCACGTCGCGCGGTATTGAACAGCGCCCGCCTCAGGCTGCTGAATAAAAAAAGGCCGCGGAAATCCGCGGCCTAAAGTCGTTAGGGAGGAAACGCCCAAGAACTTGGGCAGCAGCGCCATGCGCTGCACTTCAGAGACTAGCAGCAGAATATATTGCGACGCAACAGAAATTTCTGCAGTGCAGCATTGTTTTTTCGCAGTTGCACATATTGACAGGCCTTGCCGATCTAACAGCTTAACGATCGTAAATCCGGGCTAAGGCGCGGCTTTCGATTGTCAAAACAGCGCGGTTAGACTACCTCACGCGATCTTTAACCAGCGAAACGGCGGATTTCATGACAGAAGAGCAAGCGCAGCCGTCCGAAAAAACGGAAAAGAAGAAAAGCGCGCTGCGGCGGCTTGGCTCAGGCATGGGCAGGCTCACCAGAGCCAGAAAACAGTTTGATATGCCTAAAGGAGAGAGCGGCCTTAAAGTTGTTATCGCTACGGATGCGTGGAAACCCCAGTTAAACGGCGTTGTCAGAACGCTCGACACGCTCGGCAAAATCCTCACTGACTTTGGCAATGAGGTTCTTTACATAACGCCAAACGAGTTTCGTTCGGTGCCGCTGCCTTCCTATCCAGAAATTCGATTGTCGTTGTTGCCGAACCGTAAGGTCGCGAAATTGATCAACGACTTTCAGCCTGATGCAATTCACATTGCGACCGAGGGGCCGATCGGCCGGGCGACAAGACGGTTTTGTAAGCGACGCGGCTACCCGTTTACGACGAGCTTTCATACGCGCTTTGCCGAGTACGCCAATGAACGCTGGAAAGTGCCTACGCACTGGGGATACTCAATTCTGAAAGACTTTCACAAGGACGGCGAAACCATGATGGTGGCGACGCCTGGCCTAGTAGAGGAGCTAACTGAGCGCGGCTTTTCCAAAATGAAATTGTGGGCGCGCGGCGTCGATCTGGAACAGTTTCAGCCTGGCGATCGCAGTTTTCTTGATAGTCACGAGCGCCCGATTTTTCTCTATGTCGGCCGGCTGGCTGTTGAAAAAAGCATTGAAGATTTCCTCGAAGCTGACTTGCCAGGAACGAAACTTATTGTCGGCGATGGCCCGCAAAAAGAAGAATTGGAAGCAAAATATCCGGACGCTGTCTTCACCGGACCGAAATACGGAGACGAGCTGACAAAATATTATCAGGCTTCGGATGTTTTTGTATTCCCATCCCGCACAGACACTTTCGGCCTCGTGAATGTAGAGGCGCTTGCCTGCGGCGTGCCAGTGGCGGCCTATCCGGTACGCGGTCCCCTCGAAATTCTTGATGGCGCACCAGCTGGGTGCGGGGCGATGAACGAAGACCTGACAAAAGCGTGCCTCACGGCCTATGAAAAGCGCAATCCGGAAGAATGTCGTGCATGGGCAGAAAACTTTTCGTGGGAGGCGGCGTCGAGGCAATTTATTGTTAATCTCGAAACGCCGGGATTTGATGAGCAGTTCTGGTTACGCTCGGCGAAAATGATCGATTGAGATGCGCCCTGTGCCATCCCGGCACAGGAATTCCACCGCCGTTGCGTTTATGCAGCGTTCTACACTCTTAACGAGACGAAGTCGCGTAAGAGGCGAAAGGGTTTGCGCCGTTTCACCATTCCGGCATGGAGCTTGCGTTTACCCCCACAACGTTCAGCAGTTTTGCGCGGGCAGCGCACGGCGTTTGTGGAGTATGGTAATGGCGCATCCGATTGATATTCATGTGGGCAAAAGACTTAGGCAGCGACGCCGGCTTTTGGGATTAACCCAGGAAAAACTGGCGAATGCCGTTGATATTCGCTTTCAGCAAATCCAAAAATACGAAAGTGGCTCCAACAGGATTTCGGCGTCGCGTCTATGGTCTTTAGCGAAAGCCCTCGACGTGTCCATTTCGTATTTTTTCGAAGGCATGAACGGCGCCGAGCCGAAGCTCGATATCAATCTTCGCGAAGAGTACGGGTTTGCGGAAGCGCCTGCTGAAGGCCTTCTGGAAGAAAAAGAAACAATGGATCTTGTCCGTTACTATTATCGTCTCGACGAAGAACCCCGTCGGCGCCTGCTGGATCTTGCGCGTGCTTTATCCAACGAAGGTTAGCCTGCAAATAAAGAAGCTTTCCTGCGCCTAAAATTCTTGCACCAAGCGGCGGCGGTCTTCATGATCGCCGCCGCATGTCTTTTACACCTCAAGATCTTTCTGAATTCGCCGCCTTTGCAAACCGGCTGGCTGACGCCGCCCGGTTGAAAACATTGCCTCGTTTCCGCAATGGCATCCCCATCGTCAATAAGCTCGAAGAAACCCCGGGGGATGATTTCGACCCTGTCACCGACGCTGATCGGGAAGGCGAGCGCGCTATTCGGGACTTAATTGAGACAACCTATCCTGAACATGGAATCCTTGGAGAAGAATTCGAAGAGCGTGCAGGGAAATCCGCTTGGCGCTGGATTCTGGATCCGGTTGACGGTACGCGCGCATTTGTATGTGGTTGCGCGACATGGACGACGTTGATTGCGCTTGAGCGCGAAGGGGAGCCAGTGCTTGGGCTAATCGATCAGCCATTCATAAATGAGCGCTGGGTCGGCTTTAGCAGCAGTGTAACATACAGTGTTGGCGGTAAGGATGTGAATGCCAGGACGAGCGGCGTAAGGGAGCTTGCCGCCGCCCGAATTTCTACTACTGACCCGCTGGCGAGCGCTTATTACTCAGAAAAGGAAGCACAGTCGTTTGCGCGCGTTAATGCAGCCTCACGTGTGGCGCGCTTCAGCATGGATGCTTATGCTTATGGGCTACTGGCGATTGGCGAGCTGGATCTTGTGTTGGAAACTTGTTTGAAGCGTCATGACTATGCTGCGCTTATTCCTATTGTTGAGGGCGCCGGCGGCGTCGTCACCAATTGGCGAGGGCATGCGGTGGGGACGGATGATCGAGGCGAAGTTATCGCCGCGGCAACGCCGGAGCTGCATGAGGCGGCGCTAAAACTTTTAACGACTTAATCTAGGCTTTCGCATTGTGCTGCGAGATGGCCAGTCAACATCAGGGCCATCATATCTCTTGAGACATCGCCCGTATTCGGCGTGTTGCGAGCTTTGCTCGCTGAGGCACTCAGTAAATCTTATTTTGGCGCGTATATATCGATGACATGCCGTTTGGCTTCCGCAACAGGAGGGGGCGCTGTCAAACTGAGGCATTGAATTGAAAGGCTAGGGCTGAAAAATGGGCTCTACGAATTCATCAAATGCATCAAAATACGCTGTCCGCATCTCATCTTGTTCCATCATGATCTCATGGAGCGAGCCAGGAACGGTCTTCAGCCTAATATTCGGATTTGCGGCGGCGATTACAGCATGGTCTGTACCGTCAATCTGGCGTTCTTTTCCTGCTGTGATGATCAAAGTAGGAGTTTTTATTCCGTCAAGCGCGTGCGGGCGATGAATACTGTAGCTGGCCTTTATCGCTGCATTTACCCAGCCATAGGTCGGCGCCTTATTTGCTGCTTCCGGCGCGGTATGAAGTAATTGTCTGAATCGGGCGTGACGGACCGGATCACTGGTAAAAATATTTCCTTCAAAATGCTCAGCGTGATCTCTTTTTCGTATAACCGGTATTGCGGCGGCGCCAAAGATGACAGCAAGGCCGGAGATAAAGTCTGTGATCTTGTTATGCGGTTCGCGGAGCAGCCGCGTCATTGGCGCACAAAGAACAGCACGCTCAAACGCCGGATATCCGCTTGCAAGCAGCAATAGCGCTGACATGCCGCCCATGGAATGGGTCATTAATATGTATGGTCCGTTAAAGCGCGCCTTTACATGCAATTCCATAAAATGCCGCAAGTCACTCATGAGCAGATGAAAAAATTTACGCCATTTTATTTTTGGCGCGCTCTTGCGGTCAGAAAGCCCTTGTCCGCGCCAATCCATCATCGCAACGTTAAATTTGCGTGCGCGTAAATCTTCGATAACTTCGAAGTATTTCTCGATGAACTCAGGCCAGCCAGTCATAAGCACGACTGTAGCGCGCGCATTATCTACGGGAAAAAAGCCGCCGCGTAGTCTTGCTCCGTCAGGGGCGGAAAACTCCATAGCTTCAGCGCCGTCGGGTACTGGGTTGTCGTCGATTTCAATGAAGCGGCTCACTTTTTCAGACCTAAATGAAGCCGCGACATGACACTTATGTCTCCTGCGACGGCAACCCTCCCGGAAACATAGGCGCTTTCAAAAGCCCGGTTGCTGGCGAGCGCGCGAATAAGAGAGTCCCGTTTTCCGCGCCAAACACATGCTGGTTCTGTGTTGGCTGGCGGTTTCAAAAGTATGGTGGGCGTATCTTTCCTCCCGTCAACCCACAACGAATCGCCTTCTTCGGACAAAAGCGCCAGCACTGCGCCAAACGGAGCGGCAAAAAATTGTTTTGCCGCTCCGCATAACGGATTGTCTCGTTCTTCGGGCATTTTGCCAAACTATTCCAACAATGCGCCGTCCGCAGCGATTGGTTTACGGAATTTTAGCGTCATGCGGTCGCTTTCGCCGATAGCGTCATAAGCAGCGCGGTCAAAATCCGGGTCTTCCTGGCCGCGGATTTCAGACGATCGACGTACTGGCGGCAATGTCCAGACACCGAACGGATGATCTTTCGTATCGGCGGCGTTTGCGTTTATTTCAGATGCGGCGTCATAATCAAACCCGGCTTCGGTCGCAAAAGCGATCACATCGTCCGTATACATATAACCAGACGACCCATCACGAGGTAACTCGGCGCCATCGGCTCTGTGATCGATAACGCCCAGGATGCCGCCCGGTTTCAGCGCGCGGTAAAATTCGGCGAAATTCGCGGCCGCTTCTCCTTCATCCCGCCAACCGTGAACGTTACGGAACGTAACGACAGCATCGGCTGACCCTTCTGGCGCGATATGATAGCCGTCACCCAAATAGGTCATCTCGACTTCGCCATAGATGTCTGGTTGCTCCACGTAAGTCGTGCGAAATGTTTCGTTCGCGGCCAGGGCGCGCTCGCTTGCGCCTTCTAGCGCGAAACCGGTAGCATAGAGTTTGCCGCCGCCTGTCTTGAGGTATGGCGCAATGACTTGCGTGTACCAGCCGCCGCCCGGAGATATTTCAACGACGGTCATGTCTGGTTCAATGCCGAAGAAAAGCAGCGTTTCTTTGGGGTTGCGATATTGATCTCTAGCCCGCTCTTCGTCTGATCGATGGCTGCCGGCCAGAACCGCATCAAGACGCGCCGCATTGTCCATCGGCGCCGCTGGCTCAGAGTCTGCTGCAGGGTCGCTGGACGCATTGTTGTCGCCTCCACATGCGCTAAGCCCCAACGCCAACCCGGCCAATGCAAATCCATAAGGAAGGATCTTCAGAAAATTCATAAGTACTCGCTCCCATCTTCAATTGAGAGCGTCTTTACCATGCTTTTCACGTGGGTCTAATGGGTGATTTCTCATATGACAGGCTCTTGAACCCCCTGCCGGAGCGACTATCTCAAATTATGACGGAGGCCAGATGGCTTCGTCTGATAGCAACTCTGGGCGCTCTATCCCGGCCATACCGGCGGGAAACCGGGCGTCTCAACCCTCGCTTGAGCTAAGGAGGAACAAGCACATGCGCACTTTTGATCTAACCCCCCTTTATCGTTCAACCGTCGGCTTTGACCGCGTTTTCGACTTGCTCGATACCATGGGCAAGACCGACACTAGCGGTTATCCGCCCTACAACATTGAACGAGTTGATGAAAATGATTACCGCATCACTCTCGCAGTCGCAGGGTTTGCTGACGACGAGCTTGATGTGGAACTGCACGAGAATACGTTGACCGTGACTGGCAATCGAAGCGAGACCGACAATGGCCGCACATTCCTGCATCAAGGTATTGCAGGTCGATCTTTCCAGCGCCGTTTTCAGCTCGCCGAACATGTGGAAGTCGCCGGCGCAAGTCTTGTAAACGGGCTCTTGAATATTGAACTGAGACGGGAAATCCCGGAATCGGCAAAGCCCCGCAAGATTTCAATTGGCGGCGACAAAGCCGGCAATGTCAAAGTCCTGAAAGACGCTGACGCCGCTTAAAACGTTGCTTAATCGACAATAAGCGAAATTCGGGGCTGCTATGCCAGCCCCGATTGTAGAAGAGCGCGGGTAGCCCTCTTGTCCCTCCCTTTGATTCCCCGCGCTCTTTTTTATTGTTGCTCGCGCTGTTAGCATGCTGCCTGCGCAATCAATGGCGCGATGGAGGCTGGCGTATGGCGACGTTGTTTAAATTCTTTATTCTGGCGGCGGGAATTCTGACCGTGTCAGCGTGCGCCTCTGACCCGGGGCCTCGTTACGGCCAACAGCCTTCCATCTCGATCCCCTATGATCCTTACGATTTCGATCCAGACGACTTGTTCGCCGAGGCCCAGACACATTGTGAAGCTTACGGATTAAACGCCCAGTTTGATGGTGAGACCGTTGACCCGCAATCAGTCCGCTGGCGCTACAGGCATTATCTTTGCTTGTAACAACCTAGTCTCTTAGCAGATTTTGGGCTTTTTCATAGATTTCCGGATTTGTCGCCAGAATTGAGCCGGCGGTTAGGTAATGCTTTCCGCCCTCGATTTCGCTGACCATGCCGCCAGCTTCGCGCACGAGACATGCGCCCGCTGCGACGTCCCAGATATTAAGGTTGCGTTCCCAGAATGCATCGAAGCGGCCGGCGGCGACAAAAGCCAAGTCCAAAGCCGCAGCGCCGAACCTTCGAATGCCTGAGGTTTCTCTCAAGACACGTTTTGTTTCTTCCAGCGCTTGCTTGCGTCCGGGACGTCCTGCGAAAGGCAATCCGCAGGCAAAAAGGCAAGTACTTAGGTCTGTACGTCCGGAAACGCGGATACGACGATCGTTAAGGTAAGCGCCTTCCCCTTTTTCAGCCCAGAACAATTCATCGGTTGCCGGATTATAGACAACGCCGGCATAGGGCTGACGGTCACGTTCAAGGGCAATCGAGATTGCGAATTGTGGTAATCCATGAAGAAAGTTTGTAGTTCCGTCGAGAGGGTCGATTATCCATCGATTGGAATTATCAGAACCTTCAACTTCTCCCTTCTCTTCCATGACGAAACCATATTTTGGCCGAGCCTTGGAAAGTTCCTCGTAAATTTCCTCTTCAGCCTTGAGGTCAGCGCGAGAGACGAAATCAGCCGCGCCTTTCCTTGAAACTTGGAGCGCCTGAGCCTCGCCAAAATCGCGTACAAGTCCGCGCGCCGCCTTGCGGGCGGCGTTAATCATGACGGTCATAAGGGCAGAGGTATGCGGCATGGATGCACCAGTAAAATACTCCTCTTCGCAACTAAAGAGGCGAAAGCGACTAAGCAATACCCCAAAATGGGAATATCGCCATTGTTGACGAAACCGGTTAAGCGCCTGTCCTATAGTAATCAGGATGAATTATGTCTGATCCGGCGAATGTTGGCGGTGCTCAGTCCCTGACGACGCGGGTCGCTCATGGTGCGGCCTGGATAATGGGGGCGGGGTTATTTGCGCGCCTCATCGGGGCGCTCAATACGATTATCGTCGCTCGGCTGCTCGTGCCGGAAGATATAGGCATCGTCGCCACCGCGACTATCGCGATGCAGCTCCTTCAGGGAGTGTCAGACATCGGCGTTGCTCAGGCGGTCGTGAAGTTTCGCGATGCGGACCGTGACGATCTCGACACGTTATTCACGTTCTCACTCATCAGAGGCGTGATCATTGCTGCGATTTTGTTTACAGCGGCGCCGTTCGCGGCAGATTTTTACGGCGATCCCAGATTATTTTGGGCGTTTTCAGGAATTGCGCTTTTCCCTGTTCTCCTCGGCCTTGTTAATCCAAAATTTTATGAGTTCGAACGAGACCTAAAATTTTCTCGCGAGTTCATTGTCGTCATTGTCAACCGGCTTGTTGGCGTTGCCGTATCTTTGAGCATCGCCATTATTTTTCGGACTTACTGGGCGATCATATTAGGTCTGATTGCAGGTGGGGTCGTCCAGGCGGTATTATCGTATGGTTTGCGGCCATACGCGCCGAGGTTTTCTCTTAAATCTTTTCGTAAGCTGATCGGTTTTTCAGGCTGGCTAGGCGGCGTCAGCTTCATGGCGGCGCTTAATAATAAACTCGATGTTCCGATCGTCAGCCGCCTGGTTGGAACCAGCGGCGGCGGCGCCTATTTCCTCGGGTTTCAGTTATCCGAAATGGTTGCCGGGCAGATCGCCATGCCTATGACACGTGCAATCTTTCCGGGCCTCTCCGAGATGCAAGGGGACGCCGCCCGAATGCGCGGCGCATTTCTTCGCGGTGTCGAGGCGTTGGGCGCGTTCGCCATGCCTGCAGCGTTCGGCCTTGGTTTCGTGGCGACCGATTTCACTTATGTCTTGCTTGGCGACAAATGGAGCGCCGCTGTCCCCGTAATTACTTTTCTCGCGCCAGTCGTTGGTCTGCAGTCACTCTTTTTCGCCACGCAAGCCTACGCTGTTGCTCTTGGGCTTACGAGGCTTGTTTTCCTGCGGGAACTCGTATTCTTTGTGGTGAGGACGCCCATATTTATTTGGGCGGTGCTGGCTCACGGTCTGACAGGAGGCGTCATTGCCGCTGCTGGGGCCGGGCTTTTCCACGTTGTTCTAAATCTTGTACTTTATGCTCGGGCGAGCCATCGCGGCTTTTGGGAGCCGCTATTGGCGGCGCGCCGGTCGCTAAGCGCCATTGCCGCCATGGCGGTGTGGTTTTTAGTACTGCGGCCGAATTTCAGCAGTTTCCAGGAGATGTCTGCACTCTTGCGGCTTTTGGCAGATGTGTTGGCTGGCGCTGTTATATATATAAGTGCGATTTATGGCTTGTGGCGCCTCGAGGGGCGGCCAGAAGGCATCGAAGAAAAAATCAGCACCTACCTAGGATCAATCCGAAACCGCATTTCTGCAAATTAACCCCGGGTGACTGCATACGGTTGTTCCGTCAGCGCTCACCGTCGGCTAGATACATGGAAAACTAAACAAAAAGGTTTTCGATGTCAGGGAAGAGTAACCCGCTAGCCGACGCACCGCCGCTTGAACTTCAAACGTTGATCGAAGCGGCGATGAAACTCGTCGGCACGGACCCGCAATTTGCGATCACAGAGGCTGAGATTCGCGGTAACAAGTATCGTGTTTTTGCGAATGCGCCGCGTCACCTGCGGACGATCTTCGCCGATAGCGCCAAATTCGGCGATCAGGATTTTTTGATTTTCAAAGGTGAGCGCCTGAGTTTTGCCGAAACCTGGTCACGCGTGTGCCGGTTCGCGCATGCCCTTGAGAATGAGCTCGGCGTCAAGAAGGGCGATTATGTCGCTCTCGCCATGCGCAACTATCCTGAGTGGTGCATTGCCTACATGGCGATCATTTCGCTCGGCGCGGTTGTGGTGCCGTTAAATGCCTGGTGGAAAGCTGACGAGCTGGAATACGGCCTGAGGGACAGCGGTGCAAAAATCGTCATCGCCGACGCGCGACGTCTCGAATATCTAAAGCCTCTGCATGAAAAGATGGGTTTGACGCTGATCCTCGCCCGGGAGGAAGGCGAGGGCGCTGATTTTCGCTATGAAGATCTGCTCGCGGGTTCATCGAATACTGAAGAGCCGCAAGTCGATATCGATCCGGAAGACGATTTTTCACTTGTTTACACGTCCGGTTCCACCGGTCAGCCGAAAGGCGTTGTGTTGACTCATCGCGGCGCTGTTTCAACCCTGTGGTCCTGGTGGTTTGTCGTCAACACGCTGACGCTTGCCCGCGATGGTATTAGTCCCATGGGCGAAAACCCTGGCATTCTGCTCGCGGTGCCATTGTTCCATGTTACGGGCTCTCACTCGATCTTCATGATGTCGATGATTATCGGCCGGCGGCTCGCTATGATTTATCGCTGGGATGCAAAAGACGCCGCGCGCATCATCAGGGAAGAAAGCCTTACGAATTTTGTCGGCGTGCCGAGCCAGTCTTATGAATTGACACAAAGCGTCGATCCAGGGGAAGTGCCGACCCTGATGGATATCGGTTCTGGCGGCGCCAAACGCCCGCCCGATCACGTAAAAAAACTAAAAGAAAAATTTCACAACGCTAATCCATCTTCCGGTTACGGATTATCGGAAACAAATGCGATTGGTTGCGTCATCTCGCAGAATTTTTATCAGGAACGCCCGGACTCAACAGGGCGGCCCGTACCGCCTGTAACGGACATAAAAATTGTAAAAGACGGCAAGGATGTTGCGCGCGGTGAGGTTGGTGAAATCTGGATCAGAAGTCCCGCAAACTTCCGCGGTTATCACAACTTGCCGGAAGAAACGGCGAAGGCCCTGACGCCTGACGGCTGGTTCCGCACGGGCGACCTCGGCAGGATGGACGAGCAGGATTTCGTCTATATCGTCGATCGCATCAAGGATATGATCATTCGAGGCGGCGAGAATGTTTCCTGTCTGGAGGTTGAGAACCGTGCGTATGAGCATGACGGTGTTGCCGAGGCGGCGGTATTCTCCGTGCCTGACGACAAGCTGGGCGAGCGGGTTGGTCTCGTCGTTTATCCGAAAGACGGCGCGCAACTGCACCCGGCGGAATTGCGTGCATTCATAAATGAGGAACTGGCGGACTTTAAAACGCCGGAACGCATCTGGATTTCACCTTCGCCATTGCCCAGACTGGGAACGGCGAAGTTCGATAAAATAACCGTGCGAAAAATCGCATTGGAACACCCGCCTGCGCTGGCGATCTAAAAGAGAGGAAACGCCATGAGCGACTTGGAAGCTTTCCGTAAAGAAGTGCGGGCCTGGCTCGAAGAGAACTGTCCCAAGGAAATGCGTGATGCGGGCGCCGGCGGCGAGGATTCGATCTGCTGGGGCGGTAAACGCTGGACGTTCGAATCCGAAGCGCAAAAGATCTGGCTGGGTCGCATGGCGGAAAAGGGCTGGACCGTTCCCTCCTGGCCGAAAGAATATGGCGGCGGCGGGCTTTCAAAGGAAGAAGTCAAAATCCTGAAAGCTGAGATGCGCGCTATCAAGGCGCGCTCGCCGCTTGAAAGTTTCGGCATCTGGATGTTGGGTCCGGCGCTTTTGAAGTACGGAACGCATGAACAGAAAGCACATTTTCTTCCGCCCATAGCGCGCGGTGAAATCCGCTGGTGCCAGGGTTATTCGGAACCAAACGCGGGCTCCGACCTCGCGTCATTGCAATGTAAATGCGAAGACAAGGGCGATCACTGGCTGATTAACGGTCAGAAGGTGTGGACTTCTTACGCCGATGAAGCGGACTGGATTTTTGTCCTTGTGCGTACCGATCCGAAAGCGACCAAGCACACAGGTATAAGTTTTATTCTTGTCAATATGGAACAGGATGGCGTTTCGACCAAGCCCATTAAATTGATATCCGGCAAGTCGCCTTTCTGTGAAACATTCTTTGACGACGCGACCGTGCCAAAGGAGCATGCGCCGGGCGTTTCCGCCATTGTCGGCGAACTCAACAAGGGCTGGGACGTCGCGAAGTATCTCCTGACCCACGAGCGTGAAATGATCGGCGGCGGCGGATCGGCTTCGCTGATTGCCGCACGCAGCCCGGGCGAGATCGCAGCGCAGAAAACAGGTCTCGATGCGGGCGGTCGCCTAGATGATTCCATGCTGCGCGCTAAAATCGCACAGGCCGACGTCGATGGCTGGGCGTTCATGCTGACAATGGAGCGCATGAAAGACGAGGCGAAGGCGGGGCAGGGAACCGGCGCCAATTCGTCCATGCTCAAATATTACGGCACGGAACTGAACAAGCGCCGTTATGAATTGATGATGGATGCTGGCGGTTCGGATGAGCTCGAATGGGAAGGCGAGCGCACCAAGGATGGCAAGCTCGCGCGCGGATGGCTCAGAACCAAAGCCAACTCCATCGAAGGCGGCACATCTGAGGTACAGCTTAACATCATTGCAAAACGCATTCTTGAACTTCCGGGTGCGTGAAGGAAATAAAATGCCTCTAATCCTCAACGAAGAACAGGAAATGCTGCGCGACTCGGCGCGCGGGTTTCTGGACGAAAAGGCGCCCGTTGCGGCGCTGCGTAAACTGCGTGATGCCAACGATCCGGACGGTTTTTCTCGCGATCTCTGGAAAGAAATGGCGGAGATGGGCTGGGCCGGCATCATCGTAGACGAAGGCTATGGCGGTTCAGGTTTTGGTTTTGTCGGCGCCGGCGTGCTGGCGGAAGAGATGGGGCGTACACTGACGGCCTCGCCCTACCTTTCATCATCGATCCTTGCGGCAACGGCGCTGAAAAAGCTGGGGAACGACGCGCAACGGCAGGAAAATCTGCCAAAAATCGCTGCGGGCGAGTTGCTTTACGCACTTGCCGTAGATGAGGGGGCGAAACATGGACCCGCGAAGACCGCCATGGCGGCGGAAAAGCACGGCAACGGCTTCAAGCTTTCCGGTGATAAAACCTTTGTGGCTGATGGCCATGTGGCCGACAAGATAATTGTCGCTGCACGAACGGCAGGCTCGCCGGGTGAGAGAAAAGGGCTCACGCTTTTCCTTGTCGATTCAAAATCAAACGGCATCGAAGTCGAACGCACGCAAATGGTCGACAGCCGCAATGCCGCGCGGATCAAGTTCGACGGCGTCGAAGCCACCGGCGACGATATTCTTGGTGAAGTGGATGGCGGTTTTGGCGCGCTTGAGGGCGTATTGAATGCAGGGCGCGCCGGGCTGGCGGCGGAAATGTCCGGAGCCTCGCAAGCAGCCTTCAAGATGACTGTCGATTATCTAAAAGAACGCAAACAATTCGGAACTGAAATCGGAACTTTCCAGGCGCTGCAACATCGTGCGGCGCATCTTTATTCGGAAATCGAAATCGCAAAGTCAGCCGTGTTGAAAGCGCTGCAGGAACTTGACGACAATTACGGTATCGCCGGGGCTGTTTGTTCGCTTGCCAAAGCGAAAGTCGGCGAAGTGGCAAAGCTTGCCAGCCAGGAAGCGGTGCAGATGCATGGCGGTATTGGCATGACCGATGAGTATGACATTGGTTTTTACATGAAACGCATTCGCGTGGCGCAGGAAATGTTCGGCGATCCAGCGTTCCATGCAGACCGTATCGCGCAGCTTCGCGGTTATTGAGGACGAATTTCATGCCTGTCGTGACGCCGGACCAGATCAACGATTATATCGGAAAAGAAGTTGGCGTATCTGACTGGGTGTTGGTAGATCAGGACCGGATCGATAAATTCGCGGATGTTACCGAGGATCTTCAGTTTATTCATGTTGATCCGGAAGCGGCGGCGAAGACTCCGTTTGGCGGCACAATTGCGCATGGTTTTTTGACGTTATCCATGCTGTCGAAAATGGCGGCGGGAGCCGTGCTCATTCTTGAGGGTATCAAGATGGGCGTCAATTACGGGTTTGAAAAAGTCCGCTTTGTGAATGCTGTGAGGGCAGGAAAAAAGATCCGCGCCCGGTTTGCTCTGAAATCGGTCGAGAAGCGGTCCGGCGGTCAGTGGTCTCTCGTCTATGACGTCAAAGTCGAAATTGATGGCGAGGAAAAACCGGCGTTGATTGCCGAATGGCTCACCATGCAGGTGGTTTAAATGTCGGAACATCTGGCGACAATTAGCTGGAAGCGCGAAACGGAGAGTTTCGCCTATGACGATTATAATCGCACGCATTTTTGGCGCTTCGATAACGGCGAAGAAGTGCGCGCCGCCGCCGCGCCGGCGTTTTTAGGCGATCCGTCCTGCGTCGATCCCGAGGAAGCTTTTGTCGCGTCGGTTTCAAGCTGCCACATGCTGACATTTCTGGCGATTGCAGCGCGCAAGCGGCTGACGGTTGATTCCTATGAAGACAAGGCCGTTGGCTATATGGCAAAAAATGAGCATGGACGCCTTGCCGTCACGCGTGTGGAGCTTCGCCCGGAAATTACCTTTGCGGATGGCGTTGATGTCGATGCTGAAGCGCTCGCGAAAATGCACCATCTGTCACATGAGCAATGCTTCATTGCGAATTCAGTAAATACTGAAATCGTAGTAATTTAGAAACCGGAGAAATCTTTTGTCGATTAAGTATGAAGGCAAGGTCGCGATTGTTACCGGTGCCGGCAATGGTCTCGGAAAATCTCATGCTATTGCGCTCGCGGCGCGCGGTTGCAAGGTCGTGGTCAACGATCTAGGCGGCGCGGTGGACGGTTCAGGCGGATCAGTCAGTGCTGCGGAAGAGGTCGCGTCGCATATCAACGCGTCTGGCGGCGAGGCGATAGCTGACGGCGCCAATGTGACGAAACCCGATGAAGTCGGGGCCATGGTCGCCGCCGCCATGGAAAAGTGGGGCCATGTCGATATTCTCGTCAACAACGCTGGGATTCTGCGCGACAAGACGTTTTACAAAATGACGCTGGAGGATTTTAAGGCTGTCATCGACGTGCACCTGATCGGCTCGGCGACATGCACCCATGCGGTCTGGCCTGTAATGCGCGACCAGAATTATGGCCGCGTGATTTTTACGTCATCGCCGTCGGGCCTGCACGGCATATTCGGCCAGGCGAATTACGGCGCTGCGAAGGCGGGGCTTATCGGCCTAATGAACGCGCTGCATCTGGAAGGGGCCAAGTACAGCATCAAAGTGAATGTCCTGTCGCCCTCGGCGCGCACCCGCATGACCGAAGATCTCGGCATACCCGAACCGATCCTTGAGCAGCTAACGCCTGACGCCATCACCGCCGCAATGCTGTATCTCGTCAGCGACGATGCGCCGAGCCGCGCCATTGTAAGCTGCGCCGGGGGCGGTTACGCGCTGGCCCATATGGTTGAAACAGACGGTGTTTATTTATCACCTGACAATCAGACGCCTGAAGAGATCGCCAAACAATGGGGAGCGATCTCTTCAAAAGAAAACGTCCATTATTATGACAATTCATCCGGGCCCATCGCCAACTTCATGGCGAAGGCGCAGGGTCAAAAGAATTAAGGAGAAGATCCATGAGAGAAGCTGTTATTGTCTCAACCGCCCGCACGCCTATCGGCAAGGCTTATCGCGGCGCGTTTAACAACACGACTGCTCAGGCGCTTGGCGGCCACGCTATCAAGCACGCCATTGAGCGCGCGAAGATTGATCCGGCCGAAGTCGAGGACGTCGTTTTCGGTGCGGCGCTCCAGCAAGGTACGGCGTTTCAGAATCTTGCCCGTCAGGCATTATTACGCGGCGGCGTTTCTCATGACGTGCCAGGCCAGACTATCGACCGGCAATGCGCGAGCGGCATGATGGCGATTGCGACTGCGGCGAAACAGGTTGTTGTCGACAATATGCAGATTGCTGTCGGCGGCGGCGTCGAGTCGATTTCCATGAATCAGACTGGCGATATGTTTGTGATCCGTGATCCATGGCTGGTGGAAAACCTTCCCGAAACTTATCTGCCGATGATCGAAACGGCGGAGATTGTCGGCGAGCGTTACAACGTCTCTCGCGATGCACAGGACGAATATGCGCTGCAGTCGCAACAGCGCACGCACGCGGCGCAACAGGCTGGCAAGTTTGACGATGAAATTGTGCCGCTGCCGTCAGTGATGAAGTTCATGAATAAGGAAACTGGAGAGGTTTCAGACGTTGAGACGAAGCTTGAAAAAGATGAAGGCAACCGGCCGGAGACAACGCTCGAAGGACTCAAAGGACTGAAGCCTGTGTTCAAGGGCGGCTTGCATGTGAAGGAAGGCAAATTCATCACTGCCGGCAACGCCTCGCAATTGTCGGATGGGGCGAGCGCTGCCGTCGTCATGGAACGCAAGGAAGCGGAAAAGCGCGGGCTTTCCCCGCTCGGGATTTATCGCGGCATGGCGGTCGCCGGCACGCACCCTGACGAAATGGGCATCGGGCCGGTTTTCGCCGTGCCGAAACTACTCGAAAAAAATGGCCTTAAAATTGGCGATATCGGCCTTTGGGAACTGAACGAGGCGTTTGCGGTGCAGGTGCTTTACTGCCGCGACAAGCTTGGCATTCCGGACGAGATTTTAAACGTCAATGGCGGCGCCATTTCCGTCGGCCACCCTTACGGCATGTCCGGCGCGCGCATGGTTGGTCACGCACTGATCGAGGGCAAACGCCGCGGCGCCAAATATGTCGTATGCACCATGTGCGTAGGCGGAGGGCAAGGCGCGGCCGGATTATTTGAGGTCGCGTGAGCGACCTCAAATAATCCAAGAAACAGCGCCGGTGTCTTTAAGAGTTGCTGAAATCGCTTTGCGATTTCAGCAAGACGCGATTGGGTTTGTTGAAATCACGTAAGTAAGCCTTGCCTGCTGGCGGAAGTTATAGTTTGGCTAGCAGTGTACAGCGGCGATGCCCGCTCACGATTGGCGCCGCCTTCAATCAATCGTTGTAATCTCTTTTTTTGATTGACGCTCTGTTCAGCCGCGACGATTTTTTCGCCGCCTTATCTGCTGCCGATTGCCGGACTGCCGCACGGTTGCCAACGCGATTGCGTTGGTCATTAGCTGATAGAGATGCGTCATTTGCGGTCTCGGCCTTAATGTGCCCCAGTTTGGCTAGCGCATTGATGCCACTATTCGCCATAGCGCCAGTCGATGCGCCAAGCGCAAGAGTGATAGCAGTTACACCAGCGATGAGGTTGAATTTCGTCATGATGATCTCCCCTTGTTTTGAATAAACTCAGTTTTTCTTGAAAGTGTGGCTCAATTGTGTGCTGACATTGGCGAGAGCATGGAGATCGCATACATTTAGCGGGTTTCAGCTCTAGCCACGATCTGACGCGCGAAGTGCCGAAGGCAGAAGTCGCTAGCTACCGCATGACTCCCAGCTTCATACCCAGCGTAAGGCTCAGGCAAGTTGCGCATGCATGGCCCTCAGTCCTGATCGAGGTAATCGCCGCAGTGCGAAAAGGCGTCTGTAGTGGTTTGCGCAGGTTATCGCTATGGGTTCCGCTTGCTGATTGGGCCTAGACCCCCGACTATATTGACGCGTCAGGCGGGGTATGCGGTTATTATTCTCTCAAATTGGGAGAGATGCATGACCGCCGTCTTTAACCGAAGACTTTTTTTAGCGGGTTCTGCCGCAGCTACTTCGCTAGCTATGCCGCCTTCGGTGATGGCTCGTATCGGCCCGACACCGGAAAACCCCATTCGGTTGATGTATAATGAAAACCCTTACGGGCCAGGCCCCAAAGCGCGCGCCGCAGCGGCGAAAGAATTACAAAATACGAGCGCTCTTTACCCTGAGAGTTCACATTTACGCAATAAACTGGCCGATTATCACGGGCTAACGCCTGCCCATGTTGCTTTAAGCAGTGGTTCGACAGAAATGCTCCATGCGGCTGCATCGGTTTTCGGGCGCAGCGGAACGGTTATCGGACCAACCCCAACCTATGGTCCGCAATTTGACTATGCGCGCGCCAAAGGCGTGGATGTCATCTTGACGCCGCTCAATGATGAGTTTGCCAATGACCTTGATGCGCTCGCGGCCCGCACAGGCTCTGGCGCCGGCATGGTCTATATCTGTAATCCAAACAATCCGACTGGCGTTCTGGTTGATGCTGGCCGGCTTAGGGATTTCTGCGATACCGTTGGCCGTGATGCGGTCGTCGTCGTTGATGAAGCTTACAACGACCTTGTTGATCAGCCTGTTGAAAACAGCATGATTGACCTTGTGACGGCTGAAAAGAATGTCATCGTGGTCAAGACATTTTCAAAAATTTACGGGCTTGCAGGTTTGCGCATCGGGTATGCGTTGGGACGTCCAGATTTAATTGAGGCTTTGCAGTCAGAAGTAATGACCTGGATATCAAGGCCTGGACTCGCGGCGGCTATGGCAAGTCTTGACGACAAGGACTTTTATAATTTTAGTAAGAAAAAAATCATTGAAGGACGAGAAAAAATTTATGCCGCCTGTGATGCGGCAGGATTTGATTACGTAAAAAGCCAAACGAATTTTGTTTTTGTGAATGTAAAGCGCAATGCTGATGCCTTCGCTGCCGATATGCTGGCGCGTGGTGTTAACGTTCGCGGCGCTGTTTATCCTCCTTACACAACTTATTCACGCGTTAGTACCGGAAAGCTTGAAGAGGTCGATTATTTTGCGGGGGTACTAAAAAGCATTGCTAACTGATGACACCGTTATTTGTATCTAACCATGCGATTAGACGCAGAGGAAATCTACGCCCTCATCCGTGAAGTGCCGAAGAGCGAGGTAGCGAGCTACGGCATGATCGCGAGCCTCGTTCCCGGCGTAGGGCCTCGTCAGGCGGCGCGCGCTTTGCGAACCGCGCCCAAGGGCCTGCCGTGGCATCGTATCATTACGTCTTCTGGCTGCATGGCGGATCATTCGGGCGCAGAAAAACAGAAACGCCTTTTGAAAGCGGAAGGCGTAACATTTAAAAAGAACGGCGCGGTTGACTGGGGTTCACATCGCTGGAGCGGGCCATCGCAAAATTGGATCACGAAATCGCAACTGGACATTGAGAAGGTTATGGAGATCATCGCTGGATGGAAAACTTGAGAGGCGCCAGATGGCCGAAACATTGAATATCGTTTTCGTACTCTTTCCAAATCTCACCCAGCTTGATTTCACCGGGCCATTGCAAGTGCTATCGCGTTTGCCGGGCTCGAAGGTGTACTTAGCGGCAAAGTCAATGGATGCGATTCCAACCGATGCAGTGCTGACGCTTAACCCAACCTGTATGTTTTCAGATTGCCCGCCTGCAGATGTGCTGTGCGTTCCCGGCGGGTTCGGTGTTGACGATGCAATCCTAGATGAAGAACTCATGGGCTTCGTCAAGCGCGAGGGCGCGCGGGCGAAATACGTAACATCCGTGTGCACTGGCTCATACATATTAGGCGCGGAAGGGCTCCTGAATGGAAAGCGCGCTACGACGCATTGGGCCTATCACGAGGCGCTTACCGATGTAGGCGCGATTCCGGTGAAAGAGCGCGTCGTGCGCGACGGTAATATCTTTACGGGCGGCGGCGTCACGGCGGGAATTGATTTTGCGTTCACCTTGGCGGCGGAAATCGCCGGCGACGAATTCGCAAAAGCGTTGCAGCTTGGCCTTGAATACGATCCGGCGCCGCCATTCGACTGCGGCTCTCCGGGCAAATCAACAAACGAAGCGCTAGATGCTATGAACCAGCGATACCGTCCCCGATTCGAGGAATTTAGGGGAAAGCTCGCCTTGGCGATGAAGACACAGTAAACTTTCGTTAACGCGGATCGCCGCAAAATCGCCGAATTCCGCCCCTTCAATGGGCCAACGAAAACCGGGGAGATCCCTTATGAAAATCGTTCGCTTGTTCAGCCCGTTGGTGGCGCTTGGTCTTGCTTTTTCAGTAGTTCAGGGTGCGGCGCTCGCGGCCTCGAAAGAAAAAATCGACCGGCGCAGCGATGAAGCGCTAGCGGAATTTCGCGATGAGATTTCCGGCGCTGACGATGTGCTGGCCAAGGCGGCGGGCGTGCTTGTTTTCCCGTCTGTAAAAAAAGCGGGCATCGGCATTGGCGGCGAATACGGCGAAGGTGCACTGCGCGTTGGCGGTAATTCTGTCGCCTATTATTCAACCGCATCGGCCTCCATCGGATTTCAGCTCGGGGCACAGGCGCGTACGCAGATTATCGCGTTTCTCGATCCGAAAGCGCTTGAGAAGTTTCGCTTGAGTGACGGTTGGGAGGTCGGCGTTGACGCTTCGGTTGCCGTCATTACACTGGGCGCTGGCGGCGCGATCGACGCCACGCAGATCAATCAGCCGATTGTGGCTTTCGTCTTTGATTCGAAAGGGCTGATGTATAATTTGTCCCTTGAAGGCTCGAAGATCAGCCAGATTCATGATGACTAGTCCTCGTCAAGCATTACCGCCTTACTTGATGACGTGCCATTGGGTTTGCCGCCCTGCCAGATAGCGAACTTTTTCGCCGTCATAACAAGCGCTTTGCTCAAGTTTGATTTGCACAAGCTGATCGTTCCATTCTGAGACCGAGGCTTTGACATTGCCTTCAATCGCGTAGCAAGTATCTGGGTAGAGTGGCCAATCGCCTCTTACGGGCGTTTCGCCCTGATTATCCCACATGCCGATTGTGGGGCCAGGGGCGTGACCGACAAACCCAATCGGGTGCGTGTAAGTGCTGCAGATCATTCTACCTTTGCGGCATTTTTCATGCGTCTGTGCGAGAATTTGATTGCCGGTCAGGCCGACTTCAAACGAAGATGTAAGATGGTCTTGCCAGCGGTTGCCGACACGAAGCGCAGCTTTAAGGCCCTTTGGCGCGTCTTGCTCTCCCAAATTCGCAACGTACCCCATCTCTTGGGTATCCGTGCACAACTTCAAGTAACATATTCCTACATCAGTATGCAGAACGTCACCGCGACGAATTACTCCTCTTTCACCGCAAAAGGCTTGTTCCTCCTCGCAGGCGAGGCCAGGCCGCTGGATGTTGACGTAAGGCATGAACCAGGGCGCAAGATTAAGGTCTTCAAATCGTTGACGTATGTACCAGGCGACATCATCCGTTGTTGTGACGCCGGGCGTAATCACTTCACTGGAAAACGCCTCGCCGATCACCATGCGGGCAAGGCCAACGACATGTCCGTAAATTTCGGTCTCCTGACGATTACGGGTTTCAGCCCAGCGCACCACGAGCGTTTCGGCTGAAGTGAGGCGCTGCTGAAGCTCCGGCGTCAATACCGACACAAGCCTTTGATAAAGGCCATGGGTCAGTCCGTCGGCGATAGGCCAATCACGCGACATGTTGACGCCAATCTTGTCAGGGTTCTTTTCGGCAATGAGCGCGCCTAGCGCCGCCCATTGCTCATCCAGTTCGCCGCCTTGCCATGCAGGGGCATAGGACTCGCCGAGGGGGTATCGGTTTATGGTCAGCATGTCCAATTCGTCATTGTGGCGATGAAAAACCAACATCGTTGTGCGGCGCGCTGCAAATGTAGGCTGCGGAACCAGCGTAAAATAAATGGGGTCTTCAGCGTATTCGCGGTTGATGACGAGCCACATGTCAATGCCGGTTTCGTCCATCAATTGCGGCAGCAACGTCTTTAAACGATCATCAACGATAGCATTCTCAACAGCGGGGCGTTCGCGATGCTGCAATACCGCCCTGTCGCCTGTAATAACGCGTCCTTGATCCCAGGACTGCGCCCACGCAGTTGGTATTGATGTTAGGATCGCGAGCGCTGCAGAAATTTGTTTCCAACACATAATATTCCCCTGACGTTAAGGTCTCGCTTGATTATCCGGCCTTTAGCCCGCTTATCAAGACTCATGAAAACCTGTTAAACGCCAAACCGAATATTCAGCGAGACGCGGACATAACGCTGATAATAGGCTCACACCATCTCAACGGCTGCTATCTGCGCACGCTTTTCGCCGTCTGACAAAAACGAGCCGGCGAAGGAGTTTTTCGCAAGCGTCTTGATGTCTTCGCGCGTCAGATCAAGCGCCTCAATCACGGCTTTGAAGTTGTCGTTCATATAGCCGCCAAAGTAGGATGGGTCGTCGGAGTTCACCGTTGCTCGCAACCCTAACTCGAGCATCCGCTTCAGCGGATGGTTTTTTATATCATTAACAACGCAAAGTTTGAGATTGGAAAGCGGGCAGACTGTCAGCGTCATCTCCTCTTTCACGAGGCGTTCGACTAGCACGGTATCTTCCAAGGATCGATTGCCATGATCGAGCCTGTCGATACGCAACAGATCGAGCGCTTCGTAGACATATTCTGGCGGGCCTTCCTCGCCCGCATGCGCTACGAGTTTCAGATCCCGCTCGCGCGCCGCTTTGAATACGCGCTCGAACTTCGACGGCGGATGACCAACTTCCGACGAATCAAGTCCGACAGCCTCAATGCGATCAAGCCAATTTTCTGCCTGTTTCAAGGTTTCGAAAGCATCTTCTTCCGGCAGGTGGCGCAAGAAACACATGATCAGCTTTGTAGTCATGCCGAATTGTACCTTCGCCATGTCGAGCGCGGTTGAAATGCCGCTGATGGCCACATCAAACGGCACGCCGCGCTCCGTATGGCCCTGCGGGTCAAAGAAAATCTCCGCATGGCGCACATTATCGGCCCGCGCCCGGTTCAGATACGCCATGGTGAGGTCGAAGAAATCTTCTTCCGTCCGCAGAACGCTCATTCCCTGATAATAGATGTCGAGAAAGTCCTGCAGATTTGAAAATTCATAAGCCGCGCGTATCTCATCTACTGACTTGAACGGCAGATCGATATTGTTGCGCTTACCGAGCTTGAACAACAACTCTGGTTCAAGGCTTCCTTCGATGTGTAAATGGAGTTCCGCTTTCGGCAGCGCCGCCGCATATGCGATGAGATCACTTTTCGACAAATCCGGATCCTTACGGTTCTAGCTCACTTCCGAACAAGGCGAATGAGTCCAGCAATAGCGGCAATAGCCAAAGACAAGAGCGCCAAAAACATGCCCGGCACGCCGGATGCGAATTTCAGCGTTGTCGCAAGTTGCTGGACCAGGACAACAGGCTCGCTCACTGGCAGCGAGCCGGAAGCGAAGCCAGCCACCAGCGCATTCTCAACGATTTCCGAGACGAAGTAGATAAACGGCAACGCCAGTAAAAACCGTAGCGGCGTAGCGCCGAGCTTCAGCGCTTTGAGGCCCAGCCCGATCGCGATTGTCACAATCATAACATTGAGAAACGCATACGGAATATCGAGCAATTGCCAGAGGAGATAATCGCCCGTGTTCTCGCCCATGGCGTCGAGTGAGCGGACGGGCTCGATGGCTGGAATGCCGGGCTTCATTTCCGGCACGACCCCGCCGGCGTTTTCAACGACGCGAGGCCAGATACCGCCAGGGCGAAACGCCCACCAGTTATAAGCAGCCGAGATCGCAAACCAGATCGCGAAATGCCCCCAGCTTGCCTTATCGATGATACGGGAAAAAGAGATCATGGATCAGAAAAGGAACCCTTCCTTGAAGCCTAAGCCGTCTGCGTCCGAAAACTTTGCTGAGCCTTTTTTCTTTTCAATGTCGAAAGCGACCTTGGTAAAGCCATTGTAATTGCCGCTTTCGATCGTATCAACGGCGCGGAACTCAGCGCGAGCAGACTCTTTGGTCACGGTCAGGTGAATAAAGCCGTGATGTTCGCCGGAGAGGTACCGGACATCTTCGTTATCGCGATTGGTTAGCAGCGCGTATTCAGCGCCTTTGCCGCCCAGGAAATCTTTTCTGTACGGCGAGGGCGATGTGACGGAATGAGTCCCGAGCTCGACGCCTCTGTGGTCTCCATGATGATCAACCAAATCGTTCGCCCACCATGTGTGCGTATCGCCGGTAACCACAATCATGCCGTCTTCGCCAGCGTTTTTCGTCATCTCATAGAATCGTTCGCGTGCAGCCGGATATCCGTCCCAGGCGTCGAAGTTGGTAGGCAAACCGAGTGTCGATGACTTCACGAACGCGCGCGCCTGATCCCATTGCTGTTCGAGAGCGGCGATGTCTTCTTCCGTCACGTGCGGCGTCAGGTCAGGCGCCGTTACTTTCGCCATAATGATCTGGTTGGCGATCAGCCGCCATGGCTGGCCGCTAGCGATAGAATTGCGGAAGGTGCGGTCAAGGTAATCGATCTGCGCCGCACCCAGCATCTCACGTGTTTGCTCCCAGAGAATATCCTGCTTGAAGCGCTCAACATCTTCCGGCGTTTCGAGTGTTGGAATGATTTCCGAATATTCAAATTGACGCGCCCGCGCCATCAGCCGCGTTTCAATGGCGGCGATGGTCATTAGATCGCCATAAGAAAACGAACGGAAAAACGCTTCCGGTTGCATCCCCGGTTCACGCACCGGCATCCATTCGTAATAGGCCTGAAGGGCCGCGCGCCGGCGTGCGTTCCATTCACCTTCGGTTTCAGGCTGATGGTTTTCGGCGCCGCCTTTCCATGAATTGTTGGATGTCTCGTGATCATCCCAAATGGGTATGATTGGATGACGCGCGTGCATCGCCTGGCTCGAAGGGTCGGCCTTATATTGCGCATGCCGCTTGCGGTAGTCGTCGAGAGAAACGATTTCATGGGGTGGTTCGTGATTGCGGCCGAGCGCAACGCCGGCCTCGCCGCCATATCCCTCGCGACTATACTCATAAATATAATCGCCGAGATGGATGATCGCGTCGAGGTCATCTTCACGGGCGACCAGGTCATAGACGTTGAAATATCCGAACGGATAGTTCGAGCATGACATGACCGCAAACCGTGCTGCATCAACAGCGCCAATGGGGAGCGTACGCGTGCGGCCGACGGGTGAATATTCTTCTCCCAAACGAAAGCGATAATAAATGGTCTCACCGGGCTGCAGATCCGTCAGCAAGACTTTTACCGTCCAATCGCGAGACGCCATCGTTTCCGCTTCGCCTTTGCCGCGCATGTCGGTGAAAGCCTGATCAGCAGCGGTTTCCCAAACGACAATAACTGGTTGCGATGTATCGGCGGCGATCGGATCAATGCGTGACCAGATCACAACACTGTCCGCACCAGGGTCGCCTGAGGCAACGCCATGGCTGAATGTTCCGCCCGCTCGTTCGCTGACAGCAATATAAGGCGTCATTTTCGGGCTTGAGGCGCAGGATGTCGCGCCAACAGCCAGTCCCGATAACAGCGCGCCGCGCCTCGTGATGTTTGCAGTCATTTGCCCCTCCCGTCCTGTTGAAAATATTACTTCACGCAATATCGCGGCACAGGGTGGCCGCAAGCACATTTTACGCTAGTCTTAAGTCATATCGATGGACGTGTCGAAGCGCGTCGGCAGAAGATTGAGGAATATATGCAAAACGTACGATGGACGGCGCTGGCCGTTCTGATGCTGAGTGCGTGTTCGCAGCAGAATGCGGGCCAGTCGGAGACAGCGACCGAAACTGAGCAAACTGCTGAATCCCCTGCGGACGCTACAGCTCCAAGCCGCAGTACGGCAGAGACCGGTGAAGTCGCCGAGCGCCCGCCGCTGGATCCGTATCCTTCTACGTATGAACGCTATCCTGGCGAGACTGTGCTGATCACGGGTGCAATGGTTCTGACAGGGACCGGAGAGCGCATCGATAATGGCTCGGTTCTGCTTCAGGACGGCAAGATTGCAGCCGTCGGTGCTGCTGATGCTGTGGCGGCGCCGGATGATGCAGCGACGATCAATGCGGACGGAAAATGGGTGACGCCAGGCGTCATCGATATTCACTCACATCTTGGCGACTACCCGTCGCCGTCCACGGCTTCGACTTCGGATGGTAATGAAGTTGTCGGGCCGAATACGGCTTACGTCTGGGCTGAGCACTCAGTTTGGCCTCAGGATGCGGGGTTCACGCGGGCGCTTGCAGGCGGCGTTACGTCGCTACAAGTGCTGCCGGGTTCAGCAAACCTTTTTGGCGGTCGTACGACAACCTTGAAGAACGTGCCTTCACGATCCGTGCAAGGAATGAAATTTCCAGGCGCTCCTTACGGTTTAAAGATGGCTTGTGGCGAAAATCCAAAACGGATTTACGGCAACAGCGGCGGTCCAGGAACGCGCATGGGTAACTTCGCCGGTTACCGTTCAGCCTGGATCGAAGCGCAAGGCTACAAAAAGAAGTGGGATGACTACTGGGCCGATTACGAAGAGTGGCAAAACGATGACAGTAACGACAAGGGAGACGCGCCGGAATCTCCAGCCCGTGATCTGAAACTGGAAACTCTTGCCGGCGCGCTGCGGGGAGACATTGTCGTTAACATGCATTGTTATCGTGGTGATGAGATGGTGCAGGTTCTCGATCTGGCAAATGAGTTTGGATACAAGGTTACAACCTTCCATCATGCAATCGAAGCTTACAAAGTCGCAGATTATTTGGCCGAAAATGAAGTCTGCGCCGCCGTATGGGCTGACTGGTGGGGGTTCAAACTGGAAGCCTATGATACGGTGAGTGAAAATGCGGCGCTTGTTCATGCGCAGCCGGGCGGTTGTGCGATCATCCATTCTGACGACTCGCGTGGAATTCAGCGGTTAAATCAGGAAGCCGCTAAGGCCATGGCGGCGGGCAGGCGTATCGGTATTGATATCGGGCCTGAGGATGCTGTTGCTTGGTTTACTGCGAACCCAGCCAAAGCCATGGGAATCATTGACCAGACCGGGACGCTCGAAGCCGGTAAAATGGCTGATGTTGTAATCTGGAATCAAAACCCGTTTTCAGTTTACGCAAGGGCTGAGCAAGTCTTCATTGATGGCGCATTGATGTTTGACCGGAATGATCCGTCGCTTTCGCCAAGAATGGATTTTGAAATTGGCCAACGTGATAATGGGTTCACCGGAGGAGCAGGACAATGAACGGAGTATTCATGAAAACGCTGACTGGTCTAATTGCTGCTGGTTCAGTTTTGGCGACAGCCGCCTCCGCTCAAACTATCGCGATTATGGATGGTACAGTTCATACCGTTTCAGGCGGCGTTATCGAAAATGGCGATGTGATCATCCGGGACGGTCGTATTGCGCAAGTTGGCGCAGACCTTTCTGCGCCGTCTGGCGCAACGGTAATCGATGCGTCCGGTAAAATCGTTACGCCGGGATTGATTGCGCCTTACACTAATATCGGTTTGGTTGAGATTGGTCTTGACAATGAGGCCAATGACTCCAGTCCGCAGGAAGGGTTTCCTTTAGGTGCGGCCCTAAACGCTGTTGATGCGTTTAATCCAGATTCAACGGTTATTCCTGTCAACAGAGCATCAGGGGTCACGCGCGCCTTGTCAGCACCTAACTCGGGCGATACGTTGTTTGGCGGTAAAGCAGCGCTTGTCGATCTGTCAGGCGCTCCAGGCTCTGTCATGCGTGCTGATCTCGCCCAAACTGCGGCCATGGGTTATGGCGGCGCTTCAAGAACGGGCGACACACGCATGGGCGCGTGGGCCGTGATGCGGGAATATCTCGATGAAGCGCGGTCTTATCAGGCCAACCCGAATGACTATGTCCGCCGTCCGCGTTCTGATCGTATGATGCTCTCGGATATCAAGGCGCTCGTACCGGTCGTAAGCGGTGAACAGCCGTTACTTGTGGCGATTGACGGCGCTGCCGACATTCGCACGCTCATAAGACTGAAAAATACATATCGCCTGCGCGTAATTATTCTTGGCGCTTTAGAAGGGTGGCGTGTAGCGGATGAGCTGGCGGCCGCAAATATACCTGTCATTGTATCGGGCACTGCAAATTTGCCTGACCAATTTGAAGAACTCAGTGCGACTTTGCAAAATGCTGCACGGTTGCATGAAGCGGGCGTTCAAATTGCGTTTTACGAAACAAACGACACGACCCACAATGCGCGTCTTATTCGGCAACATGCCGGCAATGCTGTTGCTGAAGGACTGCCATACGATGCCGCGATAGCCGCCTTGACCTTGAATGCGGCAAGAATGTTAGGTGTTGCTGATCAACTTGGCTCTCTACAGCCAGGACGCGTCGCTGATGTGGTGATATGGGACGGCGACCCGCTGGAAGTCACGACGGTTCCGGAAGCCGTCTTCATTGATGGCCGGCCGCAGGATCTGAACAACCGTCAGCGTATGTTGATGGAGCGCTATCGCGATCTGGATCGTGGCGACCTTCCTCACGCTTATCGCGGCGGCGAATGATTTTAAACTGTTAATCCAGCCTCAGCGCCCGCAAAGTCCTTATCGGCTTTGCGGGCGTTTTTCTTTTGCCAATTGCTATGATCGGCGATCAGGCTGAGCGCCAGCGCCGGGATCAAGCCGAGTGCGATTAAAATCAGCGCCGCTGGCGCAGCATCGGCGAGGCGCTCATCTGAAGCCAGCCGGTAAATCCTTGTGCTGAGCGTTTCAAAATTGAATGGTCGCAGCAAGAGCGTAGCCGGAAGCTCTTTGGCGATATCGATGGCGACGATGCCTGCGCCTGCAAGAACGGAAGATCGCGCCATCGGCCAATGTATGAATGAAAGAACGCGTGCCGGACCGGCGCCAAGGCTTCTCGCTGCGGCGTCCATCTCCGGGCTGATTTGCGCCAGGCCTGCCGAGGCTGAATTGTATCCGGCAGTCAAAAACCGCGCGACATAGGCGTATAAAAGCACGCCAATCCCGCCAGCAACAGCGACGCCGCTTATGCGCGCGACAAACGATGACAAGGCTAAAATACCGATCGCCATGACTGCGCCCGGTACGGCGTATCCCAGTGTCGCCACACGCATCAGTGATTTTGCAATTCTCCCGCGGGCGCGCCGTGCCGCATAGGACAGAATAACGGCAATGGCCATCGCAATGATCGCGCCGATGGCGGCAATGCTTGCTGTATTCACCCCCGCTGCGGCAAGATCGCGGCCGGCGCCAATAGACAGGTCGGGATCAAACTTGGCGAGTAGAACGCCTGCCGGCGCTATGAACCCGAAAACAACGGGCGCCGCGCAAATGCAGATTGCGCCAAAAGCGTGGACGCCGGAAAGTTTTAGCCGTTTGCTGCTCCTGTGAGCCCGCACGTCTTCAGCCGCGCGCCCCTTGCGGCTGGCGCTTTCTATAATCGTCAAGACAAGCGCTACAAGGAACAGCCCAGTCGCGATCTGCGTCGCGGCCGCCAGATCGCCAAGTCCGTACCAGGTGCGAAAAATTCCAACGCTAAGCGTTTGCACGCCAAAAAAATCGGCGACCCCGTATTCTGCGGCGATTTCCATGAGCGCGAGGGCAAGACCGCCGAAAAATGCTGGGCGGCTTGCTGTCAACAAAAGGCCAAGGCTGGCGCGGAGAGGTGAAGCGCCGAGCATGCGCGCCGCCTGCATCAGCGAACTTGAACGCGATGAAAGAGAAGCTGTCATGGCGAGATAAACATACGGATATGTCATCAGCATCAGGACGAATGCCGCGCCAGATAGAGACCTAATTTCCGGTATATTGTTGACGCCCACTAACTGCGCCACGGGACCGAATGGCCCCAAGAGATCGCCATAAGCGTAAGCCGCAACATAAGCAGGGATTGCAAAGGGCAGCACAAGCGCGATTGAGAGCAGGCGCCGGCCGGGGAAATCCGTCATTGAGATCAGGAGTGCTGACACGGCGCCGATTATCGATGCGCCTAACCCAGCAAGGGCGCATAAGGCTAAGGTGGTGACAAAGTACCGGACGCCATTGACGCCGAGCAAATGCGCAAGCGCTTCGCCTTTACCCCCAATGGTTGCGCTAGCCAGGACAGCGGCAATCGGCGCGGCGACAAATGCGGACACAGCAATGATTGCACATAAGCGGGCTACGCGCGCGGGACGGCGCGTCTGGGCGTCATGTGCTTCAGGTCCATTTGCTGCCATTGTTTCTAATTCTCGTTCTTAACTGGTGACATCTATGCGAAAGTGCGGCATTTCCCAACAGTGAAGTGCGGAAAGACTGACCCGGCATATCAATTATGACTTTTGTGCTGACCAATATTAGCCATCAATTCGGTCAGACCCGTGCATTGGCCAGCGCGAGTTTGTCTGTGGAACCTGGCGAACTCGTATGTCTTTTCGGCCCCTCCGGTTGCGGAAAAACCACCCTTTTGAAGATTGCAGCGGGGCTGGAGCCATTGCAGCAAGGCTCCGTAGAACTGGACGGATCATTGTTGGCGCGCCCCGGTCAGGAAACCCCGCCGGAAAAACGGCCAGTGGGGCTTGTTTTTCAGGATTATGTTCTCTTTCCGCATATGACCGTAGAAAAAAACGTCGCTTTCGGTCTGAAGGGACAGCCAAAACCAATGCAGCGGGCGGCGGACTACTTAAAAAGTCTGGGTATTGGGGGCCTCGCTCGACGCTACCCGCATGAATTGTCTGGCGGACAGCAACAGCGCGTTGCTTTGGCGCGCGCCTTAGCACGCCAACCCATGGCCCTTTTGTTGGACGAGCCGTTTGCAAGCATTGACGTCACGTTGCGACGCCGGCTGAGAGAAGATCTGCGACGTACACTGAAAGAACAAAATGCAGCAGTCGTAATGGTCACGCACGACCCTGAGGAGGCTTTGGCGATCGGTGATCGCATTGCGATGATGCGCAAGGGCGAAATTATCGAGATAGCGAGCCCCGAAAACCTGTTTTTTAATCCTCAGACCTTAGAAGGCGCGAGTATTTTCCCGGGAAGTCAGCATTTGCCGGGCGTTATTGCAAACGGTGTCTTTCGTTCCGCGCTTGGTGAGACGGAAACAGCTCTGGGCGAGGGGCCTGCACACGCCGTACTGCGGCCTGATGCGTTGCGGGCAAGGCAAAGCGAAACTGGCTTGTTTGAAATCGGGGATGTGCGTTTCGCAGGCCCGCACTGGCTGGCGCGGCTTAAAAAAGACGGTGCAGATATGTTTTTGACGGTAAGCTTTGACGCTTGCCCGCCTTCCGGGGGGAGGGCCGAGGTCCAGATCGACTGGTCTCAAACGCCAATATTTTCAATGTGATTGTGTTGCTGCTGGGCTTGCAATGCGGGCGGCATAACAGTATTGAAACTGATAATTATTCGCAAAATAGGCAAAGGCAAGGTGGCGAGATGGCAATTTATCCTTTGAAAAACCTGGTAAAATCAGGCGCAACGGCGCTTGCGGTCATGGTCCTGGCAGCATGTGGCGGACAGGAAACCGCCTCCACCGAAGAAGCCTCAAATGCTGATCGTCCAATAACAGGCGAAGTGAACGTTTATTCTGGCCGCCATTACGATTCAGACATCGTTCTGTTCGATCAGTTTACGGAAGAAACGGGAATCAAAGTTAATTATATTGAGGCAAGCGGTAATGCCTTGATTGAACGGATTAGCCAGGAAGCAGAAGCTAGCCCGGCGGATATCTTTATTACTGCTGATGCAGGAATGTTGTGGCGTGCCGATCAACGCGGTGTTTTTCGTGCAATCGAAAACGATACGCTGGAGAGCCAGGTGCCGCCACAGTTTCGCCATCCGGATGGTAAGTGGTTTGGCGTTTCCAAGCGTGCGCGTATTGTGATTTTCAATAAAGAAATGGGCCTTCCTGAAGGGCTTGAAACCTATGAAGACCTCGCGGACCCAGCCTATCGCGGCATGATTTGCGTACGTTCTTCATCCAACATTTATAACCAATCATTGCTGGCCTCGCGGATTGCTCATTGGGGCGACGAGCGTGCGGAAGCGTGGGCCGCTGGCGTGGTCGCTAACTTTGCACGTCGGCCGCAAGGCAACGACACATCACAGATCGAGGCTGTTGCGGCTGGTATCTGTCGGCTTGGCATCGTTAACAGCTATTATACGGCGCGATTTAAAGGGTCAGATAACCCCGAAGCGGCAGCCATAGGTGAAAAGTTTGAGCTGTTTTTCCCGGATCAGGAAGGGGATGGAGCCCATGTGAATATTTCCGGCGCCGGGGTAACAACGCATGCGCCCAATCCGGAAAATGCAGAAAAGCTCATTGAATTTTTGTTACGTGAAGAGACGCAAGGCGCATTCGCTAGCGGCAATAATGAATATCCGATTGTGGAAGGCGTCGAGGCGCAAGGGCCAATCGCCGCTTACAGTGATTTCAGGGCTGACGACCTTTCTGTCTCTGCGTTGGGCGAAAACCAGCCAGCGGCCGTCATGATATTTGACCGGGTCGGTTGGCCATAAGCGCTTTCATCAGTGGGGAAATTTCGGATTACTTGCGTTCCCGATTTGGGGTGGTCCCGCCCCATGAATTGATATAACATCGATATAACAAATGATCGTATCGGGAGCGCTCGCGTGACAAACAATACAACCATTGCGGGAAATGATAATGACCGCAAACGCCCTGCCGGGCTTTTAAAGAATGAAAAGCTGGTTTGGGACGTGCTTGCCGCCAGCAAGGATCCGCTTAAGGCATATGAAATACTCGACACCCTAAAGGAACAAGGCGTGCGCGCGCCGATGACAGTCTATCGGGCGTTAGAAGGGTTGGAAGCCAAGGGACACATTCACAAGCTTGACGGGCTTAACGCCTTTGTCCTTTGCAATCACGAAGGCCCTCATGTGGTGCAGACTTTCCTCGTCTGCGAGTCCTGTTCGACAGTTGAGGAACTCGAAGTAGTGGCGGTGGAGGCCGATATCGCCCCCGCAGTAAAGGCGGCCGCTTTCGACATGCACACGGCGCGTTTGGAGATAAAGGGCAACTGCAACTCCTGCGCTGCAGCATAAATTTTTGTTTCGCGGGTGCGTCGGGAATCATTGACTCGGTATAGCGCTCGCCTATGGTCAGCTTCCGCTGACGGCGGTGTCGCGTAATCCGTCAGCAGCCAAATGCGGGAGAGATCGCGCTTAAGCGCGCGGCGCCGAAGGAGCAACCACCCCGGAAACTCTCAGGCAAAAGGACCGCACTGGCGTCTAAGGCTGGAAAGCGGGCGCAAAACGCCCCACCGAAGGAGTAAGCGCTAAGGCCGCCGAATGGCCAAGCGCGAAATCTCTCAGGTCCCCATGACAGCCGGGGTCGCCGTCATATGACGGCGGTTCAATAGTCATGGGACGGATCAATGCCTTCTGAAGCGACCTTAAAAAAAACGCCCCTCAATGATTTGCATCGTGCGCTTGGCGCGAAAATGGTGGAATTCGCCGGTTATGACATGCCGGTGCAGTTTCCCATGGGCGTTCTGAAAGAGCATCTCCATACGCGCGAAAAGGCGGGTCTGTTTGATGTTTCCCATATGGGGCAGGCTGTTATCGTCGGCCCTGATCATCTAACCGCCGCGCGTGCGCTTGAAACGCTGGCGCCCGGAGAGTTTCAAAAACTGGGCGTCTCGCGCCAGCGGCTTTCCGTGTTGTTGAACGATGACGGCGGCATCATTGACGATCTGATGGTCAGCCGGCCGGATACGGACGGACGGCTGAATATTGTCGTCAACGGTGCCTGTAAGGAAGCTGATTACGCTTATCTAAATGAGCGATTGCCTGACGGCGTTAAACTTGAACGGTTCGACAATCGCGGATTGCTGGCCTTGCAGGGGCCGATGGCGTCTGAGGTGCTTTCAAAACACTGTCCGGCCGCCGCGGAATTGAAATTCATGAGCTTCGCCGAGCTGCAAATCGGGGACATCAGGGCGGTGGTGACGCGCGGCGGCTATACTGGCGAAGACGGTTTTGAAATTTCGACCTGGGCGGAAGACACGGAAAAACTTGCGCGGTTGCTGCTCGACGATCCGAATGTCGAACCGATCGGCCTTGGCGCGCGCGACTCGCTGCGTCTGGAGGCCGGCATGTGCTTATATGGCCACGACCTGACCCCTGAAATTTCGCCGGTGGAGGGCAACCTTTCATTCATCATCGGAAAACGCCGCCGCGAGGAAGGCGGCTTTGCGGGGGCGGATCGTATTCTGAAAGAATTGGCTGAAGGGCCAAAGCGTTTGCGTGTCGGCATCCTGCCGGAAGGGCGCGCGCCGGCGCGTGAAGGCGCAGAAATTCAGTCTGTGGACGGAAAAGTTATCGGCAAAGTTACATCCGGCGGTTTCGGCCCTACGGTCGGCGGTCCGGTCGCCATGGGGTACGTGGAAACGGCTTACGCTGAGACGGGGACGCCGCTTCAGTTGATTGTACGCGGCAAGCCGCTGGCTGCTGTCGTCGCTGACATGCCGTTCACGCCCAATCGTTATTACAGAGGTTAGGGAGATCAAACATGAGCATAAAATTCACGAACGACCATGAATGGGTAAAAGCTGACGGCGATGTTTACGTCATCGGCATCAGCGAGCACGCCGCTGAGCAGCTTGGCGATGTGGTTTTTGTCGAGCTTCCCGAGGTCGGCAAGACGTATTCTAAAGGCGACGAAATGGCGGTGGTTGAATCCGTCAAGGCGGCGTCAGATGTCTACGCGCCCATCTCCGGCGAGATTGTCGAAGTGAACAGCGCCATTGTCGATGAGCCGGCGAAAGTGAATGAAGACCCGGCGGGCGCCGCCTGGTTTGTGAAGCTGAAAGCGAGCAATCCATCAGAGCTTGATGCGCTGATGGATGAAGCCGCTTACAAGGATTTTGCAGCGAACGCATGAGTGACAAAAAGAACATGGCGGGCGGCGGCGTGGCGGCCGGGATGGGCGCAGGCATCGCGATTGGCGTCGGCATTGGCGCGGCCATGAACAATCTCGCCATCGGTATTGCTATCGGCGTTGCCATCGGTGCGGGGATTGGCGCCGCCATGAAAAAGAATTCAAACAGCGACAAGAACGAGTAAGAGGCGGATATGCGCTACCTCCCTTTGAATGATGCAGATCGCAAGGCGATGCTGGGCGTGATTGGCGCCAAGGACATTGACGATCTTTTTTCAGACGTGCCGGCCGATGCGCTGAACGCAAAATTCGATCTGCCCGATCATCAGGGCGAGTTGGAAGTTGAGCGCACGCTTGGCCGGATGGCGGCGAAAAACCGTGCTGCAGACGCGGGGCCGTTCTTTGTCGGCTGCGGCGCTTACAAGCACCATATTCCAGCAACGGTCGATCACATTATTCAGCGATCGGAGTTTTTGACCGCTTATACGCCTTACCAGCCGGAGATTGCGCAAGGAACGCTGCAATATCTTTTCGAATTCCAGACGCAAGTGGCGGCGCTGACTGGCATGGAGGTCGCCAACGCCTCCATGTATGATGGCTCCACGGGATGCGGCGAAGCAGCGCTGATGGCGCGGCGCGTCGCCAAACGCAACAAAACGATTCTTTCAGGCGGGCTTCACCCGCATTACGGCGCCGTGACGCGCACCAATCTTGAACTTGTCGGCGGAAAGGTCGTTCAGGCGGCCATGGATGTGGACGCGTCCGAGGATCTGATCGATCAGATTGATGACGACACCGCCTGTGTGATTGTGCAAACGCCGGATGTGTTCGGCAACGTGCGTGATTTGAGTGGTATTGCAGACGCGGCGCATGAAAAAGGCGCGCTTTTAATCGCCGTTGTGACGGAAGTCGTCTCGCTTGGCGCGCTGAAAAGCCCCGGCGAAATGGGCGCAGACATTGTCGTCGGCGAGGGCCAGTCCATCGGCAATGGTTTGAATTTCGGCGGGCCCTATGTGGGTCTCTTCGCCACGCGCCAGAAATATATGCGCCAGATGCCGGGCCGTCTCTGCGGTGAAACCGTCGACGCAGAGGGTAAGCGCGGTTTCGTCCTGACGCTCTCGACGCGAGAACAGCACATTCGTCGCGACAAGGCGACGTCGAACATCTGCACCAACTCCGGCCTCTGCACGCTCGCCTTTACGGCGCATATGACGCTGCTGGGCGAGGCGGGTTTGCGCAAACTTGCAGCGCTCAACCACGATGCGGCGTGCAAGACCGCCGATGCGCTTGGCGCCATCGACGGCGTCAAAATCGTCAACAAAAACTACTTCAACGAATTCACCTTGGCGCTCCCGAAAAACGCCGAAGAAGTTGTCGAGCAACTGGCGGGTGAAGGCGTGCTTGCGGGCGTGCCCGGCGGGCGTTTGTGGCCTGACAGCAAGGACGCCGAAAACCTGATTATCGTCGCGGCAACGGAGTGTGTGACGGATGCGGATATAAATGTGTTCGCCGCGAAACTGCGGGAGGTATTGTGAAATATTTCTCAAGGAAGAACGCAAGGTTTGTTATGCTTTGCTCGTTTTTCTTGGCTACAAATGCGAACGCTGACGATGAGATCAGCAACAAGCCAAGTTGGGTCGGGAAGGCTCCAATTACTGAGCTAACAACAATTGAGGTTGATTGTGATGGCTTCCAATACAAAGCGTCATTTTCCCAACAACATCGTCAAAGAGCAGCACTGATAGAACTTAGGAGGAGCCCAGCACCATTTAGTGAAATGGTGGAGAAAAAATTCAGCACGTTACTGAGCGAGTTTTTTATAATCGAAAAATTCGAGCTATCATGTGGGGCAGGGCCGCTTGATTTCGTTGATGATAAGGGTGACCGTTATAACCCTTTCAGTGACCATCCAGATGAAGATTTTACAGGTCGTCTTAAGGTTCATCTCGTCGGTTATCATTCAGCAGATCCGCATGAATCAATGAAAAACTGTGAAAAGCAGCAAGGAAAATTTGAATACGAAACTTGGAGGTATGTAACTTTGACGACAGATACAATACATATTTATCCAAGTGTAATCGGCACATGCCAGCTATAGTCTAAAGAGTGTGAGATCAAAATGAACAATCAAGGTCGTCCGACACGCGCAGAAGGTTCCGCTATGACTGATGCTCCTACATTCACTGGCAATAAAGCCCTGCAAATCGAAGAGGCGCTGTCGTTTGAGATCGGGTCCTACGATCAAACCGGCGTTGATTTGCCCGAGCCGTCCGGCAAAACCGACCGCCTCGGCGGATTAAATCGCGACCGTGAAATTGGCTTGCCGGGTCTTTCCGAACCGGAGACCATGCGCCATTTCGTGCGGCTGTCGCAAAAGAATTACGCCATCGACATGGGGCCGTTCCCGCTCGGCTCGTGCACCATGAAACACAACCCGCGTCTTAACGAGAAAATCGCGCGGCTCCCCGGTTTCGGCGATCTGCACCCGCTGGCGCCCGAAAGCGCCGTACAGGGAGCATTGGAGCTGATTGACCAGCTCGCATTCTGGCTGAAGGAGTTGACGGGCATGCCGGCCGTCGCCATGTCGCCAAAAGCCGGCGCCCATGGTGAACTTTGCGGTATGATGGCGATCAAAGCGGCATTGGAAGCACGCGGCGAAGCGGAAACGCGCACCCGCGTGCTGGCGCCGGAGAGTGCGCATGGCACCAACCCCGCGACGGCGGTGCAATGTGGATTTACGGTCGAGAACATTCCGGGCGATGAGACAGGCCGTGTAGATCTTGCTGCGCTGAAAGAAAAACTCGGGGATGATGTCGCTGGCATCATGGTGACCAATCCGAACACTTGTGGCCTGTTTGAGCGTGACATTCGCGCCATCGCCGACGCGGTGCATGATGCGGGCGGCTATTTCTATTGCGACGGCGCCAATTTCAACGCCATTGCGGGGAAGGTGCGCCCTGGCGACCTTGGCGTCGACGCCATGCATATCAATCTGCACAAGACGTTTTCAACGCCTCATGGCGGCGGCGGGCCGGGCTCGGGCCCGACGGTGTTGTCCGAAGCGCTCGCGCCTTTTGCGCCAGTGCCTTACGTCACGTTCGAGGACGGCAAGTACAAGCTCATTGAAACGCGCCGTGCAGCGAAAGCTGACGACGGCGAAAGCATGGGGCGTCTCACCGCTTTCCACGGGCAAATGGGCATGTTTACCCGCGCGCTTTCTTACATGCTTTCCCACGGAAAAGACGGCGTCAAACAGGCAGCCGAAGACGCGGTATTAAACGCTAACTATGTGCTGGCGCGTCTCAAGAAAGAGATGTCGCCCGCGTTCGAAGGCTATTGCATGCATGAAGCGCTGTTCGACGACCGTTTTCTGAAAGACACAGGCGTTGAAACGATCGACTTCGCCAAGGCGATGATCGATGAAGGCTATCACCCCATGACCATGTATTTCCCGCTGGTGGTACATGGAGCCATGCTGATCGAACCAACGGAATCGGAATCGAAGCGCGAACTTGACCTGTTCTGTGATGCGCTGCTCTCGCTGGCGAAGCGCGCTAAGGCGGGCGAGGTTGAGGCGTTTAAAGCCGCGCCGGTGCAAGCGCCGCGCCGGCGGCTCGATGAAACCGCCGCCGCGCGCAAACCTGTCCTGCGCTGGATCCCGAAAGAACCCGCTGAAGCTGCCGAGTAAATTTACCAGGCGCGGTCCTGACGCACGGCGCTTTTGTTGAGTCTCGTGAACAACCTGTCGCCGAGATGTTTCGTCAACTGCAGTGCAGGGCGTTCCACAAGCCGGTGAATGATGAATGCAGAAATTAGCGCTGCAGCGAAGCATGCAGTAATCATGATGAGGTTATCGGCGACGCCGCGATCGCCAAGTGTGATGATGACAAGCTGCGTAACGATCATCACGGCCGGCACATGAAAAAGATAAAGCGAGTAGGACGCATCGCCAATTGCGGTTAGCCAGTCCGGTGCTTTTATCTGTTGCGCGCGTTCTAATGCGGCTGCGCCGTAAAGTATGAGTGCAAACGGCGCCGTATATGTCGCCGCCCGTGCGCCATGATCAACGATCAGTTCCCATTCGCGATCACCGAAACCGACAGCCTGATATGACAGGATGGCGAGTCCCGCGAAAAAGGCAGGCCAGCCCCAACGTCCCGATGTTTTTTTTACAAGATAAGCGAGAAAGGCGCCGGTGAGGAATTCAAAGGTAAGCGGGCTGAAGATGAGTTTTGTCCACGGATTGGCGGATGTCCAATCCGCAATATTTGCTATGATAATGAAAAACCCCCAGAAGGTCAGCATCAGGACCTTTCTGTTTGGCGCCGCTAAAAGAATGATTGAAAAAACGACATAGAAATACAGTTCGTGTATCAGCGTCCAGCCGACCGTAAGCAACGGCAAGCCTTTTGCCGGGGCTAACAGGAAAGATGAAACCAGCGGTTTTTCTTCGTAAGGGATGGCGAACAACGCTTCGCCGCCCAAATAAATGATGAGTATTGTCAACGACGCTAGCCAATACAGCGGGTAAATGCGAGCAACCCGGTTATAGGCAAATCGAGCGGCGCCGCCGACGCCGGCACGTGTTCGTTCTGCGACGGTCACCATGACAAAACCACTGATCAAGAAAAATAAATCAACACCGGTGGTCCCGATCCGCAACTGGTCTGGCAAAAGATCGCTTCCAGGCATGTTGGGCTCTATGCCGTTGATATGCGAGACCAACACCATTAATGCCGCAATGCCGCGCAACGCCTGAATATTCCAGATATGAGCGCTTTGCATTCACGCCCTTTCACAAATTTTTGCGCGGAAACGCTTCTCAGTATCGTGATGGATCGTTAGCTTGCTTCCATAGTTCCTGCAACTTAAGCCGCAGCGAAACAAAATTTGCAAGAGAGGCGTTTAGGGATGGATTTTTTGGCACGTTTCACCATGACAGGCCTGGAGGTGCTGACGACGCTATTTATCTTCATCGTCGGCGTTGTCGTTCTGGCCGTCTTTTTTATGTTTATTATGGACTCATCGCAGTCCAAAGACGCAATCCGTCATAACTATCCGGTGATCGGGCGGTTTCGGGAGCTGTTCACACGTCTCGGCGAGTTTTTCCGGCAATATTTTTTCGCACTTGACCGGGAAGAAATGCCGTTCAATCGTGCTGAGCGGGACTGGATTTATAAATCAGCCAAGGGAAAGAATAATACTCATCCGTTTGGTTCAACGCGTAATCTCAACCTTGTCGGCTGTCCGATTTTTGTGAACTGCGCCTTTCCGCGACTTGATGAGGAAGCGTCAGACCCGCCTGCGGTAGAATTCGGTCCGTACACAGCTCACCCCTACCGGGCGAAATCTATCATCAACATTTCGGCGATGAGTTACGGGTCCTTATCGAAACCCGCTGTTAAGGCGCTTTCCCGCGGCGCCGCACTGGCTGGCTGTTATATGAATACAGGCGAAGGCGGTCTTGCCCCTTATCACCTCGAAGGCGGTTGCGACATCATTTTCCAAATGGGAACAGCGAAGTATGGCTGTCGCGATGAGGCAGGGGTGCTCGATGAGAAGAAATTGAAAACCATCGCTGACAAGCCCGAAGTGAAAATGATCGAAGTCAAACTCGCTCAAGGCGCCAAACCGGGTAAAGGCGGCATCTTACCAGCGGCGAAAGTCACTCGAGAGATTGCAAAAATCCGCGCTATTCCAGTTGGCAAACCGTCAATCTCTCCGAACCGGCATCCCGAAATCGATAACGTGTCTGAGCTGCTCGATTTTATCGAGCGCGTGCGCCGCGTTACCGGCCTGCCAACTGGGTTCAAGACCGTCATGGGCGCCTATGGATGGGTCGATGATCTTTGCGACGAAATCGAAAAGCGCGGTATCGAATCAGCGCCCGATTTTATCACACTCGACGGCGGCGAGGGCGGTACTGGCGCGGCGCCCATGTCGCTGATGGATAATGTAGGTCTGCCGCTAAAACAGGCGCTCCCCATGCTGACGGATATTCTGGAGCGGCGGGGCTTGCGCGACCGTATCAAGGTCATTGCGGCGGGCAAGCTGGTGACACCGGCGGAGGTCGCATGGGCCTATTGCGCCGGCGCCGATGTGGTGAACACGGCGCGCGGGTTCATGTTTTCCATCGGCTGCATTCAGGCGCTACGTTGTCATACAAACAATTGCCCGACTGGCGTCACCACGCATAAGAAATCGCTGCAGGGCGGGCTCGATCCCAAAGTGAAAGCGCCACAAGTGGCAAGTTATGTCGAGAAGATGCGCAAGGACGTCGCCATGATCGCCCATTCCTGCGGCGCGGCCCACGCGCGAAATTTGAAGCGCTTTCATGTGCGCATCCAGCAGGAGGACGGAACTTCCGTGCCGCTTGATCAGTTGCTTGCGCGATCGCGGCCGCTTGCGCCGCATGAATATGCGAAGGAAAATTAAGACCAGTCGCCATAGCGTTTAAACGCCGCTACGGTAAAACAATGCCCAAACTGCTCATCGTCTATCATTCGAAAACCGGCGGGACGCGCCAGATGGTCGAAGCTGCCTTTGCCTCTGCGCGCGAAGAGAGTGGCGTTGAAACTGTGTTGAAGCGCGCTGATGAGGCGGGACCGGATGATCTTCTGGAAGCTGATGGTTACATCTTTGCAGCGCCAGAAAATCTAGCCGCAATCGCTGGCGTGATGAAAGATTTTTACGACCGCAGTTATTATCCAGTGCTGGGCAAGATTGAGGGGCGCCCCTATGCGCAAATGGTTTGCGCCGGTTCGGACGGTGAAAACGCCGTGCGCCAAACCGCGCGCATCGCCCAGGGCTGGCGCTTGAAGATTGCGCAGGAGCCGATCATCATCTGTACCCACGCACAAACGCCTGACGAGATACTGGCGGAGAAAACTATTCCCGAAGAGGACCTAAATATTTGCCGCGAACTTGGCGCGGCCATGGCGGCAGGGCTCGCTATGGGCGTGTTTTAAGGGTTAAACCCACCAGCTTTCAGGAACGCGATTTCTTCCGGTGCTGACGCGCGGCCAAGAATGTGATTGCGATGGGGGAACCGTCCGAACCGTTTGACGATGTCGCGATGTTCAATGGCGTAAGGAACATTCATTGTCGACGGAAGCTGCGATTTGAACAGCGCGACGCATTCATCCTGAACGCTCATATCTTCCGAATGCATGAACGGCATGTAGAAGAACGCGCGCTCCCTCGCGCTGTAAAGTTTATCAAACCGCCGGCGGATCGCCTCGCGCGCCACATCAAGCGCCTGGCGGTCCTGTGCAAAGGCGCGGGCGTCGTCGCGATAGATGTTCCGGGAAAACTGATCGAGCAGAATAATCAGTGAAAGACTGTGCCGTGAATGCGCGCGCCAGGCGTCAAGTTTGCCTGCTTTCGCTGCTTCATGCAGCGCGCCAAAGCGCCGCCTGATCTTGGCGTCAAAGACCGCATCACGCCGGAACCATTGATAGGGTTTTGTATCTTCAAACCAGAAAGACAGGATACGTTCTGCATTCTTGGCAGTGGGGCGGATAGGGTTGGTGAGGGTCATGAGACAAGTTTAGCGTTGCGGCAGGTAACAAAAAACCCTTCATCAAACGATGAAGGGTTTCAAAAGCTGGAAAGATATTTGGATCAATTCAGCTTGTCCCGCAGTCCTGCAATTTCGCGGTCGATGAAAGCGCTCTGGGCGCCGCCGTCCATGCGTTCGCGGATGATGGCGCGTGCAGCTTCGATGGCGAGGTCCGCCGTCTGGCCGCGGACTTCGGAAATCGCCTGCGCTTCCGCGCGGGTAATCTTGTCCTCGGCGGCTTTGGTGCGGCGTTCTGTTTGTTCGGCGATTTTATCGCGCGCTTCTTCAGCCAAACGTTTGGCGTCTTTCTTCGCTGCTTCAATAATGGCGGCGGCTTCTTCTTCCGCTTCGCGCTGACGGCGCTGATACCCGGCGAGAAGCTCCTGCGCTTCTTCGCGCATTTTGCGCGCTTCATTGATCTCGTCAGCGATTTTCGACGCCCGCTTGTCGAGCCCGCCAATGATCATCTTATGAACGCCCGCGCGGGCGAACACGCCGATCACGATCAGAAAAGCGATCAGGACGTAAAATGACGTGTCCTGTAATAGTCCGACGGACTCATGACCGGACCCAGCTTCATCAGCGGCGGCGAGAGCGATGGATGCAAGTGAGATCATCTCTTTATCCTTTACGCGTCATCTAAGCTTGGGCGACGCTGTCGATAGCGCGTTTGACGGCGTCATCGGTCGGCGCTTCATCGATCAGCGCTTCGACGACAGCGCGGGTCGTGTCGCTCGCGGCCTCGCGGACTTTCGCGGCGGCGTCGGTCTTCATCTTGGTGATGCGGGCTTCGGCGGCCTCAAGCTGCTTGTCGAGCGCTTCGTTGGTCTCGGCCTGCAGCTCGGCGATTTCCTTATCGACTTCGCCGCGCGTGTCAGCGGCGATGCCTTGCGCTTTGGCGCGGGCGTCGGCGAGCGCCTTGTTATAGGCAGCCTCGGCCTCATCCGCTTCGCGCTTGAACTCTGACGCCTTATCAAGATCGTCGGCGATCCGGTCACGACGTTCTTCGATAGCGCCGCCAAGCGACGGTAGGAAGCGGCCAGCCATGAGCCAGTACAAAACGCCGAAGGTAAGCACGAGCCAGAAAAGCTGGCTCGGCCACCAGGCCGGATCAAGTTGCGGCAGGCCGGCCGAAGCAGCCTCGCCATGGGCCTCGGTTGCGGCCGCCGCCATCATCGACAGGGAAGCAAGAACGGACAACAGTCCCTCCTACAAAGGTTTAACGTTCGCTGGATTAGAACGTGTAGAGAATGATCATCGCGATCGCGAAGCCGAGAAGACCGGTAAATTCGGTCAGCGCGAAGGCGAGAAGCATGGTCGGCTGGTTCTGAGCTGCTGCTGACGGATTGCGGAACGCACCCGACAGGAAGTTGCCGAAGATAAGACCAAGGCCAACGCCTGCGCCCGCGAGCGGGATTGAGGCGAGACCGGCGCCGATAAGTTTTGCTGCTTCTGCTTCCATTTTATCACTCCTGGAGTTTTTTCTTTGAGCCTGTTGATCCCATTTGCGCGGTTGGCTCGTCAAACCCGCTTAGGGAAATTCAATCCTTAGTGGTCAGCCGCATGCGCCGCATCGCTGAGGTAAATACAAGTGAGAACCGCGAAGACATACGCTTGCAACGCGGCAACCAGAAACTCGAGCGCTGTTACCGCAATAGCGCCAAGGAACGGTGCGATGCCGAACGCCATGACCGCGCCGCCAGCGCCCAAAAGCGATACGACGAAACCGGCGAAAAGTTTCAGGATCACGTGACCGGCAAACATGTTTGCGAATAGCCGGATGGCAAGGCTTAAAGGGCGCGACAGAAACGAAATGACTTCGACCGGCACCAGAATTGGCATCAGCCACAGCGGTACGCCTGACGGTGCGAAGAGTTTGAAGAATTTGAGGCCGTTTTTCAGGAACCCGTAAACGATTACGATCATAATCGTCAGCATGGCGAGCGCCAATGTCACGATCAGATGGCTCGTTGGCGTGAAGGTGTGCGCTTCGGCTGGCGTTCCCGGCAGCGACGGGATGAGACCGAAGAGGTTCGAGATCAAAATCCAAAGAAACAGCGTGAAGACGTAAGGGAAGAATTTGCGTCCTTCCGTGCCGATGGTATCGCGCACAAGATCGGATACGAATTCGTAGAGTACTTCCGCCATGGACTGCGAACGTCCCGGAACCAGGCCGGCGCGGCGTGTAGCCATAAAGAAAAAGAAGATAATCGCGCCAGTGCCGATCAGCATCCACACAGCGGAATTGGTGAGTGAGATATCGATGCCGCCGAGCGACAAAGGCACGATCGGCAGAATTTCAAACTGCTCCATCGGGCCGGCGGCGAAGGTCTCAAACAGCGTCTCAATCATATCCGTGTTCCGGCCCGTTTATCCAATTTCGCGCCAAATCGTCAGTCTTCTGACGGCGGCGTATTTTCCTGCTGCAAGGTGCGCATCATGTTGCGCAAGCCTGCTGCAAAACCGAGGGCAATGCCCGCCAGCAGGAACCATGGTTTCGTTCCCAGCCAGTGATCAAGGCCCAGACCCAACAGACAGCCCACAAACAACCCGGCGAGAAGATCGGATGAAATCCGCATCGCACGGCCCCACGCCGAAGCCGACCCCTGCTGACTTTCCACCTGCCGGCCCTCGCCACGAAGGCGCTCAAGCCGCTCGGAAAACTCGTCCAGCGAGGGCAGGTCGTCTCGGTTGGGATTGTCGCCCATGAACTTGCCCGAAAACGGACGTGCGAAGACCTCGCACGCCCTCTAGAAATCGCGCGGACCATAGAGGCGCCGCAGCGCAGCGTCAAGCAAGGGATTTTGATGCTAGAGCACTGATTTTTATGGGGAAAAAGGGGCGCGGCGAGCGGTCGCGGTGGCGATTTGCCAAAGGGCGCGCGAACCGGTGTCGAGGCTGCGTATTTTCCTTTCACAAGGCTTTAAAATATCAGACATCAGAGGCCTTAGCTGATGCGGAGCCCACCCCTTATGAAACCGGATCTATTGAAGCTTTATCATTTCCCCGCCACGCGCAGCGCCCGCGCGCGATGGATCCTTCACGAATCGGTTGGCGACGGTTTTGAGATCGTTCCGGTCGATCTTTACGGCGGCATGCAATACGCGCCGGATTATCTGCGCATGAACCCCAACCACAATGTTCCGGTGCTGGAGATCAGTTGGGAAGACGGTCGCACGACTCACATGCTTGAAAGCGCGGCGATGGTGGCGCTTCTTGCTGATGCGTATCCTGAGAAGAAACTGGCGCCGCAAGCAGCAGAGTTTTCGCCTGAGCGCGCCGATTATCTACAGATGCTGCATTTCGGCGGCTCGTGGATGGACATGATGCTATGGCAAATTCGCATACACGAGCACATTTTGCCTGAAGCGGAAGCGGATGCACGCACGGTTGCGCGTTATCGCAACAAAATGGCGAAAGAGGTTGAGCCTCAACTGCTAGCGCGACTCGAGAAACATGAATTCATCTGTGGCGATGCATTCACCGCAGCCGATTGCGTGATCGGTCATAATGTTACCTGGGCGCGCGGCTATGGCATGTGCCAGCAATCGGTTTTTCGTTCTTATCTCTCGCGCCTGTCAAAACGCCCGGCTTTTCAAAAAGCGTTTGCCGATGCGAAGGAGTTTAAACCCTCTCCTTCTGGCGGCCGGCCTGAACGGACAAATTTTACTGGCTGACGGGCTATTTGTCCGCAATTGCTTTAAGCGCCGCATCAAGAGCGTTTTCAGTCGCGAGAATGTCCGGCTCGATGCCCGTACGTGCATCCTGCGCCCCGACAAGAGCGAATTTTTTGTGTGAAACTTGCGCCTGTAATCGCGTATTCGGCAGATCGAAATAGTAATTTTCACCAAAGAAAATCAGCGGTTCGCCTGTTTCTTCACCGACAAAAACGGCTTTTCCAAAATGTTTCAGAGGCGCAGCGAAAATGACGGCGCTGGAATAGGTGCGCGGGCCTATGAGGACATAAATATCTCCGTCAAAAGAATTTTCTGGTTGTTTTTTACGCGCTCGAGGGGCCTCAGCGTCTGGATGAAACCGAAAGGACTCTCCCGGCGGCGTATCCTGTATGCTTCGCAAGACAGGCACGAGAGAATGGACAGGAAGCCATTTAAAGCCTTCGGGCAAAAGCGTTCGATAATAGTCCTTGATTTCTTCGGTTACCTTGACGTCGATGTACTCAATCGCGGGCAGTTTTTGCTCCGTGAGATAAGTCATCAGGAAGTCACCGGCGCGTGAATCACCGCCGCCGTTCTCCCGCATATCTATGATGAGTGTTTCCGCGCGGGCTTCGTTTAATTCGGCAAAGCTGGCACGGACAAAATTTTTGAATTCGTTATCCGGCGCCGGCATGTCATTGAACGTTAGCAGGCCGACTTGGCCATCCAGAATGTTAAATGCATTTCCCGGCGCTGCAGTATCTCTGCTTTCCATAAATTCATTGTTCGTGATGCCGGAATGCGTAACCATGAACAAAGAGCCGTTGCGTTCAATGGAGAAACGGAAAGGGCTTTGCAGCCCCATCGCCCATACATCCCGGTAATAATATTTCTCCGCATAGGCGCGGCGCAGCGCCAGGCTTTCGCCGCTTTGGCTGGCGAGTGAGAAGTCAACCAGCGTTCTTGCGGGGACGTCATTAATGGAAACGATGATATCGCCGCTTTCGATATTCAATTCCTCTGCAAGCACTCTGTCAGCTATCAAGCAGTTACCAGCGATCTTCACTGTCAGCGGCGGGTAGAGCCCGCCATTGCTCTCATAGAAACGCCGTTCTTCCGCCGGCGCTCTGAGATAGGTGTGCCCATCCAGCAGGTACTGATTTAGCGAAGATAATTGGCGATAAGCTTCGACGCGGGTGAGCGGCGTCGTCAGGCTGTCGTTAAGCTGAATGGCATGAGTTTGAAATTCATCGCCGCCAATGGACTCAAAGTCAGGATGTATTTTCTGGATTGTGGATGTCAGGAAGGCAAGATCTTCACGAATTTCTGGCGATGAATATTCGCGACCGAAGTCGGAAGGCGGCACCGTCCGGTGCTGGTCACGCAAATAAATTTTGTCCGATAAATAGAAGGCCAAAGCCAGTATAAGAACGATAAACGCGGCAAAGCCCCCGCCAAGCAGTTTCCACATGCGGCAAAAATCCAGTTACGAGTTAGCATCGTTATGATTTTTTGCGATAACCGATTGTGCGCAACCCAAAATCCGTGAACGGCGCTTATTTGTGACGGGTGTCACGGGGGCTAATCGGACAAGGCTAAACGCACTGCCGCCAATCTGCGCCTGCTGACAGGCGCCGCTGCGGCGTCGTTTTCCAATAGTGCTATATATGCGCCGCTATTTGTGCGACGGACCGCCTTGATAAGGGATTTGCGAACGATAAAACCTCGATGCGTTCTGATGAATTCAGTTTCTGGGAGCAACGCCTCAAGCTTTGCAATGGTGACCCTTACAGTTTCAGTTGATGTTTCAGTGACAATTTCTACATAGTTGCCTTTGGCCTCGGCTGTCAGAATCGTATCACTGCGGATATGTTTGAGAACGCCATTCTCGCGGTGTTCAAGGCCTGATTGAGCATCCGCCGGCTTGGCAGGCTGATGTTGCTTCTTGGGAAGCGCGTGGAGTGCAAAAAACGCGGTGAAATAGGTTATCATCCACACCGGCGTGCAGCTGATAAAAATTTCTTTGGCATAGGTAATTATATCCGCAGTCAAATAATCCGGTGATCTGGCGGCGGTGGTTAGTACGGCGATCAGGGATAATTGAATCGTGCAAGCTGCAAAAAAGAAAAGTGCATGAATGGCCCATACATGAAACCGAGTATTGTCAGAAGCAATAGATATCACCGGCAGACGCCAAGCAAAGCGCAAGATCACCGCGAACAAATTATAAACCGCAAAAAATGCAACGAACGCGACAAGCGAAAAGAGCACGCTTGAATAGCCGCCGCTTGCGACTGCATTCTGCAAATAGTTGCTAACAGCAAAATACGAACCGAACGCAAGAGCAATAAGCCAGTGAAATTTTGACCAGGCCTGGCGATCAATATTGCCTTCCTGCGCAAGAACAGAATTAAAAGTAGCAAAAGTATTCACAGAATTACCCCCTTGGCGGCGTTTCGGCGCCAGTCTGCCTAAGTGATCTTAGTGCTTGGAATGGGTGTCCGCTATATGCGCTGCGTTGAAACGCTTAAATGTGCGGTGAATGGAAAAGAAAGGCACGCTCTGGAGCGACCGGTATTTTATTCTTCAACGATCACTTCGAAACCGCCGAAAATCATGCGTTTGCCGTCAAATGGCACGTCCTCTTGGCTGGCGATCCCGTGCAGCTCTTCCATCGCTTTCTTATTACCTTCGTCTCTTACTTTCCTTGATGGCCAGGTGATCCACGAAAAAACCACCTCTTCGCCGGGATCGACTTTCACCGCCATAGGGAACGATGTGACTTTTCCCTCCGGCACATCATCGGCCCAGCATTCGACAACGCTGAGCGCGCCATGTTTTTTGAAAATCGGCGCGCACAACGCCGCCATTGCGCGATACTTCTCACGATTATCCGCGTGAACAGGAATAATAAATCCGTCAACATAGGTCATGGGTGTGTTCCTTGTTATGGGTTGGGTTAAGAACTGGGTTGTACGAATTTTAGGTCGTGCTTTTTCATGGCGTCCTTGAGCGCGGACATTGCATTTGGGCCCATGCCGTGTAGCGCCGCCACATCAGGCTCACTAAGCTTCGCCAGCTTTTCGAGCGTGGTGAGGCCTGCGCGATCGAGCGCGCGACGCGCAGGCGCGGCTAAGGTTTTCGGAAGGGCAGTCATCGGCTAACCGTTGAACGCTTTTTCAATCGCCGCAATATCGATCTTGCGCATTTTATACATTGCCTGCCGCGCGCGTTCGGCTGTGGCTTCGTCCTTGGCGGTAACAGCGGTCATCAATGCCTTCGGGACTATCTGCCAGGAAAGGCCAAATCGGTCGACCAGCCAGCCGCACTGACTTTCCTCACCGCCATCGGCGATAAGTGCGCTCCATAGCTTGTCCGTTTCTGTCTGGTCTTCTGTCATGACACTGATGGATGCAGCAGGTGAATGTTTAAAATGCGGTCCGCCATTGATAGCCTGATAAGGCGCGCCAGCGAGCGTGAATTCGAGATGCAGCGGCTCAGCGCCGCCTGGCGGCGTGTATTCATTTTCGATGATACTATCCGGCAATAGCGAGACATAAAGCTCGACGGCTTCCTTCCCGCCTGTTTCAAACCACAGACATGTGCGGACTTTTGATTGTTTAGGCATGGATTTCTCCTAGTTCGTTTTGAAGGCGCCGCCTTTGATGCGTTCGCCAAGTTCGTTCAGCGTCATGTTCCAGCCGTCGGTGTAGCCAGCCGCGTTTGCCGCCTCCAGCGCACCCATATCCGGGAATAAGGTTTCAACTGTAAGTCTTGTTTTCTGTTGGATGGCTTCAAATAAAACTGTCACCCGCGCTTTCGGCGGCAGTCCGGCGCCGCATGCAGTGGGCGCATCGGCGGCGCCCTCATAGACGATACGTTCCGGCTCGAGAATTTCCAAAATCTCAGCGCGCGCGGGAATAGTTGCGCCATCACGCGCCTTCATCATGACTGAGAATTCACCGCCGACGCGGAAATCCAGTTCACATGAAGTATGTTCGGGCCCAAACGGTCCCCACCATTGGCGAAGGTGTTTCGGGTCTGTCCACACGCTCCACACGAGCGGGCGCGGAGCATCGTAAACGCGCGACATGATCAGTTCGTTGGGGATTAGGGGCATTACGTTACAGCCTTCCCTCGATAAATGCATCGTTTAAGCGACCAAGGCCCCATTTCAGTCCTTCGGTACGGGACAGGTTTTCGTCCTTGCCTGCCAGAAATGCATTGTGTTCTGTGAGCTTCAGAAGCGTGCCATTGCCGCGCGCCTCAAACTCCAGGGTTTCGAGCGATACTGAATAAGGCTCGCCGCCTACAGTCATGTAATAGGTGAAAACGATCTTTTCGTTCTCGACGATGTAATGATAGACGCCGTCGTTGGTGAATGTTCCTCGTGCGTGACGCCCGTTACAACGCTCAACCCCGCCGGGCCGAAAATCGAGGGCGTATTCCTCAACCTTGAGTGTATCGGTATCGCGAGCGAACCATTGCCGTTTTGCCTCGGCGCTAGTCCATGCTGAGAAAACTTTTGCAACCGGAAAATCAAATTCCCGTTCGATAGTCAGACTGGCTTGAATTATAGCGGGCGCGCTCATCATAAACCTCTCGCAATTTCTTCAAGCTGTTCAAAAACTTTGCCCCAACCGGGGTGGAAGCCCATTTCCTCGTGCTTCTTTTTATCTTCCTCGCTTTTGTGCTTGATGATGGCTGAATATTCGACGCCGTCCGCGCAATCTTTCATGGTGATGATCGCTGTCATGAAGGATGAGCCTGTCGGGCGCCAATGCTTTTCCATGCAGTCAGTGAAGACGATGCATTCCTTTTCTTTAACGTAGACGATGCAGCCGTTCTGCGGCATCTCCTCGCCGTTTGGGCCGCACATGACCATCTGGGAAGCGCCGCCGGGGCGCAGCTCCATGTTCACGTCTCTCACGGTCCATGGTTTAGGGCACCACCATTCAGCGAGGATCTTTGGGTCGCTCCACGCTTTCCACAATTGATCGCGTGTGACTTTCATGGTCCGGGCGATGAAGAGATCGCTGTCTTCGAATTGCATAGGTTTCTCCTTATTTTTTATCTGTAGGCTGAAGGCTTTGGAGGTAAGCGTCGAGGCGATCAAGGCGGCCTTCCCATACGGCGCGTTGATGGGCGATCCATTCTTCTGCTTCGGAAAGGCGTTTGAGTTGCGCTTCGCAGGTTCGAACCCGGCCTTCTTTTTTTGATTTTACAAGACCACTCTCTTCCAGAACGCTCAAATGCTGCATGAAAGAGGGCAAGGCCATTTCAAACGGTTTGGCCAGCTCGCTAACGCTTGCAGGTCCTTCGGTCAGTTTTTGCAGGACCGCGCGCCTTGTGGGGTCGGCGAGGGCCTGAAAGACATTGTCCAAATCAGATGGTTCATAGTTAGGCATACGCCTAAGTAATACGGCGGCCGACAGGTGTCAATAATAATTAGGAAACAACCTAAGTATTGAGATGGGCAATATGCCGGTCTGAAAAAATCGTTTAAAATTAGTAAGTTGACGCTATTCAGCCGCCGCGAGCTGCTCGGCCTTCGAGAGGTCGACCGACACCAGTTGTGACACCCCGCGTTCGATCATCGTCACTCCAAAAAGCCTGCTCATGCGTGACATGGTGAGCGCATGGTGGGTGATGATGATGAAGCGGGTTTCGGTTTCCGCCGCCATTTCGTGCAGCAAGCGGCAAAAGCGCTCGACATTTGCGTCATCAAGCGGCGCATCGACCTCGTCGAGGACACAGACTGGCGCCGGGTTCGCCATGAAGACGGCGAATATGAGAGAAGTGGCTGTCAGTGCCTGTTCGCCGCCTGACATCAGCGACATGGAGGCGAGTTTCTTGCCCGGCGGTGAGGCCATGATTTCAAGGCCGGCTTCGAGCGGGTCGTCGGAATCGATTAGCCGCAGTTCCGCCTGACCGCCGTTGAAGAGGCGTTTGAAGAGATCGCCGAAATTGTTGTTCACTGTTTCAAATGCATCAAGCAGACGCTGGCGCGCTTCACGATTGAGGTTCATGATGCCTGTACGCAGCTTACGGATAGCGCCTTCGCAGTCTTCGCGTTCGACGGTCAACTCTTCAAGCCGCTCGCCAACCTCTTGCATTTCTTCGTCAGCACGTAGGTTAACGCCGCCGAGATTCTCGCGCTCACGCTTGTAGCGCTCCAGTTTGCGTTCGACATCGTCACGGTGCGGAAGGTCCTTGTCTTCCTTATGTTCAGCAATGGTGAGAAGCTCGTCCGGCGTTGCGTCGCAAGTTTCATGAGCGAGGTGTGTCGCCTCTTCAACGCGTTCGGCGGCGGCTTCTGCTTGCGCCTCAAGCCTCGCGCGCGCCTCGCGCGCATTGCTTGATTCAATATCTGCTGCTTTAGACGCCTTATCTGCTTCGCTGGCTGCCCGCTGGCCCTCAGCGAGCGCGTCCGCGGCATCATTGCGGCGCTTTTCGGCAATCGCAATCTGGTCGAGCAGCGCGTTCCGTTTTTCTTCTATGGCCGCCGGCGCATTCTGGGCGGTTTCTTTGGCCGCATGCGTTTCGCGCAAGTGAGTTTCGATTTCGCCAATACGGGATTTGGCTGTTTCGCCGCGATTGGACCAGTTCATTTTTTCGCGCGCGACTTCACTCAGGCGGGCGGCGCGCGCCTTGGCTTCTCTGGCGAGGTCTGCGTGAGCCGCGCGAGCGTCCGTCGCTTCTGCGCGAGCGGCGCCGACAGCGTCCCGTAATTCATTCAATTCCGCAGCGACCGCTTCGGCGGCCGGGAGCGCCGACCGCTCTGCGATAAGTGCTTCCTGCGTACGCGTTGTTTCCGTTTCATCTTCTGAGAGGCGCGCCAGGTTTTCATCGATAGAGGCCATGCGCGCGCTGGCGCGTTCATGTTCGCGCTCAAGTTCGTTAAGACGTGTGCGAACAGAATCAAGCGCGCGGCGAGCCTCAATAAACAGCGCACGCGCTTCGCGTTCGTTCTGCTGTTTTGCTTTCAGGGTCTCGCTTGCAGCCTCATGGGCGCGGCGCGCGTCATTTGTTTGCGCTTCTGCGGCCTCGTAATCATTGTCGAGTTGTTGCAGCCTGTTGCGTTGTTCCAGACGAATGGCTGCTGCAGTCTTGGCGTCAGCATGCGTCGTAAAACCATCCCAGCGCCATAGGTCGCCATCGCGGGAAACGAGGCGCTGACCAGGGCGCAAGTGTTCTCGCAATCTTGGGCCGTCGATCGCCTCAACCACCCCAATGGTCGCGAGGCGGCGCGTCAATGCTGTGGGTGCACGGACAAATCTGGAAAGCGGCGTAACGCCTTCCGGCAACGGCGCATCAACAGGCGCTTGCCCCAGATGTGACCAGTGCGCTGGCGCGGCTTCGTCAACCGCAGCGCCTAGATCGTCGCCAAGGGCGGCAGCGAGAGCATTCTCGTAGCCTGCATCTACTTCAACAAGTTCGATGAGTGGAGGAAAGTCCTGCGCCTCGTTCGCTGCAAGAACGCGTTTCAAGGCTTCGCGCTCAGCATCTAGCTCCGTCAAGCTTTGCTCGGCGTTGCGCATAGGGCCGCGCAAGGATGTCTCGCGGTTTTCCGCTTCCTGGCGTTCTTCTTCTGCGCGGTGGAAGGCGGCTTCAGCCGTATTCGCTGCGTCGTCTGCCGCGTTGAATTTCGTGTTTGCTTCTCTAAGCGCGGCGCGCTGATCGTCCGTCGGTGCAATTAGTTCACGTTCATCGCGATAGCTGCGAAGCTGTTCTGTAATCTTTTCAAGGCGGCGTTCAGCGGCGGCGAGGTTTCCCTCCACCGTTTTACGCCGGGCTTCGATGTCGGCGGCCTCTTTTGATTTTTCATCGAAAGCGGTCTCAGCGGTTTGCAGTTTTACCGCAGTTTCATTCATTCCAGCTTCGGCGACGGCAAGGCGTTCGCCTTCATTGGCTTCGTGCGCGTTCAGCTCTTCCTCTTCGCGAGCGAGAGCGGTGATCGCGTTCTCAGCGTCAGCAAAAAGCTCTTTTTCACGCGCGAGATCACCATTCAGGCGCTCAATTTCAGCCGAGAGACGTGCAAGTTCCGCTTCGGCCCGGCGTGCTTCTTCATCGAGATTTTCGCGCGCAACCGTTAAACGGTGAAGGGCGGCGGCTTCTTCGGCTTCTTTCAGGCGCAATGGATCAAGTGCTTCATGCGCCTGCGTTTGGGCGGCTGTCGCCGCTGCCGCAACCCGAGTGGTTTCTTCGATCAGGCCGCTGATTTCGCTTAAGCCCTCTTGCGCTTTTTCCTGTGCTTCCACGGCTTCTCGCCAGCGCAAGTAAGAAAGCATGGCTTCCGTGCGCCGGATGTCGCCGGATACGTTGCGATAGCGGGTGGCCTGGCGCGCCTGTCGGGCGAGGGCGGTTTTCTGGGTTTCAAGCTCGCCGATCACGTCGTCCAGGCGTTCAAGATTGTTCTCGGCCGCCCGCAAACGTAGTTCCGCCTCGTGCCGTCGCGAATGAAGACCAGTGACGCCCGCTGCTTCTTCCAAAAGGCGGCGACGGTTCTGCGGCTTGGCGCTGATCAGTTCTGCGACTTGCCCCTGACGGACCAGTGCCGGGGAATTCGCGCCTGTGGAAGCGTCAGCGAATAGAAGCTGCACGTCTTTCGCACGTACTTCCTTTGAATTGATTCTGTAAATTGACTGGGTGCCGTCTTCCTTGCGGATGATCCGCCGAGAGATCTCAAGCGTCTCATGCTCGTTATATTCAGCCGGGGCCGAACGGTCCGAGTTGTCGAGCGTCAGGATCACTTCCGCCCAGTTGCGCGAAGGGCGCATGGATGTGCCGGAAAATATAACCGCATCCATGCCGTCGCCGCGCAGCGCCTTGGCCGACGTTGCGCCCATCACCCAACGCAGAGCTTCGAGCAGGTTGGACTTGCCGCAGCCGTTTGGCCCGACAATGCCCGTCAGGCCGTCGCGGATTTCGAAATCGGTTGGTTCAACGAAAGATTTGAACCCGACAAGGCGGACATTCGTAAACTTCAAGGCGTCTTTTCCCGATACTAAACGCCGGTGCAGGGCCCCATCCCCGCGCCGGACTTTCAAGCGCCTATGATCGCCGATTCTGGCCTAAGGCCAATAGCTTATGCGGCGGTCAACGCGTTCCTTATTCCCCAGCTTCCTCGATCGCCTTGTCGAGGGCTTCGGAAAAGGATTCGACGCTGGCAAAGCTGCGCGTTTCGCCGTTTACAACGAACGCCGGGGTCGCATTGATTTCATATTTATCGACCGCTTCGTTGATATTTTCATTAAGAAATTCAAGCAATTCTTCGCGTTGGACGCAGGCGTCGAAGTCCGCTTCACTCATCCCGGCCTGGGACGCGATTTTCAGGAGTTCAACTCGGGGGGTAGCGCTGCCGATCCAGGTCCGCTGGGTTTTGAACAGCGCGTCTAGAACCAGAAAATAAGCGTCAATTCCGCCTTTGTCGGTGGCGCAGCGCGCCAGCATGGAACTGGCGATGGCGAGATTGGCGGGCGCTGTTGGGAATTCACGGAAAACAAACCGAACCTTACCAGTATCGACGTATTTTTCCTTAATTGCCGGAAAAACAGTAGCATGGAACGTGGCGCAATGAGGGCAAGTGGTCGATGCGTATTCGATCACTGTTACTGGCGCGTCCGCTGAGCCCAGCACCATGTCCGAGAGTGCGCCTGTTCCGGCGATAACGACATCTTCTTTACTGCTGTTGTCGCCTGTCGTCCCCTCGGAGGAAACGTCCTCAGAAGAATTCGCGCCGCCGCAAGCGGCGAGGATGAGGGCAAGAGCGCCAGCGACAAAAGAAGAGAGTGGCAAACGGCGCAGAGCGCTGAAAGTTACGGACATCAAAACACCTGTTAAAAGCGGAAAACTATTTCGCCCAAAATCGCTGATGGCGCGGCGAATGGCAAGGCGGCTTGCGCTCTTTTGGCGGCTAGGGCTTTAAGGCGCTTATTTATTGGGGTTGCGGCGCTTCACGGCCGCCTTGAATGAGGCGAGCGCTGCGCCGAGCGGGCTGTCGTCATCTGATTTTGGCGAATGGCTATCAGGGGCGGAAAGGCGCGCTGGCGATGATTGGCCAGCTTGGCGCACGTTGAGGCGAGCGACCGCCCGGGGCCCAAGGAATGTATTGAGCCGCGTCAGTAATGTATCAGCCTGCATCTGAACTTCCGATGCGGCGGCCCCATTGCGCACGAGAATTTCCAGCGTTTTTTCACGCCCCTGTCCGGTAATTCGACCAGGCCGTGACAGAGCCGCGATACGTTCGCCAGCGAGCGCCGGCCAGCTTTGCGCCAAAGACGGGTCGATGAACTTCGTCTTTTTTGCCAGCCCGGCGAATATTTCTGCGGTTGCGCGTGCGACGCGAGGCGCGGCCGGGCGTGCGGGGCGGGTTTTAAACTGGGGCATATGCGGGCTTTGATCTTGATGCTGAAGCCATCATAACACTGTCGATGGCATACGAAACGCCCGAACCGAAAAAGAAGTCCACAGGCGATGTCTCTCGCGCACTTTTGCGCTGGTATGACAAAAACGCTCGCTCTTTGCCGTGGCGCATTGGACCGGCGGCGCGAAAAGCGGGCAAGCGGCCTGATCCTTATGCCGTTTGGCTCTCCGAAATCATGTTGCAGCAGACGACGGTAGCGACGGTGGCGCCGCGTTATTCGGAATTTCTGAAACGCTGGCCAACTGTTGATGACATGGCCGCAGCGCCGCTTGATGACATTCTCGGTCAGTGGGCTGGGCTTGGGTACTACGCCAGAGCGCGCAACCTTCATAAATGTGCGGTTGAGGTTGCGGCGTGTGGCGGTTTTCCGGATACGGAAGAAGCGCTGAGAGAGCTGCCCGGTATTGGTCAATACACTGCTGCGGCGGTTGCCGCCATCGCGTTTGATAAACGCGCGGTGGTTATCGATGGAAATGTAGAGCGCGTCGTTTCCAGGCTGTGTGCAATAGATACGCCAATGCCGGCGGCAAAGCCCGTAATTAAAACCCAAGCCGAAAAGATTTGGCCGCAAAAACGGTCAGGCGACTTTGCTCAAGGCCTGATGGACTTAGGAGCTGAAATCTGCCGGCCAAAATCGCCCTCTTGTTTAATCTGTCCGATTTCCTCCGCCTGCGAAGCATTAGCCCAAGGCAAACAGGAGTATTTTCCGGTCAAAGCGCCCAAGAAAGAAAAACCGCATCGCAAGGGCGTGATTTTTGCGCTCATCAACACGAAGGGTGAGATGCTGTTTGAGCGGCGGCCCGAAAAAGGCCTGTTGGGCGGCATGCTTGGATTGCCTGGCTCGGACTGGGCGCCAGTTCCGCCAAGCAAGATATTTGAAAGCGCGCCCCTGAAAGCAAGGTGGAACCATATCGGCAATATCACACACACATTCACCCATTTTCATCTGATGCTGGATGTTTATATCGCCAAGGCGCCCAAAGGCTTCCGTCGCGTAGCAGATCAGAAATGGATCGCGCCGTCGCAAGCGAAGCTTCCCACAGTGATGAAAAAAGCGGTAAGCTTGGCGATGGAAAATAGCCGGGGTGAAAAATGATGTTGAGAATTATCTCAGTGTGCGTTGCGGCCTGTTTGTTCGCATCTCCTGCGGCGGCGCAGGAACTTGAGGGCGACTATCTCTACCGTGTCGAGACCATACGCGCGGCCCCGGGAAAGCTTGAAGCGCTGCTAGAATGGGCCGCACGAGCTAGAGAAGACAACTATTTCGAAGATGCAGGCGGGAGCTTTCCGCTTATCATGCGGCACAGCCAGGGCGATCAATGGGATTTGCTGGTCATCCTGCCCATGGAAAGCTGGGTGGATTTTCACACCAAGGCCCGACAGAAAAAGCGACAAGATGCGACCCGAAAGCATGAGATTTTATTGGCCTCACAAGACGGCCTCATCGCTTTTGAAGAAGATCATTTCGCTTACGGCCCGCCTTACAATGAGGTGAAGAGTGCTTATGACTCGAACGCTTACTTTCATATTGAAATGTTCAATGCGGCGCCGGGCAAGTCCGGAGAATTACTGGAACAGCGGCGAATGGAAAATGCGTATCTGGAGCAAACAGGCCAGACGCCGAATATGATTTTCCGGCGCGCCGCAGGCTCCGATGTCGATATATTCACAATCGGTTTTCACGAGAGCCGGCTGAGCTATGCATCACAGGCGCCTCATGACGAGGAAGCAGCAGAAGATATCGCCAAGGATGTCGGTTTCAAGGACCGCGCCGATATTTCGTTTTATCTGCGCTCCCTCATAAGCGGACATCATGATACATTTGCGGTGAAGGTGGAGTGAGCATAAGAAGCTGATCCGTGTTTCTCGTGGAGCGCCTTGCGCAATGAGAACCCGCATCACTCAAATGTGAATTAGTGTTCGGAGGTTCATGAGCGTTTTCGGCGATCACATTCTTGCGGGTTCTTCGGCATCCGCTCGACTTGCCAAATTGATCGCCTCATAATTTTAAGCTGGATGTGCCGCGCGGGGTTGGGCGTTTTTTAAGTTGTGTATCCTATTGCAGGCCCTGACGTATGGCTGAACCTCATCAATGGAGTTCTGCTATGACTATGCTTAAAGACGTTTTTTTCCTTTCTTCCACGTGTTTGTTGATGACCTCAGCGCTGCATGCGCAGCAGACGCTCAGCGTGGAGACCGTTGATAACTATGGCAACGTCACGCTTCAGCAAAATGCGCTTGGCTGTTTTGATCCGGTTGCGGCTTTGCAACTGGATAAAGACGGAACAGATGGGAATGTCAGCAACGCCACGCGGCGCGCTTTCGGCGTTGGCACATGTGTCGCCCTTGATTCTGGCGTCACGCTGTCCGGTGCTCAAAAGCTGAACATTGAGGGCCAAACTCTTGTCAGGGGGGCGGTGGCGAATATGGATGTCTACCTGCCGGAATGGAGCGCTGCGATGGGCGCGAGCGGCAGCGGATCCAGCGCCGCGCGCGCTGCAACAAACAGTTTGCGGGGCGATGCGATGAATTTCCGACAGAAAGTCGCCGAAATGGATGCTTGCGATCAAGAGGCTCAATCTCTCAATACGCGTATCGCGGATTACAATGATCGCGCTGCGAAGTTCAGCAATGATTCAGAAGAAACGATGACAACCGGCAGCCGTCTTGCGGGCGGCGGTTCTGCGCCGATTATCCGCATTCGCCTTCCCGATAAAGAGCGCCAGACGCTTTATGCTGAAGGCTTGAATCTATCGGATGACGTCGCCGATCATAACAACCGCTGCGATGTATATCGCGATGGGTTTCAACTCGACAAAGACTATATGGCGTTTTATCGGGCTGGCGCCTAAAGGCGGCGCTGGGCTAGTTCAGCAAATTCGCACAGCAATGGCCGGGTCTCGCGCGGGTCTATAATATCTTCCATAAGGTATTTCTCCGCCGTGCGGAAGGGTGAGGTGACACGTTCCAGCCTTGCTTTGATTTCTCTGAGCGCTTTTGCCGGGTCGTCTGCTTGTTCTAGTTCTGATTTGTATGCGACCTCGACGCCGCTCTCCATGGGTAGCGAGCCCCAGTCGCCTGATGGCCATGCAAAACGATACTGAAACCGCGTGTGGTCGGACATGGCGGCCCCGGCGACGCCATACGCCTTGCGGATGATCACCGTCGCCCAGGGAACGGTAGTGTCGTAAACCGCGTTCATCGCCTCGACGCCGCGGCGGATTGTTGCGGCGCGTTCCGCCTCAAGCCCGATCATGAAGCCGGGATTGTCGACCAGGTGAACCACCGGCAAACGGAACTGTTCCGCAAGCTGAACAAAACACCGCGCTTTCTCTGCCGTGCCCGCCGTCCAAGAGCCGCCGAGAAATGTCGGGTCAGACGCCAGCACCGCCACGGGCCAGCCATCGAGCCGAGCAAAAGCGGTGATTGCCGCGCGTCCCCAGCGGCGGCCGATTTCGAACATGGTTCCCTTGTCGCAAACCATCTCGACAATCTTGCGCATATTATACGCTTGCTTGGGGTTTTCAGGCACGGCTGAAAGGAGCGCTTCGTCTTTTCTTTCCCGCTTGTCGCCGGTCTCGCGTCTTTCGGGGTGAGCGCCTGCGTAGGACGGCAGATAGGAAAGGAACGCGCGCGCCATGGCGAAGGCATGGTCCTCGTTTTCCGCTTCATCGTCGATGACGCCATTGCGTGCGTGAATGTCAGCGCCGCCGAGTTGTTCCTTGTCGAGATCTTCACCGTTCCCCAACCCCGCGACGACCGCTGGGCCGGCAGTGAAAATCTGCGCAATCTCGCGCACCATGACTGAGTAATGCGACGCTACCATACGCGCTGCGCCAAGCCCTGCGGTGGGTCCGAGCGCCAGCGCGACGACCGGCACTGTCTTGAGGTTTTTCACCACATGCTCCCAGCCGGGAACGAACGGCACGTAAGTGAACCCCATATCCTCGAGCATTTTGACCGAGCCGCCGCCGCCCGTGCCGTCGATCATGCGAATGATGGGCAGTTTTAGCTCATGCGCCATCTGTTCGGCTTGTGCGAACTTCCGGTGGATCGCCGCATCGGCCGCACCGCCGCGCACGGTAAAGTCATCGGCGCTGGCGACAACAGGCGCGCCATTGATCCGCCCACGGCCGAATATGAAATTACTGGCGGAAAAGTCTTTTAATGCTCCAGCTTTATCATAGGTTCCGCGCCCGGCAATCTTGCCGATCTCGCGAAAGGAGCTTTCATCGAGCAGGCGCCTGATCCGTTCGCGCGCATCGAGCTTGCCGCGCCCATGTTGGCGCGCGAGCTTTTCTTCCCCGCCCATTTTTTCGGCGAGCGCAGCGCGGCGTTTTAATTCTTCGAGCTCTTTTTCCCAGGCCATTCAACGGTTACTCGCCCTTGGGCCGCCACGCTTTCAACTGGTCGAGTTTCATCTGGCGCTGCTCTTCCGGCGACAGCGAATAGTCATCGCCAAAAGCGGACGACTCCCAGGAGCCGTAAGACGGGTTCGGCAGCACCAACCATTCACGGCCCCAGCGTTCTGCATTGGCGTCATAAACCTGCTGGCGTTCGGTGGGCGTGCCTTTGTAGTCATCGACAAAATCCCCGAAATTATCACCGATGAGCAACAGCACGCGGTAGTTCGCGGTGACCATCGCCCGGCGCACGCCCTTTTTTGACGTATCGGTTTTGGTGAGAACAGTGTCCTCGCCCGCTTTCATCGGAAACCCGAGTGCGGCGAGGTTGCGGGTCGTCGCGCCGTCAACGACCTCCGACCGGTTGGTGACGTAGAAAACCGTAACGCCCTTGGCCGCCGCTTCCTGTGTGAATTGAAGTGCGCCGGGCACGGCCATGGCTTTTTCATCGCGCGCCCAGTCGTTCCATGTATCTTCTGAAAAGCCTGCGCCAGTCGTGACCATCATGGCCTGAAAAGGCGAGTTGTCGATGACCGTTTCATCCGCATCAAGAATGATAGCGGGGGGAAGGTTCTCATACCCGGCGCCTTGTTCCGCCGGGGCGGCTGTCCATGACCGGTCAGCGAGCGCTTCATCAAGGCGTTTCGAAGCGAGAGCGTAAACTGTTTCAGTCGCCGCTTTGTACTCGACTGCCTGCTGCATCCACAGCGTTGCATTCAGCCGGTCGTCCGGCGCCGGGCCCGATGGCGCATCCGGTACGGGCGTGGTTGCGCATCCCGCGAGCATGAATATTGCGGCACAGGTCGCTATGAAACGGCTGAAGCTAATATGATGATGCGGCATGGATGCCCTCCCGTCAGTGCGGCTTGCACCATAGCCAACGCGCTGGCTTCGTAAAGCGTCGTTTGCTGTTCCAGCGGCGAATAAGTTTGAACGATCGAGGATGACGCCTATATGACGGCTAACTGAAAGTGAGCGACCCCCCATGCGCATATTGTCTTTTATTCCGATGATGCTGTTGGCTGCTTGCGGCGGACCGCCGGTCAATCGCGATGCGAGCGTTCCGCTTGAAACGGTCGATTACGTCGATACGAAACGCTACCTCGGCAAGTGGTACGAGATCGCGCGGTTTCCGAACCGGTTTGAGAAAAACTGCGAAGGCGTTACGGCGGAATATGCGCGCCGCGACGACGGGCTGATTAGCGTCACCAACACCTGCCGCAAGGGCGCGCCTGATGGCGAAGAAAAAGTCGCGAACGGCCGCGCGCGCATCGTTGATGAAGAAATCAATGCAAAGCTTGAAGTCAGTTTCTTCGGCCCGTTCTGGGGCGACTACTGGGTGATCGGTCTGGCCGAGGATTATTCTCTCGCGCTCGTCGGCGAACCGTCGGGACGGTATTTGTGGATTTTGTCACGGACGCCGATGATTTCAGATGAAGTGCGTGACGGCGCGTTGAGCGATCTAAAGGCGATGGGCTATAATACGCATGCGCTTTATTGGACTGAGCAAGAAGCCGCTTAGGTGTCGGTAGATGCTGTATTCGTTCATCGCTCGAGCTGATTGCGGAGTGAACGAACAAGCGTAAACTGTCGATTTCGTAAATCTTTTATACGATTCAAAATTACTTCAACCTCGGCGGCTTTTCCATTTCTGCTAGCTTCAACAAATTGATTGTTGAGAGTATCTATTTGGCTGAAGAGGGCTAACACTTCAGTCAGATATTTTTGTGTCTTTGAGTTTTGCTCTTGCCTCTTAGTGTCGGTAACTTGCATCAAGTTAAGTTCTTTGAAGAACCGTTCTTGTTCCTCTCTATTTCGTTGCGCTTCGCTCCTGAGGGTCTCTATTTGTTCTTGAAGCAGTTGTCGAGTTTTAAAATCTTCAATCTCATCTACTTGCTCATCACGTTTCGCAGCATCAATCAGAGCTTGTTCTTCGCTTGCTAAGAATTGAGATCGTGTTTGTTCTAGTCTGAGTTTTTCGGTCAGGATTCTGTCGGTAGTTCTTGTATTTCGCAATTTTCGTTGTGTCGTCGGTATCTCAGCCACAAATGCGCTGAAAAGCGAAATCCACGGAGCTATAACGGCAAACATTACCCCTAAGAAAAAGGGCCAACTTATTGTTGAGCGCACGGTTGTGTTGGCATCAAAATATTGAAACTGTCTCTTCGACAGACTTGTCGGCGAAAGCAAGATAGAAAAGTGCCTTCCAGTTTAGTATCAGGAATACAAGTGCTATTGAACCGAAAATCGGTGAACGGATGCGCGAGTTCATCGCATCAAATATTTCTTTAAGACTGTCCATGACTTATCTCAGTAATAAGTTGCTTACCGAGGTAAAATATTGCGATTCTCTAGTGGTCAACCAAAAGCAGCCGTCATTGAGGGGTGAATGAATACATTCACACTCACAATCCACCTTTAGTGTTGGAATTATTGCAGTGGATCCCGGATCAAGTCCGGGATGACGGCGGAGAGAACCTACCCCGCCATGCCCTTGCGGATTTTATCGCGCAGGAAGTCGATGGGTTTGAGGCCGGTCTTTTCCTCGTAATGCCAATAGGTCCAGCCGTTGCAGGCCTCGGCTTTTTGCACGGCGGCGCCGACTTTGTGGATCGAGCCCTGAATTTCCGTCTCGCCGTCTTTCACGTAAAGCGAGCCGTCGGCGCGCACTTTCGCTGAGTAGTTTTTGTTGCGTGAATAAAGTTTGGCGCCCGGCTTGATCAGTTTCGTTTCGATTACCTGACCGAAGGGGACGCGCGGTGCCGCCTTTGGCGATGGCTGCGTTTGCAAATCGTCGCCTTCGAGCGGCTTCACCCTGGCGATGCGCTTTCTCGCCGCGGCGATATAGGCCTTGTCGCGTTCAATGCCGATGAAATGACGGCCAAGATATTTCGCCGCCGCGCCAGTAGTGCCGGAGCCGAAAAACGGATCGAGTACTACGTCGCCCGGATTAGTCGAGCCGATCAGCACGCGATAGAGCAACGATTCCGGCTTTTGAGTCGGATGTGTTTTTGCCCCGTCATCGCCCTTGATGCGTTCATTGCCGGTGCAGATCGGGAGTTCCCAGTCTGAACGCATCTGTAAATCATCATTGGCGGTTTTAAGCGCGCGATAATTGAAGGTGTATTTTGATTTTTGATCGCGCGCGGCCCAGATAAGGGTTTCATGTGCGTTGGTCAGGCGCGTGCCGCGAAAATTCGGCATCGGATTTGTCTTGCGCCAGATGACGTCGTTCAAGATCCAGAAGCCCGTATCCTGAATGGCCGTCCCCACACGAAATATATTGTGATAGGAACCGATTACCCAGATTGCGCCATGGGGCTTCAGAACGCGCCGCGCTTCGCTCAGCCATTCACGCGTAAAATCGTCATAGGCTTTGAACGAGTCGAACTTGTCCCATTCATCATCAACGCCATCGACGCGGGAATTATCAGGCCGCGTCAACTCAGCTTGCCCAAGTTGTAGGTTGTAAGGCGGATCGGCGAACACGAGATCGACTGACGCGTCGGGCAGTTTTTTCATTGCCGTGATGCAATCACCTGAAACGATTTTGTCGAGATATTTCTCGATGTCGTTTTTCGTCGCCGTTGTTTTTTTCTTTTTCGCCGGCATCGCCCGCCCTCTTTCCGCAACCCTCAAAACGAAGGAGCGGCACTTTGAGTCGAGGCAGACTCGCCGTCAAGTCACGGCGCTAATTTTTCAATGGAGTCAGGATGTTAAGAGATTAGTAACCAATGTTAACAGGCGCCGCGTTTTAAGAGTCCGCACACAACATATTGTGGATCGGCGCAAAGCTTTTGCGATGATGTGGTGTGACGCCAAATGCTTCCAGACCTTCGCGGTGCGCGGGCGCGCCATATCCTTTATTCTTTTCCCATGCGTAATGCGGATGTTCGAGTGCAAGATCGCGCATCATTTGATCGCGCGTTGTCTTCGCGATGATCGACGCCGCTGCAATGGATAACGACTTGGCATCGCCTTTGACGATCATTTGGGTCGGCGCTTTCAATTGAGGTTTCTGCGAGCCATCGACGATGCATGTCTTCGGCTGAATCGAGAGCGACACTTCTGCGCGCGCCATGGCCAGAAAGGTGGCTTGCAGAATGTTGATCTCGTCTATTTCATCAACGCTGGCGACGCCAACGCCGACGATAGCGCAGGCGTAGATGTCTTTTGCGATCATCTCCCGGCGTTTTTCTGTAAGGGTTTTTGAATCGCGCAGCCCCGGCGGAATGTTGTCACGGTCAAGGATAACAGCGGCAGCAACGACCGGACCAGCCCACGGACCGCGGCCCGCTTCATCGATGCCTGCTACAGGCGCCGCAAGTGAAGATTCCAGTTCAAAGGTGGGGCTTACAATCATCACGCACTCGCAAAATAGCCTATTCAATCGATTCGTGCGATTTGCGCCAGTACGAACATCTGCAAAGATAAGATTGCTTGAAATGCTCCATTACTACGATTAGCACTATAATGAGTTCTGACGGAGGGGATCATGAGGAATTTTTTCAGTAATCCATGGGGCGTTGCCGTTGGCGCTGTGATGCTGGCGGCGAGCGTCACGGCATGCGCGCATCAGGAAGTTTATGTGGATGAAAAGTCCGCTGTCGTAGGTTTTGATATAGCGCCTTGTGAGCCGGCATTTGATGGATATGAGGCCGATTGCGGCGCTCTTAACGTCTATGAAAACCGTAAAACCAAAACCGGCCGTATTATTCCCATCAAATTTGTCCGCGTCCGCGCGCGAAATGGAAATGAAACCGATGATGCGGTTTTTGTGTTGACAGGCGGGCCCGGAGAAGGCGCGACGCCCAATGCTTCTGTTCGAATGCAAATTGAACCGACCATGGCGACGCGCGATCTGGTTATCGTCGATCAGCGCGGTACGGGCGGATCAAATCCGCTCGATTGTCTGAAATATGATCTCGCCGGTCGGCCCGAAGCATTCAAGGAAATGTTCGAACGTCCGTTTTTTGACCCTGAGAACTATAAGAAGTGCAAAGACCGTCTCAGTGAAAAAGCCGACCTGACGCAGTACACGACCAGCATTATCGCCGATGACATTAACGATCTGCGTGAAGCGCTTGGGTATAAAAAAATGACGCTTTCAGGCGGATCTTACGGAACGACGCTTGGGCTCGAAATCATCCGCCGTCACGAAAACCATGTGCGCGCGGCTGTTTTTAAGGGCGTTGTTCCACCCTCTGTTTTTCAAACTGAAACCCTTGCTGCTGACGCCGATATGGCGTTAGAGGGCGTCATTGCGGCTTGTGAAAACGACGCCTCCTGCAATGAGGCTTTTCCTTCCTTTCGTCAGGACATGGCCGAAGTTCTGGATGATGTCGCCAAAGAACCAGTGAAAGTTACGCTGCCGCATTCATTGACACAAGAACCGACGCAAGTTCGCGTCAAGTATGGTGAACTCGCGACGGCCATCAGATACGTACTCTATTCGGCGCAGGTTTCAGCAGGTCTGCCTTTGGCCGTTAGTGAGGCTAAGGCTGGCGATTACACCAAGTTGACGCAATTTCTGCCCACATTGCTATATCAATTGTCTGAAATCGGAACGGAAGGCATGTGGGCGTCAGTCCGCTGCGCCGAAGAGTTCCCATATATTGATGTATCGCGCACGCGAGCACTGTCAGAAAATACAATGCTGGGAACGGCGCGTCTCGATTCAGGCCTTGCCATATGTTCGTTCTGGCCGCGCGGGGAGCGGGCGGAAAATTTCGCCGATCCTGTCAGGGCCGATACGCCAGTCTTGATGCTAACGGGAGAGTATGACGCGGCGTCACCGCCCTGGATGGGCGAAGAAGCGGTGCGGCATTTGCCCAACGCCCGGCTTGTGGTTGTGCCGAACAGTTCTCACTGGGATTTGGGCAATCCCTGCGTCAATCAAATGGTAATTGAATTTGTCGATACAGCCGATGTGAATGCAATTGACGCCAGTTGTGCGGCTGACGCAAAGCGCCCGCCATTCACTCTGCCTCAATAATTTTTGCGCCGCCTGTTCTTGAGATTAGCAGAACACGCGGCGCTTTATACGCTGTCGCAACTTGCCGCCACATGGTTCAGGCGAGAACTTGAAATGCATAGACCGCAGGGGCGAATGCAGCCGCCATGACAGCGGCGCACGACAATGCTGCAAATAATCTAAACATGTCTTTCTCCTTTTCTTTTTTTGGATCGCGAAACTGTCGGCGGTCGGGAGCTTTTTTTAGGCGGCCTTGCCGGCGGCGAGGGCATGGACTTCGCGGGCAGACAGTTTTTGACCGCCGATCGCCCAGTCGTTGCCTTTTACTTCATTGATCTTGACCCAGGTGACCTGGCGCATGTTTTCGCCTTCGACCTCGATAATGGCTTCAGTGAGCTTATCGATCAGATCGGCTTTCTGGTCAGGGGTGAAAACGTCTTCGATGACATCGATTGTTACGAGTGGCATTGGGTTTCTCCTTTTTCAAAGTATTGGGCGGCATCGTTCCGCCCGCTGATGAGGAGGGTGTAGGTCGGCAGCTCCCGTGAATCCTGAAGAAGATCTGGAGATTTCCGGGAGAATCGCAGGATTTCGGGCTATAAAGCCTACATGATCTATGCGTTCGGAGATTTTGAACTCGATGCGCGGGCAGTTGAGCTCCGTAAAAACGGGTCGGCGGCGCCGGTCGAGCCGCAAGTGTTCGCGCTTCTGGCGCTGCTCGCCGAAAACCATGACCGCATGGTTTCGAAAGACGAGATCATCGAGAAAATCTGGGACGGTCGCATCGTATCCGAAGCGGCGCTGACAAGCCGGGTGAAATCGGCGCGCGCCGCGCTCGGCGATGACGGCAAGGCGCAAAAGTTCATCAAGACGGTCCACGGCAAGGGTTTCCGGTTTGTGGGAGAAGTGAAAGCGCTCAGCCCACGAACATCAATTGCAGCGACGTCTTCTGCGCCCTTGACCGCGCCATTGACGCCTCAACAATCGAAAAAACCATCAATTGCTGTTCTTCCGTTTCGGCTCGTTGGTGTTGCGGGCCCCTATGCGGCTATCGCAGATGCGCTGCCCGATGAATTGATTTTTGAATTGTCGCGATTGCGCTGGCTGTTCGTCATTGCGCGCGGATCGTCGTTCCGCTTTCGCGGCGGCGAACCCGATATGAGTGAAGTCGGAGCGGCGCTTGGCGTTCGCTATTGCCTGACCGGCTTTATTGAAATCGTCGGTGATAGTATTGCGGTGACAGTTTCGCTTGCCGATACGCGCGACGGCGGCGTGATCTGGGGCGAGCGCTATCAGTCAAAGCTTGACGATATTTACGATATAAGGAGTCAGATCGTCGCCAGTATTGTTTCATCGCTGGAACAGCAAATTTCCGTGCATGAGGCGCAAGCAGCGCGTTTGCTAGGCCCTGAGAATCTCGACGCCTGGTCCGCCTACCATATCGGGCTTCAACATCTTTATCGCTTTAACAATCAGGACAATGAAGCAGCGGCGGCGATGTTTGAACGCGCCATTGCCTTGTCGCCGAACTTTGCCCGGGCTCATGCGGGGCTTTCATCGGCGCGGTTTCAGGACGTATTCGTTCAGTACAAGAATGATATTGCCGCCGCGCGAATGGCGGCGCGGGTACATGCGGAAAAGGCGGTTGACCTCGATCCGCTTGATCCGTTCGCCAATTTCGTCATGGGCCGCGTTCACTGGATCGAAAACAACGTCGCCGGCGGCGGCGCCTGGCTTGAGCGCGCCATCCGGCAAAGCCCCAATTACGCGCAAGGGATTTACGCAAGCGCTTGGGCCGATACGGTGGCGGGACGCGCCAGCGCGGCGCGCGAGAATGTAGACTTGGCTCTCAATTTAAGCCCGCTCGATCCTTTCCGTTATGCCATGCTCGGCGTGCGCGCCTTTACGCATTTTACTGACGGCGAAATGGCAGAGGCGGCGCGGCTTGCGGATGAAGCGGCGCGAACCCCAGGCGCCCATGTGCTGATCGCCATGATCGCCGTCGGCGCGCATGAGGCGAATGGCGACAGGGCGAAGGCGGAGACTTGGGCGAGGAACGTGCGCGAACGCAACCCCGCCGTCAGCCGCAAGGAGTTTTTCATGTCGTTCCCGTTCGAGCATGACGACACCCGCGAGCGGATTTCAAAAGCGCTTGAAGCGCACGGGTTTTAGCGATCACGCCATAGAAAAGTCGAATGCGGCTTTATATCCGTCGCCGTCTTTTTTCACGTCGAGCGTTAGCGCTGTCAGTGCGTATTCGTCGCCTTTCAGCACAATGTCGCGATTGGGGCCAATCGGATTTGGCCCGCGCGCAGCGTATGGTTCGGTTTCGTAAATCGCCGTTTCGAAATCGCGGGCGAAATAGAGTTGCGTCGAGACCGCCGTCCAGTCTAGATCGGGCATGACCGCGCGCGCATGAATGTGCGGCAGGCGCGGCACGTACCAGCCAGGGACGATGGTCGTAAAACTGGCAACGCCGTTTTCATCTGTAATTTGACGGCCGCGCAAGAATGACTCGCTGGAGTAATCGGCGCCAGGCCCCGTCATCTGCAGCGTTGTCAGGTCAAAATTGATGTTCTGGAACCCGGCATAGCGCCCGATTGCATCGCAATGCCAGATATCGACCACAACGCCCGGCGCCGGAGCGCAGGCAAGCGGCTCCATCACTTTGATATCGAGTTTTAAAACAGCGCCTGGCAAGCCTTCGCGAATATCAGAGCGCAACGGATTGTCCGCCGTGATATATGGCCCTGGCGTTTGCTGTACCACCGGTTTGCAGGCGCCGCTCGGCATGACGAGTTTCTTGTCGTCTTTCGCAAGCGCAAACGTTCCGGCGCCGGTTGAAAACATCAAACCGCCCGCGCCGGCTACAAATCTTCTTCTGTCCATTATGCCATCCCCTTTTTCTATCGGGCGCGCTTGAGGAGCACACCTTAGATGCGCATACGAATAAATTTCATCAAAGGCAATGTTGTTATGTAATTCGCTATTGCAGCAACTGTTGTTTTGTAACGGTTTCATGGGTGAATTTGGTCTTTACCGAATTGATAGATAAACTCTGGCATGTAGCTACATAAGGGGAGTATGAAATGAGGTTGGTTGTTTCACTAGGCGTTGCCTTAATGGTTTTTGCTTTCTTCAGCAGCGATGCATCCGCGCGGCCGTTTGCCAGGGATTGTCCGGCTGGCGCTGCAGACAATTTTCGCGATGTTATTGATTACCTAGACGAACATATGGACGATGTTAGGGCCATATACGAGGCTGATCGTAGTTATCACCCAAGGCGCGGCGCTGACCGGCGTGTAAAAAGACGGCTTGGACGAGACCGGAAACTAAACAACCTTTGGTTTGCATGCGCGGGTAATTCTGCTCCGTTATGTAAAGGATCGTCAGGACGACATGCGATGGGTGCGGCGAGTAACAAAATTCGTATCTGTTATAATAAAGTTCGAACGGAATCGCTTGCATCATCGGGGCGAGGTTTTTGCCGCTTAGTAGGGCTTGTCGCCCATGAATTTGGCCATGCGGTCGGCATAAAGAAAGACAGGGTAGGGCTGCATTCCAAGAACGGCAATGATCGAGTCTATCAATGGGGTTTTGCTTGGGGTAATTACTGCCGCGCACAAGGCGATGATCGCGACCTATAGCAGTTGTGTATTGCAGGCCGGCGTATAAATGCGGGTGCCGGCCTGCGTCACCCAAACAAATCCATCTGGCCTGAAACTTCAGCCGGGACGCGGAAGAGCGAGAGGTCGAGCGGTGCCCGCTCACGATTGAAACCGAGTTTTGCGCGGGTTCGGGCGTTGCGTTGCGCGATGAGCTGCGCATAGGGCGTTTTAATCTCGCGCCCGCGCGACCAGTGCGGGTCGTAATCCTTGCCGCCGTTCATGTCGCGAATATGGCGCATGATGCGTTTGGCGCGGGTCGGCGCGAACGTCTCGAGCCATTCCTGAAACAAGGGCGAGACCTCTAGCGGCAACCGCAAAACCGTAAAGGCGGAAAAGCTGGCGCCGAGTTCAGCCGCCTTTTCCATGATGCCTTCCATTTCGTCATCATTGAGACCGGGGATCATCGGTCCGGTCATGATGCCGGTGGAAACGCCGGCGTCAACGAGTTTATTGATCGCCTCGAACCGCCATTTCGGGGCCGAAGCGCGCGGCTCCATCGATCGCGCCAGCGCTTTATCCTCTGTGGTGATCGACACCATGGCGCGGGTGAGATTCTTTTCCGCCATCGGTCCAAGTATGTCGAGGTCGCGTGTAATGTTCTGCGATTTCGTCAGTATGGTGACGGGATGGTTGAATTTTGAAAAGACGCCTAAAATCCCGCGCATGATCTGAAACTTGCGTTCGATCGGCTGATAGGGGTCGGTGTTCGTCCCCATGGCGATGACTTGCGGGCGATAGTTTTTGTCCGACAGTTCTTTTTCAAGGAGTTTCGGCGCGGAAGGCTTGGCGAACAGTTTCGATTCAAAATCGAGACCCGGCGAAAGGCCCATATAGGCGTGGGTCGGCCGCGCGAAACAATAGATGCAACCATGCTCACAGCCGCGATAGGGATTGATGGAGCGGTCAAAGCCCACATAAGGCGAGTTGTTGAAGGTGATAATCTTGCGCGGTTTTTCGAGCGTCACGTCAGTGCGCAGGGGCGGCATGTCTTCGTCGAGGTCCCAGCCGTCATTCACCTCCTCGCGCTGGTCCTTTTCATAACGCCCGGAGGCGTTAGACCGCGCGCCGCGCCCTTTCCCTGCGGCGGCCGATTGGGCGGTGTGCGCCCCGGCGGCTGGGGCGTCGGCCGCCGTCTCCCCCAATGTCGGGCGGCGGGTCGGACGGAAGGAAAGGTGCGCGGCGCGGGCCATGGCCGGAAGCTATCACCAGATAAGAACAAATCAAGAACATTTTTTCTACAGGGTGTTTTTTGATTGTAAAGCGAACTTGACATTCTTGGGTTTTGGTTTATGTAAAGCCTGCTTTACAAATCAAACGAGTCACAGGAGAAGAAAAATGAGCTGGAAAAAACTGGCGTTACTGGCGGTGTGGGGCGTAGCGATTGCGGCCTGGGTCGGGCTGGCGGTGTTTTATACAACCGATCCGTCGACGACAGCCTGGACCATCGGCGTTGCAATCGGCGCGGTGCTGTTAGAAGTCGCATTCTGGTCGACCGCCGCGATTTTGGGTTTGAGTTTGTGGGAAAGCCGAAAAGCGGTCTGGCGATTTTTAACGCGCCCGTTCCGCAAAAAGTCATCGCAATAAACAGCACGACGTAGAGCGCCGGGCTGCGAACAAAAGAAAGAAAAGCGCATGCTGGACAAGTTCATAACCATCTGTTGGCGCTGATGGAGAACCGTTTAAAGGAGCTGCGCGCGGAACGCGGCTGGTCGCAATCCTATCTCGCTGAACAACTTGATGTCTCGCGTCAGACGGTGATCTCGCTGGAGCGCGGGAAATACGATCCCTCGCTGCCGCTCGCGTTCAAAATTTCTAATGTTTTCAGCCAGCCCATCGAAGCGATTTTCAAGCCTGACAGCGAATAACCAACAGACAAGGCAAAAAAAGAAAACGGCGAATATTCAGGAATGGCAAATTGCACCGAGCCATACCGCAATAAAAGATACAAAGTTTATTTTGCCGTATTTTTCAATGCTTTACCTTCCAGTAGATTGGCGTGCCGTTATGGTGATAAGCTAAATTTTACGGGCGTCTGTTTTCCATACGATTCATGTCTGAAGAACACAGGGGGGGGCGAGCAATGGTGGAAAAGAAAGCTACAAAAAACCCTCCGCAGGGCGATGAAGTTCTGCGGCATAAATGGCAGCGGCTGTTGCTTCCGTTTTTAACAGGCGGAATATTTCTTTTAGGCGTCGTTTTCTTTGCGGTCAGCGCTTGGCAACTCGATAATCTTGGCAAACGCTTTGAGCAAGGTCCTGAAGACATGCTTGCGAGCTCTGTCTTTGTACTTAACACAGAAGGCCAGGCTGAAAACAGCAGTGCAATTGAAAGTGTTGAACTGGGCCGTGAAAGGCTCGTGAGCAAGCCTTTATTCATTTTAGAACATGATCTGGTCGCGCGGCGCTATCATCAAGCGAATTCCCTGCTTATTGCCCGTGTATGGTTTGGGTATATCATGATCACGACAGGTATGATCCTGTGCCTGATCGGGTCGTTATTTGTTTTAGGAAAATTATCGTCCGGCGAAACAACTGTAAGCGGAAGCGCCGGTAAAGGGTCTGTAAGTTTTGTCTCGACGTCTCCAGGGTTGGTTTTGGCGTTTTTCGGCGCCGTTCTGGCTATTTCGTCGCAGTTTTTTGCAACGCGCCTAAGCATTACTGACACAGCAACATATATAGAGGCGGGCGCGCCATCATCTGAAGTTGAAATCTCCACTGAGGGCTTTGGTTCATGAAGAGACGATCTTTTCTAATATTCGCGGTGTGTGCGCTTTTGCAGCTTGGCGCCGTACAGGCGGATGATAATGAGACGGCGAAGGCGCTTTATGAGCAGCAAAGGTATCGAGAAGTTGTCGCGTTGTTTTTTCAGCGCACAAACGTGTTCAATCAGTCGGATATGAAAGATTTTATATTTTTTACAGGCGCCAGCGCCTGCAAGCTGGAAGGCGTTCAACCGCTGGGAATCGCTTTGTTTGAAAGACTAAAACGCGGCTCGCTGACTGTGCGACAAAAATCCACGATAGCAAGAAATATTGAAAGTTGCTGGCCTGCAGCGCGGCGCATATTGGCGCTTGCTTCGCGCCGCCTTCCTGGCGGAATCGGTGTTGGCAAATCGAAAGACACCGCAGGGCTTGAACGAAAATTTGAAGAACTTTTCGCAAGCCTGCCCGATACGCTTGACCCTGAGGTTGTTGAACAGATTGCCTCCATCAGATCAGATGCGATTGAGATTGCGAATTATCGTGATGTTGTAGCTTCAATCGGAATTCTTGGTCTCGATCCGGATCAAGATGGATTTGAGCAAAGAATAGAATACTGGAGGATGGTGAGCGAAGAGATGCCGGACAGAATAATCGAAGACAACTTTGTGATCCTGCCAGAAATTGAGCAGGAAAGGTTTAACAACCTGCCGCAACGTAATTAGGCACACTGATAACGGCGAGATTCCGACAGTACTTCCTTACCGGATAGATGAAAGAGAAATTGTGATAGCGCCGTGCATTTCGGTCGTCATACCTGCCTTGAATGCTGAGGTGCGTATCACCGAATGCCTGAACGCGCTTGTTCCTGCAGTCGTTGGCGAACTGGTGCGTGAGGTTATCGTCGTCGATGGCGGCTCTGAAGATAAAACCTGCGATATCGCTGATGGCTTTGGTGCGGTGGTTTTGCAGGCGCCGCCGGGGCGAGGCGGGCAGCTTGGGGCCGGCGCACGCGCTGCTAAAGGCGAATGGCTTTTGTTTCTGCATGCGGACACAGTGCTGGAACAGGGGTGGGAAACGGAAGCCGAAAAATTCATCGCAACCAATCCGTTTCGCGCAGGCGTTTTTACATTGCGGTTCGATGCAATAGGGGTCGCGCCGCGCCTTGTCGCCGCCGGGGCCATGGCGCGCACGGCGATTTTCAAGGCGCCTTATGGCGACCAGGGATTGTTGATTTCAAAAAAATCGTACGAAGAAATCGGTGGCTATGCTGATCTGCCGTTAATGGAGGATGTTGATTTCATGCGCAGGCTGGTGAAGGCGAAAGGGCGGGGCGTGCTGCATGTTCTGAAGGCAAAAGCGATAACTTCCGCTGAACGGTACGAGCGTGACGGATATATGGCGCGGGTTTTCAAGAATACGCGCACGCTCGCGCGCTACTATCTGGGCGCCGCGCCGGAGCAACTGGCGAAAGACTATCGATAATGCGCGGTACGGTCGTCGTCTTTGTGAAAGCGCCAGTGGCGGGGCGGGTGAAAACCCGGCTCGGCGTGGAGATCGGCATGGCCCGCGCGGCGGCTTTATTCCGTATCATGATGAACAATACGATTGCCGAGGCGGAAAAGGGGCGATGGCGCACGGTGCTCGCAGTCGATCCGCCGTCAGCGGCGCATCAGGACGCCCGGTTCTGGCCGCGCCGCCTGCCGCGCGTTGTGCAGGGGCGAGGCGATCTTGGTGAGCGCATGAAAAGAGTTTTTGACGTCATGCCGCCGGGACCTGTCGTCATCATCGGCGCTGATGCGCCGGAGATGCGCACGCGGCATTTGCGCGAGGCGTTCGATAAGCTTCGCGGCGCCGACGCGGTATTCGGCCCGGCTGAAGACGGCGGCTACTGGCTCATCGGTCTTGCCCGCCGTCGCGCCGCGCCTGATCTTTTCGACGGCGTCAGATGGTCAACAAAACACGCGCTGAAAGACACGCTGAAAACGCTGCCTGAAAAATTCGATGTCCGAATGCTAGAAACTTTGAGGGATATCGATCATGCGGCCGACCTTAAGCATTTAGCGCGGCATGTTGCAAAGCGTTGACGGCTACTGAGGGTCGCGTCACTCTCCTGTAAAACGCGGGAGGGCTTCATGAAATGGATCGGGTTGGCGCTGGCGGCGCTTTTGTTAGTTGGCGTTTATGTTTTCTACGGCGTCCTGCCGCAGCGTTTCGACCGCAACAATAATGTCGTCATCCCGCACGAGCCTTATGAGATTTCAGAGCGCGCCCGCGCGCTGCACGAAACCATACCCGTCGCTGACCTACATTCAGACATGCTGCTCTGGCGGCGCGATCCGCTAAAGCGAAACATGCGCGGGCATACGGATCTGCCGCGTCTCCGCGATGGCGGTGTTGCGTTACAGGTTTTTACCGCCGTCACCAAAACCCCGCCAGACTTGAATTACGATGAAAACGAAGCAGACAAGGACGCGCTGACCCTGTTGATGATTGCGCAAGCCTGGCCGGTGCGGACATGGAATTCCATTTATGAGCGTGCCGCGTATCAAGCATCGCGTCTCGATAAATTGGAAAAACGGGCTGACGGCGGCTTTGTCTACGCAAAGACAAAAAACGATTTGCAGGGCGCAATTGATCACGGCGCGCTGGCGGGGGTTTACGGGATTGAGGGAGCACACCCTCTCGAAGGCGATATCGAAAACCTCGATAAGCTTTATGACGCTGGCTTACGCGTTATGGGGCTGCAGCATTTTTTCGATAACGAACTTGGCGGCTCCCTGCATGGGACGTCGGGCGCCGGACTGACGGCGTTTGGTAAGCAAGCGGTTGATCGCGCTGTTGAAAAAGGCATGATCATCGATGTCGCTCATTCGTCAGAAGCAGTGGTGCGCGAAGTTCTGGCGCGCACCGATAAGCCCGTGATCGTTTCTCACACAGGTTTAAAGGGGCATTGCGACACGCCGCGAAACATTTCCGATGAAACCATGAAGATGATCGCCGATCATGGCGGGCTCGTGGGGGTTGGCTTCTGGGATGCAGCTGTGTGCGATCCGACACCGGCGGGTATTGCCGGCGCAATCCTTTACGCTGTGGAACTGTTGGGCGTTGATCATGTGGCGCTCGGTTCTGACTTTGACGGCACGGTCACAACGCCTATCGACGGCAGTGAAATGGCGGCGATCACCCAAGCGCTGATCGATGCCGGCGCCGATGACGAAACCATTCGCGCCGTTATGGGCGAAAACGCAGTGCGCTTTTTTCTGGAGCATTTGCCAGGCTAGCCGCCTGATTTTGATTTCCGGCGCAACGTGGTAATCTGCGCGCTGACATTTCATTGACGTAAATATCTTGCGGGGGCGAGAGATGACAGACGCAATTTCGAATTGCAAAAATTGCGGCGCGAAGCTGACAGGTGAATACTGTCAAAGCTGCGGCCAGAGGGCAGACGAGCCGAGGCGGGTGGTCATTGGCCTCGTACAGGATTTTCTGGTTGATACGCTGGCGATTGATGGCAAGTTAGCCCGAACCATCTGGTTGTTGCTTTCCCGACCGGGGCGGCTCGCGCGACGTTACCTCGACGGACAGCGTGTTCGGTATTCACCGCCGTTCCGGCTTTATCTCTTCGCCAGTGTTTTCTTTTTCCTCGCTGCGTTTGCGACGTTTACGCCAGGCGGCAAGAAACTGGCTTCGGACTTGTCTGCGGCTATTGACGGTGAAGACTTAACAGTTAGCGAAAGTGTCATGGCCGAGATGGAGGCGCGTGACCCAGGCGCAGCGGCGGAACTGCGTGAGCTGCAACGCGAGATCGAAGCAGAAACACAGCAAGCCGATGCAGATGAGGAAACCAGTGAGAGCGAAGAGAACGATAACGGTGTTTCGCTAAGAGACACCAAGTGGGAAGATACCAATTACAGCGGCCCGGAATGGCTAAAGCCTTACGTCAGGCAGCTTTATGAATCGGCGCAATTCGCGATGGAAGACCCGCGCCTGTTCTTTGCGGAAAGCCGTGAAAACCTGCCGCGCGTCATGTTGCTGGCGCCGGCTGTCTACGCGCTGATTTTGCTATTGCTCTACGTCTATCGCCGCAAGTTTTACGTTTACGACCATTTTGTCATCAGCCTTTACATGCACGCAGCATTATACGCGTATTTGTTGTTAGCGTTGTTGCTGGGCAAAGTTCCTATTATTGGCGAATTATTTGCCGCGCTGGTGTTAATATGGGGCGCGTTTCAGCCGCTGCTCGTATTCCGGCAGGCTTATGGGTCGAATTGGATTTCCGTCGTGTTGAAATGGGTGATTTCAACTGCGCTCTACTATATGGCGCTGATCTTTATCATCATGTTCGGAATTTTCTTCAGCCTCTATCAGAGCGGCGCATAAGCGCCGCACTGAAGGTCCGGTAGGTCACGGATGATCGCGGAGTGGGGTTATTGTGACGCCAGCGGTGTTGCGGTAGCGCAGGCGGAATAACATTCGTCGAATACACCGGGCTCTGCGGCGCCGGTTGCAAGTGCGGCCGGAATCGCGATCGCCATGGCGGCGAGGCCAATCACCACATAAAGAGCGGTCATTGCGGTTTTCGGGCCGACTTTCACTGGGGCGGCGGCGTAATCCGCCGGATGCGTTGTAACAGCCATTATGGTACTCCTAAAGCCTTGTTATTTGGGCCGAAAAATACCGCCGACCCATATTTATGCGGCTCTGACGCAAATAGCGTCATAAAACTGTAATAATATATGGCGCACAATTTGCGCTTAGTCAAGCAGAAAGCGCAAATACTGCGCCTTTGACACAAAAGTGTAATCTTTCTGGTCGGGCGAAGCCCTTATTTTATGCGGGTTTCAGTGCTGCGGCCTTAATCGGCGCACACGTTTTGTGACAGTTCGGGTGTCCCAAAAGCTCTTCTCACGGCTGTCAGACTGTAACAAACAAAGTCCGCGCGACTAGGCGGCTTTCTTTTTAGCCTTGGCCGTTTTTTTCTTCCCGACCGGCGCGGGCTGCGGGCGGGTGAAAATCCACTCCTCGTTAGAGGACAGCTCTTTGGAAAATTTGTAGCCGCCCACATTGAATTTTTTGAGGTCCGCCGCCTTGTCGATGCGTTTTTCGATCGCCCAGCGGGCCATCATGCCGCGCGCCTGCTTGACGAAGATCATCATGGCCCGCGCCTTGCCGTCTTTGATCTCCTTGAAGTTCATCATGATGAACTTCGCTTTCAGCGCCTTCCGGTCAACGGCCTTGGCGTATTCGTTCGACGCCAGGCAAACGATGGTCGGGTCGGCATGACCCTTCACCGCCTTGTCGAGTTCTTTCGCTACAACGGGCTGCGAGTATTCATGCAAGTTATTGCCGCGCGGGTTTTTCAGGCGCGACCCCATTTCAAGACGATAGGGTTGAATGCCGTCGAGTGGACGCAACAGTCCGTAAAGCCCAGATAGAATTCGCAAGTGATCTTGCGCATATTCAAGGTCTTCGGGCTTCAGCGTGTTTGCATCGAGCCCGCGATAAACATCGCCGGCGAAAGTCAGCGCCGCCTGTTTCGCCCCCGGCGCCTTGCCGCTCGTCTTCAGCGATTTAAACCGCTCGTAGTTGAGATCCACCAGATTGTCGGAAATCCCCATCAGTTTTTTGATGTCGGTTTTTTTCAGCTTTTGCGCGACGCTGGCAATCTCTGCGAAATCTTTTTTCAGCGTTGGCGCGGTCGCCTTCGGCGCGTTTGGCGCTTCGTCGAAATTCATCGCCTTGGCGGGGGATAAAAGCATGAGCATTATAAAAGTTTTCCTCGTTAAATCATCTTGCCCGGGTTCATGATGCCATTGGGATCAAGAGCGTTTTTAATCGCACGCATCATACCGAGTTCGACCTCGCTTTTACGTTTGGCGAGCGTGTCGCGGCGGTGGCGGCCAACGCCATGTTCGGCGGAGATCGATCCATTGAATGAGTCGATCACATCGTAAACGGCGGACTCGATTTTGGCGCGTTTATCATCCAGCGCATGCGGGCCGCCGCCCTCAGCTCCCACAACATCATAGTGAACATTACCGTCGCCAATATGGCCGAAGGCGACGACGCGCGCACCGGGCGCGAGGCGCGCCACCGCTGCTCCTGCTTTTTCAAGAAAAGCAGGAATATCGCTGGTGGCGACGGAAACATCATGCCGCGCGCCCAGCCCCTCGCCATTGATGCCTTCGGAAATCGAGTGACGGATGCGCCACAGGCTTTGGGTCTGCGCTTCGTTTTCGGCGATGACCGCATCCTTTATCAAGCCTTTTTCCAGCGCGCCGGCGAGCATGTCTTCGATATCGCTGCGCAGTCCCGTCTTCTGCCCCGATGAAAACTCCATCAGCACGTAGAACGGGTGACGCTCGCCAAGTGGGTCGCGCGTATCAGGAATATGCTTCAGCACAAGATCGATGCAAATACGCGCCATCAATTCAAAACTTGTTGCTGCGCCGCCGGTTTCATTCTGTGCGTACGAAAGCAAAGCCACTGCGTCCCGGGCGGAACTGACGCCAGCGCAGACAGTGACTTTTTCCGCAGGCAAGGGGAATAACTTCAACACCGCCGCAGTTACGATCCCGAGCGTGCCTTCGCCGCCGATGAAAAGCTGTTTCAGGTCGTAGCCCGTATTATCCTTACGCAGACGTTTAAGGCTCGACAGGATTTCGCCGTTCGGCAACACCGCTTCCAGGCCCAACACGAGATCGCGCGTGTTGCCGTACCGCAAAACATTCACGCCGCCGGCATTCGTCGAAATGATACCGCCGATCTGGCACGAGCCTTCCGACCCGATAGAAAGCGGGAACAAACGATCAGCTTCTTTCGCCGCCTCCTGAGCCTCGGCGAGCGTCAACCCGGCATCCACGGTCATGGTGTTGTTAAGGGGTTCGATTTCACGGATGCGGCGCATGCGTTTCAATGAAAGCAATATCTCGTCGCCGGACGGTATCTGTCCGCCGACCAGTCCCGTGTTGCCGCCTTGCGGCGTTATCGCGATGTTGTGATCAGCGCAGATTTTGACAATCTTCGCCACTTCTTCCGTTGAAGCCGGGCAAACGATCATCGCGGCTTCGCCCGGCCAGCGCCCGCGCCATTCAGATAAAAACGGCGCCGCATCATCGCTTGCAATCTCGCCTTTAGGGCCGACAACATCCTTTATGGCGCGAAGGGCGCTCATTGAGGGGGCAGGTCGTTTTATATCGGGCATATGGTCTGATCCGGTTTAGCCAATTTAGTAGTCACCCACGCGCGGCGGTTCAAGCAATCTGACTTCCTTCGCCCGAGGGTTGAACGCTTTTGCAATCAGGCGGAAAGCCAGTTAACACTCGCGCCCGGCCCGGTAAGGGGCCGAACATTTCTGGGAGAGAGAAATGCGCTTACGAATTTTAGCAGCGTTCGCGGCGGCGCTATCGCTTTTAACAGCGTGTGGCGGGCAGGGTTCTGATGAGGGCGCTGTTTCAGCAGCGCTTGCTGATCCCGCGCGGCCTGAAGCAGACAAGGCTGACGATGAACTGCGCAAACCTGCGAATGTTCTCTCCTTCATCGGCGTAGAGCCGGGCATGACATTGTTCGAAATGGAAGCGGGCGCCGGGTATTATACGGAGCTGTTCTCAAAGCTTGTCGGTCCTGACGGCGAAGTCGTGATGCAGAACCCGCAAGCGTTTGATACTTTTCTGGGCGATGCCGTTCCAGAGCGCGTTGATGGGCGCCTCGGCAATGTCCGCGTTTCGAAAACCAATTTTGACAATCTGGATGCCGAAAACGGCGCCGCTGACATCGTGACATGGATTTTGGGGCCGCACGAACTCTATTACGAACCCAATGGCGCTGGCTCGCTCGGCAGCGTTGAAGCAACCTACGCTGAAATTTTCCGTATCCTGAAACCGGGCGGCGTTTTTGTGGTGCTCGATCATGCTGCGGCGACGGGCTCTCCGGCGAGCACTGGCGGCACGACCCATCGTATCGACCCGGCTATTGTAAAACAGCTTGCAACAGATGCGGGACTCATTTTCGCCGGCGAAAGCGATGTCTTACGTAATCCTGATGACAACTACGCAACAGGCGTTTTCGACCCAAGCGTACGGCGCAAAACAGACCGCTTTTTATTCAAGTTCAAAAAGCCTGAATAGAAATCATTACAGACCGAATTCACTGGCGTGCTGAAACCCCGACGGCTTGATCTCCCCCGGTCTGAACCGTGAGTTGGTGCGCCGTTTGGCGCCATCTCACAGAGCTTTTCAGCAGACAGAAAACGGTAGTTGCAGTGTTTTTTGATAGTCAACGCGGCGCGGCTGCGCGCTTCAAACGATCGTTTATCGCTTCGCCTAGACCTTCCATGGGAACACGCGCCGCTGCAATAGTTTTGAGACCATGCGCCGCCGCCATGCGGTCAAGCGCGCGCAGATGACTGAAAAGATTGGCGGCGGCTTCTCGCAAGTCGCCTGTTTGAGACAGGTTCAGTGCAAATTCTCCTGAACCACTAACTTTTCCGTAGCCCAGAAACACTTCGCCTTCTTCCTGTGAGTTTGCATTCAGGCGCATGACAGCGTCAGGCGCATAATGGCTGGTCATCATGCCGGGCGCTTCAATCTTTGCATCGCCGGCATTTAACAATTGTTTGCCTATGATGCACCCAATGTCTTCCCGGGGAACGCCGCCTGGGCGCAGCAGCGTTACGTTATCGTCCTCAACTTTCACAATCGTCGATTCAACACCAATCGTGCATTGGCCGCCGTCAATGATCATATCGACACGTTCGTCCAAGGATTGCCTGACATCCTCGGCGCGTGTCGGACTGATGCCGCCCGACTGGTTTGCGCTTGGCGCGGCGAGCGGTCTCTCAACCGCTTTGATCAGGGTTTGCGCGATCAAATGATCCGGCATGCGCACGCCGACCGTGTCGAGACCGGCGGAAACAAGCAACGACAGAGGACTGTCCTCGCGTCGCGGCAATACGAGCGTCAGCGGTCCCGGCCAAAAGGCTTGCTCCAGTTTTTCCGCCATCGGTGAAAACTCAACATACGCCTTCGCCATCTCAGCGCCGCTGACATGTATGATGAGTGGATTAAATTGCGGGCGCCCTTTGGCTTCAAAGATGCGAGCAACAGCAGAATCGTTGGTGGCGTCCGCAGCGAGCCCGTAAACCGTTTCCGTGGGCATGGCGACGAGCCCGCCGGATAGGATGACGTCTTTGGCCTGATCGACTGCATCATTAATCGCCATCGGTGTTTTTACCTGGCTGCCATTGGTATCGTTGCTCATAAAGGGTGACATAAAGCGTCGTGGTTCGGTTCGCCAGCCGTTAACCAGAACCCCAGCCTTTGACCATCCGCGTCAGGCGTCAGCTTATTTTCATAAGCTCGACAATCCACGCGCAGCCATTGTCGAAAACGCCGCCCGTCAACCGGCCGCCGCCGTCTATCCTGCCTTCGAAAACGACGCCGTGTCGTCCAGGAAAATAAAAGTCAGCGTTAAAAAAGCCGTCCTGCATGACGACGCCTTTAACAGTCTGCCATGAGCCGTCCCATGCCCGCAGGGCGCCGTTGCGAATCTCAATGCTGCTGAGTGGCAGCGCGCGGCAGGCCGGGTCCGACAATCCTTCAGACAGCGTCGCTGCGCCTGCATAAACACCGTCATACTGATAGGAAACGGCGGCGCCAGCGTTGCCCGTCATCAGAAGGGCGGTGATAGCGGCAAGCGTTAAGGTTACTGACTTTGTTCGCGTCATAATATTTCTCCGCCGGGATAAACTAGCAAATTCCAAGCCGAGGCGCGCGCAAAGACGTTCTATAAAAAAGGCGCGGTCAGGAAAACCCTGCCGCGCCCTTACTGATTCAGGTTTAAGCCTAGAATTTTCTCATAAGAACAAGGTTGATGCTATGGGAGTCGTATTCCATCTCAAGCGTATCGACGCCGTCCGAGAAGGTCGAGGTCGCTGCGTCAAGATAACGGTATTCAACACCGGCGCTAATACGCTGGCTGAGGTTTTTGCTGACGCCTCCAATACCCTGCCATGCAAAGACGAGGTCATGGTCGCCAGGTCCGCCCACACGCGCGCCGCCGGCGCCAGCGCCGATATAGGGCGTAAAGCCGTTCTCGAACGGCGATTTGACAATGGCGTTCCCCATGAAGCTGAGCGCATTGATATTGCCGTCGATTGGCAGGCCGAAGTCTTCGACAATAATGCCGTTAACGCCTTTTGAGCGATATGCGACTTCTCCTTCGATTGCGAAAAACTTGGAAAGGTCAGCGCCCAACGCGCCACCTACGAGATAACCGGCTTTCGTGTCGATCTCGCCGGCGCCAGAACCGATGCTTGGGAAATCGGCGGTAATGTCCTGGTCTGACGGAAACGTCGCGCCGCCGAAAATTTTGCCGTAAGGGTCCGCATGAGCGGAGGTCGCCGCCGTTACGCATAACGCGGCCGCGAGCATGATGTGACGCATGGAAAGTTCACCATAGAAGCAGGCGGACCGTTCCGCCCAGGCGAGCGCAGATGGCGCGCTGCTTGGGATTTGACAATCTCAAATGCGACGAAGCGAGGACGCTTCACGCCTGTTTGATAACGATAAACAAACTGTAATCGGGACTGGCGGTCGCGCCGGTTTTGCGACACAAGAACGCCATGATTTTGCTGCAATCAGAGGTCCGCCGATGACTTTTAAAACGCCCATTCGCGATATGCGGTTTGTTCTCCAACACGCCGCCGGGTTCGATGCGCTGGAAAAAACCGGCGCCTATCCCGAACTTTCCGACGATCTCCTCGAAGCGATTCTGGAGGAGATGGGAAAATACTGCGATCAGGCCGTGGCGCCGCTGAACGAGATGTCGGACCAGAATGGCGCGAAGCTTGAGAATGGCGTTGTGCGGACCACGCCTGGTTTCAAAGAAGCCTATGCCCAGTACATCGAAAGCGGATGGGGCTCGCTTGCCTTTCCAGAGGAAGCGGGCGGGCAGGGACTGCCGCAGGCGCTCGCCGTTGCGCTGGTTGACGCTCTCAATGGTGCGTGCATGTCCTTCGCTATTGGCACGACACTGACGACCGGGGCTGTTAAGGCGCTGAAAGCCGTCGGCACCGATGAGCAAAAACAGCTTTATCTTGAAAAGATGGTTTCCGGCGAATGGACCGGCACTATGAACCTGACTGAGCCACAGGCAGGCTCTGACCTTTCCGCCGTGCGCACCAAAGCCGAACCGGTCGGCGATGGCCGTTATAAAATCAGTGGACAGAAGATTTATATCACCTACGGCGATCACGACATGACGGATAATATCATCCATCTCGTGCTTGCACGCCTTCCTGATGCGCCTGAGGGGACGAGCGGCATCTCCATGTTCATCGTACCGAAGGTGCATGTGAACGAGGACGGCTCGCTTGGCGCCCGCAATGACGCACACTGCATCAAGCTTGAAGAAAAGATGGGCCTGCACGGCTCGCCCACTTGCGTCATGTCCTATGGCGATAATGGCGAATGTTACGGCACGCTTTTAGGCGCTGAAAACAAAGGCCTTAAAAACATGTTCATTATGATGAACTCGGCAAGGCTTGACGTCGGCGTTCAAGGGGTCGGTGTTGCGGAGCGCGCTTACCAGCGGGCGCTCGCTTATGCGCTCGAACGCAAACAGGGCCGTGCGCCGGGCGTGAAGTCAGGCGAGATGGTTGCCATCTATGAGCATCAGGACGTGCGCCGCATGCTTTATTCCATGAAAGCGCTGGTCGATGCTTCCCGCGCGATCTGTTACGCCAATGCGGTCGCCTACGATCTCGCAAGAACAGCGAACGATGAAGAAAAGCGTCAAGAAGCAAAAGCGCTTGAAGAACTATTGACGCCGATTTCAAAGGCGTGGTCGACCGATCGCGCCAACGATGTGACTTCGCTCGGCGTGCAGGTCCATGGCGGCATGGGCTATGTCGAGGAAACCGGCGCCGCTCAGCATATGCGCGACGCGCGCATCGCCGCCATCTATGAAGGCACCAACGGCATTCAGGCCATGGACCTTGTGGGTCGCAAGCTGCAGGGCGATGGCGGCGCGGCGGCGCGCGCGTTTGTTCAGAATGTTCGCGATGAAGCGGGAATTTTGAAAGCGGCCAAGCGCGAAGACCTCCAACATATTGGCCAACGGTTGAACGCCGCTGTTGATGCCCTTGATGCGTCTACTGACGGATTGTTAGGTCTCGCCAAGGATGATCAGGAAGCGGTGCTTGCCGGCGCCGTTCCTTATTTGAAGCAGTTCGGCAATGTCGCCGGCGGATATTACCTTGGCCGCGCAGCCATGGCGGCTGCGCTGAGCGCCCATGAAGGCGTCGGCGACAAGGATTATCTGGAATCGCGTATCGCCATCGCGAAATTCTTCGCCGATAATTACCTTACCGAAGCTGAAGGATTGACGGCGTCCGTTCTCTCTGGTGCGCTACCAAGGCTCGATCCTGAGAAGTTGAGTGCGTGATTAGGGGCGCGGTTGTGAAAACCATTTTTAAAATTACGGTAGTTGCGCTTGTATTTATGCTCTCATCGGCCTGTGCCGAAGCAGACTCCGCTGGCGCCGATAAACAAGCGGCGCGTGATGCGTTAATCGCCTTTGCGGATGCAATAAACGCAGGCGACATCGAAAAGGCGGGTGCAATTTACGACCGCGATGCGGGTTTCCACTGGATCGACCGGGGCACCGTTCAATATGAAAGCGGTGAAGCCGCAGCACAATCCTTAAATGCGCTAATGGCTGAAGGCGCGAACGCGACCATGACATTCGAGGATATCCTTTTAACCGATTTGACCCCAGGCGCGGTGCTTGTCTCGGCAAAATATCAATATGACATTCGCTATACGGATGATCGGCAAGGATTTGCTTTCGGCGGCTGGATGACGCTCGCCATGGTGAAGCGTGATGACGGCTGGAAGATCGCCGGCGGACAAGCGGGCCCTGCGGCTGAATAAAAAAGATACGCCCGAACTCCGGCGTGGCATATGTTTCACACGCACCGAGTTTGAATGGGAGCGCCTTATCACGCTAAAGCATAAAGTGCGAAGAATGGTCGGAGTGGGGTGATTCGAACACCCGGCCCCTGCCTCCCGAAGACAGTGCTCTACCAGGCTGAGCTACACTCCGAAATCGCTGGCGCGAAACCAGCCCCGCCGGGCCGCGCGGGAGCGCCTCTATAACGATGGGGCAAGTCCCGCGCAATCACGATTTTGAATGCGCGTGTGACTGATCGGGCCTGATCGTGCGCGATGTTGTTTTTTCTGGTTATTTTAGCGCCCAGGCCCCATTGCAAGTGCTGCGCGAAAGCGCTATCTCGCCCGCTCCCGTCGCCCGCGCGGCGGGGCCATTGGGGCGTCGCCAAGTGGTAAGGCATCGGTTTTTGGTATCGACATTCCCAGGTTCGAATCCTGGCGCCCCAGCCACCACTTCTCGTGTTAGAGCAAGCATTAATCAGTTATTTTCGCTAATGCTTCAAGCAATTGTGAAGTCCCCAGTTTTTCTGGCGCGGATTAGCTTATGGTTAATCTGAACGCCTATAATCCGGCTCGAAATTAAGTGTTTGCCAGCACGCCCGAGTGTTGTTACAAACTAACGGGGTGTGTGTGCGGCCGCTCTTCAGGGGTGATCGTTTCGGTCGCGTGAAATAGGGTAAAATTCTTGCAGCCAGCGGATCAAAAATACGCGCGTGGGGCCTTCGGGGTCACATCAGCGTTGCAATTCTGCGGCAAATATAAGAAAGATTCTCAGGTTCGGGGATAAACAGGGGACGTTGAAGGGGTGACGAGTAACTTAAATCGAGTTTTCAGCGCGCGTATGCGTGCATCAGATCGGCGCGGCGACGCGTCTTTGTTCCGCGGCGGTAGCGCCGCTAATATCAGCCGCAACATTCCGGTAGGTGAGGCATTTATGAAAAGATTAGCGATTTTGGGTTCAGCGGCGACAGCGCTTGCTGTTATGAGCGCGCCAGCTGAGGCGCAATTCCGCTCCGCCCTTGATGAAAGCCAGGCGACAGCGCGCTCTACAGCTGCATCGCAGCAGCGCATTGATGAGCTTGATGATCAGACGGCGAGCCTTCTGAATGATTATCGGGCGAACTTGAAGCAGCTCGAAGCGGCGCGCCGGTACAACGCCTCCCTGCGCCGGAACATCGAAGCGCAAGAGCGCAAGATTACGCAACTTCAAGAAGACATTGAGAATGTCGAAGGTCTGCAGCGCGCCATGCAGCCACTGATGGAAGACATGGTTGGCCGCTTCAGCGAAATCGTTGAGGCTGACTTGCCGTTCGAGATCGAAGATCGCGCAGAGCGCGCCGCTCGTCTCCAAAACGTTCTTTCCGATCCTGACATGTCAGCGGCGCAGCGTTACCGCCTGATTGTCGAAGGCTATCAGATCGAGCTTGAAAAAGGCCGCACGGTCAACGTCAACGAATGCACCATCGCCGGCGAAGGCGGCGAAGTAACGGGCGAATGCTTGCAGATCGGCCGCGTCGCGCTTGTCTTCAAGAATGGCGACGACTCGGTATTGCGCATTTGGGACACTGACCAGAACGGTTGGACCGATCTCAACCGCGGCACGTATTTGCAGGATATAAAATACGCGATCCGCATGGCTAAAGAACAAACCGCGCCGGATATTTTCTTCGCGCCGGTCAAGCCGCCGGTTCAGGCACAGTAACGGCGAAAAACGGTTAAAAGGAATTACAAGTCATGAAACTCTTCAAACTTGCTTCTCTTTCCCTGATCGCCGGCGTTACGGCGGCGAGCATGGATTTCTCATCAGGCGCGATGTCTTCTGCGAATGCGCAGGTCACGCTTGACCAGGTGCTTCAGGCGGTCCGTCAGGAGCGCAGCGAAGTCAGTCAGGAAAATCGCGAGCGTGAGCAGCGTTTTCTTCAGCAGCGTAATCAGCAGCAGGCTGAGTTAACGCGCGTACGCAATCAGGTTGCGGCTGAAGAAGCCGAGTCCACGCGCCTTGAAGGCGTGATGGAGGAAAATCAGGAGCGGATCGCCGAACTTGATAGCGAGCTGGCCTCCAAGCAGGGCGAATTCCAGGAACTCTTCGGCGCCGCCCGTACGGCTGCTGCTGACCTGAGCGCCCAGGTTCAGTCCTCGATCATCTCCTCTCAGTTCCCGGGCCGTGAAGTTACCCTTATGGAGCTTGCCCAGACGGAAAAGCTGCCTACGGAAGATCAGCTTCGTGATCTTTGGGAGATCATGATCCAGCAGATGTCCGAACAGGGTAAGACGGTTACGTACAACACAACTATTCTTGGCGCCGATGGTCAGGAGCAGGAAGAAACCATTACCCGTATCGGTCCGTTCGTCGCATTCTCTGGCGATCGTTATCTTACGTTCAACGAAAGCGGCAAGCTTCGCTTCCTGCCGCGTCAGCCATCCGGCGCTATTCGCGGCGCGGCGAGCCGTGTTGAGAATGCAAGCGGCGACGGGTTCGTTCGCGGCGCGCTCGACCCGACGCTCGGCACATTGCTTGGTCTCGTTGTTGAAACGCCGACCCTGAAAGAGCGTTTTGACCAGGGTGGTCCGGTTGGCCGCATCATCGGTATCGTGACAGTGCTCGGCGTTCTCCTTGGTGTTTACAAGTGGGTGACGTTGACCATGACGGCCGGCGCCGTGCGCAGCCAGGTTCGCCGCAAGAAAGCGTCTAAAGCCAACCCGCTTGGCCGCGTGATGCTTGCTTACGAGAACACCAACTCAAATGACGTTGAGACAGTCGCGCTCAAGCTTGACGACGCGATCCTCAAAGAGGTGCCGAAACTCGAAGGCGGTCTCAATCTGGTCAAGGTGCTTGCCGCGGTTGCGCCGCTGCTCGGTCTTCTCGGTACGGTTATCGGCATGATCAACACTTTCCAGGCGATCACGCTGTTCGGCACCGGCGACCCGCAGATCATGGCGTCCGGTATTTCCGAAGCGCTTGTTACTACGGTGCTCGGCCTTATTGCGGCGATCCCGCTCTTGCTGCTTCACGCTTTTGCGGCCGGCGCGTCCAAGCGCGTTACGCAAATTCTGGAAGAGCAGGCTGCAGGCATCATCGCTGAACATGCGGAAGGTGGCCGGGCTTAATTGCCCGGTCCCTACGCCCGCAACGGGCCGGAGCCGCTTATTGGCGCCGGTTCAGGGAAAAGGGATCTCGATCCATGGGATTGTTTAACTCCGGCTACGAATCGCTGATTGAGTTTCTCGCCACCGGCGGCAATGTCCTTGTTATCATCATGGGTACGACCTTCTTTATGTGGGCGCTGATTATTGAGCGGCTCATGTATTGGGGCGGCGCTCATGGCGGTGTGGTGAAGCGCGCCAAGCGCGCCTGGGCCGCCCGCAACGATCACAAGTCCTGGTACGCGCACGCGGTTCGAGAGCGGCTCATTTCAGAAGCCAACCAGGAGGCGCAGCGCAACAATGGCGTGATCCGCGCGCTGGTGGCGGTAACCCCGCTTCTGGGTCTTCTCGGCACGGTGACGGGCATGGTTGAAGTGTTCGACGTCATGGCGACCACGGGCTCTTCCAATGCGCGTCTTATGGCCGCCGGCATCTCCAAGGCGACCATTCCGACCATGGCGGGGCTTGTCGCTTCGCTGTCCGGTCTCATTTTCATCAACGCTTTCGACCGCAATGCGCAGAAGGCGTCGCATAAAATTTCAGACGAACTGTTGATCGAGTAGCGCTATGAGAAAAAAGGCGATCCATTCAGACGATTCAGCGGACGTCAATATTACGCCGCTGCTCGACATCGTCTTCATCCTGCTGATCTTCTTTATCGTTACGGCGACCTTCCTGCGCGAGCAGGGCATCGACGTGAACGTGCCGGAAGACAATGAGGAAACAGATAGCGTGCCGCCGCCGGCGATTTTGTTGGCGGTGCAAGAAGACGGTTTTGTGCGTGTCAATAATGTTCGCGTGATTGATCCGGGTTCTGTGACGCCGGTGGTGCAGGAGTTTTATGCGCGCGAGCCGCAGGGCGTGGTCCTTGTCAGCGCGGCGCCGGAATCGGAATCCGGCGTGGTGGTTGAGGTGATGGACCAGGCGAGAGACGGTTGTAATTCCGGTTGTCCGGTGACGCTGGCATTGCAGAAAGCGCAACAATAGGCGAGCGCAGGCTCGGTAAGAAGTTAGTTTGTAGGCGGAAAAATTATGGCGAGACGTAGTTTTGCACAACCCGACAACGATGATGACGTAAACGTCACGCCGCTGCTCGATATCGTCTTCATCATGCTGATCTTCTTCATCGTGACGTCGACCTTCGTGAAAGAGCCTGGCGTTGAAATTGAGCGTCCGGGCGCGGTGACAGCGTCAGAACGCAAGCTCGCCTCCATCATTGTCGCCATTTCCGAAGATGATGAGATCTGGATTAATAAAGAGCGTGTCGAGCTGGAAGGCGTAAAGACCGCTGTCGAACAGTTGCGTCGTGAAAACCCTAGAGGGACGGCGGTCGTGCAGGCCGACTCCGCTTCGAAAACACGGCTTCTCGTTGAAGTCGTCAATCAGATTCGCGCCACCGGCATTACCGATGTCGCCGTCTCTACGGAAGACGTTTAAGGAGACAAGATCATGGGATCTTTTTTTCGGTTGTTTGTTGGCGTTCCTGGCGCGGTTGTCGTTACAGTTGGCCTGTTCCTGCTGATGGCGGAACTGATCCGCAACGACCTCAAGCTCGATGAAGAACGCGACGCCCTGAATTTGAGCATTACGTCGCAAATTGACGACACCGATCTCAATTCAGCCAATCAGGAATTCAAGCGGCCGACGCTGGATGCGCCGCCGCCGCCGCCGCCTGCGGTTAATGACCCGTCGAACCGTCCGGCGCTTGACGGCGTTCGTGCAGAGATACCGACAATCGACGCGAATTTGAATATTGGCTCCGGTTTCAACCCAGACCGCGACGCGCAGCCATTGGTGCGTATTCCGCCGCAATATCCTGAGCGTTGTATGGGCCGTGCGTCGGCCAGCGAATCCGTATCCGTCCAGTTTGATGTGACGCCAGACGGACAGACGACGAATATTCAGGTGGTCGATACCAGTAACAGCTGCTTGAATCGCGCTGCGACACGCTCGGTCGAGCGCTGGAAGTATCAGCCGAAGATCGTTGACAATCAGGCGCAGTGGCGCCGCGGTGTTCAGACCGTCATTACGTTTGAATTGTCGGAGTAACTTGTGTGCGGCGCCTGAAGACAAAAAAGCAGGCGCTAAGAGACTGCTAGGAACAGGGGCCGGGACAGCAGGATGAATATTATGCGTGGTAACTATCGTAATCTTTGTTTGACGGCCGCTGCATCGGTTTCGGCATTGCTGATGACAGGCGTGACGACCGCGCCAGCCTATGCGCAGCAGTCGCAATGTGACGCTGAAGAGGGCGGTCCTTCCGCAACCTTGTCGCCGCGTATCGGTTTGGCGATCCAGGACCTGTACGTGATGATGCAGGAAGAGCGCTGGGCCGAAGCGCTTGCCGGCTTTAATGAACTGATCGCCAATCGCGGCGACGGCATGAGCGCTTATGAGCGTTCAACGGTGCTGGAACTGCGCGCCAACGTCAAAGTCAACATGGATAACTATCGCGGCGCCTTGCAAGACATGCAGGCGGCGTTGAATGCCAACGGCCTGCCGCCGTCACGTAATAACCAGCTGCGCTACTTCATCGCTCAGCTGAACTTCCAGATGGAAGATTACCAGACGGCGATTTCCGGATTGAACCAATGGATCCGCACGGCGCAACAATGTGGCGTTTCGGTTGATCCGAATGCGTATTATCTGCTGGGCGCGGCTTATGTTTCTATCAACCCGCCTAACTATAATGCGGCTGAAAGTCCGATTGAGCAGGCCCTTGCCGGTTCGACTGAGTCCCGGAAAAACTATTACGATCTCGCCAACCTTGTTTATTCGGAACTGAGAAGAACGACCAAGCGCATTGATCTGCTCGAGCGGATGATCAACTTGTGGCCAGGTGAAAAGAGCTACTGGACACAGCTTTCTGGCGCTTATTCCCAGACCAATCGCGACCGCGAAGCCTTTTCTGTGCTGGAGGTTGCGTATCGTGCTGGACTTCTCGACAGCGAGAGCGAGATTATCACCCTGGTCCAGTATTATTCGTTTTTTGAAAACCCTTATCGCGGCGCTGTAATGCTCGATCGCGAGATGAACGCCGGCAATGTCGATCGCGATCAGGATAACCTGATCCTGCTTTCGCAGCTGTGGAGTCAGGCTCGAGAGCACAAGCGGTCGATCCCGATCTTGCGCGAAGCGGCGCGGGCCTCTGGCGATGGCGAGCTGTTCTACCGCCTCGGCCAGGTTCTTCTTGCTGATGAACAATATTCTGCTGCGCAAACAGCGCTGCAAAACGCACTTAACCGCGGCGGTCTTGAAAGCAACGACACCGGCGATGCGTGGCTGCTTCTCGGTACTGCGCGTTTCAGCCAGGCGGGACCGTCCGATACAGGTCGTTGGAGAAGCGCCCGTCAGGCATTCCGTAACGCACAGCGCTATCGTAATGCTGCGCAGCGCGCCAGCGAATGGATCGCTTACATCAATGCAGTGGAAAACACGTATTGGGATGGGCTTGATCTGGATTATCAGCAAAGAATGGAAGAATGCGTCGCAGATATCGCACGATTTGAGCGCGACCGCCGCATTCGCGACCTGCAAAACCGCGAAGATGATCCTGCGGAACTGCAGCGTGAGCAAGAGCGTATTGCGGAGTGTGAAGCGCTGGAAGCATCAGGACTTCCATCCAGACAACGTAATTCCAGCGGTGGTGACGCCTCTTCGGAAGACGATAATCAGGAAAGCGCCCCTGCCGAAGATGAGAGCGCGACGAACGAAGAATAAGCTTTATTAGCCATTCAATGAAAAAGGCGGCCCGGAAACGCCGGCGCCGCCTTTTTCATTTTTAAAAGATTGCTTCGTGTCTTTTGCTTTAAGCGTTCATTAATATTCGTTGCGCTCGCCGAGGATCCGGCCACCGTCTTTTGCTTCCGGCGTCTGATGGGCGCATTCAAGATATCCCTGCCGCCAGCCGGCGCGGTACCCTTCGTCGTTGTCAAATGCATAGGCGTCACGGGTACGCTTTATTGAAAAGCTCTTGTCTTCTTCCGTCGCGGTGGAGCAGCCGTCGCCATATCCGGCGGCAAAGCCTGGCGAGGCTTGCAGCGCCTGATAATCGGCTGTGGAGGCGCACCCCGAAATGGCGAGAACACTGGCGGCCAGCAGGAGTTTGAGGCTGGGAAAGGAATTCTGAACGGTCACGATTATCGGTCATCCCCTGTTTACGAAGTGAAACCCTAGCACCCGAAAGCCGCGAGGTCTTGGGAAACACGCCAAAAAAGTGAAATCCAACGTTAACGGTGTTCCGGTTACAACGCTTGGATCAGAAAGGCGGTTTTCGCGCAATATGACCGATTTTGACGCTGTTGAGGACGCCCGGCCGGGCTCGTCGGATGTAGGGGCGTTGCTGACGCCCTTAAGCGCGTCCGGGCCGAGCGTGCGCACCCTGCTCGTCCGGAAATTGAACGATATTGTCGTTCTGCCGGCCGGCCGCATTTCATCAAACGAACGCGCGCTCGTCGCCGATATTCTTTTACAGGTCCTCGATAAAGTTGAGCCGGAACTGAGGGCCGAAGTGGCGCGGCGTGTCGCGCGGGTAGCGGAGTCGCCGCCAGCGCTCGTTCGCATGCTGCTGCTGGACGAACCGGCAGTCGCGGAAAAAATCATCACAACCGCTGATTCTCTGCCGGAAGCGTTGCTGATTGAAGCGGCTCATGAAGGCGCCATGGCGCACCGGATGATGATTGCGCGGCGCATAGATCTTTCCACCTCAGTTGCCGATGCATGCATCGCTTATGAAGAGATGGACGTCTGCAAGCTCGTTTTGAAGCGGGAGGAATGTTTGCTGTCGCCAGCGGCGGTGAACAAGCTTGTGGCCTTGTCGGCGGTGAACAAGGAACTGCAAACCCATCTCTTGCGGCGGCGGGAACTGGAGCCGGCTCACGGTTTTATCATGTTCTGGTGGGTCGATGGAGAACGCCGCCGGCGGATACTGAACCGCTTCGCCATGGATCGGTCGACGGTCCAGGACGCCTTGTCCGATCTTTATCCACGTGTTTTCCGGGGCGGCGACAACGACATGGTCGTCAAGGAAATCCTGATTCTCGCGGAACGCCGCCACCGGCCGCGCGGCGTTAATGGCGAACCGGTCTCCATGGATATCGTCAAGCGGACATTGTCTGCTGCGTGCAAATATCCGTCTCAGGAAGTGATTGATGCGATCGCCATGATAGGTGGTGTCAGCCGCGACCTTTCCGGCCGTATCGTCCGCGACAACGGCGGTGAGCCAATGGCTGTCCTGTGCAAGAGCCTCGGCGTGCCAAGAGAAGAATTTTACGATTTCTTTGCAAAAGCCGCCGACGACGACGCGGCGAAGCAAAAGGCTGAAGCGCTTCTGGCGATTTTCGATTCCATGGCGCGCGATTTCGCCCGGGCGGTGCTGCGTTACTGGGACTGGGAATCCAATCCGCGGATCGCACATATCACGCGTCTGATGACGAAAGTGCAGGACGAAATCGGCATAACGAATTTGGACGAACTGCAATCATTTCAGTAGAAATGATTTCGTGCTTAAGCGTCAATTAATCGATTTACCATAAAACAAAAATGCGTTGGCGGCGGCCTTGCGTATCTAGGTTGCTGCCGGCGCTTTTTATCTTCATCCGTTTCCGCAAATTTTAACAAAATTATCGAAGCGCTTCACGCGCGGCGTTAACACGATTTTGCGCATACTGGGCGCGCAGTTGGGTTCGAACGTGAGTGTTCTGGAGGGCGCATGCTTTCATCGATGCGTGTCATCGTCTTTGCATCGCAAAAGGGCGGTTCTGGCAAGACGACATTATCAGGGCACATCGCCGTTGAGGCGGAGCGCCAGGGGGCGGGGCCCGTTGCGCTGATCGACACCGATCCGCAAGGGTCGCTTGCGAAGTGGTGGAACGTGCGCAAGGACCCGTCGCCGGCCTTTATCCAGTCTGTCTTTTCAAATCTTTTTTACGATCTTGATAGTGCGCGGGAAGAAGGGTTTCGCCTCGTTGTCATCGACACGCCGCCAGCGGTGACCCGCGCCATTTCCGAGGTCGTCAGCTTCGCCGATATTGTCGTGGCGCCGACGCGTCCCAGCCCTCATGACTTGCGTGCTGTTGGTCCAACCGTTGACATCGCCGAGGCGCGCGGCAAGCAACTTATTTTCGTTGTCAATGGCGCAACGCAGCGTGCAAGGATCACATCAGAGGCTGCGGTCGCGCTTTCGCAACATGGCACTGTCGCGCCCGTTACAGTTCATCATCGCGTCGATTTCGCCGCATCAATGATCGATGGGCGAACCGTGATGGAAATCGACCCGTTCTGCCAGTCGTCGCAGGAAGTCACCGCGCTTTGGAAATACCTGCATGAACGCCTGCAGCGCGCCGAGGGCGGTTATCGTGCGCAGGATGATAGCGGCATGACCAACCCGCACAATCGTGTCTTCGGACGCAGGGCGGCGCAATAATGAATGCCTACGCTCAAAACGCCTCCGGCGATGGCGGAGGATACGCATCTCTTTCGGGCAGCTTGCTGGCGCGTAAGGGGGAAGCGCTGCCTGCTGTCGATGCCGTTGCGCATGAAGGGGTCGATATTGAAATGCGGCCCATGCGCCCAGCGAACAGTCCCGGTGCGCCAAAAAACATCAGTGAAAAGTCAATAGAAAGTCTGCGTGAAACCGGCGCAGCGTCTGATAGTGAAGGTCAGACGACGGAAACCGAGCTGCGGGAAACGCCATATTTGCGCCAGAACAGCGCTGTGCGTCTGGTTCACTCCACGCCCGATGCGCCAACGCAAGAAAGTGCGACTCCTTCGCCAGACGCATGGAAAATCATGACCATGCAGACCCGTGCGGCGGCCCGTGCGCGGCTGACGTCACAAGCGGCGTCGGCTCAAAAGAACGCAAGCGATCGCATGAGCGGCGTTCGGAAGGCCATCTGCAAATTGCGGATGCCTGCGCCAGAGCTTGTGCGACTGAAATATGCTTCGCGCGATCTCGATATGTCCTGTCAGGCGATCATTCTTGAAGCGCTTGAGTGTTACCTGGACGCCAATGACATGCCGCCGGTGACAGACGATGTCATTCAGGAAGAGGTCACCCGGCTTTTGGCGAAAGCCCGCAAGTAATCGCCATACGTCTTATTGCGTTTGATTTTTAGCCAGAGCGAATTCACGAAAGATCGTCTGGTAAAAGCCGCCAAATTCGCTGAATTCGTCTGTCTTTGAATTGATGTTGAAAGCGATTGCCATTTCATAGTCCGGAAAAACAAGCAGCCAGCTTTGGGCGCCGCGCGAGACGCCGCCATGGTTCGCGTTCCTGGCAAGTCCGACGCCGTCAACTTCCCATTCACGCCAGCGCCAACCGATTGCGTAGTCCTGTTCGTTGACCTCGCCGGAATTCAGCTTTTGCGGCGTCCAGAATTCGGTGCGTGTTTTAGTTGAAATGAAATTTTCATCGAATTGCAACGCGCCAATCCGCACAAGATCGGCTGAGCTTGCCGCCCAGCCGCCGCCGGGAAGACGGTGAGACAGGTCAATCGGGCGCCATTCGCGATATCGATCGCCATCAATATAATAAAATGTGGCGAGGTTTTCGTTTGCGCCGGCGCGCATGGGCGCAACAATCATGGATGTTGTTCCCGCTGGCTCGACTACTTCTTCTTGGATGATCTGACGATAAGGCTTGCCTGCCGCTTCACTCATGACAGCGCCAAGCAGTACAGTTCCTAAAGAGGAGTATTCGAAGTTTTCTCCAGGAGGAAACAACAACGGGCTCTCATCGAAAATCTCTAGGGCATCACGCACATCGGCATAGTGATGCTTAAGGGTCCCGGTCTTAAGCTTTCCCGCGGTATCCTGATTGTCGCCATAATGCGGCACGCCCGCCATGTGGGACGCCAGCATTCGCGGGGTGATTGTTTTCCATTCGGGGTTTGGCAAATCGTCCATATATGTCGAAATAGGCGCGTCCAGATCAATCACGTCCCGATCGACCAATCTTGCAAGCGCTGTCGCTGTCACCGCCTTTGACGTGCTGCCAATACGCAGGATCGTGTTCGGCGTCGCCTGTTTCTTTTTTCTGATGTCAGCCCACCCGACGGCTCCTTGCCAGACGACTTCGCCTTCGACGGAAACCGCCGCCGTCATCGCCGGGGCGCCGATAGTTTGCCGATGCTCTTTCATCGCGGCGAGAACCTTTTCGCCCGCAACAGCGTAGTTTTCATCCAATACATCCTGCATTGCAGGCGCATCGGCGCCTTCAAATTCGATCCATCCCCATGGCGGGAAAGGCGCTTCGCCCTGATGGGCGTAAAATCCGTAAAAAGGCCAGATGAACCACGCAAGCCCGGCAATGATGAAAAACAATGCAGCAATGAGTATTCGTCCTAACAACATTCCAGCTCCGTTCTATGGGCAAAGATCAGTTGATGCGGTCTATTGCAGACGGCGCGCAGCCGTAATGCGATTTGAAGGCTTTAAAAAACGCCGTCCGGTCAGAATAGCCGACGGCGTTCGCCACCTTGGCCGTCTTCATGGCAGTGTATTGCAGCAATCGCAATGCTGCTTCCATGCGAATAGCGGCCAGCCTTCGCATCGGAGTCTGGCCGGTCACAGCCTTAAAGACGCGAATAAGGTGGTAAGGTGAAAGGCAGGCGGCTTTCGATAATTCGTTGATATCGAGGTGAGTATTGTGAAACGCTTCGAGCATGTAATGATGCGCACGCTCGACCCGGCGAGCGAGCTCTGCCCGGGTCGATTTTTTTGTGGCGTTTATTTTGTCCCGGGACGCGATCCTCATATCCTGGTGGTCGATGAGTTCGCTGTATAAAAGTGCGATTTGCTCCATGTACCATGACTCATCGTCAAACCCGTGTGCGCAACGGCTTGCAATCGTATTCATGCGGCTTTGCGTTGTATCGTCGGGCAGGAACAAAGCTGTCGCCAGTGTCGTGTCGTTGCGCTTTATCGGATCAAGCGCGTCATGCTTTGCGGCTTCCACAACCCAACGCGGGAACGTGATCATGTTAGAGCGGAAGTTTTCGTTCGAAGCGGCGTAGGCGTATCGGGCTTCACGGGCGATGATCAACGCGCCTGCAGATCGAACGGTAATCGTGTCGCTGTTGGAAAAAAGATATTGTTCTTTCCCGCCGGCGGCCCAGGTGATGGCTGGCGACGCCCAGTCCTCATTGTAATTATCCGCCAGTTCAAAACGTTCGCCGCACATCATGCTGGAATGGACCATGCCTTCCCGAGCCTGTCGCTCGTAATAATTTTCCAGGCCCGATTCAGCGGACGGTGTTTTTGTCAGTAACAACATATTTGCGTTGCCTAAATTGCCTTTTTCAAGCCTTGCGCGCCCGGGGGCATTGGCCTCCAGAAAGCGGGCGATAGGGTGTTCGCCAGTCATTCCGGAGCGGGATTATGAAAAAACATCTCCTGTGCGCTTTGGCGTATTATGGCGCATCCGCATGCGTATCCACAAGCAGCGCGGATACGTCCGCGCAAGAAGCCAGTTCATGGCGTGAAGCGCTTGGTGCTGACATAAGCGACGAATGGAGCGCGCCAATTCATCGCCAATTCGATTTCTGGATCGGCGAAGGCGAAGCCAACTGGCGCGCTAAACCACAAGGCGAATTCTATCATCAAAAAGAAGGAAGCTGGACCAGGGGACGGGTATTTCCAATTCTTGGGGGGAAGGCGCTCATTGAACTCGCCTGGGCTCGCGACAACCCGGAAGAGGCAAGTCAGCGCGGCTTTTCGATTCGTTATTTCGATCCTGCGCGGGAGCGCTGGGTGATGGCGCAAAACTGGCCGGGACCTGGCGGGAACGGGTCCGGTTTCATGGATCAATTAATCGGGAAAGAATATCATGGCCGTCTCAGCATGTATTCCATCGTGCGCCGCCCTGACGGCGAGGGCGAATTTAACATTCAGCATCGGCGCTATAACTTTACCGACATTCGTCCGGGCGTTGGTTTTCGCTGGGACGGGTCAAATACAGCAGATGAAGGCGCAACCTGGTCGACCTGGTATGTGGTTGATTTCCACGCTTTGCGTGCTCTTGATCCCTATGGTCCCGCAGGGACGCCGTTTCCGGGCGTGCACGGACAAAATTTGTGTACTGAGGAACCGCACGGTGCGTTCAATAATCTTCAAGGCGTGTGGCAAGGCGAAACCGCAGATGCAAGCGGCGCCGTATCCCCCGCAACGTTTTCGGCAGGCCTTGCGCTCGACGGTTGCGGCGTCATGGGCGTAATGGACGCCAATGACATCAAGACTTTTGTCGCCGTCGGCTATAACGCGACCGGCGGCAAGTGGATGTTCTACACGCTCGATGATCAGCCGGGAACGACGCATGAATACTATGTGTCCGATGAAGCTGGTGAGGGTGCGGTTTTCCGCCATGCGCCCGACCTCGCCATCAAGGACGAGTTTACCGCATACAATCTGCAGGCGTACTTCGAAGCGGAAGGCGCCTTGCGCAGGATCGTGTGGGAAAAATTCACGGAAACTGAAATCCGGTTGAAAGTCGAAACCCGCTCCGCGCCTGATACGGCGTGGAGGCTCGAAAAGACCTATAGGCTAATCAAACAATAGGCCGATTCTCGTCCGGTTTTGTCCCTGTTTTGCAGGTCAACCCGTTGATTTCCGCGCAAAATCTGCGAAATTCGCCGCACTTCTCGCCGTCGTCGCGGCGGAATAGCGCGCTTTCTATCAAGCCGCTCCCGCAGTAAGGCGTATCTCGCGACGGCTAATCATGAAGGTCGGGTTCAGCATCTTGCTGGCCCCAAGGATTGAACAGGGGTTCTCGAAGAGGGCTGATGGGGCGGTTTATCATCCTTGTTATTGCGCTGGCGGCGCTCTGGCTCCTTTTGTCGGGCTATTTCGACAAGCCGCTCTTGCTCGCATTCGGGACAGGCTCTGTGCTGTTCGCCGCTTATCTCGCGCGCCGCGCGCATATTATCGACAATGACAGCGTTCCGGGCGGCCTTTTCCCAGGCTTGCTTCTTTACTGGGTCTGGCTCGGCGGGGAGATCGGCAAGGCGAATATGCAAGTGATCCGCCAGGCGCTGGCGGTGGAGCCCAAGCTGTCGCCAAAACTGTTCCTTGTTCCAAATCCGCCGAAATCGAGCGTCGGCAAGGCGACGTTCGCCAACTCCATCACCCTGACGCCGGGAACCGTATCCGTTGACATGAGAGAGAATGAAATTCTCGTCCATGCACTGACCGAAGACCTCGCCGATGTCGCGGCTATAACGGACATGGGGCGCCGCGTCGCGAAGATTGAGCGGGAGGCGTAGGGCAGTGTTCGCAATTGCTATCGCTGCTGTCATCGCTGCTATGATTCTCGCGCTTGTGCGCGCCTTTGCCGGGCCGTCGCTTTACGATCGCGTGCTTGCAGGCAACTCTTTCGGCACGAAAACGGTTCTGCTGATCGGCCTGATGGGTTTCATCACTGGCCGTCCCGATTTTCTCGACATTGCGCTGCTCTATGCGCTGATCAATTTCACCGCCACGCTGGCGATCCTGCGGTTCTTTTCCTACCGCACGCCCAAGGGCGCACCAGCGGAGCCAACGGGAGGCAAAGGGGCATGATCGACTTTTACATCGTTCGCGACATCGTCTCCTGGGCGCTGATGATTACCGGCGGGATCGCCATTGTTTCAGGCGCCATCGGTCTTGTCCGGTTTCCGGATTTCTTTTCCCGCATCCATGCAGCGGGCGTCACCGATACGGGCGGCGCCGAACTCATCATCATAGGCATGATGCTTCAGGCGACTGGTTACCCCGGCGGCTGGCTCCTTGTAGCCAAGCTCGCCTTTATCGGTGCGTTTTTATTCCTGACATCTCCCGTTGCGACCCACGCCATCGCACACGCGGCCTGGATGACCGGCTTCAAGCCCATGCAGGGCAAAGATCTGCGTTATGACGGAGACGGCAAGTGACCGGCTATCATCTGGAACTTTCGCCATCCGTTTGGCTCGATCTTTCGCTCCTCACCATGATGGTGCTGGTGGCGATTGCGATGCTCCGTTCACGGCATTTGTTTGCTGTTGTCATGCTGTCGGGTATTTATTCATTGTTGTCCGCCGCGTTTTTTGTCTCGCTTGATGCGGTTGATGTGGCGTTTACCGAGGCTGCGGTGGGGGCCGGCGTTTCCACCGTGCTGATGCTCGCAGGGATGCTTCTTACGGCGCGCCGCGAGAAGCCGATAACGCCTGGTCGCGCACCGGTTGCGCTGGCGGTTGTGATCGCGGCGGGAGCCGCGCTTATTTACGCGACAATTGATATGCCGGCCTTCGGCGATGGAGCAGCGCCAGCGAACGCGCATGTGGGGCAGGCCTATGTCGAGCAAACCCCAAACGACATCGCCGTTCCGAATATTGTGACCGCCGTGCTGGCGAGCTATCGCGGTTTTGATACGCTTGGCGAAGTGATGGTGATTTTCACAGCGGGCGTTGCGGTGATGCTCTTGCTTGGCGCCGGTTCCGTGCGTGGCGGTCGTGAAGTTTCCGACGTCGATGCCGACAAGAATGAGGCCGCCTGATGGATCATCTCATTCTCAAAGTCACCACCAAGCTTTTATTCGCGCCGATCATCCTGTTCGCGCTCTATGTGCAGTTTCACGGCGATTACGGGCCGGGCGGCGGTTTTCAGGCCGGGGTTATTTTCGCTGTCGCGTTTATTCTGCATGCTTTTTGTTTCGGACTTGCTGAGACGAAAAAAGTGCTGCCGCAAAAGGCGCTAACCATCGCCATGGTCCTGGGTTTGATGTTCTATGCAGGCACGGGCGTTGCGACTTTGCTGCTCGGCGGCAACTTCCTCGCCTATACGGAGATTGACCCCCAATCCACCCACCATGCCGGTCAGCATTACGGGATTTTGCTGGTCGAATGGGGCGTCGGCGTCACCGTTGCGTCGACCATGCTGACGATTTTCTATCACTTTACGGGCCGCGAGCCTGATATCGATCAGGAAGACTGGTAGGCGTGATGGAACCCTGGGTCGAATTTATTCTGGAACGCTATAACTACTGGATCGTCATTGTGCTGATGATGACCGGTTTGTATATCGTTTATGCGCGCGGCAATCTGGTTAAAAAAATCGTCGGTTTGAATCTGTTTCAGACGTCTGTTTTCATTTTTTACATTACCATTGGCAAGATCGCCGGCGGCACGGCGCCCATCTATATCGGCGGCGAGCTGGATCACGCTGCGGAAGGTCACGGGGAAGGCCATGGGGGCGATGGTCACAGCGGCGAAGAAGCCGGGCATGGAGAACAAGGCTTGCACGGCGCTCCAGAGGAGGGTGGTCATGAGGCGGCGCAAACCGTGTCCGACTCAGGTGCTGAAGAATCGGTCGCGCTGCACTCAAAAATTCAGAACGACCTGCCCGCCAACGATCTGAAAGAAGCGCTCAGGAATGTTGAACCAGGCGAAGCGGCTGCGCTTGAGCCGGGTTTGCACAGTGCGCCCGCCGATGGCGCATCGAAAATTTCAAACGAAATCTTAAGTGAAGCGGACAAGATACCGCCCCATGGCGCCGATGCTGGTTTTCAGGTTGGCGACAGTCTCCACGGCGCGGACGCCGCGAATGCGGTTGCCGACCATTCGTCGCTGGGCGAGGTGATCTACTCAAACCCGCTGCCGCATGTCTTGATCCTCACCGCCATTGTGGTCGGCGTTGCGACCACGGCGGTTGGCCTCGCACTCGCCGTGCGCATTCGTGAAGCTTATGGCACGATTGAAGAAGACGAACTCGAGACCATGGATAATGTGGCGGAGTTCGGTGACGTCGCGGAAGCGAGGGCGTCATGAGTTTGATTGCTCAACTTCCCGTTCTGCCGATTATCATACCGCTGATTGCAGCGCCGTTGACGCTATTGTTGCCAAAACCGCGTCTGCCGTGGGCGTGGGCGTCACTGATTAGCTGGATCACATTTGCGGCTGCGGCCTGGCTTCTCGTCACGGTCTCCAATGACGGGATGATTTCCTATCATCTCGGCGACTGGGCGCCGCCCATCGGTATCGAATATCGTGTCGACCTCGCCAACGCGCTCGTCTTGTTCCTGGTTTCAGGCGTTGCAGCGCTGGTGTTTGCCTTTTCCTATCATTCCGTTCGTGCGGAAATTGATGCGGATCAGGCGCCGCTCTTTTACGGGGCCATGCTGATCTGCCTGACCGGGCTTTTGGGCGTCACCATAACCGGCGATGCGTTCAACGTTTTCGTCTTCCTGGAAATTTCATCGCTGTCGACTTACGCGCTGATCGCCATGGGCGCCCGGCGCGACCGCCGCGCACTTACCTCCGCTTTCAACTATCTCGTCATGGGCACGATTGGCGCGACGTTTTTTGTCATTGGCATCGGGCTTCTCTATCAGGCGACCGGCACGCTCAATATGGCGGACCTGCATCAGCGCCTGATCGGTCAGGACAACCGCATGGTGCAGGCGGGCTTTGCCTTCATCCTCGTGGGTATGGGGCTGAAACTCGCCATGTTCCCCATGCACCTGTGGCTGCCGAACGCCTACACATATGCGCCGTCGGCGGTGTCGGCGTTTCTGGCGGCGACAGCCACCAAGGTCGCCGTCTATGTGCTGATCCGGTTTTTCTTTTCGGTTTTCAATTTCGACTTCGCCTTTATCGGCGCGGCGTTCACTTACGTCCTGTTGCCGCTGGGACTAGCCGGCATGTTCATCGCGTCCATGGTCGCGGTCTTTCAGGACGACGTAAAACGCATGCTGGCTTATTCGTCAGTCGGTCAGATCGGTTACATGCTGCTGGGGCTTTCCTTCGCAACGGTTGAGGGACTGACGGCGAGCCTTGTTCACGTTTTCAATCACGCGCTGATGAAGGGCGCGCTCTTCATGGCCGTGGCGTGCGTTGTTTTGCGCGCGGGGTCGAGTTCCATTCACGCGTTCGCCGGATTATCGAAACGCATGCCCGTGACGACCTGGGCGTTTATCTTAAGCGGTCTGTCGCTGATCGGCGTGCCGCTCACCGTCGGTTTCATTTCCAAATGGTATCTGCTCGATGCGGCGTTCTCCGCCGGTCACTGGTATGCTGGCTTTTTGATTGTCGCTTCGTCGCTGATCGCGCTTGTTTACGTTGGCCGCATCGCCGAGGTGATGTTGCTGAAAGAGCCGGCGGAAGAGGGCAAATACGCTATCCCGAAAGAGGAAGCGCCGCTCGCCATGCTTGTCCCGATGTGGATTTTGGTGATCGCCAACATCTATTTCGGCATGCGCACGGATCTGACCGGCGGTCTCGCCCAGCGCGCGGCTGAAGCGCTGATGCTGACGGCGGGAGGCGCGCCATGATCGCGCCCGAACTCGCCATACCGTTAGCGCTGGCCGTACCGCTCGTCGGCTGCTTTGCCATCTGGCTTTTGGACAAGCAACCAAACCTGCGCGAGGGCGCGACGCTTGTTACGGCGGCGATATTGTTGTCGCTGGCGATTACCGTTTTCGTGAGCGTCGCTGGCGGCGCGCGGCCCGAGTTTACGATGCTCGAAGTCATCGACGGGCTGCCCATTGCTTTCTCGGTGGAACCGTTGGGCGCCATGTTCGCACTGATCGCGAGCGGGCTTTGGGCGGTCAATTCGGTTTACGCCATTGGCTACATGCGCGGCGGCAATGAAAAGCACCAGACGCGCTTTTATATGTCGTTCGCCGTGGCAATCTCCGCCGCCATAGGCGTTGCGTTCGCGGCGAACCTGTTCACGCTTTTTATCTTCTATGAAGTGTTGACGCTGTCGACGTTTCCGCTGGTAACCCACAAGGGCAACGATGACGCGCGGCGCGGCGGACGTGTTTACCTCGGCGTCCTGATGGCGACGTCCATCGGTCTGTTATTGCCGGCGATTGTCTGGACCTACGCAATCACCGGCACGTCGGATTTCGTTCTCGGCGGCATCATGATGGATCACAAGGAAGCGGTTGAGCCCATCGCCGCCATTCTGCTCGGCCTTTACGCCTTCGGCATCGGCAAGGCGGCTTTAATGCCCGCGCATCCGTGGCTGCCGAATGCCATGGTGGCGCCGACGCCGGTCTCGGCTTTCCTGCACGCAGTTGCGGTCGTCAAAGCGGGCGTCTTTTCGATCCTCAAGGTCGCCGTCTATATTTTCGGCGTCGACTTTTTGGCTGAAACCGGCGCCAGCATTCCGTTTATGTGGATCGCGGCGGGCTCGATATTGCTCGCCTCCGCCATCGCCATGCACAAGGATAATCTGAAAGCGCGGCTCGCCTATTCGACGGTGTCGCAGCTTTCTTACGTCACGCTCGGGGCGATGCTTGCGACCTCCATGGGCGTCATGGGCGGCGCAACGCAGATCGCGGCCCACGCACTCGGCAAGATGACGCTCTTCATGTGCGCCGGCGCTGTTTATGTGGCGCACCACAAGACGCTGGTGTCGGAACTGCGCGGGATGGGCCGGGTGATGCCGTTCACCTTCGGCGCGTTTTTTCTTGGCGCCATGTCAATCATTGGCTTGCCGCCGCTCGCCGGATCGTGGCCAAAATTCTTTTTGATGCTGGGCGCGGCTGACGCCGGACAGCTTCTCATCATCATTGTCCTGATGATCTCGTCGATTTTGAACGTGATCTATCTCCTCTCAATCCCCGTGCAGGCGTTTTACATGAGCCCGGCCGAAGAGGGTGTGAAACCGCAGGGGGTCAATGAAAGTGGAAGAGGGGGCGAAGGCATCAAATGGGGGAGCTTGAAAGAAGCGCCGCTGTTATGTGTATTGCCGCCGATCTTCACAGCAACTGGTGCGTTTATTCTCTTCTTCTTCGCCGACCCGCTTTACCAATTCCTCACGCCGTTGATCGGGGGCCAGTAATGACCGAACATCACCATAACCCCGATGAAAAACCTGGCTGGGCCGATACCAAAGGCTTCCGTAATGCGTTTCTCGGCGTGTTGATCGTCTCGTGCGTTCTCGCGGTCGTCGCGGGTTTCGTGCCGGCGTTCCAGAACCCGCATCCGCATTTCCCTCAGGAACATTGGGGCGTCTTTTTCGCCGTGTGGGGCTTTGCCGCGTTCATGTTTATCGTTCTTGCCGGCCAGCACTTGCGCAAGCTCGTCGGCCGCAAGGAAGATTATTATGAGGAGCGTGAATAGATGACGGCGCTGTTCGACGCTCTCCTCGCCAATCCGGCTGTCATCCTGACGGTCGGCGCGTTCGTCTTGCTGGCGCTGCCGCGTCACCTGGCTGGCGTTTGGATGCTGCTGGTGACGGCGCTTTCGGCGATCAAGCTTTATACGCTCGGTCTTGGCGAATATGGCGGGCTGGAGTTGTTCGGTCAGCAACTGACTACGGTGCGCGTCGACGGATTGTCGCGGATATTTGCAGTCGTTTTTCACATCGCCATTGCGCTCAACGTCATCTACGCGTGGGGCCAGCGCGACCGCGCGCAGAATTTTGCAACGCTCGGCTATCCGGCGGCGGCGCTTGGCGGCGTGCTGGCCGGCGATCTCATCACGCTGTTCTTCTGGTGGGAGATGGCGGCGATCACCTCTGTCTTCCTCGTATGGGCGCCGGGCACGCGCGTCACTTACCTCTCCGGCATGCGCTATTTGTCGATCCAGATCCTGTCGGGCGTGTTGCTGCTGGCGGGCGTTGTACTGATCTTCAACGAAACCAAAGACTTGGCGTTCGATTTCATCGGCCTGCGCGACGAAAGCGGCGCTATCAAATTCGCCGGGCTGGTCATGTTTCTCGCCTTCGGCATCAAGTCGGCGTTCCCGCTGCTGCACAACTGGGTGCAGGACTCTTACCCGAAATCGACCATCACCGGCGCGATCATTCTCTCGATCTTCACGACCAAGCTGGCGGTCTATTCGCTGGCGCGCGCCTTCCCCGGCACGAACGAGCTGATTTATATCGGCGCGGTGATGACGCTGTTCCCGATTTTCTTTGCCCTCATTGAAAACGATCTTCGCAAGGTTCTTTGCTACTCTATCAATAACCAGGTCGGCTTCATGGTGGTCGCCATCGGCTTCGGCGCCATTAACGGAGCCGCCGGTTACGCGTTCGGCAACATCATTTTCGAGGGGCTTTTGTTCATGGCGCTCGGCGCGGCCATGTTCCGCACCGGCACGTCGAAAGCCACCGAGCTTGGCGGGCTTTACCGCACTATGCCGATCACCATGGGGCTTTGTATTGTCGGCGCCCTGTCGATTTCTGCATTCCCCGGCACGCTCGGCTTCGTCACAAAGGGGCTGATCATCAACGCCGCCGGTGAGGCGCACATGTTCTGGATCTGGCTGGTGCTGCTCTTTGCTTCCGCCGGCGTTCTTGAACATGCGGGCATCAAAATTCCGTTCTTCACGTTCTTCGCCCATGACAGCGGCAAGCGCCCGAAGGAAGCGCCCATGCCTATGCTGATCGCCATGGGTATCGCCGCCGTCCTCTGCATCGGCATCGGCGTTTACCCCGATCCGCTCTACGCCCTGATGCCAGACCAGGAAGCTATTGCCGGTTATCACCCATACTCGGCCTATCATCTGGTGGAACAGTTGCAGCTATTGCTCTGGGCGGTGCTCGCCTTTGCCGTGCTGGTGCTGATCAAGTGGTATCCGGCCGAAGTGCCGTCCACCAACCTGGACACTGACTGGTTCTGGCGCGTGCCGGGCCGGGCGTTTCTTGGCTGGGTAACTGGTGCGTCGCGCGCAACATGGAACGCGCTATGGGGGATTTTCTCCGGCCGCATACAAGCGCTGATGGAGCGCATTTACTATGTTCACGGGCCGGAGGGTCAGATGTCGCGGTCATGGCCAATCGGCTTTATGGCGCTGTGGACCGCAGTTTTACTGGCGTTGGTCCTGATACTGTCTTTCTTGGCGTAAAAGAAAGTGCAGCGTGTTAATAGTAAAACGCCTAATCAATAATAAACCAATTCCGAAAACTTATCCTCAATAGCCAGACTGCTCTTATCGTCTTGCGTAAACAGCCCGCTCGAACGGCGGGTTGCTTGCGGGAGGGCGCTCAATGCCGAAGAAATCGGATTGTGCTGCGCGCCGAAAAGTAAAACTGATCGCGCGCCTGTCGAAAGAAGTCGTTTGTGAAGCATATGGTATTCCGCATGCGGAACTTTTGGCGAATGACCGCCGCAGCATTGGCCTTGCAAAGGCGCGGCAGGTCGCCATGTATCTGTCGCATGTAATTGGCCGGTTGACGCTCAACGAGGTCGCCATTGAATACTATCGCGACAGATCCACGGTTAGCCACGCTTGCATCAATGTTGAGGACAGCCGCGACAGCCCTGTCATTGAAATGCAGCTTGATTTCATGGAGCGGCGATTGCGCGACCGGCTTGAGGCGCTCTGTGAGGCTGGGCTTTTACAGCCCCGAACCGAAGAGAAAGGAAGGCTCACCGTCCGCAACGGGTTGGAATAGACTGCGATGCAACAAAGATACGGGCAATATTCCTGAACGTTTCATCGCGGAATAACGTCGCCTTATCCTTTGCATGCTTTTCTTAATGCAGGGATGCCGTCAAAGGTATGCGACAGTTGTCGCGATCTAGTCGCGTTACTTTGGTTTTGTGAGGGGCTTCATGATTTTGTGTATCTCGCGCGCTGGTGCAAACATCAGCCGCAGCAGTCGTGAGGCCTACCTCCTGCAAAAAACGAAACGCCGCACCTCCCGATCAGTGCTTTTAAATACTGCTTGCGTCGCCTTCATTTCTTTCACCGGCGCTCATGCACAGGAAACAGAACAGTCTGTTTGCCCTGACGGCGCCCAAACTTGCACGGTCAATGGCCGGGTGATTTATCTCCCCGGTTATTTTTCACAGTTCAATCCTATCACGGCGCTCGACATGGTTCAGCGCGTGCCGGGATTTTCAATCGATGCGGGCGACCAGGTGCGCGGATTTGGCGGCGCAGCAGGCAACGTCTTGATTGACGGACAAAGGCCAAGCACGAAATCGGCTGACATTTTTGAAATTCTCGGCCGCATCGGCGCCGGCAATATCGAACATATCGAACTTATTCGCGGCGGCACTGGCGGGCTCGATGTGGGCGGGCAGTCTGTTGTTGTGAATGTCGTACAGAAACAGGGCGCCGGTAGTTCAACTCCGTCTCCGTGGGAATTCTATATCTTGAAGCGTCGGCCCGATGGCGGCGTCACGCCGGGCGGCGAGATCTCTTATATCGGCCGAATAGGCGGGCTGAAATATACACTTGGCGCGAACGGTTTCGCCGCCAGGCTCCGTTATGGCGGCGACGAGCAGATCACGCGATTTTTTGGCGATGACGAACTGCGTCAGCGGCGCGGACAGTACAAGGAAAAAGGCGTCGGCGGAAACTTGAATCTGGAATACGCACTGGCAAACGGCGACATTGCGCATTTGAATATTGAAGGCGATTGGTTCGATTCCCTCGAAGAGACGACAGAGACCCGATTTCCAGCAATGGATGGTCCGGATATCGCATTCTTTCCGTTTGACTATGAAGAATACGGGTTTGAAGTCGGCGGCGATTACGAGCACAACATTACAGACAGCTTCAGTATAAAACTTATCGGCCTTTACGAGCGCGAGTTTGAAAACTTCGAAAGCCGTTTTGAGTTTACGCCAGCTGCCGGTACGCCAGTTCAGTCGCTTTTCATCTCTGATCGCGATATCGGCGAAACCATCGGCCGCGTTGAGTTTGGCTTTAACGGTCTCGATCGGCATAATATTCAGTTCGGTGGTGAAATCGCCAAGAATTTCATTGAAAGCGCCGTCGAGTTTTTTGTTGATGATGGTTCAGGCGTATTGACGCCGCAGGTTATCAATGGCGCCAACACGCGCGTATCGGAATTGCGGGGCGAACCTTTTGCCAAGGACAGTTGGACCCTAAGCGAAAAAGCAACTCTCGATATCGGCATGGCGGTTGAGCTTTCCAGCATCTCTCAGTCCGGCGATTCTGAAAACGCACGCTTCTTTGTTTATCCAAAACCGTCGCTCGCATTAGCCTATTCATTCACGCCGCAAACACAGGTGCGTTTTAACGCTGAACGGCGCGTTAATCAGCTAGATTTTGATGAATTCGTCAGCTCCGTGAATTTCGACGATGAGGATGTCGATTTCGGCAATCCGGATTTGCAGCCGCAGCGCACATGGGCTTTTGAAACGTCTTTTGAGCAGCGGTTTGGCGATATCGGCGTGATCAAACTTTCGGGATTTTATAATTACGTCAATGACGTCGAAGACTTGCTCCCGATTGGCGGCGGCGCCGAAGTGCCAGGCAATATCGGCGATGGCGAGGTTTGGGGTGGTGAAATCGCGCTGACTGCGCCGCTTGATTTTTTGGGGCTCAAAAACGCCCGGCTTGAAACCACCGGAATGATGCAGGAATCCTCCGTGACCGATCCCGTCACGGGCGTCGACCGCGAGTTTTCATTTATTTCGCCTTATTCCATCGATGTCGATTTTCGCCAGGATTTCCCGGAGCGGAAATTCAGTTGGGGTTGGGGGCTTTATAAGTCCGGCAAGGAAACCAATTTCGGTCTCGATGAAATCACGACGTTTTCCTTTCCCAAGCCGGAGCTTGATGCGTTCATCGAAACAACCGCCATCAAGGGCGTAAAGGTAAGGCTGGCGGCAGGGGATATTTTGAACGTCAATGTGAAACGCGACAGGACGGTGTTTGACATGACCCGCGCGAGCGGCGTCGCTCTGTTTCGCGAAATGCGCGGCAATCAGAACGGCGGCAATGTGCGGCTGACTTTCAGCGGAACATTTTAAGTTCGCATAGTCTACTCATTTACCCTTTGAACCCAAGCGCGAACATCCGTTCTCACTTGCGGCAGCGGTCGAACGCCTGGAGATAAAACGACATCGTGAAAGTCTTTGATGTCGAACTTTTCTCCCAGCATTTCTCTTGCTTGCTCGCGTTCGGTTAGTATCAAGTCGGCGCCAAGCATATAGCTCAGCGAATGGCCAGGCATGGCGATATACCGGTCAACTTCGATTTCAATTTCGGTGCGTGAGAGAACGGTATTGTCGAGCATGAAGCCGATCGCATCTTCTCGCGTCCATCCGCCAAGATGCAGTCCGGGTTCGACCAGCAAGCGGCTCGCCGCCCAGAGATGTTTTGTCATCATGCCCTGACGATCGAGCGTCGTGGAATAGAGGCCCATTTCATCAGCAACATATTCGGCGTAAATGGCCCAGCCTTCCAATAGTCCAGCATTAAAACCGGAAGACTCCCTGTCTCGTGGGTAGTCGAAAAACAGATGATGGCCCGGCACGCCTTCATGAAAGGCGATAACTTCAGCCATTAACCGGCGCTCGCCCGGCCGTGACGGATTAATAATGTATCCAGCAGGCCCGTCGCCTTGGGGCGGGCGGTAATAACCAGCCGGCGCGGAAGCCTGCAGGTGGTTCGCCATCGGTTCAACAACGATCCGCCGCGGCGGCTGATATAAAAAGGCTCCCAACACTGTATCGTGCGCCTGGTCCAGCGCTGCTTGTGAAATGGCGATCAGTTCTTCTTCTGTCGTATCGTCTGCATTTTGCGCGTCACGCAGGCGGTGCATCACGTCATCTGCTGTTTCGTCCAGGCGCGCCGTGGCGGCGAGATCTGTTCGAGCGTCATCCAGCATCCGGCGCCCGATGGATTCTATCTCTTCTTTTGTCAGCGTGAGCGTCGTCCAGAACTCCACCGCATTGCGAAAGCATGCTTCGCCATTTGCAATGCCCGACAATCCCGGCGTGCCCTTTGCAGCAGGCAGATACTCCTCTGTTAGAAAGCTTTCCAACATGCGCAGCATTGGCGCCACCCTAACACTCAGCAAGCCGTTCCAGGGCTTTGCGTTCTTGCTCTCGGAGAAATACCGAGGGTTCATTGTTTCAAGATCGCTGGCGAGATCGCTTATCTGCTGTGTTACGCGCAGAACGACAGGACGGGGCGCCGTTTCATCATTGTCAATGCCAGCGCGTAATTTGCCGATCAGCGCGTCCAGCGCTTGCGGCGCATCCTGCCACTCAACTGCTGCTTCCGTGAAACCGTCATCACGGTTCGCGACGCCCGCCCATTGGCGCGGCCAGGTCACTTGCCAACCTGTGACTTGATTAAGGTAACGAAGGTCTGTTTTACATTCTGTGAGAGCCGTCGCCGCAAAGCCGCCATCGGCCGTGATGGATGGCGCTTGCCCCAGTGCATTTGCCGAAAGCGCGAGGAAAAATACTGCAGCGGAAGATGCAAGTTGTTTCATGGCTCGCCTTTTCATTGAGTCCGAATACTGTCTCTTGTGCAGACGTTATAGGAAGTTGCGGCTGCGACAAAAATCGACAGGCGGCTTCGTTTCATCGCAATGCATCAACGACTCGTCTCATGCGAGCAACAATGATTTGGGTGCGCCGGAAATAGCACCGGGATTAGAGTGTCAGGGCCTGTTGTCCGCAGATTGCATTTCGGCGATTTCGCGGATGCGGCCGATCATGGAATGCAGCCCGTTTGAACGCTGCGGCGTCAGATGGTCCGTTAAGTCAAAAGGTTTGAGTTCAGCTTCGGGATTGGTGCTTAATATGTCGCTTGCGGACTTGCCGGAATAAAGCGCGAGCAGGAGTGCGACCAACCCCTTGACGATATGGGCGTCAGAATCGCCTTTTAAAACAATCGTCTCACCGGAAGCATCCGCATGCAGCCAGACCTGGCTGGCGCAACCACGCACTTTATGAGCATCGTCACGTTTGTCATCAGGGTACGGCTCTAGATTACGGCCAAGATCAATCAGATACTTGTACCGGTCATCCCATTCGTCGAGGAACTCAAAATCGCTGCGGATGTCTTCAAAAGTCGCCATAGGTCCGAGATAGGGGCCCGGTCAGGATTTGGCAATGCGGCTGGGCGCTATCTTTGTCAGGTCCAGAAGGGCGGAGGAAGGGAACCCGTCACAGCCTGTTCTGCAGTCTCTTCAAGTAGTCTCAGCGCGGTCAGCATGACTTCCGGGGAAGAAAAATTTTCCTGATAAACTACATATGCCGGATAGGAAAATGTCGGCGCGTCATCAACGCGGGTCAGAAGTTTGCTGTCGATGTGCGGCTGCACGATCCGTTCGGGAAAGTAACCCGACGCTTTACGGCTGATCAAAAGATTGACGCCAAGCGCGCCAAGGTCGAGGGTGAGGCCCGGATTGTGAAGATGAGAGAATGACAGCGCATGCGCTTCACGAAATGCATCACCCCAGTCGATAAATATATAATTTTCTTCCACCGGCAGCATAGGGTCGGCGGTGACAAGAATTAATCTGTCTTCGAACAATTCTTTGACTTTCACGCCAGGCCGATGTTCAGGCCTGTAGATGACGGCGAGGTCAATGACGCCCTCGGTCATCTCGCGCATGAGTCGCTGAGGCATGCCGATTTCACAACGTAATGCGACACGCGGCGCGGCCGATTGAAAAGCCGGCACCCATCGCAGAAGCAGCCTGTTCCACAGACTGTATTGCCCGCCCACTATCAGCGTTTCGTCAAATCCGTCCGGCACGGCGACCTGGTGTTTTGCTTCTTCCCAGGCCCTCACCATGGATTGCGCGTAACGATGAAACTGGTGGCCCGCTGGCGTCAGCGCGCACCCAGCTTTCGAACGCACAAACAGCGGTTTGCCGAGTTGGTCTTCGAGCGCTTTGATGCGTGCGCTCACTGTTGATTGGGTGACGTGTACGCGCCGGGCGGCGGCGAGGAAATTTCCCCCTTCAACGATTGCGAGGAATGTTTTTGCCTGTATGACGTCCATAATCTATAATTCGCGAAAATCGATATTATCATGCGATTATATTCGTTTGAATAAATTAAAGCTAGACCCAATATCCGGTCTCGGACGGGATGCTCCCGAAATTTCGAGCCTACAGGAGGCCATGATGAAAAATAGATTGATCAATTCCACTGTTCTGGCGCTTTTGTTTGCGGCGGCACCGCTCGCCGCCCACGCCGGCAAGATCAAGACGATCACCGCGCCTATGGAAATTACCATGAGCCAAGCTGACAACGCCTCATCACTCGCCAGTATGTGGGAAGATGGAAAGCGTCAGGAATATGCTGGCCTTGCGTTGATAGAAGACGCGCAAAAGCTAGACAAATCGGCGCGCAAGGATCTGCGCAAGGCGGAAGAAAAGCAGGCTAAATTTACAGCCATATCCGAAGATCGGCGCGCCCAATTCGTAACTGTCTCAGGCCGCATCGGTCTTGCGAAGACGCCTGGCGAAGGCGCTAGCGCAATGAAGCTTGCTGACAAAGCGCTTGATGACTGGAAAGACGATGTCGAGGCGCTTGGCAAGGCGACAGACCGCGTTCGCGAAGCTGAAGCCAGAATCGCCGCCGCCGCGTCTGCTTTGCGCAATGGTGAGGAGCAAGTCGCATTGGGTCGCGAAAAAATGCGCCGTGCAGAGAATAAAGCTTCAGGCGTCAGCGGCGCAGAAGCTCATCCCGCGCAAGCGCAATCAGGTGAGAAATACGACTTCGTTGATATGCGATAGTCACTGATTTGGCGACTGCACACACGTATCGCCAGAGCATGAGCCGGCGCCGCAAGTTCTCTCTCCCCCGCGGCGCCGGTTTTGTTTCTATTGCGGTTCAAGCCCGGCACGGCCTAAACTGCATTTTTTTTTAATGAGGGGAAGGATATCCTGTGAAAAACGTAACCAGATTTGCTGCGATAGCCGCTGGCGCCGGTTTACTGGCGGCCTGCGGCGGCGGCGGCGAGGAAGCCCGCGAAAAACAGATCGAGGATATGGCCAAGCGCCATGGCGTCAATGCGGATGTGGAGCTTGACGACAAAGGCGAGGTCGCGAGCGTCAAAATCAACAACGGCATGGGCGGTGCGACAGTGGGCAGTAATCTGTCGCTGCCTGACAATTTTCCATCCGACGTTTCCGTTGATGATAATTGGTCTGTGATGGCCATTAGCCCCGCGCCGGGCGTTGACGGCTTCATGGTCAACGCCATGACCGATGACAGCGTTGAGGAAACGCTGTCGAAGCTACGCAGTTCCCTTGGCGCTAAAGGCTGGACGGAAGAAGCGTCCGACCAACCGACGCCGCAGATGCAGCGGATCAATTTCGTCAAGGATGATCGCATGACGAACGTCAACCTGATCTCCGGCGGGCCGCAACTGACCGTTCAGCTCGTGACGATGAAAAAACCGGGCTAGAGCGCCGGGCGATTGTAACTCTAAAACCGCCGGTTCGCGCCGGCGGTTTTTTATGTAGCGCGCTTTCGATATTCCTCTACTGGCAGGCCGCCAACGCCCCAGTCCTCCATCTCCACCTCGTCAATGACGACGAAAGTAGTCGCGGGGTTTTTATCAAGCACGCGCTGCAGCAGGTCGGTCGTTCCCTTAATCAGTTCGGCTTTTTGTTCAGGCGTCGTCCCGCCTTCACGGGTGATCTTTATATTGACGTAAGGCATCAGGCTTCTCCCTCAATCAGGTCATAGTGAAAAACTTTTGCAACAATCCGCCATTCATTGTTTTCGCGAATGAATGACAGAAAGTCCGTAAAGCGCTTACCCATCATCTCGCATTTGAGGATGGCGAACGCGGTATCGTTTCCGGCAAAGCGGATTGTTTCAACCTCGTAGCCATAGGCCTCTCCGGCGGCGGGCGGCATTCGTTCTGCGATGACGCCGAAATAAGTCTCCATGTCATAGTGAAGATGCTCGCCGGGCGATGTCGTGTGGTAATGCGCGTTTTCATGAAAGACGGTCTTCAGCAACGCGACATCGCAATGATAAAGACCGTCATAATAGTTGCGCAGCACGCCGTTGATTGCTGCGAATTGATCAGGCATCGCCTAGGCGGCCTTTTTCAGCAAGCCTTCTGCGGCAAGCGCTTTTTGCACCGCCGGACGTTCGGCGACGCGGGCGACGAACGAAGCGATATTCGGCCATTGCCCAAGGTCGATTTTTGCAAAGCTCGTCCAGTTTGCGACCACGAATAAATAGGCGTCAGCAATGGTGAACTGATCGCCGGTCAGAAACTTGCGGCCATCGGAGAGTTCTTCTTCGAGATAGTTGAACCGCCGCGCAACATTAGCCTCGGCCTGTTCGCGCGCCGCGCCTTCAAGCGGGGTATCGCCGAAAAACGGTCCGAATGCTTTGTGGAGTTCCGAGCCGACAAAGTTGAGATAGCCGTTTACGCGTGCGCGAGCGACGGTTCCGTTTTCAGGCGCGAGGTTGGCGGCTTTGTTGGTGTCCGCGATATATTGCAGGATCGCCGGACCTTCGGTCAGGATCTCGCCAGTATTGACTTCAAGGGCGGGCACGTAGCCGTTCGGGCTTATCTTCAAAAAATCTTCGCCGGTTTCCGTGCGTTTTGCTTTCGTGTCGACTTTTTCGATTGAAAAGTCAGCGCCAGCCTCGTTCAGCGCTATGTGAGAGGCAAGCGAGCACGCGCCGGGTTTGTAATAAAGTTTCATGTCTGTTTCTCCTCTTTAAACGGGGTGTCGTGCAGCCCATCTAGGAACAGGAGTTACTTTTGTAAACTTCATATATTTGTGATATTAAAGAACTGAGTTTCCGTTTGGTTACCTGATAACGTCGAAGAAAGTCCGGTCCCATGGCCCTTAAAATGCGCAAAAACCAGAGCCCGCCAGCGCCTCATGACTGTCCTTTATCGGAATGCCTTTCCGTGATCGGCGGCGCCTGGACGCCAAACGTCATCTGGAATCTCAGCGCCGGGCCGCGGCGGTTTTCCGAACTGAAACTCGATATGCCGGGGGTCTCGGCGAAAATCCTGACGACCCGGCTCAAGGAACTTGAGGAAAAAGGCGTCATCGACCGTGAGGTCAAGCCGACCTCGCCGCCATCGGTCGAATATTCCCTGACGCGAGAGGGGCGGGAGCTTTTGCCGGCGATTGAAGCGATTGCGGCGGTTGGAAAGAAACTGAAGCGGCGAAAGAAAAAAGCGCTGGCGTAAGGAACTCGTATAGGCCTGCGCTCAGTTACTCGAACTGCATGAACAAACCCGGGTCCTGTCCGATATAAGCGGGACGTGCATTCGAAAATGTTACGGGAAGGCTTTGGGAAAAGAACGGATCAGGTCCCGCATTCAACTGGAAATGCAAATGCGTAAGCGTGCTATCGCCGGTATTGCCGACTGAGGCGATGACATCGCCTTGACGAACGCGGTCGCCGGTTTTCACTTTCACGCTCCCGGAGGCAAGGTGACCATACGATGAATATTCGGTCTGACCATCCTGTTCGTGTTTAATGACCACGAGATTGCCAGCGGCGGCGGAGCGTATGTCCTCTATAAACCGTGAGAACTGATACTGTGTAATGCGCGCCTGCGCATCGCTTACGTTTTCTCCCTCACGTCGCGTCAATGCATCGGCGTTTTGCGTTTCGCCTGATATGACAAACACAACTTCACCGTCCGCGACAGCGCGAACCGGTTCGCCATATCCATAGTCGTCATCGCCGCTCAAACGTTCGCCGCGATCAAGCGCACCATCGGGGCCGGTTTTGAAAAAATCGAGTGCGAATTCATTGCTCGGGATAAAGCGGTGATGGCTGAAGAGATTGGGAAAGGCCCGCATCAGCCAGGCGCCGTCGAGCGGCGCGATGTAATCGATTTTTTGTTCGCGGCGTTTAACGGCGAGATCATGCCGAACGGAATTAATGCGGCCGGCGCCATCCTCATAGACTGCGGTGATCGCGATCGCCCGTGGCGCGAAGTCTGCGGCGAAATATTGCGCCGTTGCGATCAACATATCGCCTGACCCCAATTGGGGGCTGCCGGCGAATCTGGTTTCATCTCCGAAAACGGCGGAGGGCCCGCCCTCATTCAGCACCTGCGAATTGAGAAAAACGCCAAGCCCTTGCTGGGTCATGCCAGCGAATTCCCGGGTTTTGGCGACCACGTCCGAAACTGGGAGCGACTTTGAAATAATCTCGCCTTCGCCGCCCAGAACGTCGATATGCAGGCCCTTCAGCGTCGCGGCCTCCGCCTCGTCATTGCGCAGCAGGATCGTCCCGATCATGACGTCGTAATAGCCTTTACCCGGATTGGCGTCGTTCACGAACACATGCTTATCCGGGGCCGTGACAATATCGAGAGCGTGGGCGCCCTGAGCGGTCATTGCCAGAGCGGCGAGTGCTGAAAGGGACAGACTGAAGAATCGAATCATTGGGCAGGCTCCATCGCTTAAATTTTTCACCATTTATGCGAATGGAACGGCAAAAAGTCATACGCCCGCGCGCAAGCGAACGCGGTTCAGGCTGGTTTTTCGACGGATTGAACGGTTCTGCCGGCTAAAGCGCGTCGGCGATAGCCCGTTGGCGTTTCGCCAGTCGCCTTGCGGAACGACTCGTTGAAGGCGGTTTTGGAGTTAAACCCTGATTGATGGGCGATGCTCAGAACCTGCAGACCGGGCTGATCAATAAGTAGACGCCTTGCATGCTCGACGCGCGCGCGGTTGACGAACTCGAAAAACGTGACGCCTCCGGCGCCGTTGATCGCTTCTGAAAGCTCGCGCGGCGTCGCACCCGCCCGCTCGGCGAGATCGCGAAGGGTAAGATCGGGGCTGAGATAAAGCGCGTCATCCGTCATTACTTTCGATATCTTGTTAAACAGCGTGTCGCGATCATCGGCGGAGAGGGCTGATCCGGCGTATTTCTCCGCCGGGCGGGGTTGCTCCGTTCGCGCTGGCGAGGCGGCGTCGGTAAATCCGATCGCCGCGAGGGCGTTTGCGATGGCGAGATGCGCAAAGTTCAAGAGATCCATAACGCCGCGCGCGAATGGCGCCGCCCCGAAAATCCCAGCCGCCGCCGTCCATGCAGCATGTAAAACGAAGATCGCGCCCCACAAGGTCATCAATCGCTTCAGCCATAAGAGGTTGCGGTCTTCCGTGCGTGAAAACCAGTTTTCGAGAGAGACGCCGAATTTTTGAAGGCGTCTGAGAGCGGCGATGACGTATCCAAGCTGAACGAGATCTCCGATCAAGGGAATAACAAGTCTGTGAAGCGGTCCGGAAAAACCGCTTTCAATCATGGCTGCTTTCGCCTCTGGCGCGAGACGGAAATAGAAAACAAAGAGATATAGAAAAAACAGCGCAAACAGCGATGCGTGCCAGAGATGGCCTTTATGCAGTTTGAAATCCCGATCGGTTTTTGCGCAGACATAAAGGTAAAGCGCCGGGGTCATCAGCGCCTGAAACGGCGCCAGCAAAAATCCGTGATCAGGAAACTGATGAAGCAGACCCAGCCCCTGGTAGAGTTGATCAGCCTTGACCGTCGCCAGAATGAGCAAGGATGAAACCAGCAGCCATCCGGCGGGAGAAACGCGATGCGCCCGCGGCGCAAGCATCGCCGCAAAAATTATGGCCTGTGCAAGCGTGACGACATTGACGAGCTGGCGCACCGGAACGTTGAGTTCAAAGCCTTCCATCATGGTAACATAGCAAAACAGGCCGCCTTTGGGAGCGGCCTGTTTCATGTGTCTGCAAAGAAAGAGCCTAGACCTTAGCTCGCGCCTGCGTCCGCGACCCAGCCATTGCAAGTTGCAACGTCATTCAACCCATGTTCGCCAAGACAGAACGCCTCCTCATAGGGCGTGCGCGTCGCCGCGATGCACTGGTCGAGCGTCAGCTTCGCCATGGAAAGGCAGCGTTCCGATTTCGGATTGGCGGCGTAAACCTCAACCAGTCGTGGGTTGAGTGCGTTTGTCGAATAACGCGCGGCGAGATTGAGAATGTTGTTGATGATGATGTCAGCGCTTTTTTCTGAAACACGTCCGGCGCCGCCGGAGGCGCCCCAGTCGGCGGCCCATTCCTGCCGCGCATTGGCGAGCGCTGGCGCCATCACCCCGTCATTAACAGGCCGTTCGAAAACAGGCGTTGCTGGCTTTGCACGTGCGCGGCCATAATTCGCCGCTTCATCGAGACGCGATTGCGGCGGCGAGATTCGTTTCTTGCCCCAGCTTGTTTTCTGCATGGCGTAAGCTTGCGTTTTAAAAGCGTCGCCAAGCTCGGCGATACGCGTTGAGTCCTGAACCGACATGGCGAGGATAGCACTTACCGCTTCATCGGCGCCGGACAGGTTTCGCAAATAGGCCGGGTCCTGGGCGATGTTCGCCATCAGCCCGTCGACGCCGCCGATGACGCCTTTCCGGCGGTTTGACTTTTTCTTGATCTCGTCCTGGATCGCTTCTGCGAAAGCCGGGGAATCGGCCGCCACCAGCGCGGCGTAGGCGACCCAGCCGCCAGCGAGTTCTGTTGAATCATGCGTGGACAGGCGCCGGTGCGCTTCGCGGGTGACCTCTTCATCGGTGAACGGCATCGCCTCTATGGCGGCGACGTCTTCCCGAAAGCGGATGTAGTTCGCGGCGGACCGCTCGAGCGAGTTATCTTTTGGCTGGGCAAGCGTATCGGCGGAAACGGTCGTCGCCGCCAGGCCCGCCACGATTGCAGCAAGAGCGGCTGCGGGACGGATTTTCCGGTTATTTGACCCTGATCTGTACGAGACAGACACCTGACGCGGCCCCTTGCATCTACGCGACTGAGACATGAATTCTCCCTGAATGACGGCAACACAGCAGCCGCCACGCTAACGCCCCACCGATTAACACGGCGCTCACCATCCTAACCGAATTATTATCAAATTCGACCGGTTGACGCGGTGCAAAGCCATATTTTCCCACATTTCCTGATTTATCATTTGTTAACGTCAATTTGCGCATGGTGAAGGGGCGTTAACGAATTGATTCTCCTGAGGCACGGCCTTGTGCGGCGCGGGGGTTTGAAACTCAAGGTCTTTCATGGCTTTTCGCCCGTTTGCATTTCTTACCGGATCGAACCGCAAGGATCGGGCCGAATGGCGCGCCGGATCGGGCGATCCCGTGCTGCGCCTTGCCCCCGACGGCGAGATTTTGGCGTCGAGCGACGGCGCGCGAACGCTTATTGGCGGCGAAACCAACCTGAAAGGCCGGTCGATTCTCGATTTTGCCGGCCGTGATGACCGGGCGGCATTGAAAGAGGCGCTTTCGCGCGCGCTCCAGAACACAAGGGCGGAGGCGGCCGAGCGTTTGAAATTCCGGCTTTTGCGGCCTCATGCAGGGCCGGTTTTTACGGAAATCGCCCTTGTGCGGGACGGGCATGATCTTTCGGCCCTGCTCCGCGATCGCGGGCCGGAGCTTGCAGCGCTTCGCCAGTCACGAGGCGCGAGTGATAAAGCCAGTGCGGCGGACGAGGCGCGGCCCGATACGGCGATGCTTGCTGATCTGGGACATGAGTTGAAAACCCCGCTCGGCGCGATCATGGGTTTTGCCGAGGCCATGCGGGCAGAAGCCTTTGGCCCGCTCGGTCACGACAAGTATCGCGAATACGCCGACCTTATACATGCGACGGGCGGTCATGCCTCAGACCTGATAGCGGCGATGCTCGACCGGGCGAAACTCGATGCCGGGAGATATGAGCTGGCGCCCGCGCTTTCGTCCCCGGCGCCGCTGGCGCGAACCTGTGCCGAAATGGTGCGCGGGGAAGCAGAGCGGGCCGGTCTCGACCTCAATGTCGAAATTGCTGAAGACCTTCCCGAAACCATGCTCGACGCAAGCGCGGTAAGGCGCATCATTGTCAATCTCTTGAACAATGCGGTGAAGTTCACTGCTGACGGCGCCGTGACCTTGAGCGTTCGTGAAAAAGACGGCGCAATCGAATTTTCCGTCATCGACACCGGCGTCGGCATGAGCCAGACGGCGCTCGCCCGTCTTGGCGAGCGTTTCACGGCGTTGCATAAAAACGGCGTACGCGGAACAGGTGGCACGGGGCTCGGCCTTTCCATGGCCTATCGGCTCGCAAACCTGCATGGCGGCGTGTTGAAGCTGACATCGGCGCCAGGCGAGGGCACGGTCGCGCATTTTGTTTTGCCGGTTCGAAAATCGCTGAAAGAAATGACCGGCGCGAACATCACAACGGGTCCGGCGGACATACAAAGCCAGCTTGATCGCGTCGCCCAGTATCGCCGCGAGCGCATTGGCCGCGATGCGGCCTAGAAGTCGCAGAAATTTCTACTTAACCCATCTGGAAACGACGACGTAATCCCAACAGGAACAGTGCGAGAAACACCACAGTCATCAAAGACTGAAGAAACGCAAGCGTTTTGAAACTTTCCCAGCTTTTGCCCAGCTTTGGTGTGCAGGAAAGTTCCGGATCTTCTGATGCGGCGCCAGTTTCGCGGTCAGACTCATAACAAGCATCTTTGGCTAACAACCAGTCATATTCGGGACCAAATCCATCTGTTAGCAATGACTGTTTGAAGTCCGCACTCCAGGCTTGAAACGGACGCACGCTTTGATCGGTGGATACGGACAGCATTTCGGCGAACGAAGGGGCTGGAATGCCATCGTTGGTTTCAGCTCCAATACGCATGTATGCCAAAGCGAAAAACAATAAGCTGGTGGCGATAATAAATAAGGGTTTAAGAAGCCCGCCTCCATAGTCGCTAGCGAATCCGAAACCCAATAGAAAAAGCTTTTCAGCAAAATTGATGTCCCAGCGTGCTCTGCGGGCATTCAGTTCGTATGCATAAAACCGGGCTTCATCCTGGCGCGCCTGAGCGACGTGCATAATTCTTTTCAGCGTACGAAAAGTTTCTTCCATATTTGCTTTTTCTTCGTCGTTGTTGCCGACGCGTTTTTTAAATATTGCGCCTTGCAACGTTGTTGACGGCCGAAATTCAACAGCTGCAAAGTTAACAAGGTCGTGAAAGACCGTATAGCGATAGTTTGCTATTCCCTGAAATTGAGTGCCTTCAAAATCGACTGCGTTTAAAAAATGCGCATTCTTGAAGTTAACCTGTTGCACGAATGTGGCGTCTTTGAAGTTTGTGGGGCCGGCGGGCCGATTGCCTATTTTTGCGCGCTCTAGATCGGTTTGGCCGCCGACGTAAAGTTCAGAAAAATCAGCGCATTCCTGATTGTTTCGGATATCCGATCCCAATTTGGCGTTTACCAGCTTCAGGTCATGCTCAATGTAAGACTTGCTGAAGTTTACTCCTCTTTTTACCGAAAGACTTGTCAGATCGGCGTCGGTTCGGATATTTGCCTCGGAAATGTCGAGTTTTCCGTCGATGACGATGTTAGGAGCAGATAAACCGTTTTTGCCGCTGGAATACTCTGAAAGATGGACATCGCCATGTACGGTAAGGCCTCCAAATGAGGTGTAAAGATCAGATCTGATGTGTTGTGCGAACAGCGATTGCTTAATCTCCAGATCCCATGCTGAGATCGAATTTTTGGCGAAAATATGAGTTGCAGTTACAGTTCCCTCAACTTTCGATTTCCATAATGCAATGACTTCTGCTGTAGATTTTTCAATATTGATATTGCCGACATACTTGCTTTCCAAGAGCGCGATCCAACCATCAGTTTTGACGTTAGAAAGATTTATGTTGCCGGATATGTCGCCAGTAAAACGAATCCAGCTTCCCTGTCCGCAAGTGGCGTGATGAGCAACAACGTTGCCTTGTAAAGTTACCTTATGGGCAAATATTCCATGGCTTAAATGGGCGTACTCAAGGTGCAAATCCCCTCGTATGTCCGCCTCTGCTAAATAGAAGGAGGCGCCAAAGTAGCAAAAACTTCCACACAGATGACCCCTAATTTTATTGTCCAGTTGTGTGGAAGACACCCAGCCGACAGTCATGCCGTCAAGCGGTATAAATTCAGCGTTTTTAGAGGTTGAACGAGTATGTTCACCCTCTGGCTCAAACCGGCGGACCAAAGGCTTTGGTGTCAGGTTCGACGTCACCGGGTTCGCTATTGTGGCATTCGATGCAAGCGACTTGTTTTGCCAATAGCTCTTGTCTTTTTCGATTAGGCGTTGAGCGTTGACGGAAGCTTTCTGTGTTAACCGCTCCATTGCTGAACGCATGCGGAGAGGGTAGGCGCTCGCAGCTTGTTGACGATCATTTCTTTCGCTTATTTTATTTTGTTGTTCATTGCGAAGCCATGAAAGTCGTGACTTTTTTCTCTTAGGGTTGTTTGCATCCAGGGAGATGCGTTCTGCTCTGCTTTGTTCTTCTTTAAACTTGTGGAATGCTTCTGGTTTTATCAGTGGTTGATGCGTGCGAAGTGTTTTGATGATGTACATCGCCGCTTCATAAGTCAGATTGTATTCGTCCTGGCTCCAAGAGTTTGGTCCATCATACTCCGGGTGGCGCGGCGTCAGATATCCGCCGCCATTCCAGAGTGGCAAATGTAAACGGGTAAAACGGCGCACCTGCCCGTTCCATTCCACCGAATAGAGTTTTGGCTGGCTTTCTCCAAAATAGGTTTGATGAAATTCCTGTCCGAAAACTTCTTTGATGGCGGCGCTATGGGCGCCGTCAACAAACTCGCCGCTGTCAGTTACGTGATCCCAAGAGAAATCAATCGCCCACCAATTTTCAAACCATTGACGTTGCGGATTGGTCAAATCTATGCGCGACATTGCGGCTGCACCCCCCGGTCCATTTCCTGCTTTGCTCAGCGATGACGGTGAAGATGCCGCAAGTATTGTTGGTTCTCAAGCAACAATTGATTCCTAGAGCAGGTTCAAAAATACGAAACTGTGTTTATGAGAACGCCGGCGCGCGGCTTCTTTATTTTTCAACGGCTTAGTGTTGTTGCATCCAAAAAGCAGTCTGGCCCAATGACGGAAATAGCGCCTGCTTAATCCTCTTCCACATTCGGGTTCATTTCGAAAACGCCGGGCGAAGTGCGTGGGACTGAGATGAAGTCTTCTCTTTCTTCTTCCGGTACTGCGTCACGCCTGATGACCCGCCAGATGCCGAAAACAACCAGTAAAACGTGAATGGAAGACGTGTAGAGGAAGAGCGCTTGCGGCGCTGTAAACTGCATGATGACGGGCGCGATGACCGGTCCGGCGACCGCGCCGGCGCCATAGAGCAACAACAGACCCGCATTGAGGGAAACGTATTCAGTCGGTTTTGCCCGATCATTTGCATGGGCCACCGATAACCCAAAAAGCGGCATGGCGAACAACCCGAACACGCAACCGCCGGCGAGCAACATCAATGGCGAAATGGTGCTGGTGAGTGAAAGAAAAACGCCGCCGAGCGTGCTGCCGCCGGCAGCGCCAATGATGACAAGGCGCCGGTCAATGCGGTCTGAAAGATGGCCGAGCGGCCATTGTGAAACGGCGCCGGCGATGACGACCGCGCTCATGAACCAGGCGACAATCGTGACGCTATAGCCAAGACGCTGCACGAACACGGCGGCGATAGCCCAGAAGGCGCCGTTTGCAGCGCCCACCGCGAAACAGCCTGCGCCCGCAAGCGGAGAGATGTGAAATATTCGCTTGAGATTCAACGTGTCGTCAGAGATCGGTTGCGGCGCTGTTGATGTGGTCAGGGCAACAGGAACAAGCGCAATCGACATCAGAATTGAAACGAGAGCGAATAGAACAAACCCCGCGGGGTCGCTGGCGGCGAGCAGCATCTGTCCCGCTGTGGCGGCCGACAGGTCTGTTATCCTGTAGACGGATAATATTCGACCGCGTGTTTCATTCGTGGCGTTCTCATTGAGCCAGCTTTCCAGAATCATGTGTAATCCGGCAAGACAGAAACCGCTGATGACGCGCAGCACGATCCAGATTGTTGCATCGATAGCGAGCAGGTGCGCCAAGGCCGATGCCGATGCGAGCGAAGCTAGTGCTGTAAAGCTGCGGATATGGCCGACGCGCTTGACCATGCCGGGCGCATAGCGGCAGCCGGCGATGAAGCCGACAAAGTATGCCGACATCAGAAGGCCGACCAGCGTCAGCGAAAACCCTTCAAGATCACCACGAATGGCAAGCAGCGTGCCTTGAAGGTTGTTGCCGGCAATAAGAATGAAAGCGGCGAGCAGCAGCGCCGACAAGGTTCTTATGGTGTTGGTCATTAATCCGCCGCCCGCGCCAACGTGAATAATCCCGGTCTAAACATATTTGCGCGGCGGCGCATAGCATGCCGGCGCCATTCGCCGACCTTCTGGGGCATTACTTTCTATTAAATTTCCGGAGCCCGTCCAGGCGGAGCTTGATCCATATGTCCATAATCTTGCTGGTCAGTGGCGGCTCGCCTTCCTTCGATCGTGACTTTACCTGCTCCATCTTTTCCATGACTTCCGAATGGAATTTTTCGTAGGCTTTATCGGTAAGGAGGTCGGCGAAGAAGAGCCGGGTTCGAAGGGGATCAAATCCAAGCCCGGTGGCCCGGTCGGAATCAGTCAGCCAAGCCATCAAGGCTTTTTCACCGGCTTTTGTGATTGTAAACTCGCGGCGCGCCCGGCCGTCGGACTTGTCGGCCTTGGACTTTATATATTTCCGCGCTTCCAGGCGGTTCATGAGCGGATAGACGGCGCCGGCGCTGCCTGACCAGTACTCTGATGGCGAGGTTCGGAAAACTTCCTTTATAGCGTAAGTAGTGCATGGCCCATCCCGTTTGATGATGGCCATGGCGGTTCCTTCAAGTTCGGTAACAGAGGTATCGTTTTTGCGTTTGGTCATGATATTGGTTTCTTATGTTGTGTTCGCGCCCGTTCCCGCCAATGTATTGACCGGATGTGATCTTCCACCTGCGAGACTGTTAAGATAGCGGAATGATTGAACCACGTATCAAAACAGACATTCGCGTTAGCGCGCATCTGCGCCGTGCGCAAGGGCAGGGGGCATTTGCAACGATCGTTCGCCGCGGCGACCCTGACGCTGGCGCCGTCGCGGTAAAGGTTTTTATTGAACGCGGCCGCGCACGATTGTTTATTCAAAGCCGCGACCTTGATGGAAACCCAGTCTGGCGCGAGCCGTTTGAAGGCGATCCGCAGGCTGAGGACGTTGAAATGAAAATCGACGCCTGGCTTGAAAAAGAAGTACGGATTGATCCGGACTTGTGGATTGTTGAAATAGAGGATCGGGCGGGGCGCGCGTTTCTAGACTAGGGCGTGCGTCTACTGTTTGTCCGACAACCCTTCCACATCACGCAGCAGGGATGCGATTTTTGCGGCGTCGGCGCTGGCGCGCGCGCGAAGGCGCCAGAACCGCATCAATCGTTCGGCAATTTCAGGTGAGATTTTTTCATATAAATTGAGCATGGCCGGGCCCCGGGCGCCGCTGGCGGTTTGAGCCTCGGGTACATGCTGCGCGAGAGCCGCGAACATATCGCGCGAAATCTTAGACGCCCGGCACGCAATCACCAGCGACTCATAAGAGCTGTCTTTGAAAATAATTTTTGCGGACCGAAAGTCGACGCCTGTTATGTATGCAAAAGCGATCAGCACCGCCTTGTGCTCGCGCGCCTCGATTAGCGCGCCTAAAAAAGCATCGTCCACGCGGCCTTGATCCGCCTTATCGGCAACAACATGCCGGGCTTCGCTTAACTCGGCGCTGTCTTCCTGTGATGGCGCAAGCAAACCGTCGCGCGTTGAATCCATTGCATCGCGCACAAGGGCCGGTTCGATCATATCCGCACGGGCGAGAAGCTCCTTGCGCAAGTCCCCGGCGATAAAGAAAAACATCCGGATCAAGAGATACGGCGGCAAGTCATAGCGCGCCAATAGCGGTTCTTGCAGCGTCACTTGCTGTCTTGCTTTGTTCACCAGCGCAAGCATCGCGCCTGCGGATAGCGTCACATCCTGGTTCCTGGCGATCGCCAGGTAGACTGCGTCATGGCCTGTTGCAACAAGTTTGTTCACGACAGGTTCTGACAGCTTCTTGCGCGCCGCGATAGCGGTGAGGCGCGAGGGCTCGCCTTCGTCGATAAATTGAACAAGATCGCGATCGGTGAGGTTCAACGGGCTCCGTAAAATCGGTGCGGCGATCTCGAGTTCCGAATGCGCGAGCGCCAGGAGCAATTCTTTGGGCGGCGCGGGGGTTTCGAGAACCTTTGCAGCGACGTCGCGGCGTGCGCCGAAATCCGCCTGGAGGCACAGCGATGCCAGAAGCTGGTCAAATGTGCGGCGGGCTTGCTCGGAAAGAGCGTTCGGTTGAGTGAGGTACAGGCTGGCGAGCGTGCGGAAAAGTTTCGACCGGCCGGATTCCGACCGGTCTTTCGCGAACTCAACAAGTTGATTCAATTGAACCTGCGACGACGCCATCTATACTCTCCACAATGGATCGAGACTGTGCAACAAAGGTAAAAAATCCGTCGCCTGAAACCCGGTGAAAAGAAGAAGGTTCGCGTATGCCGCTAAAAATTTTTCGAGAATTCATTGCAGGAGAACGCTGCATCAAATTCGCTTCAAAATTGACTTTAATTGGAACGGCTTTTGTGACGCTGGCGGCGTGTGAAAGTTTTTCCGGTCTCGATCCTTTTGATGGCGGTTCGGCCAACTACACTCTTGGCGCGCCGGTTGATTTCAATCTCTCGGGTCGTGATCGCGATGCGCTTGGCTACGCATTTACCGAGGCCATGGCGTCAGGCAAGCCGCAAGGGTGGAGTGGTTCACGCGCACGCGGCGTGGTTGAACCTTTGTCCTATGCGCTCGGCAATTTGAAAGCTGATCCCAATCAGCGTATCGAAGCGGCGCGCGGGGATTTGAACCTTGCACAAGTCGTTGAAACCGAGCTTGGACTTTACGTGCTGACGCGAAATTCGAACATTCGCACCGGTCCGAATACGAGTTCCTCGGCGGTTGAAGTGCTGAATTCCGGCACCGGTGTTGATGTGGTGGGACGCGTGCGCGACCGCAACTGGATGCTGGTCGCTGTCAATGACGTGGTGCGCGGGTATGTTTTCGGGGACTTGCTCATCAAGGCGCCAGGCTCAGAGCTGGAACTTGCCGGCGGGCCCATGCGCAAGCCCGTTTTGTGCCGGAATTTCCGCCAGCGGATCAATATGTATTCAGATCGGGTGGAATGGGAAGGGACGGCCTGTAATGACGGAACGGGCTGGCGTATCGCGCCGCCACCGCCGCCGGGTGAAAACGCGCCTGACGAGCTGGTGGAATTCTAATTACCCAACCAGCGCAATGCGGCCTTCGGTGAGGTGCTGCAGGAAACTGTCGAGCGACAGGGAAAACGCCTTGCCGCCGTTGCAGGAGCACAAGAGCACGCAGTCGCAGCGTTTGTTGACGGTGTACTCGCCAAGCGGCGCGCGGCGGCAGTTGCTGCTGGCGCCGTAAAAGACAGCGTCCTTGACGATTGCTTTACTGTTCGCGGTCATCTGCATCGCTTATCTCCCTCGAGATCTTCCCTGAATATGGACGCGCGGCGTGACCGTTGATGGTTCAAATTGCGTCTATTTTCAGGCGTCTCATCACGTTTAGGAGTAGAGCCGAAATGCCGCCTCTCCGCTGTGACGGGGGACACAGGGCGGGGCGGATAGGGGGCCTTTTTGAGAGCGGTAAAGGCTTTGGCTAGTCTTCTTTCTTGGCCGGCTCGATCCCGGCAAAGAGCTTCGCCAGGTCGAAAGCGATTTCGCTCATGCCCGGTCCGTCGAAATTGGCGGTGAGCGCTACAGCGACTTTGGGCTCGATCAGGGAGACCATATAGGCCCGCCCGCCGGGCGATCCCCCGCTGTGGGCGGCGTAATAGATTGACGGTTGAATGGTTCTGGTTTTCCCGGCGTTCATGCCAAAGGCGTGCCCCGTGACCTCGCCGTCTTTTGTTTTAACTGGCGCGAATGCGTCCGGAATATCGTCGAGCGGAATAATATCGCCAGCATAGAGCGCCGCCGCCGTTCGTGCGAGGCCGCGTGCGCTCGCCAGAATGCCGCCGCCGCCATATTTGCATTGCGCATTGATATTATCGAGCGGCGAAAAGTCACCATCCTCGCTTTTGCCGAAATTGACGGCTTTATCGGCGCCGTCGTGATCGGTGGTCGCGTAATAGTGTTCTCCCAATGCTGATCGCATCGCGTCATCATATGTATTGGTCTGCGTAATGATGGTCAGTAAATGACTAAGCAGTGTAAACCCGAAAGTCGTGTACTGGTGTTTCTCTGCAGGTGCGGCAATCAGCGGGTCATCAATGAAGTGACCGAGTGCATCCGCAGGAGTCTCGCACCGGCGCTTGGCGAAGGCTATCCAGTCTTCCTCTGACGTGTAGTGCCGCACCCCGCCAAGATGCGACAGAAGATGCTTCAGCTTTACCGGTTTGTAGTGCGCCGGAAGGTCCGGGTCGATTTCAGTTACCGGCGTATCGATTGAAAGGTCATGCTCGTAGACCAGCCGGGCGTACGCCATGCCGGTCAGCATCTTCGCAACGGAATAGGCGTTGTAATCTCTATCTGGTCCGTCCCGATCATCGCTCAGAACGCCGCCGCTCGCCTCCCAGACTGTTTCGCCGTCAACGATCGCGACGGCGTTGATGGCGGGAAAGTCCCGTGCGAATTCCTCGAAAAGGGCGGTCGCGCGGCTGTTCCGCACGTTTTGCGTTGGCTCTGCTTGCGCGTATGCGGCGCTGGCGAGAAAAACAAAACTAATACAGATGCTTGATAGCGACTTGAAAAACATGCGGACTATCCCCGTTGCCTGAATCCGGGATGAGGATAGCCGCCCTGCTACATATGTAAAATCTCAACTCGCCTTGTTAAAGACGCTTCTCGGCGCGTTTAATCGGTCTCGTCGGCCTCTAACGCCGGGGTTGCGGCGATGCGCGCGGGTAAGGCGTCAGGCGACGTCGTCAGATATTCGGCGATCACCGCTTTGGCGTCAGCGGCGGCTTCAGCGGTGGTTTTTTCGCCATCATTCACCTCGCCAGCGAGGTTCAGCACTTTCATGTAAAACTCTTCCGGTTCGCCCTGAATAGTCAGACCGAATTCGGCGTTCTCATTTTCGATACGGGTCCATTCAGCGCGCACCTCCGCCCAGTAGTCGGCAGTCTCGGCCCAATAGTCGTCGCCGACATTGATGTCGAAGTCATCGAATTTTCTGTAGGTGTTGATGGCGATTTCTCGCACCAGCGCGCGCGGCGTACCGCCGGTCAGGATCAGCTTGGTGTTGTCTTGTTCATGCACCCAGCCGTCATGGGTGATCGTGTGACGGTTGACGGCATCGACAGCGTGATAGTCATCTCGCGTTGTCGCGTCGCGTCGCGGCAGCGGGCGCCATTCGGATGGCGGCGTCCATTCTGAAATCTCGTCTTTGTGGGTCCATTTTCCGAGCGCGCCGTAACGCGGTGCATCGTCAACCTGATAGACGATTTGAGACCATTTTCCTTGAGCTTTTGCAGCGCTGACGGGACGCTTTTCCCAGACATTGCCGCCTTTAAATACAAGAACGCTTGATGGCTCGTAATACCAGTCCTGACGCCAATGCTTTACCGGAAACTTCTCATCACCGCCGACCACGAGAATATGTTGTAGGCTGATGAAATCGCCCTCGTCTGCGATCACCCGCACGATTTCATTGCCGCCGGAAAGCTTGCGATCCTTGATTTCATAATCGGCGTCGAAAGAGACGGACTCAATAAAATCGAAGGTGACTTTATAGTTTCCCGCCATGGCGAGGATAGCGGCGCGGTCCGCCTCGAAATTCTCGTCCTGCTGTGTGGCGGCGGCGCTGGCGGAAGTTGTTCCCGTTGTCGTACCTGTTGTAGCGCATCCGGTAAGTGAAATCGCCGCAAGCGCGGCGAATGTCATCGTCTTCAAAGTCATTTCATACCCCAATCGGTTGGTCCTGATCGTCTCTGTTGCCCGGTCCGGCGGGCCGGATGGGCCTGGCCGGAAAGCGAACTTCCACCCTGACCAGACCCTGTTCAAAAAGATCCATACTGCGAGTGATTCTAAGTTGCAATCGCAAAATCACAATGATAGGACCGCAATTGAGAATGATTTGCAACTAAACTTTCTGACGAGGGGTCGATGAAAAACATACTTTTGACAGGCGCAGGCGTTCTGGCGCTGAACGGCGCGGCGCTGGCGCAGGATGACGGCGAGATCATGCTCGCCAGCGCAGCGATGATCGAAGACGAGATTACGGTCTACGCCACACGCAACCCGATTCCGGCGTTCGATTATCCGGGCCAGGTGACGGTGATCGAAAAAGACGTCATCGACGATTTCAATCCGTCGACCCTTTCCGACATTTTTGACGCTGTGCCGGGCTCCAACTTTTCCAGCGGACCCCGCCGAACGGGCGACACGCCGGATGTGCGCGGGCTTTCGGGCGAGGGCGTGCTGGTGCTGTTTGACGGCGCGCGGCAGAGCTTCCTGTCCGGTCATGACGGGCGGTTCTTTATCGATCCGGATCTTGTGCGCGCGGTGGAAGTTGTCCGCGGGCCGACTTCCGCGCTTTACGGTTCCGGCGCCCTTGGCGGCGTTATCGCCATGCGCACCATTACCGCTGATGACTTGCTCGAAGACGGTGAAACGGCGGGCGTTAAAGTCGGCGCCGGTTTTCAAAGCGTCAATGACGAAGCGCGCATCACCGGTACTGGCGTATGGCGCAGCGCCGACGAAGTGGTCGACGTGGTCGGCAATTTTACGCATCGCAATTCCGGTGACATCGAACTTGGCAATGGTCTCGAATTACCGGCGGACGATGAAATTCTGTCGTCGCTTCTAAAAACCACCATTCGTCCCAACGACGAGTGGACATTGTCAGCGCAATGGATTCGCTATGGCGGCGACAGCGTCGACCCGAGCAATCCCCAAGGCAATAATACCGCCGGGCCGGGCAATGAAAACGTCCAGCGCGATATTGATTCCAACACTATCCAGGGCAGTATCAACTTCAACCCGGCCTCGACGAACCTGATTGACGCCAACCTTGTCGGCTACTTCACCCGCAACAACGTCACCGAAGATGAAGTGGACTCAACGCGCATCGTCACCCGCGAGGTTGAGACCATCGGGATTTCTTTCGATAACCGCTCGCGATTTGATTTTAGTGATGCAGCGTCGCTGACATTGACCTATGGCGGCGAATATTATCGTGACGAACAGATCGGTCGCGACAACATGACAGCCGATGGTACGCGCGGCGGCGTGCCTGACGCGACCAGCGATTTCTATGGCGCGTTCGTACAGGGCGAGCTGGCGCTTTCCGGCTCGTTCGGCGTCTTCACGGTCATCCCCGGCATTCGCTGGGACCGGTTTGAAAACGAAGCGCCAGGCGATCCGTCCACAAAAGATGAGGCGTTTTCACCGAAGGTGGGCGTTTCCTATAAGCCGGTTCCTGAACTCATCATCTTCGGCAACTGGGCGGAGGCGTTCCGTGCGCCGTCTTTCAACGAGATCTACGCTGACAACGTCCACTTCCAGATTCCGAACCTTACCGTACCGGGACCGTTCGGTCCCTTCGGCCCGCCGGCATTCGTGACGAACTTCTTCGTTCCTAACCCTGACCTTGTGCCGGAAGAATCGCAGACATGGGAAGTCGGCGCCGGCGTCGATTTCGATAATGTCCTGTTCAATGGCGACAGCTTCACGGCGAAGGGCTCTTACTATCAGTCCGACGTCGACAATCTCATCGATCTGGAAGTGAATATCCCGTTCACCTGTTTCCTGACGCCCGACGAGTTGTTCCCCGGCGCGCCGCCTTGCGGTTCAGGCGAGGCGTTCGGCAATTTCTCGCGCAATGTCAACGTGACCAATGCGGAGATCGACGGTTTCGAACTCGAAGCGCAGTATGATGCTGAGTACTTCTACATCCGCGGCAACTATTCCACCATCGACGGCGAGGACGCGGACACGGGTGATTTTGTCGGCGTGCTTTCTCCGTCAACGGTTTTTCTCGATGGCGGCATCAAATGGCCGCAAGCTGACTTCCGTATCGGCGCGCGCGTCGTCATCGCGGAAGACTTCGACAAGGTGAACGACATCGCCAATGCACGCGACGGGTATACCGTCGGCGATGTGTACGCCGTGTGGGAACCGTCTAACGGTGCGCTGGAAGGTCTGCGTATCGACCTTGGCGTCGATAACGTCACCGATACTGATTACGAAGTCGTCGCTGCAGGCGTCAGCCAACCGGGCCTGAATTTCAAGGCCGCGATCAGTTGGCGGCAAGGCTTTTAAGACGCGCGCCGCACTGTTTCAGGGGAGATGAGATAGTGCGGCTCGTGAAAAGGTGGAAAGGGCGCGCCCTCCCGGTTCATGCCCTTTCCGCCGTCAATAAGGGGTCGCGTTCAAGGCGCGGGGAGAGGAAAAGGAGCAGCGAGAACATGATAAAACAGCACGGCGAAGATCGTTCCTTGTATTCGTGGCTGGTCATGCAGGAGAAAATCCTGAAAATGTGGATCGACGAAGCGCTCGCCACCGCGCCGAGGGAAACCGATTTCATCGCCAAACTCGAACACCATCATGACTGGTTAGCGGCGCAGATCGAAAACCTGTCGGGCAAAAAGGCCGCGTGAAGATGACCGGTATTCAAAAACCATCCTTGATTGATCTTGTTATCGCCGCCGCTGGCGCCGCGCTTGTCATCTGGCTTTATCTGAACGGTGAAGTAATCGAAGCGGCGATATCGGGCCAGATGGGGCGCGAAGCGATCATTGCCGCCATCTGGAACCATGTCGGTTGGGGCGTTGTCTCCACTCCGCTTGTTCTGGCTTATGCATTTTTGCGGTTGCACGCTGAGAGAACACCTTATTTCCAGCGCGATACGCTCGGCCGCATCGGCAAAATCATTTTGTGGGCATTGGTTGCGCTACTGATTTTTCTGGTCGTCACCGGTCCGATTGTCGTTTGGACTTACGGATCGGACCTGAAAGTCTTCGACTTATTTGTGATCCCGACGCCGACCGGTAAACTGCCTGTCGTTCACGATCCGTTGGAAGTCGGACATATCTGGGCGGCGAAGGCAAGCCCGTGGGTCGCCGGGCTTGACCTGGCCGCTGCCATTATGGCGCGCCTCCGCCGTTAGGCGGGAGCGCCCTGACAGGCCGGTGTCGCCCTCTGCCTCATCTCATTCGCGTTTCGCGCCATGATGATCAGTGTGCATCCCAACACGCCTGAACCAAGCGAGCCCGCCAGTACGCCGAGGCGAACTTCGTTCAATAGAGCGGCTTCATCGAATGCGAGCCCGCCGATAAACAGACTCATGGTGAAACCAACGCCTGTCAGTGCGGCGACACCTGCCATTTGCATCCAGCTAACGCCTTGAGGCAGCTTCGCCCAGCCTGCTTTAACCGCGGCGGCGGCGAAGGCGAGCACGCCAAGGGGCTTGCCAATGAAAAGGCCCAGAGCGACGCCGAGCGTGACTGGCGTCAGCAGGTCCGCCGCTTTCATTCCTTCGAAGGAAAGACCGGCATTGGCGAATGCGAACAGCGGCAGCACCATGAAAATCACCCATGGGTGCAATTGATGCTCCAGCACTTTCAAAGGCGAGGGCGCATCAGCCGACTGACCTTGCATAGGGATCATCAGCGCTGTGATGACGCCAGCCAGCGTTGCATGCACGCCCGATTTCAGAACAAACGCCCAAATGGCGACGCCGATAATGGCGTAAGGCGTGATCCGCTTGACGCCCGCAATGTTCAATACGGCGAGCAGGGTGACGCCGGCCAAGGCAAAGCCCAGCATCGTCAGCGATAAATCCGCCGTGTAAAAAAGCGCAATGATCGCGATGGCGCCAAGGTCATCGATAATCGCGACCGCAAGCAGAAAGATTTTCAGGCTCGCTGGCGCTCCCACAGCGACAAGCGCCAGAAAGCCAAGCGCAAAAGCAATGTCCGTCGCAGCCGGGATCGCCCACCCGTTCACTGCGACAGGGTCGTTTGCATTAAAAAGCAAATAAACCAGCGCCGGGACCGCCATGCCGCCAATGGCGGCAAAGATGGGCAGCGACGCCTTGTCGAAAGTCGATAGCTCGCCGTGCATGACCTCACGCTTGATCTCAAGCCCGACGAGGAAGAAAAAGACCGCCATCAAACCGTCATTGATCCAGAGAAGCAGCGGTTTTTCAATTGCAAAACCGCCGATCTGGATAGCCGCAGGCGTCAGTAAAAGCGCATCGTAATAATTTTTGAAAATACTGTTGCTGGCGAATAACGCCAGGATGGCTGCGGCGACCAGAAGGACGCCGACAAACGCATCGCTGTGAATTACTTTTTTACTCGAAGTGGCGGTCATTGTTCTTAATCCGTGTCAGTCGTTTCAGCTCTAGGGGCGAATTTCCAGCTTGTGATGCGGTTGAGGCGTTCGAACAGAATCTGCTCGAAATGAAAGCGGTCTTTTGGTTCGCCATGAAAAACGAACCGGCAGAAAACGCGTCTTGCGCCATACGCATCAAAATAGGCAGGCGTAATATCTGCAAGTTCGAAAGGCCCCCAATCGGTTTCCAGTTCGACCTCGCTACGCAGTAACGAAACGTCGTCATTCCACAGCGCGATAAGGTCGAGCAAGCGGCCTCTGGCGGCTCTGTTTTGCTTTGCAGACCCCCGCCCCGATACAAGGGCGTGTATGATTTCGTTTTGGCCGGCGGGGCGCACGGATTTGAAAGGGGTTGAGTCGAACATAAGGCGTTTCCTTTTTTTGATCCCTCTGAAAATAAGAGAAATCCGTCTATTGAAAATAATATCAAGAAATATAGTTTGATAGGAAAATCCTATGGAATGCCGATCAGGAGTATTTGGATGGTCACGCTGAAACAACTTCAATGCTTGCTTGCCGTCGAGGAAGCGTCACATTTCCGGCGTGCGGCCGAACGCCTTGAGATGACCCAGCCGTCGTTGAGCGCGCAGTTTCAAAATCTTGAAGAAGCGCTCGGCGTCCGGCTGGCTGAGCGCAGCCGCTCTGGTGTTGCGCTAACCCCGGTGGGGCGGGAGATCGCCTTGCGCGCGCGAAGAGTGATGGATGAGACGCAAGGTATCGCCGATTTTGCGGCCGGCGCTCAAAGTGGTTTGGTTGGTGTCATACGCCTCGGCGCCAAGCCCACACTCGGTCCGTATCTATTGCCGCATGTTGTGGCGGCGTTGCACCGTTCTCATAAGGACCTTCGGCTTTATGTGCGTGAAAGCGAGCCCCGTCATCTCGAAGATGAGCTCGGCAGGGGCGTCCATGATGTCATTTTAACGCAGCTTCCAGCCGCCAGTACTGAGCATGTCGGCGAACCGCTATTTGGCGAGCCGTTGTATTTGGCGCTGGCGCGAGACCACCCGCTTGCAAAAGAAGACGGCATTTCCGTTTCCGCTTTGAAGGGGCTGGAAATCCTGACGGTAAACCCGAGCTATCACCTTTACGATCAAGTGGCTTCCCTGTGCGAGACCTTCGGGGCGAAGCTCGTTCGTGATTACGAAGGCACCAGCCTTGATGCCTTGCGCTTGATGGTTGGCATGGGCATGGGGGCGGCGTTTCTTCCTTCCTTGTACATTCATTCGGAGATCACCGCTCGCAGCGAAGTTGTTGTTAAAAAGCTGAAAGGCCGAGCCGTGACGCGAAGCGTCGGACTGGTCTGGCGCAAAAGCGCTGGCCGTGCGGAAGCGTATCGCCAGATTGCGGACATCGTCCGCACGGTGGTTCAGAAAAAATTCGACGATCTGAGGGTCGTCTGAATTTCGCGTTTGATAGGAAATATCGATTAAAACATCGCAAAACGGTCGCTTGTTCTTTTCGATCCCGGGCGCATATCAGTCACGCAACAGGTTGGAAAGAAAGGAGATCAAACCATGCACCGCGCCGCCGGCGTCAGCGCCATCGCCCTCATTCTCGCTGGATATGTCAGTGCTATCGCCGCTCTTGTTTAAGTCAGCACAGCACATGATGGAAAAGCGCTCACGGCTCCGCAGTCCCTCGCGGGGCCGTTTTCGTGTCTGATATTAATTGCGCCGCATCCGTCTGCCGCGGCGTTCATCGCCGTCGCGGCGGACCCGGCGGAACCCGCGTGCGACCTGATCATAAAAATCGAGCAGGACCGGTTCGGATGCGTAGGTGACAGCGGGGTAGGCGCCGTCCAACTCTTCAAGCCGCAAGCCCTGATGCGCTGACAGCATGAACTCTTTCCAGATCGCAGCAGGGGTTGATCCGCCGGTAACTTTTTCCATGGGCGTGTAGGCATCATTGCCGACCCAGACCCCGGCGATCAATTGCGGCGTGTAGCCGACGAACCATGCATCGCGCCAGTCGTTTGTCGTGCCGGTTTTCCCGGCCGCCTGACGCCGCCCGAGATAGGCGCGCCGCCCGGTGCCGGAAAGCATGACCTGATAAAGAAGGTGGTTCATCTTCATTGCAACATCTTCGCTCATCACGCGTTGCGGTTCAGAATTTTCATGTTCGAACAAAACCTCGCCATCGCGGGTTTCTATTTTTTCGATGGCGTATGGCGTTGGCGCCAGTCCGTGATTGGCGAAGGGAATATAGGCGCCAGTCAATTCTTCCAGTGTTACGTCTACGGCGCCGAGCGCAATGGAACGGTGCGATTGAATGTCGGATTTGATGCCAAGACGTTTCGCCGCTTCGGCGACCCTGCCGCGCCCCACTGTTTCCGTAACCTGGACGGCGACCGTGTTGATGGATTTCGCCAAGGCTTCCGAAAGGCGGACGGGCCCGGCGAAGCCTTCGGTGTAGTTGGTCGGCTGCCAGCCTGCGATATCAATGGGCCGGTCCACAAAACGCGTGTTCGGCGTCATGCCCGCTTCCATTGCGGCGACGTATACGAATGGTTTGAATGCTGAACCCGGCTGACGTTTTGATTGCACTGCGCGATTGAACTGGCTTTCCTTATAGCTGCGCCCGCCCACCATGGCGCGCAACGCGCCCGAAGCATCGTAGGCAACGAGCGCGGCCTGGTCGGCGCCTTTGATTCTCGTTTCCACGTCCAGAGCGGCTTTCACCGCCGCTTCCGCGTCGCGCTGCAGCTTTTGATCGATCGTTGTACGGACAATCACGTCGCCGGTCGCGTTGGGACTGCGTTTTTTCGCTTCCGCCGCGACATAGTCGAAGAAATAACCGAGGTCACTATCGACGTTCTGGTTGATAATCACCGGTGGCTTCAGGCGCGCTTCACGTGCAGCAAAGGGTTCGACCGCGCCGATTTCCAACAGGTTGTCGAGCACTTCATTGGCGCGGCGCTGGGCGCCCGCCGGATTTTGCGTTGGCGCGTATGTCGAGGGCGCTTTTGGCAGTCCGGCAAGCATCGCCGCCTCGGCGAGCGTCACATCCCGCGCCGATTTGCCGAAATAGGTTTGCGAAGCCGACTCAACGCCATAGGCGCCAGCGCCAAGATAAATCCGGTTCAAGTAAAGCGAGAGAATTTCGTCTTTCGAATAATGCCCTTCGATCCACAGCGCGAGCAGGGCTTCGCGCGCTTTGCGTTCATAAGTTTGACGCGGCGAGAGAAAAAGGTTTTTGGCAAGCTGCTGGGTGATCGTTGAGCCGCCCTCAACCACGCCGCCGGCTTTGAGATTGGAGATCATCGCCCGCGTCGTGCCGCGCAGGTCAACACCGCCATGATCGTAAAACCGGCGATCCTCCGTAGACAGAATGGCCTGAATTAAATGATCGGGCAGCTCGCCGGGATCGACATGCTCGCCATAACGGGCGCCGCGCGCGGCGATCTCTTCGCCGTTTCGGTCAAGCACGATAATCGCCGCCTGACGATTGACGTTCCATAAGTCAGCGCCCTCGGGTACGCGCGGCGCCATATAGATAAAAGCGAATCCCAGTCCGGCGATCGCGCCGAGAAAAACAAGTGAGACGCCGGCGCCGCCGATGGAGCCCATGAGGTTCCGCCACGCGAAACCTTCGCCCGGTTTTTTCGGATATTTTGTATCTTCGGCGTAAGGGTTGCGCTTTTTGGATTTTCCCTTGTTGAAAACCCTCCCGGCAAGGCGTGCGGTGACTGCGCCCAAAGCTTTTGCGTTGCGGTTCAGCCCGGCCATGAGGCCAATAGCGATCGCCCGCAGGCCACTCGGGTCGTAGTTCTGCTTTGCCGCCCGCTTGGTGGCTGGCGTTTTTGATTTTTCCTGTTTGTCGTCGCCCATAACAACTCGAACCGTAACCGCGCGCCCGCCTTATAGGGCGCACCGGCCCGTGAGACTATAGAGCGTTTGGTGCGCGACAAAAAAGGCGTGAAAGCGGCGCAATCGCGGGACTTCCATGACAATCGGGTAAGGCGAAAGCGAGGATGGCGCCAGCCTGTTGCGCTGAGGCGCTATAAAAGCCAACAATACCGCGTCTATTGGGGTGTGTGACAGCGGCGTCGCCGAGTGGGGCGCGCCACGGCGTGAGCAAGGCCGTCAGACCACGCCTGGTAAATTCGTGGGGTGTTTCAATGTTGGGAATAGTAAAACTCGTCCGCCAGACGATTGAAGGATCGGTGGTGGCGATGGTGCTTATCGGCGTCGTCGCAATGATGGGATCGTCCGAGACGATTAATATCTTGCTGTCTGACTTAACCGTGACGTCTGCATTGTTTTTGCTGGTGATCGCAATTGTGCTGGCGGATCTCATTGCGAAGGTCATCAGCATATTCAACACGACCTTTCCTGATTTGGTTCCTGACCTTGATAAAACAGCCGTGAAGCGCGCCTGGCTTATCAATCGCCTGCAACCCGGCCAGACAATTGCGCTTCTCTCCGGCGCCTATGCGGCGAGAGTGGCGCTGTTCCTGATCATTTTTTCGGCGCTGGGATTAAGCTACGCTTCTGCGCCGCAGGCGGTTCAGGAAAATCTCTTCGGCGATTATGCGCCGGTCGAGGCGATCGACGCGTTTATTCGTCAGGGCGTCGCCGGCTCAATCGGGTATTTCCTGTTTTTTCTGGGGCCCGATAATTTGAAGCCAATCACCAGCGCTGTTATCGACAAGCCGATCGTTTCGGCGTCTGTCGATGGAGATGTGTTTCTTGCCGGGATCAGGCTTTACGGATTCGCCTTCGTGCTGGCGGTGCTAAGAACGCTCGTCACGCCGGTGACGTATGTGCGCGCGCGTTTGCGTTCCCGTAAATTGTCAGGCGAAGCTGAACTCGCGGCGTAAGTTGCGTTTCGCCTAGTCGCTTTCCTCGCGCGGCGTGTAGTGACCGTCAAACGCCGTCGACCATGTTTCGCCTTTATCTGATGAGACTTCCCAATGCTGGCGCACGCTGCCGTCATCATTGGGCGTCCAGGTGACGCGATTAATCGCGCCTGTCATGTCGCTGTAGTCGAGACCGGCGTCGCTAAGAACCATGGCGCCTTCATCGTTCAAGCCGCCTTCGAGGTAAACCGGCACGCCGTTGTTAGCCATCCATGACTGATGCCAGAGATTTCTGACATTGTCATAGTAATTGATGCTCATGCCTGTATAGGCGCCGCTATTGACTTCATATTCTTCGAGCACCATGCAGCCGCCGTGTTTTGCAGTGATACTGCTCTTCGCTGAGGGTTGCGGCGCGCCGGCGCTGGTAACGTCCCACTGGCCAAGCCAGAAGTCGAAATGACGATAGGCATCATCCGTACACGGTGTTAACGCCAAAACGACGGCGAGAAAACGTTCATCTTCCGCAAGCGGCGCGAACTCTGCTGTGTTCCTGACGAAGTTACCGTTCGGGCCGCCAATTCTTGCCAGTTCTTCAAGCTGCGAAAGCGCGTTCTCTTCATCACCTAATGACATGTAAACGCGGGCAAGCCGGAAACGCGCCTTGGGAATGCTGGGGTAACCAGCATCAAGCGCCTTGAGGTAGGCGTCACGAGCACCCTTGTAATCCTCCAGTTGGTGCAGTGCGCTGGCGAGATTGAACCAGTTCGAAGCATTTTCTTCATCAGCCGACAGTAAAGCGCGATACGCGTTTGCAGCGCCTTGCCAGTTTTGTTCCGCGGCCAGGACGTCGGCTTGTTCCTGTGTTTGCGCAAAGGCTGGCGCGGCGGCGACCGCGAGCGCGGCGAGCGCCGCAGAACAAAATCGTTTCATATCAGTCTCCATCGTGAAGCCTGAATTTAGAACGGCGCAGAGGCCCCTCCAAGGACAAAACGGCGATTGAAGCCGCTTGCCCGGCGAATTAACAATTCCGGCAACACCCCATGCCAGCCAACAGCGGCGGGGTCAGCGCAAATTGAGGGGTTCAAAAGAAACGCGGCGCAGCGAAAGGCTTAGTCGTTTTCCAATGTAATATGGTTACGCACGTCCCGTGCTTTTTCCAATTGCTGCGAAAGAAGCTGGTTTTCATTGATGGAAACGCCGGCGATGACGCCGATGGCCGGCGGAATGGCGTCGTCCGACAAAAACCTGTCATGGTCAAAGCCGGTTACCTGAAACGACAATTGCTCCGGCGTGATTTCAAAATCCGCTTCATAATAGGAAAAGACCGTGCGCTGCTCCTCGATAATATTCTGACGCAATACCTGCCAGCTATCGCGATTGCTCGACGCCACAAGGTCGTATTCGAACAACGCGTCGCGCAAGGCTTCATCACGAATGATGCTGAGGTCGCCCGTTGACACCATTTCCACGAATGTCGCCGATGGTCCGGTGGGGGCGGCGCTCGCCCCGATCCGGATGAGCGCATTCATCGCGTCTTCTTTTGTCGGGCCTTCGGTCTGTTGTTGCGATGCATCGATATAATCCAGCAACATTTGACCGGACACAACGCTGGCTCGGCTGGCGCGCAAGCCGGATTCCAGCCGGTCAATGATAACGTCAAAGTCCTGCGCCAGACGTTGCAGATAAAGTTCTTCCTGCGCGCGCTGTTCCCGCGCGTCATTCCAGTTACTCACCTGAATACCGATAAAAACCCCGACAACGACAATGACGAAGTCGAGCGCCACCGCCGTCCAGTTCTGGGCTTTGACGTGTTCGGTGATGCGGCGGAGGAGCATCAACGGGCCTCCGCAAGGTTGCGGCCGATCATCGCCTGGATCTGCTGGACTTTGCTCTGCGCCACCTTTGCATTGAAGTATCTTCCAACCTGCAGTCGGAGATATTGCTCCGAAGCGACGCGAAACTCGGGATCAGACAAAAGCGCTGCGTAATCGGCATCGACAACCGCGGGAAGCTCGGCCTCAATAAAGCTGAAATCATCGCCCTTTGGGAGTTGGTAACTGGTTGAAAGACGAGAATGGCGCCGGAACGCCGCGACGAAGGGCGTCATCATATCGGTGATCGCAGCGTTCGACAGGTTGATTGTTTCAAGGCTTTGGTCGTATTCGATCAAACGAAGACGCAATACCTTGTCAGTAATGAGGCGAAGCTCTCCTGCGCTTTGCAGATCGCGGAACGTACCTGACGGCGGCGGCGGATCGCCGAAGACGTCTCCATAACTCAGCGCCCTGATCAGCGCCGCCTCCGCTTCATCGTCGATCCCCCCCTCGTGGACCGTCGACACCACAATTTGCAGATCGCCGATAACGCCTTCATAGAATCCGACAAGCTCGTCGGTGATCACAGCGATTGATTCGTATTCGGCGCGCAGCTCTTCAAGAGACTGAAATGCTCTGCGGCTTTCCGCTTGCGCCTCGTTCCAGTTTGCGACCTGAATGCCGATAAAGACGCCGACGACGACAATGACGAAGTCGAGCGCAACCGCCGTCCAGTTCTGGGCCTTCACATGTTCGATAATGCGGCGGAGGAGCATCAACGTTTCTCCAGTTCGGCTTCGATGGCGTCGAGTGCGGTTTGCGCTGCTGTGTTTTGCTCGCCAAGGCCAGAGGGCGTCGACCACATCAGGCCCGTCCATTCGGTGAGAAAGAGTTCAATATCCGGATTGTTGATGATTTTATTTACCGCCGCCGCTGACATTTCGCGGCTGACGCCCCTCGGGCAATCGAGAACGTAAGTCTCCGCACCGTTGTCGAGATCGTAGCAGTTGTCCCAGTAATAGGATTGCGCATCCACGGGAATATTCTGACGAACCAGAGAACGATAAGGGGGTAGGAGGTGTGTGCTGGTAAGTACGGCGTTTTGCGAAAGGTAGCCTTCAACGGCATCGATTACCGCACGCGACCGCGGCAATCCTTGCCGGCGCATCTCGTCATAAGTTGAATGATCGACATCGATCGGTTGCCACTGCGATGCGTGGAAAAAGTCAACCAGAATTGGCCAGCATTCAGCGCCGCATGAGGCGCCGCTCGTAATGAAATCGAGCGAACGCTCCCCCGCAGATACGACTTGCGCGATGGCGTCGCGCTTTTGGTTGGTGAGGCGAATTGACGTTTCGATTTCACGTTTAAGCTCGGCCAGCAATTCAGTCTCGCGCGCTTTTGCGGCCTGTGCTTCATTCCAGTTGGCGACCTGAATGCCGATAAAGACGCCGACGACGACAATGACGAAGTCGAGCGCGACGGCGGTCCAGTTCTGGGCTCTGACGTGTTCAATGACGCGGCGTAATAGCATTTTTCGCCCCCCGGCTGATTCTGCGTTTGATAGCATAAACCGCCGTCAGCGGAATAAAAATCGCGGCCCTTTTCAGGGGCCGCGATAATCGCTCGTCGAGAGAAAATCCGTGCTGGCCCTAATATCAGGGCGACTAGTCCAGCCTGAATCTAAAAGTCGGTCTCGTAATTGGCGAAGAGACTCAAATACTCTTCGATGGTTGTGCCGTATGCATCCGCCGGCGTGCCAGAACCCGGCGCTTCGAGATAATCCTCAACCGTTCCGCACCCCAACAGGTGACAGGCCGCGAGAAGGCCCGAGCGCGTAATTTCAACGCCGTTGATGATGTCGCCCTCAAACCTGAGGAGATCGAGCGCGGAAATATAGACCGCCACGCGGTCATGATACTGGCGGACGGCGACGTCCTGCGCGCCTGGCCGGTTCAGATAATCGTTCTTTGAATACACGCTGTTGTTTTGTGCTCTCGTCAGCCACGAACCGATCCAGTCATTGGCCGATGTTTCAGACGGCGCGGTTTCATCATACCACTGCGCGTCCATCATGGCGGGCTCGCCCATCTGATAGAGGCCAAGATAACCGTAGCTGTTTTCTACGGACGCATTGCCGCTCGATTCGCGTTGCGCCAGCGCGTCGTAAAAATCGTCGACATCGCCCACATAGGAGGAGGGCGGCGTGCCGCCGCCAGACGACCCACCGCCGGGCGCGCCGGACGTCGTGCCGCATGCGCCAAGTCCTGCGGCGCAAAGCGTAATTGCTGAAATTTTCAATGCATTATTCAACATGATAAATACTCCGTCCAATGCGCTTAGCGCTTATCCATCTGTTGAAAGCGGTTGCTGCGAAGGCGCCAGGCGCGCTCGCGGTTTGAGCCGCGATTGACCACCAGCTCGTCCATTCGCGGCGCGTCGATGGTGTCCCCGATGGTGCGCAACAACACCAGCGGGCTGCCGCTCGCCTCGCTTAGCACAATCATTTCACAGCCGAGGCTGCCGCATGTGAGCGGGCTTCTGATCTGTATAAGGATTTCTTCACCCGCCAAGGCGCTGACGTCGGCCCTTGTTGTCCAAACTTTCGTATTTCTCATGGCGCCGGGAACGCGCGCCAGGCGCCGCACCTCATTGATCAGGCGCATGTCGTAAAGGTCCTTTTCCGACCCAGTCCCCCATAGTGTCTGCGCCAGACGTCCTTCAACGCCGACCGGGCGATCAAGCGGGATTTGAAGTTCCGCACGCGCCGCGTCGTTCTGGCTGCGGTTTGATTGCGCGTTGGCGGCGCTGGCGCCGGCCCCGGCTAGCGCAAAGACAGCGAGCGCAGAAAATGCAAAACGCAATTTAGTCACCTTGCTGACGGCTTTCATAATACTCCTCCCGGCAAACACTTGCCTTTCCCCTAATCTGGCTAAACGCTTATTTCCTGACGAACCTGTCGCCGTTGAATTCCCAAACAGTCTCAGAGCTCGTGCCTTGATTAATGATGAGCGTGTCGATTGCCGGCGCATCGACGCTTTCGCCGACAGTCTCCAGCAATATTTGCGATCCGCCGGCGACGATGAGGTCACAACCGGCGCTGCCGCATGTGAGCGGCCCTTTGATATGATAAAGCGTTTCAGAACCCGGCGTGCTCGCCACATCCGCAGATGCGATCCAGACTTTTGTGTCGTCGGAAACACCGGGGACGCTTTCGAGTTTCGATAAAAGCTCCGTCAACTGAAGGTCCCGAAGGTCATCGACGCCGCCGCGGGAAAAATCAATGCTGACAGCGCGCCTGGTGCTATTGTTATTAATCGCAGCCGGTTCTTGTTGAGCGCTATCAGCGCTTTCGCTGGGTTCGGCTTGGGCGACAGAAACGCCCGTATCGCGAACCGCTTCCGCCTCGTTCACGACCGTGTCGCCGTCGAGGGCTAACGCAATCAGCGTAGCGGAACCGGCGGCCGCCAGCCCCGCGCCCGAAAGAACAATGGCTTTCTTGTTAAAGGTCGCCATGAGATGCCTCCTGTTGCAACATCGTCATGAACGATTAGCAGAAACGATCAGGGTTAATGAGTCAAGCGCGCCTGTAACGCCCCGTTTGGAGGCATAAATTGAACTCCCGCTGCCCGAAGTTTCGGCTAAACAGTGCCAAGGCGCGTCAGTCAGTATCCTCCGCATTGAGGGCGTTTAGGATTTTCTCCAAAAGAGCGACATTGCCGGTATTATTGATCTGCACCGATGCGACCATGGAATATTGATATCGAAGCAATTCGCGCAGTTCAGCAGAAGCTATAAGCTCGCGCGCTGTTTCGTTGATTGTGGATGCATCCACATCCAGATTGCAGTTGGTCACAAAGCCGACGATAACCTGATTGTCATCCATCTCATCGCTACAGCCCTCTCGCATCGAGATCTGCACAGCCAGAGGAATGAGCGAACGAACTTTCCGTCTGTATGGCGTATCTTGTAACCGCGCAATCGTGTCATCATTGCTGTCCTGGAATCTGTAATAATCCGGCAGGCCGCTTTCTATGGCGGCGGCCGGGAGCAGACCCAGATGCCCAGATGAGACGACCTGATCCCACGTCGCCCGGTTCGACGGATTACTGCTGAACTCGCTTGCCCGGTAAGCAGCGACGACCAAGGCTTTCGGACCGGGGTCGGGGCTCGAGAGCAAATTGTCGGTCATCTTAATGTTCTGGGTCACGACGTTATAATAGCTGGTCAGCGTGCGCGCCGCCGTTAGATCATTTTCAAGATCGGCGACGAGCCGGACGGTGTAATCCTCGCCCAGCGAACGGTCGGCCCGCGCCTCGTTCCAGTTCGCCACCTGAATGCCGATAAAGACGCCGACGACGACAATGACAAAGTCGAGCGCGACGGCCGTCCAGTTTTGCGCCTTTACGTGTTCAATGACTCGGCGGAGGAGCATCAGGGATGCCCTCCCAATTCAGACAATTGAGGAACGCCGAGTTCAGTCGCAAGCGCCTCCTCCAGGTCCTCAAGCGCTGCGATCGTTTCTTCATATCGTTCAACGTAAGAATTCAGCCGCGAGAGATTGTCTGCGTACTCCCCGAGAAAGGCTTTGTTATGGCGCATTTGCTCCAGATCGCATTCGTTCCATAAGCGGTAGCCGTCGCCCGCGCTCCGCGCCAATTGCGTTGAATCGCGCTGCAGCCACACAGGCATATCCTTGACCTCATCAATCGGCCTGCGGACAAACCAGAGTGCATCGGGATGGCGGGAGTAAAGCCGGAACAACTCATTAATTGATTCCTCGTATTGGCGGCGGGACCGATTGCGAACCAGCGCGAAGCCGCGCAATTGCGCCTTCACATCTTCATTTGAAATCAGGTCGAAGCGGCCCGTCGCAATGGACTCCTCCAATATGGGCAATTCATCGCTTGGCGCCGGCAGCCAGTGAGAGATGGTAATGAGGCGGCATTCGATTTCCGTCAGGTCCCGGCCCGGCGGCGGATCGAACAGCAAAGGCGGAATACCGCTCATCGCGTCGATGCGCGGCAAATGCCTTGAATATTCGTATTTCTGGATTTCCAGAAGCGAGCCGGTCTCTTCGAGAAGCCGCGTCAGCAATTGCCGCTCCTCTACACGCTCGGCGCGCGCATCGTTCCAGTTCGACACCTGAATACCGATAAACACGCCGACGACGACAATGACAAAATCGAGCGCGACGGCGGTCCAGTTCTGGGTTTTCACATGCTCTATGACGCGGCGGAGAAGCATTATTTCACACCGTCAGTTTGGCCGGGCATTTCGCCGAGCTCGGTTCGAATATTCTGTAAAAGCCTATGCGCGGACTGGTCAGCCGCGACAAGCATTAAATAATGACCCGTCGCCCATCCTAATTGCGATTGCAACGTCGCGGCCAATTCAGGTTCCGCGCTGACGAGTTGTAAGAATTTTTCCTCGTCCACCGCACCAAAGGCGGCCAGACCAAATTTCTGTCCCACTTCTATCGCCGCATCTCGCGCTGGGCGAAATGTGACATCCTGGGAGTTTTCAATCGCCGCCGTAATAAGGCGATATTCCTGTAATTGACGTACGATTTCCTTGTTTCTGAGAATGCCCAGCTCACCCGAATTTACGAGCGCATCCGAAGCCGTAGCGCTCCGCTCGACATTGCCGACAATCACAGCAGACGACCATAAACTTTCTTTCGCCGCCGCGGCATATTCTTCGAAATTGAACTCATTATTTTGTGACCCTAAGCGCACGGATTCTTCCATATCGCTGGACCAGCTCAGGTGCAGCTCGACCTGTTCCGTGTCCGGCATCAAAGCGCTTAACGCCGCACTGGGCGTATTTTCAAATATGTAATTCATGGTCGCGATACGGACCAGGGCGCCATCGATTGCGATGTCATAGCCCTCAATATCAGCGGCGATGTCGGTTGCGATATCCCCCAGAATTTGCGTTTCGCGCTGCCGTTCGCCGCGAGCATCGTTCCAGTTACTCACCTGAATACCGATGAAGACGCCGACGACAACAATGACGAAGTCGAGCGCGACGGCCGTCCAGTTCTGGGTCTTTACGTGTTCGATGACGCGGCGCAGGAGCACTATTCTAACTCCTCTTCAATCAGCGCCAGAGCCTGCCCAAGAACTTTTCGCAACTCCCGTTGCTCAATCACGATTAGATCTTGATACCCTATGCGATTTACAATTTCGTTTTGAAACCTCAGGGTCGATGCGAGCTGTTTGAACTCATCCAATGAAACAACATCTTGGATGGTAGCGCCGTCTTCCGATTGGAATGATCCCGCCCTGTCTCTTTTCTCGTTGACCAAATTCCAGAATGTTTCAACTGGCAAATATTGGCTAATATAGGGCACCCATTGCCTATCAAGAAGCTGGATTGTGACTCTCTCATCCTCCAGCGCATCTAGGTATTGCGCCGGCAAAGTTGTAATTATGCGTCGGAGGTCGCCATTTTCAGTATTGTGAAATGGCTGCTGGTTCAGCACATAGGTGAGCGCTCCTGTTGAGTAATCGCTGGTGAATCCTTCAGCGAAGACAGTGCCGATCAACACCATGGGAATTTCATCCAATTCCGGGTCACGAATTGCGTCAAGCAATTCGTGACCGGCAGCGGCAATGTCGTCGTGCAGTTTCGAATTCTCATCAATAACGCCGATGTTTAACTGGATTTCATCACGCAATCGTTCCAGCGCAACGTGCAAGGATTGTTTTTCTGCCTGTCGCGCCGACCATGCGTTGATTTGAAATGCGATGAGGATGCCGACGACGACGATAACGAAGTCGAGGAAAACGGCGACCCAGTTCTGGGTCTTTACGTGTTCTATGACGCGACGGAGGATCATTTCAGCGCACCTGCAACTTGCTGGGCTGTTGCCCTGACATCGGAAAGCGTGGATTCGGCCACGCCAATCGTCATACGAAGTTCGGCCATCCAGAAGCGCAATTCATTCACCAGCTCTTCGTCGTTAAGGTACATTGCCAGAATATTTTCTGCGCGCGCCGCGCTGATCGGTGACGGGCATTCGATGAGACTCTGCTCTTCTATGTCCGATTGGTGGCAGGCGTCCCAGATATAGTTCTGCACATCGAATGGCGTCATGGCGCGAATGCGTTCGCGGTAGAGGGGCAGCGTGGAGAACATAAAGAGTTTCCGGCCTGCGCCTGCGTAATAACGAGCGATTGTCGTGCGCAGCTCAAGGTCGTCAATCAGCGCAAGTTCGCCGGCGCCCTTCAGCTCTTCGTAGGTCGTATCCACCTTGTTGAAATGCGAGACCTGGCTCGCCTGATAGAAAGCAAGAACAAGCGGCCACGCTTCTTCCGGCTGTTGCTCACGGCCTTCAGCGACGGCCAGAGCGCCGACGCCGTAATCATAAACCTGCGCCCAGAAGTCGAGGCGCAACGTCAATAAACGCTCGTCTAGTGCGAGATCACCGTAGATACGCTCGAGATTACTGTGCGCCCGCTTTCTTTCGGCAATCTCCGCGTTCCAATTCGCAACCTGAATACCGATGAAGACGCCGACGACGACAATCACGAAGTCGAGCGCGACGGCGGTCCAGTTCTGGGCTTTCACATGTTCGATGACGCGGCGGAGGATCATCTTTCGCGCTCCGCAACTAGAGCGTCAAGAATACTCTTTGTCGACTCTTGATAAATCTGCAACGAGATGATTTTGATATCGATATTACTTAAATGGCGCCCAAGCTCACGTTCCATTGCGTCATAATCCTGCAGCGCCAACAATGATTGTTGTAATAACTCCGGGTTCGCATTCAAGCTACACTCACCCGTCAGATCAACAACGAGAGAGCCGTCGTCCTGCAAAATGAATTTCTCCTTGCATTTTTCACGTATGAGCGCCTGCAACCTGTACGGCATATAAATCCGAAGATTCGAACGATAGGGCGTCGTCTCTTCATGAAGGCGCTCCGCATTTCCTAACGTGAGGTAATACGTCGCCAACAGGCTGCGAAGCTCGGCGTCAGGAATAGCGCTCGCAATTCCGGCGCCAAGCAGTTCATTATACGTTGCTCTTTGCGCAGTGTAATAACGGATTTGAGACGCTTGGTATGCGTCAATAAAGAATTCCTCACTGGCCTGTATCTCCCCCGCTTCCAGTCTAGCCAATGTCGCGACGCCGTGACGTTTGACCTGATCATAATACCCGGCAAGTTCGGCCTGCATTTTCTGTTCAGCGCGCAGATCGTCAATTAGGCGATCATAATAGGTTTGTGTAGTCTGGTTAAGGCGACGCATGTCATTCCAGTTGGCGACCTGAATCCCAATAAAGACGCCGACAACAACAATGACGAAGTCGAGCGCGACGGCGGTCCAGTTCTGCGCTTTGACGTGTTCGATGATGCGGCGAAGAATCATACTTCACCATCCGGAAGCCTGGCCAAAATCTCCTCTGCTTCACGTTTTAAATTGGCAATCACGAAGTGATTCAAGATGGAAACATTGTAAAGCGCACGCAAAGAGGCGGTGAATTCCGGATCTTCCCGCAGCGCGGTCACGACAAGATCATATGAGTTTTCGCCAAAAGGATTGAAGCCGTGACGCCTGGCGACCGCTGTTGTCGCATCGCGCGCATGGCGCGCAGTACCGCCTTCAAAATAAATCAAATCCTCGATATTGGCGTAGTAATCCGAAATATCGAGAGCTAGAGTCTCATCCCTTAAAATTGTGATATCTCCGGTCGATTGCAGGGTGCGAAACGTCGTGTTCTTTTCATTGAATGTCCGCGCAAGGATACCGTAGTTCAAAAAATACTCGCGCTCATCCTCAGCGATGGGAAGAAACTCCGGCGCCGGAAACTTCCTGGCGACATCAACCGCGTTTGCGGGTGCTGACATTCTGCTCTCCCGCCGAGGCGGGGCGCCGCCCGCATCGGTTAACATCCTATCAATCACCGTTATGCGCGCGCGATGAGCAAGCATCACCTCATCCAACGCAACAACTTCTTCCCTGATTTCGACAGCAAGGTTGTTGAGATATCGGGCTTCGCGCACATGATCCGCCCGCGCCGCGTTCAAGTTCGAGACCTGAATACCGATGAAAACGCCGACGACGACAATGACAAAGTCCAGCGCGACGGCGGTCCAGTTCTGCGCTTTGACGTGTTCGGTGATGCGGCGGAGGATCATTAGTTCTCTCCCAGTCTGGCAAGGCGCGCGGCGGCGTTCGCGGCCGAGGAATCATAAGCGGCTCGCAAGGTCTCGGCGTGAGCACGCTGTTCATTAAGTATGTCGTAAAGAAATGCGGACAGGTTCCGGATCCGCCGGTCGTCGAGCATTTGCGTGTAATCGGAAATGTCGTCGCGACGGCCCTCTACCTCCGCCCCGTCGAAGTCAATCATGTTGCTGATGTGATAGTTTTCGAGGAGAAACTCATCGACCCAGCGATGCTGGAACCGAGCCATATCCGCTTCGTATTCGCGGATCGCCGCAATCTGCACGGTCTGGTCGACCAGTGACTGTTGCAACGCCAGATCCCGCAGCACGCCAATCCGTCCGGCATTCTCCAGCGCCTGATAGGTGTTGCGCTGAACATTGAGAAACTGCAGCTCATAAAGCCCAATGCGCATGAGATCGTCAAAGACCTCGCGCGCGACGGCGTCTTTGTCGGCGTTGGCGAGCACGGCGAGCGCCCGCTGGCGATCAGCGATATGAGCCATGTGCTCATCGAGAAGATTGGTCGATACCGCGATATCCGTTTGCAATGACCTCAGATAGGTCGCTTCCGTCGCACGCTCTTGCCTCGCATCATTCCAGTTGGCGACCTGAATGCCGATGAAGACGCCGACAACGACGATGACGAAATCGAGCGCCACGGCGGTCCAGTTCTGGGCCTTTACGTGTTCGGTGATGCGGCGCAGGATCATTTCGTTTCTTCCGTCACATCGCCGGTCGCCTTTACTGGGCGCCCAAACGCTTCAAGGTTTTCGCGGATGCGTTCTATCGCCAACGCCGCCATCACCGAATGATAATAGGCTTCGGCTTCCCAAGCGTAGAATCTATTGCGCAACGCCTCGTCTTCACAGACTTGCGCCAGCGGCGCCATTAGCGTGCTTTTCCGAACCATTTCCGGGCTTCCGATAACGCCTTGTCGCAGCGCGTCAACAATCTGATCCGGGCCTTCCATCACCAGCGGACCAGGCTGTACGATGTGAGAGACATCTTTCGCCGTCATGGCGGTGCGTTCATTCATGCTCATGGACTTTTGTTGCAACGTATTGAGCCTTGTCGACAAAGCCATCAGGCGTTTTCGGGTGTCCGGCGTCTGGAAGGGCAGAAAATTGTCATTATTGATCAATTGGTCGAGGGCTTTTGTGTCCAGAGCAAAGCTGACCAATACGCCTGTCGGGGCAAAGGCGGCCTGTACATTGGCGTGGGCTTCGTCACCCGCGCGACAAGCGCGCAGATCCTCGATCGCCTGCTGAACGAGGGGAAGACTTGTTTCAACTGTTTCTCGAGTCGACTCCAGCGATTCGAGATTGGTTTGCAGCTCGACAATTGTCCGGTCGAACGCTTCCTCATAGATTTGATGTTGTTGACGCGAGGCGTTCCAGTTGCCGATCTGCACCCCGATAAAGACGCCGACAACGACAATGACAAAGTCGAGCGCGACGGCGGTCCAGTTCTGGGCTTTGACATGTTCGGTGATGCGGCGGAGGAGCATTACTCAACTGCCTCCTCTGACGACGGAGGCGGCGCGCTCAACCGGCTGCTTTCCAGATAGTTAAGCAAGAAATCCGGATCGAGCGCTTCGATGACCGGCCCAGCCACTTCCACCATGGGCGTATTTTCCCAGCCCTGTTCCTGCAGCCGCCACCAGTTTTTCGCATGTGCTGAGCCGAAATAATAAGGCGCGGTGTTTTGAATGTGCCTTATTGTTCGCGCGCGGCTGGCAAGTCCGCTGTCCTCCATCTGAAACAGATTGTCCCATTGCAGCGTCACGGCGACAAGATGGGACTCCACCATCCTGATGTCTGCATCGGTCATTGTTTCGGGCGCGCGAATGGATTTTGTCCACGCCGCTGCAACAGCAGGCGACGCGATGCTCAATTCAATGTCTGCAAGCTGATCGTTTTTCGCCGATTCGAGGGCTGTGCGCGTGAGCGCGGCGTTCTGGCGGACCTCGATGATCAGAATAATCAGCCCCAGGACGACACCGATATTCGCGCCCAGCATCAGCCATTTGTTCACTCTGTCGAAATTTATTGCCGCCATTACGGTAGATTCCCTTGTGGCTCGTGTTTAGCCGGTTTTTTCCAGCTGTTCCCAGAACTCAATCTGCGGAACGTCGCACATCATGTCGTTGACCGACGCGACGAATTCCGCATTGAAATAACTCTTGCAGAGCTCCCACAACGCCCTGTTTCGCGCCGTTCCCAGTACGAAATAGATGACGCCGCGATAAGTCTCCCATGCTTCTTTCGTCATTGCGCCGCTCTTATATTGTAACCATTCATACTCGCGCGCGCGCATTTGGCCGATCATCCAGAAAACAAGCTTGGTCTTTTCCTCGAATGACGGCGTTTCGGTCTGGGAGGCTATCCGTCCGAGTTCGGGAAATTCAACGAACTTGTAAACGCCGACTTGATCATTTTCGAGCTGCGTCTGCCGGGTTTCGGAGCGAAGCTGTTCGGCGCCCTGGCGGATTTGCAGCGCGAGGTAGAGCAGTGTTGGCGCGACCAGCAGAACGGCGATAATCTGTGAAATCAGATAAACGTCATTGAGCGTCATTCACTGGCCTCATTCAAAATAACCTGCACAAAGAAAAAGATCGAAACGCCAACGGTCCATAAAAGGCCAAGGTGATAGATGTTCGGCGCTAGCGCGGCGAAGAGACCAAGCCCCAACAATAGCTTGGCGCCGATCACCGGGATCGATGCGATGCAGACCGTGATCTGGATGGGTGGCATATTTCTGAAATCGCCGTAACCGCTGAGGAAGAACACATAGATGAACAGATGATAGGCGCCGAACAGCCCGCCGAGAATCTGCCAGCCAAGCGCCGGCGCGATGGGCAGGGAAAAGACAAAGTCGGGCAGGAGCGCAAACGCCAGCGTGCCGATGCTCGATTGCAAGAAGCCGAGCATCTGCCGTCGCGGCAAACGCGCCAGCCGGTCCTGCAGGACGAGCAATATGCCGACGAATCCGGAAAGGCCCGCCGCAATCTGCGCAATCACCCGAAACGCTTCAAATTCCATGGCGCGGCCCCCGGAAGTCGTGCGCTATTGCGCCATGACAGCGGCGTGTTCCGCCGTATCAGTATATTGCTGAAACGCGGTGATCTTGCCGTCAACAACGGTCCATGAATGAACGAACGGCGCGTCCATGGATTTGCCTGAAGCTTTATAAGTTCCGCCGTAACGGCCGAAGACGATGACGCGGCCGCCCTCGCTCACATATTCCTGCGGTACGGCGGCAAAGCCGTCCCATTCGCCGCCAAGTCGCGCTAAGAGGCCGGTTAAGACCGTTTCGGGACCCACGTAAGGGTTATTGTCTGCATAGGGATTGCCTTCCGCCTCGTTCCAGACGATGTCCGCCGCCATTGCGCCGGTGACGCGATCCATATCGCCAGCGGCGAAGCCGGCGTAGACTGCCTCGACAAGGGCTTTTGCATTTTGTTCCGTCGCGGTCGTGTCCGGCGCGTTCGAACATGCGGCCAGCGCCGCAAAGCCCAAAAATATTATAAACTGCCTCACGAATAGTCCCCTTCGTTTTTTAATTTATACAAGACAATAACGCGGCGCCGGTGATGCGCCGTTACTCGCAGGCAAAGTCGTTTTCACCCCGTGGCTTGCATTGCGGTGGAAAGCCAACCTTGCGCCAGTAGTCGTATACGCCAGACCGGCGGATGTAGTTTTTGAATTGTTCCGATTGCCTGTAATTGCGCAATTCCGGCAGCCAGGTCACTGCAGGCAGCGGAGTCAAATCATAGGCGCCGAGCGGCGTTAACAGCAGGGCGAGATTTTCGCCCGGTGAGTCTTGATTTTTGAGACGGGCGAAACTGAGCGCGTCTTTGGCAAGTTCGCCATGGTCCGCATCGATATTTTTGAATGCGTCATACAATTCGTCATGCCGCCGGTACCCTTGCAGCATGCCTTCCTTGTTGGCGGCGATCTTGAATGCGACGGCGTTGTCGTATTTCGCCAGCAGTCCAAAATTCGTCCAGCTTGTCGTCACCAGCCCCTTGTCCAGAGAATGCTGATAACTCGCCCACGCTTCATCCGCCATGCCAAGGGCGGCCTGGGCGTCATAAATGTTTTCGGCGCATGGCGCGTAGAATGGCTCATATTTCAGACAAGCCTGAAATTGTTCCAGCCCGCGCTCGCGCTCGCCAACTGTGTTATAGGTGAGGCCGAGCCAGTTCAGGGTCGAGCCGTCGCGCGGGTTAATGGCAAGGGCGCGCTTGAACTCCGAAATGATGTCGGCGAAATCTTCCTTGCTGTGCATTTTCTGCGCTGAGATCGAGCGGGCGTTCGCCTTTGCGGCGATAGCGATGGCGTTATCCGGGTCAAGCGATAACGCGCGGTCGGCGAATTCACGGTTCTTGCGGACATGCTCGTCCCAGTCGGTCATCGGCGCGTAGCCATACTCCACAAACAGGCTGATAACGGCGGCGTGCAACGCCCAGGCGTCGGCGAAGTTGGGATCTTGCTCCGTGGCGCGCGCCAGCAGCGCTTCCACCTCGTCGAGTCTCGTTCGCGCAACATAATATTCCCGTGCTTTCAGAAACAGGTCATAGGCAGCCACGTTATCCGTCACTGGCGTAACGTTGATTTCTGGCGGTGCGGCGACACCCATGACTTCGCTTAGCGCCTCAACAATAGCTTCGGCGATTTCGTCCTGTATGGCGAAGATATTTGCGGCCGTCAGCGGCCGGTCGAATGTGTCCGACCACAGATGAGCATCTGTGCGCGCGTCAATTAGCTGCGCCGTGATGCGGATGGTGTCGCCGGCTTTTCTGACCGAGCCTTCAAGCACATGGCGTACAGTCAGGCGCTCAGCGATCTCCGGCACGCCAAGCTCTTGCCCCTTGAACTGGAAGGATGATGTGCGTGACGTCACCTCAAGACCATCGATCCGCACAAGGACGTTCAGAATTTCCTCGGCGATCCCGTCAGAGAAGTATTCCTGATCACCTGATGGCGATAAGTCAGCAAAAGGAAGAACGGCGATAGAGGCGGCGGCGGGTTCAGAATTCGCTGTCGTATCTACTGCGGGCGACTTTTCCGGCATGAGCCTGTCCGCAACAATCAGCATGGCGACAAAGATCAGCCCGCCGATAATAGCATAGTCCAGCGCTTTGGCGGTTTTGGGCGCTGCGCCTTCACCGTCTGGCGCAGCGGCAGTGAGCTTGACGCCCTCCGGCGTCAGTTCGAACGCCCAGGCAAGGATCAGCGCAATGGGGAAACCGATCAGCAGCAGGCTGACGACCATGCCGTCAAACCAGGCGGGCAGACCGACCGCGCCCTCCAGCGTCGCCGCGACCTGCGCCAAAAGCCAGCCTGCAACGCCATAGGCGCCAGCCACACGGAAGACATTGCGCCGTCTTAGTTCCGAAAGGAAATTTCTCATCTCGCCCCTTGCCCGGGCGCGCCCATAGCACGGTTTTCCAGGAGAGGCGACCGATTCGGTCCGTAAACCCCATGAAAAAAGCCCCGCCGAAGCGGGGCTTTTCCTTTATCGTAAAGCCTCAAGATTATTTCTTGGGGCCGCCGATTTTCTTTGGACCGTTTCCGTTTTTGGACTCAACGATATAGGCGTTGAGAATGTACTGGCCCGTCCGGTATTCCAGCTCATCAGTGAAGCCAAAGTCCGAAAGCGGAAGAATGATAGGATCGCCCATGGCGTCGAAGCCGAGGAAGATTTCATTCGGCGCTTCTGCATGAAGCACGTAAGTGCCGTTCTCCGGCAATACGGCGTCAAGCAGGAAAGCGTCAAAGCTTTCAAACTCAGCGTCGTTGGTGGCGACTTCGGTCAGCGAGCCGTTGGACTCCTGCTTGTAAAGCGTGAGTTTGCCGATCATGCTGTCCCATTCGGGGAAGAAGAAGCTTTCAACATTCGAAATCAGTTCGGCGTTGAAAACCTGACCGGCTTTGCCCGAGAAGGTCAGCGTATCGACTTCGTCAAGCTCGTCCAGGCGCCCTTCAACAACGATGTTGCGAACGTCAATCCGCCCGTCAGCGTTTTCGCCTTCAAGGATTGGGTTGACGACCTGAAGCTTCTTCAGTTTCGCCTGACCGCTATTCGCCTGCTCGTCAGTGACGAAACGGCCACGTTCGTTGATGGCGAGTTTGATCGCCGAACGTTCCGAGTGGAAGCGATCAGCGTTCGCTGCTTGGGATAGCGGCAAACCTGAGCTGGCGCCTGACGACATAATGTGCAGTACCGTCTCATCACCGTCGGCCGGGCCGTCATAGACGGGGGCGAATGAGGCAGGTTCCGGCGTGCCAGTCGAGGGCAGGCCGCCGCCGATCGGACCCCAGGCGTCATAGTGACGAAGACCGAGACCGTGACCCAGCTCGTGGGCGCCAGTGTTCGACGTCTGGTTGAGTACGGCGATGCGCGCAGCCTCATCAGCAGTGACCGCGTCAGGGCCATCGGTGCGCGCTCCGATAACGTCGATCAATGCGTTGTCTTCGATGAATGTGCCTGCCGGACGGCCCAGAATCGGGTCGAGCGCATTCAGGAACGGCCAGAGGTTGGCGTCGTTGATCGCGACGATCGAACGGTTGTCGTTGCCAAAGTCAATCTCCCCAGCCGAACCGAACAGGATGCCGCCCGATGGGCATACGCCTGCTGTCCCTGCACAGGGGGCGTCATTCGAGTTGAACTGCAGTGTGACATAGTCGCCTTCTGTCGGTTCTTCCAGAACGAACTCGAAGTTATAAGGCGCGTAGTCGGCTGCAATCCGGGATTTGACGATTTCCTTGTCTTCATCCGTATAAAAATAGTCGTTCAGCGTCAGCGTGATGCCGAACAGGCTGAAGGTGTAAGTCGGCTCACCGGGTTGAAAATCAAGATACACAACCTGAGGCGCGTTCAGGCCAAGTCCTAACCCGAGACCGATCCCGCTTGGACCGCCAGCGCCGCCCGGCGATCCGCCGGCGCCGCTCGGCGCGCCGCCTTCGCCATTGTTCAAAAAGCGGCTTTGCAGATACGCAGCGGCTTCATCAGCGTCTGCGAATTCAGGAAAGCCGCATTCCGTTGAGCAGTCATTCAACATCGTAAGCGGATAGTCAGATGCAGAACCTTCGCTCTGCGCGAGCGTCGGCATGCTGGCGCCGGCAAGCAAAAACGATGCAAGCGCCGAGGTTTTAGCAAGTTTGGTAATCATATATTCCCCTTCAAGTCGGCGTCTCCGCCGATTGAATATTGAGCCCGCTAACCACAGCAGGCGACCAACGTTTAGCAATGTCGCAAGAAGCGATTATTGCCGCGAACGGGGACTTTATAAGCCGCGCCTTGGGGGGGGCAAGATTGACTTTTTTTGCAGCGCAGAAATCGCTGTCTGATTCTATAGTGTTTGCGCCGCTAAAATTTTCATCACATGAAAAATAAAAACCGCACCACCATTCCGGTGATGCGGTTCTGTGTAAGAAAACGCAAATACTTACAGGTTGCTGCCGACATTCGGCGGCACATAAAACGACTGGTTCGAGAAACCGATGCGCGTACACCGCTGAGTTTTCGGCTCCCAGCTAAAGGTTACATATCCGTAATCAGCGCTCGCTTCGATCGCGTCGAGAAGGTCTTCATTGTCTGTGTTGCAGAACGCGCGCTCGCCATCCGCATCCTCGGCCTGACAGAAACCGAAAGCGGTAGCGCCGCCGGCGCCATCATCAAACTTGCGCACGCCGCAACCGATAAACTCGTTTTTATTCGGCGCGTACCGTGCACTGAGCATGTCGCCGCCGGCGAAATTCGTCGCAAGGTCCACATCCACCGGCGCGGGCTGGATCATGCCGGCGACAGCGGCGCTTGAAACGAATGCGGCGGCGACGCCGGCTGCGATATATTTACGTTTGGTCTTCATCTTCATCTCTCCCTTTGGTTAGAGCTCTTGAGGTTACATCCGGCCGTCGATCTCGCCGCTCGCCAGGGCTCTGGCGAGCTGCGACAGCGCGGCGCGGCGTTCGGTTTGCGGCAGTTTCGCAATGGTCATTTGTAGCGACGCCATTTCCTTGTCGGTGATGGCGCCGCGGCTGCGGTAATAGGAAAGGTCGTTCTGGTAGGACGCTTCCAGCCGTTCGATTTCTTTTTGTTCGAGGCGTGGTTTTACGGCGCGCGTTGTCTGCGCCGCGTACTGTGCGGAAGCGGACGCGCGAATATTCGTTTCAAGGGCGGCGATTTCTTCCTGAACGATAAGGCGGATTTCCTCAGCGCTTGCGCCGCCTGTCGAGGATGACGGCCAGGACCAGTCATCACTCGCCGTGTTAGCGGATTGCGCGGCGGCGTGCTTCGCCTCGCGCGCCATGTCGGCGATTTCGTCCGTGCGGACGTCAAATCCCGCGACCTGCAGGCTTACGCCGCCCAGCAAAAGGGTTTGAAAAGCACAAAGTCCGTAAAGCCATTTCATATCGCTCTCCCTCATTGTCGCCGTCAGGATTAACCAAATCCGTCTGGCGCGCCTGTGACGCAGATCACATGAGGGGATCGATTGGAAAAACGGCGGAGCGCGGGGCGTTGAAAGGCATGCGCCGCCAGCCGCTTTCGACGTCCAAGCTCTCCCCCTGACGTCAAAGGCGATAGAATTTCGCTAGGGAGAACGGTCGTTTGAAATTGGGACCGATTTGCGGCGGCGGCATGATTTTAGTTTGTTCGCGCGGATCATGCCGGAACGGATCAGATTGATGTCTGAACGGCTTCCGAAAACTTTTTCAGTTGCTGTTCAGTGTCGGTCGAATGAACTTCACTACTGCGCGCATATAATAGCCCGCCCCAATGCATGTCGAAATAACCGGCCGTATCGGCGAACGGTTGCGTGAAAGACGCCGGCGCCGATGGCGAGCCGCCCGTAGCGATGGCGAACATGTGTTTTCCGGCGAGTGACTTGCCTATTGGTTTTAACGCGCCGCCCGTCAGGTCAGTCAGTCTGTCAAAAAACGTCTTCATCTGCGCGCTCATGGAGTACCAGTAGACGGGGCTGGCGAAGACGATTGCCTTCGCCTTTTTCATTTTTTGCGCCAGCGGGGCGAAGTCATCCGCCGCATAGGCGTCGTCATAGGAATAGGGGCCAATCGTCAGTTTGCTGAGATCGACAAGTTCCGCCTGATCAAGCTTGGTGAAGACTTGCCTGGTCAACGCGGCAGTGTGGCCATCGGACCTCGACGATCCCAGAAAACCGATAATCGACATTATTTGCCCGCTTACTTTCGCTTGCGGTCAAAGATGCGCCGCAGATGTTCAACTATTTCATTGCCTTCGGCGCGTGTGTTTCGTCTGATCATGTCTCTCTCCTATTGATAAAGGTTCTTTTCCTGCGGGATCGTGCTTGAGTACTCGACAAATTCGAACTCAAGTCCTTCTTCGTTGACGTAATAAATATTGCGCCGGTGGGGATGATCCTCACCCAGATGATCGGGCGCATAACCAGCGTCCTTGAGCCGCGCCATGACAGCGTCGATGTCGGTGACTTCAAAGCCCAGATGGGCAAGGCCGGGCTCGGCGCCTTTCAGGTCGCGGTGCCGTCCTTTTGCGGCTTCAGGAATTTTGAACTCGTTGAGCGTCAGATAGTTGCCGTCATCGCCAACATGCGCCCAGCGCCGCGGCACGCCTGCCCACTCGCCGCCGCCTTCGCCGCGTATGCGCCATTCGGGAAACGCCGCGAGCAGGAAATTCGTTGTCGCGTCGAGGTTGGTCACGACCATGTTGACGTGTTCCAGTCGCTGTGCGGCCGGCGTTTCGGTTGTTTTCTTTTCGGCCATCATCGCCTCCTTATTTAAGAAAGAATAAGCTTTCAATAATAGCCCTTGTTTTTGAAAGCAATAACTTTTATAAATAATCGATGAGCAAAATATCGAACGCAAAAATCGGAAAATCCGATAAACCCAGAAAAACAAAGGCCAATGGGGCTGAGGCTGGCGCCACGCGCGCCGCTATTCTCGACATGATGAAACGGGAAGGGGAGCAGTGCGCGTCGCATATGGGCCCGGCGCTCGGCATTACACCCATGGCCGCGCGTCTGCAGCTTTATGCGCTTGAAGAAGAAGGTCTCGTCAAGGCGCGATCAGAAGCGCAGGGGCGCGGGCGCCCGCTCAAATACTGGTCGCTTACCGAAAAGGCCGCGAACGTTTTTCCTGACGCGCATCAGTCGCTGGCGGTTGAGATGATCAAGTCCGTTGAGGAACTGTTTGGCGCTGAAGGGTTGGCGAAGCTCGTCAAGAAGCATGGGAACATGCAGCGCGCTGCCTATGGCGAAAAACTGGCCAGTGCGAAAACCACGGCTGAACGCGTCAAGCGATTAGCCAAGGCTCGATCCGACGAAGGCTACATGGCCGAGGCGAAAAAAGACGGGCGCGACTGGCTGCTGATCGAAAATCACTGTCCGATCTGTTCGGCGGCGAAAGCCTGCACCGGTCTTTGCGCAGGCGAGTTGAAAGTTTTCTCAGACGTCCTCGGCAAGGACGTGAAAGTCGAACGCGAAGAACACATCCTCGCCGGCGCGCGGCGATGCGCGTATCGGGTGCGGGTGAAATAGGCGCCTGAGCTTACTCCTCCATCGGGCCGTTAAAGGTCTTGCCGAAGAAGTCGCCTTTTTTCCAAAGCGGGCGCGTATCCATGTCGGCGACGCCGCGAGCGATTTCATAATTGACCTGCGCAAACCGCCGGAGCTGTTCGTAGTCGATCAAATCCGCTTCGTCGCTGACTTCGTGATAGTGGTTTTCGAGGAACTCCTGCTGCGCCGCCTCGCCGCCATTGGCGAAACCGAGATCGATATTCAGCGCCGGCACGCCCGTCTTCACAAAACTGTACTGGTCGGAGCGGGTGAAGAAGCCCTGTTCCGGTTGCGGGTCAGGGCTCAACGTCAGCCCCGCGCGCCCTGCGGCCGCTTCTACCACCGGATACATGGTCGAGCGCTCTCCGCCAAAAGCGACAATGTCCGTAAACGGATAGGTGACGATCGCCATATCGAGATTGATGTTCGCGACAATCTTTTCCGCAGGCGCCGTCGGGTTTTGCGCAAAATAGTCAGAGCCCACAAGGCCTTTTTCCTCTGCTGTCAGTGCAATAAAGATGACAGACCGGCGCGGCGGGTTTTCAGCGAACAGCCTTGCTATTTCTAATATGGCGGAGACGCCGGTCATGTTGTCGATCGCGCCATTGTTGATTTCGTCATCGCCCTCTTCATCTGTGGGGTCGATGCCGTGATGGTCAAGATGCGCGGTCATGACCACATACTCATCGCGCAGGGCCGGGTCGGCGCCTTCCAGAATGGCGACCACATTCGGTGATGACACATCCTTATGAACCGAACGGCTTTCGATGCGTGCTGTCATGTTGAGCGGAAAAGAGGGGACTTCGCCTTGTTCGCTCTCAGCCATCTCCATGATCTCAGCCCAGGTATGTGGTGCGTTGGCGAAGAGTTTCTCTGCACCGTCGAGGCTTATGCTGGCGCTCGCGCGAATATTGGGTGCGGTTGAGTAAACCTCTCCGCCATCTTGCACCCATTCCAGTGATGTGGAAGTCGGCAAATTTTCTATCGCGTCCGCAAAGCTGTAGCGTTGTTCAAGTCCTGGCGACCAGAACCCTAGGGCGCCGATGGCGCCGTTTTCGGATGCGCGCTGTGCGCGTATGGACCGGTTATGGGCGCGTTCTTCGCTGTTGAGAAATTTCGGCGCGCCATAAAGAAAGGCGACGATCTTTCCGTCAACATCAACATTGGCGAAATCATCGCGCCCATGCTCTTCGGAAACAAAACTGAACCCGACAAACACCACCTCAGCTTCGATATCGACTTCAGTTCCCGTAAAGTTAGCGCCGACCAAATAATCCTCCCCGCGAATAAAAGTGTCTGGCGCGTTGGGACCCGAAAAGCGCAAGACGCCGCCTTCCGGTGCGGCGGCTTTGGTTTCCCGCATTGGAACGGCCTGAAAATAGCTGCCGTCATCGCCGCCTGGCTTGAGGCCAAGCGCCTGATAACGCGACGCCACGAACTTCGCCGCCAAATCATAACCGCGGGTTCCTGCTTCACGACCCTCAAAAAGGTCATCGGAGAGGTACCGGACATCCGCTTCGAGCCGATTTGCATCGGCGTCTTTCGCTGACGCCGCTTGCAGGCACGTACTAACGGAAACGGCCGCAAGGCCGGCTAATAGACAATTTTTCATCTCACGCCCTATTCAAATAAAACGCCAAACCTTAATGGCATGCCTTGATGGGCGCCAATAACGCCTTATCGCGTTATCAGCTCGATATATCGCTAAATAAGGAACCGTGGCTGCGCAGCATTAGCCTTGCGTGATGCGCGTAGATAGGCCTCAACAAGGGGCGACGCCGCGGGTATCGGACTTCAGGATTTAACTGGCGTCGTCGGCGTGTGTTTCATATAAACTGCTCGCCAGTTGCTCAGGCGATCGCGAAACGACACGTCAACATAACCGTCGAAATGGCGGTTTTTGATAAACCGGTTTTGACTGAAGTCGTAGGGGTAGCGCAACCGCCCTTTGCTGAAGGGTGATTCTTTCAGGCGCGGCGTGAAATACATGCAATCATCGAAATAATAATGGGTGACCTGACTGAGCCGCGTGCGCGCCGGGTCCTTGATCCGCTCGCCGCCGTGAAACAGATTGGCCGACCAGATCAGCACTTCACCGCGTTTCATGAGCCCCAGTTCTTTTTTGAAACCGCATCGATGCAACAGCTTGGCTACATAGGTTTCATAATCGCCATAGTGGTGCGAGCCGATATCCTCGAGCGTAAAAATCGGCAGCGCGTGACTGCCCGGAAAGTAATGCAGCGGCCCGTTGTCTTCATCTATGTCTTCCAGCGCCACCCACACGCCGCACATGTATCGCGAGGGCGCCGAGTGAAAATGGAATGTGTCGGAGTGCGTTCTTTGCTGCGTGCCGATCGGGAAATTCAGTGTCTGAAACGGAAACGCGCGGCGTCCGTAAAGCGCAGACAGCAATGACAATACCTGCGGCGCGCAGGCGAGATCGCGAATGGCGGCCGAACGGCGCCACAGATGCTGCACCCGCCGCGCGCACCCATGCAGCGCACGGGTTTCAGCCTCGACAGCGTCTAACGTCGCCGGATCGAAGTCCAACGCGAGCTTCAGATAGCCGTCGCGGCGAAAATCTTCCGCAAGACGGACAATATGGGGCTCCTGGTCCTGCTTCGCAGCCTCATCGAAAAAAGGCCGCTCGAACCAAGGCGCCGAGAAATCACTGAAAGTGAATTCCATCGGATCAATGCATATCTGTTTGCGCCCGGTGAAAGGCATTGTATCAGACCGTACACAAACAACATTATGGGGTGCTTACGCAACTAAAAAATGCTGTACACTGCATTAAACGACGCAATGCGGGCTGATTCCCTGGATAATTTATGCAAGCCATTCTATTTAGGGTAGAGGCTGTAAAAACTCGCCTGATCGGGTATGACATTATTCATGCGCCGCGAGAAACCTTTCTGGGAGAGGAAACCCCTACAGGAAATGACCGATGCAGAGTGGGAATCGCTCTGCGACGGCTGCGGACGGTGCTGTCTTTATATTCTGCACAATGAAGAAACCGGTGATGTCTTCGAAACCGATGTCGCGTGTAAGTTGTTTGACGCCAAGAAAAGACGCTGCACCGATTATGAAAACAGAACCGCCCGCGTGCCGGACTGCGTGCGCCTGACGCCGCAGAACGCAAGCGATCTCCACTGGATGCCGGAAACCTGCGCTTATCGCCGCCTTGCAAACGGCAAACCGATCCCGGACTGGCACCCGCTGATCACCGGCGATCCGAAATCGGTTGAGCGCGCGCGCATCGCGGTGTCTCCCGATCTCATCCCTGAGGATGAAATCGACAACAAGCTGTTAGAGAGCCGGATTACGAAAGCGCGTTAGCGTCAGCGCCGGGCTTTGGCGCGTCACTGTCAAGGAACGCGCGGTTCTGCTGCCGGATTTCCGCCGCCGCGTCGTCATAAAGAAACGGCAGGAAAGCATAGCGCCGACCGCGCGTCATTTTCGAAACCTGATGCAACAGGGAACAGGAAAAAATCACCGCGCCGCCGGCGGGCGGCTTGTACCCGCGCGGTCCATATTCCGGGAACGAAATTTCACCGCCGTCGAAATCATCATTGAGATTAATAGACACCGCGAAACGCCGATGCGCTGTGCCGCGCGTGGTGTTGTCGCGATGCGCGCGGAAGTGACCGCCGTCGTCCGCCGTATAACAGGCGACGATATAGCGTTCCATCCGGTTAGCGTAAAACTGGTGAACCTTGCGAATCTCCGGCACGATCCGCCTGATGACGCGCTGCTGTAGGGCGCGGGTCAGGGTTTCGTCCTTGATGTAGAAATCCTTGCGGCTCTTGTGCTTCAGGTCGTGAATGCCGACTGTCTTGCCGCCGACGTCGCGCATAAAGCCGGACGCCTCGCCGCCATGGGCGTCGAACGCCGCAATAAGCTGCTTACACAGATCCGGTTCGAAAACATTGCGTAAAAAGATCACCGGCGCCTGCAACGGCGCGCCTGCGAAACTGCCCGGCGCCGGCAGACGGTCGAGCACGGCGTTCAATTTCGCAATGTCGGCGCGGTCTTTCTGAAACGGCAGGTCGCAGATCACGCGCAACGCCGGGTCGATCACGACCCATCGCGGCGCATAGGCGTCGTTACCCTCATTTGCCGCGCCAAAAAGCTTTGATACTCTGCGGTCGAAATCCCAAAAATAACGATAGCCCGGGTAACGGTCTGCGACGCGATTTTCCGACCGGTCGGCCGGGTCGATGCTGACGCCGAAAAACGACGCATCTATATCGTTGAAAAAGTCCGTGCGGGCGCGCGCGGCGGCAAGGGCGGTTTTCGCCGGCTCGCTCGCCGCCGAACCGAACAGGCACAACACCAGGTAACGCCCGCCAGCCGTATCGAAGGCGAAATTCGGGTTGGCCGATGTTTGTTGTTTGAACCACGGGGCGGGATCGCCCGGATATAACTGACCCATGACCGGCCAGGCCGCCTCCGAATAAATTGAACCGACCCGAGATTAGCCTCAAAGCGCAGGGAGGGGTATAGTTTTTTGATTAGAGTTGGGAGCGGCAAATGAAATGGTTGATGGCATGCTTTGTGTTGCTGCTGGGTGCCGCGTCCTGCGCAGCAACGCCAGAAGGTCAACAGGGTGCCTACGCTCTTCGTGAATCCATCTCGGCAGTGATTCAACGTGCATATGACCTGATGCAGAATGAACAATATCAGGATGCGGTTTCCGTTCTTACAACGCTGCTCGAAAGCGGGGGGCTGACGCCCTATGAAAGAGCGACTGTATTAGAGTTGAGAGCGAATTCTTTTGTCAATCTGGACGACTACGAACCTGCAATAAATGATTTGGCAGATGCTTACGCGTTGGACGCATTGCCGCCAAAGCGGCAGGGTATGCTGGCTAAATACATAGAAGATTTGAAGAAGCCGCAAGAAAACATACAGCTTGCACCAATTGTCAGAATACCTCCCAAAGCTCCTCAAGATTGTTGGGAAAAAAATGATGACTACCCAGAACCCGGGCAAGATTTATTTTCAGCAGTTATTTTCGATGTAACCCCAGACGGAACAGTCGATAATATTCGTGTCACGGAGACTAATGATAGCTGCTTCGCGGACGCTGTCATCGAGGCGGTTTCCAAATGGCGCTATCAGCCAAGAGTAGTCGACGGGGAGCCTATCGCTGGGCCAGGGCAAAAAGTAGTCGTCACGCTAAGTGTTTGATGCACTCGGCGTAGTGATTGCGGTAACATTTTTTGCGATGGATTCGGGGCTCTGAAGGCGTCAGCCCCGGAACGACAATCTCATTCCCGATAGAATAAAAACTGGTCTCGGATATCAGAATTTTTCCACCCCAATAACGCGAATCGGACCGCGAAAAATACAACATCCAGGTTGAAAATTTAAAGATTCACCAGTGTTGGTGGAAGGTTATCCACCACTTTCAGGGCTGTCCCATAATGGCGCCCATGATGAAAAAAACAGAAAATCACACCGCGCCAGACGATGACGGCGACGCCTCCCAAAGCTGGGATGCGCTGCACGATCGCATCCGCACGCTCGCCCTCAGAAAGAGCGAAGCGATGCTCGGCGCTTACGCAGAGGAAGAAGAGTTTGACCGCAGCGCGCGATCGCTACGCATGCTGATGAGTGCGGCGGAAGTCGCCGGCCGCATGAAGCGGGAAGAAGAAAAGGAAGCAAAGCCGCATGACCAAGCGCCGGCAAAACCCGCCGTCACCGAAGAACGCATCGCCGAAGTCTATCGCGAAATCGAACGCGGCGTCGACCGTTTCGAGGAACGAGAGGCAAAGGCGGCTGACCGTCGAAGAGATTCTGAAGCGGGACTTTCCGGAGCTGGCGGAAAAACTGTGGAGGCTCCATGCGCATAAGCATCAGCAAGAACCTCAAGGCGACTGGACCACATGGCTCATCCTTGGCGGGCGCGGCGCAGGCAAAACACGCGCCGGCGCCGAATGGGTGCGCGCCATCGCAACTGCGGCGAACGATAACGCTGACGGCGCCGCCGCCCAATGTATCGCGCTGGTCGCTGAAACATACGCCGACGCGAGGGAAGTCATGATCGAAGGTCCCTCCGGTATTCGCGCCGTCGCGGCCGAAGACTCGCGTCCCGTCTATGAGGCTTCGCGGCGGCGATTGGTGTGGCCGTCAGGCGCGGTAGCTTATGCATTTTCGGCGGAAGACCCGGACGGCATTCGCGGCTATCAGTTCACTGGCGCCTGGAGCGATGAGCTTTGTAAATGGCGGTATGCGGAAGAAACCTGGTCGAACCTGCAGCTTGCGCTGCGCCTCGGCGACAAGCCCCGCCAGATCGCAACAACAACGCCGCGCCCGTCAGCGCTGATCAAACGGCTGATGGCGGCGGCGACAACCGAGGTCTCGCGCGCCACCACATACGACAATCGCGCGCATTTGTCGGATGCCTTCTTTACTGAGATCGCCGCCCTTTACGAGGGAACGGCGCTGGGGCGTCAGGAATTACTGGGCGAGGTCATCGACGATGTCGCCGGCGCGCTGTGGAACTGGAATTTGATCGAGGCGGCGCGCGTAACGGCTGCGCCGGCGCTCGACAGATGCGTGGTCGCGGTGGATCCCCCCGCCACAAGCGGCCCGGATGCGGACGAATGCGGGATTATCATCGCCGGCGTTGCTTCTTGCGGCGACGACATGACTGCATTCGTTCTCGCCGACTGGTCGGCGGCGGGACTTTCTCCCCGTCAGTGGGCGGAAAAAACCGCCGCCGCCTATCATGAATTCGAAGCGGACAGAATTGTTGTCGAGGTCAATCAGGGCGGCGACATGGCGAAAGCCGTGATCGCGCAAGTCGATCCTTCAGCGCCGGTGCGCGGCGTGCACGCAACCCGCGGCAAGCGACTGCGCGCCGAACCGGTCGCCGCGCTTTATGAGCGCACGCGCGTGCGTCATGTGGGCGCCTTTCCGAAACTCGAAGACCAGATGGTCACCTACGCAGGTGAAGGCGGCAAGAGCCCCGACCGTCTCGACGCGCTCGTCTGGGCGCTCACCGATTTGATGTTGAAAAACCCCGCGCCAAAGCCCGGCGTGAAGAGATTGAATTAGGAGTTGTTGATGTTGTGTCGTTTGCTTCAGTCTTCGTGCACCCCGGCGAAAGCCGCGGTGAGCGGAGCTTGCGGAGGCGCCCCATGCCTCTAATCCCCAACATTTTTCGCAAGGCGCCCGAAGCCAAAGCCTCTGCTGCAAAAGCATTGATCGCCATTAATCGTCTCGGTGCGCCTGCATGGACGCCGCGCGATTATGCATCGCTGGCCCGCGCGGGCTATGAGAAAAACGTCATCGCTTATCGCTGCGTGCGTCTGGTGGCGGAAGCGGCTGCATCGGCGCCGTTGCGCGTTGCTGAAAGCGGCGCGGTGATGAGCGATCATCCACTTGTCGCGTTACTCGCCCGCCCGAATCCGGAACAATCGGGCGCCGAATTGTTCGAGAGCTTTTACGGTTTTCTGCAGACAGCGGGCAACGCCTATCTCGAAGCGGTTACGCTCGATGCCGCCCCGCGCGAGTTATATGTACTGCGTCCCGACCGGATGAAAGCGCGGCTCGGTAAATCCGGGTGGGCGGAAGGCTACGACTATTCCGCTGGCGGGCGCACGGTGAGTTTCAGAAAACCAGAAGACAATTCGCTCTCGCCGATCCTGCATCTGAAGCTTTTTCATCCAACCAACGATCACTACGGGCTGTCGCCATTGGAAGCCGCCGCGACGAGCGTTGACTTGCACAACGCCGCATCCGCCTGGAACAAGTCCTTGCTTGATAACGCGGCGCGTCCCTCCGGCGCGCTTGTTTATAAAGGCCCTGAAGGGGCCGAGAATCTGACCGCCGAACAGTTCGACCGTTTGAAGTCGGAGCTTGAGGACGCCTATCAAGGCTCGGCGAATGCGGGCCGTCCGCTGGTGCTTGATGGCGGGCTCGAATGGCGCTCCATGTCTCTTTCCCCCGCCGACATGGATTTCATCGAAGCGAAACACGCCGCCGCGCGCGAGATTGCGCTGGCGTTCGGCGTGCCGCCCATGCTGCTCGGCATTCCCGGCGATAATACGTATTCGAACTATAAGGAAGCTAACCTCGCCTTCTGGAAACAGACGGTGCTGCCGCTGGTTAAAAAAACCGCCGCAGCGCTGACCGGGTGGGTCGCGCCCGTTTGGCCCGATGTATCGGTTATATGTCAGGCGTCTGAAATCGATGCGCTCAATCTTGAACGCGACGCCATGTGGTCGCGCATCTCCCGCGCGGATTTTCTGAGCGACGATGAAAAACGCGAGGCGCTGGGGCTTTGCCGCGAAGGGGAGCCCCATGCATAGCGTCACTTTTCCGAAAACACCTGGAGAAAAACCGCAGGAGTTGCGCATCACGGTCGCCATTGGCGCCGCCGTCATTGTGCAAACGGGGCTCGGCCTCGTCTGGGCCGGCGCCGCCACCGAACGTCTGGCGCAGTTGGAACGCCGCGCCGGCGATAATGCGCAAATCATTGAGCGCACCGCCCGGCTCGAGGAACAGGCGCGGTTCATGACAGCATCGCTCGAACGCATCGAGGCGAAGCTCGATCGAATGAGCGGGGAGGGCGGAGAATGAATAACAACTGTTTCGTCGCCGATATCGAAGGGTACGCCGCAGTGTTCAATACGCCCGATCTTAACGGTGACGTCATTGCGCCCGGCGCGTTCACACAGAGTTTAAGAGCGTCCGGCGCGGTCCGCATGCTTTACCAGCACGCGGCGGAAACGCCCATCGGCCGCTGGGTGTCGTTTCAGCAGGACGGGTACGGATTATTCGTCACGGGCGAGATCCTGTTGTCCAGCCCGCGCGCCCGCGAAGTGCATGCGTTGCTTTCCGGCGGCGCTATCGACGGGCTTTCCATCGGCTACCAGACGCGCCGCGCGCAAAAGATAAAAGCCGGCCGCCGCATTACCGAAGCCGAGCTTTGGGAGGTTTCCATCGTCACTTTTCCCATGGCGCCCAAGGCGCGGATTCTCCGCGTCGGCCCCGCCCGCGCTGAATACGGCGCCCAGGATTACGCCGACGCTTTCACCCAATCGGTTTGCGCGCCTCGCCCGCCGTCCCCTCAGGGCGCGCAAACCGCCGGCTGGACGCCTCGCTCTTCTCCCCCGGAGCCGGGTGTCCAGCCCCTTGCCGACGCATTTCGCGCCGCAACCAACATTCTATCAGTTTAAGGAGTAAATGAGTAATGAGTATCGAAACCAAAGCCGGCAATGCAAACAGCGAAGTGCGCGGCGCCATGCGCGATTTTTTGAATGCGTTCGAGCAGTTCAAGGACGCCAATGACGAGCGTTTGTCAGCGCTTGAGAAAAAACAACAGGACGATGTGGTCCTCGCCGAAAAAGTCGACCGCATCAACGAAGCCGTCACCGAACAAAAAGCCGCCGTTGACCGCATCGCGCTCAATAACCAGAGACCTCAATTAAGTTCCGGCCTGAATGGTTCTAAAATCGCCGTTCCCGATGAACGCAAAGCGGCTTTCCTGCGGTATATGCGCGTGGGCGACGCGACCGCCGCCGCAAGTCTTGAAGCCAAAGCCGCCGCTGTCAGCGGCACGGGCGAGGAGGGCGGCTATCTCGCCCCGCATGAGGTTGAGCGCATTATCACCGCCGCCGTAAAAGACATCTCCCCCATCCGTCAGATTGCTTCCGTGCGTGAAATCGGCGGCAATGTTTTCCGCAAGCCCGTGTCGAACGGTGACGGCGCCGCCGGCTGGGTCGCGGAAACAACCGCGCGCGACACGGCGACGACATCGCCGACTCTCACTGCCATCGATTTTCCGACCATGGAGCTTTACGCCATGCCTGCGGCGTCGCAGACGCTGCTCGATGATTCCATTGTCGATATCGAACAATGGCTCGCTGACGAGGTGCAGACGGAATTCGCCGTTCAGGAATCGGCTGCTTTCATTTCCGGCAACGGCACGACGGCGCCGAAAGGTCTGTTGACCTACGACATCGCCGCCGACGCGTCGAAAGACCCGGACGAGCTCGGCTACATTGCGACCGGCGCTGACGGCGCGTTCCCCGCGTCGAACCCGTCGGATGTTCTGCTCGATCTCATCTATGCGCCGAAACAGGCCTATCGCGCCAATGGACGCTTCCTCATGAACCGTTCGGTTGTCGGCGCGCTGCGCAAGTTTAAAGACTCCGAAGGCAACTATCTCTGGCAGCCGAACAATGAACCGGGCGAGCCCGCGCGGCTGATGGGGTATCCGGTGACGGAAGCCGAAGACATGGACGACATCGCATCGGATTCACACTCGATTGCGTTTGGTGATTTCCGTCGCGGTTATCTGATCGTCGATCGTGTCGGCGTGCGTGTGCTGCGCGATCCATATTCCGCCAAACCGTATGTGTTGTTCTACACCACAAAACGCGTCGGCGGCGGCGTTCAGGACTTTGACGCGATCAAGTTTCTGAAATTCGCAGCGTCGTAATGGTTTGCATTTTTCCGCTCATTCCGGCGAAAGCCGGAAACCAGTCACATAAAAAGCCGGGCTACGCCCGACGTGATTCATGTAGCTGGGCCCCGGCTTTCGCCGGGGTGAGCGGGGAAGCAAAGTCCGGGAAAAAAACATGTCCCTCATTTTATTATCTCCCCCGGCGTCGGAGCCGGTAACGCTTGCCGAGCTGAAACAGCACCTGCGTGTTACGCATACGGATGAAGATGCGCTGATCACCGGCGTGCTTGTCGCGGCGGTGCGCGCGGTTGAAGCGCGGGGCGGGCTCGCATGCATGCCGCAGCAATGGCGGCTGACGCTCGACGCGCCGCCAATGGAAACGCTTCATCTGCCGATTGCGCCGGTTGCGTCCATTGATGCGATCACGGTGACCGACGGCGAAGGCGCGCCGCAACCGGTCGATGCGAGCGTTTATGAATTCGCATCCGGTTCGCCAGGGCGATTGCGTCCCGCTGGGCCGTGGCCGCAGCCGGCGCCGAAGATTGACGGCGTGCGGATAGATTTCACCGCCGGCTACGCCGATGCAGGCGCGGTTCCCGAACCGCTAAAGCAAGCGGTGAAAATTCTCGCCGGGTATTTTTATGAAACGCGCGAGGCGGCGCATGAGACACGCGTCTATACCGTGCCACAGTCGGTCGACGCGTTGCTCGCCCCATACCGGGAGTTCCGGTTATGATCGGCGCGCTCAGACACAAGATCGAACTGTTGACGCCGTCGCGCGACGATGACGAGGCGGGCGGCGCAAGCGTCAGCTGGCTCCCCGGTCCGGACACATGGGCGCGGGTCGAACGCCTGACGTCAACGCGCGATATATCTGGTGATCGCGAGAGGCGCCTCAAACGCATTGCCGCAACCATGCGCTATCGCACCGATATCGTACTCGGCTGGCGCCTGCGTTTTGACAACAGCGAATATGAAGTCGTCAGTATGGAAAGCGATGACAGCCGTGACCGCCGCCTCACGCTTGTCTGCGAGGAGGTGTTGTCATGACCGCGACCTGGGAACTGCAAAAGGCCATCTATCAAACACTTAGCGCAGACGTGGCGCTGCAGGCGGAAATCGGCGACCCGGCGCGTATCTATGACGACCCGCCGCCGGACGCGATTTTCCCTTACATGACGCTGGGCGAAGCGCGGGCAACCGACTGGAAAGGCGTTGACGGCGGGCTTGAACACGATCTGCGTCTTTATGTTTTTTCCCGCTATGCCGGGCGCCGCGAAGTCAAACGCATCATCGGCGCCGTTTACGATGCGCTGCATGACGCGGCGCTAACCGTAACGGGCTGCGATCTCGTTAATATCCGTTTTGTTTTCGGCGACGCCTTCCGCCGCCAGGACGGCGAAACCTATCAGGGCGTCGCGCGTTTTCGCGCCGTGACGCAAAGGAGCGCTTAGTGCGTCGTGCGTAGCGCTTAAGAGTATTGGTCTGGTCGTTCTTCCTACGCTCTACGCACAACGAACGACGTACCGACAATTGAACAAGGAATTCATTCATGTCAGCACAAAGAGGGAAAGACCTCCTCCTCAAAATCGGCGACGACGGCGCGCCGGAAAGTTTCGCCGTCATCGGCGGGCTACGCACCAAAACCCTGTCGCTCAACTCTTCGATTGTCGACATCACCCATTCGCAATCAACGGGCGGGTGGCGCGAACTGCTTTCGGGCGCGGGCGTTCGCCAGGCGTCGATTTCGGGCGCCGGGGTGTTTCTCAATGACGCCGCGGCTGAAACCGTGCGCAGCGTTTTCTTCTCATCGCTGTTGCGCAACTGGCAGATCGTCGTGCCCGGGTTTGGAACCATCGAAGGCGCGTTTTTGATCGCCAACCTCGATTACGCTGGCGAGCATGACCGCGAAGCGTCGATGTCGCTCGCGCTTGAATCCGCCGGCGCGCTTGCCTTCACGCCGGAGGGTTCGTGATGCCCCATCCACGCGGTGACGTGCGCCTGAAAATAAACGGCGAAGATAAAACTTTGCGTCTCACTCTCGGCGCGCTGGCGGAAATCGAGGAGGCGCTCGGCGGCGGCGACTTTGAAGCGCTGCAACAGCGTCTCAAAAAACCACGCGTCGCCGACATTATCATGATCCTGCATGCGCTTCTTACCGGTGGCGGCGCACCTATCGCCATCGAAGCGCTAAAGGCGAGCGACGTCGATTTGGCTGAGGCGTCGCGCGCCATCGCCAAGGCATTCGAAGCGCTCGGGGGAGATGAGGCGCCGGGAAAGTTTCCATCGGGGGCGGCGTAGAAACATGGCGCGCAATGTTTTCCTTCGCCGTTTTGCGGCTGGGTCTCACGCCGGAAAACTTCTGGCGGCTCGGCGTAGCGGAATGGTCGACGCTGATTGCCGCTATAGCGCCGCAAGGCGGCATGACCCGCGCCGACCTCAACGCACTCATCAACAAGGTATCGGAGAATAAACATGCCTGAACATGTGAATGTAGAGGTTAATACGCTGGGCTTGACGGAAGCAAGCATCGAAATCGAGCGTATCGCGCGCGAACGTATCGCCCCGGCAGCGAACCTGATCGAGGAAGCGTTTTCAACCGCGGCGAATTCGATCCAGTCGAATCTCGCGCGCGCGGCCGAACGCGGCGAGCTGAGTTTAAAAAAACTGACAAACGCCTTGCTGCGCGATCTGCGCCGCTTCGCCATTGACAGCCTTGTCCGCCAGCCGGTCCAGAATTTCCTGACCAATGCGCTCACCGGCGCCTTTGGGGGGGCGCGCGCTAATGGCGGCGTCGTCGCGCCGGGCCAGTCGTTCCTAGTGGGCGAGCGCGGGCCGGAACTGTTCACGCCCGCCGGCGCCGGAAACATCCGTCCCCTAAACGCCGCTTATGGGGCAGGGGGGATGACGGTGAATATCAACCTGCCGGGCGTGACGGACACGCAAAGTTTCAAACGCTCCGAAACGCAAATTGCTGCGGCGCTCGCCCGCGCCGTCGGGCGGGGTCAAAGGAATCTGTGACGGCTAAATGAGTTGAGTATCAAACATGTCCTTTCACGAAATTCTATTCCCTGTCGATATCGCGCTGAATTCCGAAGGCGGGCCGACGCGCAAGACCGACATTGTCGCGCTTGTCTCCGGCCATGAGGAGCGCAATTCGCCCTGGGCCGGTTCGCGCCGGTCGTTCAACGCCGGTTACGGCGTCAAGTCCGTCGCCGATATCGAAGACGTCATCGCGTTTTTTGAAGCGCGTCACGGAAGGCTTTACGGGTTCCGGTTTCGCGATCCGTTTGATTTCAAAAGCTGCCGCATCGCGGAAAGCCCTGCGCCTGATGACCAACTGATCGGAACCGGCGATGGCGCGGAAACTTCGTTTCAGCTTGTGAAGCGCTACACATCCGGCGCGGCGAGTTATGCGCGAATGATCAAAAAGCCGGTTACGGGTTCGGTGCGTGTCGCCGTCGATGGCGCGGAACAAACCGAAACGGCGGACTTCACCGTCGATGACACAAGCGGCGTCATCAATTTCACGTCGCCGCCGGGAGCGGGGCTCAGCATAACCGCCGGTTTTGTGTTCGACACGCCCGTAAGGTTCGATACGGATGAACTGCGCATCAATCTCGCAGCGTTCGAAGCGGGCGACATCCCCTCCATTCCTCTCATTGAGGTGCTGGTATAATGCGCGCGCTTGATCCCGATCTGCAAACACACTTGAACACCGGCGCGACGACGCTGGCGACATGCTGGCGCATCACCCGGCGCGATGGGTTCGTTCTCGGTTTTACCGATCACGACCGCGCATTGAGTTTTGACGGCGCGGAGTTTCTGCCTGACTCAGGCGCAACTGGGTCGGCGCTGTCGTCATCCGCTGATCTCGCCGTTGATAACGCCGATATCGAAGGCGCGCTTTCTGATGACGCGCTGTCTGGGGCCGATCTCGCCGCCGGACGTTACGACGGCGCGGAAGTTGAAGTTTTTTGTGTCAACTGGGCCGCGCCAGACCAGCGGTTGCTTCTTAAAAAAGGCGTTATCGGCGAGGTGAAGCGCGAAGGAAACGCCTTTCGTGCTGAGCTGCGCGGGCTTTCCCATGCGCTCGACCAGCCAACGGGCCGCGTCTATCAGCGCTTGTGCGACGTCAATGTCGGCAGCGCCGCATGCGGCGTCGATCTTGATGACCCGACCTTTAGAACAACAGGCGAAGTCACCGCGCTGCGCGATGAACAAAGTTTTATCGCCAACGGGTTCGATACGTTCAGCGACGGCTGGTTCGCTCACGGATTATTAACGTGGCAAACCGGCGCCAATGCGGGGCTATCGGCGCATATCAAAACACAAGCCTCGACTGGCGCCATTGCATTGTGGCTGCCCGCGGGCGCCGCCATTCAGGTTGGCGATACGTTTAGCGCGACGGCGGGTTGCGACAAGCGGTTTGCCACCTGCCAGTCAAAATTTTCCAACGCAGTGAACTTTCGCGGGTTTCCGCTGATGCCGGGGAACGACTTTGTCATTTCCTATCCGCTGAAAAGTGAAAAGAACGATGGAGGCAAGTTGAGATGAAAATCTTAGATCATCATTCTGATGAGGTCATCAAGCCAGTAGACTTGAACGAACATCAGAGCGAACAGAATCAACAATCCAGCGCCGGTCTGAAGGAAGGGATTACGTCCAACAAAGCGAGGCACGTAGCGCCGAATGATCCAGAAGGCGCCGACGATAGACAAAACCATCACACCGATATGGGCAAAATTGGCCCAGTAATTGTCAAAACGATCTTGAGTGCCTGCGCCGTAGGAAATCATAAGGATCGCGACTGCCCATACGCCGAGAGTTACGAAAAACCGTGTGCGAGATTGTTGTTGCAACATAAATCGGTCCAGGGCGCTCGCAAGAAGGATCGCCTAAGTTTGTTTAGCATAGTCAAATCAGTTTGTAGCGGCAAGGCGCTGCGGGCGGTCTACGATGAGTAACGTTCCATCGTTTTCTTCAACAGCATCCCGCATCCAGATCGTCGACGCCGCGCGTTCATGGCTCGGCACGCCTTATGTGCATCAGGCGAGTGCCAAGGGCGCAGGTTGTGACTGTCTCGGACTTGTTCGCGGCGTCTGGCGCGACTTGTATGGCGCCGAGCCTGAACGCCCGCCGGCTTACACGCCCGATTGGAATGAGCGAAGAGGCGATGAGACATTGCTCGCCGCCGCGCGCCGCAACATGACGGAACGCATTAATAAAAATTTCGAACCCGGCGACGTGCTTGTCTTCCGTGTCGATATATACGGCCCGGCAAAACATTGCGGCATTACTTCGAGCGCCGACCAGTTCATTCACGCCTATGCGGGCCGCGCGGTGGTGACAAGCTGGCTCAATCGCTGGTGGCGGGAACGGATTGCCGGCGTCTTTATCTTTCCAGGAGCGTAAGAATGGCGCAACTCATCCTCACCGCCGCGCAAGGTGTCGGATCCGCCGTCGCCAAGGGCGGCATTGGCGCGTTTCTCGCGCGCACGGTTGCGACGACCGCCGCATCCTACGCCGCCGGTTACGCCGACCGCCTGATTTTCGGGCCGCGCAAACGAAAAGCCGAAGGCCCCCGTCTTGAAAGTTTCTCTGTGCAGGCGTCGCAGGAAGGCGCGCCCATATTGCGCGTTTACGGCCGCGCGCGTCTATCCGGTCAGCTCATCTGGGCGGCAAACTTTAAAGAGGCCACGTCGCAGACGACGGAATCCTCCGGCGGCAAGGGCGCGCGCCCCGCCGCGCAAACAACTTATACGGAGTATCTTTATTCTATCTCTTTCGCCGTGGGGCTTTGCGAGGGCGAGATCGACCGCATCGGGCGGGTCTGGGCCGACGGCAAGCCGTTCGATCTTTCAAAACATAATGTGCGCATCTATCGCGGAACGGAAACGCAAAACCCTGATGCGCTGATCGAGGCGACGGAGGGCGTGGGCGCGGCCCCGGCCTTTCGCGGGCTTGCTTATATCGTGTTTGAGGATTTAACCCTCAAAGACTTCGGCAATCGCATTCCGCAACTGTCATTCGAGATCGAAAAGGGCCTCAAAAAAACAGATTCGGGCGCGCTCGAAAACAACCTCACCGCTGTCACCATGATCCCCGGTTCCGGCGAATTCGTCTACGGAACCACCGGCGTCAACCGCATCATCGATGAGGGAATTACCTCCAGCGAGAACATCCACAACAATCAGGGCGTGACGGACTTCGTCGCGTCGCTCGATGCGCTAGAGGCGGCGGCGCCCAATCTTCAGTATGTCTCGCTTGTGGCTGCATGGTTCGGCGACTCTTTAAACGCTGGCGCCTGCGCTTTACGCCCGGGCGTTGAAGCGGACGAGAAAGAAACGGCGCCCTATGAATGGAAAGCGGCCGGCGTAACGCGTACGAGCGCGCATCTTGTTTCCACAGTGAACGGCGCCGCGGCCTATGGCGGCACGCCCGCCGACCGCAGCGTCATCGAGGCCATTCAGGCTATGAACGCACGCGGGCTGAAGGTCATGTTCCATCCGTTCATTCTGATGGATACGAGCGGTTACCCCTGGCGCGGGCGGATTGACGCCGGCGCCAATGACAAGACCGCGGCGGCAACAAGCGGCATCGCCGGTTTTTTTGGAACGGCGGCGGCGTCAGACTTTTCCATTGCAAACGGGGAAGTGATTTATTCAGGCCCGGCGGAATGGTCGTTCCGGCGGATGATTTTGCATTATGCGAAACTGTGTGCGCTTGCTGGCGGCGTCGATGCCTTTTTGCTGGCTTCGGAATTGCGCGGGATCACTACCACGCGCGATGATAATGACAACTACCCCGCCGTGGCGCAGTTGATTTCGCTGGCGGCGGAGGTGCGCAGCATTCTTGGCTCTGCAACGAAAATCTCCTACGCCGCCGACTGGTCGGAATATTTCGGTCACCAGCCGGCGGACGGTTCCGGCGACGTGTTCTTTCATCTTGATGATTTGTGGATGGACAGCGAGGTCGATTTTATCGGCGTCGATAACTACATGCCGCTCGCCGACTGGCGCGACGGGTTTTCGCATCTCGATGCGGCGGCGGGCGCCATAAGCCAGTACGATCCCGAATATTTGAAATCGAATGTTCAGGGCGGCGAGGGCTACGACTGGTATTACGCAAGCCTTGAAGATCGCGACAGCCAGACCCGCACGCCCATCACTGACGGCGCCTTTGGCGAGCCGTGGATTTATCGGTACAAGGATTTCTGGAGCTGGTGGTCGAACGCGCATCATAACCGCCCCGGCGGCGTGCGTGACGCGTCACCCACATCCTGGGTTCCAGAAAGCAAGCCCATTTACTTTACCGAGACGGGCGCGCCGGCGGTGGACAAGGCGGCCAACCAGCCGAATGTGTTCGTGGACGCCAAAAGCGATGAGAGCGCCTTACCGCATTTCTCCACTGGATATCGAGACGATCTCGCGCAACGGCGTTACATTGAAGCACAGGCGAGTTTTTGGCGCGAGGCGTCGAACAACCCCATATCATCCGTCTACGGCGGACCTATGATTGATACCTCACGGCAGTATGTCTACGCAGTCGATGCGCGCCCGTTCCCGGATTTTCCGGCGCGTTCGGATGTCTGGGGCGATACGGCGAACTGGGAAAAAGGCCACTGGCTGAACGGCCGGCTCGGCCGCGCGCCGCTAGACCTGCTTGTGACGGCGCTCGCCGCCGAAGTATCGTTTGAAAATGTTGAGGCAACCGGCCTTGAAGGGGTCCTCACCGGCTATGTGGTCGACCGGCCCATGTCCGCGCGGGAGATGATCGATCCGCTGGCGGATGTTTTTCAGTTCGATATGGTGGAGACAGGCGACGTAATCCGTTTCCAGCTGCGCCATGGCGAACGAGTGCTGACGATTGACGCGAGCGGCCTCGCTGATCGCAGAGACAGCGCTTTTTCCTTATCGCTGGCGCAGGAGGCGGACCTGCCTGCCGCGTTCCGGCTCGGGTTTTTCGACGAGCAGGAGGAGTTTGCGCCCGCCGTCGCAGAAGCGCGCGACCCGGGCGCCAGACCGAATCGCGAGGCCGGAACCGACATCGCGGCGGTGATCCCGGCGGCGGAAGCCGAAGCACGCGCGCGTTCGATCCTCGCAGACGCCTGGGTGATGCGTGAGAGTCTTGAGTTCTCGTTGCCGCCTTCTGCGCTTGCCATAGAACCGGGCGACGCGATCATCCTGAATGATCTAGGGTCTGAGCGCCGTTACCGCATTCTTGAGATCGATGACGCAAACGCGCGTGACTGTTCGCTCGTTCGCGTTTCTCCGTCTGTTTATGACGCGCCATCGGGACCGTCGATATTCACGCCGCCTGCTGACGTGAATGTTTATGCCGCGCCAGTGTGGGCGCTGATGGATTTGCCGTTGCTGTCAGGCGCCAATGATGCGGGCGCGCCGTGGCTGGCGGCCTTTGCCGACCCTTGGCCCGGCGGCGTCGCGCTTTACCGGTCGAGCGGCGAAGCAGCGCCGAGCCTTGCGGGACTCGCGCCCGCCCGGGCGGTGATGGGGCGTCTCGAAACCGCCTTGCCGCCAGCCGGGGCCGGGCGGTTTATAGAACGCAGCGTCGAAGTGCGGCTCCTATTCGGCGCACTGTCGTCGAAGGCGCAAGAGGATGTGTTTGCCGGCGCCAATGCCTTCGCCGTGCAAAGCGACAGCGGCGCATGGGAAGTCTGCCAGTTCCGCGATGCAGTGTTGAAGCCCTCCGGCGCGTGGGAACTTTCGGGCCTGTTGCGCGGGCAGGCGGGCAGCGAGGCGGAAGCGCTGGCCGGGGCGGGCATCGGCGCCCGCTTTGTTCTGTTGACGCCGTCAGTAACGCAGGTCGAGTTTAATCTTGCACAGCGCGGTCTTGCCTTTGACTGGCAGGCGGGGCCCGAGCAGGACCTACCCGATACGGAGAATTTCACCGCGCAAAGCCTTGCCATAAACGCGCGCGGACTTGAGCCGCTGTCGCCGGTTCACTTGCGCGCTCGGCGGCAGGGGAGCGATATTGCGATTTCGTGGATCCGCCGCACGCGCGAAGGCGGCGACACATGGGAGGGCGAGGTTCCCCTTGGCGAACAATCCGAACGCTATTCGCTCACCATATATGACGGCGAAAACCTGGTGCATGAGGTTGAAACAACAACGCCGTCATACGTATACGCCAGCGCCGACATTACCACCGACTTCGGCGGGCCTTACACGGACCCCGCCATCACCTTCGCCGTGGCGCAGATTTCCGATGCGGTCGGGGCGGGCGCGGAGAGGAAGGAAAGCGTTACGTTATGACGCCTATTTATTCTCTGCGATCCACGTCTCCACATGCTCCCGCATGGCCGACAGCGGAACGGCGCCGTTTTCCAGAATACGGTCGTGGAATTCCTTGATGTCAAACTTCTCGCCGAGGCGTTCTTCCGCTTCACGACGCAGTGCAAAGATTTCGAGCCCGCCCGTATCATATGCGGTCAATTGCCCGGGAATGACCGCGATGCGGTCGAGCAGGACTTCGGCGCTTTCCTCATTGAAACGGCCGGAAGCCATGGCGAATTGTTTCACCTCTTCCTCGGACCATCCGTAGGCGTGCAATCCGGTGTCGAGCACCATGCCGCGTGCGGGCCACGCGCGCCGCGAAATCGGGCCATAGTCATTATACATGCCTGCTTCTTCCGCCAGCGCCTCGGCGTAGCGCGCCCAGCCTTCCACATAGCCGGAGGAACTGAGCATCTGGACGATAGGGTGCAAACCTTCAACGGCATAGGCTGTTGCAATCTGCAGGTGATGGCCGGGCCAGCCTTCATGAACGGCGACAATCTGCGCCTCGCCACGGGTCTGGGTTTCCCATTCGTCGGTGTTGATGCGGTAAGTCGCAGTTCCTTGCGATGGCGGCGTCGACTCATATCGCGAGGACTGGCCCGTGCCTTTCAGATAATCCGGATAGGGCTCAACACCCATCTCCTGTTCGGGAAGTTTAGAGAAAAAGGGCGCGGCTTTTTCCTTGGTGATCGCCACTTCCGCACGCGTGAAGTCGATCAGTTCCTGTTCGCTTTCGAAGCGGTTTCCAGGCGCCGTTTTTACTCGTTCAAGAATTTCTGCGAAGTCATCCGTGCCAAACAATGCTTCGCCGCGTTCAATAACTGCCGCCGTGTTGGCGTTGACGGCAGCCTGCCCGTTTTCGTGAGTCGCCTTCGAGCCGATATCGGCTGTGTGAAAAACTTGCAACAACGCTTCGTAACATTCGGCGCCGTTCGGCACGGCGGTGATGGCGAGATCATCCCGCGCCGACGGCATGTATTCGTTATTCAAAAACGTCCTGAAAGAAATAAGCGCCGGCTTTATTTCATCTTCCGCCAGCCTTTGCGCCTGCATCTTGAACTGATCATCTGCGTCGGCTGCGAAAGCGATGAAAGGAAGGTTTGCCGCCGGCGCCTCGATCAGCGCGTCAAGCTGCGCGATCACGCGCGCGGCAACCCGTTTGGGTACGGAATACCCTTCTGCAAGACCTCTGCGCAAGTTGACTTCATCCTGCGCGATATAAGCGGGAAGCTTCGACCAGCGCTCAAGGGCGGCGGCGCGTTCTTCCTCTGTCGCGACGGGTTGCATCGACGCAATAATGGGAAGGGCGTTTTGCCAGCCGAACATATGGTTGAGCGACCAGCCGGACTGCTTGCATACGCGGGCGCGCTTGCTCGATTGAAGCGCGGCTTTCAGAGACTGGTAGGCGACCCAGTCGGCGCGGTTCGCGAGTGTCTCCGGATCGATTTTGGCGATCCTGGCAAGCAACTCATCTTCAGTCCTTTCATACGCAGCGTCAGCCTCCGGGGTGTTGAGGTCGAAGGCGTCATTCGCGATCGGCACGTCTTCGCCAAGGCTGGAGAACACAATCTGGAAGGGGGCGATGGTTTTAATCGCTTCGAGGTAGGCATCGGCGATCGCATTTACTTCGGCGCCTTGATCCGCGGGCGCTATGTTGTCTTGCGTATCTTCTTGTTGTGCGCAGGAAACGAGCGCCGTGCCGAGAAGCAGAGACGAAGCGAAGAACGCGATGAGTCGATTCATGAAGACCCCCATGTTTATGATTTCTGTGAAAATAGCACCGTTCATTTGCGCGAACACCCTCTCAATGGGGTGTCTTGCCCGGAGGCGGCGTCGATCCGCCGATTTTCGGACCCGACGAAAAGGGTTTGGATGCAAATTCTCCCGCCAAAATTAACCCTAAACTCTTCATTTCGGGGGAAAATCACCTATCTGTAGGCAGCCTGGGCGTCGCGATTTCGCGCGCCTTTTTATGAACAAGAACTTAACGGCGTCAGCAGCCGGACATTAGGATACGATACAAGTGGCGCGAAACCCTTATCTTGTGCTGGGGCTTTCTCCGAAGGCGAGTGATGCGGAAATCCGCTCCGCCTTCCGTCAGCTTGCGAAAAAACACCACCCTGACCGTAACCCGGACGACAAAAAGTCCGAAGACAAGTTCAAGGAAGTGTCTGCCGCTTTCGATATTCTGGGCGATCCGGAACGTCGCAAGAAATACGACCGGGGCGAAATCGACGATGATGGTCGTGAACGTCCGAATCCATTCCATCAGTGGACGCAACGCGAAGGCCGCGGCGGCAGCGCGGGCCATGCTGGCGGCCCGGGCGCAGGCGCATCCTACGAAGACTTTTCTGATATCTTTTCCGACCTTTTTGGCGCGCGAGGGACACGCGGCGGCGGCCATCACATGCGCGGCCGGGACGTGCGTTACCGGCTTGAGGTGGATTTTCTCGACGCCGTCAATGGCGCCAAGAAACGCGTCACCATGCCGGATGGGCGCACGCTCGATCTTTCCGTGCCTGCGGGCTCTGAAGACGGTCAGACATTGCGGCTTAAAGGTCAGGGCGAAAAGGCGCCAGGCGGCGCCGGCGATGTTTATGTAGAAATAAAAGTAAAACCGCATGCGGTTTTTGAACGCAAAGGCGACGATATTCATATCGAAGCCCCAATCACCCTCAAGGAAGCCGTGCTCGGCGGTAAGATCACTGCGCCGACCATCGCCGGTGATGTTTCCGTGAACGTGCCGAAATACTCCAGCTCTGGAACAGTCCTCCGGTTGAAGGGGCGCGGCATGCCTAAAAAATCAGGCGGCGCCGGCGATCAATATGTTAAGCTGAAAATCGTTCTGCCCGAAGGCGGCGACAAGGCGCTCGAAGAGTTCGTCAAAAACTGGAGCGGCGCCGGCGCTAAAAACCGCAAAGACTTTGCCGGTGCATAGCGCCGTGTGGGTTTTCGTCGTTTGACCCGGCGGGCGGTTGATCGTACCACACGCCATCATAACTGGACGCAAGCTGAACACGTTTCATGAGCCTCAGCCCGCAAAAAAAAGAACGCCTTAGCGCCTTTCTCGGCGAGTTGCCGGTCGCGGCGGCCGTAAAACTTTTTGCTGCTGTCGAGGCTGACCGCGCCGGGGGCGGCGAGGGTCTGCCCCATGACGATATTCTCAACGACCTGCGCGCGGCTTTAAAAGCGCGCGGCGGGGCGCCGCCAAATCGCCCGCCCGATGCGAAAAGAACATTTTTCACGCCGTTTGAAGACTACTTCGTCAGCATAAGGACGGGGAAAAAACGAAAAGCGCAAATTGCACGGACCTCTCTCGATCCAATCTGGCGCATAATGATGACCGATCAGGCGATGACGGAAACAGCGCTCGCCGCCGCCGCGCTGGATGACGCCTATGCTGCAGGCAGGGAAACGAAACAGCTGATCAGCGCTATGTTTCTCGCGGCTGAAGCCGGGCTCGGCAGGCTTTGCGGGCACGCCGCGAAAAGCACATCGACGCGAGAAGCCCTCATCGCCGAACTTGGCGATGAAGCCGCCATGCAGGACCTGGAAGAGATTCATAGTTTGATGGAAGGCGTCGACATGCTCCGTGCATTGCGGTCGATTGTGCCTTCCCATTCTCCATCATTGACAGAAGAGCAGTACTACCAGCTTCGTCAGCTATTCCTGTCGGCGCATGAGCAATCTGCGCAGCTTGGAGAATACATGTTGCTGGCTCTCAAAGGGAGGCTCGAATCGCCATGGCGTGCTCTTGGCGTTTACTATCACCTTGCGCGCAGTGCAGATGAAAAGCTCGCCGCCGCTCGTGAGGCGATCTCAGCGCTTCCTGAAAGTCTGTTTGAAGATCTCGAGGGAATGGCGAGAGTGCTTGAGCGTTCGGGTTCTGCGCCGCTTCATGCGCAAACTGTTCTTGCGCGGCTTTCTTATTTCGCCGATTTTGCAGACGGGCTTGCAAACCACGCCGCCAAGGCAGGCGACAATGTATTCTTGAACCGAATAGAGGCGTGCCGCGACATCGCCGGCGAGGCGCACGAGCGTTTTTCCGAACTGGCGCTTGCCACGATGCGCGCCGTGATGCCGGTTCGCGTAACGCGCGGGTCGGCGCGACTTTCACCGCCGCGGCCGGATTTTTCAAAGCCGCTTAATGCTGAAATGATTGATGATGCACGGCGCGCCAGTATGTTGATCGCTGCTGCGCCGGAAAATGCGCGCCGTCTTGGCGCCGAGGCAGGTGCTGTTCGCGCGCTTGTTGAGGATGCATGCAACCAGGCGCGAACTTATGCAAATGATCTTGTCGCTGAAATTCGTGCAGCCGAGGGGGCTGAGCGTGACGCAGCGAAGCGCCTTCTTACGCACGTGCTGACCGTGGTTGCGCCTTTACTGAAAAGTGATGAGATCGGTCTTATCCGTGATCGTGCGGCGGCTGCGGCGGTGACGGCTTAACGCTATCAGCGCTCAACACAGAACAGAAGGAGCGCACCATGTCCGGCGAAACAAAAAAAACCGAGTTCAATACGTCCTCCGGAGAAAAGCTGGCTGCAGCGCTTGAGCTTCCGTCAGGCCAGCCCAAAGCATTTGCGCTTTTCGCTCACTGTTTTTCTTGTTCGAAGGATATCAAGGCTGCAAGAGAAATCGCCAGAAGTCTGCGCGCGCAAGGTTTCGCGGTTTTGCGGTTTGATTTTACCGGGCTTGGCGCCTCTGAAGGAGATTTCGCCAACACCAATTTTTCTTCCAATGTTGATGACCTTGTTAGCGCCGCCGATTATCTGCGAGATGAGTTCGAAGCCCCGTCAATCCTGATCGGCCACTCGTTAGGGGGAGCAGCCGCTATTGTTGCGGCGACGCGCATTAGTGAAGTCAAAGGCGTAGCAACTATCGGCGCGCCGGCGGAGGCTGATCATGTGGTTCTGCAAATTGCCGAGCATCGCGACGAAATTGAACGCAATGGATACGCTACGGTTAAACTCGCTGGTCGGCCGTTCACCATCAAAAAACAATTTCTGGATGATCTTGAGAAACAGGATGTTCTGACCTGCGCTGAAAAACTCAAGAAACCCTTAGTGGTTATGCATGCTCCCTTAGATGAAACTGTAGGCATAGAGAATGCTTCGCGGATATTCCTCGCGGCGAAACATCCAAAGTCTTTCATCAGTCTCGATAACGCCGATCATTTGCTTTCGAATGTGCGGGATGCGCGATATGCGGCTGGCGTTTTGGCGGCTTGGGCGGCGCGGTACATCGGCAACGACGCGGCGGAAGATGTGCAGACGAACGCAGCGATGACGGAAACGCCCGCCGTTTCGGCGTTCAGGGGCGGTGCTTTAGCCCGGTCAGTTAAGGGCGAGCCATTCGCCATCGCACTTTCAGTAGACGGCCATCCAATGATCATTGACGCCGGCAAGGCCGACGGCGGTTCTGACTTGGGACCAAATCCGACCCGCACCCTTGAGGGGGCTCTTGCGGCTTGCGGCGCTATGACCATTAAAATGTACGCGCGAAGAAAAAAATGGGACGTTGAAGAGGTCGAAATCCGTATCAAGCGTGCTGAGCGCGAGGATGACCATGCGCCCCATGTTTTGGAGAAAGAATTGCGCGTCAGCGGCGATCTCGATAAGGATCAACGCGCTCGCCTGCTGGAAATAGCTGATAAATGCCCAGTCCACCGCATGTTGACGGAAGGCGTTCAGATTCGGTCCCGAATCGGTTGATTTAACTAAACAATTTTTAATGCGCGAGGGGCGCTTTGCTAAAGGCTGATCGTGATTAATTACATTAAAATCGGAAAGTTCGCGGGGCGCTAACACCACAGAGCCTTTTCGGCTCGATGTGAAGGCAAAAAAGGAAGATGAAGTTGAGAAATCAGTACAAGATACGCCGTTCGCCCAAACGTTCGGTATTTGCAATCACAGCGGCGGGGGCTGCAGCCGCGGCGTTAAGCATCGCGGGATTAGGTTTTCACACGGCGAATGCCCAAGCACCCAGGCTGATGGCGCCCCCGGTGTCGGCTGACGGAACGTTGTCCTTTGCGGATCTGGTGGAACGCGTCAGCCCTGCGGTGGTCAGCATCCTGGTCGAGCGTGAGGTTGAAACGCCGCGCATACCGGATGGTCTTGAGCAGTTTTTTAATTTCCGCTTTGGTGATCCTGGTGAGCGGACGCCGGATAACTTTGATGATGGCGTGCGCCGGATGGAAGCTCAGGGCTCAGGATTTTTTATAGATAATGACGGGCATATTGTCACCAACAACCATGTCGTCGCCGACGCTGATGAGGTTCGCGTCCGGTTGTCGAATGGTGATGAAGTCAGCGCAGAGGTCATCGGCCTCGATCCGTTGACGGATCTTGCGGTGTTAAAAGTCGAGCCGCCGCGCAATCAGTCTTTTGTCGAATTTGCTGACGACGTGAATCTGCGCGTTGGCGATTTTGTGCTTGCGGTGGGCAACCCTTATGGTCTGAACGGCACTGTCACCAGCGGTATCGTTTCTGCGATTGGCGGTCAAAATCGTGAGAACCAGTATCTTGATTTCATTCAGATCGACGCCCCCATCAACCGAGGAAACTCAGGCGGCCCAACTTTTGACCTCAAAGGACGCGTCGTAGGTGTTAATACTGCGATCTATTCGCCGACAGGCGGCAGCGTCGGTATTGGCTTCGCTATTCCGGCCCGCGTCGCCAAGGACACGGTCGCGCAACTGATTGCAAATGGATCCGTGACGCGCGGTTGGCTCGGCATTCAGTTGCAGGAAGTCACGACTGAAATCGCCGCCGCGATTGGTCTTAAGGAAAGCGGCGGCGTTCTGGTCGCCGATGTAATCGACAACACGCCTGCGCAACGAGCGGGCCTGATGGATGGCGACGTTATTCTTGGCGTCGCCGGCGAAGATGTTGAGACGTCAAATGAACTATCGCGGCGTGTCGCTTCATTTCCGCCAGGTGAAAAGATTAGCTTGAAGATTCATCGCGACGGCAAAGTGCGCAATCTGGATGTTACCCTTGGTCAGCGTGATGACGATCAAACGGCTTCAGCAGAAGATGTTCCGTCTAACGATGACGACAGTCTGGCTGCCGACCTTGGTTTACGTGTTTCGGAGTTAAACGACGCCATGCGGCAGCAATTTCGGGTGCCTGACAATGTGGACGGCGTGATGGTGACTGGCGTGCGGCCGGGAAGCCCTGCTCAAGAAGCTGGTTTGCAGCCAGGCGTTGTCATTCTCCAGGTTGATGGCGAAGATGTAGCGTCAGGCAACGACCTCCGCTCGAAGATCCAAAATGCGAAACGGTCTGATAAAGACGCGGTTCTGTTGCGTATGCAGTTTGGCGCCAACCGTCAGTTCGGTGCGTTGTCGCTCGATACTGAGTAAGCGACTTGTGTTACAGCGCTTGCGTGTTGCGTTTCTTGCGCTCTCACGCAAGCGCTCTTTTGTATCTATGAAGCGGGTCGGGACGCTATGAACCGGACGCGAAATTACGTTAAGGTGTGAATATGAGAATATTATTGGTCGAAGACGATGCAGAAGCAGCGGCCTATGCTGCGAAAGGCCTGCGTGAGGCGGGGCATGTTGTCGACCACGCTCTCGATGGCGAGTCCGGACTGAACATGGCGGAATCTGGCGGGTACGATGCTTTTGTCATTGACCGCATGCTGCCGAAAATGGACGGGTTGTCTCTACTTTCGAACCGGCGCGCCGAGGGCGATGAAACGCCGGCGCTTTTCCTTTCCGCGCTGGGCGAGGTTGATGACCGCGTTTCCGGCCTGAAAGCGGGCGGCGACGATTATCTGGTGAAACCTTACGCTTTCTCCGAGCTTCTTGCCCGTATTGAAGCGCTAGGCAGGCGGCGTACAACGGGTCCAACGGAAGTCACGACACGGTTTAAAGTTGCTGATCTTGAGCTCGACGTCATCAATCGTACAGTGCGGCGGGCATCGCAGAAGATCGATCTACAACCGCGCGAATTCAGGCTGCTCGAATATTTGATGCGGCATGCGGGGCAGGTTGTAACGCGAACCATGCTGCTCGAGAATGTGTGGGAATATCACTTCGATCCGCAGACGAATGTTATTGATGTTCACATTTCCCGATTGCGGGCGAAAATTGATAAAGATTTCGACAAACCTTTGCTGAAGACTATCCGCGGCGCAGGGTACAAGCTCTCCGACGACGAAAGCTGATTGGACGATGCTGCTCCGCATCCTGCGAACGACGTCTTTCCGTTTTACGGTCATTTACGTCGTGCTCTTTGCGGGCGCAGTAGCGGCGCTGGGCGCCTATTTTTATAGCGCAACCTTTGGCGAGGCGGCAAAACAAACCGACGCCGTCATCGAAAGCGAAATCGGCGTCCTGGCGGATCTGTTTTCGACGAGCGGCCCAGGCATGCTGACGCGCGTCATCAGGCAGCGTACAGCATGGTCTGATGACGCTATTTATATGCTGATCGGCGCACCATCCGGCGCTGTTCTTGCAGGTAATTTAACAGCGCTTCCGCCAGAAGCCCTGACCGCGGAAGGTGATTTTTTCGACTTCAAGTTTGAAAAACCGCTCGTCGACGCCGCGGGCCGGGAAGTGGGCGTGCAGCAGCGTGAAGCGCGCGGCAAGATGATGCGTTTCCGGGCGACGGCGGATGCTGAGCAGTCCTATCTTGTTGTGGTTGCGCGCGACGTGGCGAGCCGTGAATATCTACGTAGCCGGTCGCAAAGTGTGGTTACGCGCGCGGCGCTCGTTACTATCGCCTTCGGCGTTGTTATCGGGCTTATTTTTTCACGCTCGCTTTTGCGCCGGGTTGAAGTCGTCAACAAAACCTCTCGCGCAATTAGAGGCGGTGATCTCTCGCAGCGCATTCCCATGAGCGGCGCTGGGGATGAGCTTGATGATTTGAGCGAAAATCTCAATTCTATGCTCGACCAGATTGAACGGCTGATGGCGGGTATGCGTGACGTATCAGACAACATCGCACATGACCTGCGTTCACCGCTAACGCGGATACGCAACCGTCTTAGCGACGCTATGAATGGCGGCGCGGACGCCAAGGACGAGGCGTTGCGGGCGACAATTGATGATTCTGAAAAGCTTCTTGCGACTTTTAATGCGTTGCTTTCCATTGCGAGAATCCAGTCAGGTGAGGGCGCGGGGGTTTTAAAACCCATTGACCTTGTTGCCATCGCTGAGGAGATGTCGGAATTGTACGAACCGGCAGCTCAAGACGTAGGGTTTGATTTTCGTTTGATAACTGCGCCAACGCCGACAGTGAAAGGATCGCGGGAGTTGATGAGCCAGGCAGTGGCTAATTTTCTCGATAACGCCCTTAAATATGCGGAGGGCGGGACTCTGATTGAACTGAAAGTAGAGCCTGCAAAGTCAGGCGGGGCTGTGCTCTCTGTAGCTGATGACGGACCTGGCGTAAGGCCGGAAGACCGTGAGCGGATTTTCGAACGTTTCGTGCGTCTCGAGGAAAGCCGTACTACCCCGGGTTCCGGTTTAGGGTTATCTCTTGTTTCGGCGATTGCGCGTGCTCACAACGCTAAACTTGAACTCCGTGACGGGCTGAAACATAAGTCAGGCGATGGTTGCGGTCTGCGAATCGTCATGAGCTTTCCTCCGGCTGACTAGGCGGAACTGATTCGAATCACCATATTTCTTAGTAATACACTGGCGTTTAGTGAAAATGACGCTTGCGCTATTCTGGAAATCAGTTCTTCTTTTTTAGCTCACCCACTGTCTGAAATTGCGGTCAGTGTTGACGACTAAAGCATTCGCCTGACAGACCGCGCCATTTGAGGGATTTTTAAAATGAGCAAAGCGGAATTTATTGCTAACGTCGCCGAGGCTGGCGATATGAGCAACGCCGAGGCCAAGCGTGTAGTAGAGCTCGTATTCGGCGAAATCGAAAACGGGCTGAAGCGCGCCAAGAAAGACGGTAAGTATACCATCGGTACTTTTGGCACATTTACGGTTTCGAAACGTGCTGCACGGAAGGGCCGCAATCCGCGTACTGGCGAAGAGATCAAGATCAAGGCGTCGAAATCTTTGCGGTTCCGTCCTTCTTCCATGCTGAAGGAAGCTGCGGGCTGCTAACCCTATTCTAGCATTATGACGATTTGCCGCCGCATGAATAAGATTCGTGCGGCGGTTTGTTTTTTGTGGATTTTTTTCTGCATGCATTGTCAAATCAGTGATAATGACGGCAAGTTTTCCTTTTTCGGATTCCATCGCCAACACGCTGACTATCTACGATAGTGAGGCGGTACAGCGCATTCGTGCTGACCTGGGCGTCGTCTACACTTCCTTGCCGAAATCTGCTCAGGAATTGTTAGACGGCGTCGCTTCGTGTTCGCCCTATCTCCGCCGTCTCATGCTGCGTCGCAAGGATGCATTGCCCAAACTTTTCGCTGAGCCCTTGTCGCGTGCAGTTGAGAACGCAACAACACTGGCCCGATCCGCCGCTCAACAAGACGACGCGGATATCCAGATGCGGGTTCTGCGAAACGCCAAAGACTCAGCTGCGTTGTCGATCGCCCTTGGCGATATTGCGGGCGCCATGAGTGTCATGGAAGCGGCGGAGGCGTTGTCGGTGTTTGCTGATGCGGTTGTTGAGGGGGCGCTAGCGTCAGCCGTCAAACGATCACCACTAGAATCAGAAACGGGAATAGCTGTGCTCGCCATGGGCAAGCATGGCGCCTGCGAACTCAATTACTCAAGTGATATAGACTTGATCGTGCTTTTCGATCCAGAACGGATGCAAATCACTGATCGGTTGGAGGCGCAAAAGCACGCGGTTGCCGTGACGCGAGACCTTGTCAATCTTCTGCAAATGCAGACTGGCGATGGTTATGTATTCCGTACCGACTTGCGGCTGAGGCCTGATCCTGGATTTACAGCGCCTGCCGTATCAGTCCGTGCTGCGGAAACTTACTACGAAGCATACGGACAGAATTGGGAGCGTATGGCCTATATAAAAGCGCGCCCATGCGCCGGCGATAAGGAAATGGGGCATGCGTTTCTGGCTACACTGCGCCCGTTTGTGTGGAGAAAGTATCTCGATTATGCGGCTATCGAAGATGTGCATGCAGTCAAACGGCAAATGCATTCCGCCAAGGGGGGCGGTGAAATAGCCTTCGAAGGGCATGATATTAAACTTGGCCGTGGCGGCATTCGAGAGATTGAGTTTTATGCGCAGACCCAGCAGCTCATCTTGGGAGGTAAAGACGAAGGGTTGCGTCAGCGGCAAACTTTAAAGGCCCTGGCGGCGTTGAAAACCGCAGAACACATCAGCGATGATGCCTGGGCAATATTATCATCTGCTTATCAACATTTGCGGCATGTGGAGCATAGGCTGCAAATGATCAATGATGAACAAACTCACCGCCTGCCAGTCACTGAAGGGGATATTCAACGCGTCGCCAGTTTTTCTGGCGCTGATAGTGTGGGCGATTTTCGCCGGAACCTCCTGAAGGCATTTGACAGTGTGGCGCAAAATTATGACACGCTATTTGAAATGAGCGAAGCTGAAGAATCTCAGCCCGGGCCGCTTGTGTTTACAGGAGTAGAAGGTCATCCGGCGACACTGGATACCCTTTCAGGTATGGGATTCAATAGGCCGCAAGATGTCAGCGCCGCCATTCGGCGCTGGCACACAGGAGCAATGCGCGCAACCCGTACGGAACGTGCGCGCGTTTTGCTCACGAAACTGGTGCCGCCTTTACTAACGGCGCTTGCCAAAGCGAATGAGCCTGACGAAGCGTTCTTTGCGTTTGAAAAATTTCTTTCGGGTCTGCCGTCCGGCGTGCAGGTATTTTCGCTGCTGCTTAACAACATAGAAGTTTTCGACACGCTTATCCGGATAATGACGATTTCTCCCTATCTTGGCCGTGAGTTTTCAAAACAATTGAACCTTGTAGAAAGTCTTCTTGATCAGAATTGGTCTGCGCCGTTACGCGATGTGAATGAGTATGCGAAAGAATGCGACGAAATAATTGCAAAAGCCGTCAGCTATGAAGCATCGTTAAACGCTGCAAGACGATGGGCGGGTGAGCAAAAGTTTCCTGTAACGTCACGCTTGGCTATTGGCTTGATCGCTCACGCTGAAGCCTCCGCCCACTACACCGCCATCGCAAATGCCGCGATCTCAGCTCTTGCCAATGCTGCGGCCGTCGAGATGGAGAAAATGCATGGCCGAATAAACGGCGATTTTGTTGTTATTGCGCTCGGTCGTCTCGGTTCTGGGGAAATGACGGCGACTTCTGATGTTGACTTGATGTTCGTATATGATGCGCCGTCTGATGCGATGTCCGATGGCGAACGCTCGCTCGGCGCCGTTGAATACTACACCCGCCTCGTGCGGCGTGTGGTGACGGCGCTATCAGCCGCCACGGAAGAGGGCGCGCTATATGAAGTTGATATGCAACTGCGTCCCTCCGGCAAAGCAGGTCCAGCAGCGGTTGGGCTTCCCGCTTTTCGGCGTTACTACGAAGAAGACGCTTGGATCTGGGAGGTGATGGCGCTTGTAAAATCACGAGTGATCGGTCCGCGTAATGGTCTGGCCATAGCGATTGAAGACGAGATCGAATCCATTTTGACGAGGAAAAGGCGCCGTCAGGAAGTTGCGCAAGCAGTCATGGAAATGCGGGAACGACTGGCGACTGCAAAACCGGGATCCGGCCCGTGGGATATCAAAAACATTAGCGGCGGCCTTATCGATATTGCATTTCTTTGTCAGCATCTTTCGCTTGTAACGGCGTTCTCGCTTGGACGCGCGCCCCGGCCCGTGGGTAAGGCTATTAACTGGTTTGCGCAAGCCGGCGAACTGGCGCAGGAAGAAACGGCAATGCTGCAAAAGGCGCACGCATTGTTTGAGGCGGTGTTACAGGCAGGCCGGGCGGCGACCGGCGAAGTCTTTTCACCCGAAAAGGCAGGTGAGGCGCTTTGCGCGCGGATGGCATCCGTATGCGGAGAAGAGTCAATAGATGATGCGGCGAGTGTGCTTATTGAGCTTCAATCAAAAGTCGCACGGTTATTCGTCGCGAAGCTTTCGCAAGGATGTGGGCGCTAGTCTATGAGCGTTCAGTATGATTTTTTGATAATCGGTGAGGACGAGGCAAGCCTTTGCGCAGCAGCTTGTGCGGCGCGTGCTGGTGCGCGCGCGGCGTTATTAAGGCCAAACCGGCAAAAAAAACAAAACGCACCAGCGGCAAGTCCAGCAATTCCCAATTTTGTCTGGCGCCGTCTTGAACTGCAGGACTATGACTTAACGCTTGAACCTATAAGCGCACACGTGACCCTCTTCAAGGACGGCAGTTCCATGGTGACGTACGCCGGGTCAAAAGAAACGGGCCAGGCATTGGCGGAGCGTAACATCGACGATCATCTGGTGTGGGATGACTTTATCGATGAGGTTTCGTCGCTTGCTGAGGAAAACCTCAGCACTTTGCCGTTTGCGCGCGCTAATCCCGCAAATGGCAAAGTGCTTGCTTCGTTTTTATCGGACGCGACTGCCTTGGATAGAACGGCGCGCCTTTTCGGCTCGTGTGCTGATTTGATAGATGATTATTTGTCCAGCCAGACGTTAAAAACACATATCAGCGCACATGCATTGGCGGCAGCGGGTTCAAGCGATCTCGAAACCGGGTCTGCAAGTGCCGTCTCGGAATTTTTTGATGAGCACTCATGGCGCTTAAGGACGCCTAAAGATGCAGCGAGCCTTAGGGCTGTATTGGAAAAGGTTTGTCAAGACGCAGGCGTGGACATCCATAGCGGCAAAATCACCGAGATTGCATCTGAAGGAGAAAACTACGTACTGGTAATGCTCGGCGCGGAGGAAGAACTAAAGACTCGCACCATTTTCTTTTCAACACCTGATGCGGCATGGCAGGCCGGCGCTCACGGGTCAGTGCTGAATTCCACATCTGGCGGCGCACATGCAAGCGTTACCGTGCGATTTAAGCTTTCGGATAGAATCCCTCCGGCCGCAGCTGACGACAAGGCAATCTTCCAGATTGTTGATGATATCGATGATGTTCGAGACGCGCGGGCGGCTGCGGTTAAAGGCAAGCTGTTCGATAAAACGCCGGTTGAATTCGAATACACTGCCAATGGAGAGATTATCGCACGCACAAACTATTTTCCGGCTGCATTCTATGAGGACGGCGCTTGGAGGGGGTGGACGGGCCAAGACCGGCAGGCGGCGGCTGCGATTGTCAAAAGTCGTTTGATTAGCCGCATGCCTGACCTTGCGTCACAAATCAGACGTGCAGAAGCAGAAGTGATAACCCCTACGACCAAGCCCGGTTTGTTTGATGATTGCGATAAAGTCGTCATCCAGATGCGCCGTCACAATTCAATCGCCGCCGCTGTCAAACTTATCGATGAAATCATGGCGCGTGATGCAAAATAGTGCGAACAATCAATCGGCTCAGCCTGAACAATCGCAGCAAACCGGTCGTATTGAAGGTGGGATTGATGCTATTGTGATTGGCGGGAGCGCCGATGGCCTTGCAGCTGCTGCATATCTTGGCAAGGCAGGCTTGCATACGGTGCTGGTCGGCGCTGGAAAGGAACTCGGCGGTCGTATTGTTTCACGGGAAATCGCTGGCGGAATAGAGATCGTTGACGGCGAACATCTAGTTACTCAGCTTGATCCCGATGTGATCGCTGATCTTGATTTATATCGCCACGGATTGAGCTTTGCCGCACGCCGGTTGGATACTACCTACTTTTTCAGTGATGCTGATGCGTTGAAGTTGGATGGAGACTTATCAAAATCGGCTTTGCTCTCCCTTGAAGACGATGACGATGCAGCGGCTCTTGAAACCTTCATCAAGGAAACTCTCGAACTGGCGCATTTTCTTCGGCCGGCTTTCAAAACCGTGCACCACGCCGATGGCGGGCTTGCTCGAAAGGCGCTGGATAAACTTTTGTCTTCAGCGCCACGGGACAAAGCTGAGCTGATTGAATTTTATTTATTTAGCGCCGCGACCGATGTTATTTCATCTCGTTTTGCTGACGGCCCCTTGAAGTCGTTATTGTTGAGCGAAGCCGTGTTTCGCTCTGGCGTCGCCCCGCACGAGCCATTCAGTTTTATGCCGTACTTAAGAAAGCTCTCCGGTGAAGCGGCGGGGCTTCAAGGAGCGGTAGCGTATCCTGCAGGCGGGGCCGTTGCGGTGGTCACAGCTTTGCGCCGCGCAGCTCAGCTCGCGAAAGTAGATATGCGCGCGGCGACGCCTGTTCGCTCCATACTGATAGAGGGCGACCGTGTGGCCGGCGTCATGCTTGAAAACGGAGGTCAGCTACGGGCTCCTGTCGTTATTGCAGCATGCGATGCGGCCCGCGCTTTTCTCAAGATGATCGGACCTGGAAAAATTGACATCGGTTTGCAAAGAATTCTAGCGGCGCATCGCCCGGAATTTTCTACTGGCCGGTTGCACTGCGTTCTAAAAGGCGTTGCTCAGGATGACGCGACAAGAGATAACTTAAAGCGTCGGCTATTCTATGCACCTTCTGTAGAAGAAGTATCGGAAGCTTTTCTGGAAGCTAGAGCAGGCCGAGTGCCTGAAAAACTGATTATAGAAGCGATTTTTCCCGGCTCGCTCGATGAGGAGGCCGAGTTGGAAGGGCGTCAGGTTATGTCCGTGATGGCGCATCCTTTGCCATTTGATGTTAACCCTGATGAGACGCGCCGCGAAGAAATTAGAAAACAAATTTTGGTAAATATCGAAATTTTTGCGGAAGGACTTTCTGATCGGGTCGAAGTTTGTGATTTGCGGTTGCCGAGCGATGAAGCAGTTATGCTGGGCGCCGAAGCATCTGCTTTTGCGGCGAAATCAAATGTAATGAGTCAGTGGGCGCTTGCGGCGGCGACCGCTCAATCAGGCCGGATAACGGGATTTTACTTCTGCGGCGGTGAAGCGCAGATCGGCGCTGGTCTTTGCTGTTCTGCCGCTAGAGGGGCGGCGAAAGCTGCGCTGCGGGCGTACCGGAAGGGGGTGGCATGATCTTTCCCGGTGAAGATATTCTAGTTGATTCTCCTCGTACGACCCCGCTTTTTCCAGCCGTTGCATCCGCGAGCGAGGCCAATCTATGGACATCCATTAATGGCTGGACGGCGGCGAGAATCTATTCATCAGTAAGTGAAGAATATGAAGCGGCAAAAAGTGCTGCCGTGCTTGCAGATCTTGGACCGCTTACTCGATATTCAGTGCGTGGCGGCGATGCAGCAGACTTTCTAAGCCGATTGTCGACGGCGCCAGCTGCAGGGCTGCAGGTTGGCGAAAGCGCGCGGGGCCTCATCCTCGATGATGACGGATTAGTCGTCGATTTGGTGGAAGTGTCCCGTCTGTCGGAAGCATTATTCGTGATAACCGTTCCCAGTCCGCACGGACGCCGCATTCAGCTCGCGCGGCGCGGCATGGATGTTAATGTTGATGATATCTCTGGCCAAGTGGCGGCGCTTGGCGTGTTCGGACCGCAGACATCGGCAGTGCTTTCTGCTGCAGGCTTGAAATCTGTGAATGAGACAATCGCCGCTTCAAGCGTGCTGAGAGGCGTTGAGACGGCGGCAAGGCCAATCCAGTTTGGCGCGTTGCCAGGTGTCGAGCTTATTTTTCCGAAAGAAGAAGCGCTGACCATCTGGGAACGGATTATGCGCCGAAGCGCCGGCAAGCCTATCGGTGTTGATACGCTCGAAATCCTGCGTCTCGAAAGCGGCGCGCCCCGGCCCGGAATAGACTTTATTGCCGCAGACAGAGCAAGGAAAAGCGGGGAGAGTGGACGCACGCCAGAAGAAATCGGCCTTGCTCATTTGGCCCCGCTTGATCGCGGCTGGTTTAACGGTCGCAGGGGGTTGCGGGAACGCGCCGGCCGGCCCGAAAATCGCCTTATTTCACTTGCCATTGACGATGAAAAAACAATGCGTGGCGCAGCTGTTTTTCAGGCCGGAAAAAAGGCCGGTAAAATAACGAGCTTTGCATGGTCGCCCTCCAGAAAAAGAGTGGTGGCTTTTGCTGATATCTCCGCTGCAACCTATGGGAAAGATTACGAGATTTCGCTTCCCGCCCCTGCCGAGGGTGTTGTTGCGGCGCGCCGCCTGGATACGCCGGAGAGCGCGCTGGCTAGCGCTTTTGCGAATGAGCAGGGCGGTTCCTCGGGCGCAGCGACGGATTTTCGCCGCTGAGACGTTAAAGATGTGCTGGAAGGCGAAAACCATCAAACACTGAGGTTTGGAAATGAATAAGAAGATTATTTTCGGCGCGATGGCCGCTGCAGGTGCGGGGCTGATTGCGGCTGGCGCTTATGCTGACGATGGCAAAGGACGCGGCGGTCATTGGGAAAAAATGGATACGAACGGCGATGGTGAAATCACCGCCGATGAAATGTCCGACCGATTTGCGGCGCATCTGGAAGAAGCAGACACAGACGGCAGCGGCGGAATTTCCAAAGAGGAAATGAAAGCGTTCCGTCAGGCCCGCCGTGATGCGCGGCGTGAAGCAAGAAACCCTGACAAGAACGATGACGGCGTAGTTGACCGAACGGAGTTCATAAATGCTGCCCAAGAGCGCTTTGATCGCATGGATAAAGACGGCGACGGTGTCTTGAGTGAAGATGAGCGTCGTCGGCGCGGACATCGCGGTAAACGCCGCGGCGGTAAAGAGTAGATTTTCAAGAAATGATCCGGCCTGCGTTGTGGTTAGTGCTTCGTGGGCCGGACAGGCAACATGACCGGCGCTTTTGTTGGAACGGAAAGCGGATAGTGACGAAGCGCTGGTAAAGCGCGCAGGAAGCGGTGATCGGGCTGCGGCCGCGCTATTGGTCGAGAGGCATACAAAGATGATATATGCAGCATGTTACAGGATGATGGGAACGCCGCATGCTGCTGAAGACGCAACGCAAGAAACCTTTTTGCGCCTGTGGCGCTCAGCAGCAAAATGGAAACCGCGTGGTGCGAAATTTGAAACATGGCTTTATCGCGTGGCAATGAACTATTGTCTTGATCAGTTGCGAAAAGCAAAACGCGATGCGCCCGAAGAGGCGGCACCGGAGCGCGCTGACGGCGCTGACCGGCAAGATCAGAAACTGTTTTTATCTGAGCGCCGTTTCGCCATAGATGCGGCGTTGTCAGAATTGCCTGAGCGGCAAAAGATGGCGATCACCCTTTGTCATTATCAGGAGCTGTCTAATATCGAAGCAGCCGAAATTATGGAAATCAGCGTTGATGCGCTGGAATCACTTCTGGCGCGGGGCCGTCGATCGCTACGAGACAAGCTGGCGCCCATGCGTGAGCATTTGATGGGGAAGATGGACGATGAGCAGAGCCAACATGTCAACTGATCGTCTCGAAGAGCTTCGGCAGGTCTGTGAGACCTATGGCGCCGAGCTTCATCGGTGGCCTGCGGATGTCCGCAAGGAGTTTGCTGACCTTTTTCAGTCCGACGAAGCCGCTGCAATTCGTATTGAGGCGCAAGAGCTTGACGGATTTCTGAATGCCGCAACGTCGCCGCGCATGGCGGAAGACCTCGAACGCCGGATAACCGCCAATTTTGTCCCGCCTGTATCGAGAACAGAAACGATTGCCGATCTGTTCCGTGCGCTGGCGCCGAAAACCAGACTGATACCGGCTGGTGCAGTGGCGGGGCTGGGCGCTATAGGCATCGCCACAGGCATGATGACGGCATCGGCGGAAACAACCTTGACGCCGGAGAGTGAGGCGCTCGCATATTTTGAGAGCGATATCGTCCTGGCGTCGCTTGATGAAGAGGAGGCCGCGGCATGGGACGCGGACTGATGATTTTGCTTGCGGCTTCGATTGGCCTCAACATTTTTGCTGCAGGTCATTTTACAGGGCGCCTGCTGACGGATCGCCCGTCGCCTCCTCCGGTGTTTGACGGGGGCGGCCGTAACGGTCTTCACGATCCGTTTCGCGTTATGCGCTACGCTGAAGAGTTGTCGCCGGAGCTGCGCGACCGGTTTCGTGCCGAGATTGAAGAACAACTTCCCGTCTTGCGCGAAGAACATGGACGGATGCGCGGGTTACGGCGTGAGCTCGGCGTGTTGATGACGGCAGACGAATGGGATGGCGAGGCGATCGCCGCCAAACTGGAAGAGATACGCATTGCACAAGATCGTCAGCGTGATGCGTTCAACCAGGCGTTTATGAGCGCATTTGAAACATTGCCGGCTGCGGAACGAAAACTGCTTATTGAAACAGCCAACAAACGCCGTTCAGAGCGCCGAAAAAAGCGGCGGGAGCGTCGTCGCGATGGACCGCCGCCGCCTCCGCCATCGGAATAAGATTAATTATATTGCGAGTGTTGGTTGCGAATTCTCGAGCTGCCGTGACAAGGCTTTTGCTCTGGCGGATCTGCGTCATGGGTCAAGGCAAGCATTGCTGTTGCGTTCAGCACGCCCAGCGATATCGCTGCTGTTGAGCCTTAAGAGGTTATTCCGCCGCTTGCGTTGCGTCGAAACGCGGTTCTTCCGGCTTCTCCTTGCCAGTCAACACATGCGCTTCAGCGCGAATAAACTGTGGCAGGCGGACTTTCGCATTCTGCCGGCGCGGGAAAGTCGCACAGGCAACGGTGCCTTTTCCCGGCTGGCTTGCAAGCGCCAGTATGCCGCCCTGCATGTCCATTAACGCGCGAGAAAGCGCGAGGCCAAGGCCCGAACCGTTCCGCGTACGGGAGAAATGATTTTCCGCAAGCTCGAAAGGCGCGCCGAGCTTTGAAAGTTGCGCTTGGTCGATGCCCGACCCAGAGTCGGCGACAATGATGGTGACGCCGTCAAGGTCGGCTTCCGCCGTCAATGTCACTTCGCCGCCGCTCGGTGTGAACTTCAGGGCGTTCGACAACAGGTTAAGCACCACTTGTTTGACCGCCCGTGCATCGGCCCAGACTGGCGGGGCGTGACCGACGGAAGTCGTGAGCCTCACCTCGGCGTCGCTGGCGCGTTTTGCGACAAGACGCACGCTTTCATTCAGGATGCGCTCCAGTTCGGTGCGCTTCGGTTCAAGCGTCAGCCGGCCCGCTTCAATTTTCGACATGTCGAGAATGTCGTCGATCAGTTCCAGGAGATGCCGCCCACTCGACAGTATATCGCCCACATATTCTTTGTATTTAATGTCGCCAAGCGGGCCGTAAAGTTCCGATTGCATGACTTCTGAAAAGCCGTTGATGGCGTTCAGCGGCGTTCTCAGCTCGTGGCTCATATTGGCGAGGAACTCGCTTTTGGAACGGCTCGCCTCTTCGGCGCGGTATTTTTCATATTCATATTTGCGCAAGGCTTCGGAAAGCTCCTTGCGCGAACTTTCCAGATCCTCGACCGTGCGCTGCAGCTCGCGTTCTTTTTTCTTTTGCGCCCAGGCGCGGCGTTTCAAATCGGTGACATTCGTGGCGACGCAGACATAACCGCCCTCGGCGGTTTTACGGCGTGAGACATGCGCCCAGCGAGAACCGGGCAATGCGACTTCCTGATTTTCCTGTTGCTTGTCTTCGAGCGGGCCGAAGTGCGCAGCGAGCACATCGCCAGCGACGCCAGCGCAAGTGACAACTTCTTCCAAAGTCAGTCCTGCGCGCAACACTTTCGCTGGAATGCGGAATATCGAAGCAAACCTTTTGTTCCATGTGGCGAGGCGGCCATGGGCGTCCCAAAGTACAAACGCTTCCGGGATGCTTTCAATGGCGTCGCGCAATCTTGTTTCGGCGATCGCCGCGCCCGGCGCCAGTGTCGTCGCGCCGACAAGATCGAACGCCACGCCGCATCGGGTAAAACGCGTTGCCTCGGCTGATGTGCGAAAGTAAGCCCTCGCCCATGCGCCGCCAGGCTCGCGCAAGCGCACAACACCTTCCGATACGCCGGAAGGTTCGCCGGAGATGACGGCGACGGCAGTGCGCAAATCTTGTGGATGAACTAGTGCGGAAATCTCGCGGAGCGTCAGTTTGCGGTCGCGCGATGACAGACCCAAAGGTTGCAACAAGGATTTGGACAGATGCACCGTCCGGTCTTTGTGGTCGTAAAACCATGGCGAACACCGTCCGCCCGTCAGCGCTGCGTTGAAGTCGGTGAGGGTCGAAAGCGCGTGAGCCGCCTGCGCTGCTGCGCGCGACTGGCGAATGAAAGCTGCAACCAGCGACCCAATCACCAGCGTAATGGCGCCCATTATAACGGCATAGCTGAACCAGATCGGCGAACGATCCAGAATGTCCCGTGCGGGCGCCGCGACCATCACCGCGTCGCCATTGTCGAGCTTGCGCCAGGCAAGGGCGATGTCACCGCCAGGAAGATCGACCCGCGTTTCACCGCTTTCGTTGAGATCGAGCGTGCGGATGCGCGCGGCCGGCACATCGACAATGTCCGTCCGGCCCGCCGCCATAATAATGTCGCCTGACGGTGACAGATGATAGAGCGCCGCGTAACCGGCAGGGCGGACGGCGTTCAACGTGTCGCGCACCGGCGCGCCGGTCATGATTGAAATGTTGAGAGCGGCGGCACCGTCATTGGCGGCCTGCGTCAGGCGGATCTCGGTTTCTGTCGCGCGCTGTTTGGCTTTTTCATTCACTTCAAAAACAAAAAGCGCGGCGAGCGCCACGAGGAACGCACCCGTCAGCGCCGCCAGCCGGCGCGGGCTTAGCGCCTCTATCCGGGCGGAGAGCGCTTCACCGTCGTTTTGAGTATCCTCGTCCGCCATCAGGCCAGGGTCGCTCTACATTGCGGCGAAGGTGTGGAAGAAAAACCGGCGCATCCTTCGCGGACGTTCGCCATACGCGCGCGGAGGTTAAGGATTTGGAAACTATTCTGTTTCGGCGCGTGCTGTCACCTGCGAATCGCGGGGTTGGCTGCCCGGCGTTTTCCCCATTTCGCGCTTGGTTTCCAAGGGTTTGGCCGGTAAGAGGCAAGCTATGAAACATTTTCTGAATACGTGCGACTGGTCGCGACCCGAATTGCAGGCAATGATCGACGAAGCGCGGGCTTTCAAAGCCTCGCCTAAGGGGGACGCCCTCAAAGCTAAAACCGTTGCGCTTTTGTTCCTCAACAATTCCCTGCGCACCCGGACCTCGTTTGAGGTTGGCGTCAACCACCTCGGCGGCCACGCGGTCATACTATCGCCGTCTGGCGGCATGTGGCCCCTCGAATTCGAGGATGGCGTTGTCATGGACGGCGAGGCCGAGGAGCATGTGAAAGAAGCCGCGAAGGTGCTCTCGCGCTATTGCGACATGATCGGCATTCGCGCTTTCCCGAAGTTTGTGGACTGGCAGGAAGACCGTAAAGACAAGATACTTAACGCCTTCGGCAAATATGCTGACGTGCCGGTGATCAACATGGAAACGATCACCCACCCTTGCCAGGAGATGGCGATGACCATGGCGCTGCAGGAAAGGCTGGGACAGCTCGACGGCAAAAAGTTCGTTCTGACCTGGACCTATCACCCGAAGCCGCTGAACACCGCCGTCGCCAATTCGGCGCTGATGATCGCCGCGAAGTTCGGGATGAAGCCGACGCTGCTTTGTCCGACTGAGGATTATATTCTCGACGAGCGCTATATCGGGCAGGCGGCGAAAGACGCGGGCGCCCATGGCAACGCCCTGACCATCGAACACGATATTGAAAAAGCCTATGACGGCGCGGACGTTGTCTACGCCAAAAGCTGGGGCGCGCCGCCGTTCTTCGGAAATTGGGAACCTGAGAAAGGCATCCGCGACCGGTTCAAGCATTTCATCGTCGATGAAGAAAAGATGGCGATGACCAACAATGCGCTCGTCTCACACTGTCTGCCCATGCGGCGCAACGTGAAAATGACCGACGCGGTGTTCGAAAGCGCCAATTGCATCGCATACGACGAAGCCGAAAACCGCCTGCATGTGCAAAAGGCGATCATGAAGGCGTTGGCGGGATGATTGATGCTTAAAATAACCTTGATAGCATTATTATTAGCGCAAAGTGATGCTGCTCGCCCTTTTTATGACGAGCATTTGCTGCCGGAAGAATCTATTTTTACGGACAGGGACTTTCGATTGTCGGCGTTTGGTGGTCCGTTCAGTTTAGACTTCGAGCACTACATGCATTACGAAGAACATGTTGCTCGCGTTTTGCATGATGCGTTTCGATTTGAAATTGTAGCGCGTGTCTTGGCTTATCCTTCTTTTAAATCAGAATTCGCTATTGCCTTGGAGTTGAAGGACGAGAAATATAGAATTTTGCTTTTTGAGCCATCGGTTCAGCTACGTCATTTCGATGAGCTCGAAATTATGCAAGAAAAAGCAGAAACTGAAGAGTTAGCGAGCTATCAGAAGTATCTGGATGACCAAAATATCGAGCTCCCTGAAACGCGCGAACAAGTTGAAATTAGCCAGTGCGAAATCTCGATATCAAACGAACTTGGCGCCAAACTGTATTCACTGTGGAGTGAGATGTTGTTCCGGACTCGCTATCCGGATCTTCGCCCTGCTAGCCCAGACGCAGAACCGGCGCTTTTGGATTTGGCGATAGATGGAACCAGTTACCATTTTTCTTTTGAATACCCGGGTTTCACCTTAGCCGGTAGAATTCACAGCCCTCGTGAAGATTCAACCACGGGTAGGTTTGTCGATATTACTGAGACTATGAAGTCAGCTTGCCTTCAACCAGACAATATTACCATCCTGACCAACATTGAGCAGCGTATTGACGCGTTGATGGCAACACTTTCTGAAACAGATTTCTGACAAAAGTTTACAAATGACCACGCCATCCTCAACCCGCCAGACTATCGTCCAGTTGCTCTCCAATATGAGCGACGGGAAGGAGATTCGCGCCTATCTGCAGCGTTTCTCCGAGGTCGACCGGTCGCGCTTTGCGGTGATCAAGATCGGCGGCGCGATCCTGAATGAACAGTTGGATGAAACTGCTTCGGCGCTCGCCTTTCTGCATACGGTGGGATTGACCCCGATCGTCTTGCACGGCGGCGGGCCGCAACTCGATCTCGCGCTCAAAGAGCGCGGCGTCGAAACCAAAAAGCAAGACGGCCTTCGCGTTACCGATGCAGCGACGCTCGATGTCGCGCGCGATGTCTTCATCGGCGAGAACATCAAACTGGTTGAGGCCGTGCGAAAGCAAGGCGTTGAGGCCGAAGGGGTCGTCGCTGGCGCCATCGAGGCTGAATATCTCGACCGGGACAAATTCGGCCTTGTGGGCGAGCCGACGAAAATCCGGCAGGGGCTGATCGACTCTGTGGTGCGTTCGGGCGCCATGCCGATCCTCACTTGCCTTGGTGTCGCGCCCGGCGGTCAGCTCGTCAACGTCAACGGCGATAGCGCCACCCGCGCGCTTGTCGAGGCGCTGCAACCCATGAAGATCGTCTTCCTCACCGGCGTCGGGGGCTTGCTCGATAAAAACGGCGCAGTGATGCACTCGATCAATTTTGCCTCCGACTATGAACGGCTGATGAACGCCAAATGGGTCGAGGGCGGCATGCGGTTGAAGCTGCAGGAGATCAAACGCCTTCTGGAGGCATCGCCGCTTTCCACATCCGTTTCCATTACGACGCCTGATGGGTTGATCCGCGAGTTGTTCACCCATGGCGGTTCCGGCACGCTTGTCCGCATGGGCGAGGCGATCAACGAATTCAAATCGAAAGACGGCCTCGATAAAGCGAAAACAACGGCGCTTGTCGAAAATGCCTTCGCCCGAGAGCTGAAAAGTGACTGGTGGGACGGGCTCGATATTCATCGCATCGTCATGTCGGACAGTTATCGCGCCGGGGCTATCCTGACCAAGCTCGACGACTTTATTTATCTCGATAAGTTTGCGGTTGTTGAGGATGCGCGGGGCGAGGGCCTGTCGCGCACCATCTGGCGTACATTCGTCAAGGACGATCCGGTCTTTTGCTGGCGTTCGCGCACGGCGAACGGCTTCAATGCGTTTTATCACGACAGCGCTGACGGCTCAGTGAAATCTGGGCCGTGGACGGTTTTCTGGAAAGGCGAAAGCGATTGGGCGCGGATCGAGCGGATGGTAAAACGCGTCGCCGCTTTGCCGCCGTCGTTCGTGGGAGATGAAGAATGAGCACGCCGTTTCTTGTCGGATTGGTTGGCGCGCGCGGACATACGGGCCGCGAGCTGATGCGCCTGATCGCCGAGCATCCGGAGCTGATGCTCGCCTATGCAGTCAGCCGTGAGTTCGCCGGCCGGTCGGTTTCCGATATAGCGCCGGAAGATAAAGACGAATGCGTGTTTGAAGCGCTGGAGCCGGAAGAGGCAGCCCGCCGCCGTGCTGATGTCGTCATCCTCGCCGCGCCTGACGGCGCTGCCGCGCCTTATGTTGAGGCGATTGAGGCGACAGCGCCGCAAAGGATTATTGTCGATCTCTCCGCCGATTATCGGTTTGATGACAAATGGGCTTATGGCCTGCCGGAACTGAACCGGGCGAAAATCCGCGGCGCCACCCGTATCGCTAACCCAGGCTGTTACGCTACCGCCATGCAGCTCGCCTTGGCGCCACTGGTTTCGCATTTCGGTGGCGCGCCGTCTGTCTTTGGCGTTTCAGGCTATTCCGGCGCAGGTACGAAGCCTTCGCCGCGCAATGATATCGAACGCCTCAAAGACAATCTCATGCCTTACGCAATGACGGGACATAAGCATGAGCGGGAGGCGGCTCGTCATCTCGGCAAGGCAGTGAATTTCACCCCCCATGTGCACCCGGCTTTCAGCGGACTGATCGTTACTGCACATATTCCCCTTACGGAGAAAATGTCGAAAAGCGATCTCGCGAAACTCTATGAAGAAAAATACAGCAAAGAACCGCTCATTGCCTTGCGTAATGAGCCGCCGGAACTTAAAGATGGTAGCGGGCGCAAGGGCGTATTGATCGGCGGCTTTGCCGTAAGTGAAAATGAACGACACGCTGTTGTTATCGCGGCTGAGGACAACCTCCTCAAGGGCGCGGCGGTGCAGGCTGTTCAGAACATCAATCTCGCGCTCGGCCTTAAGGAAATGACAGGCCTCGTTAACTGAACAGGATGATTGTTACGGGCAATGGCGGCAGGTGAAAGCGACTTTCTGGTTCAGGCCGCGACTTATCTCGGCGCCGCAGCGATCACCGTTCCCGTATTCAACCGTCTGAAGCTTGGCTCCATCCTTGGGTTTTTGACCGCCGGTGTCGCGGTGGGTCCGTTCGGGTTTAATCTCCTGCATCAGGAAGAAGGCGTCTTTCATATCGCCGAGCTCGGCGTCGTGCTTTTCCTGTTCGTCATTGGCCTTGAATTATCCCTGTCGCGGCTGTGGTCCATGCGCAAGCAAATTTTCGGCCTTGGCGCGGCGCAAATGTTTGTCACGGGCGGCGTTATCGCTAGCCTGTTCGTGGCGGCGGGCGTCATGCCGGCGCCAGCGGCGGCGATCGCGGGTTTTTCACTCGCGTTCTCATCAACAGCCTTTGCATTGCAATGGCTCAAAGACCGGGGCGAGCTAAACACCGCCTACGGAACGCAAAGCTTTTCGGTTCTTCTGTTTCAGGATATCGCGGTCATTCCGCTTTTGGCAGCCGTGCCGATCATCGCCGGCGTCGGTGCGGATGGCAATGCGTGGGAAGGAATTGCAAAAGCCGTTGGCGTCGTGGCGTTATTGATTGTTATCGGCAAATTCGGTCTTGACCGATTGTTCCGCCTTGTCGCTAGCGCTGGCTCGCGCGAAGCTTTCGCGGCGACTGCGCTTTTTCTTGTGGCGCTGACCTCGCTCGCTGTTGCCTGGGCGGGGCTCTCCATGGCGCTCGGCGCATTTCTCGCTGGCGTTCTTTTAGCGGAGTCCAGCTACAAACATGAGATTGAAACCGATATCGAACCATTCCGGGGTCTGCTGTTGGGCCTCTTCTTTATCTCCATCGGCATGCGACTCGATTTCGGCGTCATCCTCAATGCATGGATGATCGTTGTTGGCGGCGCTGTTGGTTTGGTCGCGATCAAGACCGTATTGCTGTTCGGATTGTCCCGGTTGATGGGCGCCAAGCAGGGGGATGCGTTAAAATCGGCGGCAACCCTTTCCCAGGGCGGTGAGTTTTCATTCGTTGTCTTTACGCTCGGCGTTAGCGCCGCGCTTTTCACCAACGCTCAGGTCAGCCTGATGTCAGCGATTGTTACACTGTCGATGATATTGACGCCGCTAATGTCGGCGATTGCTCATCGAATGGCGGCGGACGCCGATGATATGGGAGAGGACTTGAAAGGTCCTGAGGCAGAACGGGACCATGCGCTTATCGTCGGGTTCGGTCGCATGGGGCAGATCATCTCACAGGTGCTGCAGAACTCGGGTGTGGCTGTCACGGCAATCGATCGCAATCCATCACACATCCGCAATGCCGAGAGTTTTGGTTTCAAGGTTTATTATGGCGATGGCGCAAGACTCGACATGCTGCTTGCCGCCGGCGCTGCTGACGCCAAAGCAATTATTCTCTGTATGGACGATCCGAAGTCGGTGAACCATGCCGTTACCATGCTGCGCGAGAAGCTGCCTAATACGACTATCCTTGCCGTGGCTCATGATCGCATTCACGAGATGGAACTGAAGCCATTAGGGCCGGACGTGATCGTGCGAGAAACTCTTGAATCAAGTCTTTTGATGGCGCGCGAGACTCTATCCCGGTTGGGTTTCGAAAGCGGCGTGATTGATGACTACGTGCAGCAATTTCGAAAGCTGGACCGGGAAAGACTTCTCACTCAAATTGACCAAGGTCCCGAAGCAGGCCGTCATTTAATGCACCAGCGCTTTACCTCAGAGAGCGAAAAAAAGTCTGAAGAAAAAACAAACGCCGGATAGGGGGCGATTTATCGGACCGCTTCACAGACCGCTTCGCAAATATAATCGACCTGCTGCGGCGTCAGATAAGGGTGCATCGGCAATGCAAAGATTTCCGACGCGACTTTTTCAGTCACTGGCAGACCGTTAGCCGGTGCATAATCGGCAAACGCCGGCATCAGATGCAGCGGCGTGGAGTAATAGATTGCGGTTGGCACGCCTGCGCGATTAAGTTTTTTGACGATGTCATCGCGATTTTCCATGCAGAGGGAATAATAGCCTTGCCCGGAAACAGAACCATCAATGTCAGCCTGAGGGCGAGCGATCTTGCTGAGGCGCTTGTCATACTCGGCGGCGATATTCCGGCGCGCCGTTAATTCATCATCAAATATCGAAAGTTTTTCAAGCAATACCGCCGCCTGAAAGCTGTCCATCCGGCCATTAAAGCCAACACGAACGGAATCTTTTCGCGCTTCATCTGTGCCATGCCAGCGTATCGACGACCATCTTTCGCGATCAAGCGTGTTCTGACTGAAAATAGCGCCAGCATCGCCATATGCGCCGAGACCTTTGCCCGGAAAAAAACTCGTTGCTGTCGCTGGCGCCAGGTTTCCAACCGGTTTTCCATCGAGTTCTGCGCCAAAGCTTTGCGCGCCGTCAGATAGCAGAAATAGGCCTTCCCGTTCGGCGATTTTTGATATTTCGCGATAATCGGCGGGTGATCCAAACAGGTCTACAGGAATGACAGCGCTTGGGTGCAAGCGGCCTTCATTTTTGACGCTTGCAATTCGGCGCTCAAGGTCCGCCGGATCCATATTGAAGGTAGCCGGATCGATATCCACAAAAATCGGGGTTGCTCCGGCAAGGAGTATCGCATTTGCTGTCGCGTTATAGGTGAAGGCGGGCGCGAACACGGCATCGCCAGGCCCAATGCCGCGTGCAAGAAGCGGGATAATCAGCGCTGCGGTGCCGCTAGCGCAGGCAATAACGGTTTTTGCTTCGGTACGGCCGGCAAGCTTTTCTTCGAGCTCATCAATTTCGGGACCGGCTATATAACGGCCATGATCAAGAACAGATTGCAACCGCTTTTCGATAGCCGGGCGAATACGGCGTTGCTGCGCTTTCAAATCGATGAATGCGATATTACCGACTTGACTGTTCTTAGCTAGCGTAAGATTCACTACGCTGTTCATGCCCGCCGCCTTTCTTGTTCATTCGGTTCGTTTTCAACGGAGATGCCTGCAACGTCCTCAATTCGCTTTGCCCAACGCAGCGCTTCGCGCCCGTCCTCACCCGTCACGGCAGGTGAGTGGTTATTCGTAAGGCACTTAATAAATTCGTTTGCTCCATGGCCAAGGGGGTCCACAAGCGACAACGGCGCATCGTCATTGGAAAAGTCCGACAGCAAGGGGGCAGGTGTTGAATTCGATATTGCCCTTTTGACAAAATCAAACTCAACGATCCCGTCATCATAAACAAGCGTCATTCGCCTTTCAGGGGCATCCGATCTCCTGCTCGCTGAAAGAAAAACAAGTGTTCCGTTTGTCAGACAAATTTCTGCGCTGGCGTCATGCGGGTCGCCGCTTGCTGACAGCGTTTCTATGTCGGATTTTGTCAAATGGCGGATAAGGTCGATGTCGTGAATCATTAAATCAAGCGCCACAGACACATCTTCGCATCGCCCTGTGGCGGCCGTGCGCCGGACGCTGTCAATTTTCAGAGGGGAGCGCTTACGCGCCAAGAGTCCGAATGCCGAAAAAACATAACGCTCCTGATGGCCAACTTGCAACGTTAGTTTCTGGTTGGCCGCCAGTGCGGATAAGGTGTCAGCCTCGCCGACTTCGAGCGTAATGGGTTTTTCGACAAAAACATGTTTTCCTGCCCGAAGAGCTGCTTCGGCTAAGGAGAAATGTGCGATCGCTGGAGCCGCTATAACAACAGCATCAATGTCTGAGAGAAATACATCGAAGTCAGTATAAGCCGCAGTGGCGTGTTTCTCAGCAAGCTGCTTTGCTTGGCTTTCATCAATGTCATAGATTCCTGCGAGCGAAGATTGCGGATGGGAAGCGTATTTTGACGCATGATACCCGCCGAAAACACCGGCGCCGGCAACGCCGACCTTAATACGCTTGCTCACTCTCTTTGCTCCGCCAGTTGCACCCCGCACCGGCGAGAACGGTTTCCCCCCGTTCCCGGCGCACGCACCTTATACTGCATCGCCCACAGGCAAATAGGCCGGATTACGGGCTGGGGGTCAAACAATATTTCCGTCTATTTCATGAAAGGACTGTCATGAGAATAGGACGGGTTTTCCTAAAATTCAGGCGTTCTGGCGCTTTTGAAGCGATCTGCGAGAATGAACGCCAGATCCAGCGCCTGACTTGCGTTGAGACGGGGGTCGCAATGGGTGTGATAACGCGAGGAAAGGTCAGCCTCGGATATCTCCTGAGAGCCACCGAGACATTCAGTAACGTTCTGCCCCGTCATTTCAAAATGCACGCCGCCGGGGTTTGCTCCTTCGCTCCGGCAAATGTCGAAAAAAGCGCCGACCTCGGCAAGAATCGAGTCTACGTGTCGTGTCTTGTATCCGCAATCTGTCTTTATCGTGTTTCCGTGCATTGGGTCACAGGACCAGACAACCTGCCGGCCCTCAGCAACGACTTTTCTGATCAACGGGGGCAGACCGTTTTTCGCATTGTCTGCGCCAAACCTTGTGATCAACACAATCCTACCGGCCTCGTTTTGCGGGTTGAGGATATCAAGAAGGTTTAACAACTCGTCTGGCGACAGGCTTGGACCGCATTTCAAACCGATAGGATTTTCTATGCCACGGCAAAATTCAACATGCGCGCCTTCTGGCTGGCGCGTGCGGTCGCCGATCCAAACCATGTGAGCGGACGTATCGTACCATTTGCCGCTGGTTGAATCGATACGCGTCATGGCCGCTTCAAACCCAAGCAGCAACGCTTCGTGGCTGGTATAGAAATCCACTTCGCGAATGGCGCGGACGTTAGAGCCGTTGACCCCGCATGCTTCCATGAAAGTAATGGATTCTGAGATTTTGTCCGCAAGTGCGCGGTAGCGTTCTTCCTGAGGGTTGCCGGCGACAAACTCCAGCGTCCATTTGTGAACATTGCGCAAATCCGCATAGCCGCCAGTAGCAAAGGCGCGGATCAGGTTAAGTGTCGCCGCGGCATGTCCATAGGCTTTCAGTAGCCTTTGCGGATCAGGCGTGCGTGTGCCGGCCTCGAAATCCATGCCGTTGATATTGTCGCCGCGATAGCTTGGCAAAGTCTCGCCGTTCAGATTTTCGACGGGAGACGATCGCGGTTTAGCGAATTGTCCGGCGATGCGGCCGACCTTTACGACCGGCATGGCGGCGCCGAAAGTCAAGACAACGGCCATTTGCAGAAGAACACGAAAAGTATCGCGAATATTGTTGGGATGAAATTCCTTGAAGCTTTCAGCGCAGTCCCCGCCTTGCAGCAGAAACGCCTCGCCCCGTGATACGCTGGCCAGTGATGTGCGCAAAGTCCTGGCCTCGCCGGCAAAAACCAGCGGCGGATAACCCGATAATTCTTTCTCCACTGAAGAAAGCGCTTCTGGGTCGGGATAATCGTCCGGAATATGCAGCGCAGGCTTTTGCCGCCAGCTTTCAGGGGTCCAACTCATGTCAAAAAACTCCGTAACTCTGGGTCTTTAACGTGCGAGACGCTGCGCCGCAACATGGACCGCGCGCTTGCGAATAACGCCATTCTGACCTGGTGTTCATGGATGTGATTTCGAGGATCGGTTCCAAGCTGCTATCAGGGTGGGTATTAGCGAGCAAAGAGGGGTCTTATCCGTGCCGAAATTCTTCCTAAAAACAGCAGTAGTCGCTGCGTTTGTCGTCTCAGCGGCCCCTGCGCTAGCCCAACGCGACTTTTCCGATGTTGAGATTAAAACAACCGATCTTGGCGCCGGCGTTTACATGCTCGAAGGCGCGGGCGGAAACATTGGTCTCTCTGTCGGCGAAGACGGCGCCTTTGTCATCGATGATCAGTTCGCGCCGCTAGCCGACAAGATTGTCGCCGCTATCGCTGAAGTTTCTGACAAACCGGTCGAGTTTGTGGTTAACACCCACTGGCATGGCGACCATACAGGCGGCAACGAAGAGATGAGCGATCTCGGCGCGCATATTGTCGCCCATGACAATGTTCGCCAGAGGCTGAAAGAGGGCATGTCACGTGATGATGGACGCGTGACCCCTGCCGCGCCTGAGGGGGCGCTGCCAGTAATTACGTTTTCTCATTCCATGTTGTTCTACTGGAATGGTCACGACATTCGCGTCTGGCATCCTGAAAATGCGCACACGGATGGAGACGCCATTATCTTTTTTAAGGATGCGAACATCGTCCATATGGGTGATGTCTTCTTCAATGGCTGGTACCCTTATATCGATCTTGAATCCGGCGGTGACATGGACGGCTACATTTCGACCCATGAAAAGGTGTTGAGCAAGGTTGACGATGAAACCCGGATCATTCCTGGGCATGGTCCGCTTGCTTCGAAAGCCGATCTGCAAAATACAGTGGATATGCTTAAAGAGGTCCGTGTTCGTGTGCAGAGGATGATCGACGACGGCATGAGCGAAGATGAAGTCGTTGCTGCGTCTCCGCTTGCGGACCTTGATGATGAATGGTCATGGCAATTCATCAACGGCGAACGAATGACGCGCATGGCATACCGTTCACTTTCGACTGAATAAAAAAGAGCGCCCAAATAGGGGCGCTCAGTTTTCAGGGATGGTAAGCAGGGGTGTTAAGCAGCGAGCTCGATTTCCGAGACTTCGCCGCGGCGGATTTTGCATACCGCTTCCATCGCGTCGCCCTCATGGGGGATGAGTTCAATCGAGATGGTTTTTGTGGCGCCGCCGCCGCCGCGCAGAAATTTCGCGCGATATTCGCCAGCGGTGACTAGGCCTTCGTTTTCTGCAGCTGTGGCGCACAGACTGACATTTTTGGTCCAGTCGGCGGCTGAGGCAGAAGCCCCGGCAGTCAGTGCTGTAGCGGCTGCGGCTGTGACTAAGGTCTTGTTAAGCATTGGGTTTCTCCGTTTTCTCTTTGCGAGATGCGACGCCGTTTGGTATCCGGTCATTGATTACAAATTAGACTTTACTATATCTTTTTAAAGTGTCAAATGCATTTTTGCTTGGCGCACGATTTTGTTATGTGCACGACAAATTAATGACGAATGCACTAAGCTAGTGAAAAAAACAGCCGGAAATGGCTCCGGAGGAAACGAAATATGGCTCGGACCTATAATCAGGACTGCATTTTGGCGCATGCCCTCGACCTTTTGGGCGAGCGTTGGACCCTTTTGATCATTCGGGATCTGTTCCTGGGGCCGCAGCGCTTTGGCGATTTGCAGGCCGGTCTGCCCGGTATAGGCGCAAACCTGTTGAGCAAAAGGCTCAAAGAGCTGGAAGAGGCGGGGCTGATCACCACAGCGGGTGCGGCTGGTGAAACCAAGGGTCGCTACCGGCTCACGGAAACGGGCGAGGGGCTGCGCCCGACTGTTCGCACCCTTATGAAATGGTCGATCATGTACTTTATGGATCGGCCGGAAGTTTCCTCCGCGCATGAATGCATTTACTCAAACGATCTGCAGCCGGACTCGGTCGCTTTGGCCATAGAAATTTTCGCCGCTTACTGTCCGGAAGCGAGTCTCAATTACGTAGCGCGCATCATTATCGACGATTTTCCGTACACAATTTACAACATGAACGGTCAATTGATTTGCCGGCGCGGCGCAGATGCGCCTGCTGTTGCCACGCTACAGTCTGATGTCGCGACGATCATGCAGGCGTTTCGCATGGAGCTCACGCTCGACGAAGCGAAATCACGCATGAAGCTTAATGGCGACAAGAATGCTCTTAATCATCTGCTGCGTTGCATTGTGCATGCAGAGTGGGATGCGGACTCCCATGAAGCGCGCATGTTGGAAGCGGTGGTTTAAACAGCGACTTCGAATTTCGCTTCCGTCAGCGATTTCACGTAATCAACCGTCACGTCAGGCGCAAGCTCCACAAGCCTCATGCCCTTCCCGCGTTCGACCTCGAAAACGCCGAGATTAGTGATCACCATATCGACGACTTCCTTGCCTGTCAGCGGCAGCGAGCACTCGTGCAACAGTTTCGGCGAGCCGGATTTAGACGCGTGATCCATAACAATGACGATCTTTTTAACGCCCGCCACAAGGTCCATGGCGCCGCCCATGCCTTTCACCAGCTTGCCGGGGATCATCCAGTTGGCGAGGTCGCCCTTTTCGGAAACTTCCATGGCGCCGAGAATGGCGATGTTGATATGGCCGCCGCGGATCATGGCGAAGGATTCCGCGCTCGAGAAATACGATGTGCGGCGCAGTTCGGTAATCGTCTGCTTGCCGGCGTTGATAAGGTCCGGGTCGACTTCATCCTCATAAGGAAAGGGGCCCATGCCGAGCATGCCGTTTTCCGACTGCAGTGTAACATCCACGCCTTCAGGAATGTAATTCGCCACAAGCGTTGGGATACCGATGCCAAGATTGACGTAAAACCCGTCTTTCAGTTCCTGCGCGGCGCGGGCGGCCATCTGGTTGCGGTCCCAACCTTTCGATTCGTCAGCCATTATGCAGTCTCCCGTTCGCGCGTCGTGACTTTTTCAATGCGTTTTTCAAACTCGCCTTTGACGATCCGGTGAACGAACACGCTCGGCGTGTGAATGTTATTCGGGTCAAGCGAGCCAAGCGGTACGATTTCCTCGACTTCCGCTACGGTGACTTTTCCCGCCGTCGCCATGTCAGCGTTAAAGTTGCGCGCTGTTCTGCGGTATATCAGATTGCCCTGTTCGTCGCCCTTCCAGGCTTTGACGATGGCGAGATCGGCGACAAGGCCGGTTTCCAGAATATAGGTCTCGCCGTTGAATTCTTTGTGTTCCTTACCTTCGGCGATGCGCGTACCGACGCCGGTTTTCGTATAAAATCCCGGGATGCCGGCACCGCCTGCGCGACAGCGTTCGGCGAGCGTGCCTTGCGGGTTGAATTCAAGTTCAAGTTCGCCGGAGAGATATTGTCGCTCAAACTCTTTATTCTCGCCAACATAAGAGGAAAGCATTTTTTTCACCTGGCGGGTCTGCAGCAGGAGGCCAAGACCAAAGTCATCGACGCCTGCATTGTTAGAGATCACCGTCAGGTCTTTAACGCCGGAATCGCGGATGGCGACGATCAGGTTCTCAGGTATGCCGCACAGGCCAAAACCGCCCGCCATAATGGTCATGCCGTCGAATAAAAGTCCGTCGAGGGCGCTCGCAGCATCATTTTGAATTTTCTTCATGCAAAACCTCCAAAGGTCGGCCATCGACTAGCGCAAAAGAAAAGTGCCGTCCACATGAGTACGCCTTCAGGCTGAAATTGGCGCTTTGCGCCAAAGCGCTGCGCGCTTATGCTCGCGCCATGACAGAATGGAAACTTCATCACAAGATTTTCGTCGCCGCCGGTGCGCTCGCAGCCGGCGCGGTAATTTACGCTGGCGTCAAGGCCGATCGCATGGCGCGGATTGGCGCCGGTTATCAGGCGAAGATCGCGTGTTCTGAAATTTTTGTTGCAGGGCGCAACACGGCGAGCGTTCTTGAAAGTGAGTTCGCTGGCATGGATCCGGCGATGGAGTTGATTACCGTTAAAGTCGATGAGGATCTGAAGCGTGTCCGGGCGAGCGCGCCGCTGGGGCTTGGCGGCGCCCGCGCTTTTTATCGCGAAGGCTACGGCTGCACGCTCGCCAATGCCGGGCGCGTTGCACCACTGCCAGAACCAGTAGCGCCTATCGAACCAACAGCTTGGGAAGAAGCGCCGCCGGTGTCAGGCAAGGCAATTGAACGCATCGATTATGGCGCGCTTGACTTCGCTCTTACCAGGGCATTCGAAAATAATGAGCCGAACCATCGCAGCGTACTTGTCGTGGTGGACGGCAAGATTGTTGATGAGCGTTATGCGGACGGTTTTGATCGCGCAACGCCATTTCTTTCGTGGTCTATGGGTAAGAGCGTGACAGCAACCATGGTCGGCGCTGCTGCTATGCGCGGGCTGCTCGATATAAACGAACCCGCGCCAGTGCCAGAATGGGCTGGCGATGCTGAAAAGTCCGCCATTACATGGAATGATCTGTTGCGCATGCAAAGCGGCCTAGCGTTTGGCGAGCATTACGATCAGATACGCTCTGACGTGAACCAAATGCTGTTTGAGCGCGCCGATGCTGGCGGGTTTGCCGCGCGTTCGCCGATGGAGCATGCGCCGGGCGAGGAATGGTACTATTCAAGCGGTACGACCAATCTGATCGTGCGCACCTTGCGGCAAGTTCTGGCCGAACAGGAAATTGATTTTCACGCCTTTGCACGCGAAGCGATCCTCGACCCGATTGGCGCTACCAGTGTCGTGCTTGAACCTGATGCATCGGGTACGTTCATCGGCTCGTCATTCGTTTACGCCACAGCGCGCGACTGGGCGCGATTGGGACAGCTTTATTTGCAGGACGGCGTCTGGGAGGGCGAACGCTTGCTGCCCGAGGGCTGGGCCGATTACGTGCGCTCGCCGACGGCGGCGTCAGATGGTCAGTACGGGGCGCAATTCTGGCTGAACAATGAAGGTGCGGAACGGCCGCGCTTCTTCCCCGGCGTGCCGGAGAATATGTTTTTCTTCGCCGGTCACGAGGGGCAGTATGTCTTCATCATTCCCGACAAGCGCATGGTGATCGTCAGGACGGGCATGAGCCGGAACCTCCCGGAGGGCCAGTCAGCCATGAAAGCGGTAACGCCGTTGGTTGAAGCAATTTATGAGTCTGTGGGAATGCCCCACGGAACGGCCATGTAACGCGGGACAATTCAGGTTTGCCCGGCCTTCCCATTTGCTCAAAAAGAGCATAAATGCCCTTTATGACCGATAAACTTGCCATCGCTATCGCCCAGATCGCCCCCGTGGTCGGCGATGTAGATGGCAATGTTGAACGCATCAGAAAGGGGCGAGCGCAGGCACTGAAGCTGGGCGCCGATCTTGTCGTGTTCTGCGAGCTGGTTGTGTCAGGGTACCCGCCCGAGGATCTCGTCCAGAAACCATCCTACCAGCGCGCCTGCCGTGAAGCGGTGGAAGCGCTGGCTAAAGACACAGGCGACGGCGGCCCGGCGATGATTGTTGGGGCGCCGTGGACCCTTGATGACGATCTTTACAACGCGGTGTTCCTGCTGGCGGACGGAAAGATTGCCGCCACCCGTTACAAGGTTCGCTTGCCTAATTACGGCGTCTTTGACGAGCCGCGACGGTTTACGCCGGGGCCGGACTATCCCGAACCGACCGAATTCATGGGCGTCAAGCTCGGCCTCATGGTTTGCGAAGACATGTGGCTGCCCGGCGCGGGCGAGCATCTGGCGAATGCGGGCGCTGAACTGTTCATCGTGCCCCACGGTTCGCCATTCCGGAAAACATCGTTGCAGGAACGAGAGATGGCGGCGCGCGACCGCGTCACCACAACCGGCTTGCCATTGATGTTTGTGAACCAGCTCGCCGGGCAAGACGAAGTCGTATTTGAGGGTGCGTCTTTCGTCATGAGTTCCAGCGGCGCCGTTCAGCATCGTTGCCCGCAGTTTGCCGAGACAGTCATGCTGACAAATTGGCGGAAAGACAACAGCGGCTGGGTGTGTGCGGAAGGACCAGACACAGCTTGGGTCGGCGGCGAAGAAATGATCTATCGCGCAGTGACCATGGCCGTGCGCGATTACGTTTTGAAGAACCGCTTCAAGGGCGTTGTTATCGGTCTTTCGGGTGGCGTTGATTCCGCGCTCACCGCCGCCATCGCCGTCGATGCGCTGGGCGCTGACAAAGTCCACTGCGTGATGATGCCCTCGCGTTACACGTCAAACGAAAGCCTTGAGGATGCCGAGCAATGCGCTAATGCGCTCGGGGTTTCCTATCGCTCCATCCCGATTGAGCCAGGCGTCGCCGCGTTCGATGAAATGATGAAACCCGCCTTCGGAAACCTTGCGCCTGACACGACAGAAGAAAACATCCAGTCGCGCCTGCGCGGCGTCATCCTCATGGCGCTGTCGAACAAGTTCGGCAACATGGTTTTAACGACCGGAAACAAGTCGGAAATGTCGGTCGGTTACGCGACCCTTTATGGCGATATGAATGGCGGGTTCAATCCGCTGAAAGACATCTACAAGACGGAGGTTTTCGCCCTCTGCCGCTGGCGTAACGCAAATCACGCAAGCGATCTTAAAGGCCCGAAGGGAGAGGTGATCCCCGAACGGATCATTACCAAACCGCCTTCAGCCGAATTGCGCGAGGATCAAAGAGACGCGGACTTGCTCCCGCCCTACGAGACGCTTGACCAGATTCTTGAAATGCTGGTGGAGAAAGAAATGGCGGTTCGCGATATTGTCGCCAAGGGTTTTGACGAAGCGACCGTGCGGCGCATCGAGCACTTGCTTTATGTCGCCGAATACAAACGCCGCCAGGCGCCGCCGGGCCCGAAAGTCGCCGCCGTCAATTTCGGCCGCGACCGCCGCTATCCAATTACGAATGGCTGGCGGGATAGGTGACAGATATGGCGAAAATACTACTACCGTAATTGCGGGTTCAACCCGCAATCCAGAACAAATGTAGCTAATATTAATGGATCCCGGATGAAGTCCGGGATGATGAGAATGCCTTAGTTTCAAGCCCATTTGACCTTACTCCCCATCCCCGGTAATGGCTCGCGTCCTACTTAATTTGAGACCTTAGATGACCGTCAAAGTCCGTTTTGCGCCGTCGCCCACCGGCAAGCTCCATGTGGGGAATGTGCGCGCCGCCCTGTGGAATTGGCTCTTCGCCCGCAAATCCGGCGGGACCTTTCTGTTGCGCATCGACGACACAGACCAGGAACGCTCAACCAAGGAATATGAAGACGGCATTCGCGCCGACCTTAAATGGCTCGGCCTCGACTGGGACGAAACCGTCAGCCAGTCGTCGCGCTTTGCTGACTACGATGCCGCGCGCGACAAGCTGAAAGCCGCCGGGCTGCTCTATCCCTGTTACGAGACGTCTGAAGAGCTTGATCGCAAGCGCAAGATTCAGCGCGCCCGCGGCCTGCCGCCCGTTTACGATCGCGCAGCTCTGAAACTGACCGAAGAAGACATTGCAAAGTATGAGGCCGAGGGGCGAAAACCCCACTGGCGGTTCAAGCTGTCGCAAACGCCGGTGCAGTGGAACGATCTTATTCGCGGTGAGGTGACGGTCGATACGGCGAGTGTGTCGGACCCCGTCTTGATCCGCGAAGACGGCATGTATCTTTATACGCTGCCAAGCTGCGTCGATGACATCGATCTGAAGATCACTCACGTCATGCGCGGCGAGGATCACGTCACCAACACGGGCGTGCAGATTGAAATTTTCAAAGCCCTCGGCGGCGAACCGCCGCAATTCGCTCACCACTCGCTGCTGATCGGCGCGGACGGGCAGGGTCTTTCAAAGCGCTTGGGTTCGCTTTCGATCGAGGCCATGCGCAATGACGGGCTGGAGCCGTCAGCGATTACGAGCCTCCTCGCTAAACTCGGCACCGCCGATCCGGTTCTGCCGCAGCGGGATTTGATGGCGCTGGCCGAGTCGTTCGATTTTGACCGTGTTGGCCGTGCGCCGGCGCGTTTTGACATGGCGGAACTGGAAGCGTTGAACGCAAAGCTGCTTCACGAAACCGATTATGACGTCGTCTCCTCGCGCCTTCAAAAACTCGGTGTGACGCCGCCGCTGTGGGAGGTAGTGCGGGGCAACATCACCCGCCTCGCGGACGCTTCCGAATGGGTCAGCGTCATCGACGGCGAGGTAGAGCCGAAGATCGAGGATCAGGCGTTCGCTAACGAAGCCGCAGCGCTGGTGCCAGATAGTCTTGATACGGATAGCTGGGGCGTATTGACGAGCGCGCTGAAAGATAAAACCGGCGCCAAGGGCAAGGCGCTCTTTATGCCGTTGCGTCTGGCGTTAACGGGCCGTGAGCGCGGGCCGGAAATGGCGGCGCTTTTGCCGTTGATCGGCGCTGAAAAAGCGCGCGCCCGATTGCGCGGTGAAAAAGCCTAAGCGCGTTCGCGTATGAGGCAGGTGTCGGCAGCCTCAAAAGCTTCCTCGACTGTTGAAACAAATTTGACATCGCTCAACAGTTCGGCGTCGGCGAGCTTCATATTGACGATATGATTGAACAGCTCCTGAAGCGGGCTCCAGAATTCATTGACGTTCAAAACCACAATCGGCTTTTTGTGAAGCGCCAGCCGCGCCCACGAGAGAACCTCGATCAGTTCTTCAAGCGTGCCGATACCGCCGGGCAGGGTAAGGATCGCGTCTGATTCTTCAAACATCAGCATCTTGCGTTCGTGCATGTTTGAAACGACCTTGTGGTCGACGCCTTCGAGAATGCCTTCCAGTTCGACCAGAAAATCCGGGATGACGCCGAAAACCTGGCCGCCGGCGTCGCGCGCCGCGCCAGCGGTGGCGCCCATCAGCCCCAGCTTGCCGCCGCCATAGACGATGCGGCAGCCCCTGCGGGCTGCTTCCTTGCCGACGTTAATAGCGATTTCCTTAAAGGCGGGATCGGCGCCGGGACGGGAGCCGCAATAAACACATAAAGATTTCATAGACTTACACGTTTCTTGTTGTTGGGTGGGCATTGTACGCGGAATTTCCTAAAGGTAAACTAAATTGGAATTCGAACTGAGTTTTCAAGGAGCGCGGTATCGTGCGTGTCATCGTTATTATCCTGTTACTGATCATTCTCGGCTTTATCGGCTGGAAAGCGGCGGAACGCTTCAAGATCATTGAAAGTCCCGATGAACCAGCGGTGGTGACAGGTGATCCCGCGACCCCCGATGATGCGCAGCCCGATGCGCCAGCCGAAGCTTCGTTGCCGAGCTTTGATATCGTGCGGGTGGACCGCACCGGGTACGCCGTTATCGCCGGTCGCGCCAAGCCGCGATCGGACGTCACCATATATGCGAACGATGAAGAGCTTGCGACAACACCGGCTGAGCCCGATGGGTCATGGGTCATCGCCACGGACACGCCGCTCGATGCCGGGCCGGTTGAGCTCAGCCTTTCCATGCGCACCGAAGACGGAACGGTAATACGTTCCGAAGACACGATCCTGATTTACGTGCCGGAACGCGAAGGCGACTTGCCGCTTGTCTTGCGCACGACGCCGGGCGGCGCGACGGAGGTGTTGCAGGAACCGCGCGATGCTGCTGACGGATTGGGCCCGTTATCGCTCGATGTGATCGACTACGATGACACAGGCGCGGTGATTTTCTCGGGCCGTGCCGAACCGGGTCGCGTCGTGCAGCTATTCATCAACCGCCAGCTTCTGGGACAGACGGCGGCGAACGCCGATGGTCGTTGGACGATTGCGCCGGAAGCGCAAATCGCGCCAGGCGTTTATCAGCTCCTCGTCATTCAGCTCGATGAGGATGGCCGCCCGGCTTATGCGATTGAGCTGCCGTTCGAACGGGCAAACCCCGACAATATCGATCTTCGCGATGGCAGGGTGATTGTTCAGCCGGGCAACAGTCTCTGGCGTATTGCTCGCCGCGCATATGGTCAGGGCGCGCAATATACAATCATCTATGAAGCGAACGCCGACCAGATCCGCGATCCGGACCTGATTTATCCGGGACAGATATTCGATGTTCCTGATGAAGAGGCGGACGAGACCGAACAATAGCGGGCTATTCCGCTGCTTGCGGCGCGGCTTCGCTATCGAGAGAGCCAATCTGCTTTGGCTCCTCGAATACATGTTTCGGGAACAACCGGTTGCGAATAACCGTCGGCGCCGCGAGCATCACAGGTGTGATAATGAGCGTCAAAACAGTTGAGAACGCCAGCCCGTAAACAACAGCCGATGAAAGAAGCACCCACCAGTCTGATGTGGAAGAACCATGGGTGATGGTGCCGGCGGAAAAGTTTACATTGATCTCGAAAACCATCGGTAACAGGCCCAGAATGGTCGTCGCGGTAGTGAGCAGAACCGGGCGGATCCGCTGCGCCGCTGTTCTCACCACGGCGTCTTCGACGGAAAGGCCTTTCCTGCGCAAATACTGATAGGTGTCGATCAGAACGATGTTGTTGTTTACGACAATTCCGGCAAGCGCGACGATGCCTGTGCCAGTCATGATAATCGAGATATATTGGCCAGTGAGTGCGATCGACAACAATACGCCGAATACGGACATAATAACGGCGCTAAGCGTTAGAAAGGCGTGATAAAAGCTGTTGAACTCCAGAAGCAGGATCATGGCGATCATGAAAAGCGCTGCGATCATGGCGTTCTGGAAGAACACAGCTGCGTCCGCCGTATCTTCATCGGCGCCGCGCATGACCCAGGAGACGTCCTCACCCAGTGCGCCTGCTTCCAGCCACCCTTTCAGATGGTTGATAGCACGGTCCTGGCTGACTTCATGACCTTCCACTTGCGTGTTGCCATTGGCTTTGACTTCGATGATCCGAGCACCGTTGCGGCGGATAATTCGGTCGACCTGCGGTTCGGCGACCCGGGAAACAAAGTTCGACAGCGGCACAGCGCCTTGCGGTGTCTGCGCGCGCACTTGATCAAGGGCGAAGATATTGCGGTGTTCTTCCGGGTATCGCGCGCGAATATCAACCTCGTCATCGGCGTCCTGCGGGCGGTATTTGTCAATCAACAAACCATCAGTGACGAACTGCAGAACAGCGCCTGCCTGTTGAACCGATAGCCCGTATCGCCCAGCGAGCGCACGGTCGATGACCATTGTCCATTCTATGCCGGGCAGCGGAAGCGTGTCTTCCTGATCCATATAGGTCGGCACTTCGACACCGTCGATTTCCATGGTCGTCGTGTCCATGAATTCTCTGCTCTTTTTCGCTGCAGCGACCATGGCGTCAAAGTCAGGTGATGAGATCTCAAGTTGCGCGTCCTTGCCAACAGGCGGGCCGCCTTCGCGCTGGCGCACTTCTACGTGAACGCCCGGAATATCGCTGACGCGCGCACGCAATTGATCAACGACGTCGCGTGAATGATCACGTTCTGAATAATAAACGAGATTGAGGCCAACCTGGCCAATCGTTTCAACCGGCGTGTCATTACCGCGCCCGAGTTCGGGACCGGTCTGCAGGTAAATATGTTTGATCGCCGGATGGTCTTCGATCCGCGCCGCGACTTCTTTGACGACTTCGATATTCTGCTCAGCGGAAAGATTGCCGCGACCCATCACCAAAAGGTTGATTTGATCGTCATCGTTGCGAATGAAGAATTCGGATTCAGGTGCGGCAACGATAAATGACCCGATGCAGATGGCTGCGAGACCAACACCGCCAGCCATCACCATGAGAGGCCGGGCGACAAGAGCCTTCAGGAAACGCGAATACGCAGCAATAGGCCCTTTGAGTGTAGTGGGGTCGATTTCATCGACTTCGTATTGTTTCGCGGGACCTTCGGTCTTGCCTTTCATCTTCAGCTTTTTCTTCATCCATTCCGGGATGCCGAAAAGCGAGCCAATCACGGGAAGAAAAACCAGCGCGACGAGTAGTGAAGACAAAAGGACAAAGATGAGCGTGAGCGGCAGGTACTTCATGAACTGGCCGGGCGTGTCTTGCCAGAACAGGAATGGCGCAAACGCCGCAAGTGTGGTGGCGGTGGATGTAATGACCGGCCAGAACATGCGCTTTGACGCTTCGAGATAAGCGGCGCGGCGCGGCGCGCCTTCAGCCATACGACGATCTGCATATTCAACAATGACGATTGCGCCGTCGACCAGCATCCCTACCGCGAGGATCAGGCCGAACATCACCATCATGTTGAGCGTATAGCCAAACACCGCGAGCAGCATGAAGCCCATCAGAAAAGTTGTTGGAATGGCTATGCCGACCATCACGGCGGAACGCATGCCGAGCGCCGCGACAACAACAATCATGACCAGTAAGATTGCAGTCATAACGGAGGCGGTGAGCCCGCTCAGAGAGTCTTTCACGAATATAGACTGGTCAGAAATATATTCGTATTTGATAGTCGCCGGCCAGAATTGCGACTCTTCCTCAATAACGCGCCGCGCTTCTTCGATGGTTTCAACAATGTTGAAGTCGGCGCGTTTTGAAATCTCAACACCGATCGCCATTTGACCGTTGAAGAGAGCGTATCCCTCACGATCCTTGAAGGTGCGCCGAACATTCGCGATATCGCCGATGGTCAAAACATTCTCGCCGCTGACGCGCACTGGCGTGGCTGCCAGATCTTCAGCGTTCCGCACCAGCCCCGGCGCCTTTACGGTGAAGCGGCCGTCGTCGAGATTGACCGTGCCGGCGGTTACAAGCTGGTTGTTGGCGTTGACGGCATTGACGACTTCAAGTTCCGTCAGGCCATATGATTCCAGTACTTCCGGGTCGACAATGACTTCAAGCAGCTCCTCGCGTGCGCCAGTAAGGCGAGCTTCGAGCACGCCTGAAATGCTTTCAAGCCTGTCTTCGAGACGCTGGGCTGTCTGATAAAGGGCGCGCTCAGGCGCATCGCCGTAGATAATTGTCGTGAGGATCGGGAATTGCGTTTGCACGTTAAATTCCTGAACGACCGGTTCTTCGGCGTCAGTAGGGAATTCCGACTTTGCGCGATCGACTGCCTCACGCACGTCAAGAACGGCCTGATCAATGTCGACTTCGGTTTGAAATTCCAGAACGAACTGCGCTGCGCTGTCATAAGCGTACGCATCCATCTGCTTGAGCCCTTCAACATTTTGAAGCTCAAGTTCAGTGGGGCGGAGCAGTAATCGCTCACCGTCTTCAGGCGATATGCCCGGCAAAACGATTGTCACACCTACGAAGGGGACCGGTACGTCCGGATCCGCTTCGCGCGGAATGGTTTTGAATGCGAGGACGCCAAAGAACACCATGACCACCATGGCGGTCATGACGACGCGCGTTCGCGAAAACGCGGCGTCGATCAGCCCAGTCATGATTGCTTATCCGCTTGGCTGGCGGGAACGGAACGTACTGTTTGGCCAGCAGAAACATATTCCTGCCCGCGCACGATCACCGTAACATCCTGCTCAAGACCGCCTACCCAAACGCCCGATGCGGTTTCGCCAATAAGCCTGATAGGCGTAAAGCCAACAATGTTATCGCTGCCAACGGTTCTGACACCGATGTCGCCATTGTCATTCAGGACTAATGCAGAGCGAGGCACGCGATGCGCATTGCGTTGTTCTGCAAAGACGGTGAATTCCGCTGTGACGCCGTCGCGAAGAGCGCCGTCTTCGTTTGGAATTTCAAGCTCGACGTCGAATGTACGGGTTGCGGGATCAGCAGACTTTGCAACCAGCCGAACTGTACCTTCAATAGTTTCTCCAGTCGCAAGGCGCGCGGCGCCACGATCGCCTTTGGAAATTTTGCCGACATCTCGTTCTGAAATGGCGCCGACCACAAGAAACGGAGAGCGCTGAATGACTGTCGCGCAAGGATCGCCGACACCCATGAAATCACCGACTTCAACATGGCGTTTGTCAAAAACGCCCTCGAAAGGAGCCTTGATGTCTTTCTTTTCAAGATCGAGAGAGGCGCGCTCGACAGCGGCGGCGGCCTGGTCGCGGGTCGCTTTCGCCGCGGCAACGCTCGTTTCGGATCTAAACCCATCAGCATTCAGTTTTACAGCTGCATCATAATCAAGCTGTGCTTTTGCAAGAGCCGCTCGCGCTTCCGCTAATTGAGCGCGGCGCGCATCTACATTCAACTGACATAATACTGAGCTCTCATCGACAAGTTCGCCAAGCTCTGCAGGCGTCGCCGCCACCTTGCCGCTGGTTTCCGCACGGACGATGACTTTACGCTCTGCTTCCGTACGGCCGCGAATAATGACTTCGTCACGCCAGCTTTCCGGCGAAACGACTTCGGTCAGTACTGAAAAGATTTCTGTTTCGGCGGCTTCTGCTTCCTGCGCCGTATCGGAACCGAACAAGCCTGAAATGAGGAAGTAAAGGGCGATGAGGGCGACGAAAATGCCGGCGAGTTTGACGGACTGGGAAACTTTCATGACGGCCGGCTCGTTCCAGTATGGATAACAGGGTATTAACAGCGATCAGGTGAACAATTCCTTCACGGTTCATTATACTGGTAAGTTTACCAGCCCCCTTCAAGGATCGCGCGCCTTAATAATACCAAATTTTACAGTGTGAGGTTAAAAAAGATACACTAACAGCATTTCTGCCCGTCAGTAGTACTGATTAGGCATGAAAGCAGCCGGAGCCTTGTTCAGAACCGTGCCCAAGATATTGGTTTGTCCCAGAACGCGGCGCGCTTCCTTCAGTTCATCCACCCGCGTGTCTCCCGATGCGGCGACCAATAGGGCGCAATCAACCTTCGGTAGAAAAGCAATCGTATCGTCACAACCCAGAAGTGGCGACATATCGAAAATAACCACCCGGGAGGCAAACTTGTTCACAGCGGTGTCGATCAGCTGATCAGCCTTTGGGGATGTCAGGTGTTCGGCGCCCCGCCGACTGACGCGCTCGTTGGCGAGAAGTAGCACGTCAGGCAAGGGCGGACGCTGTGCGATCTCGTGTAACTCTTTCTTGTCTTCAAAAAAATCGAGAACCGAAGGAAAGTCTTTCATGCCGAGATAGCGCGCCACGCTGGGCCGGTAGAAATCAAGATCGATCAATGTGGCGCGGGAACCCGTCTTGGAGCCGATTGCGATGGCGAGATTGATCGCCGTCACGGTTTTACCGGCGCCAGATCCCGGCGAGACGACTGCCAGTGTCCGCCATCCATTTGCTTCCATTTTTTGCAAAACGCGCGTTCTAAGGACGCGATAGGCATTCAGCACAGGATCCTGTTCGTTGGCGATAATTCGATGCTTGCCGAAATTGTCAAAATCGCAAACCGCGGGCGGAAAGTCGTAGGCCTGAGCGCCAGCGTCCGCGCGCGCTGGCGACGCGGCCGGGGCCGGTTGCGCCGGGGGGCTCGTTTTTTCCCTTTCGTGCCGTGCTCTTGTAACGGCGTTACGAATTCGATCCATGGGTTCGCCTTATACTCGTTCTTTTAACAACAGGTCACGCAGCGGTGCGTTTTCTTTTACTTTTTCGGGATTTTTTGGATTTGCGTCCTATGAAGGGCACTCGCGGTCTGCGGTCATGCTCGCTGCTAAAATATGGAATGACTGCGATCGGTTGCCCGTCGAGGACATTCGCAATGTGATTTCGCCCGCGAAGCCGCGCTTTGACCAGTTCAACACCCATAGCCGTCGCCCCGCCAATGCCAAGCGCGGCAAAAAGAGCGGCGAAGATCAGCTTCGCGCGATCAGGGCTAGACGGTCTTTCAGGGTTCAGCGCTGGCTCGAGAATGGAAAATTTTTCTGTCTGCTGACTTTCTTCAAGATTTTCCGCCAATTGCGCGTCTTGCTGCTTGGTCAGGATATCCTGATACTCCTGAAACATATTTTCGTAATCGCGGGTTAGCGCTGCAAGACCGCGCTCAACCTCAGGTGTGCGTGCAATCCGTGTTTCGAGGTTCGTGATGTTTTCCTGCGCGTCTTCAATCTGCTTGTTCAGCATTTTAATACGGTTTTCGACAACGGCGATCCGGCCTTCAATCTGAACGCCAGCGATGTCGTCCGATCCGCGCCTTGTTTCCTGCTCAATGCGCTCGCTTAATTCCGTCCGGGCGTCGTTTACTGCCGCCTCTGCCTGGGCAAGCGCGTCAGGATCAGGCTCTTCAGTATTCTCGATATCAGCGAGCGCGTCCTCGGAATCGCTGAGTGCGCGGCGCAGCCGTCTGATTTCTTCACTTGGCGCCATCTGGCGTCTGAGCGCGGCGATTTCATCGCGTTTCGCCACGACTTCCGGGTAGGAGTCGCGATAAGTCGCGCGCAGCCGCGCAAGTTCCGATTCAAGGCGCGAAAGCTCGGCTGACATGCTGTTGTCGCCGGCGCTGCCGCTGATGAGCTGATTTTCGAGGAAGCGGCGTTCTTCTTCCAATTGGGAAATCGTCGATTGTGCAGTCGACAACTCACGCTGACGCCGTTCCAGCATATCGAGGTTCGTATTCAACTGCTCCGGCAGCGCGCCGGAGTTAGTGGTTTTATATTCGGAAATCTGATTTTCGAGTTCAGCGACCGTCCTGCGGAGACGTCCGGTTTCCTGTTCGAAAAATTCCGTCGTATTAGACGCGCCGGCCGTGCGCGAACGCACGTCTTCGTCGAGGAACAACGTCATGAACTTATTGGCGACGAGGTAGGCTTTGCGGGGATCCTGATCCGTGTAAGCGACGGTGAAGGCGATCGTGCCATCGCCTGATCCGCGGTTGGCGGTGGTGGTGATCAGGTCCACACGCAGATTGTTTCGCATTCTCTTGACCCGCTCTGTCTCAGAAAGGCCAAGCGATCGGGGAAACAGCTCATATTCATCAGCCACTTCCAGAAGCCGGTTGCGGGTCATCACGCGCTGACGGATCGTTTGAATGCGTTCCTGCGCGTAGGCGTTTATGGTGGAGCGAACAAAATCTGTGGGGATTTGCTGAGATTCAACCAGGATCGTGCCTTGCGCCGAATATTTTGCCGGCAGCAGCATCACGGTAATGACGCCGATGGGCGCAATTAGCAAAGCAGGGATCAGAAAATAGAGGAACCGCCGCTGCAGAATGATCAGCACGTCTTCAAGTGTAAACTCGTCACCCATACGCTCTTGTGTCCGTCTCAGCTTGCCTCTTGAGCCATTTGGCTCCAGCGCGTTTTTGTAATTTGCAAAAAATGCGCCGCTTTCAAGGCGTTTAACCTTTTTAAATTACCAATTTTCGACGCCCCGAATCGCTATTCATGGGGTTAACAGGCCGGATCTGATGCGCAGGCAAGCGCCGAGCATGCTAGAGGAGGCCGCGATAGGCAGTTTAGCAAGCGCTGCGGTGCAAAAATAGTGAATTTGAATGCAAAATCCGGGATTTAAGAAAAATCAGCCTTATCGCCTGGGCGTCATCATTGTAAATTACCAGACCCCGGAACTGGTCGAAACCTGCCTCTCGACCCTTGCGCCCCAGCTGGGCGCTGTGAATGGGTGTTGCGTCATTGTCGACAATGCCTCGGGGGATGGTTCTTTAGATCGGCTGACAGCATGGTGCGAAGTTTCTCCCGCTGCCGATCGTCTCATGGTCGTGTCCGCGCCTCAAAATGGCGGGTTTTCCGCCGGCAATAATATCGGTCTGAAGCATCTGAACGCCGATTTGGTGTTACTGTTGAACAGCGATGCGGCGGTTAAACCGGATGCTCTAATTGCGCTCATTAGGGCCGCTGATCACAATTCGCAGGCAAGCATATTTACTCCGTTGATCGTTGATGGGGACGGCGAGCCTCAGGTATCGCGTTTCCGTCGTCATCGACTTCTAAGTGAGTTTGTGGACGGCGCGCAGACAGGTCCGATCACTAAGGTGTTTCCGAAAGCGGAAACACCAATTTTCCCAGAAGATATCGATACCGAACCTGACTGGGTCAGTTTTTCAGCGGTAATGATCAGACGTCAGGCGATAGAAGACGCCGGCCCCATGGATGAAGGTTTTTTTCTTTATTACGAGGACTGTGACTACTGCCGCCGCCTGACAGGTAAAGGTCACCGTATCTGTTACGTTCCAGATGCTGTCTTTCAACATGATGCGGGCGGGTCGACAAAGTTGCGCGAAAGGCAGGCGAAAAGCGCGAGACTGCCTGAATATTATTACCGTTCGCGTTCACGGTATTTCAGAAAAACCTACGGGCCGCTCGGACCTATAGCAGCGAATTTATTTTGGTTTGCTGGTCGCGGCGTTGCGTTAGCCAGAGGCATAGTCGGGCGACCTGCGCCAAAGCTGAGCGCCAACCGATACGCAGATATGTGGATCGGCTGGCGCGGCGATAACAAAAGCTAGTATTCGTCTGGGTCGAATTCCTCTGTTGCCGGCACACCTGCTGGCGGTACGTATTTCGGCAATTTCGGTTGCAGGCTTCTCATATAGCCCAGAAGCCGCGCGTCAGCATCTGCAATAGTTTCGCTGCTTTGAATGGGTGTCATGATCCTGATCATCGCGCCATCAGTCCGGCGCATGTTCACCGCGTCAAAAACGAGCAGAAACTTCATAATGAACTCGTTGGCGATTTTACGCCCGCGCTGGTCGTACCAATAATACAGCAACTGCCGCTGTCCGCGATTTTCGATGATGATGCGGTTGTAGTGAAAACTTTCGCCATCCTCGAGCGTTATCGGCGCAATATCATGTTGCGTGATCTGCCAGCCTCCGCCGGGAATGCATTGGCGCGGCGAATGCCAGCTATGTCCATGACGCTGCATGTTGAGGTAAGCGATATAGAGGTTAAATAGTTCGCCGTCCGGGCTTGTCATGTTGGTGACAAGGAAATCGTCCGCGCCAAGAACTTCGATTGTTTGCGCATCTATTTCCTCGATATCGCTGCGCCATCCCGGAAATTCGTATGGAAGGCTCGCGAGATCTACCCTTTCTGGCACTTTTAAAATGTTTGAAACGCCAAAGTGCACATAGACGCCAGCCGCCGCGATGAGCGCCAGCGAGATGAAGCCATTACGAAAGAATTCAGACTTGTTCCATTCTTTCGCCGGCTTTTTTGCGGCGACATCCGGCATGACAAGCAGATCGCCAACATTTTTCCGCCCGGATATGCGCGCCAGAACGACGATAACGCCAAACAGCAAAGCCAGGCAGAAAAGAAAAACAACCCACCCTTCGAATAGGTGAATAAAACCTTCGGCGTGTTCCGTACCGAATTGCTGGACAAGAATGCCAGTGACCGCGATGCGCACGCTGTTCATCAAGATCGTGATTGGGATCGTGGCGAGAAAAACGATCGCGCGTTGCCACATTGGCGCGTTGAACAAATACGCCGCCAGGAAGCCAAGACTTAAAAACGGGAACAGATAGCGCAGCCCGCTACAGGCTTCGGCGACCTGCAATTTGTAGTCGCCAAGGTCGATAATATTGCCGGTCAGTAGCACCGGTATGCCCATCGCTTCAATCATGGCGACGCCAAGTTGAGAGGACCAGAACTGAAACTGCTGCGACAAGACTGTAATCGCCCAGTAAGGCGGCGGCACCATGAACAACATGAACCCGATTGGCAGCAGGCTGAGCCAGAACAGGCTCCAGCCGCCCAATGCAAGGACGAGTGACGAAAACAGCGTAAGCATCGCGAGCTGCTGGAAAATCATTAGCGATGTAACCGTCAGCTCCGACAGAATCAGGACGATCACTGAAATGACGACGCCTGCAAGCCCTAACAGCTCCGGCCTGCCGATGCTCGCTTCAAGCGCTTCGCGGCGCGACCACAGCATCCAGCCGGCGATTAGCGGCAGAAAATAACCGTGACTTAATTCCTGTTGTTCGCCCCAGCGTTTGAACAGATTTTCAATGCCGCCAAAAAACGCAAACAGAATGATCGCGGCAAGCGCCCCCACAACATAGACTGGTCGGATGACAAAACCCTGTCTCTTGGGCGGGGTATTTTCGGCGGGCTTGTCTGTCATAAAAGCTGAATTCTCTCTTCGAAGGGACATGCCGTTCGCTAGCGGGCGAGACATGGTTGCCGGACATTACAAAACAGCAAAATCGGCGCCGGGGATCAATCGCGGGCTTTTCAGGGGAAGTAAAGAACAGGCGAGCTGTTTGAGTGATCGATGCAATCGGCCGTTCTTCGACAAAAGAGTCGCTCGGGCGGGGCAGCTTTTTAAAACATAAGAAAAAACAATGCCTTGCTTTGCCTCGGCGTGGGTTGCTTGCTTGTTTTTCGCCTAATTTCGGCGCAAGACATGGTTAAAAACACGTTCAGGGTGAATTTGGCCTCATGTTTGCTCTTATAATTGCGCATAATGCAGCAAGACTTTGTTTATGGTGTTTTTAGTGTCGAACTGAAACGCTGCGGACAGGTCTCCAAAGCAAAACGTTGACCTGAGAGATCATGGCAGAGCCGCTTCCCGAAATTTCTGATACGAACAAATACGCCGATGCCGAGAAGCCCGAACACGGCGGCGCGGGTGTGGCTGCTTTGCGCAGGGATGATTTCGACCGCGATGTCTGGTGTCTCATGGGATTGCCAGTCGATATTTGCAATGTTGATCAGGCTGTGGCCGCTATCGATGCCGCTTCGCGGGCAAAGCGCAAACTCTCCTTCGTAACGCCGAATGTAAACTGGTTGATCCGGGCGCGCAGGTCTAGCGCGGCGCGGCAGGAAATTCTCAACGCTGATCTCAGCCTGGTCGATGGCGCCCCGCTGGTGTTGATGGCCAAACTGCTCGGCGTACCCGTCACTTCGCGCGTTGCTGGTTCGGATGTTTTCGAAGCCATACGTCGGCGTCCTCCATTTGCGGGACGCAAGACAAAGGTCTTTTTCTTCGGCGGGCGCGACGGGGCGGCAAAAGCGGCCGTCGAGCGGGTCAATAAAGAAGAGAGCGGCATAGAAGCGGTCGGATCGCTCAACCCCGGGCACGGGAATGTCGATAGCATGAGCGCCGATGATATTATTGAAACAGTCAATAAAGCGGCGCCTGATTTTGTCGTCGTCGCGCTGGGCGCTGCCAAGGGGCAAGCGTGGATCGAACGCAATCGTGAAAAATTAACTGCGCCCGTTATCGCACACCTCGGCGCGGTTGTTGATTTCACGAGCGGCGGCATCGCGCGTGCGCCGCGCTGGATGCAGCGGGCAGGGCTTGAATGGGTGTGGCGCATAAAAGAGGAGCCGGCCCTGTGGCGACGCTACTTCAAGGATGGTCTGGGGCTCATCGGACTGATGACGACAGCTATGGCGCCGCAGTTTGGCCGTGCGCGGGGCAAGGGCGGGCAGCACGCGGGCGCGAAAGCAGTGAATGAAAGTGCTGTAACGGTCGTCAAGTTGACTGGCGATCTGGTGCATGGCGGCTTGCGCCCGGTGCGGGAGGCATATCGTGCGGCGGCGGCAACGGGCCGTCCCGTCCGGTTGAATATGACGGAGGTTTCATCCTTCGACCGGGCGTTTCTGGGCCTGACGCTCATGCTGGAAAAACATCTCGGCGAACTTCCACAGGCCATCACGCTTGAGAACGCAAAGCCTGCGCAGCGGGCGATATTCAAGGCGAATGGCATGAATTATCCCGTCGCGCCGGAATGCGCGGCGGAATCGGTTAACAGCGCGACATCGCGCCAGGCGGCGGTCTGAAACATGCATTGTAAGGCGCTGGCAATAATGGCAAACGAAGCGCGCGAGTAATGAAGGGTGGAGCCATGACGGTGACGAACGGCGGTAATGGAATCAAGGCGCGGCGCGGCCGCATGGCGCGATTGCTCGCGGTATCGGCGCTGGCGCTGGCGGCGGCGTGTGCATCTCCTGAGGAGAAAGTGCAGCGCTACAGTCAGGAAGGCGCTGAGTTTCTCGAGGCCGGCGATCTGCCCAAAGCGTATATCCAGTTTCGGAACGCGCTTAAGATCAATGAGGAGCACGTCCCCTCGCTGATCGGTCTTTCGGAAATCGCGGAGCAGCGAAAAGATTATCAGGCGATGTTCCAGATGTTGCAGAACATCGTCCGGCTGGACCCAAGCCAGATCGAATCGCATGTCAAGCTTGGCAAGCTCTATCTTGTCGGCAGCGATGAAACCGCCGCCCTTGAGTCGGCAGAGAATGCGCTGGAAATTAACGCTGATGATCCAGATGCGCGGGCGCTGAAGGCTGCAGTGCTTCTCAAGATCGGCGACAATGCCGGCGCTGTAGAGATCGCCCGCGGCGTTGTTGCTTCTGATCCGGCAAACCCCGAGGCGGTAACAGTTCTTGCCACGGATAAGTTTCAAAACGGCGACAGAAACGGCGCGCTTGAAGAAATCAACAAAGCGTTGGAAGTCGATCCGCAGATTGCAGTTCTTCAATTGTTGCGCATTCAAATTCTTCAGACGCTAGGACGCAACGATGAAACGCTGGAAGCTTATGCAGGGCTGATTGAACTTTTCCCTGAAGAGCCTGCCTATCGCCGTGTCTATGCCGGGGAATTGGTAAAGCGGAACGAGATGGAACTTGCACGTGAACAGTTCCGCGCGATCGTCGACCTTGAACCGGAAAACCTCAACGCGAAACTGAACGTCGTCAGGCTGGCCAATCGTGTTCAGGGTACTGCGGCAGCCGAAGCGCAGCTTCAGGAGTTTATCGATGCAAATCCAGACAACGATGATCTCAAATTCGCCATGGTCGATTTTCTCATCGAAGAAGACGAGCCAGGCAGGGCTCGGGCGCTGCTGGACCAGCTTGCGGACGGTGACGATCAGGACGTCGCGTTAAAGGCAAAAAACAAGATTTCTGTCCTGTTACTGGGCGAGGGGGATCGCGAGAGCGCGATCGCGCTCATTGATGAAATTCTGGAAGTAGATGAGCGGAATACGGATGCGCTGATGAAGCGTGCCGCCTTGCAGATTGATGACGAAGAGTTTGACCAGGCCATTGTCAATTTGCGCACCGCGCTCGACAATAGTCCCGACGAATATGACGCCATGGTTCTTATGGCGACGGCTTTTGAAAAGCAGGAAAATTTCAGCTTTGCCCAGGCTGAGTTCGCAAAAGCTTATGAAAGCAGCGATCGTCAGGCGCGGATAGCGCAGCAGTTTTCGAGATTTCTCTTGCGCCGCCGGAATACCGAACGCGCTGAAGAAGTCCTGGTGGACTCGCTGGCGGCGCATCCAGGGCATTTGGAAAACTTGAGGTTGCTTGCGACTATCCGTTTGGCGCGACAGGACTGGCGCGGCGCGGAAGAGGTCGCCGGCATGATCGAACAGATCGAAACGCAGGATGAACTCGCCGCGAATGTAAAGTCTGCAGCCTATTTCGGGCTTGGTGATTATGATTCAGTCATTGAGACTCTAACCGCGCGGGATGAAGTTGCGCCACTTGAAAGCCGTCCACTGTCATCGCTCGTAACCGCTTATCTCAGAACGGATCGCCTGGACGAAGCACAAGCCTTGCTTGATCGTATGCTTGGCGCCGACCCCGACAACTATCAGGCACGCATCATGATGGCGCGGGTTCATGCCGCCCGTGAAGATCGCGAATCCTATGAGGCAAGCCTTGAAGAGGCGGTGTCGCGCTCACCAGAACAGCCGGAAGCGTATGAGCTGTTGTATCGCCACTATCTCGGTCAAGGACGGGTCGATGACGCTGCGGCGCTGATTGATCGCGGGATCGAAGCGGCGCCTGATAACTACGCCATGCGGGTTTTCAAAGCAGACGTCCTGCTTAATCGCGGCGAGCGGCAAGATGCGCTGGCGATTTATTCTGATCTGATTGAAGAACGTCCGCAGGATCGCATCATCGCCAATAACTTTGTCAGTCTTTCCAGCGATCTTCGGCTGGATCAGGACAGCATCGCTCGTGCGCTTGAGATCGCCAAGACTATCGAGGATCTTGAAAATCCTTTTTACCGCGACACGGTAGGTTGGGCTTACTATCGCGCAGGTGACTATGATCGTGCGGTTGAATATTTGTCCCTGGCGGTTGAAGAAATCGAGGAAAGCGCGGAGATGCGTTACCATCTCGGCGCGGCGCAGTTCGCCAGTGGCGATGAGGATGCGGCCCGCACCAACCTTGAACAGGCTTTGCGGCTCGGCGGAGCGGACTTTATTTTCAGGAATGAAGTACAAGCGCTGTTGGACAGGATGTAATCGTGTATTGGGCCGTTGTTATGACAGACTGGTGCAACGGCAGATGCTCCAACAGGAAGCGCGCCCGACATGTATGAACAGTTTTTCGGACTTTCGGAAAAACCGTTTTCGATTCAGCCCGACCCGTCTTTTCTTTATTGGGGCCGGACGCACAGGCTTGCCTATGCGATGCTTGAATATGGCGTGCTTAATCACGCAGGCATCTCGGTCGTAACCGGAGAGGTCGGCTGCGGGAAGACAACGCTTATTCACCGCCTCCTTGATCAGCTTTCCGACAGCCATACAGTTGCGCTTTTATCGAACGTTCAGGCTGGACGCGGCGATCTCTTGAGCTGGGTGCTGATGTCCTTCGGGCAGCCCTTTGACGACAGCTCGCATGTGGGTTTGTTCGCGCAATTACAGAATTTTTTCATCGGTGAGTATTCGAAAGGAAAGCGTATCGTTCTCATCATTGATGAGGCGCAGAATCTTTCCATAGATATGCTCGAAGAGCTGCGGCTGTTGTCGAACATAAACGCGGGCAAAGATCAGCTTCTGCAGTTGATCCTTGTCGGGCAGCCGCAATTGAAGGACGTTTTAAACAAGCCGGAACTGTTGCAGCTTACGCAAAGGGTCGGTTCTGATTTTCACCTGACGCCGCTCAGCCGGGATGAAGTGCAAGCTTATATTGAAACGCGACTGTCTATCGCTGGCTGTCGGCGGCGCGTATTCACCGAACGTGCTCTCGACCTTATCGCTGCGCAATCCCGCGGCGTGCCTCGCGTCATAAACGTCATTGCTGATACGGCGCTTGTTTACGCTTTTTCCGCTGAGGATTTAGTTGTGGGCGTTGAAACGATCCGCAACGTTATCCGAGATAAAAAAGCTTATGGCGTATTCGGGATTGCTTCGGATGATGCGAGCGCGCCGCCGATACCGTCTGCTTCAAAACAGGGGCCCGACGCGTTTGTTGAAGAAGATGAGGCGCCAAAAAAAAGAGTCGTGACTGAGCGTGAACGAACGCCAGAGCCCAGAGCCACTGAATTTGAGCGGGTGCGAGAGACGGCGGTTAAAACGAAAGCTGACATTGAGCCGCAAATAAAACCTGCCGCCGCCGTGGCGCCCCCGCCTGTCCAGCATTCAGCTCCAACGACTGCAACTGCTGTCAAAACAGAAGCTGCGCCGCGTAACGCGCCGGAACCGGTGCGTAAAGAAACGCCGTCGGCTGTCACAGGTGCAGTGATTGTCAGCGCAGATCCGAAAGTGTCTCCCGAAGCGACCATACGTTCCATCGCGGACGGTCGTGCTGTTGTTTTCGCGCCGCTTGTCGCCATGCCTGACGCTGCCGCGGCGGCAAATAAGGCTGGCGCGACGATTGTGGAGAATGCCGGAAAAGGATTGCAGACAGGCGGTAGAGCGCGCAACGCCGGGTACAGGCAGCTGAAAAAAATTGCCCCCCATCTTAAATATGTGCAGTTTCTTGACGCAGGCGTCGTCCTCGACCCTGACTGGATACCCGCGGGGGAAAAATTTCTTGAGCGTCGTCCAGAAGTCGCCGTGATCGAAGGTGCAGTACGTGATCATCATGGTCGCCGCCGGGAGTTCACAACAGTCCAGGAGCAAAAGCAAAACGAAGCGCCTGGTGAAATTGCGATGACATCAACTGGCGCAGCGTTGGTCCGCGCTTCTGCTTTTGAAGCTGCGGGCGGCTTTCGCGGCGACCTTATTGCTCGCGACATGGAAGATCTTTGCATTCGGCAACGAAGACGCGGCGCGCATATCTGGCGTATCGAAGAAGAAATGTCGGTGGAGGAAACGCGACGCCCCACGATCGGTCGTTGGTGGCGCCGAAGCCGACAACGCGGTTTCGACAATGCATACGCTATGTCGTTGCATGGCGGGCCGCCAGAACGACACGGTGTCGGCGCAACGGTTCAGGCGGTTGTTTGGGGCTGTGTCTTTCCGTTAACTGTCGCAGCGGGCGCCGGGCTTGCCGCACTGGTGGTTCCAATGTTCTCACCTATGACATTGCCGGGAATGGCTGCAGGCGGTGTGGCTGCCGTCGGGTTGGCGGTATATCTGCTGCAATATTTCGCCAGTATCTTTCGGCGTGGCCTTTTCAAGCCAGCTTCCTGGCGTCGCGGGTTTTACGCCGTTTTTGGGCGATTTCCGGAATTTTTCGGCGCCATGCGCTACTGGTTAGGCGGCGAACGGCCTTAAGGCAAAAGCGACATGGGTTTGCTACTGATCATAATCGCCGTTCTAGTGGCGACGGCGGCGTTATTTCTCGCCGCTTTTCTGCTGGCCGAAGTGATCGCGTCTTTGTTCGTGCAAAGCAATCGGGAAATTGATGAGGAAGCGGGCGCCATCGCCGTCATCATGCCTGCTCATAATGAAGCCAATACGATCAGCGCATCGATTGAGAATATCAAATCGAGCCTGCGGGCAAGTGACCGGCTCATCGTTGTTGCGGATAATTGCGAAGATAATACTGCTGAAGTCGCAATGAAGCATGACGCGGAGGTGCTGGTCCGTGACGAGCCTGATAAACGCGGCAAGGGCTATGCACTGCAATACGCTGTCGATGTGTTGCGCGCTGCACCCCCGGCGGTTGCTGTTTTTGCAGATGCGGACTGTCTGTTCGAAGAGGGCGCGTTGCAGCGTATAAGTTCTCGCGCATCAGCCGCGCAACGGCCCGTGCAGGCTCTTTATTTGATGAAAGCGCCAATTGGAGCCAGTCCCCGATTGCAAGTTGCTGCATTTGCTTGGGTCTTCATCAATCTTGTTCGCATGAGCGGTCTGCAAAAGATGTTCGACCTGACCCGCTTTACGGGGTCAGGTTTTGCTGCGCCCTGGCGTGACGTTGAGCAGGTTGAGTTTGCTTCAGGAGAGATAGTCGAGGATCTCGCGCTTACCTTTCAGTTTGTTCGCAATGGCGCCGCGCCGTTGCTAGCGCGAGAGGCTGTAGTCACAAGCGAGTTTCCGGAAAACGAAGAGGCGCTTGCCCGCCAGAACGCGCGATGGTCGCTTGGTTCACTTCGTTATTCCGCAAGGTCTTTCCTGTCGCTTGTTGCCGAAGGAATAAAAGGTGCAAATATCCGCATGATTGGCGCGGCGGTGGATTTGTTAATTCCGCCACTGACGGTCTTCATCGTTCTGTTGCTCTTGATTTGGCTTTACTGTCTCGGCATCTGGCTGATCACAGGATTTTCCGCCGCCGCCGTGCTTGCTTTTTGGAGCATCATCCTGACGGGCCTATCCGTCCTGATCGGCTGGATCGCCTTTGGCCGCGAGACGTTGCCGCCGTCCGCTCTTGGCGGTGCAATCGGGTTTTTGGCTTCAAAGCTGCGCGTGTTTGGCGCGGAAGGGCGAAAGAGCGCCGAGCAATGGACGCCAACACGCAATAAAGATGATGCGGAGCCGGGCGCGTGAATGAACCGTCTTCACATGTTGGAATTGTTGCAATCGGACGCAACGAAGGCGACCGTTTCAAGCGGTGCCTGTTATCTCTTAAGCAAGAGAGTGAACGAATTGTTTACGTTGATTCCGGTTCGACGGACGACAGTGTTAAGTTCGCGCGCAATAACGGCGCTCATGTGGTTGTCTTAGATAAGGACAAAGCTTTTACCGCCGCGCGAGCACGCAATGCTGGGTTTGCTGCTTTGCAGGAGCAGTGGCCGGACACGGAAAATGTGTTTTTTATCGATGGCGATTGCGAACTGGTTGTCGGCTTCGTCGAGGCTGCCATTTCCCAATTGATGAGCGACCGAGCCATAGGCGTTGTGACAGGCCGCTGTCGCGAGCGCCGTCCAGATGCAACCATATATAATCGTCTGTGCGAGATCGAATGGCGAGGGCCGGTTGGCGATATCAAAGCATGCGGCGGGATTTTTGTAACGCGGGCGCACGCTTTTCAGACCGTGGATGGATTTCGTGAAAACATCATCGCTGCAGAAGACGATGATTTTTGTATTCGCATCAGGTCAGCCGGCTTGCGCATTGTCCGGATCGATCAGGATATGTGCCTTCACGACGCTGACATCAGAAAGTTTGGACAATGGTGGCGGCGAATGGAGCGTGCGGGGCACGCATTCGCTCAGTTGGGAGAGCTGCATGACGGGTATTTCCGGTCGGAGCGGCTACGGTCATTGGGATGGGGAGGCGTTCTGCCGGCAGTGAGCTTGCTCAGTACGCCATTCACTAACGGCCTCAGCCTGTTTTTGCTTCTTCTTTACCCGCTGTCGCTAGCTAGAACGCGCACCGGATTGATCAAGCGCGGCGTAGCGCCGGCTCATGCCACGCTCGGTGCATTTTTTTTAACACTAGCAAAGGTTCCAAATTTTATTGGTATGTTGAAATACAAATGGAAAAAACGAACAGCAAGCAGCATCGGGATCGTTGAATATAAATGACAAAGTCAACGATCAGAGTTGGATTGCTCGGCGCCGGGTATATTTCAAGCTGGCATGCGGATGCGATAAAACGCACCCGTAATGTTGAACTTGTAGCTGTTTGCGATCTTTCAAAGGGCGCCGCCCAAAGCATTGCTGACCGCTACGGCGCGCCGCATGTTTTTACTTCGCTTGAGGCTATGCTGAATGCGAAGGTCGTCGATTGCATCCATGTGCTGACGCCGCCGAACTTGCATGCCGATGCTGCGGAAAAAATCATTAGCGCGGGCGTTTCGGCGTTTATTGAAAAACCGTTTGCGTTGACATCGCAAGAATGCCGCCGGTTAGAACAGCTTGCCGATCAGAACGGTGTCAAAGTCGGCGTAAACCATAACTTTCTGATGCTGCCGTCTTATGACCGGCTGAAAACAGACCTTGAAAGCAGGCTGATCGGTCCCGTCGATACGTTCGAAGCGAACTGGCAATTTCCCCTGGCGCCGTTGCGATCTGGACCGTTCAATCTCTGGATGTTACGTGAGCCGGAAAACCTGTTGTTCGAGCTTGGGCCGCATTTATTTTCATTCGTTGCCGACCTCTTCGGCGAGCTGAAGGAGATTCAGGTCGCATTTCGAAACCCAATTACGCTTCCGGGAGGGGTTACGCATTTCCAAAGCTGGAGGGTAAGCGGGATTGCAGGCAACACGTCGGTGACTTTAAACCTTTCACTTGTGGAAGGCGCAGATAACCGCAGCGTACGTCTCCGCGGGCTTGGCGCCTTGGCGGAGTATAATTTTGCAGAAGATACATACCGTCGTGAAATGGCGCCTTCAGGCGATATCGTCATCGGCCCATTAAGCCGCCAACTTTCCCTGGCCAGTCAGTCGATCAGCGCCGGTGCCGGAAATGCAATCCGCCAATTGAAATCCTTGAACGGCCTAGCGCCATACGGTTTGTCGATTCAGCGCGCAGTTGATCGATTTTATGCCGTTTTTACAGATAACGCACCCATGGATCAGCGATTGTCAGCAGGGCTTGGAGCCAAGACAATTGCGATGATTGAAGATACGCTCGCTGCGGCGCGGCCTAAACTTGTTGCGCCGAAAAAAAATGAGACTGAAGCGCCGCCGCGAAATGGAAAAACGATTCTTGTAATCGGCGGCACAGGTTTTATCGGTCGTGCGCTGGTCAACGTCTTGTTTAGAAAAGGCTACGAAGTCTGTGTCTTGTCCCGTGGGTCGGGCGGCGGCATGGGGCGTGATGACGGTCGCATTTCTATTGTTACTGGCGATCTGAAATCTGATGAGGATTTATGCACTGCGATGCAAGGCGTTGACGGCGTATTTCATTTAGCCAAGGCGACGGAAAACTCCTGGGACGGGTATCTTGAAAATGATGTGAAAGTAACAAGGCGCATCGGTGAAGCATGCATAGCTGTTGGAGTTCAGCGTCTTGTTTATACCGGTACAATCGATTCATACGACGCGTCCCGGAGCGATAGACCGATCAACGAAGCAACGTCCTTTGACCACGACCTTGAACGCCGCAATCTTTACGCGCGCTCTAAGGCCAAGTGTGAAGTAGAACTCAAAAAACTAGAACGAGAGAAAAACCTTCCATTGGTGATAGCCCGGCCAGGCATTGTGATTGGCGAAGGCGGTCCGCTGCAGCATTGGGGCATCGCCATGTGGCGCGACGCCACCACCTGCAAGTTATGGGGCGACGGGGACAATATGATGCCCTTTGTTCTGGTGGACGATGTGGCTGACGGCCTCGTTTTGGCATACGAACATGAAAACGCAGTTGGTGAGTCATTCAATTTGATCGGTGATCCGATGTTGTCTTCGCGAGACTATTTTGATGCGATCAGTGAAGCCAATGGCGTTACAATACGTGCGCGGCCGACTCCTATTTGGACGTATTTTGTTGTCGATATATTCAAGTATGTGCTGAAGCGATATCTTGCTAAGAAGCAAGGACTTACAAAGCCGAGCTATCGCGACTGGAAATCACGGGCGCAGTTGTCGCCCTATCAAAATGAGAAAGCGAAAACAGTTCTCGGTTGGCGTCCGGAAGAAGATGAGGCGGTGTTCATACGCCGTGGCATAGCGGCTGCAAACCTGTTTGGCATTACGAATGATAATAGCGAAAAATGATCTTAATTTTCCATTTACTATGTTTTTAAAGAGCCTGTTAGGCTGGGCTTTAGTCACGGTAAATTTTCACACAAAGGCCGTCATTAATACGCCGTAAGGTAGGCGGAATTCTACACGTCTTCGTCCAGTTAGGAACAATTCTAACAACGCATTCAATCCTGCGTTTCCCGTAATCGCATATCTTTCCCGTTATCGCGCCGGGGCGGCGCATTAGTATTGAGTACAGGCGCGGGAAAGCTATGCGTTCGGGTTCTGATGTTTCGACCAGTTATTCTTCCCTTGATCTTCGCGACATTTTGCACGCTTCGGAAGCGGGGCTTTTGAAAACGCCGGAAAAACCTGGCAAGCGATCGCGGCGACGTTCAGTCAAAAAAACCATGACGCAAGCGAGTATGATTGCGCCCTTGCTTGCTGCTGAAGGGTGTTTGACGATTGGCGGCGGTGAGGGGCCTCTCGCCAGCGCCCCTGGAAATGGCGGTCCCGCAAACGGCGGCGATGAACCAGCTCAAGGAGGTGTGACGCCGCCGCCAGCCGCGGTGACGGCCGTGCAGGCTGAGGATGATCCGAATTTTACAGCAAGTACGAGTGAAATGGTTCACATTGCTGTTGACGATTTGCTTGCAAATGATGCCCGTGCGCCAGGCACCACAATTGAATTGGTGAGAGTTTTTGGCGCCCAGCACGGAACAGTCATGTTGCATGATGGCGTAATCCATTTCACGCCTCATGACGGCCATGAGGGCTTAGCGACGTTCCAATACGAAGTTCGCGACAGCAACGGCAACAGAAGTCGGGCGGAAGTTGAGATCCACGTTGGAGACCACCAACAGCAGGGCGGAGGTCATGAAGATTCCGGCCATGGCGGCGGACACGGTGGCCATGGCGGTCATGCGCACCCGGACGATCCTGCAAAAGCTACCGAACACATGGCGGTTCTTAACCTTGTGCCCGTTTCGGATGCGACACACGTTGCCGTAAAAAACGGCTCCTGGTTTGATCCATCGACCTGGGCAGGTGGCGAAGTGCCGGCGGAGGGCGCGCAAGTTCTTATTCCTGAGGGCATTGAAGTCGCCTATGACGGACAAAGCGCCGTTTCGCTATTCACTGTGCGCGTCGATGGTTCTCTCGATTTTGCTACCGATGCGAATACGTTCATGGAAGTGGACACGCTTGTTGTCGCGCCGGGCGGTAAAATGACTATCGGCACAGTCGACAATCCGGTAGCAGCGGATGTCGAAACAATAATTCAAATTGCGGATAATGGCCCGATAGACACTTCATGGGATCCCATGCTGTTCTCGCGTGGCGTCATCAGCCATGGTGATGTTCAAATTCACGGCGCCGAGAAAACATCGTTCCTTAAAGTTGCTTCTGATCCCATGGCGGGCGATACTTCGCTCAGTTTGGAAAGTCCGCCAGATGGGTGGAAGGTCGGCGACAAGCTTGTACTGACGGGCACGCATTTGACTGAAGCTGACACTGGCGACTGGGGCGAGCCACACCCGGACACTTCCCAGGACGAAGAGTTGGTCATCACCCGTATCGACGGCAATGTCATCCATTTTGATCGGCCGCTTCAGTATGATCATGAGGGACCGCGCGCCGACCTGAAGGCCTATGTTGCGAACTATTCCCGCAACGTCCAGATCCTGACGGAAAATGCTGACGGCGTGCCGGTGCATCAGCGCGGCCATGTGATGTTTATGCATTCCGATGACATTGATGTGCGTTATGCGGAGTTCTTTGAACTTGGGCGCACAGACAAGTCGGAACGCGCTTTTGATGTTGCTGACCTGAACAGCGTCGATGCGGATTCCAATATTAAAGCCCGTTATTCACTGCACCTGCACCGTGCAGGCGTGTCCGAACTGGATGATCCAGCGATGATTGTCGGCAACGCCGTTTGGGGATCGCCAGGCTGGGGTTATGTGCATCATGATTCAAACGCGATTATGACCGATAACGCGGCCTATGACGTATTTGGTGCAGCGTTCGTGGCTGAGACAGGGAATGAAACGGGTCGCTGGTCTCATAACATTTCGATTAAGTCCATTGGCGTGCGCAATAGCGCGAAACAACAAGAAGATGTCTTGGCGTTTGATCTCGGCCGTACGGGGGCAGGCTTCTGGTTTCAGGGACGTCTTGTCGATGCAATAGACAATGTTGCGGCTGGCGTACCGGGCGGCCACGGGTTTGTGTACATGTCACGGGGGAACGACGTTATTCCCGTTGACCCAGCGACAGCGGACTGGTCCGAATCGCTTCGTTATGTGGATGAAGCCTTCATCAACTATCCGGCTATCTCACAGTTTCAGAACAACGAAGCATTTGCAGTCGGGATCGGGCTGGAGGTCGTGAAGGCGGGTGCGGAACAGGCGCATGACGTGCGCTCAGTCATAGAAGGATTTACCGGGTGGGAGGTTCGTACAGGCATCCACCTGCAATACACGGCGCACTATACGCTCAAAGGCATTGACCTTCTCGCTACGGATCAGTCGGCGGGTGCGGACACGCCATGGCGTGGTATCGAATACGGGCCGAACTCCATCGACAATGTCATAAATGGCGCAAGCATTGTCGGGTTCCCGACAGGCGTCCATCTGGCAAAGACGGAAACCAACCTGAACTTTCCTTTTGACGGGAACTGGGGCTACGTCTTCATTGATGTTGATGTTCAAGGCGCGACTACAAACTTCGCCAATCTTGATGCACGCGATACGTTCATGACCGAGGGTGACCTGACCGCTGGCAGGCTTCTGTTCGACTCGGATATTGATAACATTCCCGTTGCGCCGACACCTGAATCGAGAGGCTATCTCGACTTGACCGGCTGGAAAACAGATTCGATTGGCGATGCTCGGGTTTCGCCAACGTGGGATCCCATCAGGTTTGACTACTTCACTATCCAGGGCGCCATTATGGAAGAAGGGTACTGGACCCTGCCGGATGGACGCAAAGTCACCGTGATCGATCAGTATTTCGCCGACCGCGCCACGGGTGTCGTGGACAAGGTCAGCGTGTTCGTGGAGTGGGAGCGTAATTTCAGCGATTTCCCTGAACCGCCGCGCTATAACGGGGTTCTCGATCTCGACAGCCAGGCGCCTGTTGCGCGCGCAGATTTCGCAACCGTTGAAGAAGGCGGTTATGTCGACATTGATGTTTTGGCTAATGACTATGATCCGGACGGTGACGAAATCAATATTGACGGCATTTGCCCGCCTGATAACGGCGCTGTGTTCGTCAATGATGACGGCACCTTACGGTACCTCGCAGACCCGAATTTTACAGGCGAGGACAAGTTCATGTATTGGGTAGAGGACGAGCACGGCAACTTCACCAAGAATGTCGTCACCGTGACCGTCGATATCTAATTGGCGCGACTCCACTCGTCTAAAACAGTCGCGTCTGTTTCATGATGTGCCTTCGACCGGAGTTCGTTAAGCCGAGTCGGCGATAGTTGCGACAACGCCCATATGGCGGCGCCCCGTACAATTGGGCTTTCGTCTTCCAGCAATGTCTCTGCTGCATTGATCAGCCGCTCATCGCCGGAATTGCCGATCGCGATCAATACGTTTCGAATAAAACGGTCGCGGCCTGTGCGTTTGATTGGCGAACCTGAAAAGAATGCTCTGAAAGCGGCATCGTCAAGTATCGCGAGTTCACTCAACGCAGGCTCCCGTAATTCCTCCCGTGCATGCAGAGCGGTTTCTTTTGCATCCGAGGCGAATTTATTCCAGGGGCACACGGCAAGGCAGTCATCACAACCATAAATGCGATTGCCCATGGCCTTGCGGAACTCGTGCGGGATCGGGCCAGGGTGCTCGATCGTCAGATAAGAAATGCATCGCTGCGCATCGAGCTGGTAAGGCGCTGGAAATGCGTCAGTAGGGCAGATATCGAGACAATTGCTGCACGAACCGCAATGATCCGTCTCGGGCGAGTCGCGGTCCAACTTTAATGTTGTGAAAATCGCACCGAGGAACAACCAGGATCCAAACTCGCGTGAGACAAGATTGGTGTGTTTGCCCTGCCAGCCAAGTCCGGCGCGGGCGGCAAGCGGTTTTTCCATCACCGGCGCCGTATCCACAAAAACTTTGACCTCTACATTGTGATCTTCGGCGATCTGTCGGGCAAGCCGTTTCAGTTTCTTCTTGATCAAGTCGTGATAGTCGCGGTTTTGCGCGTAGACAGAAATAACGCCATTCGATTTTTGTTGTAGCACTTCAAGAGGATCATGACCGGGACCATAATTAAGACCCAGCATGATGACGCTCTGCGCATCGGGCCATAATGATTGCGGGTGGGTACGCTGCTCGGCGCGGTTTTCAAGCCACTCCATTGTTCCATGGCGTCCGAGCTCCAGAAACCGCATAAGGCGTTCACGCACGGTACCGGGCAAATCCGCATTTGAAAAACCTACACAGTCAAACCCAATTTCAGCGGCGGACTGTTTAATGCGTTGTTTTGGGTCAGTCTCTATTCGAGCCATTAAAAATCAGGATCGTCATAGTGCGAGGGGGGCGGAATACCATCGAGGCGATCACGCAGCACTGGCCGCATAGCAGGGCGCGATTTCATCCGCGCATACCATTCCTTGACCCCTGGAAATTTCTCCCACGGAACAAGGTCGAGATAATCAAGGCAGGAAAATTGCGCCGCCGCCGCAATATCCGCGACCGTATAGCGCTCGCCCGCAAACCAAGTACGTTGCTCAAGCAAAAAGGCGCAGTAGTCCAGGTGCCACACAAGGCAGTCAGCACCAATTTTCAACCTCTCGTAATCCGGCTGTCCGCGGCGCATGAGGCGTCTGTTGATACGCTCACGGACTGTATTGCCGGTGACCTCAACGTCAAATTTGTCCATGAACCATTGCGTGACCCGGCGTGTTTCAGCCCGTGCAGCCGAGGTGGAAGGCATCAACGACTCATTGGGATAGGCGTCTTCCAAGTATTCGATGATGACTGTGGTTGGGCAGATGGCGAGTTCGCCGCCTGTTGGCGGTTCGTCCATGAGAACAGGTATGGTTAGCGCAGGGTTAACAGATGCAAGGGCGCCGTCCTCATCATCCCATGGACGTTTTTCGATCGCCTGCGCCGGCAATCCCTTTTCAGCAAGCACGATCCGTATCAGCCGTGAGGCCGGATCGAGCGGCATGTGGAAGAGCGTTCTCATATGACCCAATAAATACCAGCGCACGGCCCGAGGCAAAGCGCGATTTTCCACGGTCCTAGGGGATTTTCGCGTTTAAGGCGAGTGATCGGCAAAAAACTTGCAACGTGAGGCCTGAGCGGCGCGTGTCGTCGCAATCTAGGGTTAACGCAAGGTCAGGGTAGTATCAGATGAGTACGTCGCACGCTCCTTACGATGAACCAATTCCCGAAGTTGCTTGGCGGAATGAAGCGCCGCGTGCCCGCGCTGCGGCCATGGTGATCTTTTCCTGGCGAGAGCCTGGCTGGTCTTTTCTGTGGGCAATTGCAGCAGCTTTGCTTTTCGCTGCAGCCGCTGTCTTTTCACCGGCGTTGTTAAGCCTCACGCCAACGGTCGATATGATTGCGCCGATTGCGGAAGCACGAGCTGTTCTTGCAGGCGAGGCCAAGCTGGTTGAACACGATACGCCGTTTTTCCTGATGCTTTTGATGGGCGCTGACATTTTCGTCGATGCGCCAGGACGCGTGCATCTGATCGCAAAAGCGCTCGGTGCAGTTCTCGTTCTTTATCCGCTTGCCTATCTTTGCGCTTCGCGTTTTCCAGCGGTTTTCAGTGCTTCCGTTACGGGCGCTTTAGCGGCTTACGCGGCGGCGCCATTTTCCGGGCCTGCCGAACTTGGATTGGCGATATTTCTGGTCAGTATTTTGTCCTTTGTTTCCGTTTCTGCGGACGAGTCAAAAGGGCGCGCCTGGTTTGAGGGGGCGCTGGGCGGCAGCGGACTGATCGCCCTGTGGATGATGAATCCTGTTTTTGCTCTTGTCGGTTTTGCTGCTCTGGCGGCATGCCCGTTTTTGACTGGCCGTTTCGGTCTCCAGCGTTACGCGGCAGCATTTGCCGTCTTCGTTCTTCTGGCGATCGCTATCGAAATCATGGCGCCAGGCATGAACGCCGCACGCGCCGGCGCCGCTTCTGACGTTTTGAACATGAAAGACGTTGTCACTGGCGGGGAAAGCGCGCTGGGGCTGGGAGGCGCGGCCTATGGGGCGCTATTGGTGATTTTCTCGGCCATGATTTTTGGAGGGCGCGCGCACCGCCGAAACTGGGCGGCCGCCCTTGGTTTGATGATCGCGGGACTGGTGGCGGCCCGCATTGCCGGCGCAAACGCTTTGCCCGTTTTTGCTTTGGCGGCGGGGCTCGCCTGTTTCTCCGTGGCGTCGCCTTTTTACGACGGGTTGTTCCGCGATCATGATCGCGCCAGCGTGGCGACAGCGCTGACGGCTGCAGGGCTCACTTTGTTCTGGACGCTTGCCATCGCCGTTCACGCCATGGGTCAATTCTCGCTTCAGTATAGCGCCGCAAAAAATGCGCCCGAGGACATACGCACCGAACTGGCGCTTGTGCAGCCCGGTGGTCCAACAATCGCGAAATGGGTTGAAGAGGGCCGTTTCTCGACGCCCGAAGCGCGTGATTTTTTTGCTCTCACGCCAGTGGATCAATCTGCGATGCTGTTGGAAGCGGCGAGCCGGGCGCGCACGCTTGCCGAACAGGGGTTGGATGTCGCGTTTCTGACCGGTGCTGATACAGCGTGTGTGATCACGACGAAGCGCGATTGTCATGCTGATGGTCCTGCCGCGGCGAGCAACGCCAATGTCGTCTTTGTACCGCGTCTTGATATGGATCCGAAAACCGCCGCGGCGAAGGGGCGTTCCGAAGCGTTGCTTTATACAGAGTTCAAAATGGTGGAACGCACGGCATTGTGGGATATCTGGGTCAGACGCGATTTGCAGTCGCAATCCAACCTGTTTCCCACGGCAGACGCTTCGCTTTACCGCTAACCCGGAATTCGCCCCCAGGCGATAAAATGCGGGTTGTCATAGCCTCGCGCCGATTTGCCATAGGCTAGCGGTTCGCCATGGGGATGAGTAAGCACACTACCCCCTGCGGCTTCCAAAACCGCCTGACCGGCGCCGGTGTCCCACTCCATGGTGCGTCCGAAACGAGGATAAACATCTGCCTTGCCTTCCGCCAAAAGGCAGAATTTTAAAGATGAACCAGCAGCGGTAAAATCAGCCACATTGAGCGTTTTCAAATATTCATCCGTCTCACGCGAACGGTGCGAGCGGCTTGCGACCGCGATTAATCCGTCTGATGGAGTCGTACGGACATTAATGGTACTCCGCTTGCCAAGAGCGCCGTTTTCATCAACCAAAGCTTTCCATGCGCCTTCTCTTCCACCTGCATAGACAATATTCGATGCGGGCGCATAGACGACGCCGTAAATGGCTCTGCCATTTTCAATGAGCGCGATATTGACGGTAAACTCACCCGTGCGGTTGATGAACTCACGCGTGCCGTCAAGCGGATCAACAAGGAAAAAAAGATTGCCCAGATCGTCAGGCGCGTTCCCTTCAGATGCGCTTTCCTCCGCGAGAATGGGGATGGAAGGCGCGAAACTCTTAAGGCCCTTCAGAATGATCTCTTCGCCAAGGCGGTCCGCCTGCGTAACAGGCGACTTGTCTTCTTTTATGTCTGCTGTGAATTCGGTGTTGTAAATTTCAAGCGCGGCCGCACCGGCTTCCAGCGCATAGCCTGAGAGCGCCTGTGCGAGATCTTCATCGGAAGGTGAAATCTTGGTCATGTGGTCCGGATGCTATGGCCGGACGGAAAAGGCAACTGGCGATTTGCCGCGCGTTTAGCGGAACGCGATGATAGTGAACGCTGCAGTCTGCTTTGGCGAGAGGCCGCCGGAAGGGATGATCTCCTGTACGATCCAGCCCTCATCGGCGAGTTGGTTAAGTCGCGACTGGAGGGCGGCGGCGGCGGCGCGGCCGTAATCGCGCTCGTCGGCCACCAGGCCAAGCGGACGGACTTTTGCGTCCCGCCAGCTTACGTAAAACGCCGCAAACTGTTTCGACATGGCACAGGTTATCCTTCTGTCGTATAATAGCCTTATTCTTGCATGATTGCCATTCAAGCTTCGGGCCGTGATTTGAAGGCCTTGTTAAGTGTTGCACGTCTCAAGAGACTAGGGAATAAGACCCCCCGATGGCGGAACCCGGCGTAAGCAGTGCAGACAGTTTTTCCTCCGACGGCGTTCGCCGCCGGGCGCCGATAGCGCGCGCGCTTTTTGGCGATGTGGTGCAATTCATAGACTTCATGCTTGTGATCATGTCATCCGTAGGCGTTGCTTTCTTCTATCATACGTTCTGGCTGGAAACGCCTTTTGATTTTCAAAGTTACGCCGCCGCCGGCATCATGGGCGCGACGGTTTTTACCGCCTTGATGCGCCGTGACGGCTATTATGATTTTGAACAGTTGATTTCGGCCGAATGGTCGCTCCGGGCGATTTTTTCGCGCTGGGCGCTGACCGTGCTGGGGCTTTTAGCATTCGGTTTCGCTTTAAAAATCTCGGATGAATTTTCCCGCGTCTGGCTTTTTGCCTGGAGCGGTGTCGCGCTCGGGTCAGTCATCGGCGTGCGTTATGCGGCCGTAGCGTTCGTACGCCGTATGAGCCGCGATGGCGGCGTCTTCGCGCGCCGTGTTGCGGTGGTTGGCGCAACATCGCTCGGCGCGAAATTCGCTGAAATGGCGGCGGATTCGCCCGCCGGTATCTCTATTGTCGGCGTTTATGATGCAGAGCTGAGCGACCGCGGCGATACCCATTTGTCAGGCTCGAAAGGAAATCTCGGCGACCTGGCAACCGCCGCGCGCGGCGGGGAGATCGATGATATTGTGATTGCCGTACCGCGCGCTGCGCCGGAAGATATGGCGAAACTCGTTCGGCGCTTGTCGATCCTGCCGGTTTCGATCGCCATCTGCCCCAACATTCATTGGCTTGATCACCTCGGCGGCGCCATTACTGATGTCGGTGGCGTGCGGGTACTGTCGCTGTACCGGCGCCCGCTTGAGGGCTGGGGCGGCGTTATCAAAACAGTTGAAGACTATGTGCTGGGCGCGCTCGCGCTGATTGCCTTGTCGCCGGTGATGCTCATCATCGCTCTCATTATTAAAGCGCAGGGCAAAGGGCCAATACTGTTTGCGCAGCAACGCCATGGCTTCAACAACGCTGTGTTCAAAGTCTATAAATTCCGGACCATGACGGTCGCAGATGATGGCGACGTGATAGAACAGGCAAAGCCCGGCGATCCCCGCATAACGCCGATTGGCAAGATATTACGCCGGTATAGTCTTGATGAGTTGCCGCAACTCTTCAACGTCATCAAGGGCGACATGTCTCTGGTAGGACCGCGTCCGCATGCGCTGGCGCATAATCACCAATACGCCAGGATGATCGAGAATTACTCAGGCCGTCATAAGGTCAAGCCCGGCATAACCGGCTGGGCTCAGGTAAACGGTTTTCGCGGTGAAACCTCGGAAACCGAGCAGATGGCGGGGCGTGTGCGCTATGACCTTGCCTATGTCGACAACTGGTCGCTCTGGTTTGACATTAAAATCCTGATTTTGACCGTCCGGGCGGTGGTTTTTCCCAAAAACGCCGTTTAAGACCCGGGGTTGATGATTAAGCGGCCGGCGGGTGCCGGGCGCGATTGCTTGCTCAGGATATTGTTATGCGCGTCACTATGATCGGCACCGGCTATGTGGGCCTCGTGTCCGGCGCCTGCTTCGCAGACTTCGGTCACGATGTGGTTTGCGTCGATAAAGACGAAGCAAAAATCGACAAACTCGAACGCGGCGAAATTCCGATTTACGAACCCGGACTCGAAGCGCTTGTGGCCGAAAACGTCAAAGCCGGGCGACTGTCTTTTAGCCTCGACCTTGCTGCGTCTACACCGAACGCGGATGCGGTCTTCATCGCGGTAGGCACGCCGTCGCGTCGCGGCGACGGGTTTGCAGACCTTTCTTATGTCTACAAAGCGGCGGAGGAAATCGCCCAAGTGATGGACGGCTACACTGTTGTCGTCACCAAATCGACCGTGCCGGTCGGCACCGGAACGGAAGTCGAAGAGATTATTAGAAAAACCCGTCCTGATGCGGCGTTTTCCGTCGTCTCAAATCCTGAATTCCTGCGAGAGGGCGCCGCGATTGAGGATTTCAAACGGCCTGACCGTGTCGTTGTTGGTGCTGAGGACGAGCGCGCGCAAAAAGTCATGCGAGAATTATACAGGCCGCTTTATCTCAACGAGACGCCGATCGTCTTTACCAACCGTGCAACATCGGAACTGATAAAATACGCAGCAAACGCTTTCCTCGCGACCAAAATTACGTTCATCAACGAAATGGCTGATCTTTGCGAAAAAGTCGGCGCCAATGTTCAGGAGGTGGCGCGCGGTATTGGCCTTGACGGCCGTATCGGTGGCAAGTTCTTGCACGCCGGTCCTGGCTATGGCGGTTCTTGCTTCCCGAAGGATACGCTGGCGCTGGTGCGCACTGCGCAGGTGAATGAAGCGCCGACGAAAATCGTCGAAGCGGTTGTGGATATCAATGACGCCCGCAAAAAGAAAATGGCCGATCGCGTAATCGCCGCTTGTGGCGGCAGTCTTAAAGACAAGACGATTGCGGTTTTGGGCCTCACGTTCAAACCCAACACTGACGATATGCGCGATGCGCCGTCACTCGATATTGTGCCGGCATTGCAAAAGGCCGGCGCGAAAGTGCGCGCCTTTGATCCGGCAGGCATGAATGAGGCGAAAGAACTGTTAGGCTCTGTCGAATATGTAGAAGGGCCATATCAAACGCTGGATGGAGCAGACGCTGTGGTCATCATCACAGAGTGGGACGAATTCCGTGCGCTTGATATGGATCGCGTCAAGTCGCTTTTAAAAGCGCCGATTATGATTGATTTGCGTAATATCTATCGACCCTCGGAAATGGCCGAGGCGGGTATCGACTATCATTCAATCGGAAGGCCTTGACCAGAACGCTTTTAAGCGGCGCGAAGCTTTTTGAGAACGGGATTTTTTCTCTTGGCGCCGCGCACTGGCGTCGCGATATCAAGCTTCGCACGATCCAGAATGTCTGATGTCACCATCGGCGCTTCGCTACGGAATAGCGTTTTTCCGTCAGCATCGACATAGATCACATAGAAACCGTCTTCAGCATCAAGCGCATGCCGCAGCAAAGCCGGATCTAGCCAGTCAATCGCTTCGCCATTCTGTCGCGGCTGGTCATCGCCGTAAACTTCCATCACCGTGACATCGTTTCGGATGAGCGCCGCAATCGCAGGTTTCAGTAACCGGCGCTGCATTTTGCATGCTGGATGGTTCGAATATGTGCCGATAATGAAAAGCGTATTGCGGGGCGAGAATTTTTTGACCGTTTGTGTCTTGCGCAATGACGCGCCGATCTCAGGAAGCAGATTTGGACGCACGGACGCCACCGCGGCGATGACGCCGAAGACGAGGCAGGTCGCTATGATGGCGAACGTTAGCTCCATAACCTGTGGAAAGTACCGTTTTGTCCTTGCTGGTGCGTTAATTATACCGGAATTCCAACCATAATGCAGGATTGAGAACCGACTATTCCAAGTTTTTACCCGCAAAATCAGCAAGTTCCGCCGTTAACAATTTATGAATAGCATGCACGGAGCCCCGGCAAAAGCGGCATAGCTGTTGAGGAGAGCGGCTCAAATCAGTCGTTTTGGAGGGGGCTTTCATCTGCAGAACTGAGCATTTCATCATAGAGACCCTCGGGCAGCGCCCGCATTCGCGCGAACATGATTCCTGCAATGATCAGCATGGCGACGCCGACGGCGATGAAGGCAAGACGCGGGTCCACTCCGGTTGCGGTGATGGCAAGGAGTGACAATGATCCAGGTATTGCGAATGCGGCGTTAGCGAAAGCGCTGGCAGCCATGATCCGGGCACGGACGGCTGGCGCGGCGCGCCTTTGCATCGCTGCTTGTAACGGTGCGATATAAACACCCGCGAGTGCGGCAGTGAGAATTAGTATGAATGTAAGGCTTAACCCCGACGCGCTGGAAAAAAACGAGGCCAGGCTTACCGGATTGGCTTCACTACCTGCGGCGAGGGGCGTCAAACAATAGACAAGGAAACTCGCAACGCCGGCGCAGGCGATAGCAAGGGTTGAGGCGCCAAGGCTCGACTTTGCCTTCGGCAGGCTTGCAGCGGTCACGGCGCCAATTCCCGCGCCAATGGCGAATAATCCGTTGAGCGCCGCCCAAACCAGCGGTTCAGCATAAAGCGCATCGCGGCCATAGAGCGGAATGATGACAGTGACGGCAGTCGAGAGGAGATAAAAGACGCCAACCCCCAACAAAGGCGGGGCGACGCCGCGACCCTCGAATACGAATTTGAACATCCTGACAGTTTGCGTGACGCCGTTAAAGCTGAGCTTCAGATCCGGCGCGTTCGCCGCAGCTTTGGGGGTGCGCAGGGCAGCCAGAAAACCAATGCTCGCCGCGCTGATCAAAACAGCGCCAACCATGAAACCGCCGCCCTCCTGAACAATCAAGGCGCCGCCCGCCATGTACCCAAGAAGGATGAACGTAAAGAGCCCCGCATTACACAAACCATTCCCGCGCACGAGTTCATTGGGCTTTAGATATTTCGGCATGGCGCCAACGCGCACAGGCGAGAAAAACGCGGACTGCGCGCCCATCGCGAATAACATGGCGATGGCGAGCCAGCCGATGCCTGACGCAAAGGCAATTGCAGCGGTCAGCATCAGCAATAGTTCGGCGAATTTTGTGCGCCGGAACATAAACGCTGTTTCATACTTGTCAGCAAGCTGTCCCGATACTGATGAAAAAATCAAAATCGCTAACGGCAACAAAGCGCCAATAAAGGGAAGAGCATTGTCGGCGTCAGTAAAAAAGGGCGTCGTGATAATCCCTGCCGGAATGCCGATAAGGAGCGCCTGACGCAGCGTGTTGTCTGCAAACGTGCCGAAGGAAAGCGCTGTCCACATGGGCCAGAAACGCCTTTGAAAAAACAACGGCGTCTTTGCGGCTTCCTGAGAAGTGGTTTTGTTCAACTGGTCTGTTTCCCCGGGTCGGGCAAAAGGGCGCCGATCTCTACCCCTTGCGGGCGCTCCTCGCCTAGAAGCTCAATAGAGCGCGCTTCGATATCGCGCTCAAGGCGGGCCATGAACGTCTCCTTATCAAGCCCCGGCGCGATCGGCGGCAGGAACTCGACAACGGCCTCTCCTGGCGTCAGTCGCCAGCTCTGTTGCGGCCATCTGAGCCCGAGATTGGTGGCGACCGGCACGGCGGCGCAACCATAGACGTGGTACATATGATAAACGCCTTTTTTATATCGGTAGTGTTGGCCAACAGGCGCAAGATGACCTTCCGGATAAATCAGAATGCGGCGGTTCTGGCCTTGCGCTTTTTTCAGTTCTGCATCCACAAGTCGCGCTCGCGCATAGGCGCCGCCGCAATTGTCCACCACAATCGCGCCCATCTTGCGCAACAGCCCGCCCACCAGCGGGAATTTTTCGAGATGATCGCCAGTGACAAAGGCAAGATCGCGAAACTGCGAAAACATGACGAACCCGTCGCCCCAGCTTTGATGTTTCGCGGCGATGATGCATGGGCCGTCCGGAATGTTGTCTCTGCCTTTTATGCGGATTTTGATCCCGGCAATAGCGCGCATCCAGAACATCATCGTCCGTGTGTAACCGAGTATCCAGTACATCAGCGGCTTGCGACTGGGAATAATCACGAGTGGGATGGCGCCGATGACGTAAAAGATCGATGTCAGCCAGTATGCAGCCTGAAACACTAATGAGCGAATAGTGATCAGCATGGATTAAGCCTTCAGCACTGCGATGACAGCGGCGCTCAGTTCAGCTTTACGATTGGTAAGATCATCTTCTATGCGGCCATATATTTTGTGGAGCGCGGTTTGCAAAACAACACCTAGCGCGTTAGCGGCTTTGAACGCCGCGTCACCGGCGGTAAGCTCGCCTTTCTTCATCGCATCGGCAATTATTTCTTCGACGAGCGAAACCGGGTTGTATTTGTGAGTGCGTTGTTTTTCTTCCTTAAACGGAAGAAACCGGTGCGTCGTTAAGAGGTGGTAGGCAAACAACGTCCAATCATCATCTGCAATGTGCGCATAGGTGGCGACAATTGCTTGCGCTTTTTCGTCTATCCCGTCTGCTTGATCCGCCGAAGCGTGAATTTCATCAGCGAGATGCGTGTGTATGGCGAAAAACATCGTTTCGGCGAGCGACTCTTTGCTCGGATAGTGGCGGTATAACGCCCCTTCGGAAATGCTGCTTGCCTGGGCGATCTCCCGCGTAGTGACGGCGTCAACGCCCTTTTGGCAAAAAAGGGTGAGGGCGGCTCGTTCAATCCGGGCTTTTGTGGTCCCGGCGGCGGCGGTGACGCCGCGCAAATCCTCGACTTGCCTGTCTGCCATTAAAATTCCTTTCATGCCCGGTCGTGCGCAATACGCTCTCAGCGCAAATGTTCCCGCCGTGGGCTCAATCTGCTGTTCCCGGAAGCTCAACAATGCTTGGGAACGAGGCCATAACTGAGTGAACGCTCACCTTGAATTTCTCTCAACTTTGTCGCATTGGCGCATAAATGTCAAGTGAGCGCTCACTCAGCTACTTCTGGCGTTCGAAAAAGGGGAGGCATTCCTCAAGGGGCAAGGCGTGAGGGGCCGCTGAAGTAAGCAGATATGGTTTTAGTGGTTTAAAGCCGCGCAGAGCTGGCTATGCGCCAGCGCCCTTTACCGCCTGGACAATCGGGGCGGTGACCTGTTCCGGCAGAGTCACCGGCGGGCCTTCATAGGTGATCGGCGTCCAGTAAAAGCCGGATGGATTATGGTCCCCGGTGCGATCAACATCCTCGATATCAATCTCGCCATATTTTTCTGAAATAATTTTGGTTACGTTGCGTGTGGCGCCTTCACGATTCCACTCGATGAAAACGTCGGGCAGGACATCAATAAAAGGACCATCATGCTCATAGGGCATGCAAACAACGCGTTTGACCAGAGGCGCGCCAGTACCGGCGTTTTTAAAGGTTCTCACCGCCTCGTCGATTTCACGGACAACAGCGTCATACTCGGCCCCGCGAGTAACGATGCCATGCTTCTCGCGGCCTTTGACATTTATGCGTACAGCGCCGGCATTGTCATTATGCGGAATAGCAAAGAAACGTCGTCGTTCATACTCATGATTGGCGAAGCGCCTGCGAATTGAACGCGCCAGCGGGGCCAGCTTCCTGCGTAAGTTGAGCGGCAGGAATGAGCGGTAGGTTTGCCGCGCGGTTTCTGCGCCGGATTTCGGCGCGCCGACGCCAAGGTCAATGCGCCGGATCATTTCCTCTGTGGCGCTGTTTGCAGAAACCAGCATCTCCATGCCCGGACCGCCATAGATGAAAACCTTTGCGCCTTCGCCAGCGGCCTCTATGACCCGTCCAACCGCTTCATCAAGACGGCGGTAACACTCCCTCAACGGCTCTTTTACATCCTTGGCGAGCTGCGCGTCGTAGCGAGGGTGGTTCGGATCATCCAGGTGGTAGAAATAATGACCCACGTCGTGCGCTTCCGCATAGCAGGTCATGAAAAGATCCCACTCCTTCTGCGCCAGTTTTTCTTCGCAGAATTTTGTCTTCGCTTCGATGCGCTGAAAAAGGTTGCTGAGATATTCATTCTGGTCTTCAGCCGTTACGCGAGGCTTGGACGCAAATCCACCGGCAGCCGAGTCGCCGTTGAAAAAGCGGATTGTTTCTTCCTTGAGCGTTTCCGGCAAAAAGACTGTATCGGTCAGCGGATCATGACCAGTCCAATTATCGATCAGGAAACCGTTCTTCAATGGTTTCGGCTGCAACCGATGCCAGTCAATAACACCAACTGAAAAGCCTTCGTCATCGAGCGTATTCCAGAACGGAGTGATCTCGGGAATGGAAGAATCATGGTTCGGCACGATGTCGTAGGTGTCGGGTTTGAATTGCATGTAAAAATAATGGCCGTGATGGGCTGGGCCTGCGCCGATGGAAGCTGAATTCCAGAACTGCGCGGCGCCCATGGCGGCATCATTTTCGAAATTAAAAACGCGAGAGGACGCTTTCAGCCGTGCAAAAACCGGCAATTCGCCGTCCGCGATCATGGCATCAATATAGGCGTGATCCGCCCCGTCAAACCCAAATACTAACGTCTTCGCCGTCATCGCCCCGCCTGCAAAACACTGGTTACATGGAAAAAAGCAAAGTTCTCGCCAACAGATACAACAGTCAATGTTAAAACGCTGATAAGCCGCGCTTATGGTTAACGCGGAGTTTTGCGAACCGTATTCATAACAATATCCGCGACAGCGGCAGGCCGTACAGGCGATGATAAAACACTGACGTCTTTCGGCGTCCAGAGCACGCCATGCTCATTGTGATCACCGGTACGCACAGGCAGCGGCACATCGATTTCGCCAAACCGGTCTGAAATAATTTTTGCGACCCCGCCGCAACGGTCAGCGCGTTCCCACTCGACAAAAATGTCCGGCAGCAGATCAAGGTGCGGGCCGTCATATTCATGCGCCATGCATATAACGCGTTTGACAAGAGGGCGCTCGTCGCTTGCAACTTTAAAGCTCGCCAATCCGGTTGCGATCTCTTCCACAAGCGCCTCGTATTCGGCGCCTGGCGAGATGACGCCGTATCGTTCACGGCCTTTTTTGTTGATGCGAATGGCGCCTGCGCCGCCTCCGTGAGGCAATGCAAAGAACCTGCGGCGGCGATATTCGTGATCGACAAACCTGCGCCGTACGGCACGCGCAAACGGCGCGATTTTGCGGCGCAATTCTGGAGGCAGAAATGAACGATACGCTTCTTTTGTCACTTCAGCAGCCGATTTCGGCGTCTCGAACCCTAAATCCATGCGCCGTGTGATTTCATCCATGGCTGTATTGGCGCTCGTAAACGGCTCCATGCCGGGACCGGCAAACATAAAGACATTTGCGCTTTCGCCGACAGCATCCAGCATGATGCCGACAGCCTTGTCGAGCGCGCGATAGCATTGCTCAAGGGGAGCTTTGATCAACGCTGCGGCGTCAGGATTGTATAATGCATGACGTTCATCCTGCAGGTGGATGTAGTAATGACCAATATTATGCGCTTCAGAAAAACAGGCGACGTAAAGGTCCCAATCCTCGCGCGTCATGTGATCGGCAAAAAAACGAGCCTTAGCTTCGATCCGGCCGATCACGCGGTCGAAGAAATCTTTTAATTCTTCCGGTGTTTCGCGAGGACGGGTGGCGAAGCTTTCCGCGATTGGATTATCAGTAAGATATCCATCTGCGAGTTTGCGCAACGCCTCTGATGAATATACGGCGCCAGTCAGCGTTTCATGCGGTTGCCATCGATGAATGAACGCGCCGTGTTTCAGTTTTGCAGTCGGCATTTGGTACCAGTCGATGACAGCGACGCGGTATCCTTCTTGATCGAGCGACGCCCAAAATGGCGTGACTTTTGGCATGCCAAGTTTAGAGCCCAGGACTGTGTCATACGTGCGCGGGTCGAATTGAAGGTAGAAATAATGCCCGTGATGGTCAGGTCCCCGGCCGATTGCGGCGCACTTCCAGAACTGGACATTGCCCTGGCCAGGGTCATTCTCAATCAGCTGGGCCATGGAAGAGGCCCGCAGTCTTGCAAAATGGTGCAGATCGCCCCGGGCGATCATCGATTCGATGAATTCGCCGTCGCCGCCGTCAAATCCGAGCAGAAGCGTCTTAACCGCCATATTCTCGCGCTTTCAGTCCTTGAATTCAGGGTTCCCTGGCCCTGACGAGAAGCAAAATCCCGGCCACAAGGCGGGTGAGGTCTGTTCTGTCCAGAAGAAAGTGTTAATGGGCGGCTTTGACAGGCTCGGAGCGGATGATTCGGGTGTCCAATGTCGCCCGGGTGGGCGCTCTCTCTTTCGTCCGCATTGCAACGCCCTTGTGGATCGCTATATATCCGCCGACTTCACAAGGCCGGGTGGGGAGTTGTCTCTACCCATAAGGTCACCAATCCTCAGGGAGAATAACCCGCATGTTCATTTCGCCCGCTTACGCGCAGGCCGCTGAAGGCGCCGCCAATCCCTTGATCCAGATGGCGCCGCTCATCGTGATTTTCGTGATTTTTTATTTCCTGCTGATCCGTCCGCAGATGACGGCGCGGAAAAAGCACATGGAGATGGTCTCAAATGTGCGCCGCAATGATGTGGTCGTTACTCAAGGCGGCATTATCGGCAAGGTCACCAAGATTCTCGACGACAATGAAGTGATGGTTGAGATTGCCGATAACGTCACGGTCAAGGTGGTGAAAGCGACGCTTTCCGATGTGCGCACCAAACCGCAGCCGGCGGCGAACGATCAATAGGCTGAATAAAACAAACTGAGCGCGGATTACGCCGCGCCGGATCGGGGTCAGTGATGCTTCAGTTTTCAAAATACCAGACCGCAGGCGTGGTTTTGCTGATGGTGCTGGCGGCGTTGTTCGCCGTTCCGAACCTGTTAAGCGAAGAAACAAGAAACAATCTTCCAGGTTTTCTGCCAAAGGGTACGATAAATCTTGGCCTTGATCTGCAGGGCGGATCGCATCTGTTGCTTGGCGTCGATACGGAAAAAGTAATTGATGACCGGATGCGCTCGATGATGGGTGACATTCGCCGAGAAATGCGCCCGAATAACGCCGCTGGCCGTGAGCGGATTTCCATCGATGGGCTGACCTTTAATCAGAACGAAAACATCATCACCCTGCAAATCGCGAATGCTGACCAGTCTGATGAAGCGGCGGACCGCGTGCGCGATCTGACGCGCGGCGTCGGTGGGGCGCTCATGCTTGGACAGCGCGACTATACGGTCAGCGCCAATAATCAGCGCATCGAAATTGTCATGACGCCGGAAGCCGAGGTGCGCTACTCGACCGAGGCTGTGCGCGACTCTATTGAAGTTGTCCGGCGGCGGATCGACCCGGCCGGCAACAAGGAAGTGTTGATCGCGCCGCAGGGAACCGACCGCATCGTGGTTCAGGTGCCTGGGGACAACGACCCGCAGGCGCTACAGGCCCTGATCAACAGGACTGGCCAGTTGAGTTTTCACCGGCATGATCCGACAGTCAGCCTTCAGGACGCCATGAATGGCCTCTTACCGCCGGGACGGATATTTGTGCCCTATGGTGAACTGGCGGGCACGTCTGGCGCACCGGGTCTTGTCCTTTACGAAGATGCGGAAGTCACCGGTGATATGGTGCAGACGGCCTCGGCGGGTCCGAATGCGGACGGCGGCGGGTTCCAGATCAATTTCGCTTTTGATCAGCGCGGTGCACGCCGGTTTGCCGACTATACGCGTAACAATATTGGTTCTGTCTTCGCCATCGTTCTCGACAATGAAATTATTTCAGCGCCGACCATTCAGTCAGCCATCACCCAGGGGTCTGGCCGCATCACCGGCAGTTTTTCAGCCTATGAAGCGGCAAACACCGCTTTGCTGATCCGTTCGGGCGCGCTCCCGGCAGAGCTGCAAACGCTGGAACAACGATCTGTTGGCGCGCAACTTGGCGCCGACTCGGTGGAGGCGGGCGCCAAGGCGCTGATCATCGGTTTTATCGCCGTTATCATCTACATGGTGATCTCATACGGCCGCTTCGGCATCTATGCCGACATAGCCTTGGTGGCGAACGTCATTTTGATCGCAGGCGTTTTGTCGCTGATGGGATCGACGCTGACGCTGCCGGGTATTGCCGGCATCGTCTTGACCATCGGCATGGCGGTTGACGCGAACGTCCTTATTTTTGAACGCATCCGTGAAGAGTTGCTGGCCGGCAAAACGCCGATCAAGGCGGCGGAGACCGGTTATGACAAAGCACGGTCTGCGATTATTGACGCCAACATCACAACGTTCCTTGCGGCGCTCATCATGTTCCAGCTTGGCGCAGGGCCGGTGCGCGGGTTTGCGATTACGCTTGCTGTTGGCGTCGTCACGTCGGTCTTCACAGCTTATGTGCTGACCCGGCTGTTCGCGGGCGGCTTTTTGCTTTCCAAACGACCAAAAGAAATCACGCTTTAAGGGGAAGAACCCATGTTGCTCAAACTCGTCCCCGATCGCACGAATGTCGGATTTATCAAACTTCGCTTCGCCGCGTTAATCCTGTCATGCATCCTCGTGGTCGGCTCTATCGCCGCGCTCTTTACGATTGGCCTCAACTTCGGCGTCGACTTCAGAGGCGGCGTGACGATCGAGGTTGCCGACTCCGAGCCGATTGATATCGGGGCCGTGCGAACGGCGGTTTCCGATCTGGGTCTTGGCAATGTCGATGTGCAGGCGATCCAGGACTTCGCCGGCGCCGATGAGGCTGTGTTGATAAAAATTCAACAACAAGAGGTTGAAGGAGCGGAGGCTGACACTGACGCTAACGAAGACGCCCAGCAACAGGCAAATGAACTGGTGCAGGAAACGCTCAGAAATTTACTGGGCGATGGCATTGATTTCCGGAAGATTGAAGTCGTCGGCCCAACTGTCTCCGGCGAGCTCATCCAGAAAGGCGCCATCGCCGTTGCGCTCGCCATCGCCATGATGCTCATCTACATCTGGTTGCGGTTTGAATGGCAGTTCTCGCTCGGCGCCATCGTTGCGCTCGTGCACGATGTTGTCATCACACTCGGCATGTTTGCGGTGACGCGGCTTGAATTCAACCTCGCTATCATCGCCGCGATCCTGACGATCGTTGGTTATTCCATGAATGACACCGTGGTGGTCTATGACCGGGTTCGTGAAAACTTGCGTAAATTCAAGCAAAAACCCCTGGCGGACCTTCTGGATCTTTCGATCAACGATACGCTGTCGCGAACAGTCATGACGTCATTGACGACCATGCTGGCCTTGCTTGTTCTGGTTATTTTCGGCGGCGAAGTCTTGCGGGGCTTCACGCTTGCCATGATCTGGGGCATCGTCATCGGAACGTATTCGTCCGTTTTTGTTGCATCGCCATTCCTGCTGACCACGAACGTGAAGCGCGATTGGTCAAAAGTCTCCGCGCAGACTGCCTAGGTGCTGACTATCCTGCTGCATTAAAAAAAGGCCGCCATTTTGGCGGCCTTTTTCTTTGAATTTAATTTCAGCAGCTACACCTTCGACAGATTTTCGTTCACAAAATCCCAATTGACGAGCTTGTTCAAAAACGCGGTCATGTAGTCCGGGCGCCTGTTTTGATAATCGAGGTAGTACGCATGCTCCCACACGTCCATGGTGAGGAGCGGGGTGGCGCCGGCATCCGTCAACGGCGTTTCGGCGTTCGACGTGTTAGTGACATCAAGCTTGCCATTCTTGGCAATCAGCCACGCCCATCCTGAACCGAACTGGCCACCGCCTTTTGCAGAAAAAGCTTCCTTGAAATCATCGACACCGCCAAAATTTTCCTTGATAGCGGCTGCGATATCGCCTTTTGGCTTGCCGCCGCCGCGCGGGCTCATGGAGTTCCAGTAAAAAATATGGTTCCAGGATTGCGCTGCGTTATTAAACAGCCCCTGATCGCCTCGTTCGGCTGCGGCGCGCACAATATCTTCCAGCGACGCATCATCCAGTTCAGTACCTGCAATCGCTTTATTGGTCTTCGTCACATATCCGCTGGTGTGTTTGTCATAGTGAAATTCAACAGTCTTTTTCGAAATATGCGGCGCCAATGCGCTTTTCTTGTAGGGAAGATCGGGAAGCGTAATCGCCATCTCAAATGCCTTTCTGAATTTTACACGGTCACGAAACAACGATTTAGGAGATCGGTTCCGCTGACGCCATGCTGATGCGTCGAATTGTTGCGGCTTCCAGCTAGATTTGCACGGAAATATCGCGCCAGTCCATTCAGTCTGCCACGTGATGTGCTAAGCGACGCATAAAGCGCAATTTTTGCAGTGGCTATTAGCATGAACGATGCAACCGCAGGATCAGCCGGAGACTACTGTTCCAACCTTGTTCGCACGCAGGACGAAGATAAATGGCTTGCGAGCGGCTACGCCCCGCCGCCATTGCGCAACAAATTGCGCGCACTTCATGCGTTCCATGTTGAGTTGAGGCGCATACCGTCCGCCGTCAGCGAGCCGCCTCTAGGAGAAATCCGCCTGCAATGGTGGCGTGACGCGCTTGAAGAAATCCGAAACCACAAACCGCCTCGCGCGCATCCTGTTGTGGAAGAAATTGCTGCCGCTGGGTTGGCGGATGTAAAATTCGCAAGGTTGTTCGAAGAAGCGATCGATGCCGGCGCCGCGCCGCTTTATGGCGTGCCGTTTCCCGATGTGGATTCCCTGAAGCAATGGTTCGCGCAAGTTGACGGGGCTTTCGATGCCGCCGCCGTCATGCTTGCCGGTGGCGATAATGAGTTATCCGACGCAGCGCGATTGGCTGGGGCTGGCTTGTCGCTCGCGCGGGAGGGGCGTGCCGTCGCTCCATATCTTGCTGACGACGTAAGCTGTCTGGCGAATAAAATCCGTACGGAAACAAGCGCTGCGTTGGCATCGGCGCCAGCGTCGATTGCGCCGGCATTGCTGCACTTGTCGTTGATAAAATCTTATACGCGCCATGATCGAAAACCATTTCCTCTCCTGAAAAGAGTACGGCTATTCACGGCGATGGCTTTCGGAAAATTCTAACGCCGGGCATTACGTGTGATGTTCGATGTTTTGATCAATCAGCGCCTTGTTATAGGCTGCGAGCGCCTTCACCCGTGACAGATAGCCGACAATGACGCTTGGTTCGTCTGCATCAACAACCGGAAGCCCGTGTTCTTCCGCCTCGTTCAGCTTCGCCAGCGCTTCGCCAAGCGAATGCCGTGTTTCCAGCCGGTCTGCATCGTCAGAAAGGGGCGCGCCGGGCGGCATCTTCTCCATCACCTCCCGTACGCGGATGGTTTTCAGAATAATGCCTTGCGGGCCTTCTGAAAGGTCGTAGCCGCGCCGTGAAAGCTGCCAGTGGAAGAATGATCGCCCGCACAGCCATTGCGTTACCAGCGTGGCGATGGCGACCGCCACCATCAGCGCGATGGTGATCGAATAATCGCCCGTCATTTCGAAGACAATCAGTGTTGTTGAGATCGGCGCGCCCAGGATAGCGCCGCTGGCGGCGCCCATGCCGATCATGGCGTAATAGACCGGGCTCGCCGCAAGGCCGGGAAAGATGACGCCAAGCATGCCGCCAAAGGCCGCGCCGGCGAAGGCGCCGATAACAAGACCAGGAGAAAAGACGCCGCCGCCAAACCGGCAGGAGAGAGTGATGGCGGTCGCGGCGCATTTCATCAGCACCAGCACCATCAAAAGATGTATCGCGTAATCACCACGCAAGGCTTTCGTCACTGCCTGATAGCCAACGCCAAATGTTTCAGGGAAGGCTGCGCCGATGAAACCGACGATGACCCCGCCGATGGGCGGCAACAGCAAATAGGATATGCCGCGCTTTTGTGCGAAGTCGCGCACGCCCAGCGTCATCCGTTCGGTTGCTTGCAAAAAACCGGAAGCGAGAAACCCGCAAAGCAATCCGAGGAGGGCGGCGAGGGGGACGTCAATCGTGCCTGAGGCGCCATATTCGGGAATTGTGAAAGCCGGCGAGTCGCCAAGGTGAATGCGCGTAACAATAGCGGCGGAAACACTGGCGGCGGCGATCGGCCCGAACACGGACAAGGCATAGTTCCCGAGAATAACCTCGAGAGCAAAAAGAACGCCGGCGATAGGAGCATTGAAGCTTGCCGAGACCGCCGCTGCGGCCCCACATCCGAGCAGCGCACGCCGTTGTTTGGCGTCGAAGCCTAGATAACGATTGATGATCGAGGCGATGGTCGCGCCAAGGTGGACTGCCGGTCCTTCTCGACCGGCGCTCGCACCGGCGCCCAGTGAGACGGCGGAAACAGCCGCCGTCGCCAGACCAGTGCGCAGGGAAACATGGCCTCCGCCGACGGCGCGAGCCTCTATAACGTCGGCGACGCCTTGAGGGCGTCCTGCTTCGAGCCATTTGAAACGGTCCGCCAGATAAAGCATCGCTGAAACTACAAGCCCGCCAATTACCGGGGCCATCCACGCTCGAAAAAAGTGCAAGGAAGAAGCGCCGCTGACAATGCCGCCTTCCGTTTCGCCAAATGCGAGGAGAGAAACAGCGTCAATGACATGGCGGAATCCAATCACGCCGTAGGCGGCGGCCGCGCCAATTATGACAGCAAACGCCCAGACTTTGTAAACGCCGTAACCCTGCACACGGCGCAGGACCTTTCGGGAGAAAATCAAAAACTTGGCGGCGTTCCGCGTCATGATCACTAGAACGGTTAACAAAGGTCGTACATATCAGCAATTCAGCAGATGTCTAAACTGGATGATGAGGACTCTCTTTTTATTGAGCCTCTAATCGTCAGCAATTGTTTAACGGCGAATTCACCCTGCTTTGCCATGATCGGCGCTGATCCTGAACCAAAGGCACGGGGACTTTTATGGCCGCAACAGCCGCGCATGCCGCCCGCAATTCAGCTGATAAAATCGATCCGTCTCGGGCGAGCGCTGCTTTAGAGCGCTGGCGCCGTGCGGTTGCGGACTCTATGGGCGGAGACCCAGGCGCGCCGCTTGACCAGCCTGACCGGCGATTGCTGATGTTAAGAATTTTTGGGGGAACACGGCGGCTGGGCGAATTGTGCGTCACGCATCCAGACGCGGCGGCGATAGCGCTGATGGATGGAGCCTCGCCGGTGTTGGCTGAGGCGGCCCGTGATTTGACCGCGCTCGATCGCGGCGTTGGCGGACCTGAAGCTCTGCATGCTGCACTGGCACCGATCAAAAACCGCGTCGATGTTGCAATCGCCATCGCGGAACTCAGCGGACAATGGAGCGTCGCCGACGCCACAGCGGCGCGCGTGGATTTTGCTGAACGCATGGTCGAAACCGGCATTCGCTGGCTTGTCCGGGCGGCGGTGAAACGCGGCGAACTTGCCGTTGAAGATCCGGATAATTTCCTGCGCGGTGTTTTCATTGTAGCTGGCGGTGACTTCGCCCACGAAGATTTATCGCCGCACGGGCCGCTCGATCTTGTCATTCTTTATGCGGAGGACGCCTTTAAAGGACAAGCGGCGCGCGGCGCCGATAGAATTTTTGTGCGTATTGGCGCGGAAATTCGCGAAGCGTTCGAAGGCAAGACAGGCGATCACCAGCTTTATGCGTTGCGCACGCCATTGGGTTCGGGTGTTGGTGGTGCAGGCTTCGCTGACAACGCCGCACGCGTGAAAGCCACTGCCGCTGGGCCACAAGCCGAAGCGCTTAAAATGTGGCTGGGCGGCGCGCGCGTGGTTGCCGGGGATCGCACAGCAGGCGGCGTTTTTCTTGAAGAGATGGAGGAGGTTGTCTGGGGTGAAAACCCAATTCCTTCGGAAGCGCTCAATGCCCTTGCTGAAGCCAGCGATGCTGATCCTCGCAGTGTTTTTCGCAAGGCGGCGGATATTTGCCGGGTTACGATTGGCGGTCTGCGTCCCGTGTTCCGTACTGCGTCAGCGCGGCAGATCTTTGAAACGGCGGCAAGCTCGCGGTTGCTGGCTCGCGATGTCGCCCGCCGTCTGGTCGCCGGTGAAGAGCTTGCACATGTGGCCGTCGCCCGGATGCAAATGATTAAAGGCTCTTGCACCGTCGAAGTGGAACGCGAGGACGAAAAATCTGCGCTTGCAAGGCTTTGTGGGTTTGCTGATTATGAAGGTCTTGATGCTGCGCTCAAAGGCGCGCAGACGGATGCGGCGAACACAGTAAAACGTCTGACCGGCGGGATCCAGGCGGAAATTGCGCTATACAGAAGTGGCTCTGAGGACGGTGATGCAGGAAAGCTTGAAGATCTCGGCTTCCTGAATGGCGCGGTTCTGTCCGCCGCCATTGATGACTGGACGCGATCGGCGCGCGGCATCGCAGGCAGCCAGAAGTTTTCCGCACTCGCGCCAGGACTCCTCACGGCTTTCGGCGAAACGCAGCACCCTGACGATGCTGTGCGTCTGTTTGATAAACTGTTGGATGCTGGTGGCGACAAGCACGATGTATTCGCCATGATGCGCGACAATGCCTATCAGCGCGACGGGCTGGTGGATGCATTCGGATCTTTTGGTTCGGTGATCGAGCCGCTTTTGAACACTGAAGAAGGTGCGGAAATCATACTCGACCGCCCGGGCGCTGAAACGCCACAGAGTGGCGGCGAATGGTTGGCGCGCTTCACCCCGCCTGCGCTTAAGGGCAATGACGCCCTCAAGGAACTTGCCGCCTGGCGCCGAGACGCCATCGCCCGCATAGCGTTCAGCGCGGCGAGCGGCGCCACGAATTTCGACGCCGCCGTCGACGCCCTCGATGCGATCCATATGAGGACGCTAACTGATGTATTCGAAGTCGCGCGTAAGCTTGCGCCGAAAGATGAAGCCGGCGCCGGGGACAAAATCGCACTCCATGTTTTTGAAGCGGAAGGCCCGCATTTGCCAGGAGTTGCAACCTATCTCGGATTTATCGCCCAGGACGCGGACAACGAAGGGAACGAAGCCTTCGCCAAGCGCTATCTTGCGACCCTGAGCGATCTTGATGACGGTGTCTTCGCAATCCTGCCTGACGCCAGCCATCGTCCGTCCGGCGTTTCGGGAACGTTGGCGCCTGCGGCGGCGGCTTTCAAATCATACGTGCAGTCAGAAGCTGTCGCGCACGAACAGATCATGCTGGCGCGGGGCCGCGTCATCGCGGGTGAAAACAAAATTGCCGAACAAGCGCAGGACGCGCTGCGTACGGCTGTCGCCGGCGCCCGCCGCGCCGATATTTTGTTCCGCGACCTCGACCGCGCACGCGCCCAGCGCATGCGCCGGGAAAAAGCGACATCGGATTGGGACATCGATCGGATCGAAGGCGGCCGTACGGATGTGGAATTGGTCATCAGTACTCTGATCTACAAACACGCTTCGGCGCATCCGTTTGTGCAGGACACGCATCCTGCTGAAGCGCTGGTCGCCATGGCGAGGTCCGGATTGATCACGGAAGATGCGGCGCAGTCGCTTGCTTCTGCGCGTGCATTCTGGGCGCGGCTCCAGTTGGTTCGTGCGCTATCAGGCTGGGCTGACCCGACGCGGACGCCTGTGCGCAAACGCTTTGGGGAACTGATCGCGCGCGCGGCAGGTGTTCAAAAGTTCGAGCAGGTACGTCCCATGATGCGCGGGTATGCTGACGAGGTCAGCCGTTCATATGCGCAACTTGTCTTGGGCCGGCCTTGCCTTGGGGCGATGCCCCAAGCGGCGCACTAATCGCTTGAGCTGCTGCTTTCTAGGATAAAAACGCGAATCGCGGATGCTAACCCCGGCGCTGGGTCCTGTTTCAGCCGGTTGCGATCGATTTCATAAACAAGTGAGGGAAGGGATCTCTCTCTCGCGACGGCGAGGTCTTCGAGCGCTGCCCAGAACTCTGCCTCCAGCGCGATGCTGGTCCGGTGACCCTTCAAGGTGATGGAACGTTTCTGCATAAAAAAGAACCGGCTTCCTCTCCCCCATGAGTGAGGAAACCGGTTCGGGCGCAAAGTGCAAGCAGTAAGAGGAAAGTTTAGTTCTTGGCCCAGTTGTCGAGGCCGTGCGCCCGGATTTTCGATGTCGCCAGCGTGACGCCGTCTATGATGCCCGCCATGTGAGAAACCGCTTCGGAATCGGCGTTCGAAAGATCAGTGCCCATGGCTGAATAAAGGGTTTCGATATCTACATCATGCGCAAACAGGAATTGCGCGAGCAGGAGCCGGAGCTGGCTTTCGGTTGGTTTCGCGTCAGACATTGGTATTCCGTCCTTGTCCCAAAATCATACTATGCGCCGCCGCAGTGTGAGGATCGCGGAAGCGTTCACATCAAGGTTAGGCAAGAACCGGTCCAGTTGCGCGGTTTAGTTTTTCACAGGCCAACCGCAGCCTATAGTTTGTTGTTTTGGCTTTGTTATTTAGGGCCAATCATCTTTTCCGGGCGGACAATACGGTCGTAATCGGCGGCGCTGATGAAGCCAAGGTTAACGGCTTCTTCTTTCAGGGTTGTCCCGTTTTTGTGCGCCGTTTTGGCGATCTTGGTGGCGTTGTCGTAACCGATTTCAGGCGCCAGCGCCGTCACCAGCATCAGTGATTGTTCCATCAGCGACTTGATGCGCGCTTCGTTGGCTTCGATCCCGACGACGCATTTGTCGGTAAAGCTCCGTGCTGAGTCTGAAAGCAATCTGATCGACTGCAGCGTGTTGTAGGCGATTACCGGTTTGAAGACATTGAGTTCAAAGTGCCCCTGACTGCCGGCGAAACTTACCGTTGCATTGTTGCCCATCACTTGTGCGCAGACCATGGTCAAAGCTTCGCACTGGGTCGGGTTCACCTTGCCCGGCATGATTGAGGAACCGGGCTCGTTTTCCGGCAACGAGATTTCGCCGAGCCCTGAACGCGGACCGGAGCCGAGCAGGCGGATGTCATTAGCGATCTTGAAAAGGCTCACCGCAACTTCATTGAGCGCCCCATGCGCTTCAACCATGGCGTCATGGGTGGCGAGCGCCTCGAACTTGTTCGGCGCCGTGACGAAGGGGAGTTTCGTGTATTCGGCGACTTCGCTCGCGAACATCTTGGCGAATTCCTTTTTGGAATTGACGCCGGTGCCGACAGCGGTACCGCCCTGCGCCAGTGCGTAAAGCGCGGGCAGCACAGCTTTGACGCGTTTGATCCCGTTCTTGACCATAGCGGCGTAGCCGGAAAATTCCTGACCAAGCGTTACCGGTGTTGCATCCTGCAAATGGGTGCGCCCGATCTTGATGATCTTCGCGAAGGCTTTTTGTTTCGTTGCGAGCTTGCCGTGCAGATGTTCCAGCGCGGGAATGAGCGTGTGAACGATTTCTTCCGCTGCTGCGATGTGCATCGCTGTCGGGAACGTATCGTTCGACGACTGGCTCATGTTCACATGGTCGTTTGGATGCACAGGGTCTTTCGAACCGATGACGCCGCCAAGAATTTCGATGGCGCGGTTGGCGACGACTTCGTTGGTGTTCATGTTTGACTGCGTGCCCGAACCCGTCTGCCAGACCGAAAGCGGGAAGTGGTCGTTCAGCTTGCCTTCGGCGACTTCTCGTGCAGCCTTTTCAACCGCCTTGCCGGTTTTCTTTGGTATTGATTTCAGCGCCATGTTGGTCCGCGCAGCGCTGAGCTTGACGATGCCGAGGGCGCGAACCAGCGGCGCCGACATGGTTTCATCGCCGATGGGAAAGTTGATCAGCGACCGCGCCGACTGGGCGCCGTAATATTTGTCTGCCGGTACGGTGAGGTTGCCAAAACTGTCGGATTCGGTGCGGGTTTTCGTCATCGCTATTGCTCTTTTTGAATGTAGGAATCGGGCGGGATGTTCGCGCGGGCCTTAGCACGCGCCATCAGGGCCGTCACCAGCGGGCATAGCCGTTTTCCTGTTGAAAACTCGTGTGTCGCGCGGGTCGACATTGAGAGAGAACAATGTGATATTCCCGTTTTGTTCTCTTTGCTCAGGTTTCTCTTTATGCCGGAAATTCTCATCACCGGAGTTGTCGTTTTTATCGCCGCCATTGCGGCCGGCTTCATCGCGCTGCGGTTTTTCAAACCGTCAGACAAGAGCGCAGCCGATTTGGAGACGTTGCGAAGTGAGAACGCGAAGCTGCAATTGGATCTTGCCGCCGCCGCCGCGGACCTTCGCCATGCGAAATCAGAAGTTGAACGTATGACGGAGGAGGCGCGAAGCCAGACACAACAGATTAAAGCGATCACCGAAGAACGCGACGCTCTCGACCGGCGTGTTGTGAAGGATGTTGCGGAACTTGAAGCGCTTGAAGCGCGGTTGAAAGACCTGCGCGATGCAAAAGATCAGATGGCGCTGGAGTTTAAGGAAGTCGCCGGCAAGCTCATGCAGTCGCAGAGCGAAACGTTCAAAACGCAGAACCACGAACAAATCGGCCAGCTCCTTTCTCCCTTGAAAACCAAGATTGAGGAGTTTGAGAAAGGCGTTGTCGCGTCTCACAAAGAAAGCCTGACTCAGCATTCTGCGCTGAAAGAACAAATTCGTTTGTTAAGCGAACAGTCTGCGAAGATGTCGAAAGAAACGGAAAACCTGACCCGCGCCCTGAAAGGCAAAGTGCAGATGCAGGGCGCCTGGGGAGAGATGATCCTCGAAACAATCCTCCAGCGTTCGGGACTGCGCGAAGGTGAGGAGTATACAAGTCAGGAAAGCCATACGGGCGAAGACGGCAAGCGCGTCCGCACCGATTACATTATCAATCTGCCAAACGGCGAACGCATTATCATCGACGCAAAAGTTTCTCTTCAGGATTTCGAAGGTTTCGTCAATGCGGAGGAGGAGACTGAACGAAAGGCGCGGCTGACTGGGCACGCGGCGTCTGTAAAAAATCACATTAAAACGCTGGCCGGTAAGGAATATCACTCACGCGCTGGCGGCAAGCTCGACTTCGTCATTATGTTTGTTCCGATCGAGGCGGCGCTTGGCGCCGCGCTACAGCATGACGGCGAGCTCGGGTTTTTCGCTGCTGACAACAAGGTCGCCATCGCCACGCCGACAACACTCACCATCGCACTTAAAACTGTCGCCGCCATCTGGCGTGTAGAGCGGCAAAATCAAAACGCTGCCGAAATCGCTTCTCGCGCCGGTAAGCTCTACGACAAATTTGTCGGCTTCCTTGGTGATATGAGCGAAATTGGCGATCGCTTGCGTCAAGCTGAAGCGGCTTATGATGGCGCGCTCAAGAAACTTTCAACCGGGCGCGGCAATATTGTCGGGCAGGTTGAAAAACTGAAATCCATGGGCGGCGAGGCGAACAAGACGATACCACAAGAATATCTTGACGCGGATGAAACGCCCTTTCTGTCGCAAGAAACGACTGCGACCTCAGACGAAGAAGCCGTGCACACGTTGAAGCGAACAGCGGCGGAGTAATTTACTTCTTCCGGAATGCGTCCAGGCTGACGACATCGGCGCCGTCATTTTCTTTTTCTGCGCTTTCTTCGTCGCTTGCCTCTGATGCCGACTCTGCTGAATTGTCCTGATCACCTTTTTCATCAGCCGGCTTTTCGTCTTGCTCTGCCTCTTCGTTTTCGGGTGCTGCCTGTGCGTCAAACCGTATGCCGAATTGGGCGCTGGGGTCAGCGAATTGCGTTACTGCGTCATATGGAATTTCGAGACGCGATTCCTTGCCTTTGAACCACAGCGTGACGCCGAAACCGTCATCGGAAACGGTGAGGTCCTCAAACTGGTGCTGCAGCACGATGGTCATCAATTCTGGATATTGTTCTTTCAGGTGATCAGGAATGACCACGCCCGGCGCTTCGGTTCCGAATTCGATGAAGAAATGATGTTCGCCCGGCGCGTCGCCGATCTCAGCGACAATGTTCAACACATCGCGCATCAAAAACCGGTAAGCCTTTTTCTGGGCTTCCTGAATAAGCTCGCTGTAATCAAGCTCTATGTCTTCACTCACGGGGGCGCCACCTTTTCGTATTATGACTGAAGGTTCTTTTAACGGCGTTGTTCACAATGCGCCAGCTTCAGTAGCCGTTAGCGGGAATTTTCCAAAATTTGGTTGATTGGCGCGAACCTAACGCTAGGCTTGGTAGAACAAGTGTCAATGTAACGTTGGAATGTCTTATCAAACTCGAAGGTTTTACGGCCCTGCCTGGATAGGCGTAATTTGGCTTGCCGCTGCCGCCGTGCTGGTGACGCACTTTCGGTTCTATTACGGCGCCGACTGGTCGCATGCTATCAAGTGGGGTATTGGCGATGGTTTCGTTTGGTGCGTTTTAGCGTGTGCTTTCATCTATGCGTATAGGCGTTATTTGATCCGGGCAGGCGAAAACTCGCCGGGAATCAAGCTGTTTTATATCGGTTTTGTCGTATTTGGCTCTGTGATTATCCATCCAATACTGGTGGTGCTTTTTTATTGGTCAATCGACGGAACAATTGGCCAACCTTTTGTTGACGACGTGCTTCACCTGGTGATGAAGCGATATCCACAAGGAATTTTGGCGGGTTTTTTAATCGGCCTTGCCGGCATTGGGACGGCGAGATTCAATGAAACGGATAAGAATGCTGCTGGCGATGCTTTATCGAATGCTACGCCTCATCCCCTAGTATCATCTTGGTTGTTGGTAAACGATACGAACGGCGTTCGGCGTTTGAATGTTTGCGATATCCGCTACGCTGAGGCGGCGGGCAATTATGTTGCCTTGCGAACCGGTGAAGCTGAGCACCTCGAGCGAACGACACTTAAGGCAATGGAAAGCAAGCTCAAGGACCATGGGTTTTATCGCATCAGCCGAAAGCACGTGGTCAATCTGGCTCATCTGCGCGAGGTAAAAGCGGCGAAACCGAAGGGGGGCGCCGTTCAATTTATCGATGGATCGACTTTGCCCGTAAGCCGCAATTATAAATCAGCGCTGGAAAATGCGTTTGCCGACTGGGTGCGATCGCAGAATAATTAAAACGCCTGACAGGCTCGGGACAGTTCATCCCCGCACCCGGACAGTTCGTCACAAACGCCTTGATCATGCCTGCGGCTCTATCTTTCCTGATAATAAAGTTATTTATCAGCGAGGAAGGCCGTATCTATGCATCGACGAAATTTTTTGAACGCTGCGGGTGTTGCCGCGGCGGGATCGGTATTGGGGCAAGGCTCAAAACCGGTTGCCGCACAAGGGGCAGGGTTCTCCAAGACATCGACAAAACCGCTGAAAGTTCTGATGCTCGGGGGGACCGGTTTCCTCGGACCGGCGATTGTCGAAACGTTTCTCGATACCGGTCATGACGTCACTCTTTTCAATCGCGGGATCACCAACCCGCATATGTTCAAATATCTTGAACGTCTACGCGGCGACCGCGAGGAAGATCATGGCGATCCAGATCTCAGCGCGCTGCGCGGACGCGACTGGGACGTTGTCATCGACACCTGGCAAAAAGGCCCGAAATGCGTGGAGGATACGGCAAAGTTATTGAGCGGCCATGCCGGCGCGTATTTTTATATTTCTTCTATTGCCGTTTATCACAACACGGCGTTTCGCGTTCGTGGCACGAAAGAAGATGCGCGATTATCCGACCTGGAAGGCCATCCCATTAACAGAAAGCCCCACGAGCAGGTTTATTTCCTGCGTAAGACATTGGCGGAGAAAGTTCTGCAGGAAAACTTTGACGGAAATGTCGGGATTTTCAGATCGCATGGGATGCGTGGCGAAAGAATTCCATTACCAAGGGACGAGCCATACTGGCCCATTAGAATTTGGCGTGGCGGCAAAGTGCTGGCGCCTGAAGACGGTCAGACTTTGGCGCAATTTACAGATATCATTTCATTGTGTCGATTTCTGGTGACGTGTGCAGAAAAAGAGCTGTCTGGTCCTTATAATGTCATGTCGAGACCGTTTCGATTAATTGATTATCTTACAGCTATTAAAGACCTGACACAAAGTGATGCAGAGTTAATTTGGACGTCTCAAAATGAGTTGGCCGAGTTCGGAGTGAAATCTGGCGACGGCGCATTGCCATTGTGGAGTGACGAGCCTGAAGGGCGTTATCATTTTAGTTCCGAGAAAGCTTTCAGCGCCGGATTCGCAAATCGATCTTTAAGCGCGAGCGCCGCTTCGATGCTTGAGGGCTACTTCCGGCGATATCCAAATGACGAATTCAGATTCGCTGAGGCAACTGCAGAATACGGCATGTTGCCATCCAACCGGGAAGCGGAGATTTTAGCGGCTTTGGGGCATTGAGGTAAAAGTCTATCATTCTGGCGCCATGCGCCGGCCAGCGGGCGAAGGCCCGCAAACCCAAAAGAAAGAGGGAGCTTCTGTTGCCAGGTGCTCCCAAAACCCCGCCTAGCCTTGGAAAGGGGCTAGGGCTTTAAAGCGAGTTTCTCGCACTGCGTTACGCAGCGAGAGCGAACTCTTCCGAATGGTTGTCATTAGCAACTATTCAAATTTAGCCAAATAACGGAGGCAAACCGGGCGAAAACATCGTCTTTACACGCTCGTCGATCCTAGTTCGGCCCCGTCAAGGCCCTCCTGGCGGATCGCCGCCGAAGGGATTTGGTGGAGCCGCCGGGTACCGCCCCCGGGTCCGATACGCTTATTTCACGCGTCATTTATCGCCATAGTCCGCTTGCGCGAACACCATAGATATAAGGGCTGGGGGTAAATTTTTAAAGTCCTCGGGTCCGGGGGTGAAAAAATCCGGCCTAATGTCAAGATTCTGTTACATCCATACAGTATTGGCGCTTTACGACGCACTTAGTGCGGAGGTCGACTGGGCGATGCACATGGATGCCGGCGATTTTAAGAAATGGCGCAAAACGCTGGGCTTGTCCCAGAAGGATGCGGCCCACCTTCTCGGTTTGAAACGCCGAATGATCCAGTATTACGAAAAAGGCGAACGTGACGGCGACGAGGTGAAAATCCCGCGCGCGGTCAGGCTGGCGTGCTACGCGCTCTCGCAAGGGGTTGAGGATTACAACGGCCCAAGCCGCAAAATTCATATGCTTGAAAAGAAAGACTGATTTCAGTTCTGGGATTCCGATTCCGGCCGTTCAATCCGGGCGGGCAAGATTCCGGGATTTTGATATTCCCAATAACTTTTCGCCGAGCGCGCGCGTTTAACCCCGGCGCGGATCGCCTCGATTTCAGGATGATCGTTAAGCGTCAACATCTTTTCCAGCATGCGATCGCCGTATTTGCCGAGTTTAAAACGCATATAACCAAAGTCGAAGTCTTCGATATTGGTGCGTTCTTCGGCGACGCGCTCGTATTGGCTTTTGGCGCTCATTTCCCACGGATTGACGAGCGGCGTCGCCAGCGCGATGGCGACGATGATCCATATTCCCGCCATCATGGTGTTTAACGGGCCAACTAATGGCATCCACTTTTTGCCCCGCCAGTTAAGCTCAGTCATCAGGCCCGCGACGCAAACCACAGCGTAGGCGGCGATAAGTCCGTTGACGGCGAGGCCAGCGATGCGCGGCGGGGTCAGGCCGTAATCCTCGATGCGAATCCAGAAGGCGTAGAATGCGAGCCAGACGTAAACGGGAAAGCCAACCAGTGTGATCAATGTCGCCAAGCGCAGCCAAAGCGGCGGCGGTCCGCCTTCGCCATTTTGATAAACGCCATTGAAAATCAGCATGCCGTAAAGCGCAAGCACCATCATCCAGACGCTGGGATAGGGCCGGTCGAACACCAGTACGACGCCCTTCAACGCAATGACGATAAGCAATGTGATGGTGAAAACCGCTGTGATCACCATCAACATCCGGCACAAGAGCAGCAGCACAAAACGCAGGGCGCCAAGCACGGATTGCTGCCCGCGCATCAACGCAATCGACAGCCCGCCGATGGCTCCCATAAACGGCAACAGAAACCAGGGCTTTTGAAAAAATTCATTGAAGAAGCTGACGTCCAGTTCTTTCAGCAAGCGCGCCCAGGTGAACAGCAGGACGACAGCAAGCAGCGCAAATAATTTAGCGCCAGCCGCGATAAGGGGCAGCGTTACGCCGTGAAAGAAAACATGCCGGTATGACGGAGGCGCGCCGCTTTCGAGGCTTGCCTTGATCAACGTGACGAGCAGATAACCGGCGAGCCCGCGACTGACGAGAAACCAGGCAAGGGTGGGGAACTCTGAAAGGTTGTTTGTTTCATTTGCTGCGATCCCGGCCATGAAGTAATCGGGCCATGCGAGCAGAACGGCGACAATAATCGCCCCGCCGAGCGCTTTAATGAATGCCCCAGCTTCCGCCATCAGCAGATACGCCGCCGACATTGTGACGACAAAAAACAGGACCGTGACGGCCAGCGGATTGTCGTCACGCCCGTCGATCCAGTATTCGACAATCCCGTAAACCGCGAGACCGGTGAGAAGGCCAATGATCAGCCCGGGCAGCGCAAGACCTTTCCCCGAGCGCTCAAGTGCGCTGTCTGCGGCGTTCCCCATGCCATCCCTCGTTTTCGTTGCCCCGAGCGCCTATGTTAGCACGAGTGTAGCTGTGGAAAAAAGCTTCCATATCGGCCTGCACGCCCCGCTAGACTGGGTTTGAAACTTCCGATTCGCGAGTAACCGATGCGTCAATATCTCGATTTGCTGGAGCGCGTGCTCAATGATGGCGATAGCCGCCTGGACCGTACGGGTGTCGGCACGCGCGCCGTCTTTGGTCACCAGATGCGGTTTGATCTGAGCGAGGGGTTCCCGCTTCTCACCACCAAAAAGCTGCATACGAAATCCATCGTGCACGAATTATTGTGGTTCCTCGCCGGCGATACCAACATTCGCTATCTGAAGGAAAACGGCGTTTCGATATGGGACGAGTGGGCGGATGAAAATGGCGAGCTTGGTCCCGTCTATGGCAAACAGTGGCGATCATGGGCCGCGCCGGACGGACAAACGATCGATCAGATCAAATGGGTCGTGAACGAAATTCAAACAAACCCGGCCTCGCGGCGTCTGATTGTGACCGCCTGGAACCCGGCTGACATCGACAAGATGGCGCTGGCGCCCTGTCACTGTCTGTTCCAGTTTTTTGTGGCGGACGGCAAACTTTCCTGTCAGCTTTACCAGCGTTCCGGCGATGTTTTTCTCGGCGTGCCGTTTAACATAGCATCTTACGCTTTGTTGACGGCGATAATGGCGCAGGCCTGTGGACTGTCGCCAGGCGATTTTGTTCACACGCTCGGCGATGCGCATTTATATTCGAACCATGTGGAACAAGCACAAAAGCAACTAACGCGTACGCCCGGGACTTTACCCTCGTTGCGGCTTAATCCGGATATCCGCAGCGTTTTCGATTTTACCTATGACGACATAGCATTTGAAAATTACGAGGCGCAGGCGCATATCAAGGCGCCGGTGGCCGTTTAGTGGATGACAGCCCTGTCAAAATAACGCTCGTAGCGGCCGCGTCACGCAATCATGTCATTGGCGCCGGCGGCGATCTTATCTGGCGCATCTCCGATGATTTCAAATGGTTCAAATCCATGACCATGGGAAAACCGATGGTCATGGGGCGCAAGACATTTGATTCTATCGGCAGGGCGCTTCCGGGCAGGGACAATATCGTTGTGACCCGTTCGTCAGATTTCGCAGGAGAGAAAACCTATATTGCGCGTAGCCTCGACAGCGCCATTAAACTGGCGCGTCATTGCGCAGATGTCGCCGGCGCTGACGAGCTTTGCGTTATCGGCGGCGGCGAAATATATGCGCAGGCGTTGTCGCGGGCGGACCGGATATATCTGACACGCGTAGATGTGGAAATTGAGGGCGATACCGTCTTCCCTGAAATTGATTCGCGCGATTGGGCGGAAACACGAGCCGGTTCGGGAGAGAAAAACACGCATAACGAGTATGCTTGCGAATTTTTCATACTGGACCGCAAGTCCCGAATCCGGGCCAAACGCCTTTGATTTTAACGATTTTGGCGACGCCGCGTTTATCCTTCAGCGGATATTGTTAATGCAGCCATCGCTAAACGCTCCAATCGCCTTGCGCCATGCGTTAAGGTTTCCAGGAAGCGGGCAAGGACGTGATTCGCTCCGGACGTATGAGATGAGGAAGGGGAATATGATGAAACGAGCTGTTTCCATCATAGCAGTTTCAACAGCCGCCATGGCGACAGCGCAGGCGCAATCGACGGCGTTTGAAACGACATGTACGCGCGGCGGCGATGCACGGACCATCGCAGTGATTGCGCCTGGCGAAGTCGGTCAGAGTTGTGACGTGCGCTATACGCGCAGTGCAGACAATGTTTCCGTTCCTTATCATGCAGATAACTCTGACACGTTTTGCAATGAAAAGGCGCGGGCGATGGTGCAGAGATTATCCTCCGCGGGGTTTAACTGTTCTCCGCAACGCCCGGCGTTGAGAGCGCAAAACCAAACGCCTGATAACAATCAGCAAAGCGACTTTGTGGTCGAGGCGCAGCGTGTTGCAAGCGCTGAGCCTGAACCGGCGCCAGAAGTTCAACAGCAAGCAACGGCGCCGCAACCTGTGGTGTTTCAGCCGGCGCCGGCTGAATCCATTGAACCAGTCGACGAAAGCGAAGATGCGCTCGAAGATGAAATGAACAAAATTCTGGCCCAACCTGCTATCGAGCAGCCGTCCATCGAGGAACGGTCTGCCGAACAGCCGGCGACAGGTCCCGCCGTTTTGGTGGCGCAAGCGACACAAACGCCGCAAACGGGGCCGCAACCGTCACCGGTTGGCCGGCTCACCGGCGCCGACCCGGATGCCCCGCGCCCGGCGGTTCAGGTGACGCAAGCATCAGCGCAAGAAACACCCCCGGCCCAAACAGCGCCCGCAGCGCAGACGCAAAGTTCCAATGATACACGGTCCACGCTCAGAACGCCGGGCGAAATCATCCGCGCGAGATTGCAGGCGCAAGCTGCAGCGTGGAACGAGGGCGATCTGGACGCCTTTATGGAGGGGTATTGGAAAAGCGATGACCTGAAATTCGTTGCGGGCAACGAGATCACACGCGGCTGGTCAGCGACCATGAAACGCTATCGCGATCGCTACGCTGGCGGGCAGGGGCTGGGGCAACTCAGCTTCGACCGTCTGGAGACAAAGCTTGTAACCGATGATGTGGCGGTTGTGACGGGCCGGTTTAATCACGCGCAAAATGGTGAAGCATCAAGCGGCGTCTTTTCGCTGGTGATGCGGCGCGACAATGGCGCCTGGCGGATTGTGCACGATCATACGAGTTCGGATCAGGCTGATTAGTCAGTGTGAGCGCGCAGCCTTGCTGATTTGAGCCGCCAAATCCTTAAATACATCCGCCCCCGGATGATCGCGCGCCGCGAGCGGCAGGCCGTCGTCCGAGGCTTGGCGTAATTCGGGATAGAGCGGGATCGCGCCGAGAAACGGCGCGCCAATCGTTTCAGCGGCTTTTTTCGCGCCGCCCTCGCCAAACAGATATTGCCGTTCGCCGCCCGGAAGTTCGAGCCAGGCCATGTTTTCGATGACGCCGATCACTGGCGTTTCGGTTTGCCTGAATAGCGAAACGCCGCGGCGCATGTCGGCGAGGGCCATTTCCTGTGGTGTCGACACAATCACCGCGCCGGTGAGGCGTTTCGATTGTATGAGCGATAAATGCGTGTCGCCGGTGCCGGGAGGCGTGTCGATGATCATCACATCAAGATCGCCCCAGTCCACATCGCTCATGAGCTGGCGCACCGCGCCCATCACCATGGGGCCGCGCCAGGCGATCGCCTGTTCGGGATCGATCAGCATGCCGATGGACATGATTTTAACGCCATAGGCTTCGCGCGGCTGGATCTTGCCGTCTTTCATGGCGGGCTTGTCCTTGATGCCGAAAAGCGTCGGCGCAGACGGGCCGTAAATATCTGCGTCCAGCAAACCGGTTTGCAGGCCCGACGCGGCGAGCGCCACGGCGAGATTGGCGGCGACCGTGGATTTGCCGACGCCGCCCTTGCCCGAAGCGACGGCGATAATCGATTTGACGCCGGAGAGGGTTTCGGCGGCGGCTTCGACGCGCGGTTTGTTTTTCAATCCAAAGGGATTTTCATGAGCGCTTGCAGTTGCCTGCGGCGAATGCCGTGATTGCTGAGATGATGGCGAATGCCGCGACTGCTGAGATACCGGCGAATGACGGCCCTGTGAGGGTTTCGCCGATCCGTGGGCTGTAGCAACGGCGGTGACTGCTGAAACGCCCTCAAGCGCGCCGGCGGCTTTTTTGGCTTGCGTAAGCAGCACCTCAGCTTCTTCACGGTCAGCGCTCTCATCAAAAACCAGGGTGAAACGCACACGGCCTTCGTCATCAGCGCCGAGGCCGTGGATCATGCCGTCGGCGATGATGTTGCGTCCTGTTTTGGGATTATCAATCCCGGCAAGAGCCGAGCGCACGCGAAGAATTAGGGGATTGCTCACGGTTGGCCTTTGAAATCATTTAAAAAAGCGCTCAAAAAGCGCACTAAAAAGACGCTGGGCGCGTTGCGCCGGGCCCCGCGTAACATATATACGGGCGGTCATAGGTTCCAACCGCTCATCTGCGCGACACGGCCGCGCGGGAGCAAAAAATCAGACAAGTGAGGCTTTGAATGCCCTGGCAGGATAATTCCGGTAATCGCGGCGGCGGTGGCGGCCGCGGACCATGGGGACAACCGCCCCGCGGCAACAATGGCGGGTCCAACAATAATGGCGGCGGCAGGAATGAGCCGCCCGATCTTGAAGACCTCCTTCAGGCGTCACGCCAGCGGTTGAAGCGCGCCTTCCCGAAAGGCGGGCGCGGCGGCGGCTCAGGCGGCGGCGGATTTCAGTTGAATAAAGGCACAGCCGGAATGATCGGCGGCGCGCTTTTGTTGCTATGGGGCGCCAGCGGCATCTATCAGGTAGCCCCTGAAGAACTCGCAGTTGTCACGACATTTGGCGACTATTCAGATGTCAAAGGGCCTGGCTTGCACTGGCATGTGCCGATGCCGGTGCAAAATGTAAGAAAACAACCTGTCTTGTCGCTTCAGGATATGCAAATTCCTGCAACTGGTCGCCGCTCTGGGCAGTTGCCGGAGGGCCTCATGCTGACCGGCGATAAGAACATTGTTGACATCGCATTCACCGTGCAGTGGCGTATTAAATCGGCGCTCGTCCCCGAGCAGGGTGAAGATATGCCCGGCGTCGCGCAGTTCACCTTTAATATTGACGATCCTGAGTCGCTTGTGCGCATGACTGGCGAAGCAGCAATGCGCGAAGTCGTAGGTAAAAACACACTTGACTATGTACAAACCGATGGTCGCACCGAGGTCGCTTCTCAAACTCAAGCGCTGATGCAAAGTGCGTTGGACTCTTATCTGGCTGGCATCCAGGTCGAGCGTGTGAACCTGACACTCGCCGAGCCGCCGACCAATGACGTTAATGAAGCCTTCCGCGATGTTCAGGCAGCCGAGCAGAACCAGGCGACAGTCATTCAGCAGGCGCGTCAGTACACCAACCAGGTCGTACCGGAAGCACGAGGCGAGGCCCAGCGTATCCTCGAGGAAGCTCGCGCTTATGCGTCTGAGCGAACCGCAAACGCGCGGGGCGCAGCGGCGCGCTTCAACGAGATTTATTCGGAGTATGCGCAGGCGCCAGAAGTCACGCGCCAGCGCATGTATCTGGAAACAGTTGAGCGCGTGCTTGGTGATATGGACAAAATCATAATCGAGGAAGGGGCTGGATCAGGCGTCGTGCCGTATTTGCCGCTGGATCAGTTAAATCGACGCCAGCAACAGTCTAATCGTCAACAGGGAGACAATTAAGATGAGTAAATTACCGCTCCCTTTTATTGGAGTCGTTGTTCTTGTCGGCTTGGTGGTGCTTTTGAATTCTGCTTTCATTGTGCCGGAAACACACTCCGCGCTTGTCTTCCGGTTTGGTGAACCGAAAAGTCAGTATGCGGAAGCTGGCCTTAAATTCAAAGTGCCGTTTGCGGAAAGCGTCAATTTCATTGATCGGCGCAACCGGCATCTTGAGCAGGAGCAAACTGAAATTATTGCGCGCAACCAGGAAAGACTGATCGTTGATGCTTTTGCGCGTTACAAGATTATTGATCCGCTTTTATTTTATCAATCAGTGCGCACTGAACTTAGGGGTGAGGAACGTCTCAGCAGCCAGCTTAATGACTCATTACGAGCTGTGCTGGGTTCGGTAACGGTTGATGAAATTATTTCCGAACGGCGCAGCGAGTTAATGGGGCGCATTCAGGAACAATTAACAGCATCCGCTCGCCCTCTTGGCGTTGAAATCGTTGACGTAAAAATTCGGCGCGCCGACTTGCCTCAAACAAACTCGGAAGCGGTCTTCCAACGAATGATCGCCGAACGCCGTCAGCTCGCTCAGCAATACCGTTCCGAAGGCAACGAGCAGGCAAACCAGATCCGCGCGCAAGCCGACCGTCAGGTGATTGAAATTAAAGCTGAGGCGGAAGAAGAAGCGCAGAAAATTCGCGGCGCCGCAGACGCCGAACGAAACGCCATATTCGCGTCCGCCTACAACAAGGATCAGGAGTTTTTCGCCTTCTATCGCTCGCTTCTTGCCTACGAAGAGGCGCTTCAGGATGGCGAGACTACAATTCTGCTTTCGCCGGACAGCGAATTCTTCCGTTACTTCAACAACTTAGAAGGGCGGCGCTAGTAATCTGAATTTGATGGCCGTCCATCGCATCAGCCATTTGCCGTTTGTCGGCTTTGGGTTAACCTGAAGGCGGTAGTTTTCAGTTCGGGGAAGATTAAGGGGCGGTTATGGCTCAAACCGGTGGATTGATGGGTGTTCTGGCTGGCGCGTTCGCGGTCGGATGTCTGGTCGCGGCGGATGCTGGATTGACGGCGGCGGAGGCGCGCAATGCGCCTGACAGTTTCGCCGATCTCGCAGAAGACCTAACGCCAGCGGTGGTGAACATCTCGACCGCCCAGCGCGGCGCCAGCGGCGCGGCGCAATTGTCTCCTCTGCAGCGCAAATTCAACCAGCCGGCTGTTTCGCTCGGGTCGGGTTTTATCATAGATGCTTCCGGCGTCGTCGTGACCAACAATCACGTCATCGACAACGCTGACGACATCACTGTTACTTTGAATGACGGTCGTGAATTCGCCGCGACATTGATCGGGACCGACCGCGAAACAGACCTCGCAGTTTTGCAACTTGACGGCGCCGGCGTCCGGTTTCCACATGTGGAGTTTGGTAATTCCGATGTCGCCCGTGTTGGTGACTGGGTTATTGCCATCGGTAATCCGTTTGGCCTTGGCGGCACTGTTACGGTTGGTATCGTGTCGGCGCGCAATCGCGACATTAATTCCGGTCAGTATGATGACTTTATTCAGACTGATGCTGCGATAAATCGCGGCAACTCGGGCGGTCCCCTGTTTGACCTCAACGGTCAGGTGGTTGGCGTCAACACCGCGATTTACTCTCAAACTGGCGGTTCGGTTGGTGTTGGTTTCGCCGTGCCTGCCGATCTTGCAGAAACGGTAGTGACGCAACTGATGGAATTCGGCGAAACGCGCCGTGGCTGGCTTGGCGTTTCTATCGACGATGTTACGCCGGAACTGGCGGCGACGTTGCGTCTGCGTGCGCCGAAAGGCGCCGTTGTCACGGTCGTGCGTCCGAACAGCCCGGCGTCAGACGCGGGGCTTTTGCCTAATGACGTTATCCTTGAGTTCAATCGCCGGGAAATTGAGAATGTGCGCGACCTGACCCGCGCCGTGGCCGACACGCCAATCGGTCGGACAGTGCCGATGACAGTTCTGCGCGACACGCGCCGGGTCACCGTCCAGGTACGGATCGATCGTCGCGAAACCCGTATGCTTGCGGCCAACCCGGGCGGCGTCTTGCCTGCGAATGCGGCGCAAGGCTCCGGTTTGACCTTGCAGGAGCCAACCGAGGAATTACGCCAGGCGTTTGGCCTGCCTGCCAATGTGCAAGGGGTGGTGGTGACGGCTGTTGACCCGGAAAGTGCGGCGGCGATTGTCCTGCAGCCCGGCGACGTCATTCTCGAAATCGGCTGGGAGCGCGTTACGCGTCCAAACACGGCTGTCGATAAATTAGGCAAGTTGCGCAACCTCAACAGCGGACCTGTGCAGATTTACGTGCAACGCGGCGACTTGTTGTTCTACGAAAGCCTGCGGCCTTAAGGTCAGTCAATAAATTCCGACTGCGGAATACCCTGAAGGTATAATAGCGCTGTCAGGTCGCCATGGCTGATGCGCGCGTGTGCGGCTTTCGCGACGGCTGGCTTGGCGCGGAAGGCGACCCCCAGTCCCGCACGACCCAGCATGGAGAGATCGTTGGCGCCGTCGCCGACAGCCAGCGTTTCATGCAGTTCGATGTTATTGGTTTCCGCAAGCCGAACAAGCGCGTCTTCTTTAGCCGCCCGCCCAAGAATTGGTTCGCCGACAGCGCCGGTAAGTTTTTCATCTTCGATTAACAGCTCGTTGGCTTGCGTCACCTGAAAGCCGGTTTGTTCCGCTACACGTGATGTAAAAAACGTAAAACCGCCCGAAACGAGTGCGGTGACGGCGCCGACTTCGTTCATAGTCTGAACAAGCCTGCGTGCGCCAGGCGTCAGGGTGATGCGGTGTTTGAACGCCTCTTCTAGAACATCAGTTGACAGGCCTTCAAGCATCGCGACGCGTTCTTTTAGTGCTGCTTCAAAGTCCAGCTCGCCGCGCATGGCGCGTTCAGTGATGTCTGATATTTCGGCGCGCTTGCCGGCATATTCGGCGAGTTCATCGATGCATTCCTGTTCGATGATGGTCGAATCCATATCGGCGATCAGCAGCTTTTTGCGCCTGCCGCTGACGCCGATAAGGTTGAGATCGACACCAGCCTCGGCCGCGATGGCTGAAGCTTCCTTGAACGAGCCTGTTTCCGGCATGTTCGCCAAGCCAATATCATAGGCGATGCCCTGCGCCAGCGTGCGCGCCGTAGTGCCCTTGACGGCCTCAGTCAGCCGGTCGAGAAGCGATTGGTCGATAACCGGATTTTCCGGATCGGCAATGACGGAAAGAATGTAAGTCATACGGGTACGGACGACCTCATGAACGACGCAGGCGTCATCTTTATTGCAGGGCCTACGGCCTCGGGCAAGTCCGCCGCGGCGCTGACGCTGGCGCAGCAGACTGGCGGCGAAATCGTCAACGCTGACGCCATGCAGGTCTATGCCGATTTGCGGATTGTGACTGCGCGCCCTTCATCAGGCGACGAGCGCCTGGCTCAACACCATCTCTACGGCGTTCTCGACGGCGCTGAACGTTGTTCGGCCGGCCGCTGGGCGCAGATGGCGGTCACCGCGATAACTGACATTCATGCACGCGGCGGCACTGCAATCATCGTCGGCGGCACCGGACTTTACTTTCGGTCGCTGGAGGAGGGGTTGTCGCCCATCCCTGATGTCCCCATCGAAATCCGCGAAGCCGCAAAAAAACGACGTGAAGACATCGGCCCGGCGGCGTTCCGCGAAGAGGTCATTGCAAATGACCCGGTCATGGCGCGTTTACCAGAAGGAGACACGCAACGGCTGGTTCGGGCCTGGGAAGTGTTTGAAGCGACCGGTAAACCGCTTTCCTACTACCAGGAGCTTCCCCGTGAGCCGTTCCTTTCAAATGTTTCGTCGAGAGTTGTTATCGAACCATCACGCGAAACGCTTTATGCACGCTGCGATCAGCGCGCAGCGCAAATGCTGTCTGAGGGCGCCATTGAAGAAGTGAAGTCGCTCATCGAACGCGGCCTCGATCCGTCTTTGCCGGTGATGAAGGCCCTGGGCGTGCCTGAAATTGCAGCGTTTTTTTCAAGTGAGATTACGCGCGAGGAAGCTTTGGCGACGCTTCAACAATCGACGCGGCGTTTTGCAAAACGCCAACTCACATGGTTCCGCAATCAGGCGGCGGGCTGGCCGCGTGCGGGCAACGCTGACGAAATTGTGAAGCAAATTACGTCGGACATTTAGAACGGTTTGCCGAAATCCGCGATCCTTGTCCGTCTGTTTCCTGTACATGAAACCATCTGCAAGGGAGGCTTTGATGAAGAAATTAATCGCCAGTCTTTTCGCCGGCGTTGTTGCAATATCGCCAGCTTGGGCGGACGCCGTGGAAGAGATGATCGCCGTCGACCGGGCTTTTTCCGCCATGGCGCAGGAAGAAAGCGTGCCCGCGGCCTTTGCCGCCTACGCCGCCGATGACGTCATGATGTTCCCTGATGGCGGCCAGCCCTATCAGGGACGCGATAAGCTGATTGAACGGTTTTCCGGCTGGACGGATGGCGCAACACTTGAGTGGTTCCCGCAAGCCGGCATGGCGTCGTCGTCCGATGATTTCGGATTTACCTGGGGCCGTTACGTATCAACCTCGCCGGGCGACGAGGGCGAGAAAGTAAGCCACGGAAAATATATCTCCATATGGCGCAAGGAAAACGGCGAATGGAAATTCGTCGCCGATATCGGCAACTCAAACCCTGAGCCGGAAACGCCTTAGGCAGGTTTCAGAAACAGTTCGCGTTCTTTTTCACGGCGGTGGGTGAGGTGCTCGTTCACTTGCCCGCCAGCCCTGTTGTGGTTGAGAAATCCGTCGGCAGCGCCCTGGTAATCGCCCTGATTGATCCGCTCAAGGACGGTCGTACGTGAAAACCCGCCGGAACCCAAATTGTAGGCGAGCGACACCATTGCAGAAAACTGATTTTCATTCACCGGTACTTCGACCATGCGCTTTACCGCGTCTTCTGAATCGCGGACGTCCTCGCGCAACAACTGTTCGGCTTCAGATTCGGTGATGGTCATGCCGGCGCGCGCCGTGCGGGAATGGCCGTAACCGATCAGCCATTGGCCGCCCAAATTATATGCTTCAAGGCGAAGGCCCTCGCTCTCCTTGATTATCTGCAACCCTTCTGCGTTGATGCGCAGGTTTGCATTATCGGCGAGTGAGCCGGATGGCGCCTGGGCCTCATTTTCAGACGATGTTGCGTCCCCATCAGACTGGTCAGGTTCTTCCTGGTTCGGTGAAACGTCGGTCTCATTCTCAGCGGCGCTCTCTTCAGCTTCGGGGATCGGTTCCCCCAAACGGCCAAACCAGCTTTCAACATAGGAGAACCCGCCGTCAGCCGCGTTCCGGACAATGCCCGGCATGCCGTAGCGATCGCCCACAAGCGCACCCAGCGCGAAAATAATGATCCAGAAGATCAGCCGCATCCGCATGATCAAATCCCCAATACCCCGCCGAAGCTCGCCCCCCGAAGGCGCCTCGGTTATCCACAGCTATGTATACTGGCTTTTTTATGGGAGAGGCGCAAATAAAGTGGGAAAGGCCTTATGTTTCTTGATGTTGCCGGGGTGATTGCCTTTGGGCAGGCGGAGCGTTAGGACGACATCCGGAAAACGCCGGGGTAAACCGGGGGGTGTCTGGCGTTCCGGGTATGGTCGGCGCTGATGCGGTTTACCGGGTTAGCGCGCCGGATTCGCTTTAAGGCTTGGGGAAGCGAAAAAAGCGGCCGGTTCAGCGTAATGCGGGAACCGCGGGAAAGTATGTTTGAGTTTTTACGCCGTTTAGGGCGCTTCCTGAACGCCATGGATGCAAAGGCGATTACCTCGCTCGCGGTGTCCGTCATTCTTCTGATTTTTGTTGTGCTGATGCTGGCTTATGGGCAGCAATGGTTTCATCTTGAGCAGGAAAATGAGGACAAGTTAAATGCGCTCCTCGCGCAGGCCGCTGAATCTCCCTTCGCTGTATTTGGCGTCATTTCAATTTTCGCGTTTCTTGCGCTTACAGGCTTTCCGCAGATTTTGCTGATTACGGCGACGGTGATCGTTTTCGGACCAAAAAACGGCGCGATATATTCGTGGATCGCAACAATGGCGAGCGCGACGCTGACATTTGGACTTGGGCATTTCCTCGGGGGCCGGTGGCTGCGCCGTTTTGGCACCGACCGGGTGCAACGCACGATAAATTTTATCGGCCGTCACGGCATTCTGGCGAGCGGGCTAATTCGCGTGGTGCCATCGGCGCCATTTGTCGTGGTCAACGCGGCGGCTGGCGCTGCGCATATTCCGATGTGGAAATACTGGACCGGCACCGGCATCGGCATCATTCCGAAAATCGTCATGGTGGCGGCGCTGATGGCGGTCACCCATGATCCCGAGGCTGTTCGGACTGACATGGGGGGCGTCGTAGAGTTTTTCACCAGCCGCGAACCGCGCGATCTTGCGCTTGTTGCTGGCATTATCGCCTTGTGGCTCGCCTTTTTGGTGTTTGTGCGCTGGTTATATCGCCGTCTGCGCCGTCAGGAGAATTGACGGGCGCCGGCGAAGAATCTTGCTAAGGAGTAAAGACGCGATCCGCCAAAAGCTTTCAAAATCCGCGTTTGTTGACGATTTAGGAACCCATTAAGGATAAACACGGTGGCTGAATGTAAGTACTCACCTAGAGGGAAAAGCTAAAAATGCTTTCGACACTGTTCGGTATGCTTTCCGCGGATATGGCCATCGACCTCGGCACGGCCAACACGCTTGTTTACGTCAAAGGCCGCGGCATCGTTTTGAACGAGCCTTCTGTCGTCGCCATCGAAACACGGGGCGGGCGCAAGCTTGTCCGCGCGGTTGGTAACGAAGCCAAGGAAATGCTGGGCAGAACCCCGGGTGAAATCGAAGCGATCCGGCCGATGCGCGATGGCGTCATCGCCGACTTCGAAGTCGCTGAAGCGATGATCAAGCACTTCATCAAGAAAGTGCACAATCGCCGCTCTTTTGCATCGCCGCGCATCGTTGTTTGTGTGCCGTCAGGCGCCACAGCGGTTGAGCGCCGTGCGATCCAGGAATCGGCGCTGTCAGCGGGCGCGCGCAAGGTTGATCTTATCGAAGAGCCTATGGCGGCCGCGATCGGCGCCGGCCTTCCGGTCACTGACCCGACCGGCTCCATGGTTGTGGATATTGGCGGCGGCACCACGGAAGTTGCTGTTCTGTCGCTCGGCGGCATTGTGTATTCACGCTCAGTCAGGGTTGGCGGCGACAAAATGGATGACGCCATCGTCGGTTATATCCGGCGCATGTACAATTTGCTGATTGGCGAGGCGTCTGCCGAGCGAATCAAAAAAGAAGTGGGCTCGGCCATGATCCCGACCGAAGGTTCGGGCACTACAATTCAGATCAAAGGCCGCGATTTGATGCATGGCGTGCCGAAAGAGGTGCGCATTGGCGAGGCTCAGGTGGCCGAAGCTTTGGCGGAACCGGTCAGCTCGATCATCGAGGCGGTGAAAGTCGCTCTCGAAGCGACGCCGCCGGAACTGGCCGCAGACATTGTCGATACGGGCATCATGCTCACCGGGGGCGGGGCGCTTCTCAAAAATCTCGATCAGGTACTGCGCGACGAAACCGGCCTGCCGGTCTCTGTGGCTGACGACCCGCTTTCCTGTGTGGCGCTCGGCACCGGGGCGGCGCTTGAAAACACCAAGGCGATGCGGGGCGTTCTCTCCTCCGCCATCTAGCTTCGTGCTAAATTGAGACAGGGCGCGATTCGCGCCTTCAAATAAGGCGCGGTGTGATCTGGACGCCGCGCGCCAACGGATTTACTTCGTGGAGTATGGAATTTTTAGGTCAGGATCGTCGCGAAGGGCTGGGGCGTAAAGCGCATTCCCGCTTCAATCTGGTCCTGCTCATGCTCGTCTCGGTGCTACTGCTGTTGTCGAGCCTTTATTCCGCCCAGGCCTCGGTTTTCAAAAAAGCCCGCGAAGGCGTCATGGACGCCGCGTCGCCGGTGCTTACCCTGTTTGCGGGTCCCATAAACGCCTTCAATAATATGGCTGGCTCCGTCACCGACTATTTCAATGTGATGGAACAGAACAAGGCGCTGCGCGAGGAAAACGCCGAGCTCCGTCAGTGGATGGTCGAAGCGCTGCAACTGCGCGAAGTTGTCGCGAGTTATGAAGCGCTAGAGGGCTATCAGGCTCCGCCAAACGCGCAGCCGATCAACGCCTTTGTCATTGGCGAGGCGAATGATGCGTTCGCACGATCAATGATTGTCAATGCCGGCCGCACCAACAATGTGGAAGTCGGCCATGCCGTTGTGGACAACAACGGCCTCATCGGCCGTATCGTGGAGGCTGGCAATGGCGCTTCGAGGGTGTTGTTGCTGACTGATATTCAAAGCCGCATTCCTGTTTATGTGGAAGGTGCGGACGTAGAAGGCATTCTCGTCGGCAATACGCGTGCGCGTCCGGCTATCAGTTTTACCGAAAGCGCCGACGAAGCCGAAACGGCCATGGGACAACGCGTTCTTACTTCAGGCGCCGGCGGCGTCCTTCCGCGCGGGTTGCCTGTGGGCGTGGTGAGCGGTGAGGCGCGCGGCGAAATCATTGTTGATCTTTATGCAAATTATGCCCGCACGCGCATGGTGCGGGTCATCAATTACGCTTTTCCTGAAGTCGATCCTGTGACGGACGAAGCCGCAGAAGAAGCGCTGGACGGCGATGCCCCGGCTCCGGCGGAAGGCTAGACCATGGGCTATCGTGCGGAAAACCTTCTTCGTTTGATGCGGGCGATGGCGCCGACCATTCTGGGCGTTCTCGGTGTGTTGATGCTGGCCGCGCCGATACGGTTGTTCGAAGGCGCCGTGCCGACGCCAATCATCCCGCTGGTTATCGTTTTTTTCTGGTCGGTCTACGGCCCAGACTACATGCCCTCGGTCAGCGTCTTTTTGATCGGACTTTTACAGGACCTGTTAACGGGTGGGCCGCTGGGTTTGTGGCCTGCAGTTTACCTTGTTACGCAATTCATCGTGCTTTCACAGCGCGCGTACTTTTTGGGACGCGAACAAAAAGTTGTTTGGATTGGTTTTGCCTTGGCCTCGAGCCTTGCAGGGATTATTCTCTGGCTCGTAATGAGTTTGATGTCAGGCGTGTTGTTGCCCATGACGGCGTTAGCGTTGCAATTGCTGGCGACGATTTTCATCTACCCTGTATTCGGTATCGTTTTCGGCGAGCTGCACCGCCGGGTACTGGTGGAGGCGTAACTGATGTCGCGGTTTGGTCACCATGATCCGGAACGTCAGGAAGTCGTCAGCCGCCGTACGGTATTGTTTGGCGGCGGCGTTGGGTTGTTGTTCGCTGGTGTGACGGCGCGGCTCTATCAGTTACAGGTCGCCGATCATCAGAAATATCTCGATCTCGCTCAGGAAAACCAGTTCAATCGCCGCATCCTGACGCCGTTGCGCGGCGAGATTGTCGACCGCTTCGGCGTGCCGCTAGCTTCAAACCGCAAGAATTTTCGGGTGCTGCTGGTGCCCGAACAAGCGCGTGACGTAGACGCCGCGCTCGACAAGATTTCGGAAATCACGCCCATCAGCGAAGAACGGCGCGCACGCATCATGCGCGAAATTCGACGCCGCGGCGCGTTCACGCCGATTCAGATTGCCGACAATCTTTCCTGGGAAGATTTTTCGAAAATCAATTTCCAGTTGCCGCATCTTGGCGGCGTGCTTCCTGACGTGGGTGAGACGCGAGACTACCCGATCGGGTCGGGCTCTGCTTTCGTTATCGGTTACGTTGGCGCCGTCACTGAACGCGACCTTGCTGAACAGGAAACCGATGCTGATCGTGTGCTGCTTCGTCAGCCCGGCTTTAAAGTCGGCAGGGAAGGGCTGGAGCGGACATACGAGAGCGAGCTTCGCGGCGGCGCTGGCGCCATGAACGTCAAGATCAACGCTCATGGCCGCGTAATCGAAGAACTCGCCGACTCGGCCGTAGCGCCCGTGCAAGGCAAAACCCTGGCGCTGACGATCGACGCGGAACTTCAGACCCATGCAATGGAAGTGTTGGCGGAACCGGCTGAAGGCATCGAACCGCCAACGCAGAGCGCCGCCGCCGTCGTCATGGATGTGATCACTGGTGATATTCTTGTCCTGGCCTCGACGCCTGCGTTTAACCCGAACGATTTCAACGTTGGTATTGATCCTGATCTATGGCGTGATCTCAACCAAAGCCCGTTCAAGCCGCTGTTGAACAAACCTTTATCCGGCGTCTATCCGCCGGGGTCCACTTTCAAAATGATTTCCGCCATCGCGGCGCAGCGCGCTGGCGTCAGGCCGTCGCAAACCGCCTACTGTCCTGGCAGGATCTGGTACGGCAACCGTTATTTCCACTGCTGGAAACGCGGCGGACACGGCAATGTCGATATGAAAGGCTCGCTCAAACATTCCTGCGACGTCTTTTATTATGAGATCGCCAAAACCCTCGATATCGATTTGCTGGCCGATACGGCGCGCAAATTCGGCCTGGGGCAAACCTATGAGCTTGGCATTTCCGGCCAGCAAAAAGGCGTTGTGCCGGACCGTGACTGGAAGCGGCAATATTTCGCCGGCAACCCCGAAAACCAGTCATGGTTCCAGGGTGAAACGCTCTCTTGCATCATTGGGCAAGGATATGTGACGTCAACGCCGTTGCAGCTTGCAGTGATGGCGTCACGCGTCGCCACTGGCCGCGCTGTGCGTCCGCGGTTGTTGCGTGCAGTTGGCGAGATTGTGCCGCCCGCGCCGCAAGCGCCGTTGATTGATATTGATCACAAATATCTCGATGTCGTGCGCGCCGGCATGAACGCCGTGACTAACGAATATGGCACGGCCGCGCGGTCGCGTCTTGAAGATCCCGAATGGCAGATGGCCGGTAAAACGGGAACCAGCCAAGTTTATCAGATTACCGCTGAAGACCGTGCTCGCGGGCTTTCGGAACCGGAAGACCTGCCGTGGGGCCGTCGCGACCATGCACTCTTTGTCTCTTACATGCCGTATGAAAATCCGCGCTACGCCTGTGCTGTGGTGGTTGAACACGGCATTGGCGGCGCCCGCATGGCGGGCCCGAAAGCGCGCGACATCATGCGCGCCGTCGCTGAAAAAGACCCAGCCTCAAAAACGCCGCTCGACCCGCGCACGCTGGCGCGCGCATCGACAACGCGGGAAGGCTAGGCGATGTCGTCGATCATTCTTCCCGGGAAACGGCGCGGCGTTCGCGATAAGCTTTCCCGTCTGCACTGGCCATTAATCATTCTACTGACGGTTATTGCTGGTGTTGGCGTCATCACGCTTTTTTCCGTTGCGGAAGGCAACTGGCAGCCATGGGCCATGAAACACGGGCTACGCTATCTTGTTGCGCTTGGCATTCTCATTGCTGCAGCGATGATACCCATCAGGTATTGGCTGGCGCTCGCATACCCGGCTTATTTTGCGGCGCTGTTTGCGTTGATCGCCGTGCCGTTAGTCGGCGAAGTGAACATGGGCGCAAAAAGATGGATTGAATTCGGCGGCATGCAGTTTCAGCCGTCTGAAGCGATGAAAATCGGCCTCGTGCTGGGTCTTGCGCGTTATTATCACGGGCTGCGGGCCGAACAGGTCTCACATTTTCTGTATCTGATACCGCCAGCATTAATGATCGGTGCTCCTGTGGGGCTCATCTTCATGCAGCCCGACCTCGGCACTGCGCTGCTCCTGGCGGCGACCGGCGCCATAATTATTTTTGTCGCCGGGCTTTCCTGGCGCATCGGGTTTGCCGCCATTCTCGGCGGGATTGCCGCCGCCTATGGTGCTTACCGTTTCGAGATTTTGAAAGAATATCAGCTCAACCGGATTTTGACGTTTCTAAATCCCGACCGCGATCCATTGGGCGAGGGCTACCACTTGCTACAGTCAAAAACCGGGATCGGATCGGGCGGTCTTTCGGGCAAGGGCTTTATGGAAGGGACGCAAGCCCAGTTAAAGTTCCTGCCTGAGATGCAAACTGATTTTATCTTTACCGTGTTCGGCGAGGAGTTTGGTTTTGTTGGCGCTGTTGGTTTGCTGATTGCCTATCTTGCGGTGATCATCACCGGGCTTTCCATCGCCATGAGTTCCAAATCTCATTTCGCCCGACTTGCTACGATTGGCGTAACAGCGACCTTCACGCTTTATGTGCTGATCAATACCGGCATGGTGATGGGGCTGGCGCCTGTCGTCGGCGTGCCACTGCCACTCGTGTCATATGGCGGCACCGTTATGCTGACCATTATGTTCGGAATGGGCATCGTCATGAGCGCGCATGTTCATCGCGATCAGGACATGTACCGGTCAGGCGAACTTTAGCTGACTACCGTTTTTCGAGATGCGCTTTAAAGGCTTCGCAAAAAGTCAGGTAGCGTTGCTGTGCGTCACTGAGCCTGGCTGAGGCGACGGCGCCGTCACCGTTCTTGCAGGCCTCTTCGATTTCCGTTCCGCTTTCGGCAAGCGCTGCCGCGCCGACATTGGCGGCTGAGCCCTTTAGCGCGTGGGCGGTGCGGGAGGCGTCATCAAGAAGCCCCTCTCGCAAGTTTTCGCCGATCGCGTTTAACAGCTCAACCGTTGAACGGTTGAAGGCGTCGAGAATCGCCATGGCGCCGTCAGCGCCAGCGGCGGCCACAAGGCCATCGACTTGTTCTTCCTGCAATGCAGCAGGCGAGGATTTCAGCGGTTCCGTCAACAATTTTGCCCCTTTTGGGCCCATGGCGCCGGCGTAAGCCCGGTTCAGACCCGTTTATTGCCGCTTGATTGAGCAATATTTGCTAACAAACGTAAAAAATTGTCTAAAATGCCAAAAATCGCCGGGCCGGGGCCCGGCGCAATCTTAAGGGGTTTCTCATATGCAAGATACGGCAGGTGAAGGCGCGCATTGGTCATCGCGGGCTGCATTCATTATGGCTGCGATCGGATCCGCAGTAGGACTCGGCAATCTCTGGCGATTTCCTTACGTGGCGGGTGAAAACGGGGGCGGCGCCTTCGTTGTATTCTATATTATCTGCGTTCTCTTGATCGGCCTGCCGGTCCTGGTGGCCGAGTTGTTCATTGGCCGGCGCGGCGGCATGTCGGCAGTGGGCAGCGTCGTCAAAATCGCCAAAGCCGAAGGGCGCTCGCCCTTGTGGTCGCTTCAGTCCTGGTTCGGGATGATTGGCGCCTTCATCATCCTGACGTTTTATTCGGTGATCGCGGGCTGGGTTCTGGCCTATGTGGTGATGATCGCCGGCAACTTGATCACTGCAGTTGGGGAAAACGGATTAGCCGGGTTGACGGGCGGCGCCTTTTCGACCCTGACGGAAGAACAGGTCAGCGCCAAGCTCGGCGAGCTGTTAAGCGATCCAACGCGCATGATCATCTATCACGGCATTTTCATGCTCGTGACGATGGGCATCGTCATGCGCGGCGTGAAAGGCGGCATTGAAAAAGCGGTGACGCTATTGATGCCGGCGTTCTTCGTTCTTCTGATTGTCCTTTTCTTCTTCGCCCTTATCGAAGGGGATGCGGCGCGCGGCGTCGATTTCCTCTTAGGTGTGCGTTTTGATGATTTGTGGGCGGGCGTGCAAAACGGTTCTGTTGTCTCGGCTGCACTCGGTCAGGCGTTTTTCTCCATCGGTCTTGGTTCCGCTCTAATGGCGACCTACGGCGCCTATATGCGCGATGATCAGGACTTGCCGCGTTCCTCGCGGCTGGTTGCGATTGCCGATACAGGCGTTGGCATTATCGCTGGTCTCGCCATCTTTCCGATTGTGTTCGCCATGGGGCTTGCAGCCGGCGCCGGTCCGACACTCATGTTCCAGACCTTGCCGCTTGCGTTTCACGGCATGCCGGTCGGCGGTTTGTTCGGCTTGATGTTCTTTATTCTCGCCTTCTTTGCAGCGATCACCTCTTCGATTGCGCTGCTTGAGACGTCAACGAAATGGCTCGACGAGCAGACGAAGTCCGATAAGCGCGTCGTGTCGGTGACGATACTCGGCCTCATCATTTTCGTGATCGGGTGCCTGAATGCGCTCAGCCAGGTGCCGACAAGCGCTGGCGAAACATTCTGGAACACATGGCAGCCCTTGGGCGGCGTCGCTTTGTTCAAAGGCATGGTGCTGCTTGATTTCCTCAGCGCCACGACGGACATCATTCTTCCTGTCGCAGGCTTCATCACAGCCGTATTTGCAGGCTGGATTGTATCGACGTCGACAGCGCGCGAAGCGATTGGGTTCAAATCAGAAATCTGGTTCAAGCGCTGGCGCTTCCTGACGCGCTATGTGTGCACGACCGGCATTTTCATCGTGATCGTTTATTCCACGATCATTGCGCCAATGCTGAACAGCTAACGGCGCGCAAAATTGTCTGTTGCGCGCACCAGCGCATCGATAATGCCGGGCTCGCTTGCTGCGTGCCCGGCGTCCGCTACAATGTTGAATTCTGCTTCCGGCCATTGCTGACTGACTTCCCAGGCGGTTTTCATCGGCGTGACGATATCGTAGCGGCCCTGCACGATGACGCCGGGAATGTGCCGTATGCGGTTTAAATTGGCGATTAGCTGATCGTCGCGTTCAAAAAAACCGCCATGCTGGAAGTAGTGACATTCGATCCGGGCGAAGGCGAGGGCGAAAGCATCGCTTGAAAATGTCTGCATGCGCTCTTCTGACGGAAGCAGGCTGACGGCGCCGCCTTCCCACAGGCTCCACGCTTTTGCCGCGCGAATGCGCTCATTTTCATTCTCGCCTGTCAGCCGCTTGTAATATGCGTCAATCAGATCGTTGCGCTCATTTTCCGGGATCGGCGCCAGGTAATCCTGCCACGCTTCAGGGAAGATCCAGCTCGCGCCCTCCTGATAGAACCATTCAAGTTCAGACCGGCGCAGGGCGAAAATTCCGCGCAGGACCAGTTCGCTGACCTGATCGGGATGCGACTGGGCGTAAGCCAGGGCGAGGGTTGATCCCCATGAGCCGCCGAATACCTGCCAATGGTTAATGCCGAGATGGGCGCGAAGAGCCTCCATGTCACTGACGAGCGACCAGGTGGTGTTGTCCTCCAATGAGGCATGGGGTCTGGATTTGCCGCAACCGCGCTGGTCAAAAAGCACGATTTTGTAGTGTTCCGGATTGAAGTAGCGCCGCATGGATGGCGTCGAGCCGCCGCCAGGGCCGCCATGGCACACCACGACCGGCTTGCCACTCTGTGCGCCGGAGACCTCGTAATAAATTTCATGGAGGTCTGACACGCGCAGCATGCCGGCGTCGAAAGGTTCAATTGGGGGGTATAATGTGCGCAATTCCGTCATTTCCGGCTGACAATCCCGAATCAATTTGCTAAGGCTTTAGATGGGCAGGGTGTGCGTCACAAGTCTAGTACGGAGTCGGGGCCTAAGTGATTTTGCGTTTTTGCCGCAAGAGCGGCGTGATAGCGTTTGTAATCGTTCTGTTGACCGGTGGTTGCGCCGTCGGTCCGGTGCTCTCCCAAAATCAGGAAAACCAAAAGGTTGTCGCGGAGCGTGACCTCCTGAATGACGCGGCGCGCGAAGTTGAGCGAGCGCCATGGCCCAAACCACAATCGGTGTCGTTCGTTGCGCGGCTTTCCGGCGCGGCAGACGAAAACCGCATCTCTCGCAGCGATGCTGTCGATGCATATGTGAACAGGCTTCAGCCGGCGGGCTTGCGCTTTCATCAGCTTGCGCAGGATGCGCGCGCCAACCTTTCAGCCGCCAGCCGTTTATCGCGTATCGCCTATAACACAGTTGATGCATCGCGCGTCACCATGAATGACGTGGCGACCGTCGAAGACGCCATTCAGGCATTGCGTGAAAACAGCAAAATCTATTCGAGCGCAGCGCGCGAGCTTGAAAAGCTGGGCGAGCCTGTTGATGAAACGCAGGTTGACGAGATCCGAACAGCCTATTCGGCCGCGATCCGTAGTTTAGGCAACGCTGCTGACGCACTTGCCGAACGTATTGAAAAAGATCGTACGGAAACGATTGCCGCTCGCCGCGAACGCCAAGGCGGGTAATTTCGCGCGCCTTTGATCGTCGCTTTTGCTTTTTTCGCATAATGCCCTAGACCGCTTTCATGGCGGGAAACCTGAAAACGCGTGTCGGCATGTTATACGCCGCATTTTATGCCGGGCAATTCGTATTGCTTGGCATTCAGTTGCCGTTTTTTGCCGGCTGGTTGGCGCTGAAAGCTTTTAGTGCAAGCGAGATTGGTCTGATAACAGGTGTGGCGCTCATTGCGCGACTGCTGCTCGGGCCTTTCGTCGCCTTCTGGGCTGATCACCAGACTGATGAACGCCTATCGCTAAGGCTTGCTTCTCTCTTATTCGCGGCCGGGGCGGCGGGGTTGGTGTTTCTGCCGGGTAAGCTGTTGATTGGTGCGTCTGCGGCGCTCGTGATCTTCACTTTTGGCCTTCTTGTGCCGCTGTCCGATACGGCGGTGTTGCGCGCGGACCGGAATGGCTGGCTTCACTACGGAAAAATCCGTGCTGTTGGTTCGGCGTCATTTCTGTTGGCGACCGTTCTCGGCGGCGCCATGCTAACGCAAACAGGAATTGCCGCAGCCGCGCCGATCATGGCGGTTGCTGCATTTTTTGCCTTCTTGATATCGCTGTTCTTGCCGAAAGGCCCCGGTGGTCGCGGCGGCGCCAAGCCTGTCTCGTGGCGCGAGGCGCCGAAGTTGATTACGAACCCGGTCTTTCTGGTCGTCATTGTTTCGGCGGGCTTCACTCAGGGCGCGCATGCGGTTTACTACGCGTTTTCTTACTTGCACTGGGAAGCAATCGGATATTCCGCCCTGACTATCGGTTGCCTGTGGGCGACGGGTGTGATTGCCGAAATATTCATGCTCACGCGCGTGCGGGGCATTGCAAAAAAAGTCTCGCCGGCAATGCTCCTGATGATGGGAGGAATGGCCGCAATAATCAGATGGGCGGCGATTGCTTTCGATCCGCCGTTGCCTTTGTTGTTCGTGATCCAGTTGCTGCACGCCTTTACCTTTGCGGCGACTTATCTTGGCGCCATCGAGTTTCTTGACCGTGCGGCGCCCGTGCGGCTCGTGAATACCGGCATGACGCTGATGTCAGCGACCGGTGTCGGCGCGCTCACAGGGCTGGCGACGCTCGGGTCAGGGTTTATGTGGGACGCGCAAGGAGCGTCTATCGCCTATCTCGCCATGGCGCTCATGGGTGTTGTCGGGGCCGCCGCCGCTTTTTTGGTCACGCGCATTTGGAATGGCGGCAAACTTTTTGAGTGAGTTTGTCGATTTTTCTCGAGGCTATCCGTCATGGGAACAGAAAGGCTGCTGTGAGCTGCCTGGATAAAGGAGAAACTCATGCGTTCATTGTTAGCGGCTTTACTGTTCACCCTAAGCCTTGCGGCGCCTGCAATGGCTGGTGAGAGCGTTGAAATCAAAACGCTTGAAGAAGGCGCATCATCGCCGCCAGCGTCTGTTGACGAGCTCGCCTGGCTGGTTGGCCATTGGAAGGGATCGGGCCTTGGCGGCCAGTCGGAGGAATTCATCGCCCCGCCTTTGGATGGGCAAATGATCGGCGCATTCCGGCAAACAAAAGCTGACGGTTCGCTGTGGTTTTATGAATTCTATCAGATTGTCGAGGATCAGGGCTCGCTTGTCATGCGCATCAAGCACTTCAACCCGGACTTAACCGGGTGGGAGGAAAAGGATGACTACGTCGCTTTCCGTCTGGTCGAGACAAGTGAGAACGCGGTTTATTTCGATGGGCTGACGTTCAAAATGACGGGGCCGGACGAAATGCGCGCAGCCGTCGTGCTTGAAGGCGATAAGACTGCGTCTTTCATCTATAACCGCGTGTCGCCTTGAGTGGTAAAAGCCGCTCCCGCCATCAATCGAGTGATGTGAGAAATTGCGTCAGTTCGGAAGCAAACATGTCGGGCTTTTCGACAAAGAATAAATGTCCGGCTTCTTCAACGACAGTAAATGTGGAGTTGGGAAGCGCGTTGTGTAGCCGCCACGCGACCGACGGCGCGATGACAGCATCAAAGCGTCCGTGCATGACCAGCGCCGGTTTTTCGAAAGAGCTTACCAAGTCTGTGAAGTCTATCTCTTGCATGGCGCCGCGTAGCCGGTTGTTCACATCGATATTATATTCATAACCTGCGACTGCGGCTTCGTATTCTTTCGCAAGATCGGGATTGACAAATTCCATAGAGAAAAAGACTGATATCTCAGGCGCCTTGAACCGGTCGGGGAGCGACTGGCGGGTTTCCACCCATTCGCTGATGCGGTCAGGATAGATCTGCCCCAGCAGCGGTTCATTCTGAGCAAGCGTTGGGGGTGGGGAACCTGCGAAGACAAGGCTGCGCACATGCGGTCCAAACTCCTCGGCATAAGCAAGCGCAACATAGGCCCCGAAAGAATGACCGAGGAGATCAAGCTGCTGTGCGCCCGTGGCGGCCCTGATGGCCTCCACATCTTGCGCCCAATCACGAAGTTCTGGTTCATCACCCGCCGCATCAGAGGCGCCGGTGCTGCGTTGATCGAACATGATAACGGCGCGCGTTTCTGCGATTTTTTCAAACGCGCCGCCGACCCGCATATAGCGGTGGTCGCTTCCGGGTCCGCCTGATATGACAAACAGCGGCGTCGCGCCCGCATGAGCGGGGCCGCGCGTGTAGTAAGCAATGCGAGTTCCATCTTCCGACGTGGTGAAGGCTTGCCGCCAGTTCTGTTCCGCTGGCGTTTGCACTGCGCAGGCTGCGGTAAAAAGAAAGGCGACCAGAGCCGTAGCAATAGACTGAAGCGTTGAACGCATGATGGTAAGCTCACAAGACAGAGAAGATAGTTAGAACCAGAAGCCTAGACTATGATTCCGCCGAATGCACGCCGTCCCAACCTTCGGGCAGGCCCCGCGCTGTCAGTTTGGCAATTCGTTCTTCATAGATGTCAAAGAGGGCGATTTTTGCGCCGGGTGAGCTTTTGGATTTTTGCAAGAGATCCTTAGCCTTGGTCATATCGCCCGCGCGGTAGGCTTTCAAAAATTCCCGATGTGAATCGTCAAGTGCGCGGAAGGCTTTCGAAGATTTGATAAAGGGGTTGCCGATCAGGGCGTAAACGGAAACCGGGCGCTTTTCGTCACGCAGTTTCAGCTTGTCGAGTTCCAGATAGGCAAAATGATGATGTGTTTCCTTGTGAACCGTTTCATCGCAGATCATAGCCGGGCCATAAAACTCAGACTGACTGCGCAGGAACGAAGCGCGATCGACAGCCGGGCCGACCGCTGAATAACGATTGTTACGGCCATGACCCATGGGGCCGATAAAGCAAGGGCCAGTTGCGATGCCTATGGCAAGGTGAATTTGCATGCCGCGCGTGCGGCTCGATTCCTCAAGGTCCGCGTTGATTTTGTCCATGCTCTCGATCAGACGCAGCGCGGCGGCGCACCCGGCCTGAGGATGATCCGCGATTTCGAGCGGCGCGTTGTAATAGGCGTACATGCGTCCGCCGTCGGCCTGATCGGCGGCGCCGCCTGTGGCGATAATGGTCTGGCGCAAATCAAGGCTCGCCGCCGCAAGAAGCTTGGTGACTTCGTCCGGCAGGGTTTCCATGGTGCGCAAGTCTTCGTCCGCGATTCTAAGCTCGCATGCGAGAACGGTGATAGGCCGGCGCACGCCTTTGAGAATGTCCGTTGCAGCATCGTCGCGCAGGCGTTTCATGGCGGTTTCGGGCAGCGTGTCATGAAACGAGCCGCGCAGATTATCGTCACGTAACACGCCGCCGATGGAGCGGCCCCCCGCAACCGTAAAGGCGCCGAGGAACAGAGCTGTCGCCGGCGGCAACGGATTGATAAGCAGATCGCCAAAGGCAAACGCCGCGAACGCGCCGAGCAGCAGGATAACCGAAATAAGCGCCGCAAAGCCTGCCGCTTGCCAGAATTCAAGCCGTTGCGCTGTCATGATCGCCGCCGCGCCAAACAACATGACCGCCAAGGCTTCGATATAGCCTGTCCATAACGGACGCTTCGGCGTCTCGCCGGATGCGATTTGCGCTGCGGTCAAGGCGTGGGCGGCAGGACGCGACAGGTCACCGCGCGCGGTTCTGACGGCCTCGCCAAGCTCCGTATCAAGACCAATCAGCACAACAGCGCCGTCTAGCTGTGAGTTGGAATCTAATCCGTTCAAGAGACGTGACGCCGATGTTGAGGGAACGGCAATTCGCTTTGGCAGATATAATCTCAATGAAGAGGTGTCGCTGACGTCAAGTGAGCGTTCGCCTAGATCAACGCTTTCCAGAATGCGTCCTTGCGAGTGGGCGCCAGAGGCCCGGGCATTCGCGGTGACTGTCTGCACATTGAGGGCAAGTCGCGCCGCTTCAAGCGCAACCGAAGGCGTTGGCGCTTCATTTAGCGACCACAATAATGGCGTGCGCCGAAAGACGCCGTCCTTGTCCACGGGCAAGGCGGAAACTGAAGGCCGCGCTGTTTCGGCAAGCTGCGGATTGATGGCGTAGAAATAACGTGCAGCGGGCAGGGCGAGAAACTCTCCGCCGTTTGCGCCCGTTTCCAGCCAGGAAGCGCGTTTTATGTCGCTTCGCAATAGCGAAGCCGAACGGTTCGGGTCCGCAGGGGGGACGGCGCTGACGCCAACCGAACCGCTAACGCCCTGAAAGGCTTCGGCAAGTCTTTCATCGGTGCGGGGTAATAGCGCCAGTTGTTCTGCAAAGGCTTCGTCACGGGCGCCTGAAAGCCAGAACTCGCCGATGGTTTCGGGAGAGAGTGGGTCGGGGGAATCCACCGCTTCTGTCACGATGACGCCTTTGGCGCCTGCGCCGTTCGCCGCTTCGACCACATCGGCCAATACCGTGCGCGGCCATGGCCATGGACCGACAGCTTCAATGCTCTCGCGGTCGATGAGGACGAGATGAAAATTTTCCGATGCGTCTCCATCGGAAGGGTCCAACCGCTGGAAATAATCAAACAACCGCTCGCGCCATTGCGCGTCAGGCGATTGCGCCCCGGCCAGCGTGCCGAGCGCTATCACCGCCAGCGCGCCCGTGACCATTAACAAGGGCAGCGCCGTCAACCACTGAAATGGCTTTGAAAACATACGGTTGGACAAAAAAGACCCTTTCACGCCCTCATTTGAGCCTTAGCACACAATCCAGCCCCTATTCAGGATGATTTTATTATCCTGCTGTAAAGCATATCACTGCAAGGGGCGGGCCGGGGCCCGGACTCTTAAGGAAGTGTTAATAATGACGGATTCGGCGGCGAGTTTCGACATTGATATGCGTCAGGGGGTGATGAATTTAGTCGCCCGCGGCGATTGGCGCGCGCGCTATCTCGGCGTGATTGACGAGAAGCTTCGTGATTTCGCCGATGATTCGGTCGGGCGAGACATCGTCATCGACGTGTCGGCTGTGGAAAAACTCGATACGTCCGGCGCCATGGTTTTACAGCGGACGTTTCACGCCTGCACTCAGCGGACCAGCGCCTCGAAATTCGTCGGCGCCAAAGAAGCCCATGCCGCGCTGTTAAGCCAGGTCGAGGAGCACCTTGCGCCGTGCCATGTTGAGCCGCTGCAAGGTAACGCATTTGTTTCGGTGCTGCGCCGCCTTGGCAAAGGCGTTATTGACGCGTTTCTGGCGGGCCAGGCGATTTTGAGTTTTGTCGGTGAAATTCTGAGCACCGCAGCGCGCGGCATCATGAATCCCTCGCGAATCCGCTGGACGTCTACTGTTCACCACATGGAAGAAGCGGGCCTTAACGCGATCCCGATTATCGGTCTGATGACTTTTTTGATTGGCGCAGTCGTCGCGTTCATGGGCGCGAAGATCTTGCGCATGTTCAATGCGGACATCTTCACCGTGGAACTGGTAGGGATTTCTGTTTTGCGGGAGTTCGGGGTGCTGTTGAGCGCTATCCTGATCGCCGGCCGCTCGGGCAGCGCCTTCACCGCACAAATCGGTTCCATGAAAATCCGTGAAGAGATTGACGCCATGCGCGTTCTGGGGCTCGACCCGCTGGAAGTACTAGTGCTGCCGCGCGTTCTTGCGCTTGTCATCATGCTGCCGGTGATCGCGTTTATCGCCGCGATGCTGGGCATGATCGGCGGCGGGCTGGTCGCCTGGCTCGCCATGGATATCTCGCCTGCGCTTTTCATGGTGCGCACTCAGGAAACTATCATCATGAGCCATTTCTGGTCGGGCCTTATCAAGGCGCCGTTCTTTGCTTTCGTGATTGCGGTCGTCGGCTGCTATCAGGGGATGGAGGTCGAAGGCAGCGCAGAATCCCTTGGTCAGCGTACGACGCTTTCTGTGGTACAGGCGCTCTTTCTTGTCATTCTGATCGATGCGTTCTTCGCCATGTTCTTTTTGGAGATTGATTTTTGACGAATTCGGGGGGCGAATACACACACGTGATTGATGTCGAGGGTTTGAAGACCCAGTTCGGCGATTTTGTCGTGCATGAAAATCTCGACCTCAACGTGCGTGAGGGCGAAATTCTCGGTGTTGTTGGCGGCTCCGGTACGGGCAAGTCAGTGCTCATGCGCGCGATCATCGGGCTCAAGCCGCCAAGCGAAGGCGACGTAAAAATCTTCGGTCAAAATTACTATGAGGCGGACCATGCAGAACGTCTCGCCATTGAACAGCGTTGGGGCGTCCTCTTTCAGGGCGGCGCGCTCTTTTCGTCGATGACCGTGGCGCAAAACGTCATGGCGCCGATTAGAGAACATCTTAATGTTCCTGAAGAATTGGCTAAGGATATCGCCGCTCTCAAAATATCCATGTCTGGCTTGCCGGAAGAGGCGGGATCGAAATTTCCGTCAGAACTTTCTGGCGGCATGCGTAAACGCGCTGGGCTCGCCCGGGCGCTCGCGCTCGATCCGGAAATCGTCTTTCTTGACGAGCCGACCGCCGGACTTGACCCGATTGGAGCGGCGAAATTCGATGAACTGATCGTAAATCTCAAGGAATCCTTAGGGTTAACAGTGTTTATGGTAACCCATGATCTTGATACGCTACATGCAACCTGCGACCGGGTGGCGGTGCTCGCTGAAAAACGCGTCATCGCCTGTGGTCCGCTCGACGATGTTCGGCAAGCGGATCATCCCTGGATCGCGGAGTATTTTTCAGGGCCCAGGGGAAGGGCTGCGCTCGAACATAAAGCGAGCTGAGGGGTAGTAGAGTATGGAAACGCGCGCGCCATATGTGATGATCGGCGCTTTCGTCATGATCTCGATCGCGGCTGCGTTCTTGTTCATATTGTGGCTTGGCCAGTCTCAACGTGAATTCGACGAATACGATATTATTTTCACCGAGCGCGTATCGGGCCTGTCGGTCGGCGCCGCGGTGCGTTTCAACGGGATTCAGAAGGGTGAGGTTGATGAGCTTTCAATTGACCCCGATGATCCGTCAATCGTGATTGCGCGCGTACGCGTTGATAGAGACACGCCCGTTAAAACCGACACGAAGGCCGAACTGGAATTTGTCGGCTTTACCGGTCTCGCCATCATTCAATTTGTCGGCGGTTCGGCCAATGCGCCTTTGTTAAAGGATGTCAGCGATGAGAATGCGCCAAACATTCGCGCTGACACGTCGGGCTTTGCTGCTTTTCTCGAAGGGTCGGGCGATGTCATGGCGCAAGCGAACCGGCTTTTATCCGATGACAATATCAACGGCATCTCCGGCATCATCGCGAATATAGAAACCATGACCGCAGTCTTTGCGGAAAATGACGAAGAAATTTCTGAAACGCTGAGAAGCATCAACACCATCACCAGCGATCTGGCGCAAGTCACCAACAAACTCGATGCAGCGGCCACTGGACTGCAAACGTTTATGGAGTCTGATGCGCCCGCGACCATGGAAGAAGTCGAAGCCTTGCTGACCGAATCCCGAGCGCTGATGACGGATCTGCGTGCGATCACCAATGAAAACCGTGCGTCACTAAGACTATTCGCCGATCAAGGGTTGGGGCAGGTGGCGCCGGCGCTCGGCGAGGCGCGGCGGTTGTTGCGTACGCTTGACGCCATGCTGCGCGAGATCGATCGCGATCCGAACGCTTATTTCTTTGGCGAGCGTGCGCCCGAATATGTAGGGGAAGAGGAATGATGAACCGCCTCGTAAGGATTTTCGCCTGCGCCGCGCCTCTATTCGCGATTGGCTGTGTTTCCGTATTGCCGGAGGCTGCGCCGCCGAAACCGCGCTTTCATATTGAGGCGGCGAATACTGAAGCGCTTTCCGGGGCGCCGCTGAACTGGTCGCTCGTTATCGACGACCCGCGCGCTACACGAGTTTACGATACGGTGCGCATCGCCGTTGCGCCTGCGCCAGGCCGGATCGAATATCTCGGCGGCGCCGAATGGGCCGACCGGGCGCCAAGACTTTTCCAGACGGCGTTGACCCAGACGTTTGAAGACGCTGGCCGGATTATCTCGGTCGGCGACAGGCTTGCCCTTCCGGTCGCGGATATTGTTCTGCAAACGGATATTCGCCGCATGGAGCTCGATGTCAGCAACGGCAAGAACGCGGTTGTAGAAGTTTATGCGCGGCTGACCGATGGCAAGGGAACGGTTTACGCAGCCCGCAAATTCGAAGGCCGGGGTAACGCCGGTTCAACAAATCCGAACGCAGTTTATGACGGGTTTGAAGCGGCGTTCGGCGAGATTTTGACCAGTATCGTTGAATGGTCATACGCAGAAGGGGTGGCGGCCCGCGGCGCAACTGGCTGATCCTTGCCGCGACGTAAGGTTTGCGGCATTTCAATCATGAGCATACGGGGCTATTTCTCTCATGAGATGCGAGAGAGGGCCATGATCATGAAATTTTCCACGCCGTTTATTGTTGCGTCCGCTTTTATCGCCGCGCAGGCATGCTCTAACAATGTTGAAACGCCGGACGGCGATCTGCCGGATGCGGGCCAACCGACCACATGCCCGATCGTTGACAGCCGCGGCTGGAAAGCATGGGTCAACGCCATGCCGGGGCCCGATGCGCAACGAACGCTGATCGTCATGGGCGAGGTTGATACGCCAACGCCCGGTTATACTTTCGAATGGAGCGTTGGCGTTGCTGACCGCAGCGCGATCCCCATGCAGCGTTTGCATCTCACCGCAACGCCGCCCGACGGCATGGCTGCGCAAGTCATCACAACGGAAGAAGTGCGTTATGACGGTCCGGCCATCGCTGAACAATATCGCGCCGTTGTGGTCATGTGCGGCGAAGAATTGCTGGCCGACATCACAGACGTCACGGTCGCCCATTGACGCCTTGCGGCTTAACGATACTTGTCGTTAAGCCCAGCGCCTTTGGCGATCATTGGCATAATCTTTTTGATGCGACGCTCTTTTGTGTCGGCGCGTTTGGCCTCAGCGATGTAATCGGCGTATTCGCGCTTAAGGCCCGGCGTCAGCTTCTCAAAAGCTGTTGCGGCGCGCTTGTTTTTTGAAAGCGCGTTTTCAAGTTCCGGCGGCATGGCGAGCGGTTTTTTGCGCGCCGGTTTAATTTCCTTGCCGTCCCTTGCGAGCGCAATCGATTCTTTCAAATAGCGCTTGATAATCTGTGGTTTGATGTCGGCGGCTGATGTCATCCGCCATTGCCGCATGGCCTTGGTTTTGCCTTCCTGCGCGTTGATCAGAATTTTCTTTTCGTCTTTCAACAGCGCGCCCTGATAAAACCAGAGTCCGAAATGGGATTTAAAGCCACAGACGCCCACGACATTCTTGCCGTTAAATGTATAACAGGGCATGCCCCACTTTATCTCTTCAACAAGCTCAGTGGCGTTGATGATTTCACGCAGCTTGCGGAGCTCTGGGCCCCACTGGTCCAGCTTCTTGAAATAATCGTCGGGCGATTTGGCCTTTTTCACACGAAGAACTCTTCTTAGAAAAAACTCTCTGAAACGATAGCATTACACCTCCGCTCTTCCCGGCGAAAGCCGGGATCCAGTCAAGCCAAGAGCCGAACTTTGCCAGCCTTGTTTGTAAGCTGGGCCCCGACTTGCGTCGGGGTGAGCGGTGGAAAGCATCGTGTACTAGAACGCTTTGAAATCACGCGAAATAGCCGACCGTCGCGCCGATTAGCAGGTAAACCCGCCCGAGGGGCGAACTTAGATATTCCTCGAGTTCCTCATCAGCCGTTTCTGAGGTGGTGGCGTCTTCCAGCAACTGCTCGAACCCTTGCAGGAACTCATGAACGCCGTTCTCAAATTTCCGGTCGCGGCCTGACTCTGTCCGTATGCGGCGTTTTACGTCTGCTTCATTGAGCCGCAATAGCCGGTTTGCAAAGACATTACGGTCGCCTTTGTCAAATCGCTCCTGCAGGGCAGGCGGCGGGTCGCCGTAAAGCCGCGTTTCAAGGTGATACGTAAAATCCTGCAGCCGCGCGATAATGCGGATCGCGTTCTCAGCGTCTTCCTGCTCTTTCGCCGCTTTGGCTTCCGCTTCCTTGGCGGCGGCGCCGAGATCGAGCGGCGCGCCGTCATCAGCAGCGTCGAGAATTTCACGCCAGGAAACGTCGCCCTTTTTGCGCGCGCTATCGGTCCTGCCGAGAGTCAGCGGTGGTTCTTTTCGCTTGCCGCCTTTCGAAGGGCGCCGTTCAGCGATATCGCGCGCGAGTTCATCAAGACGCGCCGCGCCGGCGCCGTTCGTGGTTTTCACTTTCTTCGGGTCTGGCAATACCGGTTTGATGACTTTCGGTTCGGTACGCGACGCCGCGCCAAGATCGAGCGCCGCCTGGGCGACGCCAGCCTTTTTGGCTTCTTCCGCCTGCTTATCCGCTTCCGCCTGCGCCTTCAGTTCTTTTTCCAGCCTCTCTTCGGCGGCTTTCTTTTCCGCCGCTTTTCGCTCCGCCGCCTGACGATCTGCGCGCTCCTGCATTTCGTTCTGAGCGAGGGCGAGGCGGGCCGCCGCTTCCTGTTCGCGCAATTGCGCTTCGGCGAGACGCGACAGACGATCGGTTTGTGAAGAAATCGCTTCAGCAAGCCGGTCGGCGCGTTTTCTTTGTTCTTCAATCAGCGACTCAAGGCGGGCGTTTTCTTTTTCGAGAGCAGCGCGCGCTTCGGCCAGCGCCTGATTGCGTTCTTCAATGCGCGTTGCTTCTGTCTCGGCGATTTTCATCGCGTCTTCTGAACTCTTGCGTGCGCGTTCGCTGGCGGCGGTAACGTCGCTTGAGGCCTTTTCCGCCGCTTCGCTTGATTTGCGCGCAGCTTCAGAGACATCTTCGGCGGCTTTCGTTGCTTTCGTGGCGCCTTCGGTTGCAGCAGCGAGGGCGCCGGAGGTTGATTTCGTGATTTCTTCAAGAGCCTTTGCGGCTGCGTCCTGAACCCGTTCGGATTCTTCACTGGCCGCTTCGATGGCGCCGCGAGAGGATCGTTCGGCGTGCTCGCGCGCTGTCTCAATTGCATGGTCAGCAGCCTTCTTGGCCTCGTCGCCGGCTCTCGATGCCGCCGCGCCGATATTGGCGGCGTTGCGGGCGGCGGACTCGGCGGCCGCGTCCGCTGCGGCGTTGGCGCGTTCCATGGCTTTGCGCGTTTCTTCGGATGACGCGTCAATAGACTGCGCGGAATTGCGCATGCTTTCGTCAACGTCGCGCAGCGCTTCACGCAAGGATTCAAAACTGTTGAACGCACGCTCGGCCGCCGTCTCCAGCCTGATCAAGCGGTCGTCAAATTCCTGTTCCGATTGCTTTGAAAGCGTTTCCGCCGACTGCAGCGATTCAATCGTCGCGTTCGCTTTTTCGGCTATGGCCGCGGCGAAACTGTCTGCGTGCGCGTTTAAACTTTCTGTCAGCTCCATCAACCGCGAGCGTTCATCGGCGACCCGGCCGACAGCGCTCGCCGCCTTCTGATCGATGGCGTCGCCGGCGATTTCAATGGCTTCAACATGCTGGCGGATCATGGCTTCGACCGAGGCGAGGCGCGTCAATGCATTATCAAGCCCCTCATTCAGCGTCGCCATATGGGTTTCGACAACCGCGCCAACCGTGTTGACGTTCTCAACGGCGGTGACGTCCGGCGTCACGAAGCGCTGCGCGGCGACCGCGATGGACTCCGCCGCGTTCAGCATGGTGAGGATGCGCGAGAGCGCATAGCCGACAAACAGCACCATCACCGGCAGGATGAACGCAAACAGAAGCGTTTCCATCTCGAAAATGGCGAGGGGATTCCAAGGACGCTCAACGCCCGTCATCCGTTCAATTTGCGAGTGTGCGAGCCAGTTGCCGATGGGCAGGCCGAGCAAGATGGCGACGATGACGAAAACCGCCGTCAGTCTCGCCACCTGCCAGATCTGGCGGCTCATGGCGTTCCATCGCCGCTCGTCCCGCCGCACCAGATGAAACCCCCGCGGCAGGTCGGCGTCGCGCCCTTCCGCCTCTACGATGCTTCTGAACCGAACGCGTTCGGCGTCTTCCGCAGCGTTCTTTGCGTCTTCATTGACGTCGTGGTCGGGAGCGTCTTTGTCAGCAGGCTCGGTCAAGGGCGGCTCGCATCTACGATCTGAAATGGACCTCCATAGGGCGTAGCGCCCATTTTGCGGCCCGGCAACAATTCCGCATAGCCGAATTTGCAAGGCGCGCCAATCGATTGAGGCCGATTGCCGCCATTTTCGCTGATTTCCTTTCAGCAAGAATTCATTGACGCCCGGAGCCGCGACATCAGCGGGTTAGCGGTGGTTCAGAATCCCGTTAATGAGCTTAAATCCACCGTTGGTTCCAGTTTTCCCCAGAAAGTCCCGCCGCCATTATGACCGCCGCAGATCTGACGCCGTTACAGCGATTTGTGGAGCACCGCATTTTTCAGGTGGTGGTGCTGGCGTTGATCATCATCAATGCGGTGGTCCTCGGCGCGGAGACTTTTGACGGTGTCGACACCACTGCGGGATCATTCCTGCACGCGGCGGACCGGGTGATCGTCTATGCGTTCGTGGTTGAAATCGGCATGCGCATCATCGCCTATCGCGCGGCCTATTTTAAAAACGGCTGGAATATTTTCGACTTCCTGATTGTCGCCGTTTCCATCGCAGCAGCGACGTCGGGCCTCGCCGCATTGCGTGCGTTCAGGGTGTTGCGGGTGTTGCGCGTCATCACCGTCATCCCGCGCATGCGCGTAGTTGTGTCAGCGTTGCTCGACTCCATTCCCGGCATTTCCTCTGTCGGGGTGGTGCTGGCGTTGATCGTCTATGTTTTCGCCGTCATCGGCTCTAACCTTTATGGCGGCGAGCATCCGGAACTGTTCGGCAATGTGTTCCAGGCGATGTACACGCTGTTTCAGGTGATGACGCTGGAAGGCTGGCCGGACATTGCCGGCAAGGTAAGCCAGACCCACGAGCGGTCATGGATCTTCTTTCTCACCTTCGTGCTGATCGCGACGTTTACGATGCTCAACCTCTTCGTCGCCATCGTTGTCCGCGTGGTGGAAGAGGACTCCGAACCTGTGGTCGATGAAGTCATTGACGGGCAAAAGATTATCCGTCTCGAAATCGGCGCCCTCCGGAAAGATATCGAGGAATTATCGAAGCGTTTGCCCCCAAGGCCCTAGGGGAGTATCAAGGTCGAAAAAGCGACAGATACTGCTAGGGAGGCGCAAGTATGCGCTCAAATTCACAAGCCTTTATGAAGTTCGACCTTGATCCGATGATTGAGGAAATGCGCGACATGGTCGCCCGCTGGGCGGCGGACCGTCTGGCGCCGCGCGCGGCGGAAATTGATGAAAAGAATTTGTTTCCGCGCGACCTCTGGCCGGAAATTGGCGAGCTCGGCCTTCTCGGCATCACTGCCGATGAGGAGTATGGCGGCGCCGGTCTCGGCTATGTGGCCCATGCTGTAGCGATGGAGGAAATCTCCCGCGCATCCGGCGCAGTCGGTTTGTCTTACGGCGCGCACTCGAATCTTTGCGTCAACCAGATCAATTTGAACGGCAATAAAGAGCAGAAGGCGAAATATCTGCCGAAGCTCATCTCCGGCGAACATTTAGGCGCGCTCGCCATGTCGGAACCGGGCGCCGGTTCGGATGTTGTTTCCATGAAAACGCGCGCCGAGAAAAAAGGCGACCGGTATATCCTCAACGGCAACAAGATGTGGATCACCAACGGCCCTGGCGCCGATACGCTGGTGGTCTACGCCAAGACCGAGCCGGACGCCGGCCCGCGCGGCATCACCGCGTTTCTGATCGAGAAAGGCTTTAAAGGATTTTCAACGGCGCAAAAGCTCGACAAGCTCGGCATGCGCGGCTCCGACACCTGCGAGCTTGTGTTCGAAGACTGCGAAGTGCCGGAAGAAAACGTGCTGGGCGAGGTCAATGACGGCGTGCGCGTTTTAATGTCGGGCCTCGATTACGAGCGCACGGTGCTGGCGGCGGGTTCCACCGGCATCATGCAGGCCTGTCTCGACGTGGTGATCCCTTATATTCACGAGCGCAAACAGTTCGGCAAATCCATTGGCGAGTTCCAACTGGTGCAGGCCAAGCTCGCCGACATGTATGTGACAACCAACGCCGCGAAGTCATACGTCTATCAGGTGGCGAAAGCCTGCGACCGGGGCGAGACCACCCGCCAGGACGCGGCGGGGTGTATTCTCTTTGCAGCCGAAAAGGCGACGCAGGTTGCACTCGACGCCATCCAGCTTCTCGGCGGCAATGGTTATATCAACGAGTATCCGACCGGACGGCTGTTGCGCGACGCGAAACTCTATGAGATCGGGGCCGGCACCTCTGAAGTGCGCCGTATGCTGATCGGCCGCGAGATCTTTTCAAAGACGGGATAAATCGCCTTTGCGGCCCGCGCTAAAAAATGCGACCTTTGTTGGTCAATGAGCAAGAATAACTCTTTCGGCCTTTCCAAAGGCGACCGGCTGACCTGGCGCTATGAGGTGATCGAGCGCATCGGCGCTGGCACCGAGGGCGAGGTCTATAAAATCCGCGAGAAAGCAACGGGCCTCACCCGTGCGGCGAAGCTTTATTTCAAATCGAAAGAGCACAATTCGAAACGGTTCATCCGTTATGCGCGCAAGCTCGACGCCTTGCGCGATTGCGACATTGTCGTGAAATACCTCCACGCTGAGGAAGTGTGGATCAACGACCGTTTCATCTATTGCCTGATCAGCGAATATTTCGCCGGCGCCATTCTGGAGGACATGCTGAAAGGCTATCGCGGCGGGCGTATGCCGCCGTTTGAGGCGCTTAACCTTATTCATGCGCTGACGACCGGAATTGAAGAAATTCACGCGCGTAAAGAGTTCCACGGCGATCTTCACAAGGGAAACATTTTCGTCGAACGCAACGGCGTTTTCTTTCGCCTGCGCACCATCGATTTTCACGAATGGGGCCGCACCCCGGCGACGGAACGGCGCGCGGACGTTCTCGCCATCGCGCGGCTTTTATACGATATTGTCGGCGGGCGCGATCACTACAAGAAACAGCCGCAAGCGATCCGCGACATCTGCATGGGCAACCGCTCGGACTTAATTCTCAAAAAATTCCCGACGGTGTTTCACCTGCGCGCGCATCTCGAGACGTTTGAGTGGTGAGGTGACGTCAAGAAGTTACCATCATCCGCTCATCCCGGCGCAAGCCGGGAACCAGTCGTAATTAGAAAGACGGGCTTTGCCCGACATAAGCTTTTACTGGGCCCCGACTTTCGTCGGGGTGTTCGGATCAAGGTAAGAAAACTAACCCGCAAACCTTGCCCGCTTTTTCGCCAGCGCCGTTTCTTTCAAGAGTAGCTTCACCAGCGGGCGGGAGGTCAGTCTTGCAGCGACGACGCCGAAGGTGACGGCCAGCGCCCCGACGGTCAGGATTGCATCCTGCGCGACGATTGACGGCGCGTCGAACAGCGAAATGAGGAACAGGGCCGAGGCCGCGCCCGGCGCCCCGCCGAACCAGGCGAGGAACATCTGGCTTTCTTTCGGCAGCGTCGTCTTCTTGAGCGAGAACAATCTCGGGCCTGCGCGCATGACCGTGACGGCGGCGGCGGCGAACACAATCGACAACAAATCCGCCTGTAAAATGCGCGGGCCTAACAGCACGCCGAAACCGAAATAGGCAAATGGCGCAATGTTGCGTTCCGCAAGACGGCGCAGGCGCACGCGCGGCATCACGGCGGCGCGGGTGTCTTCACCCCACAGGAGGCCAGCGGCGGCGGCGGCGATCACGGGGTGCGCGCCAACAACAGGCGAGATCAAAACGGCGAGCAACCCTGCGCCAATAGCGAGTTGAGTGCGGCGGTTTTTGTGTTGCGGTTTGTTGCCGAGATGCGCCGCTCCCAAGCCGAGCCCCCCGCCAATGGCGAATGCGAGGAAGAACGAACGCGCGGCCTCATAGACTGGCGTTACCAGCGGCATGCCCTGCGGCGCAGCGGTGGCGATGGCTTCGAGCATGACAGCCACAGGAATGCCAAGCGCCAGGATTGCCGCGCTTTCCAATCGCACAGCGGATTTCAATGTGGACGGCGCCGGGGCGTCGGTGACGGCCCGGCGGTCAAACGCCGCGCCGTTCAGGGTCAATGCGCCAGCTAATAAAAACGCTGCGCTGAAAGAAAGCTGCGGCACCAGAATGAAAGCGGAAAGCCCGCAGACGATCAGGAACAGCGGCGCGCCGCCGATGGTCAGCCTGAACGAGGCCGGACAGACGCTGGCGAGCTTGGAAATCCTGAATTGCGCCGCAGCGGCAAAGGCGAGTGCGGCGAGCATGACGTCGGCCCCGGCAGCGGTCCATTCAGACGGGGCGAACGGTGCAGACGATGTCCGCCAGATGATCGAGATGGCAGCGCCAATAGCGATCAACAACACAGGCGCGCGGGATACGGCGTCCAGCGCCGCGCTGCGGCGGCGGTCAGCGGACTTCAGAATCCAGAATGTTGCGGTGCAAAGAACCGCAGCGAGCGCAAGAACCATAGGGATTTTCAAAACCGCTGTTGCTGATCGGCCCTTTTCACCGGCGCCGAATCATTTCTCGCGACAATGAGTTGATCCGTCCGCAATTGCAAATTGAATTTTGTTTAAGAATAGACCGCATGCGGTGTATCTGCCCGCATGGTTCCGTCGATTTTCGAAAAACGGATAGTCTGCGACAGTTCATGATAACATGAAGTTCGTCCTGACCGTTTGCGAAGCAAACGCAGCGGGACGAACAAGAAATTGTTTCGTCATTGTTCTGGTGTTGCGCCGCTCGCTACAGATGCGCCGTAAAAGCTGTGGCCGGATACTTCCGGTCGCCGAAAAAGTGTGACTTGTAACGCGTTCAGCCTGACCGCTTTCGTGAATTTGGGACCCGCGCCCAAATTCACTCCACCACTTTTTTTTCGCCCTTATGCTTCCCGTCACATTCTAAATCGAACCTAATGAAAAGAGTCGCTTATGGCCGCTTCTTCAGAACGCAATGAAAAAGGCAAAACGCGCGGGAAAATAAAAAAGATTATCGCCGGCATTGCGCCGGGGATTGCAACCGCGCTTGGCGGGCCGCTCGCCGGCGCAGCGGTTTCGCAATTGTCGCGCGCTATATTCGGCGGCGATGATGTTGACGAGGAAACGCTGGCGCAAACTTTGGAACGCGCAAGCCCCGAACATTTGATCGCGCTGAAAAAAGCTGAACAGGAATTTCAGATCGCGTTGCGTCAGGCGAGTGTTGAGGAATTGCGCATTGACGCCGGCGATCGCGCCAATGCACGCGAACGCCAGATCAAAATGAATGACTGGACGCCGTCTGCGCTCGGCGCGCTGGTAATCCTGGGGTTCTTTATCGTGCTCGGCGTTATGGTCGCGAAAAAACTGCCCGTGGGCGCCGAAACAGAATTCTCGATCATGCTTGGCGCGCTCGCCACCATGACGGCGGCGGTGGTCAATTACTTTTTCGGCTCATCGGCTGGCTCGCGCGAAAAAACCCGGCTCATCGCTTTTCCGGTGGTTGAAACGAAGGACTTGAAGGAACAGTCCTAAAGGACTGATTTCAAAGAAGGATGACATGAGGCTTCACAACCGACATAAGAACGCTGAATGAAAAAGACCTTTGACATCGCCATCATCGGCGGCGGCGTAATCGGCATGTCGCTGGCGCGGGCGCTTGCCGCGCGCGGGGCTGAACTGGCCTTGTTCGACGCGAGTGTTAGCGTCCCACCCGCGACCAATGCAGCCGCGGGCATGCTCGCGCCGTCGTTTGAGCATGGGCACGGCGGCGATTGTGTCAGCGAAGCGCTTTATCATTTTGGCGCGCATTCCTTGTCATTATGGCCCAACTATGCGGCGGCGCTTGAAGAGGAAACGGGTCAATTCATCGACTTTCGCGGCGACGGCGCCCTTGGCCTTGCCTACACCGAAGCGCATGCGAATGAATTGGGCGAACAGGCGTCGCGCGTTGCCGCGCGTGGCGGCGATGCATCGATCATTTCCGGCGACGATGCGCGCGCCATGGAACCGGCGCTCTCGAAAGAAATTCTCTGCGCGTTGTGGGCGCCGAACGATGCACAAGTTGACCCGAAACGATTGCTGATCGCACTGCGCGCCGCCGTTGAGAAAAAAGCTGTACAACTTTTCCCTGAAAAGGTTGCGCGCATTGACGTTGAAGACAACGGGCCTCGTTGTACAACATTCAGCGGCGAGGCTTTTTCCGCGCGCAAGATTGTTGTCGCCGGCGGCGCCGTCAGCGGACTTGTCGATGCCGGCCTCGTCTTCCCCGTAAAAGGCGACGCCACGGCGATAGAAATCGAAGAGGGCTTTCTCACCCGTGTCGTGCGCGCGCCGGGCGCTTACCTTTGCCCCAAGGCGGGCGGACGGCTGGTGATCGGCGCCAGCGAAGAATACGGGCGCGACGGCGACGCGGTGGATGCCAAAGCCATCGAGACGCTGCAAGCCAACGCCGCCATCGCCGCGCCGCAGCTTAAGGGCTCCAAAGAACTTGAACGCTGGACCGGTCTTCGCCCCGGCACGCCGGACGCCGCGCCCATCCTCGGCCAGACGGACACGGGCGTTTATCTGGCGCTGGGCCATTACCGCAACGGCGTTCTCCATGCGCCAGCGAGTGCACAGGAAATGACGGCGCTCATCCTCGACGGCGAGGCGAGCGAATATTTAGAAAGTTTTAACCCATCCCGCTTCGGCAAAGACAAGGCGCTGCAACATGGTTAGCGCTTTATTGACAAATCAATCGCAAATTGAAGCGGAAAACGTTTTGAACAACGGGGCGTTATGACGTCAGAAATCGCCAGCGCAGGAAATACCGGCGCCGCGCTTGTCACCGGCGCGGTCAAACGTGCGTCGCAGTCGACGGGCGCTCATTTCGACTTTCTGATGAAGATGGCGGCGCGCGAAAGCGGCTTCGATCCCAATGCGAAAGCAAAGACTTCAAGCGCAGCCGGCCTTTTTCAGTTCATCGAGCAAACCTGGCTCGCGACCGTCAAGAAATACGGCGCCGGTCATGGGCTAGGGGATGTGGCGGCGAAGATCACGCGCAACGCCAATGGTCGCTATGCTGTTGCTGATCCCGCTGAACGCCAGGCAGTTTTGAATTTACGATTTGACGCCGACAAAGCCTCCGCCATGGCGGGCGAGCTGGCCAATGAAAACAAGCGGGCGTTGGAATCGCGCCTTGGCCGCGCGGTAACAAGCGCTGACCTTTATACGGCGCATTTTCTGGGGCCAGCGGGCGCGGTGAAACTTCTTTCCGCCGCCGCCAGCACAAAAGCCGCCGACTTGCTTCCAAGAGCAGCGGCGGCCAACAAGCCTGTATTCTACGACGGCGCGCGTGCAAAAACGGTAGGCGAAGTCGTTGCGTCCATTGCAAAATCCATGGGCGAAACGGCGAAGGTTATTTCCACGGCGCAGAATACAAATGCGTCGGAGACAAAGTCATTTGCGCCGGTCGCGGCCTACAAAAGTTTTATCGCCGATACGTTTTCGGCGCCCGCACGCGCGGTGGTTTCATCGGGCGGCGGTCTAAGCGCCATGGCGCTCGGCGTTATCGATGCGCTTGATGCAACGCTGATGCGCGATGATCGTAATTCTGATCGGGAAGACCGGTTTTAACAGCGCGGCGCCGTAACGCCTTCAGGAAGCTTGGTGTCGCTTGACGCGCATGCATTGGCCAGTTGTTCGGTCGTTACATTGACTGCGCCAGACAAATCAGCGCCGTGCAGTTTCGCGCCGGTGAAGTCTGCTGCTTTTAAATTGGCTGCTGAAAAAGTCGCCTTTTCAAGCGAGGCGTTCACAAATCGCACGCCGGTCAGATCGCCGCCGTCAAAAATTGCGCCTTGTGCCTTGGCGCCGACGAAAGATGCGCCTGCGCCATAACCGGCGCGAAAGTCCGCGTTTGAAACATTTGCACCGGCAAAGGAAGCAAAGGAAAAATCGCTATCGACGAATTTCGATCCGTCAAACACGCCCGCGCGCGCTTTCGCTTCGCGCAGTTCGGCGCCGGAAAAATCGCTGTTCGAAAACATGGCGGCGTTCAAATTGGATTTCGCCATGCGCGCGCCTTTGAAATTGACCGTTTCGCCGCTTGCGCCTTCAAGGCTTGCGCCGTCCATCAGCGCATCATTGAATTGCGCGCCGGAAAGCACCGAGCTTGCGAAGTTGGTTCGCGGCAAATCCATGTTGGAAAAAACAGATCCGGTGAAATCCTGAAGCGTGTGGCCGGTGTCTTTAGTTTTGTCTTTTTTCGGGCCTGTAATGGACGGTAATTTTACCCCCGCACCATCAAGGGCGCGCGTCAGTTCAGGGCCGATCTGCTCGACTTGCGCGAGTGGTTTGGCGATCTCCTTGCCGATCTCCGCCACCGGATTCGGTTTCTTGTATGAGTTCGATCCAGGCGTAATCGTCGTCACGACCGAAAGGACCGCGATCATTAGTATGACGATAAGCGCGATCAGTTTCATCGCGATAGTCTCCCCAAGGATTGATGGAGTGATCTTGCCTTGCGGATGTCAACGATCGCTTAAGGGTAAATATCGAATTGTCCCCTTGCGGGAAAATGTCAGACTTACAAAGGCAAACAGCGTTAACAAGCGTTTACGAACAGCCTGTCGATGCGCCGCAACTTTCACATTTCAGGCACGCGCCGTTTCTGACCATCGTGAACTGCCCGCATTCGGGGCAGGCGTCGCCTTCATAGCCTTTGATGCGTGCTTCGGAGCGCTTGTTGCCTGGCGTCGCCAGAACACCCCTTGGCGCTTTTTGGTTTACGGCGTCGGCGAGCTTCGCAATCTGCGCTTCGATTTCCGGCGGGCTTTCGGCTTTGATTTCTTCTTCTTCGATCTCAACATCCACGGCGTCGTCATAATTGTTTTCGTTGGCGCTGTTGTTTTCAGCGCCGTCGCGAAGCCGGTCAAAATCACCGCCGCGCAGGATCACGAGATTGTCCGTCACCGTCGAACGCGAGAAGCCTTTGGAAATAAGTTTTGTGGCGTCGGCTTGCGTTTTTTCTTCGTTGACCCCGCGGCCAATGGCGTCGACCGCGGACTCTTCGGGGTTTACGTGGGCGAGGTCGGTACGGCCCAGATAGGAAATCGCCAGTTCGCGGAAAATATAATCGAGGATCGACGTCGCGTTCTTGATCTGATCATTGCCCTGCACGGGACCAGACGGATCGAACCGCGTGAATACATAAGCATCGACAAACTCTTCAAGCGGCACGCCGTATTGCAAACCGAGCGACACCGCGATGGCGAAGTTGTTCATGAGCGAACGGAACGCAGCGCCTTCCTTATGCATGTCGATGAAGACTTCGCCAATCTCGCCATCGTCGAACTCGCCCGTATGCAAGTACACTTTGTGGCCGCCAACAATGGCTTTTTGAATATAGCCCTTGCGGCGGTCAGGCAGGCGCCGTCGCCCCGGCGTGCGCTCGATAATGCGTTCGACGATCCGCTCAGCGACAAGTTTGGATTTTTCAGTCGAAGGCGCGGCGGCAATCTCTTCCTGCAGTTCGTCTTCTTCCTCATCGCTGTCCGCAGCGAGAAGAGAAGAGGCGAGCGGTTGCGAGAGTTTCGACCCGTCGCGGTAAAGTGCGATGGATTTGAGCCCCATGCGCCATGCCAGAAGATAGCTTTGCGCGCAATCGCCGATGGAGGCATGCGCCGGCAAGTTCACTGTTTTCGAAATGGCCCCGGAGATAAAGGGCTGCGCCGCCGCCATCATGGAAAGATGCGCTTCAACGCTCAACGAACGCGTTCCGATGCGGCCGCAAGGCGTCGCGCAATCAAAGACCGCGTAGTGTTCTTCTTTCAAATGCGGCGCGCCCTCGACCGTCATGGCGCCGCAACAGAAAAGATTGGCCTGGTGAATTTCTTCATCCGCGAAGCCAAGGAAACGCAGCACTTCGTATCCCGTCATGGAAAGCTGCGTTTCATGCATGCCAAGGACGTTGGTGCAGAAATCTTCACCCAACGCATGCGGCGTGAAAGCATAGGTAAGATCGAAGGACGTTTTGAGCCGCTCTTCCAGCGCTTTGATGTGGCGGTCTTCAAATCCTTCGCGCCGCAGATCGTCAAGGCAGACGCCTGGCGCGTCTTTCATGGTGCCGCGACCGATGGCGTAAAGGGTGATGTCGTCGACTTCGTTGTCAGCGTAACCGAGCGCGCGCAAGGCGGCGGGCACGGACTGGTTGATGATCTTCAGCATGCCGCCGCCGGCGAGTTTTTTGAACTTCACCAGCGCGAAGTCCGGCTCGATGCCCGTCGTGTCGCAGTCCATGACAAGACCGATGGTGCCGGTTGGTGCGATCACCGTCACTTGCGCGTTGCGGAAACCGTTGATGGCGCCAAGTTCGTAAGCCTCGTTCCATACGCGACGTGCGGCGTCCGTGACATTTTTGAATGGAGCCGCGTCAGCATCGAGCTGCATGGGTTCTGTAGTCAGGCCTTCAAAGGCGCCGCCAATCGCCGTGCCGACGCAAGCCCGGCGATGATTGCGCAACACGCGCAACATGGCTTCGCGATTGTCATTATATTTTTCGAACGGGCCGACGGCGGACGCCATCTCGGCGCTCGCGCGGTAAGCCGCGCCGGTCATCAGCGCAGTGACGCCGGCGGCGAACGAACGCGCTTCCTCGCTGTCATAAGCGATGCCGGACGACATCAGGACGCCGCCAAGGTTGGCATAGCCAAGACCGAGCGTGCGGTAGTCGAAAGAACGTTTTGCGATTTCCGCGGACGGGTATTGCGCCATCATCACGGAAATCTCGAGCGCCAGCGTCCACAAACGGCAGGCATGTTCAAAACTTTCGACATCAAAGCCGTCTTCGGTTTTGAACTTCAGCAGATTCAGTGAGGCGAGGTTACAAGCCGTATCATCAAGGAACATGTATTCCGAGCACGGATTGGACGCCCGTATTTCGCCGCCTTCAGGGCAAGTATGCCAGGCGTTGATCGTATCATGGAACTGCAATCCCGGATCAGCGCAGGTCCATGCCGCGGAACAAATGTTGCTCCACAGCGCCCGTGCGCGAAGGCGCTTTGTCGTCTTGCCGTCCGTGCGCCGGGTGAGGGACCAGACGTCGTCATCATTGATCGCTTTCAAAAAGTCGTCGGTGACGCGTACGGAATTGTTAGCGTTCTGGCCAGAAACGGTGCGATAGCTTTCAGAGTCCCAGTCGAGGTCGTACTTATCGACAACGATCTCACGATAACCCTGACGGGCGAAATCGATGATGCGTTTGATCGACGGTTCGGGGATGAACGCCTTCTTGGCGGCTTTGATAGCAGCTTTCAGATGCGGGTTCGTTTTCGGCTCAAACCGCGTCTCATCGTTTTCATCCACCCAACAGGCGGCGAGAACAAGCGGCAAATGTTTCGCCATGGCGCGCGAACCGGCCACCAGCATGGCGACTTTTTCTTCCTCGCGCGTCTTCCACGAAACGAAGTCTTCTATGTCAGGATGGTCGGCGTCAACGACAACCATTTTCGCAGCCCGCCGTGTCGTGCCGCCGGACTTTACCGCGCCAGCCGCCGCGTCGCCCACTTTCAAGAAGCTCAAAAGACCGGAGCTTTTTCCGCCGCTCGACAGCGGTTCATCCTGCCCTCGTATATTCGAAAAGTTCGTGCCCGAACCGGAACCGTATTTGAACAGCAAAGCCTCGCGCTTCCACAAATCCATGACGCCGCCGTCGCCGGTAAGGCTGTCGTCAACGGATTGAATGAAACATGCATGGGGTTGCGGGCGTTCGTAGACGCTTTCGGATTCCGTCAGACGTCCGGTTTTATCATCGACGTAAAAATGTCCCTGACCGACCGCGTCAATGCCATACGCCCAGTGCAGCCCTGTATTGAACCATTGCGGGGAGTTCGGCGCCGCCATCTGCATCGCCAGCATGGCGCGCATTTCGTCCATGAAGTTTTGCGCCGCTTGCTCGTCGTCGAAATAGCCGCCCTTCCAGCCCCAATAGGTCCAGGCGCCAGCCATTCGGTCGAAAACCTGTTTCGCCGACGTCTCCGGTCCGTAGCGCTGATCGGCGGGAAGTTTCGCGAGTGCTTTAATGTCTGGCATCGACCGCTGCAGGAACGCCGGCACGCCTTTCTCGGCGACTTTTTTTGTGGCGGCGGGAACGCCTGCTTTGCGCAAATATTTCTGAGCGAGGATATCGACCGCCGTCTGGCTCCAGCTTTTGGGAACCTCAAGGTCGCGGGTTTCGAAAAGAATATCGCCCGTTATCGAACGGATTTCAGAATCCGCACGCCGAAAAACAATACCGTTCGGGGGCGCGCCATAAGGCGCGCCGTTTTCTTCCGTAAATCGGCGTTCAATGCGCATCTGATTCGCTCCAGCCGGCCATCTGGCCTGATTCGGGCGTGGTGATTGTTAATATAGTGTCCCGAAAGCCGCAGCTCCACCATATGTGGCGCTTTTTGCGCGGTAAATTCCGCCTAAAATCAGCGTTTTCGGCTCCCGGCGCCTATCTATTGCGAGGCGGGAGAACGGGCGCCATATTCGCGCCGCGCGACCCGGTTAGGTTGCAGCGGCGAGACAGGATTTTAGATGTTTTCACAGTTATTCACCTGGTGGAATTCAACCACTTTCGGCACGTCATTTACGCTCTGGAAAAGGAGCCGCCTTGTCGGCACAGATGAGCAAGGCAATCGCTACTACGAGGAGAAGTCCCCAAGCCTGCCCGGCAGCGAAGGAACAAAGCCGCGCCGCTGGGTTGTCTATCATGGCGTTGCGGAGGCTTCGCGGGTGCCGTCTGACTGGCATGGCTGGCTACACCACACATTTGAGGAAGCGCCGACCTCGACGCCCTTGACCCGTCGCGCCTTCGAGAAGGATCATCTGCCCAACATGACCGGCACGCCGCTCGCCTATCATCCTAAGGGTAGCCTTTCGCGCGCGGACGGGCCGGCGGACGTCAATGACGATTACGAAGCGTGGTCGCCCGAAAACGCTTAAGTCAGGCAGGCCATAGGAGGAAGCGATGTCACGAGCAGGATTTTTTGAAACGGTTGTCGGCGTCATCGTCATTACGGTCGCCGCCGCCTTCATGGTTTACGCTTATGGCGCCAGCGGCAACGTATTTGGTAAGGAGCATTACCGCCTGGAGGCGGTATTCGGTAAAGTCGATGGCGTAACGGTCGGTTCAGACGTGCGCATTGCCGGCGTCAAAGTGGGCACGGTCGCCGCCAACAACCTTGACCTTAAGACCTACGAAGCCATGGTCTCCCTCGCCATTGATAATGGCATTGGCGTTCCCGAGGATTCTGTAGCCAAGGTTGTTTCGGACGGTCTTTTGGGTGGCGCGCATATTGCGATCGAACCTGGCGCTGCTGAAGAAATGCTGCGCGAAGGCGACAGGATTACGATCACCCAAGGTTCTGTGGACTTATTGGGCCTCGCTGTGCAGGCTTTCACGAGCCAGTCAGGCAGTGGCAAAAAAGCGCAAAATGCGGACGACCCGCTCGGAGATTTTTAAATGCGTTGCGTTTCTTTAGTTGTCGCTGCAAGCGTTTTTTCCGTAAGCGCGGTCGCGCAAGAATCTCAGCCGACAGATCCGCTCGCAGGAATAGAAGAAAATGAAGCGGACGAGGAGCTAAGCGAACTCGAACTTCTGTCACGGTCTGAAGACGACCCTTTCGCTGGCGTGATTGAGTCAGAACAGCGTGAACCGGTTTCAGTCACTATGCGCGCCTTAAATAAAACTACTGCGCGGTACACGGATATCGAAATCGAAATGAACCAGATTGCGCGCTTCGGCTCGCTCGAAATTCAGCCACGCACTTGCGATAAGCGCCCGCCGGAAGAGTTTCCGGAAACAACAGCTTTTCTTGAAATATTTGATACCGAATATAACAACCGCGAAAGTGACCTGAAATTCACTGAGCCGGAAATCATTGAAGACGAAATTGAAGCCCAGGAGCTGGAAGTGCTACCGGGTGAAGCTGTCGGCGATGCGCCGCAATTCGAACCGGTAGAATTGCAAGCTCCCGCGCCGATTGTCGAGGAAGGCCCGCAAGCCGAGGGCGTTAATATCTTTCGCGGCTGGATGTTTGCATCATCGCCGGCGCTCAACGCGCTGGAGCACCCGGTCTACGACGTCTGGGTAATCGATTGCACCACACAAGTAGTCGAGAACTGATCAGGCGCGGCGAAAAAGTCTGCTGTTGCGTTAAGCGCGTCCGCCAGCATCACTTGATAATCAGCATCGTCAACACCAATCAGGCCAAACTGCGTTAGATGTTCATTGTAAAATTGTGCATCGATGAATTGAAATCCACCCTGTTTTAACCTGGCGATTAAATAGAGCATAGCAACTTTGCTGGCGTTGTCTTCGCGTGAGAACATGCTTTCGCCGCAGAAAGCAGCGCCCATCACGACACCGTAAAGACCGCCGACAAGCCTGCCATCACGCCAGCACTCAACTGAATGGGCATGACCTTCATAGTGCAATTCCGAATAAGCCTCGATAATGGCGTCATTAATCCAGGTGTCCGGGCGCGCCTTTGTTGTCTGCGCGCAGGCTGAGATCACATCTGCAAATGCCGTGTTTACGCGAATTTCGAAAGGCTCTGATTTAACAAATTTGATCAGCCGTTTTGGCGCGCGGGCTTCTTCGAGCGGGATAATGCCGCGTTCGTCCGGCAGCACCCAGACAACATCTGCATCATCGCGTGTGCGCGCCATTGGGAAGTAACCGAGCCGATAAGCTCTCAGGACATCAGCGGCCGGAATGGTATGAGTGGAATCACGCGGCATGCGCTTATTATGCGTCGCGCCGGACCCGGTGTTCAACCGGAACGTCAAATCCTGTTAACGATTTAATCTGTTGATTTCCCGCTAAGCGGAAGCTGATGGCAAACTCTAAGCGCTTTTTTCGAGCCACTGTTCCAGCCAGTGAATGTGATAATCGCCTTTTTGAAATTCAGGATCTTCGACAAGATCCATGAATAACGGCACCGTCGTATCGACGCCCACAAAGACCATTTCCGATAGAGCCCGTCTTAGCCGCGCGATGCAATGCGCGCGATCTTCGCCGTAAACGATCAGCTTGCCAATCATGGAGTCGTAATAGGGAGGAATTTTGTAGCCGGTATAGACAGCCGAATCGAACCGGACGCCTGGCCCTCCTGCGGGATGGAACTGCGTAACCTGACCTGGCGAGGGACGGAATGTGCGTGGATCCTCTGCGTTCACGCGGCACTCTATGGCGTGACCTCGAAATGCGATGTCTTTCTGGCTAAAGCCCAGTTTAGCGCCGGCCGCGACCATGATTTGCTCACGAACAAGATCAATGCGCGTCACCTGCTCCGTAATAGGGTGTTCCACCTGAAGACGAGTATTCATTTCGATGAAATAAAATTCGCCGTTCTCATAAAGAAATTCGATGGTGCCTGCGCCGAGATATCCTATCTTTTCGATAGCCTTGCGCACCGTCTCGCCGATTCTTGCGCGCTCTTTATCGGTCAGCGCAGGTGACAGCGCTTCTTCCAAAACTTTCTGGTGGCGGCGCTGTAATGAGCAGTCACGCTCGCCAAGCTGAACCACATTGCCGTGGCTGTCAGCGATGATCTGGAGTTCGATATGGCGCGGCAGCTGGAGGTATTTTTCGAGATAAACTGCATCGTCGCCGAAAGCGCCTTTGGCTTCCGCCTTGGCGGTGGACATGGCTTCTTCAAGATCGGCCGCCGTTTTTGCGACTTTCATGCCGCGTCCGCCGCCGCCGGCAGCCGCCTTCACAAGAACGGGATAGCCAATTTTCTCGGCTTCGACGCGCGCTTCCTCGTAAGACTGCAATGCGCCTTCAGATCCGGGAACTAACGGTATGCCGGCTTTGCCGACCGCTTCCTTAGCGGCGATTTTATCGCCCATAACACGGATATGTTCTGCATCGGGACCGATAAACGTAATGTTGTGAGCTTTGACGATATCAGCAAAACGGGCGTTTTCGGACAAAAAGCCGTAGCCTGGGTGAATGGCGTCTGCGCCGGTGATTTCCGCTGCCGATATGATTGCCGGAATATTGAGGTAGGAATCTTTCGGCGCAGGCGGGCCGATACAGACGCTTTCATCGGCAAGGCGCACATGCATGGCGTCTTCGTCGGCGGTAGAGTGCACCGCCACTGTATCGATGCCGAGCTCCTTGCACGCCCGGTGTATGCGAAGGGCGATTTCACCGCGATTGGCGATCAGGACTTTGTTGAACATAGCTTTCCGTCGCGCGCGAACTGGCGCGTTTTATTATTCAATAATGAGCAATGGCTCGCCGAACTCTACTGGCTGAGCGTCAGAAACGAGCACCTTCGTTACCGTGCCCGACCGCGGCGCCGTGATCGGGTTCATCGTTTTCATGGCCTCGACGATCAATACTGTCTGGCCTTCGCTGACAGTTGAGCCTTCCTTGGCGAAAGCATCAGCGCCAGGAGAGGGCGAAAGATAGGCGGTGCCAACCATTGGTGATTTTACGGCGCCTGGGTGATCCGCATTTGAAGCCGATGGGGCTGATGGCGCCGGAGAAGCCGTTGGCGATGCTGGAGCAGGTGCGGGCTGGGCAACTGGCGCAGCCGCCAAGGGGGCGACGCCTCCCTGTCGCGATACGCGAAGACGAACAGCGTCTTTTTCGATTTCAATTTCCGTAAGGCCTGTTTCTTCAAGGATGCCAGCGAGTTCTCGAATCCAATCCGTTTCAGCGCCAAGTTCCGATTTATGTTTTTTATCCGACATGCAGTTCCTGCTTATTTCCAAAATCTTCCCGCACCTCAGGCAGGAGAGGCCACGCGGCGTTCAAGAAGGCTTTTAAGAGCTTCGAGGCTTAAGCGATACCCCGCTGAGCCAAACCCCATAATCACGCCATCGACCGCTGAGGCCGTGACCGATTGCCGCCTGAAAGCTTCCCGCGCGTGAATATTAGAGAGGTGGAGCTCAATTTTCGGGATCGAGACAGCCTTGAGCGCATCCAGAAGCGCTATCGAGGTATGCGTGTAGGCGCCCGGGTTGATGATCACGCCTGTTGCTTCTTTCTCCGCCTCCTGAACCCAATCGACTAGCGTTCCTTCGGTATTCGACTGCCGGAATTCAACAGAAAAACCCAATTCTTTGGCGCTGGTTCTGGTCGCCTTTTCGATATCAGCGAGTGTGTCAGAGCCGTAAATTTCAGGCTCGCGGGTCCCTAACAGGTTCAAATTAGGCCCATTGAGGACAAATATGGACTGCGCCGTCATTCGCTTTCCGTTGCTGCTTCAAAAGGCCCCTTAACGCCCCGGCATAAGAAGCCTACATATACGAGGGCTTTGATAGCCCCGGCAATAGCAGGAAGTGGTTGAATTTTCATGGATATTACCGTCAACGGTAGTAAAAAACGGCTCGACGGGCCCATGACGGTCGCCGGGTTGTTAGCCGCTCTTGATCTGGAGCCAAAAAAGATCGCCGTGGAGCGCAATCTGGAGATCGTACCGAAATCCCAATTCGGCGAAACGGCGCTCAATGACGGCGATACAATAGAGATAGTTCAGTTTGTCGGAGGCGGATGATTGATGGGTGACATACTGGAAGTGGCGGGCCGGAAACTTTCTTCGCGTCTGATCATCGGTACTGGAAAATACGAGACCTACGAACAGAATGCGCAAGCGGCCGAAGCCGCCGGCGCCGAGATGGTGACGGTCGCAGTACGGCGTGTGAATCTCACAGACAAAGACAAGCCTCTGTTGGTCGATTACCTTGATCCGAAAAAATATGTGTACCTGCCGAACACAGCAGGCTGTTTTACAGCCGAAGATGCTATCCGCACATTGCGGCTCGCGCGAGAAGCCGGCGGCTGGGAGCTGGTAAAGCTCGAAGTCTTATCCGACCAGAAAACGCTTTACCCTGACATGGAAGAAACGCTGCGCGCAGCGAAGCTTCTGATCAAGGAAGGCTTCGATGTTATGGTTTATTGCTCAGATGACCCTGTTTATGCGCGCAAGCTCGAAGACGCCGGCTGTTGCGCGATCATGCCATTGGGCTCGCTGATCGGGTCAGGTCTCGGCATCATCAACCCGGTGAATATTCGGCTCATTATTGAACAATCGTCCGTACCCGTTATTGTCGATGCAGGCGTCGGTACGGCGTCGGACGCGGCGGTGGCGATGGAGCTCGGCTGCGACGGCGTTTTAATGAACACCGCGATAGCGGAAGCAAAAGACCCGATCCTGATGGCGTCGGCCATGAAAAACGCCGTAATCGCAGGGCGCGAAGCCTATCTGGCAGGTCGCATGCCGAAGAAGCGCTATGCGGATCCATCGTCACCGCTGGCGGGGTTGATTTAAAAAGTCATTGAAGGGGGAAAGAATGCCGCAGCATGACTTGATTTCCGCACCAAAAGCCTACGCGCGGTTCGCCGGATTCAACTATCTTATCATTTTTGTTCTGGCGATTTTTGCAAACTTCTTCATTCTGTCAAAGCTGGTTGTGAGTGGCGATCCGGTGGCGACCCTTGCAAACATCAGGCAAGATGAGAGCCTGTTTCGGCTTGGTGTCGCTTGCTTTTTCATCGTTCTCTTAGCGGATATATTTATTGCTTGGGCGCTCTACCTTCTGCTGAAAGGCGTAAACCCACATATCTCGTTACTAGCGGCGTTGTTTCGCTTGACGTATACAGTGGCCCAGATTGGTGTGGTATTGAATTTAACAAAAGCGCTGGAACTTGCAGACGCATCTGCATCCGTTGCTGCCATGGATATTTGGCCTCATTTTTATATTGGCGCGCATAACACGGAGTTTACATTGACGCTGATCTTTTTCGGCGTCCATTTGGCGTTGCTAGGTTATTTGATTATGCGTTCGTCGTTTTTGCCGACAATTATTGGCGTGTTAGTTACGGTTGCGGGCGCCGGTTATATTATCGACGGATTTTCAGAAGCGTTGTTTGGCGGCGGTGGACCGCTCGCGGGATTAGGGATTTATATCGTGGTGCTGCCTGCTTTATTAGGCGAGGGTGTCTTATGTCTCTGGCTTTTGTTTGTCGGGGTCAATTCCAAAAAGTGGGACGCCGCATACGAATGAAATTAGCTTTCGTAAAGTATTGATCTCATTGAAATTACGAAACCGTAAGTTTGATTTACCGAACCGTAACCAACTAAGCTTTCCGGCGCGTGTTAGCTGCATATACCAGCAGCGGATGCGTGATTTCTGCTGCGCCTATTCAAAGCAACCTAAAGGGAAGCATCATGAAAAAAACGACTTTTGCACTGATCGCCGGCGCGAGTGCGCTCGCTGCCGCCAGCGCTTTCGCTGAACATCACGAGAAAAAAGGCGAGATGGACTGGGAAGCGAAGCTGGAAGCAAAATTCGCAGAAGTTGACGCGAATGGCGACGGTAATGTGAGCGGCGAGGAGTACCTTGCCTATAAGCGCGCTGAAGCCGAAAAAGAATGGACCAAATGGGCCGAAGCCGCCGGCGATGACGGCATGGTTTCCCTTGATGAGGCCAAAGCCCACCATGAAGCCAAGATGGCCGAAAAAGCCGCCATGAAGAAAGAAAAGAAAGACGGCGGCGAATAAGTCCAGCCAGCTCTATTTTTCAAAACCCGGCGATCTCGTTAGGATCGCCGGGTTTTTTTTGTATTTCATTTACCAATTCGGGCTTGAGCTGGATCAAAACGACACCATCTATAGTTGCGACAGCGGCGTCGCCTACTAGGGGCGCTTTAACCATTAGACGCTCAAACTGAGGTCGTGATGCAATTTGAAAACTATACTGACCGCGCACGCGGTCTTATCCAGGCCGCGCAGATGATAGCCTTGCGCGACAACCACCAGCAATTCACCCCCGAACACATTCTGAAAGCGCTTCTGGATGATCAGGAAGGGCTTGCGGCAAACCTCATCAGGGCCGCTGGCGGTCAGCCGGACAAGGCGCTGCAACTGACCGATGAGGCGCTTTCGAAACTGCCCCAAGTACAGGGCGGTAACGGCCAGGTTTATATGGCCGCGCCGACGGCGAAAGTTTTTTCAACGGCGGAAGAAATCGGCAAGAAAGCCGGCGACAAATATGTGACCGCTGAACGGTTGTTGACCGCGTTGGCGGTGGAGCCAGACGCCGGCACGGCGAAGATTTTGAAAGAGGCGGGCGTCACTGCCCTCAAGCTCAACGAAGCGATCAACGATATCCGCAAAGGCCGCACCGCCGATACAGCGTCGGCAGAGCAGGCTTACGATGCGCTTAAAAGATACGCGCGCGACCTCACTGAAGCGGCGCGTGACGGCAAACTTGACCCCGTCATTGGGCGGGATGAGGAAATCCGCCGCGGCATGCAGGTGCTCTCACGCCGTACAAAGAATAATCCTGTGCTGATCGGTGAGCCGGGCGTTGGCAAGACTGCGATTGCTGAAGGTCTCGCCTTGCGTATCGTCAACGGCGACGTGCCTGAAAGCCTGAAAGAAAAATCACTGTTGGCGCTAGATATGGGCGCGCTCATCGCCGGCGCAAAATATCGCGGTGAGTTTGAGGAACGCCTGAAGGCTGTCTTGCAGGAAGTGACAAGCGCCGACGGGCAAATCATTCTTTTCATCGACGAGATGCATACGCTGGTTGGCGCGGGTAAATCAGATGGCGCCATGGATGCGTCGAACCTGCTCAAGCCCGCACTCGCACGTGGCGAGCTTCATTGTATCGGCGCGACAACGCTCGATGAATACCGGAAATATGTCGAAAAAGACGCGGCGCTCGCGCGGCGTTTTCAGGCGGTGTTTATCGACGAGCCGACAGTCGAAGATACGATTTCGATCCTGCGCGGCCTGAAAGAAAAATACGAACTCCATCACGGCGTTCGGATTTCTGACAGCGCCATTGTTGCAGCAGCGACCCTGTCCAATCGCTACATCACAGACCGTTTCCTGCCCGATAAGGCAATTGACCTTGTTGATGAAGCAGCATCGCGGTTGCGCATGGAGGTGGATTCGAAGCCGGAGGAACTCGACGAACTCGACCGGCGCATCATTCAGATGAAGATCGAGCGTGAGGCGCTGAAAAAAGAATCCGATTCAGCCTCAAAAGACCGCTTGCAAAAACTAGACAAGGAATTGTCAGAACTCGAACAGAAATCAGCCGACCTGACGGCGCGCTGGAAGTCGGAAAAAGACAGTCTTGCTTCGGCGACCAAGCTAAAGGAAACGCTTGATCAAGCGCGCCAGCAACTGGCGGATGCAGAACGCCGCGGCGATCTCGGTCGTGCGTCGGAGCTGAAATACGGCGAAATTCCCGCGCTCGAAAAACAGCTCTTCGCTGCTGAGGAAAAAGGCGAAGAAGCGAAAGCCAAGGCGCTCGTGCATGAAGTGGTCGATGATGAAAACATCGCCGGCGTCGTCTCACGGTGGACTGGCGTGCCCGTCGACAAGATGCTCGAGGGTGAACGGGAAAAACTTCTGGCTATGGAAGATGGCCTAGGCAAACGCGTAATTGGACAGCGCGAGGCCGTGACAGCCGTTTCTTCTGCTGTGCGCCGTGCGCGTGCGGGCCTCAAGGATCCGAACCGGCCCATGGGTTCGTTCCTGTTCCTTGGGCCTACAGGGGTTGGCAAGACCGAGCTGACAAAAGCGCTGGCCGAATTTTTGTTCGATGATGAGACCGCCATCGCGCGCATCGATATGTCGGAGTTCATGGAGAAACATTCCGTTGCGCGATTGATCGGCGCACCACCGGGATATGTGGGTTACGAGGAAGGTGGCGTTCTGACGGAACGGGTGCGACGACGGCCCTATCAAGTTGTGTTGTTCGATGAAATCGAAAAAGCCCATCCAGATGTTTTCAACGTGTTGTTGCAGGTTCTCGATGACGGGCGTTTGACCGATGGTCAGGGTCATACTGTCGATTTCAAAAACACGCTGATCATTATGACATCGAACCTGGGCGCCGAATATTTAGCTAATCAGCCGGAAGGGCAGGACTCTGATGCGGTGCGTCCGCAGGTGATGGAAGCGGTGCGAGCAAAATTCCGTCCGGAATTTTTAAACCGTCTTGATGAGATCATTCTGTTCCATCGTCTTTCGCGCGGCAACATGGATGCGATTGTCGATATTCAGATCGCGCGGCTTTCGAAATTACTGGCGGATAGAAAAATCAGCCTTGTGTTGGACGATAAAGCGCGCGGTTGGCTCGGCGATAACGGCTATGATCCGGTCTATGGCGCGCGGCCGTTAAAGCGGGTCATTCAGAAAAAGCTGCAGGATCCGCTGGCGGAAATGCTGTTGGCTGGTGAAATCAGCGACGGAACAACGCTTGAGATTTCAGCGAACGACAATGGGCTGACCATTGAAGGTAAATCCGTTGGCGGACGCGATGCGTTTTCACTGGGCGCTGGCGCCGATGGTCCGCCCGCTGGAGCACTCCTGAACTGAAGGTGTCTTATGGCCGAGAAGAAATCATGGAAGCCCGATGAAGAGGAAGCCTTAAAAGCGCTCATTCGCGATACGGTTAAACACGCCGGTTCCATCGATCCGGCGACGTTGCCGTCGAAAATTCGCGAAAAGATCAAAGGCCGCGTCACAGGCGATATCGATATCGAGACTTACGTGAAACAGGTGCTTGCGGAGCAGCGTAAGAAGTAACGTTGGATTGTGACTGGCTGACGTGACGCTCACGCGGTATGATTTGCCTTAACGAAAGGCAGGTCAATGAGCGCAACTTCCACTTTCAAAATGGCCGCGATCCAGGCCGCCCCTGTATTATTCGACAAATCAGCATCGACGGAAAAAGCATGCAATTTGATTGCTGAGGCGGGCAAGCGCGGTGTTGATATCGCCGCCTTCGGCGAGTGCTGGCTGCCGGGCTATCCGTTCTGGGTCGATGGTCCTGTGATCGATCTCACCTGGGAGGTGAGTGCTGTCTTTCTGGAAAATGCGGTCGAACTTGATGGGCCAGAGGTTGCAGCGTTGTGCGAAGCGGCGGCTGGCGCCAATGTTGATGTCATGATAGGCGTCGCAGAACGCGATCCGCACACGCAAGGCACCGCCTACGCGACGGCATTGACCGTTGGGCGTGAAGGCGTGGTGCTCAATCGTCACCGCAAACTGAAACCGACACATGCCGAACGCATCATCTGGGGCGATGGCGACGGCGCCGGTTTAAATGTCATTGACCGCGACTATGGCCGCATCAGTGCGCTCAATTGCTGGGAGCATCAGATGATGCTGCCCGGTTACGCGCTTGCCGCACAAGGAACGCAAATTCACGCCGCGCTCTGGCCAGGTTGGGAGAAAGAGCCCCGGCCGAGCGAATATTGCTGGGCGCGTCAACATTTGTTGTCCCGTGCTTTCGCCAGTCAGGCGGGGGCTTACGTGGTTTGCGCCGCCGGGGTTCGGTTAGAGGAACACATTCCTGACAAGTGGAAGCCATTCGGAGTGTGGGAGCATCCCGGCAAATCCGCGATCATTGATCCGCGCGGTGAAATCATCGCTGAGGCAGGCGTGGGGGAAGACATGCTTATTGCAGAGGGCTCTCTCGACATGGTGAGAGCGGCAAAATCAGCATGCGATATTGCGGGGCACTACTCGCGGCCGGACGTGTTTGATTTCCGAGTCAACATGACGCCTGCAGGCGCGAGAGTTCAGCGCGTTTCTGAGCTCACAGATGGCGTGCTGTCAGGCTCACTCGACGAAGAAGAGTAAACGTCAAGGTCTTCGAGTGTTCGGTCAAGTTGGGCGTAACTGGCGGCCCAACCGAAGGTTTCTTTGACAAAGTTCCTGGCGTTATTTCCGAGTTGCTCGCGCCGACATTCGTCATCGATAAGCGCTAAAATTGAATCAGCGATCTCTTGAGAAGAGGAAGCGGCGATGGCGGCTTCTTTTGGCGCGCCTATACCCGTCATCGCTTCAATGCTTGCTACAACCGGCTTGGCCATGGCCATTGCTTCCAGCACTTTGTTCTGAACGCCGCGCGCCACACGCAAAGGCGCAACGGCTATTTTGGCGCCTGCCAAGTACGGACGGATGTCGTCGACGCGCCCGGTAACGATAATACCGTTCTGGCCGTGATGATCTCGTATTTTTTTAACTGGATTGCTTCCAACGATTGCGAAATTCGCATCTGGTTTCTCTGAACGCACAAGCGGCCAGACTTCTTCAAGAAAGTAGATAACCCCTTCAACATTGGCGTGATAATCCATCGCGCCGGTAAAGATAAGATCGCAAGACAATTCGTTACCGGGACTCACGCCCGAAGGATCGAACCTGTCTGTGTCGACACCATTCGGAAGTACAGCCACGGACTTTTTAATACTACTTCTTCGATTAAAAAGTGTTGCTTCATCTGCAGTTACGGCAAAGCTCACGTCGGCCCAGTTCACGGCTTTGGTTTCTTCATTCCTCAACAAACGGCTTTCTCTCTTATACAGCCAGGACATGGGCAGAATGCTGGTCTCTGAATATTGCAACCATTTCTCAGAATCGGCGTCGCAAAAATCGATAATGCGTTTTCGGCCTTGAACAGGCTTTTCAATAAAGCGCGCCATCGCCGATGAAAACGCGAATTCCATGACCAGAGGTCGGCTACGCGCGCGCGCAACAGCCATGTCCATCTTGGAACTATCAAAATAGCGAAAGCTTAGCGGTTCGCCGCGGATGAATGCGCCCGCACTCATGACACGTTTCCAGGCTGGATTTAGCGGAACCAGCGCCACCGTGTCACAGATGCTGCACAGAAACTCTTCGTGCTTGAAGTCGCTAGGGTCATCGACAAAACAAACAAGATGAACGCGAAAGCGTGAAGCAAAATATTTCAGCAACGCCCATGAGCGGATTTTATCGCCTTTATCAGGCGGATAAGGAATACGGTGGGCAAGAAACAGTATCTCCGGTTTTGTCATGGAAAATTCGGCGCCAGCAAAGGACCGATGTTATTTGCGAGAACAAGCGGCATACGCGGCCACAACTTTGAAAACAGGGAGAACTTGGGATTGTTTGCATTTACATCCGGAAGTTCAGCCGCTTTGATTAGTTTGACCCGATAGCTTAGCGGTTCAGGCTCTATGCCCCATAGTTTTTTATATTGATAAGCGCCACTGCCAACACGGCTGCGTCCAAAATCGAAGGTCGTATACCCATCTTCAACGGCGTGCCGCATGACATTCCAGTAAAGATAATCAAAAGCATGTATCGCGCGTGCGTTGCGAGCCGCGCCAACGTAATAGGGTAGGGCGACGCCGTCATAATGAAATGTCACCAGTGCGCCAACAGGTTTTCCTTTATATTCAATCGCAGAGATCTCTGTCTCTGCGTCGAAGGCTTCAATAACGGCATAGATGAACTTACGTGAAAATACCGGCGTGCCCAGGCGATGCAGAGAAGCAGCGTATAGCTCGTAAAAAACATCAGGGTCGCCGTCATGGCGCACAATGAATTGATTTTCGGACGCCGCCTTGATGGCTTTTCGAATATCCGCCCGACGACGTTTTGGAATGGCTTTTAGGGCTGCCTCTTCATCTTTCGGCAGAGACAACCGAAATACAGACGATGTTGACGGCTTGACAGCCCAAGCATCATTACCCTCAAAATTAGACCGGCACTCAATATACCGAACACGTTTCTTTACGCCAATTTCTTCTGCTGCCTGCAGCAGTGCATTCAGGGCTATGGCATCATCAGCAAGGGGACCGCCGCCGATCGTGAAAGCGGTTGAGATAAGAGAGCGGCCCAATAGTGGTGAGCGTACGTCAACTAACGGGAACACGCCGACAAGAACGTCGCCACGCCGGGCCGTGAGATATAAGCCATCAAAATTGTAAGCTTTGTGCGCAACCTCGAGCCAGCCGGAAAGATGAAAAAACGAGCCATCACGATGAGCGCGAACATAATAGTCCCACTCCGCACGGTCTGTTGAGGTGCTGCACGACACAGCAATTTCAGCAGAAATTTCGCGCGAGGTATTCTGCGCGTTGATCACACCGTTTCTCCAATCTGAAGGGCGCTATCGATTCTTATCCATCTATAAGCCGAGAGAATATTCGCCAGTTTGTTTTTCATCCGGTTGAGGCCGAGATAATGCCGCACTTTCGATTTCATGCTTGCCCGGTTCATGCGCGGTTGTTCTGGGTCAATTTCCCACGGATGGAAATAAAAAATTGCCGGACCTTCCAGGCTGGCAGAAGCGCGTGACAGAAGCGATTTGTAGACAGGCAATGGCGCGGCGCGAAACCATCCGCCGCCGGCGGCGCTAATTCGTCGTCCCCACAGATCAACGGTCGCTACTGGTGCTTCGATAAAATGATTATTGGGCAGGGGGGTGTAGGGGCTGCGTTCGGCATTCACATCGCCGTAATGATCGTGAGCAATCGGGTGGGCGCTCGAAGAGTAGCGATAACCGCTTGAAGCTAACTCCTCATAAGCCCAGGGCGTTTTTTTGTTGATTGAAAAACCGGCTGCGCGATACCCTTTCACTTCGGTCCCGCTAATATCCTCCAGCAATGATTTCGTTTTCTGGATGTCACTGCGAAACTGTTCATGCGATTGCTGGTCGACTTTCGTATGATCCCAGCCGTGGCTGGCTAACTCGTGGCCGCGATCAACGATTTCCCGGATCAGAGCCGGGTCGCGTTCCGCCACCCAGCCGAGGGTGAAAAACGTCGCTTTTGTATTGTGCGTGTCAAATAGATCGAGGCAGGCGCGGGTTGTTTCGCCAACCCGCAACGGAAAGCCGTCCCAACTTTCCCTCGCAATGATGTCAGAAAATGCCCAGACCTGAAAATAGTCCTCGACGTCCACGGACATAGCGAACCGCCGCCCGCTGTCATTCAAGGAAAGTTCTCGCGTTTCTGTCACGTCGTGCGTCCGGCGATTGTTTACAGCAGTGCTTATTCCTGCGCTTTGCGGATCTCATGTAAAAGGCTTTCAGCGCGTGAAAGACTTTCTGAAATTTCCTGCCGGCGTTCTTTGCGCGCATCTTTAGACTGCGCAATCATCCGTTTTAGCCGCAAGACATTTTCATGGGCGTCTTTCAACTCTTCCTGCGTGTCTTCAACAGATTTAACAATGGTTTTTCGCCAGGAAGGCGCATCTTCAGGCTGGTCCGGTGCTTGTGCAACGGCATCTTTCCCGCGCGTGGCTGATCCGTCAGTTGCTGTCTCAGACGCGGCAGCGATGGCTGATGCCACGTCATTCAGTGTGGCTTCCTGGCGTTCTTCTGCGCTTGCCTTTTTGGATCTCAATCGATCAAGGACGCTCATGGATGACGCCATCACCTGGCGAACAGGGCTTTCATCTGCTTCTTTTTCTTCCTGGCTGTTCGGCGCCTCTGCCGCTATGCCGTCCTTTGATTTTGCGGTGTCGATTGAAACAACCACATCGCTTTCCTTTTCTTCGGGCTGAGCAGCAGGCGCGGCTTTCTTTTGCGGCTTTTTTTCCGCCTTGCGCTTTTTGACGGCAGTGACGATTTCCGGATCAGGAGGCTCAGCCGAAACTTCGATTTTTTCAGCTGGCGGTACTGGGTCTACGGCCTTTTTGGCGGCGAGTTTTTCCTCTTGTAGTTCTTCGGCCACAAGCTTGACGACCTCTTCCGTCACATCATGGGTTTTTTCCAGCGAGCAATAGAGCATAACCCTGTTGGCAAGCGTGTTGATCCGTCGCGGCAGTCCGAGGCTTTCTTCATGGATCCGGTTAAACGCTTCGTCAGAAAAAGACGGATCGTCTTCCCAGCCGACTACGGAAAGGCGGTGCTGAATGTAATCGCGTGTTTCTTCTGTAGAGAGCGGCTCAAGATGATAAGATGCAATGACTCGCTGACGCAGTTGTTCCAGCCGTTCAGATTCGATCATAGCCCTGAATTCAGGCTGCCCGACTAAAAATACCTGGAATAGCGGCGTGCCTTCGTAATCAATATTCGAAAGCATGCGGAGTTCTTCCAGCGTCTTGAAAGGAAGATTTTGCGCTTCATCGATGATCAAGAGTACACGCCGGCCGCGGTTCAATTGATCGAACAAATAATCTTCAAACGCCTCAATCTCTCCGGTGCGGCCTTCTCCCTCTGGTTCGATGCGGAATGCCGAGAGGATCTGGCTTAGAAGGTCCTGAGGCTCGATATTGGATGTGAGAAGATTGGCCGCCACAACATTTGACGAATTCAACTGGTCAAGAAGGTGACCGATGATCATCGATTTTCCGGCGCCTACCGGGCCGGTGATGACAATAAACCCCTCGGCCTGCTTTAGGCCGTAGTGGAGATACGCCATCGCCTTGTTGTGGCTTCGGCTGCCGTAAAAAAAGCGCGGGTCCGGGTTCAACCGGAAAGGCGCATCGGTGAGCCGAAAGTACTCTTCATACATTTTAGAAATCCAAGGTTACCCCCGCGAGCACGTTATTCTCGCCATACTCAAGCAGGGGGTTAGGCGCAAAGCGTTCCGTATGGGACGCTTCAATAAACGCCGAGACATTCTCATAGATCTGATAGGAAGCGCCAATGCGTCCGATCAACGTGTTTGTGACGCCGTTTTCCGCGGCAAGGTTGGCGCAGTCTGTCATGGCGTTGAACATGGGGTCGGTGACGTCAAAGCCGAAAATTTGAGGATTGGCTTCACAGGTCGCCGGATCGAAGGCTGTGTCGGCATGGCGGAACGAAACAGAGCCGTAGCCGGTCAGGCGGCGTGACATGCGGCGTCGCAGGTTAAAGCTCCCTCCGATAGTTTCAATCTGGCGGAAGCCGAAATTGTCATCTGAATAAAAGCCATTCACTGACAGGCTGGTGCGTCCGAATTCTCCGGCAAGAGAAGCATACGCCGTATCGCTGACGGCGACGCCTGTGGTCTGCGCTCGGCCGAAGTTCAAACTGTTCGCGTACCAGTTGGCTGACTCGATGATGCTGCGGGCGGAAAGTTCCTGCCCTTCACGCAATGCATCTGCGAAGTCGAGCGTTTGCCGTTGATTGGAGCGGAATTGTGACGAAACAGACTGCGCCCGCGTTCTAAATGAACGGCTTGCGCCGGCGGAAAACACAAAACGATCAGAAATGTCATATCGCGCTTCTGCGTCAATAAACTCATCCCCATATCGCTCGCCATATTCCAGTCTGATAAGAGAGCGCGGACCCGGTTGTGCGGTAAATCCTGCACGCCAGAAAAAGCCGGAAAGATCGTCATCATTGAAAAAGATCGTCGCCGCGCCTGCGGTATCGACTTCATCGTACCCCACGGCGCCGGAAAGCGCGAATTGATTGGAAAGCGAGAACCTGCCTGCAGCTGAAAGAGAGCCTTGCTGATATTCGAAGTCGGGAAGGCCGCTGACGCCATCCTCGGATGTGTCGCTGCCGAACGCTGTTAAACGAAAGCCTAAGCGGTCAAACGCGCGGCCTGAATCGTACTGCGCCAGCACTTCATGGGTGGTGGAATCATTCAGTGAGTTACCTGTCAGAAATCCGATAGGTGAGGCCTCCTGATCGACAAACACTTGCGAGAACCGGTAACGCAACTCTGCGGAAGACTCGTCAGCAAACTGGCGGAACAGATATGGACTTGCGGAATAAGAATGAACATCCGCCCGCTGTCCGCGCGCAGCGTTTATGTTGCCTGAAAAGCGGGCGTTGTCGCCAATCAATTGTCGGGATGTTGAGCCGGAGAGGTCGAAATAGAGTAAATTATCGACGCCTGTAAACGTGCTTGTAAAGCCGATGTTCTGGTTTATGGCGAGGTCGCTCTGATCGAACAGGTATGAAAAATCAAGATCGCCGAGGACCACCGCTGTTACGCGAGGCGATGAATAAATCGCACCGCCTGTCAGAAACGTGGACAAAATATACTCATCATTCTTCAAGCCATCGCGTTGAAGGTTGATGTTGTCCGAATAGGAGCCTCGAACCGAGACGCCTGCGGCATAACCGAAATAATCTGTTGAAAGCGACAAAGGCGCGTTCGGCGCGGTGACTTGAGCAATGGCTGCGCCTGCCGTGACGCCGGTCGCGACACTCGCCAGCAACGCTTTGCGAATACCGCCTTTTAGGAACTGGTTCTGTATATCGTGCCCCATAGGTCTAGTCCTTTGTTGAAGCTTGTTCCGCTTCCGGGTTTTCATCGCCGCTCTCGCGGCCGTAATATTCATATGCGCCGTAATGGGCCCCGCCTGCGCCAATTTGACAGCGATTCAGCATTATAGACACGTTCGGGTTAACGTCGATTAACTCATCAATTGCTGCTGCAACGGCGGATTCGGGTGTGGAATTAGCCTCCACCACAAATAAAATCTCGTTTGCGTATTTAGCAAGGATAACGGCTTCTGTTGTGGCCAGGACGGGTGGAGCGTCAACGATGATCAGACGGGAAGGGTCTGCAGTTGCAAGATCGTTCCAAAAGCGTTGCGAATCGGCAGTATTGAACAAATCCGTGGGACGTTCCGTGCGTGCGCCTTCAGAAAGGATACGCATAGTGGTGTTTTTCAAGCGCCAGCCGAGCGTTTCAGGATCGAGGTTTTTGTCGAGCATACAATCGGCAAGGCCCGGCGCTGCGGGCAAACCGAACCGTTCGCGCACTTTCGGCCGGGCGAGGTCGCCGTCGATCAGCAGCGTTTCGATATTGTCTTCCAGTGCGAGAGACAAAGCCAAATTGCTGGCAGTGAATGTCTTGCCTTCACCCGCACGCGTCGACGTCACCAGAATGATGTTGCGTTGCTTTCCGGATGTTCTAAAGGCTTGGCGTTCCCCGCTGGCGCGCAGGTACCCGATACGGCGAAGCAGGCGCCGTTTTACCGCGCGGAGTTCAAGTGCCAATTGGCTCGATTTATCCGCCGGGTCAAAGAATCCGTTAGCCGAAAGAGCCTTATAGTCCACCGCGACTGTTTCTGGCTCTTTTGCAATGTCGAGCTCAGTGCGTTCGGCAGATTTTCCCTTCTCTTTTTTCTTTTTGCCCTTCTTGCTGAAGTTTGTCTTCAGGACGTTAGCGCCGGCTTTTTCGACAATACTCATGACCGTGCCTCCATGCTGATCACTGCATCAGCAGATTGCGTGGCGGCCTCAGGAGTACCGTTCGGAATTCTGAACACCGTCAGATAAGTGTAAAGTCCTGCGACAGCGACAAGCGCCACACTCGCCATTACCAATCGGGAAAGGTCGCGTTTGCGTTCCGCTATAACCGTTTCTGAGGCAACCTCGCTCAGCGCGCCCAATACAGGCAAGCCAAAGGCATGCTGCAGTTCGCTTGCTTGCGTGTAACTCTTATCGAGGATCGCAAGGCCTAGCGCTGCGCCGGCGCCGGCGCCGCCGGCGAGCAAAATAACGCCAATAATCAAAAGAAGGCGAGGAGGATCACTCGGCGCCAGGGCGACCGTCGGCCATTCGAAGACCTGATACTCAACGCCGCGGCCTGCTGCACCGAGATTGCGCGTTAGCTCGAGCCGGTCGCGGCGCGACAAAAGTTCTTCATAGGTTTTTTGAGTCTGTTCATATTCGCGAACAATCTGACGAAGCTCGGCTTCAACTGCTGGCGCCTGGCCAGTGGCGAAATCAAGCGCGTTGAGTTCGTCTTTGAGGCGAATTTCACGCGCCTCAAGTGCTGTGATGGAATCGCGTGCAACACTCAGTTCTGACTGTAAGCGAATATATTCGGGGTTCGACGCAAGTGCTGAGTTGTCACTTTCGAGTTCTTCTATGCGGGCAAGTACGCCGCGAATGTCAGGATGACTTTCTTCATATTGCGAGCGTAACGAAGCCAGTTCGACGCGAAGGCGTTCAAGTTCGCCGCCGGAAGCACGTCTTGGCGTTGCAGAAATCAGGTTCTGCAACGTCAAGATACGGCCTTTCGTTCGGTCAAGTTCGTCGCTTACGCGCGTTAGTTCGTTTTCTTTCAACTCGCGCTGACGCGAAGTGCCCTGAATGCTGGTCAGTTCGGCTGCATGCTCGCTGCGGAAGGTTGCGACCGCGCGTTCATTGGCGGCGAGTTTTTCTTCATACTCTTCGATTTGAAGATTAAGCCGCCGGCGCGCCGCTTCGCTTTCGGTCAGGCTTGCGCCGAGATCCTGCTCGATCAGCATGTTGAGAACTGCATCAACTACAGCCTGAGCGATTTTTGGATCACTGTTTTTATAGGAGATGATGAAATACATCTCCCGAGGGCTTTCAATTTTGATCTGGCCGGCGACCCAGTCGACCATGCCTTCCATCTTGACGCGTCGCTCCATGGCGGAGCCGGCCTCGATCGTGTCCGCTAGTCCGGCGCGATCGATGATCTGTTCGACATTCGGCCGGGTCAATAGCTGAAGCCGCATCACCTCGACCCGACGTGAATAGTCCGGACGCGCCGTAAAACCTGTCAGCACGGGCTCGAGGATGGTTTCCGTTTGCACGAACACGTGCGCGCGCGACTCGTATTTGTCAGGGACCAGCCACAAAGCCAGCCAGCCAAGCAACGCACACCCCCAGGCGACTATGACGATAAGCCATCGCCGCCGCCACAGGCCATTCAGCCCACGAATGATAGGTTGAGGCAGATCTGAGAACTTAAACAAAACGCGTTTCCCTCAAATCCGTTGGCGCTTCTATAACTAGAACACGCTTTCCGGGATCAAAATAACATCGCCCGGCAATACCGGCACGTTTGCCGAAATATTGCCTTTGCGTAACAGGTCATCGAGCTTCAGCCGATAAGATTGCCGGTCATCGCCCTGGCCGCGGATCAGCACAGCGCGGTTGCCAGCGGCGAACTCCGTAAGGCCGCCCACCGCGACCATCACGTCGAGCGTGGTCATGCCAGCCTGGTAAGGCAGCGCCGTCGGCGTTTGCGCTTCACCAAGAACGCGGACTTGCTGATCAAATGTTGATGAAAAGTCGCTGACAATCACCGTAACTTCCGGTGATTTTACGTATTCGCGCAGGGCGCCCTCGATGTCGCTTGCAAGCGCCGAAGGAGTCTTACCAGCGGCGACCATGTCTTCGACCAGCGGCGTTGAGATGCGTCCATCAGGGCGAACCGTCACATTGGTGGAAAGCTCCTCTGCACGCCATACAAAAATCTCAAGTTTGTCGAGCGGCCCGATCAGATAATCGGGTGCGGCGGAAGCAGCGTCGGCTGCGCTCGCGGGTGCGGTTTGCAGGTTGTCGCCGCCAATAGATGAGCAGGCGGTGAGCGCTATGCCGGCGAGAACAGCGAGAGCGCATCGAAACGGTTTAAAAATCTTCATCATGGTTAACCCCTGTGGCGTCCAATTAAGCATCAAGCTGGCGCAAGAAGCTCTGAAAAATCGCTGTTCAGTCTAATGGCAACGCAATTTCTTTGCCATGCCCGCGCCAACCTTCGAAATGCTGAAATCACGGCGCAAAAGCCTGAAAGCCCGCGATTTTTCGCAATTTCGTCCTTCCCCTGATTCCATGAAGGAACCCAGCCATTTGACCACAGCTTATCGACTGCCAATACCAAATAGCGCCACCCGCACCGTCATGAGAACGATGAGGAGGTCGAGCAATGGGGAAAAATGGCGAATATAGTAGAGATCATAACGGAGTTTATTCCGCGCACCCTCGACCGAGGCAGCGTACTCGTATTTCACCTGGGCCCAGCCTGTAATGCCTGGCTTGACCAGATGCCGACAGTGATAGAGCGGTATTTCCTGCTCGAGGTCGCGGACGAATTCAGGCCGTTCCGGGCGCGGTCCAACAAAGCTCATTTCACCGCGCAAGACATTGATTGCCTGCGGAATTTCATCAACTCGGAACTTACGGATGATGGCGCCAACGCGGGTGATGCGATCGTCCTTCGTCGCTGCATAGCGAGGTCCGTCAGGTTCGGCGTCAACAATCATTGAGCGGAATTTGAAGACCTCGAATTCCAGGCCTTTGAAGCCCACGCGTCGCTGGCGGTAGAGGATCGGCCCACGGCTATCCAGTCTGATGGCGATTGCCGTGAGGGCCAACATGGGCAGCGTAACCGCCAACAAGGCAAGACTTAGAACAATATCAGAAAACCTTTTAATTACAGATATTTGTTGAGAGTTTATCAGAGCGGCTGCCAACTCCAGGTCGGCAGGCGAGGCTAGCTCTGTATTGATCGCGCCGGCGTCAAAGGCAGGCGCAGAAGCGGTTTCCGCCTCCCGAAGAAACGTGTTTTCGGGAAGGCCCCTGTGGTTTGGATAAAGCAACACTCGAGATGCCGCGACAGCACACACTGCCACTGCGGCCAGCCCGAAAGCGTATACGACGACCATTTCCCCCAGTCCCCACTATGGGCAAGGATACAAGCCCTTGCGGCTCAATGTGTGTCAGAACGCGACACATCGAGCACTTCTCCGCATATTACATGCCTAACGAAAAGTTAACAGAGAAAAATCGCTGAGAATTGTCTTTGCGAGGCGGAAATAACGGTTAGCGGGTAAATTAGAGAACAAAGAGGCTGAGTATCCCGGCCCATAAGCCGCCAGATGCTGTTGCCCATAGCGCGATACATGTGAGCGCTGGCAGGCGTTCAGATGCTGCCGCATTGGCTACTTCCGCCGAAACACTTGGTGCAGAATTTGTCATTTGCGGCTGGTCTCAAACAGCTTCGCCCATAAACTAGAGTTGTACAGGTCAATGATCAGTTAATGCACGGTGAGTGCTTCCGCTGGATCATTTTTCTTAACACCGCATGCGTATCACTTTACCCGGTGGCCGGTTATTACGATTTCGACAAGAAGAGCGTGCATCTACAAGCTATGCGCATTTTGGTTTTTACAACCCTGTTTCCAAACGCGGCTTCGCCAAATCATGGCGTGTTCGTCGCCAACAGATTGTCTGCATATCGGAACAAGTATGATGCCGACATCAAAGTCATTGCGCCGGTCCCGTGGTTTCCATTCAGTCATCATGCATTTGGACAGTACGCAGACTGGGCCAGGGCGCCAAAGCATGAAAACGTAGATGACATAGACGTTTATCATCCGCGCTATTTCGTTCCGCCTAAAGTCGCTATGCATTTCTCGCCAGCAGCGTTGCGGAGATGTCTGCGAAAAGAAGTCAAGAGACTGAATGAAAGCGGTTGGGATTTCGATCTTATCGATGCGCACTATTTTTATCCAGACGGTGTTGCGGCGGCGGACATCGCGCGTGAGTTTGACAAGCCATTGATCATTACTGCACGCGGAACGGACGTGAATTTTCTTCCTCGGTATGCGCCGGCGCGAAAAAAAATTATCAACGCCGCAAACACTGCTGACGCCATCATCACGGTTGCTGAGGCTTTAAAGCGCGAACTTTCGGATATTGGCGTACAGCAGGAAAAAATAACCGTACTCCGGAATGGAGTTGATCTGAAAAAGTTCACAACGGGCGACCGTGATCGAGCCCGTAGAATTTTAGGATTGGATGGCTTGGTTCTGGCGAGTGTCGGCCACTTGATCGAACGCAAAGGTCATGACCGCGTTATCAAAGCCTTGGCCGAAATTCATGGCGCGACATTACTGATCGCCGGGGAGGGAGCGGAGCGCAAAGCGCTGGAAAAGTTGGCTATTTCGCTCGGTGTTCGTGATCGCGTGCATTTTCTTGGCCGTGTCCCCCATGACGAACTGGCCGAGATTTATCGCGCAGCGGACATACTGGTTCTTGCCTCGTCGCGGGAGGGCTGGCCCAATGTTCTGCTCGAAGCCATGGCATGTGGAACGCCATGTATTGCAAACGATGTTTGGGGAGCCAGTGAAGTGATCCGGACGAAACAGGTTGGGCGGCTGATTAGGGACCGGAGACCAGAAGAGATTGTCGCCACCGTTAATGACCTCGTTCGACATCCTTCAGCGCGAAAGGATGTTAGGACGTATGCGGAAAGTCACTCATGGGGTGAGACGGCAGACGGCATGGAGAAAATATTTAACGAGCTTGCCGGCAAGTCAAAGCGTAGAAGCTCTGTCTCTTTTGTTCCCCTTTCGACAATAGAAGAAAATTATAGACCGCGATTAATCGTAACAGTCGACACCGAAGAGCAGTTTGACTGGCGTGAATTTGACAATGTCGATTACACAGTTAATTCGCCGGAAGACGTGGACGCGTTTCAAAAACTGTGCGCAGGGTACGGTGTTAAGCCGCTTTATTTTTTGACACGGCCATTTCTTAAAGATGATCGAACGGCGGGTTATTTTAAAAACTTGGTAGAAAGCGGTAAAGCCGATTGCGGCATTCATCTTCACCAATGGACGACGCCGCCGAATAACTTCACTGGCGAGTTTTTCTCTTATCAGAAAAATTTGCCGCGGGACGTTTATGAGAAAAAGCTGAATTCTCTGACAGCGGCTTATGAGCAGGTTTTTAAGAGCAAGGCTATCGCCCACCGGGCCGGTCGTTATGGCGTGGGGCCTGAAGATTACCCATTGCTATCAGACGCAGGCGTGCAATTTGACTTCAGCCCAAGCGCAGCTTTTGATTTTTCCGATCGTGGCGGCCCCGATTTTTCTGCAATGTCGAACAGACCTTTTGTTGCAGAGAGCGGTGGCGGGGCACGCGTCTTCGTAACGCCCGTATCAGGCGCATGTGCAATACGGCGCACGAACGTGTTTTTATCGCAGGAAAAAACGCCTCCCGGATTTCCGGTTCGCCGAAAAAATAAATTCTCAACTCTAAAGATTCCCGTACGGCTATCGCCTGAAGGCGCGATAATCGAGGATATGAAATCATTGGCGCGAAAGCTCATGACGGACAAAACGCCTGTGTTCACCTTCACGCTGCACTCAACCAGTTTGTCGGCGGGAGGAAACGCCTACGCTCCTCACCAAGCGCAGGTAGAAGAGATGCTGGACAAGACCGCGAAATTCCTTGCTTGGTTTAAGGAAGACATTGGCGGAGAGGTTTTGAGCTTTAAAAGCCTGCGTGAAACTTTTGAAAGACAAGCTTAATCACTGCGCGCTTTTGGCGTTAACACCACGTTAAACATAAGTCCGATATTTTAAGCATATAAGCTACTGGGAAACAGTGCATGCTTGCGTCTGAGATTTTTCGGCTCATTTTCGGTTTTGCCGCTGTTTTAGGCATGATCGGGATTTGTGCGCTGGCCGCAAAAAAAGCGGGCCTTGCATCCATGTCAGGCTTGTCGGGAGCAAAACGGCGGCTTTCCATGAAAGAAATGCTGCCCATCGATGCGCGGCGGCGGCTGGCGATCGTAAAATGTGACGACACGGAATATTTGATTGTGCTGGGGCCAAATGGCGAAACGATAATCGACAAAAACCTCAACGGGCCTGACGAAGAGATTTTGGCAGAGGCCCCCGCCGCTAATCCATTCGCAGGCGTTGGCGATTTTGCCAAGAAACTGCGCTCTGTCAGAAAAAACGCGGCATAATCTGGCCTAAAGTCGCGCCGAGGCCGCGCCTTACAGCATGCTTGGCTTCATCCTTAATAGATTGTAAACTGCCCAGTTCATGTTGTGGGCAAGTACGGGGATATCACATGATCCGCATTTTACTGCCGCTGGCGATTGTCGCGGCGATGTTCTTCGGTCCGATGTATTCATATGAATCGGACAATCCTGTCAGCGGCCGTGAGGAACAAACTCTGGTTACGGGTGATCAATTTATCGGGGGCGCGATTAACTGCATGCGCAACTTGACGTTGCCACGTGGCGAGGATTGCGCATCCGACGGGCGAGTCAATGACTCAAAAAATGTCAGCCGCCTTATGTCATGGGCGGCGTCTTTGTCCGTGGGCGCTGCGTTGATAGGCGTGTTGGGTTTGCTTCCGATTGTCAGCCGCCTGACAAGTGTTGTAACGCTCGCCGCTGGTCTGATTTCGCTCGCGGCGATGGGCTTTTTTCTCGTTTCTATGATGGGGACGAAGGTCGGTCTCGGCGGCGTGCAATGGGGCGCTTATCTTACATCCGGCGCAGCCTTATTAACGACAATCTCGGGTCTGTCAGGCATGCGCGGCAGGTAATTCCTCAACAGCGGAATTCTAAATATAAAAAAGGCCGCCTTTTGGGGCGGCCTTTTTGCTGAAGTTATTATAAAATTTAGCGTAGCGGCGAACGGCCTGCGTTCAAAAATGACGGCGTGTCATTCGTGCTGCGGTCATCATCATCGTTCGAGCTGGTGACTGGCCGCGGCGCTGGTGTCGGTGCGGAAGGGCGCGCCCGGCGGAAATCACTGGCGGATGATTCCGATAAGGGATCATCTGAGTGACGGCAGTTGCCTTCAAAGTGAGCGCCTGTCTCGACTGACAGCGAACTATGCAGGATATCGCCCTGAATGTGCGCCGATGAGGCGAGTGAGACTGACTTGGCGCGGATGCCGCCTTCCACGCGACCGCGTACAGTCACGGTCTCGCAAATGACTTCACCTTTGACCGAAGCTTTATCGCCGATGATAAGCGAGCCCGCTTTGATGTCGCCTTCCAGCGTGCCGTCGAGCTGAATTTCGCCCGCCGAATTGATGTTGCCGTGCAAGATCACATCCGAAGAAATGATGGATGGAACGCCTGCCGATTTCATAACGCCGGACCCTTTCTTGGACGAGCTTTGTTGGAAATTCACTTGCTGTTGCGGCGGCGTGTCAGGCAGGGAGCCTTTCTGCGCCTTTTTCGAGTCCTGTGATTTGCTCTGCTTAGCTTTCGAAAACATATCTTCCTGCCTCAATAAAACGGCGGGGATTGAGCGGTTTGCCTTTATAGAGAATTTCGTAGTGCACGTGCGGTCCAGTAGAACGCCCGCTATTACCCAGCTCTCCCACCTTATCGTGAAGTTTTACCTTCTGCCCCGTCTTGACCGAAATCCGGTTCATATGCGCGTAACGCGTAATGAAGCCGTTTCCATGGTTGATTTCAACACACCGCCCGAAACCAGAGCGTGTGCCCGCGAATTTCACAACGCCGTCCGCTGTCGCCGTTATTGGCGACGCCCAGGGCGCTGCGAAATCAATGCCATTGTGGCGTGAGTATTTTCCATTGATCGGATCACGGCGAACGCCAAAGCCGCTCGTAAATCTCCGGCCTACGATCAGCGGTGATGAGAGCGGAACATTCTTAATCGCCGTATAGAGCCCGGCCAGTTCGTCCACAGCCGCAGCCGCACGATTGGCATGAAAATAAAACTGAGCATCAGCTTCACTCGTGGCGGTCAGATCGATGAATGGGCCGCCCTGCGCCAACATAGTGTTGGAGATTTTTGCCGGTGTTACGATCGAGCCGACAGGGATGCCGGCGCTCTCAAGAACCTTTGTTAAATGATCGCGCTCGGCGATGGCCTTTTCCTCGAGCCGGGCGAGGAGAAGCATCTGTTCAGTGTAAAGATCGGCTGATGCCTCGTTCATGGATTTGATGGCTTCGCTGGCGCCGCCAGTTGGCGCCGCGACTTTGTTTTGGCGCTCCATCTGTTCCACAGCTTGACGGCGCGCGGCTGACAGACGCGACTGTCGGGGCGTCGGCTCGCCGGGCGTGACGTCGATCATTACGCGGTTGCCGTTTGTCGGGCGCTGACCGCTTGGTCCGCCTGCCTCTGACAAGCCCTCAGCCAATGCATCCAGGCCCTGATCGATCGAAGCTTTGCGCTCCACCATGTTTTGCAGAAGCTGGTGGCGGGAAGAGATGTCCGCCATGGTCTCGTCGAAGTTCTGCTTGATAATCTGGTTTAGCTCGCTGACATCATCATAGGCGCGCTGCGCATCATTAAGACGCTTGGAATAAGTCGTCTCCATGATTCGGCTGTCGCGCTCTTTGGCGACGATGATCTGCTCTTTAAAGACCACGTTCACTGAAGCGTAAGCCACCCAGAGAAGCGCGCCGCCAACAATGACAGCCAGCGCAATCTGCGTTTTCGACGACATCGAGATAAAGTGTACGACGCCATCGCTTCGGTGATAAATCTGCCGTTCTTTGAAGAGACGGCTGAGTACGCGCCTGAATTTGCCGGAACGACGGCTCATTTATACAAACGCCCCTTGCACGCGCACACACACGCTACGATGCCACCCCTGTCCGCATTGCAGCGTAAAACCGCCGATGACGCAACAGTTATGTGATGGTGTAACGGTATTTTTTCCCAAATCGGCCATAGATTTTCGATTAGACGCGCTTTTCGTTTCCATTCGGTTCATAAAACGCACGAGACATGCCAGCATTTTGGCGGGCCTTATGGTTAAAGGGCGGTTTCAGTTGGCCTGCGAAATACTGATCGCGCATCGCATGAAAAGCTTCAAGCGGCTCGCGCTGCTGATAAGCGCAAATTGCGTCGAACCAGCGTTTTCCACAGGCCACATGACCGACCTCTTCGCGGTAGATTACCTCAAGAATTGAGACACTTTCTTCGTCCCCCGCCGAGCGCAGCCTTTCAATCATATCCGGCGTCACGTCAAGTCCTCTCGCCTCCAAAATGAGTGGCGCTATTGCTAGTCTTGCGAGGGCGTTCTGCTGTGTATTGCTTGCGGCCTCCCAAAGGCCGTTGTGCGCCGGGAAAGCGCCGTATTCGCTACCCAGCTGGTTTAGGCGCTGATTGATCATGGAAAAATGACGAGCTTCCTCACTGCCGATTCGGACCCAGTCGCGGGCGAAAGCATCACTGTCGAGGCCCATTTTCTCGATTTCCGGCGTAAACCGGGCGGCCATGTCAAAAGCAAGGTCAATTGCGTTGAACTCGATATGGGCGATGGCGTGCAGCAGCGCTGTACGGCCAGCTTCGGACCCAAGCCGGCGCTTGGGAACCTCCCCAGGCGGCACCAGAACAGGCTGGTCCGGGCGCGCAGGCTTATCAGGCAGAGATGCAACGGCTTGGCCCAGCGGTGCGCCAGAGGCGAGCAAACGGTCCGCCCGGACAGCGGCAGCGCACTTTTCTGCCGGATCAGAGGCTGTCAGAACAGCATAAGCCGCGTTCAGGATTGTCAGTTCTACAGACTTCAAAGGGCCTTCACCTCGGCCAGAGCGGCCTCGGCATGGCCAGGCACTTTCACCTTGCGCCAGATTTTGCGGATAACGCCTTTCTCATCGATGAGGAACGTCGAACGCTCGATACCCATATATTTGCGCCCATACATGTTCTTTTCGACCCAGACACCGAATTTCTCCGTGACTTTACCGTCTTCGTCCGCCCCGAGCAGCACTTTCAGGCTGTATTTTTCCTTGAATTTCTGATGCTTGGCCACGGTGTCTCGCGAAACGCCAATGACGGTGGCGCCGGCGCGTTTGAATTTTGCAATGTCCTCCGTGAACGCGATTGCTTCCTTGGTGCAGCCAGGCGTGTCGTCCTTCGGGTAAAAGTAGAGGACAATCTTTTTGCCGATGAGATCCTTTGATTTAACCAGTTCGCCATCGTCGAGGGTTATTGAGAATGCTGGCGCTTTAACGCCCTCTACAAGTGCTTTGGCCATTCCTGATCTACCTGTTCATTGCTACGGCGGCGCAACATATCGGGCCATTAGAAATTGGCCAGACCAGGCGCCGTAGTTTGTGGAAAACTCTGGGCTCAGACTTGCAGGGGCCGGAAATGGCCGGTACCGATTGAGGTTTGCAGCGCTATTAGTGGGGACGGCGCTCGGCGGCGTTAAGTGACAGTTTCGCGGGGTTTGCGGCTGCATGAAAAAAAAGGCCTTCAAAACGGCCGTTCTGATTGTCGAGATTGCCGCACTGGCGATCGCGATTGCTGCTGCTGCTTTGGTTTATGTGTATTGGCGGTCGGGGCAGGGGCCTGTTTCGCTCAATCTGTTTCGTTCGAGTGCAGAGCTTGCGATCGAACGCCGATTGCCATCAGGGTTTGATGCCCGCATTGAATCCATCGAAATTGAGCGCAGTCGCGACAACGCTGATCTCAGTCTGCGTCTCCATGACCTTAATATTCTCGATGCAGAGGAGAATAGCGCTGCCTTTGCACCTGAAATATTCGCGGTATTTCAAATTGGTGATTTGTTGCGGGGAGAAGTCGGTCCGCAAACGCTTGTTGCAGAAGGCGCGACTTTCAAAATTATACGGCGTGAAAATCAGAACGTTGAAATTCCTGTCGCAAAAACAGAACGGAAAAAGTCAGCATTCCCTGGAATTTCATCCTTGATTGATGGTGGTATCCTAAAAAGCGCATTTGAGTCGGCGGAACTGAACAACGCGGAAGTCTTGTTTCTTGATGCGGCGTCGGGTCGGTCTTGGTCAGCGCCAGATACCCAGATCTATTTGAAACGAAATGCTTCAGGACTGGCTGCACGCGTATCCGGCGCTATCGAAATGGATGGAGCCAGCGCAACGCTCGCCGCCAATGCAGAATATATTGAAAACAGCGGCGTCATCGATGTTCTCGTCAATGGAGAGCGTTTTCCAATCGGTGACATTTTAAGCATGTTTTATGGGGATCGTGCATCAATTATCGAAGCGCCGGTATCGGGGGTGGCCGAGCTGTCATTTACACCAGAGGGTGACGTGCTGGCCTCGAAGTTTGATGCAACGGTTGGCGCCGGGCATCTCACATTGGGCGGTGCTCGCCGGCGCATTTCTGAAATTTCCTGGGTGGCCGGCTTTGATCCCGAGAGTAACCACTTTTCACTGGAACGCTTTCTATTTGATGTGGAAGGCGCGCGCGGTGACATATCAGGCAATATTGTCGTCAGCTTTGGCGAGGATATCAGAAAGCCTCAGGAAATTTCATTTAATCTTCAATCAAGCGAGATTGCGATCGCTTCCCCCGATTATCTTGAGGGGACTTTGGCGTTTCAGGATAATCAGGCAAACGGCCTCTATCGAATTGAGGAAAGGCGTCTCCACGTAAAACGCCTGAAAACATCTGTTGAGGAAATGGATGCTGTCGGATCGGTATCGTTTCATGCACCGCGTGAAGGGGACAAAGCCTCATCTGTTTCACCTGGCGTAATTGCAGATATTCGCTTTGATGGATCGTTAAACCCAGCAAGACTGCTTAATCTTTGGCCGAAAGAAGGTCTTGCAAACGGCGCGCGTGATTGGGTTGAGGAACGTCTTGAGGCCGCGCATATCGAAAACATCATGTTCAAAATGGATATGGCGCCAGGCGCCATTGCCGAAGATGGTGCGCTGCCAGATGACGCCATGGAGCTTACCTTTAATGCCCGCAACGTCATGGCGCACTATGTCAATGGCATGACCCCGTTACGCAATGGCTCTGGATCGGGCGTTTTACGCGGAAACAGTTTTCTGCTGAATGTTAAAAACGCAGAAGTCGGCGAAGTCGACATTCTTAAGGGGGAAGTGTCATTTCCGGAATTCATGCCGAAATGGCGGCCCACTTATTATCGTTTTACGGCTCAAGGCGATGCGCGGGCAATCCTCGGGATTCTTGATGAAAAACCTATGACATTGCTTACGAAAGTGAACTTGTCGCCTGATCAGTTCAGCGGTGAGGCGCAAGCCAATGTCGAAATCATGCGCCCGAACAAGAGAGACGTAGCAAGTCATGAATATGGTTATAAAGGAATTGCGACCTTCGATAATCTGGCCATTGATAATTTGGTCGGCGGCATCAAGTTCACGAATGCAAAGGGACAGGTTGATTTAAAAACTCGTTCAATGACAGTCACCGCGGATGCGAGGCTTGAAGAAGAAGCGCCAATCGAACTGGTGTGGACGCAACGCTTTTTCCGCGAAGACGGCCCTTCCGAACTAGATATAGCTGGAACATTTGATTCAACAGCCGGTGATTTATTTGGCATCTCCCCCCGTCAATTCGTCCGCGGACCGGTTTACTTTAAAGGGCGAGCCATAGGCGAGTTAGGCGCCTTCCAATCTCTCGATCTCGATACGGATTTTAGCGACGCCTCTATGTCCTTCGAAGCACTGGGTTGGCGAAAGCCGGCAAACATGCCCGCATCCGGGACGTTGAAAATGCGGTTTGAAGATGACGGCGTATTCGTCGACTCATTTGCAATTGAAGCGGACAATAACGCTCATGTTGAGGGGGCGATGGTGTTTAACGCCGCTGGCGCGCTTCGCTCCGCCAGCATCACAGACTTTTCGCTAAGTGAAGCGGCTGACCTGACGATACGGGCGGAACGTGATGCGGCAGGCGTGCTCGTCTTTACGGCTGTGGGCCCGTTTTTGAATGCAGCCCCTATGATTGAGCAGATGTTGGGCGGCGCCAATCAATCTGATGGCGAACCTTTTCCCTGGGGTCAGGGAATTGCGGTGAATGCACGTATAGACCGGATGGCCATGCGCAACGACGTTCAGTATTTAGACGGCGCGTTGGATATGCTTCGTGATGCCGAAAATCTCCGCGCTCTGGATTTTACTGCATTTGATGAAAGCGGCACGCCGTTGAAAGTCACCATGTCCATGACCGGCGCTGAGGAAGGCCCGCAACGGATGATTGAAGCTGAGACAAAAGAGTTAGGCGGGCTGATGTCAGGATTGTTTGGTCTCAATTCTGTCCATGGCGGCGAGGGCATTATGCGCCTTATGCTTCACCCTGAAGAAGATGCTGGATTCTCAGGTGAGATTGAAGCACGAGAAATGCAAGTCATAAACGCGCCGTTACTTGCCCGAATATTGTCAGCAGGCTCTCTCGACGGGCTTGCGAACCTCCTCAGCGGGGAAGGTATCGAATTCGACTATGCTGCTGGCGAATTTGAGTATTCGAACGGTGAGTTGAACATTGATGATCTGCAGGCGACAGGTTCATCGGTTGGCATATCTGTCGATGGCGCTGTTGGTTTTGGGGCCGGAGGCCAAACCCGACTGAACGGCGCCGTCGCGCCGCTTTACATGCTGAACTCCATTCTGGGCTTCACGCCTATCATTGGTGACTTGCTTGTTGGCAAAAAAGGCGAGGGCATCGTCGCATTTACTTATAATGTGAGCGGTGAGACGGCTAGTCCACAAGTCACCGTCAATCCGTTGTCCGCCTTAACACCAGGCATTTTCCGCCGGATATTGCGGCCGCAAACACCTGTTGAAACAGCGCCGGCGCCGCCCGCTGAAGAGCAGGCCCCAACAGACAACCAGAATTAAGTCAATCGCAAAATCGCGTGTTTCTTTTTGCCGATGGAAAGTTTGATGGCGCCGTCGCGAATATCGTCAGTAGTAAAATTACGTTCTTCACGCACGGGCTCGTCATTGAGTTTCAGTGCGCCCGCTTTGATGTGACGGCGCGCTTCGCCTTTTGAGGCGCACAAACCTGCCGCCAGGAACTGATCGATAACCGGCGATGCGCTCAAGTCGGTTGCGCTTAGTTTGATTGTCGGCAGATCTCCCCCTAGCCCGCCTTGTTCAAATGTCTTTTGCGCGGTTTCGGCAGCGCTTTTAGCCGCTTCCGGTCCGTGCAAGAGCGCGGTTGCTTCGTTGGCGAGCATTTTCTTCGCTTCGTTTATTTCAGCGCCGTCTAATGCGCCCAGCCTTCGAACTTCATCCATAGGCAGCGTGGTAAACCGCGCGAGCAGCTTTACGACGTCTGCATCCTCAACATTCCGCCAATACTGCCAGTAGTCATAGGGAGAGAACATGTCGGCGTTCAGCCAGACTGCGCCGTTTTCTGTCTTGCCCATTTTCTTACCGGAGGCGGTGGTCAGCAGCGGCGTCGTCAGACCAAAAACTTCCGTACTGTCTTTGCGCCGGCAAAGTTCGACGCCATTGACGATATTGCCCCACTGGTCAGTGCCGCCAAGTTGCAGCGTGCAGTTGCAGCGGTTCAAAAGCTCATGAAAGTCATAAGCCTGCATCAGCATGTAGTTGAATTCGAGAAACGTCATTGGGCTTTCGCGATCAAGCCGGAGTTTGACGCTGTCAAAGGTGAGCATCCGATTAATGGTGAAATGAATACCGTAGTCGCGCAAAAACTCGATATAGCCAAGCTGTGACAGCCAGTCGTTATTGTTGACCATCAGGGCGTCAGTCGGCCCGTCGCCGAATGTTAAAAACTTCTGAAATACATCTTTGATGCCTGATATATTCGTCTCGATATCGTCGTCGGTGAGCAGTTTTCGTTGCTCATCCTTGCCGGTTGGGTCTCCGACCTTGGTTGTGCCGCCGCCCATGAGTGCAACAGGTCGGTGACCGGTTTGCTGCAACCAGTAAAGCAACATGATTTGTAGCAGGCTGCCCGCATGAAGAGACGGCGCGGTAGCGTCAAATCCGATATAACCTGTGACAATCCCGGCAACGGCCTTTTCATCAAGGCCGTCCAAATTGGTGCCTTGCGCAATAAACCCGCGCTCGTCGAGCACGTTTAAAAAGTCGGATTTGTAAGTTTTGCCGGCAGTCATGGGGCTTCTCGGTTTATTGGAATAACCGCCGGACTATCACGCTCAGAGCTATTGTCCAGCGACCTGATGTTTAAGAACGCCGCTTTCCTTTACTTTAGGTTGCGCTGAGAAAGCTTTCATAATCATCCAGAAGCGCTTTGGCCGCTGCGGTAACGATTTTCTCGCCATCCTGCGCAGATGATTGAGCCGGATTTGAGCCGATCCTCCCATCGGGGAAACGGCGCCGGTAATCATGGGCGTCGCGGATCGGGCCGGAAGGAGCAATTTCAGGCTCCATGGACGCCGATTTTACTGCTTCCGGATAAGCGAAATAAGTCACTGAAACTTCCGATGGCGTTGCGTGTGATCCATGTCCTTTGGGGTACATTTCAAGACATAGTTTTTCGATGCCTGAAAGATCCCACCAGTTGCGCAACGTCATCTTTACAGCCTCGTTGCCCGGCCCGTCTGTGCTGAAGCTGTCGTCAGCATAGATTTCCGAAAACGCCGCCTGGATTGTCGCGATATTGCCGCCATGACCATTCAGGAAATATATCCGGCGAAAGCCATGACGCCGAAGTGACGCCACCCAGTCGGTCATCGCTGCGATCATGGTCGATGGACGTAAAGTAATCGTGCCGGGAAACGCCAGATGATGTTGAGCACAACCAACAGAAAAAGTCGGCGCGATCAGAATATCGTCGCGGTCTGCCGCACCTGCGTTTGCGATAATTTCAGGACACAGCGCATCCGTGCCAACCAGTCCGTTCGGCCCATGTTGTTCAAATGAACCAATAGGGACAATAATCCCCGTGGAACGGGAGAGGTAGGCTTCGATTTCTTGCCAAGTGCTTAACGCCATCAGCATGATTGGTTCCTTTTCGTAGAGTTGAGCTTTTGTGTAAAAGACACGCCATCCGTATTAAGTGATCCTTTGTTTTCATTTGCAAGATCAGTTTAGAGAGTGCTTATGACAAACCGGCTGACAGCAATCGGACTAATGAGCGGCACGTCCCTTGACGGCATCGACGCCGCGATTCTCACGACGGACGGTGAGGACGTCGTTGAAACCGGTCACGCCATCCATGTTCCCTACAGTCGCGATCACAAAATCTGGGCCCGCCGGGCAATCAAGGCGGCGCTGGAAGGCCGTGACGGGGCCGCTGAGATAGGCAAGGCTGCTGGCGAAGTGACCCATGCGCATATTTTGGCCGTTGAAAAGCTTCTGGAAGAGGCGGGCGTCAAGCGAACAGATATTGATGTCATGGGGTTTCATGGCCAGACGATTTTGCATCGCCCGTCACGGGATCCGGGCGTGGCGGGAAGAACCTGGCAGATCGGCGATGGTCGCGTGCTCGCTGATGAAACACGCATCGATGTTGTTTGCGATTTTCGAGCGGCGGACGTGGCTGCTGGCGGAGAGGGCGCGCCATTTGCACCAGCTTATCATCGAGCATTGCTTGCCGCCATGCCGGAACCGCCCGAATGCGCCGTAGGCGTCATAAATCTCGGTGGAGTATCAAACGTCACATATGCGCCTGAAAATGCGCGGGCGGCGGACTTGATTGCGTATGACTGCGGCCCCGGCAACGGGCTTATTGATGAGTGGGTTGAGCTTAAAACGGGCGAGCCGATGGATAAGGACGGCGCCATGGCCCGCGCAGGCGAAGTCAATGAAGAAGCGTTGCGAATGATGCTGCTTGCGCCGTATTTGCGTCGCAGTCCGCCGAAGTCGCTTGATCGCTACGATTTTAAACTCGATCATGTGAGAAAACTTTCGCCTGAGGACGGCGCGGCGACACTGACGGCATTTACCGCCGCTTGCATTCGCGACTCTGTAAAATTTCTCCCTGATCCGCCGGGCGGATGGATCGTGTGCGGCGGCGGCCGTCACAATCCGGCAATGATGGCGGCGTTAAAAGACATGCTTGATGCGCCGGTTGTTACAGCGGAAGAAGCTGGTTGGCGCGGCGATGATCTGGAGGCGGAGTGTTTCGCCTATCTCGCGGTCAGGAGTTTAAAAAAACTTCCCTTAAGCTACCCCAAAACAACAAGAGTTCCCGTCCCGATGAAGGGCGGCGTTTATTTTCGCGCCCCAGTGTAGCAGGTCGTTTGCCCGAATTTTAAACTCATGTAGAGTGCCTGCATGGTTGCATAAGCAGGGGATATGGCCGATCCGACAATAGAGGAATTGCTGGCGCGAATCTCACTACGGGACAGGTCCGCATTCAGCGATCTTTATGATCGCACTTCGGCGAAACTTTTTGCCGTGGCGCTACGTATCTTGAATGAGCAAACGGAAACAGAAGACGCCGTTCATGACGCCTATATCAAAGTGTGGCGGAAGGCGGGGACTTTTCAGTTGAGTAAAGCGACAGGCATGACCTGGTTAATCACTATTACGCGAAACGCAGCCATTGATCGTGCAAGAAAACGCAAAACGCCGGCAGCTGATATTCAGGAGCAGACGGATCTCGTCAGCGACGCGCCATCGCCTGAGGATGAGGCCGCCCGATCCGATCAATATCGCCGCCTTGCGGCGTGTCTCGACAAACTCGAAGATCCGCAAAAGTCAGTGATACGCGACGCCTTCTTCAAGGGCCGGACATATAACGATCTGGCGGGCTCGCTCGGCAAACCGGCCGGCACCGTCAAAAGCTGGGTGCGCCGCGGTCTCGCTAAACTACGCGGCTGTCTCGAAACCGAAAAAACCGAAAGCGTATCGGAATGAGCGAAAGCGGCGAAACGTACGACGACAGCATCCTTGCCGGAGAGTATGTTCTTGGCGTGCTTTCCAGCGAGGCGCACGTGCAAGCGGAGCGCCGTATTGAAACAGATGCCGCGTTTGCCGCCAGTGTTCGTTTCTGGGAAGCGCAGCTTGGCAACCTTGCCGAGGAGATCGAGCCTCACGAAGCGCCGACGCTCTTGAAACAGCGTATCGAAGAAACGTTGTTTGCGCAGTCTGCTGCAAAATCTTCGCTATGGTCTTCCCTACCGTTCTGGCGATTTTCAACCGGCGCAATGGCGGCTTTAGCAGTGCTGTCAGTAGTGTATGTATTCTCTGTTCAGCAGCCTTCCGTACCGCCGTCGCCGGCATTTGTGGCGACTATTCTGCCGGCTGACGCAGCGCCGGTGTTCGTCGCGGAAATTGACGGAACGCTCACGGCGATTCGAATTCAGGACGCCGCGATTGAAATCGCTGAAGGTCAGTCGGCCGAGTTGTGGCTCATCCCCGAAGACGGCACGCCGCGCTCGTTGGGGCTGATCGGCGCTGAGGGTGACGATCTCGTTCACATCCCTGCGCTGTTGAGAGACTTAATTAATGCTGGCGCAGCACTGGCTGTTAGTATCGAGCCCCAAGGAGGCTCCCCGAGCGGCGCGCCTACAGGACCCGTCATTGGCATTGGGCTGCTGAAAAAAATCTGACCTTTTTTGCGTCCGAGCAGGTTCCGGAACGTATCTAAGTTGGTTTTGCGTATCGAAGCCAACAGGAATGCGCGGGCGCGCCCCTGACGAATGTCGCCCCTCCGCCTGCCTGCTTCTCTCTCTCGGGCAGGAAGTGTCCGCGTATTTCTTACCAGATTCAGACGGTCTCGCGCGTTTTTTCAAGGGGGAGTAACGCTGAAGCCGTCTGTGAGGCCGGACATCGCCCCCAAGCCACGTCCGGCCTCATTTATTAACCATTTCCTTTAACTGTCTGGTGTTGCAATTGGGGTTGCAATAGCGCGAAACGCAGCCCATGATTTTAGACAGGTTTTCAGCAACGAGAGGAGGTGATCCGATGTCGAGTGATTTCTTAAAGCCAATGAGGTCTTTGTGGAAACAGCGCGTCTCGGAGCAGCCTTCGACACGCGCGTGACCACCGGATTTATTGAAAAGATCTCGAGGCCTGTTGGCTGACGAAATCGCGATCCTGCTAAAAGGATTGAGGGCCGCTCAGATGAGCGGCCCTTTTCTATGTTACGCAGGGTTACATTCCCCAAACAGAGAATGTCAGTCCTCAGAGCGTTCCCGTGATTGTGAACCTTGCGTTGACTGGCGCGCCCACTGTCGCCTGATGCGTACTGTGCGAGTTCGGGAAATAAAGCTCGTCTGTCAGATTCTCGACGTTAACCTGAAGGCGTAACTTATCGGACACGTCATAATAGGCTGCGGCGTCAAGCCGGACATAGCTTGGAAGGATCGCGGTATTGCCATTGTTGATAAAGCTCTCGTCCTGATAGGTCAGGCCAAACCCCAGACCAAACTTTTCCGTTGCCTGAAAACTGTTCCAGACAGAGAACATGTGTTCCGGTAGTTCCTGCGGCCGCAAGCCCGTTGGTCCCATCCGGTTAACAATTTCTCCGTCAAGATAGCTATAGCCCGCAGAAACAAACCATTGCTCGGTTACGTGGCCCTGTAGCTGAGCTTCAAATCCCTGAATTTTCGAGTCGATGATGTCCAGCGTTGATGGATCATTGTCCGCCACTTGCGGTGAGCTTTGTTCAATCTCGAAAACAGCGGCGGTTAGGCTAAGTCCTTGGTTGAAGTCCCATTTTACACCCGCTTCGAGGTTGGAGAAGGTGTTAGGGTCAAGGGCGTTATTGTCGCCATTGATATTCGCGAATTGCTCGCCGCTGCGCGGCAGGAATGATTCACTATAGCTGCCGTAAATAGAGATATTTTCCTGCGGTTTCAGGATAACGCCGAAGCGTGGTGAAAATTTGTCATCTTTTCGCGTGCGCGTTTCTGTCGGCGGCTCAGCATTGAAGACTTCGATATCGAAACTATCATACCGGACGCCCGCAACGATATCGAGCCAGTCTGTAAGTTCGATCTGGTCCTGAAAGTAAGCGGAGAAGACGTCAATACTGACGCGCGTGTCGTCGTTGATATCTGTCGTGAAGCTGTTTGTTGTTGGCATTCCGCTGGCGTTGACCCCAACGCCTCCGCTTAAGTTTAGCGGCCGGGCGATGGTGAACATCTCAATATCATCCGACGTTCCACTCCAAAACGAATTAAAACGATCTTGATCCGATGAAGTATTGATGTACTCGCCACCCGTAACAACAGTGTGGTGGAAGCTTCCTGTGTTGAATTTGCCGACTAAATTACCTGAAAGGATCAGGTTTTGGCGATCTGTCCGGTCGACATATCCGTCAAGCGTTACGACATCTGCATCGATTTCCGGGTTGTAATCGGACGCATAGAAATTCTGGTAGAGCTTGTCATAGTCGCCGTAAAATGCGCTGAAGATGCCTTTAAAATTCTCAGAAAACGCATGCTGCAATGAAGCGCGAACGAGGTGCGCTTTCAGGTCGGTAAAATTCAGTTCCGGATCGCCGAATACAATATCTTTGAAGTCTTCAACCGGACGTCCCGGGTTTGCAACGGTTCCGTCAAGAGCGCCATTCGCTGTTGGAATGCCGCGATCTACAAAACGGCGATGATCAACATATTCGTAAGACACATCCAGAGTCGTTGCAGGCGTGATCGCGAATTTGGCCGTTGGATTTATGCCGATACGATCACCATCATAGAAATCGCGGTGATTGTTCAGGCTTTCATACATCGCATTAATCCGGAATGCTGCTGTGTCACCGGCGGCGTAGTTAGTATCGACCTGGAAGCCAAACTCACCAAACGTATCAACGCCTGCTTGATACCCTGTGAAATTTTCGCCGATGACGCCTTTCTTTGTAACGCGGTTCAGGATGCCGCCAGTACCGCCTCGGCCGAAGAGCAGCGCATTCGGGCCGCGAAGGATTTCGACCTGCTCAAGATTATAAAGCGGGCGATAATACTGCACATCGTCGCGAACGCCATCGATGAAGAAATCGGCAGTGGAGCGAACGCCGCGAAACACAACAGAGTCGCGGTGACCTTCACCCTGTGAATTGCTAACGCCCGGCGTGTAGTTGATGATCTCGCCGATGCTCGTGAATCCGCGTTGAGTAATTTCATCGGCCGTTACAATCGACAGACTTTGTGGAACATCGATAATCGGTGTTGGCGCTTTCAGCGCGTTCACCTGATCAGTATAAAGGACCTTTCCAACAACGACGATTTCATCTGCGGTGTCATCTGCGACCGCCATGTTTGAATGTAGAGTTGTGGCTAAAATGGTTGTCAGCGCTAACGCAGTCTTGCGTCCCATAGTCGATACCCCTTTGGCACTGGTGGGCGTTCCTGACACCCGTTGCGAGTAATTCTCAATTACAGCTTGGCTATCGATCATGAGAATGATTGTCAATTACATTTCTTGACTAAATCAGCCCGAGAAAGCACGTGAAAGGGGGAGTGTTGCAGTGGCGACTATAGAAAGGCTCGGACATGGTCAGAAAGCTTAGCGAGGAGGAGCGCGAGACGTTCTTGAGCCGTTATCCGGAATGGAAGATGGTTGAGGGGCGTGACGCCGTATCCAGAACCTTCAAATTCAGCGATTTTAATGAGGCTTGGGGGTTCATGAGCCGGGTCGCGTTGGCGGCGGAAAAAGCCGACCATCATCCCGAATGGTTTAACGTCTATAACAAAGTGGAGGTCACGCTGACGACACATGATGCTGACGGTCTGTCGGAGCGGGATGTTGCGTTAGCCGGTAATATTGAAGAGGCAGCCAAATAAAGCCGGTTGAAAACCATGAAAGCGTAACAGGACACAAAAACGCCACGGGTCCGCCTTCTGTACGCCCGGGGCGACCCATAGTAAGAAGCTGATATCACAAGAGGATTTTTAGAACTATGGCGACAATCGCGCTTGTCGATGACGACGAAAACATCCTGACATCCGTATCCATCGCGCTGGAATCGGAAGGCCACACTGTAAAGACGTTCGAGGACGGCGCTGCCGCACTCGAATTCATCACCGCAACCCCGCCTGATATGGTTGTGTCGGATATCAAGATGCCGACAATGGACGGCATGGAGCTGCTGCGCCGTATCCGCCAGAATTCGAGCCTGCCGCTCATTTTCCTCACGTCGAAGGATGAAGAGATCGACGAGGTGCTGGGTCTCACAATGGGCGCCGACGACTATGTCAAGAAACCATTTTCTCAGCGCCTGTTGCTGGAGCGCGTGAAGGCGGTTCTTCGTCGCGGACAAGCGGGCGATGTCCCGACCGAAGAAGAAGAAAAGAAGATCATGCGCCGGGGCGATCTAACGCTCGATCCCATGCGTCACGCCTGCATGTGGAAAGAGCAGCCGGTTATTTTAACCGTAACGGAATTTCTAATTCTGGAATCATTGGCTCAACGCCCCGGTTTCGTCAAAAGCCGTGATGCATTGATGGACGCCGCTTATGACGATCAGGTTTATGTAGACGACCGTACTATCGACAGCCACATAAAGCGCATACGGAAAAAATTTCGTGTGGTCGATAAAGAGTTTGATGCGATCGAAACTCTCTATGGCGTCGGTTATAAGTACAAGGATTCCTGATAGGCGATGGCTGATGAGGGCGCGATTGTGCGACGACGCCGCGCAAACAGGACGGTGTCGCGCCTGACGGTCACGATCGTCCTCGCCAACCTCATCGGGCTTGTCATCTTGTTGTTGGGCTCCTTTGCTCTCACGCAATATCGTGACGGCCTTATCCAGGCGAAACTTGAAGGCGTTCGCGCTCAGGCGCAGATTATCGCAGACGTTCTCGCGCAGGTCGCTATAGATGAATCGACTTGCCAGCCCGTTGAAGAAGCGGACATAGCCGGACAGGAAGAAACCGCCATCTGTGCTTTATCCTTGCGACAGCGGGACGTTCGCGAAGTTTTCAATCGCGTCTGGGACAGTTTCGAAGGACGCGTCAGAATATTTAACGCGCCGCAAACCTTTGATGATCCGCCTGTAACCGATGCGCGGGCCTTGCTGATCGAGGATGTAGTGTTGCGCGAAGATGAAATCGTCGCGCAGAACCTGCCGCCTATTGAGCAGCAAAACGGCGTTATTCAATCCCTTGAAGAAGAAGGGCTCTGGCGGCGGTTGTCGCGATTTTTTTCACGTGATTTTCGTGCGCAGGCGGCGCGGCGCACTATTGAGGATGAGTTGAACGATGCGCTCGCATCGTCACCGTTCGCGCAGGAGCGCGGCGCCACATCCGTACGTATTGATGAAGAAGGCGAGCTTGTCGCCTCGGTATCGGTGCCAATTCGCCGGGTGCAGGCCATCTATGGAGTCGTTACGGCTGAGAGCGGCGGCATTGATACGGTTGTCGAGGACGCAAGGCTATCTATTCTGCCGTTTTTTGGCTGGGCGGTGGCTGCGGCGATATTGTCATCGCTTTTGCTGACAACGATGATTGCGCAACCGATCCGTCAGCTTGCTATTGCGTCTGACAAAGTCAGGGAAGGCATCGCTGCGGCGGGCCGTGCGCGTATCCCGGACTTCACCAACAGAAAGGATGAAATTGGCGAGCTTTCCGGATCGCTTAAATCCATGACGCAGGCGATCTATGCACGGATCGACGCCATCGAAAGTTTCGCCGCCGATGTCTCTCATGAATTAAAAAACCCGTTGACGTCCATTCGAAGCGCGGCGGAAACGCTGCAGATTGCAAAAACGCCGGAACAACAGGCGAAGTTGCTTTCGGTGATACAAAAAGATGTCGCGCGCATGGACCGCCTGATCACGGATATTTCAAACGCCTCACGGCTTGATGCTGAATTGGCGCGCGAGAGCCGGGAGGCCGTAGACCTTGGTAGATTGATCAAGGACATTGTTCAAAGTTATTCGCACACTTCCGGCGAGATCGCGGTGCGCGTTACTTTTGATGAGCCGCTTCATGACACATACGTTCTTGGCAATCCGACAGCGCTCAGCCAGGTGATCCGGAATCTCATTGACAATGCGCGTTCGTTTAGTCCGAACGGGGGTGAAGTGAGAGTCTTTTTGGAACCAGCGGGCGTCCGTAGCAGCGCCTCGCGGATCATCGTCGAGGATGACGGTCCCGGCATCCCGCCAGATAATCTGGAGTCGATTTTCAAGCGCTTTTATACGAAGCGCCCACAAGGGTCGGCTTTTGGCAATAATTCCGGTCTTGGCCTCGCTATTTCGCGGCAAATCGTCAACTCTCACGGTGGTCGTATTGTCGCGGAAAACCGATTGACCGATCCGGACGATCCGGGCAGTGACCGCAAAGGCGCGCGCTTTATCGTTGAGCTTCCGGGCACCTAAAAACGTGTGCATGCCAACGCAGGAACAGTCGCCGCAGATTTTTTTGTGGACATCTGGCCTCAATCACGCACCATAATTATCCGGTAAAGGTTGGAATTTGCGAATGATTGGATTGGTTGTTGTCACCCATGGAAGGCTTGCGGAAGAATTTCTTTCCGCGGCAGAGCATGTGGTTGGTCCGCAAGAGCAGGTGAAAGCTGTCTCCATCGGCCCCGACGATGATATGGAAAAACGACGTCAGGATATCCTCGATGCTGCTCAGTCAGTTGATACGGGCGAGGGCGTTATTATCCTGACCGATATGTTCGGCGGCACGCCTTCTAACCTCGCTATTTCCGTCATGGAAAAAGCAAACGCGGATGTAGTCGCCGGCGTAAACCTGCCAATGCTGATCAAGCTTGCTTCCGCCCGTGCTGAGGATGATCTCGCGGAAGCTGTGAAGTCGGCCCATGATGCAGGCAGGAAATACATTAACGTCGCATCGTGGGTTCTGTCAGGTGAGGCAGCGGATTAGTGAGTGAAGAAGCCAAAGCGTCGGTTGAAGTCTGCAACAAGCTTGGTTTGCATATTCGTCCATCGCGATACCTGGCGTCGCTGGCGAAATCATATGACGCCACCGTTACCGTTAGAAATAATGATCGCGAGGCTCTGGCGGATTCGCAGCTTGATTTGTTGATGCTGTTAGCGAGCAAAGGCGCGCAGCTTGAAATTTCCGCCACCGGCCCTCAAGCGGAAGAAGCTGTCCACGCGATCGTCGGTCTCATCAAGGACCGTTTCGGCGAAAAAGACTAGCGTCAAGCTGTTGGTTCAATAAGCGGCGTTTGAGACATGGTCACCGCCTGGCCGTCACGTAAACGTTCACCGCCGCGGATCACGACATTGTCGCCTGATTCAACTTCGCCGATCACTTCGATGAAACCACCTTCAGCAGCACCGAGCTCAACATCTACCCTTTTAGCGAGGTTGTCTTCACCAATCACGTAAACGCTAATCCGGTCGGCGCGCAGAATAAGCGCGTCCCGCGGTACAGCGGTGACAATACGCGGCGCGGCTGACGGTAAATTCACGCGAACCGCCGAACCAATATACCAGGCAGTGTCTTCAGGCAGCTCTAAACGAACTTCGAGCATACGCGAGCGTTCATCCCCGACCGGCACGACAGCACGCACGGTAGCATCCAAATTCTCAGCACCATTGGCCACAGTAATGGCGTCGCCAGGTTTGATATTTCGCGTCAGGCCGGCTGGCGCGCGCGCCGTGACCTCCAAGCGATGAGTGTCAACCAAACGGATGAGTTGAGACCCCGGATTTGCAAACTCGCCGATTTGCACCTCTTGCGAAACGACGCGACCGGCGAATGGAGCCCGCACGATAGTACGTTCGAGATTTGTTTCTGCACGTTGTAATGCGACTTCAGCCTGCGCCAGCGCTTGCAGCGCCTCGTCTCTGTTCGATCGCATTTCATCCATGGAAGCTTCGGACTCGCCCGCTTCCTCAAGGCCAAGATAGCGCTGATAGAGGCTATCGAGATAATCGGCGCGCGCACGTAATCGCCGTACTGCGGCAGCTTGGTCATCGCGCGTAAACTTGGCGTCTGCTTGTTCGATGCGTGCGATAACAGCGCCTTCATCAACTTCCGCGCCAACTTCCGCCACCCATTCGATTTTTCCTGATGTTGCAGCCGCAACAAGGCTGTCCCGGGTGGATACGACAGCACCCGGCGTGTCAGCACGCGGTGCAAGGCTGCGTCGTTCGGCTTTTGCCACAGCAACGGGCGCCGGGGGCGGGCCCTGCGGCGCTTCCGCTCCAGCGCCGGCGTCAGCTTCTTCAGTGCTCGCCCCAACATGGCCGCCGTAAACAAAGGCAACTGTCGCAGCTACGGCCAGCAATGCGCCGCCTCCAAGCACGAATTTCCGTTTCATGAAACTCTCTCCTTTATTCCGCCGGTTGCGCGGCAAGACCGCCTCGCGTTTTGGCGAGGGCGGGGGCGGCGCCAAGCTGCAGCATGGCGGGCAACAAAATCAGGGTGAAAAGGGTTGATACCGCCATGCCGCCAACAATGACGGTGGCGAGACCGCGATAGATGAGGCTACCGGCGCCGGGCGCGAGGACCAGCGGCAGCATCCCCATTAGCGATGTCGATGTCGACATAAAGATCGGACGTATGCGAAGAGTTAGCGCCTCACGCACTGCTTCGGCGCGTGACTTGCCCTCCGCCTCAGATGCTCGCGTTTGCGATACGAGCAAGATGGCGTTGTTCACGACCAGGCCAAGAAGGATGATAAAACCGATCATGCCCAGAAGGTCGAGAGGCAACGGGTTAAGAAGGTCAGCCCCCCTTATCGCCAAAATCCCGCCAACGGTCGCCATTGGCAATGTCACAATAACAAAGAACGCGTCCTTCACAGACTTGAATAAAGCCGCCATGATCAAGAACAAGATAGCGATCGCCAGCAGAAAGTTGCCGCCCAGGTTTTTGACAGCTCTCGCAAGCGCGTCCGCATCGCCGCCCCATTTAAGGGAGGAACCTTGAGGCAGCGTTTCATACAATTGCGGTTCCGCAACATCTTTCAACAATTCCACAGCGGGGCCGAGCGCAATACCGTCAGGGGGTGTAATGCCCAAAGTTATTGTTCGCCGCGCATCAAGACGGCGGATTTGCTGCGGACCAACACCGCGCGAAATGGTGACCAGTTCCCCGAGAGGAACAATCGCGCCTGTAGGTGTCGCGATCGGCGCTGTTTCAAGATACTCGGGTTCCGTCCATTCTTTTGCGCGCAAATAGATATCGATGCGTCCATCCTGATGAAAGAATTCGCCAAGCCATTGTCCGTCGCCAAGGGCGCGGACGGCACGGGAAACGGAATCGCGCGTCATGCCAACTTCCGCGATGCGGCGATCATTCGGCAGCAAACGTAATTCCGGCGTCACAATCTGCGGGTCCGGATTTGGCCAAACTTGTGCGCCTGGCATGGTTTGCTGAATAATTTCGATAGCCTGCGGAACAGCGTTTCCGAGCGCATCAAAATCAGCAGCTTGAAGTTCAAGTCTGATCGAGCCCTGACCGCCCCAATTGCCAAACAGGCTACCCTGATTGGCGAACACGCGCGTGTCTGGAAAGCCGGATAAAATCTCTTCGTTCGCGATTTTTATCATCTCTTGGACGCGCGATTGATCGCGAACCCGAATGCCGACATTGCCGCCCCATTCACCGGAAAACATGTAGTAGTTTCTAAGCGCCGGTTCTTTTTCGCCGGTAAGGTAAGGTTCCAGCCGTTCGACAACGACCTCCGCAAACTCTTCGCGGATCATGTCGGCGCTCGCGCCGGATGGAAATCCAACCATAGCGTCGACTGCGTCGCGTTTTACAGGCGGCAGATAGTTAAGTTGCGGCCACAGCAAGTAGCCCAACACAATAGGCACGATCGTGAGGCCGGCGACTATTCCAATCCGGCGGGGATTGGTCGCCGTCAGCCCCATGATGAAGTTTGCAAGTTTGCTGGCGAATGCTGGTCTTTTGCCGGTTGCGTCGTTTTTGGATTCCTTGATGAATAGCCTTGCGCCGGTCGGCAAGAGTGTAACCGCCACGAGCAGACTGCAGGACACAGCGATTGCGATTGTAAGTGCGAGATCTGCGAAAAGCTGTCCTTCGATATCCTCAAAAAACATGATCGGTATAAAAATCGCAATTGTCGTGACGGTAGAGGCGAATAGGGCCCCGAATACCTGGCCAACGGCGTTTTCTGCGGCCTTGTAAGACGAGTGGCCTTCTTCTCGCATCCTGACGAAGTTTTCCAGCACGACAATTGCTGCGTCGAGAACCATGCCGGTAGCAAACGCAAGACCGGCGAGAGAAATGACGTTAATCGTCCGGCCGAATAAATTCAGCACGACAATGGTCGCCATCAGGCAGATTGGTATCGCTGCGGCGATGATCACCGTCGCCATCGTTCTCCGCAAGAACAACCATAGCGCGCCGACAGCCAACATAACGCCGATTAGAAGGTTGCTGGTGAGCAAAGAAATAGCTCGCTTAATGAACACGGAGGGGTCAAAGCTTTTATGAATCGCATAGCCCATATCAGCGAGCGCGCCCGCATTTAGTTCATCCAGCACGACAGTAAGTTCGTCTATAGCTTCAAGGGTGTTGGCCCCAGGCTCTCGAATAACACGCATGCCAATTGCAGGATTGCCATTCTGATAAACAACGCCGCCGCCGTGATCAGGCGCCACTTTGACTTCAGCAATGTCGCCCAGCGTCACCGGCGCGCCATCGCGCCAGGCAAGGATTGTTTCGTTCAACTGCTCGGCGGAAAAACGTCCTTCAAAGCGCATCGTGTAATTGCGACGGCCAACTTCTACCCGGCCGCCCGTGACGTCGGAAGAGCGGTTTACGTTCTGGGTGATTTCATCAAGCGTAATGCCTAGTTGTGCGGCCAGGAAAGGATCGAACTCAATGTTAACAATCATCTCGCCGTCGTCAGAATTAATGTCGATGCCCGCAACGCCATTAATAGCTTCGATCGTTGGCGCGATTCTTTGTTCGGCGAATTCCGACAGGCGGACGTTTTCGTTTGTATTGGAAGGCAACTTTTGCAGAAACAGAAAGATCAAAGTTTCTCCGGAGTTTCCGCCGCCACCGCCCAAATTGACTCGCGGGCGTTCGGCTTCCGCCGGCAGCCCGCGTACGCGTTGCAGTCTTGAGTTCACTTCCGTGAACGCCTGATCCATATCCGTGCCTAAAGCGAATTCGAGATTTATCCATGCGCCGCCAGGGTTTGACCAGGATTGCATTGCCGTCATGCCGGGGATGCCGCGCAGCTCACGTTCCACAGGTTCGGTGATTTCACTTTCCACTTCGCGTGGAGAGGCGGCGCGCCATCCTGTCCATACGCCAATCTGCGGTCTTTCAATGGCCGGAAAGAGTTGCACCGGTAATTGTGATATCGACATGAAACCGAGCAGTGTAATGATCGCCAATACAACGCCTGCGGCAGCCGGGTTTTTCAGGCAAATCCGGGTGAGGCCCATGGGTGGTGCTCCAGTTCAGAAATACAGGAATAGCGCTGCGTCAATTGTCGCTTGTTTATCTGGCAAACGCACGTGCTTATCGACCAAGCGGGCGCTGGTTGCGATAAACTGCGTTTGACTAGGTAAAACTATATTTAAGTGATCAGCGCTGACGTTTTTTACGCTCAAGCGCCTTGCGTTCTTTCTCAATTTCCTTGAGTTGCCGGTCGAGGTCGGCTTTGGCTTTCTTAATAGCCTGTTCACGCACGACAAGAGCTGCTTCGCGCGTTCGGTTTTTATCTTTTGAGCGCACAGCCTTTTTTAAATCGCGTTCCGCGCGCTCCATGTCGCGTTCCATTTGTCGAAGGGCGCGTTCTAAATCGCGTTCGGCGCGCTCAGCGTCACGCTCTGCACGTTCTTCATCGCGCCGGGCGCGCTCTTCCGCACGCTCTCGTTCCGCTTCACTGTAACGAAGAGCTTCACGCCGCGCCTGCTCGGCATTTCGGTTTGCTTGCGCCATCTCGGCTTTCGCGCGTTCCATAGCCTCCGCTGCCTGTCTCTTGGCCTGCTCTTGCGCGCGGCGCAGTTGTTTCTGGTCTTCTGCGCTTAGGTCGGAGCTGAAAACGATATTGTCTCCATCCCTGGAAATGAAACCGAAACTCTGAAAGCCCTCAAACTCAAAATCATCAGCATTGAAGTGGAATTCCTGGCCTTCAATCATTTCGGCGAAATCTTCAAAGCCCTCCAATTCAATGTCGTTGAATTTGATGGTGACGTCTTCAAGGTCCTTGAAAGCATCAAAGTTTTCAAATCGCTGGCGCAACTTACTCTCAAGCTGGGCCAGTCGTCCGTCGAGCCTCCGAGCCTTCTTTTCGGTGCTTTTCACCCGTTGAATATGGTTGACCTTTGGCGACGGCGCTGGCTCAGCCGTCGGGATTGGTGCGACTTCGGGCGCCGGAGCAACCGGAACGTGGCGCGAATGTTTTGTTTTTGGCGCTGCACTGGGGACTGGTGTGACTGCAGGCGCCAGAGCGAGAACAGGCGCGGGATCAATTGGCGTGCCGTTTTCCAGAATTTCGAAATGAAGATGGGGACCAGTCGCCTTACCGGTAGAACCGACCGCGCCAATGACATCACCCGCGTCAACAATCTCGCCTTTGTGAACAATGAAGCTGTCGAGATGAGCGTACCGCGTAACGAGCCCATGGCCATGGTCGATCACAACAACATTGCCCCATGCCGTTGAACCTTGGTAACGCGACGTGGCGTCAATGACTTTGCCTTCGCCAGCAGCCTTCACCGGCGTGCCGCGCGCCGCGCGGATGTCGACCCCTTCATGGGATTGCCTTTCGGGACCCAATAGTTCCGAGGTCTTGCCAAACTCAAAACCAATCTTGCCTTCAACGGGAGTGACAGGCAGCGCGAGCGCTGCTGGCGGTGGTGTAACGGCGAAAGCAGCTTGAGCGAACGCTAGGCCAGCCGCTAATAACGCGCCAGCCCCTAGTGACAACTTTGTCGGCAGACTTAGTAATGAGCTTTCTGAGTTACCTGATAAAATTGCATCGAGACGCGCGCGGCGGGACTTTTTATCGAACGGCGTGAAAGAGGGTACGAGCTCGCCAGCGAAACGGTGTTGTGGTGATCCGGAAGCAAGCTTCAATCCTTGAACAAAACAATGCGCATATTGGCGGCGGCTGACGCCGCTGGCTAGAACAAGCGCATCAGCGCCTTGCTCGGCCGCAAGCGTGGCCCGTGCGCAAATACGGTGCATGAAAGGGTTAAACCAGAATACGGCTTTGATGATGGAACACATGGCGAAAAGGGCCACATCGCCTCTTTTCACGTGAGCCATTTCATGAGCTCCCATAAGCGCGGCGTCTTCGACCGATACGCGCTCCAACAGGTCGTAAGGAAAAACCACCACCGGCCTCAGAAAACCATAAACGCAAACACTGGAGACGATATGCGAGAAAACATATCGCGGTTGCTGCCGGACGCCGAGACGGTCACGCCATCCTTCCAGTTTTTCTTCAAGGATGGGTTCGTCGAGAGGCGTAGCGTAATTCAGCCGGTAAGCGAACCAGATATGGCGTACGAAAGCGAGCGCCAGCAGCATCAAAAACCCATAGAAGTAAAGGACTGCCGCCATACGCAGTATGTCAGCAAGGGTAATGGTTGTTGTGGCGGCCAATGCGGTCGGTTCGGCGAGTTCCGTGATCACTGCAGGTGACGCGGCAAGTTCCGCCATGGGCGGTAGTGGCGCCGGCGCACGCAACGACAGCCCTAGTGAGGCGGCGATTGGGGCCATCATGACAGGAAGGGCCGCCAGCACGAGCGCCATTGGCCAGATTTTGCCGCTCAATGAACCGAGCGCGCCAACAGGCCCATTGTCATTTGCGCAAAGGCGATGAGCGATGAAGAAAACCAAGGGCGCCCAGACCGTCGATGCAAAGAGACAGTAGAAAAACGGCTCAATGAACGTTTCCATTACTCAGTCTCCGCTTTTTTGAGAACTGACTCCAGCTCTTCAAGTTCGTCATCGCTAAGCAATTTTGATTCTGCGAAGAAAGCTGTTGCGGGTGTTGAGTCGAGTTCTAGAACCCGTTTTGAAAAGTCGGCGATCATTCGGCTCAGCATTGCGACTTTGCCGACTTGCGGTTCGTAGATGTTCACGCCATCGACGGGCGTTTTGGTGATCAGCCCTTTATCTGCCATCCGCTCGAGTACAGTGCGTACGGTGGAATAAGACCATCCAAATTCGCTCTCGATCTCGCCGTGAATTTCTCTCGCGTTCATTTCCTTTGAACGCCAAAGCAGCTTTAAAATCGCGAGTTCCGGTTTTGTGGGGTCGGTTCCCTTAAGGTCAGCCATAATGCACGCCCGATTGCACGGGGCTTAATCCGCCCCTGTTACACCTGTGGCCAGCATAGCGGAATGTGACAACTGTAGCAAGGTCTGGGGCGCTGCTGGCTCCCGCTATGCGATGAACCGTTCCAGAGCGGAGATGAGGTGAGTTCGGATGGTGGATAAGTCTGACTCAGAACGGCAATTGTTCGATTGTCCGGGTCAGTCTTTCAAGGTCCGGTTGTTCAGAAAGTCTGTGATCGCCTTGTGGCGTCATCAGGATTTCGACGTCGCCGGCAACAAGTTGTTTTGCGAACTCGATCGCGTGGTCATAAGGCACGGCGTCATCCTTCATCCCTTGCAGAATTCGGACAGTGCATGTGATGGCTATGTTACCCGTCATCACGAGGTTCTTGCGTCCGTCTTCTATCAGTTTTTTTGTGATGATTTCCGGTTCATCTGAGTAGTCAGAGGGTTGCTCCAGACGACCGTCACGCAACAATGTGCCACGCTCAGCATCAGTAAATGCAGGCCACATCAGCCTTTCCGTGAAATCCGGCGCTGGCGCAATGAAAACGATTGCAGCGATTTTTTCCGGCCGTGCAAGAGCGATCAACGAGGCAATCCACCCGCCCATGGAAGAGCCGACCAGGATTTGCGGACCGTGCGTCAGCGTATCGAGAATTCTTAATGCGTCGTCTTTCCAGTCGCTGATGCAACCGTCCACGAAAACGCCATCTGACTCTCCGTGACCGGAATAATCAAACCGTAAAAAAGCGCGCCCTTTAGACGCCGCCCATTGATCAAGGTGCTCGGCTTTGGTGCCCAGCATGTCGGAACGAAACCCGCCAAGCCAGACGACGCCTGGGCCGCTGCCATCACGGCTACGATAGGCGAGGCGGCCGTTCGGGCCATCGATCATTTCTGGTGCGCTGGTCATCAAAAGGGGTCCGGCTTGGGCGGTCGAGAAAGGTTAATATTCCTAAGAGTGATTGCGTGCTGCGCTATTGTTTTCAACCCCGGGATAAATGAGCATGAAATAAGACATTATCCGCTTGACGCCCGTTTCACCCTATCTTAAACCGCGCGCTCCATAACGCTTATCTATTCGCGTTTTGCGGGTGTAGCTCAGTTGGTTAGAGCGCCGGCCTGTCACGCCGGAGGTCGCGGGTTCGAGTCCCGTCACTCGCGCCATTTTTATCAAGAAAATGAAGGTATTAGTAGTTTCCAATATTTCCTAAATTTCCGGGCTTCTTTTCAGGGTACCAGCGGGGTACCAAGTTTTTGCTACTCGTTTTGGGGACAATTTTTTCGTTTTGTTCCCGGGCTACGCTGCATTTTTGAAGGGCAAGTCCCGCGCATAATTGAAAACCCCTTTTTTGGTGCTGCGATTCGATCGAAATCAGCATTTCCGGCGTGAGACGTAAATCGAGTCCGTGCCGGTGGCCGTTGCGGACCTCTCGGTCTCTGTCAACGGAAGAAAAATCCGGCGCCATACAGTAATTTCGGAATCATTCCCTCGGCGTTCTGTTGGGTGTGGCTGATGATCGACTTCGGTTTCGCGCGGGTCGCGAAGACGCGATTGATTTCGCGCGCCGCCCGGCGAGAGAAGCTTTTTTAGATGTCAACTGTCCGTTACTTGGCCGCGGGGTTTATATACCGCCAGAGCAGCGGCCCAAAGCAGCAACAGCAGGCCCCCAACGGCGTGGCCGGCGAGGGAAAGCTTGAGGCTGCGAAGATTGTCGTCGGGAAGCGTGGCCGCAGCATCCGCCATGTAGGCGATCGAGGCGGTTTTCATCAAGAGAACGGAAAACGCGATCATGGCGATGACGATCTTGAACAAGACCCAGTAGTGCCTGAACATACCCCATTGCGTTCCTGTCGCCTGGATTACGCCGGTGATAAGAGCGGAGAAGGCGAAGGGGACGATGGCGAAGCGGGTGATTAGGTCGTTCGCAACATACGCCGCCCGCGCCGTTTGAGGGTCCTCGGCCACAAGACCGGCGAGTGCGAGAACGAGGAATGCAGAAAGCGCTCCAACCCAGCCGATAGCGGAGATGATGTGTGCTGTAAGTGCAAGTTTCAGAAACTTGGGCGTCATTGTCTTGAAAGTTGGGTCGGGGAATGGGCGCCCGGTCCGTGGCCGCCGCTCTCATGACTGAAAAGGGAAGGAATGACAGCCCCAGCAATCATTGCCAAAACCGCCAAAATAATAACTAGCAGGATCGCTCCTTGCACTTTCACCCAGCGCGGCATGGGCGGACCGCGTTCTCGCCGTCTGAGGCGAAGCCGGTATAATCGAAATGCAGGCGCAACACGTCTCTTACATCCTCGCTTATCATTTCAGTGCCTGCGCGGTTGATGTCCGCCGTCTCTTTCTTGCTCTTCATCACGCGGCCAGTCGCCGTTTGAAGTCGCACACGCCGTAGCGCTGGCGCCAATCAGGAAAGCGGCGAATATGCTGAACAACGCTTTCTTCACTTTTCTCTCTCCGTGCTGTAGGTTCGTGACGCTTTTAGAAGTGCGGCGGCCATTGTAATCAACTTTGCCTGCCGCCGAGGCTCGCAGACCGTTGTTGATTGAACGTACGCAAACGATCGAAACGAACAAAGCGGTTTTGCCGGACAAATCAGCGGATATGTCCGGCTTCGTTCGATTTTTACGTCAGGACTATATCGAGTGACAAAGGGCGCGGTAGATCGTCGCTCAGCCAGAACGCGACAGTCGCTGCATGATGCGCTGTATTCTTTGATCCTTGAAAAAGGTTACGATGGGGTCAGCATCAACGATGTTTGCGCCGCCGCCAATATTAGCCGTTCCACATTTTACGCGCACTACGCCAATAAAGACGACCTGAAAAGAAGCGGCCTCGACAAATTGCGCCAGACGCTCGCCCATCAGCAGTGCAGCGATTCACCGGCCTCTAAACATGACTCCCTAAAATTCAGCCTAGCCATGTTTGAGCATGCGCGCGATCACATCGGGCATTACCGGGCGCTGGCCGACGACCGGAGCAGGGACGTTGTGCTTGGCTATCTTCGTGGAATGCTCGCGGACTTGGTGCGCCGCGAGCTATCCTTTCAATCTAAGGATGCTGCGCCTGACACCGTTCCGCCGGAATTCAAGGTCCAGTTCGTTGTCGGCGCTTTCATGGCCGTGCTGGTCTGGTGGCTCGACGGAGGCGCCGAACTTCCACCTTGCGAGGCAGACGCCATATTCCGCCGTCTCGCAGAGAAAGGACTCGACAAAGGCTGTTAAGTTGACGCTGCACTTAATGCAGTGATCACGCTCCGTCGGGCGGACTATTTCCTCGTAGCGCGCTTACGTCTCACGGTTCGCGACATCGCCAGTTCCAGCGCTTCGTCACGTACCTCCTCAAGAATTTTCAGAAACGATTGAGTAAGACGGGACAGCGGTTTGTGCTTGGGCAGAAATAGCATGTATTCGAATTGGATCTCCGGCTCGAAACGACGCGCTTCGAGATGACGCTCTATGAAATCCATGGCCGTGATCGGATTGATGATCGAAACGCCGACGCCCTTGAGAACGAGGCCGCAGATGGTCGCCGCATATTGCGTTTCAACAATGATGTTTCTCGAAACGCGGGCTTTTTCAAACACGCGGTCGATCCGCGCTCGCGACAGGTCTTCGAGCGCTAATGAAATAAACGACTCGTTTTCGAAGTCTTTCGGTTTAATGATGTCGAGCGCGCCCATGCGGTGACCCGGCGGAAAAACACATACGCCGGGCACGCTCGTGAACAGGCGCGCCTCGACGCCAGGATACTCGCCGGGACGGGCGAGGCCAAGATCGAACTGCTGCGCTGCGACCCATTGCCGGACTGTCGATGAGCTGCGGGTTTGCAATTGCACGGTTACGGATGGGTGCTGTGCGTGAAACTTCTGAATAACGGTGGGCAGGAAGCCCATCGCCAACGCCGGCAGGCTGGCGATCCGCAATTGGCCGGATCGAAAGTTTCGAATGTCGTCGGCGGCCCGTTTTAGCGCGTCGAGCCCAGCGAAATTGCGGTCGACTTCTTGGAAGAAGGATTCCGCTTCCGGCGTCGGCGCCAGCGCGCTCCCTTTTTCGCGTACGAACAGGCTGAAGCCGACGGCGTGTTCAAGATCGGCAATGAGCCGGCTGACCGCAGGCTGGGAGACGTGCAGGAATTCCGCGGCATTCGTCACCGAGCCTGTCATCATGACGGCGCGAAAGGCGTCCAGTTGGCGGAGATTCATTGCGTTGTCCCAAGGGGTATTACATTCCGGAATACCCTAGCCAAATTATTCTATTTTACAACATGACCCAGCTGGCGCCGAATGGGCAGGAGATTTCGAAAGGAGTTTATGAAGACGAACGAGAGTAAACAGTCCTGGCTTACGCCGGGAGCGGAGAGACTGCGCCTGATACGCCGGGCGGTTTCAAACGTATCGCTTGCTGAATATCAGATTCTCCATGCGCACATTTTAACAGAAGAACGAAATTCGACAGGCGGCAGGCCAAAGTACATAACCATAGGGGAATGCTGTGAAGGCGGATAATATCCCGTATACTGACATAATAGATGATCAAAAAGATCAAAAGAGCGCTAAAAAAGAAGTTTTGAAGCGGGCGACAATTGCGACACATGGCGGCCCGAGACCGTCAGAACAGGCCGGCATGCTCAATCCGCCGGTTTATCGCGCCTCGACTGTCGTCTACCCGACCGTTGAAGCCTATAAGCGCCGCCATGACGGATATTACGATGATGTTATTTACGGTTTATACGGCACCAAGACGACATTTGCGCTGGCGGACGCAATTTCGAAACTGGAGAATGCAAGCGATACGTTGATCACCTCGTCCGGCACGGCGGCGAATGCACTGGCGGCGGCTGCTTTTTTGAGTGCCGGAGATCATCTGCTCGCCGCCGATTGCGTTTACGGCACGACGCGAAAGTTTTTTGAGACAATCCTGAAGCGGTTCGGTGTCGAGATCACATACTTCAATCCGAGAATCGGCGATGAGATACGAACCGAATTTCGCCGCAATACGCGCGTCGTGTTTCTTGAATCGCCCGGCTCCCAATTGTTCGAGATGATCGACATTCCTGTCGTGGTTGAGGCGGCGAGGGCGGCGGGAGCGGTCACGCTGATCGATAACACATGGGCGACGCCGTTGTACTATCGTCCTCTCGATCATGGCGTCGATGTTTCGATCCAGTCTGGTACGAAGTATTTTTCAGGCCATTCGGACATCATGCTCGGGTCGATCAGCGTGCGAAGCCGATCACATTTCGAGCAGATCAAGGATATGGCCGGACGCTGGGGCAATAGCGCCAGCCCGGACGACTGTTATCTCGCGCATCGCGGTTTGCGGACGCTGGATGTGCGCATGGAGCGCCATCAGCAGAACGCGCTCCGCCTGATCGAGTGGTTTGCGCGGCAGCCGGAAGTGGCGAGAATACGCTACCCGGCGCTCAAGGACGATCCGGGTTATGATGTCTGGCGGCGCGACTATGCCGGGGCGTCGGGACTGTTCGGCGTCGAGCTTTCTAGAATGAGCGATCATGCGGCGTCGGCGTTTTTCGACCATTTGTCGCTCTTCGGTCTGGGCTCCAGCTGGGGCGGGTATGAGAGCCTGCTGGTGCCGGCCTGGCCGAAACCTGTCCGGGTTGCGAGCGCCGTCGATGAAGACTGTGAACTTATCCGCGTGCATGCAGGCCTTGAGGACCCGGCAGACCTGATCGCTGATCTTGAGGCGGCGTTTGCGCGGATGCGCGCCGTCACATCGTAACAATCCGCTTTGCGAAGACCTGAAGAAAAAGAAAACGAACAGCAATGGAGCATCAACTTGGCGGATAATACTGAGCTTGCGCGAACAACCGGACGCGTTGGAACGGGCGTCATCGCCTTGAACGGGATCATCGGCTCAGGGATTTTCGCCTTGCCTGCCGTCGCGATGCAACAAGCAGGGTATTTCAGTCCGTGGGTTTTTCTGATCGCCGCGTTGCTGATCACAACAATCGCTTTGTCGTTTGCAAGAGCGGCGAGCTTTTTTAAGGAAACCGGGGGGCCGATTGTCTACACGACCCATTCCTTCGGCCGGTTTGTCGGATTCCAGACAGGATGGCTGCTTTATATCAGCCGCGTCGCGGGGCTTGCGGCGAGCTCGAACCTGCTCGTGAGCTATGCAAGCTGGTTCCTACCGGCGCTTGATACGCCCCTGATCCGGCCCATGGCGGTCGCAATGCTGATTTCATTCTACACTTGGATCAACTATATCGGCGTGCGCAACAGTCTGACGCTGCTCTATGTCCTGACGGTCTTGAAGCTTGCGCCGCTCATTCTTCTCGTGCTGTTCGGCCTGCCGTCGACGGAACTGGACGCCATCATTGGCGCGAGCGTTCCGGAAATGAGAGCGCTCGGAGAGGCGATCCTCATCCTCATGTACGCATTCATCGGGTTTGAAGTCGCGGTCATTAACGCCGGCGAGTCAAAGAATCCGAAGGCCGACATTCCCATCGCCTTGGTGACGACTGTTGCGCTGGTCTCGGTCTTTTATATCGTAATCCAGATTGTCTCGATTTCAGTCGATCCAGCTATCGCGGAAACCAAAACGCCGCTTGCTCAGGTGGCCGAACGACTTCTCGGCCCCATTGGGGCGTCCATTCTCGCGTTGGGCGCCGTTTTTTCGATCGCCGGCTCCAGCGCCACCTCGATGCTCGTGGGGCCGCGGTTGACCTTCGCCCTCAGTAAGCAGGAAACGATACCCAAATGGTTCGCCGCAGTTCATCCAAAGTTCGGGACGCCCGGCAATTCCATTCTGTTTTGCGGCGGGCTCGGGATTTTGCTCGGCGTCAGCGGCGGATTTGTCTGGCTGGCGACGGTCAGCACGTTGGTTCGTTTCATCACCTATGCGCTAACGATCGCGTCATTGCCGCGAATAGAAAAAACAATGGACAAGGATCCGCGACAATTCGCGATTCCCGGCGGTTTGATTGTGCCGGTTTTCGCCTTCCTGCTTTCAATCTGGCTGGTGGGACATGCGTCGTTAAAGGCGTGGGCCGCGGCGATTTTGTTGTCGTTGATCGGAAGCGCATTTTATTTCGCCAGACGCCAGCGCTTTTTCACCAGAACGGCGCAACCAAAGCAAAGGTAGCAACATCAGTTTTATGATCAAACCCGATTCAGCGATCTTAGGAGGATCCAAAAAACGACACCGTCTTTATCCTGATTTCGAAACTGGAGTTTGCTAGAACTCGAATTCCTTATACCCGTTGGACGAAGCAATCAAAACGACACGTTCATCAGCATGGATTTCGCCCTTATCGATCAGTTGCTTCAGTCCGCTGAGGCTGGCGGCCGAAGAAAGCTCCACGTAAAATCCGTGCTGAGCCAATGTGCTCTGGTCTCTGGCCGCCGACCCATCGCTCACAACGACAACGCCGCCTTGCGACTGCTTCAAGGCGTCAATCGCCTGATACGTCACTGTTGATCCGGCGATGGAAACCTGCCGCGTGCGACCCTCGAAACTCAGCCGATAGTCGCTTCCATTGAAGACTTGATCGATACGCGGAAACGGCTCGACGGCGTAAAGCCTGGGCAGCCGTTGAATGAGGCTCCTTTCCTGCAGAAACCGAAAACCATCGAAGACGCCCCAAATGAGATCTGCGCGAGAGGTCGGAACGATAATTGCGTCGACGCCGTTTGCACCCGTTTCCTCAAATAGTTCAAATGCGATCGTCTTTAATCCGTCTACGCCAAAATGATTGCTGCCGACTGGCGGGTTAATGTAGTTAGTGACCGGAAACCAGCTGTCTTCCGTGACGCGCTCTTCGACATACTTCCAGCGGTCAAGCGAATTCTTCGCCTCGATCAATCGGGCGCCGGTCGCCGCAATCGCGCGTCGCCAGATCGGGCTCATGTCAGGCGTCGTAACGATCACGCATTGAAGACTGACCCGCGCCGCATAGGCCGCAATCGACGCGCCGGCGTTCCCGGAAGATGCGCCGATCACCGTTGTAGCCCCAATATCCAACGCGCGGGCGACGGCGAGCGCGCTCATCCTGTCCTTATGTGAACCTGTAGGGTTTTGTCCCTCGCTTTTTACAAGAATGTCGCCAGTTCCGACCTCGTTGGCGAGTGCCGGCGCGGAGAGCAATGGCGTCCCGCCTTCGCCCAGCGTTGGATAAGCAGCATAAGGCAGGCACGAAGCGTATCTCGCCATTCCTCTGTACCGGGAATTCACCTGCCATGCGTCGGCGCTGTATATTTGCCGAACGCTTGAGGGATAGTCTTTTGAAAGACACAATGGGCAGCCTGTGAAGTAGTCGGCAAGCTCATGCTGCGTTTTGCAACGCAGGCATTCAATTCCAATGAGATTGGAATTTAATTTATGATTGGCCTTTGCGGTTTTTTGCACGCTAGCGCCGGCATTCGTCGATTTCGTCAAATCCGAATCCCCGTTTCTCTTATATATCCATACAATTCATATTCGTACGACGCGTATCACAGACAACAATCTTCAGGATATTCTTATCGATAGCTCATTGCGCAAGTTTTTCGTATGGCCGCCTCTATGGCAAGCGGAACATCCCACCATGTTCGTCGCGCCGTAAAACCAGCGCTTAAAATCTGCTCGTCGTGGTCTGCTTTCAATAGCTTGTAGATTGTCATAATGATGAGATTTTTTGCGGCGACGTTGATGGAAATAAGTGGTGCGTAAGCGGAGGAAATGGATCTCCCATTTTAGTCGGCGGCGTATTGTAGCTCACGGAAGTCATAACATAAAAGAATAAGTATCGGAAATAATTCGATTTGACCGCATAGGGTCGCGTAGGGTCAATATGGACCCGATGGCGCTGTTGAGGCGTTATTCCGCGGAATTATTCGCGGCGATCTGATTATGTCCGGGAGGGCGGAAGGCGTCATGCTTGGCGTCTCAGAACCGATTGCGGAGGGGCCGAAAATGAAAACGAAAAGTGAAAAGTTGCGCGGGATATTGGGAAGCACTGCGCTTTGCACGACGATGTTGCTTGGCTTTCAGGCGACGACGAGCGTCGGTTACGCGCAGGAAGACAGCGACGCGGCCGAGACCGATGGGGACACGATTGTCGTCACCGGCACAAGGCGGGCTGATCGAACAGTCGGAAACTCGATGATCCCGATCGACGTTATCGACGGCGACGCCCTTGAAAAAAGCGGCACTGCCGATTTGACGGACATTCTGCGAACGCAAGTCGTTTCACTGAACGTCCAGCGTTATGTCACCAATGACGGCAACGTCTTTCAGCGACCGTTCACGTTGCGAGGACTTGCGCCCGATCAAACGCTTTTGTTGATCAACGGTAAGCGTCGCCATCGTTCTGCTCTCATCGCTACGAGCCGCCTGCCGCAGACACTTGGCGCGCAGGGACCTGATCTCGCGACGATCCCGTCAAACGCTATTAGCCAGCTCGAAGTCCTCCGCGACGGCGCCTCGGCGCAGTATGGTTCGGACGCGATTGCGGGCGTTCTTAACATTCAGCTTGCGGAGGACAGCGACGTTTTCCGCCTGAGTACGCAGTATGGACAGTATTATGAAGGAGACGGCGAAGAAATCAGCGTTCAAGGCAATATAGGATTGCCGCTGACCGATTCAGGTTTTTTTCATGTGGCGCTTGAATATGTGAATTCAGAAGAAACCTCGCGCGGCGCCCAACGGCCGGATGTCGCCGCGCTCGTCGCCGCCGGAACGATCGATATCGACGACGTGCCGGAAAACGGGCTTGGCCAGCGCTGGGGCAATCCTGACGGCAGCGCCTTCCGGTCGTTCTTCAACGCCGGGATCGATCTCAACAACAATCTCGAAGCATATCTCTTCGGCAACTACAGCCGAACCAACGGCGTCACCAGCTTCTTTTATCGCAATCCGGTGTCGCGCACGGAGATATTCTCCAGCGTGCCATTGACGACCATGCCTGGCGGGGAGCGATTCAGTTTCACCTCCGTCTTTCCGGGCGGGTTCTCGCCGCAGTTTGAAGCGACCACCACGGACTGGAGTGCGGCGGGCGGCGTGCGCGGCGATCTCACCGAGAATTTGAGTTTCGACGCCAGCCTCTATCACGGCGAAAACAAGGCCGATTACCACCTCAGCCAGACCGTAAACCCGTCGCTCGGGCCGGCGTCACCGACCGAATTCGATCCCGGCACGCTGACGCAGCGCGAGACGACCGCCAATCTCGATTTCGTTTATCTTATGGATGTCGGCGCTTTGGCCTCGCCGTTGAACGTCGCGGCCGGCGCCGAATATCACCGTGAGGATTACCTGATCACGCTCGGCGATCAGGCGTCCTGGGAGGTCGGTCCGTTCGCATCGTCCTTTGCCGATCCCGACGGGGGCATGACCGTCCCGCTCGCTGTGGGATCGAGCGGCTTTCAAGGCTTTAATCCGACCGAAGTAGGAGATTTCGGCCGCTGGAACTATGCGCTCTATCTCGACCTCGAAGCGGATCTGACCGAGCGTATCTCCGGCGGCGTTGCGGTCCGTTTCGAAGACTTCAGTGATTTCGGCACTACCTTCAATTACAAGGTGTCGGGCAGAGCGGAACTTTTCGAAGGCGTCGCCATCCGCGGTTCGGTAAATACGGGCTTTCGGGCGCCGACGCCGGGCCAGGCTAATCTTTCCCAGACCTCGACCAATATCGATCTGATGACCGGGGCGACGCTTATCAGCGGACAGATACCGCCGACAAATCCGGTGGCCGTGTTCTTCGGCGCCGAGCCGCTGACAGTTGAGGAATCCTTCAACTTCGCCGGCGGCCTGGTGCTCAACATTCCGGGCGGCGTGCGGATAACCGCAGATTACTTCAATATCGAACTTAAGGACCGCATCAGCGTATCGGGAGATATTCCGATCGGTCCGGCCGAACAGGCGGCGCTGATCGCTTCCGGCATAACGACCGGCGGGTCGCTTAGCTCGGTCCGGTTCTTCACCAATGCCTTCGACACGAGAACGCAAGGGGTCGATGTCGTTGCGACTTATCAGACACCGTTCGTGGGAGATTCTACACTGAATCTTCTCGGCACCTTCAACTATACAGATACGGAGGTGACTGCGGTTCGCAACACGACGGCAATCGACCGCGAGCGAACACTCGAATTGGAAGATTTCACGCCCCATTACCGGGCGCTCGCTGAAGCGACGCTTCGTACGGGTCCGTTTTCTGCACTGATCCGCGGCAATTATTACGGCGAATGGACGGATTACGGGAGCTCTCCAGCCACCGACCAGACTTTCGGTGCGGAGTGGCTTGTGGATTTCGAGCTCGGCTACGACGTGAACGATAATGTTCGCGTGGCGGCCGGCGCCGAGAACGTGTTCGATAATTTCCCCGACCTTGATACGCGCGCGGGGAACATCAGCAGCGGTCTCGTTTATCCGCGCTTCGCGCCGATGGGCTTTAACGGCGGCTTCTGGTATGTACGGGCCACGGCAGAATTCTAGGCCCTTGATAACTCCGAGAAAGACCGCCGCCCTGAACGGCTTTTGGGCGGCGGTTTCCTTTTGAGATATGTTCAGGCGCTGGAAATTTTGTTGAATGCGTCTAAGACAGGACGCAGCGGGCGAGGCTGGCGGGCGACGTGGCAATATAGCCAATTCGATCCGGCTTAAATGAGAGGATAGGAGAGCATATGAAAAGGCTTTTGATCGGCGCTTTGGCCGCCGCGATGATCACCGCCGGGCCGGCGGCGGCTCATGTCACGATCAAATCATCGAATATAGAACAGGGCCGGGTCTACGACGCTTCGCCTGAAAATTCCGTCCCGGAAAATCTTGAAATCTCCTTTAGCGGCGATGTCGGCCTCGCGGAAATTCGCTTGGAAACAACGGCGGGGGAAACAATCGAGCTTGAATATGTAAAACCGAAGGAATTTCTGTCAGAATTTGTCATTCCCTTACCGTCGCTTGCAGATGGTTCGTATGTTTTTCACTGGCGTGCACTCGCAAAAGACGGCCACGCCATGAATGGCAAGATCGAGTTTTCGGTAAGATAGCGTGCCGGTGCCTGACGCGATTTCTTTTTTCGCTTTCGTGGTTCAGTTTGGATATTACGCTGCCTCATTGATGTTTATCGGCGCGCTGGTCGGTTGCGCGACAGGCGTGAAGCGAACGCTAGGAGTATCGGCTTCGGCCGCCTTGGCGCTTGCGGTCCTGGGCTTTTACGCCGCGCGGCTGCTGCTCGCGAATGCGAAACTTGGCGGAACGTTTGCTGCGGCCGTCGATTCCGAAACCTTTCCGTGGATCTGGAGGATCTACAAACTACAGGCATTTGCGATCATTCTCGGTAGCTTGTCAGCTTTTGCCGCCGCGCTGCTTGGGAAAAGGCTGATAATGCTTACGGCGGCTTTAATCCTCAGCGCCGGCTTTGGGCTCGCCGGCCACACGCAAGGGCTCGAATCGCTTGGCGTCATGCCATGGCTCGCAGGCTTTCACGTTCTTGTAGCGGGATTCTGGTTCGCCGCGCCCGCTGCGCTTTGGCCTGCCGCCGCCATTGATGACAAAGAGCTCGTGCGGCGACTTGAGGCGTTTAGTCGTATCGCCCAATTCGCCATTCCCGCTCTCTTCGCCGCCGGCCTTGTTCTCGCCTGGCGCCTAGCCGAAGGGTGGGACGGGTTGACCGGCTCTGCGTACGGGCGTCTGCTTTTCGCAAAGCTGACTGCAGCCTCAATCGCGCTCGCATTGGGCGCCTATAACAAAATGACCGTGACGAGGCGGATAAAGGCTGACCACGAAGCCGGTCGCAAAACTTTGCGATTTACGCTTGCTGCAGAATTTGCGCTTTTCCTTATAGCGACAGGCTTGATCGCATTCGCTACAACAGTCCAAGGCCCGGAAACATAAAACGCAGATAATGGCAAGGATGCTAAAGCTTCGCTGCCAGTTTGAGCGACGCGATGACTGTGAAATAGGTAATTACTGTCTGGCGCGGTAAAGAGTAATCGTCCCGGTCGGCGTTTCTATACGCCTGTCTTCTGAAATGCTTGAAAATTCAGCCTCATTGAGAAGCAGTTGTATGATTCCATCAGCGTTCGGTTGGGTGTCTTCAACGCCGTCCAGCGCTTGAACCGTGCTTCGGAACAGCAATCGCTGGACCCCACGCTGCAGTCCGTAGTCGGCAATGAATAATAAACCGCCTGGCGCAAGGACTTTTTTGGCTTGAGCAATAATCCTCCGCTTTTCCGCGAGTGGAACCTGGTGAAGCACAAGACTCGATACTATCTTGTTCGGCGGTTCGCCGAAATAATTTTTGTTGGCAGAAAAAAATCCTTCGTGAAACCGAATGTCGCCTTCCAGTTCAGCGATCTTTTTGCGGGCTCGCCGGATGGCCTCGGCGTCAGGATCAATACCAATATAACGAATCCCAGGGCATTCCGCATGGAGCGCCATGGCGAGACTGCCTGTGCCGGCGCCGATGTCGAGAATGCTGTCGCCTGGAGACGGATCAATCGCTTCGACCAGCGCCGCGCGCCACGTCTTTTCCCGAGTTATGGCCACAATAGCCAGATCGTAAAGTGGCGTTAGAGCTCGATGGCCAAGCGGAGGCGTGTGCGTATCAGTTCGACTGGTCCTCGTCGCACTGCTCACAATTTCAGTCCTCGCAAACGCAATGCGTTTCCGATGACTGACACAGACGAAAAACTCATCGCGGCCGCCGCGATCATCGGGCTCAGGAGCAGGCCGAAAACCGGGTAAAGGACGCCCGCCGCTACAGGCACGCCAAGCGTATTGTAGATAAATGCGAAGAATAGGTTCTGGCGGATGTTGCGCATGGTCGCCTGGCTTAGGCGACGCGCGCGGGCGACGCCGCGCAGATCGCCTTTGACGAGCGTGACGCCGGCGCTTTCCATAGCGACGTCGGTTCCAGTACCCATCGCGATGCCAACATCGGCCTGGGCAAGGGCGGGGGCGTCATTGATGCCGTCGCCGGCCATGGCGACCTTCGCGCCCGCATCCTGCAGTTCGCGCACGATGCGATTCTTGTCTTCAGGCGACACGTCCGCATGGATTTCATCGATGCCGATCTTTGCGCCGACCGCTTCTGCGGTTGCGCGGCTGTCGCCGGTGAGCATTACGACTTTAACACCGGCCGCGTGAAGCGCTCTGATGGCTTCCGGCGTCGTTTCCTTGATAGGGTCGGCGACGCCAATGAGGCCGGCGGCTTTTCCGTCCACGGCGACAAACATGACGGTGTGGCCTTCGCGGCGATGCTTTTCAGCGGCCGCGGCTATGGCATCATCATAGGCGCCGACACGTTTCATCATCTTCGCGTTGCCGAGCGCCACCTTGCGGCCATCGACTTCGGCTTCGACGCCTTCGCCCGTGACCGATGAAAAATCTTTTGTTTTCGCGGTCTCGGCGCCACGCTCCTCGGTGCCCTCAACAATTGCCGTCGCCAGGGGGTGTTCGCTGCCTTTTTCAACGGACGCGGCGAGCGTCAGAAGTTCCAGTTCGCTGAACGGCGCTTGCGGTTCAACAAGGACAAGCTTCGGGCGTCCTTCCGTTAGCGTGCCGGTTTTATCGACGACGATGGTGTCGACTTTCTCGAAAGTCTCCAGCGCTTCGGCGTTCTTGATGAGGATGCCGTTTTGCGCGCCCTTGCCGGTTCCAACCATGATCGACATGGGCGTTGCGAGTCCCAGCGCGCATGGACAAGCAATGATTAGTACCGCAACGGCGTTGACGATGGCGAACGCCATCGCCGGTTCCGGGCCGAATAGACCCCAGACAACGAACGTGATGACAGCGATGACGACCACCGCCGGAACGAACCAGGCGGAGACCGTGTCCGCAAGCCGCTGGATCGGCGCGCGGCTGCGCTGGGCTTCCGACACCATCTTGACGATCTGCGAAAGCATTGTGTCTTCGCCGACCCGCGTCGCCTTCATGATGAAGCCGCCGGTCCCGTTCACTGTGCCGCCAGTCACCTTGTCGCCGACATTCTTTTCGACGGGGATGGGTTCGCCAGTGACCATGGATTCATCGACCGAACTTTTGCCCTCGATGATTTCACCGTCGACCGGGACTTTTTCGCCCGGCCGAACGCGCAGGCGATCGCCCTCGCGCAGATGGCCGATCGACACTTCTTCTTCGGCGCCATCTTCATTGATGCGGTGGGCCGTGGGCGGCGCCAACTCAAGAAGAGCGCGAATCGCGCCGGAAGTCTGACTTCGCGCGCGCAGTTCCAATACCTGGCCTAGTAAAACGAGCGTGGTGATAACGGCAGCAGCTTCATAGTAGACGGCGACTTGCCCGTGCATGCCGCGGAATGCATCCGGAAAAATACCGGGTGCGATCGTTGCGACAACACTGAACAGATAGGCGACACCGACGCCCAGGGCGATCAGCGTGAACATGTTGAGATTCATAGTGCGGACGGATTGAACGCCGCGCACGAAAAACGGCCAGCCGCCCCAGAGAACCACGGGGGTCGCTAGGGCGAATTGAAGCCATTGCGGCCAGGCGCCCAGCAGCAATCCCTCGAACGGTTTGCCGGGAACGATATCGCCCATAGCGTAGATGAAGAGGGGGATGCTCAAGGCGGCGCCAACCCAGAAGCGCCGCGTCATGGAGTCGAGTTCGGAAGTGTCTTCTTCAGTATCGAGAGAAACGCTCTCCGGCTCCAGCGCCATTCCGCAGATCGGGCATCCGGTGTTCGATGTTTCGCGCACCTGCGGGTGCATCGGGCATGTCCAGACCGTGCCTTTGTAGCCGTCTGGTACATTGTCATATTTTTCGGGCGCCGCTTCAGCGGCGCCCGAATGGGCGTGGCAATGAGTGTGCGTGTCCATGGCTATGCGGCGGCTCCGTGCTTGTTGAACAGGTTATAAAGCGGCACAAAGATGATCGCTGTGTACCAGCCGTAGGCGTACGCCCAGGCAAGGCCGATCAGAAACGTCGGGAACGATAACCAGTGAAAGCCCGGCATCATCATCTCCCAAGCTTCATGCATGTGCATGGCGGGCGGTGTGACGAGCCCCCAAGCAATACAGATGGCGAATGTGATAACGAAAAATATGGACAGAGCGTGTCCGACGGGAACGATGCGCATGATGTGCCTCCGTTGTTCGTCGGCAGCGTCAGGTTGGCGCTGTCGAATTCCAGCCATCGCCCAAGGCGTGTGGGCTGTCGATGCGACATACATAATACCCCTATAGGGTATAGTCAAGCGTTATGTTTATGTTGCGCAGCCGTGACGCCGCTACCGCCCCTTAGGCGGTGCAAATAAACCCTCTCGAACGCAAAAATGACGATGATCGCGGCAATACCGATGAATACGATCAAGGGGTCGGCCGCCGATTTAATCGCCAGGAATGCACCGAGTGCGACTGCATCCAGCGCAATTGCGCTGAGGAGAATCCACCCTTTCGCCCCGACGTCGTGCCGGAGATGCCGATAAACGCCCCAGTGAATGGCGATGTCCATGACGAGATAAAAGATAGCGCCTAGCGAGGCGATGCGGCTCAAGTCGAAAAATACGGCGAGTAGGGCGGCGAGTACGACCGTATAGACAAGCGTGTGATTCTGAATGCGCCCCGGCATGCCGAAATGGCTGTGCGGGATCAGATTCATTTCCGTCAGCATGGCGAGCATGCGCGACACCGCAAAGACGCTGGCCAGCAATCCGGACGCCGTCGCAATGATCGCAATAGTCACTGTGAAAATGACGCCATATCCCCCGAGCGCCGGACGCGCCGCCTCGGCGAGGGCGTAGTCCTTTGCGGCGATCAATTCTTCAATTGTCAACGACGTACCGACGGCGAAAGCGACCGCCATATAAACAGCTAAGCAAACGCCGAGAGATATCATAATCGCCCGGCCGACATTGCGTTCAGGGTTTTTGACTTCGCCGCCGCTGTTCGTGATGGTGGTGAAACCTTTGTAGGCCAGAATGGCTAGCGCGACACCAGCTAGGAAGCCGGTAAATGAATAATCAGAACTTTCCAAAGTTGTCGCAGCTTCAAATGAAAAGCCAGACGCCCATAAGGCAGCGACTGCAAAGGCGAGAATGCCGCCGACTTTCAAGACCGCGGTGATCTTCGAAACGGCACCGATATATTTGTTTCCGGCGAGGTTGATCAGGAAGGCGCCCGCGATCAAAGCCACGGCGAGTACGGGAACGAGCCATTGCTTCTCACCGGCGTCAAAAAGTTGCAGCGTGTAGGTTCCGAAAGTCCGGGCGACGAGGCTTTCGTTGATGACCATAGAAAACGCCATCAGCAGCGCGCAGGCGCCAGTGACTGCCGATTGTCCGTACGCCTTGTGGAGGATCATCGCGATGCCGCCCGCGGACGGATATTTGTTTGACATCTTGATGTACGTGTATGCGCTGAACGCGCTGATGATAGCGGCGATCAGAAATGCGGCCGGAAACCATGGACCGGCATATTCGGCAACTTGCCCGGTGAGGGCGAAGATGCCGGCGCCGATCATGACGCCGGTTCCCATCGCGATGGTTCCGGAAAGCGTCAGGCTTCCTTTTTTGTAATCGCTCTGTCGTTGGCGATCCGCCATCAGTGCTCATGCTCGCCGGTGATCGGCGCAGAAGACCAATGGATGTGGACAATGCGCCAACGATCGTCGTCGCGGCGGAGCACCATGGTTTCCATCATCCGCGAATGCACGTTCTCGCCACGGAAGGTTCCATGGACCTGCGATTCCGAAATAACGGTCGCAAGGTCTTCTCTGGCGATGACGTCGCGCTTTTTGACGGAAAAATCGACCGCCGCCGTAAATGCCATGTCGGCTGGCATGTGATGGCCGGCATATTCGTCGACAGAGCGTTCCGCGCCGCCGCCTTCGGCGATGATGACATCGGGCGCAAGCATGGCGCGAATTGCGGACTCGTCTTTTGCTTTCAATGCGGTGCTATAGGCGTCAACGACAGCTTCCGGAGTCGTAGGATAATTGTCAGCGTCAAATGCCGCTGCCGGCTCTGCGCTGTCATTTCCCGGTTCGGCACTCGCAGTGTCGCCATGCTCATGCGCTTCACCGGATTCGTGATCGTCCGCCGTCCCATGATCATGACCGTCGTCATGATCTCCCGACGATTCTGCTGTTGCTTCATCGCCATGGCCCTGGCCTGGGGCGTGTTCATGGTCATGGCCCTCGCCGGTGACGGTCGGCATGCTTTTCACACCCAGGCCATAACCGTAAACGATCTTTCCGCCCCACCATGCGGTGACAGATAGCGACAACGCGGCGGCGGCAAGAAAAGTCAAAAATATCACAGACGCGGGCTTTGTCCTCGACATCCAACGCCAGAGTGCGAGCAATAAAATCGCGACGCCGGATGGCACCGCCCAGTTGCGGTGCGTTGTCATCGCCGCGTGAGACGGCCCGTCATGGGCGACGGTGAAATACGCCTGAAAGCCAGCTGCGATAGTTGCAATGATCGCCAGCGCGCCGAAAGCGAGCATCCAGTCAGCAGCGGGACGAAGCGTTTCACGCCATTTCCCTGACGGTGTAAACGACGCCAAGACATAAGAGATAAACGCCGTTATCGATAACGCATAGGCGAAATGAACAAGTATTGGATGGATGTTCGGTTCAATAATGTTTTCCATTTGCAGTCCCTCCCTAGAACCAAAGTCTTAGTCCGGCGACGAACGATACGCTGGACGGATCGCCGCCGTCGGCGCGCACGAAATTGGCGGTCTGGCCAACCGATCGCGTCCAGTCGACGCCGATATAGGGCGCAAACTCGCGTTTGATTTCGTAGCGCAGGCGCGCGCCAAATTCGGCTGTTGAAAGGCCGGAGCCGGCGCCGTATTCGGCGACATCCTGCACGGCGAAGTTCAATTCGGTGCGCGGTTGCAATATGAGACGCTGGGTCAGCATCAATTCATATTCAGCCTCTATTCTCGCTGAAACATCGCCGTCACCGCTGACAAAGAGGGCGGCGTCGATTTCAAACCAGTAGGGCGCCAAGCCTTGTATGCCGAGAACGCCAAAGGTTCGATCATCGCCAGGCGCGAAGTCGTGACGGACGCCCGCCTGAACATCAAAGTAGCGAGCGAAAGCGCGCGACCAGAGCGCCTGCACTTCCGCCTCTTCAAAGGCGTTTTCGTCAAACGAATATTCGCCTTCGGTTTTGAGCCACAGCTTGTTGCGATCGCCACCCCACCAACCTTGGGCGTCCCACAGGAACAAAGGCTTGCCTTCATTGCTGCGATACTCAAGTCGGTCGCCCTGAACAAAGTACGTCTTCGACGCGCCGTGCTCTTTTTGGACGGCGCGACGCGCCTCGGCCATTTCTGCGCCCCCCCAATACTCGTCCGCAGCGGACCAGCCGCTTTGGGAATCGTTTGAGCTTTCGCTCTGAGCGAAGGCTTGTGCGCCGGCAATCGTCACCGCAAATGCTGAGATGAGCGCTAGAGAGTTTTTCATGGAACGCAACATCAGTGTTTCCCTCCATGATTCATTTTCGAATGGTCCATGCCTTTATCATCACCGCTCTCATGCCCCATCGACCCATGATCTGACGCATCACGCTTCATTTTCTTTTGGTCCATGGACTGGTGATCGCCGTCGCCGTGATCCATGCTGTCATGATCCATCGCCTTGTGATCGTCGTGTTCGTTCATCGCCATGCGTGGACGGACGGAGACGACCTGCATCATGCCGGCATGCATGTGGAAAAGCAGGTGACAGTGAAACGCCCAATCACCCACATGGTCAGCAGTGACGTCAAAGGACAGCTTATCGCCCGGTTTGACGTTGACAGTATGCTTGCGCGGTTTGTGATCGCCTTCGTCGACGACGAGATCGAAGAACATGCCGTGGAGGTGGATCGGATGGGTCATCATCGTGTCGTTGACGAGCGTGACCCGCAGCCGTTCGCCTTCATGGAAAACAATCGGGTCGACGACATGAGAAAACTTTACGCCGTCGAACGACCACATGTAGCGTTCCATATTGCCGGTCAGGTGAATCTCCAGTTCCCGGCCGGGTTTGCGTTTGTCCGGGTTCGGCTCAAGGCTTTTCAACTGAGTATAGGTCAACGCTCGGTGCGGAACGTCTTCAAGTCCAAGTCCAGGTTCGTTGAGACGGTTGGTCGGCGCCATGGCGACATTATCGACGCCGAAGCCGGTCTTGTGATTGTGCTCCTGCATCGCGTCGCCGGACATGTCATGTGACATGCCGGACATTCCGGTCATGCTCGCCATTTCAGCCTTTGGCGCGGTCGGCGATTCCATGTCGGCCATCGATCCATGGTCCATGACGCCGTGATCCATCGAAGCAGCTCTCCCAGCGCCGTGTCCCATCGAACCGTGATCCATACCGCCCATGGATCCGTGACCCATCGCCGCCATGCCCATGTCTTTGTGGGTCAGGATCGGCCGCTCTCTTAAGAGCGGCGTCGTTGCACGCATGTCGGGTTCGGGTGCGAGGGTCGCCACGACCTGGCCGTATCGGTCGATCGCCTCGGCGACGATCGGGAACGCGCGTTCCCGCTTTGGTTGGACAATGACGTCGTATGTCTCGGCAACGCCGATCTGGAATTCATCCGTCTCGACTGGCTGCACATTTAGCCCATCGGCGGCGACGACGGTCATCGGCAGGCCGGGTATGCGGAAGTTGAAGATGGTCATCGCCGACGCATTGATGATGCGCAAGCGAACGCGTTCGCCGACATCGAAGATGGCGCTCCAGTTATCCGCGGTCGAATGCCCATTAATCAAATACGTGTAGACCGCGCCGGTGACGTCAGAAATATCCGTCGCGGACATGCGCATTTGCGCCCACATGGCGCGGTCTTTGATGACACCGCCAAGCCCCATGTCGCCTGCGTCGTCAATAAAGTCGCCGACGGTGCGCTCCTGGAAATTATATACCTCGTTGCTCTTTTTAAGCTTTGCGAAGACCTTGTGCGGATGCTGGAAAAGCCAGTCGGACAAAACCAATACATATTCGCGGTCATATTGAACGGGGTCCGGGCCCGCGGGATCGATAATCAGCGGGCCGTAATGGCCACTTTGTTCCTGCAGGCCTGAATGCGAGTGATACCAATATGTCCCGCTCTGGGGCAGGGCGAACTTGTATTCGAACGTTTCGTCGGGCTTGATGCCGGGGAACGAAACGCCCGGCACGCCGTCCATATAGAACGGCACAAGAAGCCCATGCCAGTGGATCGACGTGTCCTCTTGGAGCGTGTTTTTCACCCGCAAGGAAAGTTCCTCGCCCTCGCGAAAGCGTAAGAGCGGTCCGGGCAACGTGCCGTTGATTGTGATGGCGTGCCCTGACCGACCGCCGATACTGACGGCGCTGTGTCCAACGGTGAGGTCGAACGAATTGCCGGCCTGCTCAAAAATTCCCTTATTTCCCGCGGATGCGCTTTTCGCCCAGGCGGGTATGAGACCGGGAATGCTCGCGGCGACGCCGCCGGCAATTGTTGATTCTAAAAAACGTCGTCTCGTGAACACGGGGTGATCTCCAATTCTCAAAAGTGCGAAAAGACGGCCCGCCAAAGAGCAGCGGGCCGCTCTTAAGTTCAGTGATGTCCCTTGTGCGCGTCTTCGCCTTGTTCATGGGCGGAGTGATCCATGCTCGGCATATCGCCCATGCCTTCCATGTCGCAGGAACGGCCGTCGCCGACAGCGGTTTTCATCGCGACGTCATGCATGTGGGTCATGCAGGCCTCGTGCGCGCCGTCCTCGACATCGAGCGAGCACATCGCAGCGATCGAATAGGATTTGTCTCTTTCGGCTTTGAGCAGGAAATGAACGCGTTCGCCGGTTGCGAAGGCGGCGAGATCGATGGGCTTCAGCACAGTGAAGTCCATTTTCATTTCCGGCCAGCCAATCGATTCAATCGGTTTGTGGGTGACATTTACTTTCGACTTCTGGACATCAAGGGCGTTGATCACGCCCTCGCCCATCGGCAGCCCGCAATGGTCCATGCTGATCATCATTGCGTCATGGTCCATTTGCATTTTCTCTTCCGCAGCGAACGCAGGCGACAAGGCCGCCCCCACGAATAGGGCTGCCGCAGCGGTGAATACGAGTCTCGACATTGGTATGTTTTCCTTTCAGGAACAGAATTCATTGTTGATTAGTTGGTTGAGGTTGGGACTGACGCGATAAAAATTGGCGACAGTTATCCAAACATCGCCGCCGTCTGACTCAGCCAAGACGGTCGGCGTACGTGCGCGTCATTGAGGACGCGCAGATAAAACTTCTAGACCAGAAGTCGGATTTTCAGGGAAACAGGGGTCGCCTTCGGCGGACCGCGCCACAAATTAGCGAACCGAGTAATTCTGTCTGCAAAAATATTACTGTTCTGCGCGGCGACTATGGCGCCAACCGCTTTTTCGATTGGCGGCGGCGCGAACGAAGCAGCTGTCTCCGCTTTTACTGATGCTTTGAAAAACTGCGCCGTTTTGCAGTGCTGACAGTCGTGTTGATCAGGACCACAAGGCGCTGATTTTTTGGAGGTGCGCATGTGTTCGCCATGCTCGTCACCATGGCGAGCATGATCATCGTGAACTGAAGTAGCGTTGTGCTGGTGTTCCGCAACGGGCGCTGATTCAGCGATCATGCCGGCGCAGACACTGTGCCCCGCGCTGAGCAGGATTGCCAACGCTGCAAAGAGGGCAGACTTTAATGCGCCAGTGATCACGCCTTGACCAACCTTTCTGACGCGACTATTTATACCCCCAAAGGGTATATGTCAATAACGGATGCTCATGTCTGATTCAGCCGCCATCATCAAACGTTTGAACCGTATCGAGGGCCAGGTTCGGGGCGTCGCCCGTATGGTCGAGGAAGATCGCTATTGCATTGACATCCTGCATCAGGTGCAGGCGATCAAATCGGCGTTATCACGGGCGGAAAGCGAAATCCTGAAAAACCACGCCCACCATTGCGTGGCTGAAGCGATTAAAACCGGCAGCGCCAAGGTGCAACAGGAGAAGTTTTCGGAACTGGTCGATTTGTTCGAGAAAACAAAACGATAAGGACGTCGCGTGAGCGCGTCGCGGAGGGAAATGTGAAAGTATCTAATTGTAAGCGTCGAGCTAAAAGTCTGGTTCGGCGAAATCGAATTCTAATTCCGGGAGTAGTATTGGCGAGCGCAATTCTGAGCGTTTCCGCACACGCCCATCAGACGTTTCTGCTGCCGGATAAATTCCAATACGCCGAAGCGGAAACCGTCAGCGTCGCGCTGACAAGCGCCCTTGCTTTCCCGGACATGGAAAGCGGGCCCGCGGAAGACCGTATTGCGTATTATTCGGCCTCAATCCGCGATGAAAGTATTAGAGACGTGTCGTTTGAGGAAGGTGAGACCGCGCTGACAATGCGGTTTGCCGCCGGGCATTCCGGCGCTGCTGTCGTCGCCATCAGCAGCAAACCGCGCGCGGGCGAGATTCCCCCCAAAGATGTTGAGCTTTATCTGGACGAAATCGAAGCGGACGAAACGGTCATTGCTGCATTCGAGGCATTGCCCGGTTCGCCGCCGCTCCAGCGTAGCTACGCCAAACACGCAAAGACATTCCTTTGTATTGAGACCTGCAACGATTTTGAAAATCATGCATCGTCGGTCGAGCAGAAGCTGGAGTTCATCGCAAAGGCTGACCGTTCATTTCAACTACTCCTCGATGGTGATCCGCTCACCGGCAAGCAGGTGACAATCGTTCCGCTCGATGGCGAAACGACGTCAGTCACAACCGATGAAGACGGCAAGATTATTGTTACCGATGCCCTATCCGGCGTCATCATGTTATCGGCCGTCTGGATCACGCTGCCCGATGAACCCGACGGCGTTTATCATAGTGACTATGCGACGCTGACTGTCGACCTCGATCAGCTCCCATAGGCGCAAATCATGAGCGTTCAAAAGTGGATAGTACGCGTCCACAAATGGATCGCGTTGATTGTCGGATTGCAGATCGTTCTCTGGATCGCCGGCGGCTTTGTTATGAGCGCCATTCCGATTGAAATCGTGCGCGGCGAACACAAAATCGCGCAGCACGAGGTTGAGCCGTTTGATGTTGAAGGATTGCTTTCGCTTAGCGAAGCAACCACGGCGGCCGAGGTTTCTATTGTGAAATCCGCAGCGCTTGGTGAGATGTTGGGGCTGCCCGTTTGGAGAATAATCAGGCAAGATGATGGACTTGCGATTGTCGACGCCCGCAATGGCGCGATTTTATCGCCCATAGATGAATCGACGGCGCGCGTGATCGCCGAGCGCGATTTTAGCGGCAGCGCTGACATTCAATCTGCCGAATATGTTGAATCGCCGCCGACAGAGTACAACAAATCCGGACCCGTCTGGCGCGTTCAGTTCAATGATGACGACAAAACAACAATATATATCGATCCATCGACAGGTGAGGTGACGGCACGGCGTTCAGAAACCTGGCGTCTTTTCGACTTCTTCTGGAAACTCCATGTGATGGACTATGACGACGGCGCTGATTTCAATCATCCGTTGCTCATCACCGCCGCCGGCATGGCTATTTTCGTCTCGATGTCCGGGTTCATTTTACTGATCATCAAAATGCGGCGGAGTCTTGCCCTATGGAGAAGCAATAGAAAAAAGGTCGCGCCGGCAGACGCGTGATCAGATCATCGATTAGGACGGAAATCAGAATCCGACTGCCATCGGATCCCGCGGCTCGCCGTCAAAAATAATTTCATAATGCAGAATGACCGCCTCCGCATTTCCTGTCTTGCCCGTTTTTCCGATAACGTCGCCTTGGCGAACGTCGTGGCCGATATGCATCGAAGAGGCGAAAGCTGAAAGATGAGCGTAACGCGTTTTTACACGTCCGTTATGGCGTATTAAAAGCATTTTGCCGTAGCCGCCGGCGCTTCGCATTTCTTCAACGACGCCGTCCGCGGCCGCGTAGACGGCGTGAGGGTGGCCCGTAGACAGATCAATTCCGTTATGTCGTCGCGGCCGATCGTGGCGAAAGCCGAACCCTGATGAAAAACAGGCGCGCCGAACCGGCGCACGCGCCAGCGAAACGCCAGCAACATTCGCGAACGGGCGATAATTGATTATGTGGCGCCCGCTATCTGTCGGCGGCGCGTTATCGATGTGATCGCCTTTGCAGAGATGCAGCGTTGAGGCGAACCCGCCCGCGGACATAGGCGCATCGGAGTTTGGAGGGCCGCCAGCTGGGGCCGTAACGCATGCGCTCAAAGAAAACGCCGCCAGCACGGTCAAACGAAAAATGTTAAACGAGTATTCAGGCATATAAAATTCGCTTCTGATACCAACATTTTCAATGAGGAATATGGAATTCCTAAGGCGGCGGGCGGATCATGCGGCCATCCATTGTTCGCTCGGCTTTCACATATGGGTGAGCGCAGTTGCGAAGAGTTATCGTTTCTATCGGCAGGGGGCTTTGCCATCGAGCCCAACATGACTGCCGATCCGAACGCGGCGCACAAATTGAACACGGGGCTTTTCCGCCCGGGGTTTCGAGGCAGGCTTCACAAGGTTTTACGGCTATTTAGAATTTATTCAGCCAGCGCATACATATTTGCCCGATTGACAATCCGCCTAGGCGGGCAAATATTCAATGCAATGCGGATACTGCTGTTCATAACCCTGATGCTGTCGATGGCTGTCGCTCCAGCGGCGGCGCTCGCATCCTGCGTCTCCATGGGTTCCGATATCGAGATGGCGGAGATGACGTCAGATGACGCGCCAATGAAAATGGCCGACATGGGTTCGGGCGATTGCGCGGATATGGACGGCGCGCCCCAGCAATCGCATGACGCCGGCTGCGCCGCCGCCTGCGCGCTTGCCTGCCCGGGCTTTTATTCAGGTCCGGTCCTGTCAGCGGCTCAAGAACCGGCCTTTCGCATAGTGCAATATGCAATCCCGCAAATCGATTCGGGGCTTGCAACACCCTCTCATCTAGACCCGCCGCCTCCTCGAATCTGAGCATGCCCGCAATTTAGTGCGGACGCCGTCACCGTCGCCGCGCCTTTAAGGCGCGCGGGGCGCTTGTTGAACGTGCTCAGATTTGAGAATTATCATGCTAAAGATTATTAGCGCGATGGCTGCGGCTATCGCTGGACTGGCATTGGCGAATGCAAACGCCGCCGGTCAACCGCTGGAATTGAGCGAAGCGGTTGAGATCGCCGTCACCGCCGAAGACCCGGCCTACGCTCGGTTCGAAGCGCGCGCCGCGGCGCAGGAAGATCGCGCCGTTTCAGACTCACAATTGCCGGACCCGACTTTGCGGACTGCGCTCGCAAATGTACCAATCGATACATTCGCATTCGGCCAGGAGCCGATGACGCAAGCGCAGGTGGGATTGCGTCAGGAAATACCGCGAGGGAGCACCTTGCGGCTCAACCGCGAAAAGCGCGAGGGCGAGGCAGAAATCGAACGCATGCGCCGCGAGGCGACGGTTCGCAATGTCGCGCTCTCAGTGCGGATTGCATGGCTGGACAAATTTCATGCAGCCAACGCGCAGGCCCTTGTTGCGGACAGCCGCAATGCGGTCAGTGAGCTCGTTGATGCGTTAAGCGCATCGTTTGCGCAGGGCAAGCTGACAAGTCAGGACGTGCTGCGCGCCGAACTTGAGCTGTCGCTCCTGGACGACAAACTCGCCGAATTGCAACAACAACGCGCAACGGCCGAAGCAGAGCTTTCGCGATTTATCGGCGCGAACGCCTCGCGGCCTTCGCCGGATAATTTACCGGCGTTCATATCGCCCGGAACCGTAGATGACATAGAAGCTCGTCTCGTTCGTCATCCAATTGTTCGGGTAAGAGACGCCATGATCGGCGTCGAAGAAACGGATGTTGAACTCGCAAAGCAAGACTACAAACCGGCTTGGGCGATCGAAGGCGGGTACGGCGCGCGCGGCGCCGACCGGCCCGATTTCGCCAGTGTCGGCGTAAGCCTGACGATCCCGTTATTCACAGGCAAGCGTCAGGATCGCGCCTTGTCGGCGGCCCGGAAAGACAAGTCCGCCGCTGAACTCGATCGCGCGACGACATTGCTCGATCTGAGGCGCGATCTTGTTCGCGCCTACGCCGACTGGACGCAGCTGGACCGGCGCGTCGCTCTATATGATGACGCCGTCATCAAGCGCGCCAATGAAACCGCCGACGCTTCCGTTTCCGCTTATGGCGGCGGACTTACAGACTTTCCCGAACTTATCCGCAGCCAACTCGCCGAACTCGATGCGGAACTGAAACGCCTCGAATTGCGCGTCGAACGCGCCAAGGCGTGGGCGCGGCTTTCCTATCTCGCAGGAGACGACCAATGACAAAATTTCGCATGATCATTATTTTATTGCTGGTAATTGGAGCATCAGGTGCATTCTTCCTGTTGCGACAAGGCGGCGGCCATTCCTCTATGGACATGGCGGAAGGCGGGGAACGCAAGATCGCCTATTGGGTCGCGCCGATGGACCCCAATTATCGACGCGATGAACCCGGCAAGTCGCCGATGGGGATGGATCTTATTCCTGTCTATGAAGGCGAAGAAAACGGCAGCGGAGAACCGTCGCTGAAAATAAACGCCGCGGTCGTTCAGAATATCGGCGTCAAGACCGCGGATGTCGTGCGCGAGGATATGGCGCGCGACATCAATACGGTCGGCTCGATCATGATCGACGAGGAAGCGCGATCGGACATTCACGTTCGCGCCGAAGGATGGATTGAAAAACTGCACGTTGAAGCGGTCGGTGAGAAAGTCGATGCCGGCGATGTTCTGTTCGAACTCTATGCGCCGGCATTGGTTGCAGCACAGTCGGAATTCATCCAGGCGCTGAAAATCGGGCGTACGCCGTTGATTGAGGCGGCGAGCGAGCGGCTGACTGCGCTCGGCATGAGCGCCGATCAGATTGCGGAGTTAAAGCGCACTCAGAAGCAAATGCGTCTTGTCGCAGTGAAGGCGCCGCAAGCAGGCGTCGTCACCATGCTGAACGCCCGCAACGGCATGTATCTGAAGCCCAGCGATATGGCCATGCGGCTCGCCGATCTTAAGAATGTCTGGATCATCGCTGACGTGTTCGACACGGAGGCCGCCTGGGTTTCGGCCGGCGATCGCGCGGTCATGACTTTGCCCGCGTTTCCCGGCGAAACATGGGAGGGCGAAGTCGACTATGTTTATCCCACCGCCGAAATGATGACGCGCACGGTGCAGGTTCGATTGCGGTTTCCCAATCCCGGCGACCGCTTGCGGCCGAATATGTTCGCCAATGTGACAATCGGCGCCGAGCCCAAGCAGGACGTCCTGACGATCCTGCAATCGGCGGTCATCCGGTCGAGCAGGGGCGATCGCGTCATCCTCGCGTTGGGCGAGGGACGCTTCCGCCCGGCGGAAGTCAGAACCGGCATGGAGAGCGGCGGCAAGGTCGAGGTGCTCGCGGGACTCGCGCAAGGCGAGCGCATTGTCGTGGAAAGCCAGTTCCTGATCGATTCCGAAGCGAGCCTCGATTCCGGATTGCTACGCATGGCGACGCCCGACGAAAAAGACAACGCGCCGATGGATATGGACGGGATGTCCATGTCGGACATGAATATGCCGGCAGATGACATGAAGACGAGTGAGGCTGTCGGCGCCGAGGGGCGCGTCGTTTCAGTCGATATGAGCAGTAAAAATGTCACGATCGATCATAAGCCTGTCCCCGAAATCGGCTGGCCGTCGATGGTGATGGCGTTCAAGGCCTCGCCAAAAATCGACTTGATGAGCGTCAAACCCGGCGAACCGGTGCGATTTGCATTTCGCGAGACCGAGACCGGCTATGAACTCGACATGCTCGAACCGATGCCGGAAGACGCCGAGACGGGAGACGAACAATGATCTCCCAAATCATCCGCGGTTCGATAGAAAACCGTTTCCTGATTATTATCGGGGCGCTGTTTCTCGCGGTCGCCGGCGTCATTTCGTTGCGTTCCACGCCGCTCGACGCGATCCCCGATCTCTCCGACGTCCAGGTCATCATCAAGACCAGCTATCCTGGACAGGCGCCGCAGGTCGTCGAGGATCAAGTCACCTATCCGCTGGCGACGGCGATGCTCGCCGTGCCTGGCGCGAAAACCGTGCGCGGCTATTCCTTCTTCAACGACTCATACGTCTACATCATCTTCGAGGACGGAACCGATCTGTACTGGGCGCGCTCGCGCGTTCTCGAATATTTAAGCCAGGTCGCGCCGCAACTGCCGGAAGCGGCAAAACCGGCGCTCGGCCCCGATGCGACCGGCGTCGGCTGGGTCTATCAATACGCGCTCGTTGATGAAACGGGCCGGCACAATCTTGCGGACCTACGCTCATTGCAGGACTGGTTCCTGAAATATGAGCTTCAGACCATCGAAGGCGTCTCGGAAGTCGCCGCCATCGGCGGCATGGTCAAGCAGTATCAGGTGGTCGTCGATCCCAATCGGTTGCGGTCTTTCGGCATCCCGCTGGCCGAGGCCCGCCGCGCCATTGAACGCGGCAATATGGAATCGGGCGGGCGCGTCGTCGAAATGGCGGAGGCCGAATATATTGTCCGCGCCGGCGGCTATGTCGAGTCTATCGAAGACCTCGAACGCATTCCGCTGCGTGTGAACGAGGCGGGTACGCCAATCCTGCTCCGCGATGTAGCGGAAGTGAGGCTCGGTCCGGAGCTGCGCCGCGGCGTCGGCGAACTCAATGGCGAAGGCGAGGCGGTCGGCGGCGTCATCATCATGCGCGCCGGTGGCAACGCCGAAGCGACGATCAAGCGCGTCAAGAAAAAGCTCGAAACCCTGAAGGCGAGTCTGCCGGAAGGCGTCGAACTGGTCACAACCTATGACCGCTCAAAACTGATCGAACGCGCCGTCGAAACGCTGCAAGGGAAACTGCTTGAAGAATTCCTCATCGTCGCGCTGGTCTGCGCGCTGTTTCTTTACCATTTGCGATCCGCGCTCGTGGTTGTCGTCAGCCTGCCCTTGGGAGTGCTCGCAGCGTTTATCGTCATGAACGCGCAGGGCATCACCGCCAACATCATGTCGCTCGGCGGCATCGCCATCGCCATCGGCGCCATGGTCGATGCGACCATTGTGATGATCGAGAATGTACATAAGAAGCTGGAAGAAAATAGCGATGTGAAGGGTTCCGGCCGCTGGCGGTTGATCGCCGATGCTTGCGTCGAAGTCGGACCGCCGCTCTTCTTCTCTCTCCTGATTATCACGCTGAGCTTTACGCCGATCTTCGCGCTGCAAGCGCAGGAGGGACGGTTGTTCTCGCCGCTCGCTTTTACCAAAACTTACGCCATGGCGGCGGCGACGATCCTGTCAGTGACCCTCGTACCGGTGCTGATCGGGTTGCTGGTCCGTGGCCGCATCGCCCCGGAGCATAAAAACCCGGTCAATCTTCTGCTCATGCGTGGATATCGGCCAATTATCGGGCTGGCGCTGCGCCGCCCCTGGGCGACCATCGGCGCCGCCGCCTTGTTGATGGCGAGCATGGCGATCCCCGCAAGTCTTATTGGCGGCGAGTTCATGCCTGATCTCGATGAAGGCGATCTGCTGTATATGCCGAGCGCCTATCCGGGCATCTCCGCTGGAAAGGTCGCCCAGGTCGTTCAGCAGACGAACAAGTTGATCAAGACCGTTCCGGAAGTCGAGACCGTTTACGGCAAGGCGGGCAGGGCGGAGACCGCAACCGACCCTGCGCCTTTACCAATGATCGAAACGACGATCCAGTTGAAACCGCGCGACGAATGGCGTCCCGGCGTCACCATGGACTCGCTCAAGGCCGAATTGAATTCGCTCGTCGATGTGCCGAGCCTCACCAATGTCTGGATTATGCCGATCAAGAACCGGCTCGACATGCTGGCGACCGGGATCAAGACGCCGGTCGGCGTCAAGGTCGCCGGACCCGATCTCAACGTCATCGCAGAGGTTGGCCGCGACATCGAGAACGTCCTGCAGGGCGTCGATGGCACGGCGTCAGTATACGCAGAACGCGTGACCGGCGGGCGGTTCATCGATGTTGATATCAATCGCGAAGCGGCGGCGCGCTTCGGTCTCAATATCGCCGATGTCCAGGATATCGTGCGCACCGCGATCGGCGGCATGACGATCGGGCAGAGCGTCGAAGGTCTTGAACGCTATCCGATCAATCTCAGATATCCGCGCGATGTGCGCGATTCGCCAGCGCGTCTGCGCGAATTGCCAATCGTCACAGCGTCGGGCGCGGAGATTCCGCTCGGTCGCATCGCCGACATCCGCATCAATGAAGGACCGGCGATCATCCGCAGCGAGAATGCGCGGCTTAACGGCTGGATCTATGTGGACATCGCCGGGCGGGACATCGGCTCCTATGTCGAGGAGGCCCGGAATGTGGTTGCTGAAAACGTGGACTTGCCGGCGGGCTATTCCATCTCCTGGTCCGGACAGTACGAATATATGCAGCGCGCCAAGGAACGCTTCGCCTATGTCGGGCCCGGCATGCTGCTGATCATCATGCTGCTCTTGTTCTTGAACTTCAGGAACGTCGCGGACGTCCTGATTATTTTGGGCACATTGCCATTCGCGCTCGTTGGCGGGCTATGGCTCATGTTCTTGCTTGGTTTCAACATGTCCGTCGCCGTCGCCGTCGGGTTTATCGCGCTCGCCGGCGTCGCCGTCGAAATCGGCGTGTTGATGATCATGTATCTGAAGCAGGAAGTCGCGGCGGCGAATGCGACGGCGCGCGAGGAAGGCGCGCCGCTTGATGAAGCGCATTTCGCTGACGCTATCGCCAAGGGCGCGCTGCGGCGTTTGCGGCCCATCATGATGACATTTGCGGTCATCTTCGCAGGCCTCCTGCCGATCATGTACGGCCACGGCGCCGGCGGGGAAGTCATGCGCCGCATTGCTGCCCCGATGATCGGCGGCATCGTCAGCACAACGGTGCTCGCCCTTGTCGTCATCCCGGCGGTTTACTTCCTGTGGAACCGGCGGGCGTTGCAGCCCGTTGAACAGATTGACTCTATCGGGCCGAAACTGGCGCCGGCAGAGTAAGCATACAGCGATTGGCTGATTGCAAATCGCGTTGGTCAGAAACACGTATACGGAGCAGATAAATTGAAGAAGAACCGAAACGCTCCATTCGCTTTTGTTGGCGGCTTCGTTTCATGCGCGACGAAGTCAGCCGTCTCTCTGTGCGCATTGAATTGAAAGGATAACAGCAATGAAATCTATGAAACTCTCCACGATCGCCGTTGGCGCCGCTATCGCGCTAATTTCCGTTCCGGCGCTTAGCCAAAGCGGCGGCATGAAAATGGATGGTATGGACGGCATGTCCTGCTGCAGCGACATGGCGTCCGGGTTCGGCACGGTCAACTCCGTCGACTTGAAAGCGAAAAAAGTCAATCTCTCGCATGACCCCATCAAAAAAATCGGATGGGGCAAGATGACGATGGATTTCGCTGTCAGCGATATGGTCGCGCTGCAGAAATTTGAAGAGGGCGACAATGTTCATTTCATGCTGACGAAGAACGATGACGGCGGCTACGACGTATCCCTGATGATGCCAATCGCCGGCGAGCCGGAGGAATTCAAGGCCGCGATGAAATCGATGATGGGCAGCCGCATGATGTGCGACAGAATGAACATGGGCGATGGCATGATGGACGGCATGGGGCAAGGGTCGGAGAAGGATAAAAATTGATTGAGAAGAACATCTTGAATGGACGCGCGATCGCTTTTTGGCGGTTTGGAAAATGCTCACGCAATATTCGAAAGGAGAATCGAAATGATGGAAGGTGGGATGATGATGGGTGCGGGCGGTGCAATTGTAATGTTGTTGATCGCCGTGTTTTTACTCTTGGGTATTGCGGCGTTCGTGAAGTATCTTTTCTTTCACGAAAAGTAGACTTCGCCTCCGGCAGCCGACCTAATTCCGATGTTCTGTTGCGCAGAGCGCGTGATTGGAGAGAATTTCAATCACGCGGCAGTCTGAAATTTTGTCGACGCTGCATTCCTTGATCATCCGATTGAGCTCGCGTTCGAGCGATTTCAATCGCTTGATGCGTTGTCTGACATCTTCGGCGTGACGGCGTGCGATTTCATCAACGTCCGCGCAAGACCGGTTCTCATTTCTGGAGAGGGCGATCAGCTCACGGATCGCCTCCAACGGAAAGCCAAGATCGCGGGCATGACGAATGAACCGCATTCTCTCAATGGCTTTGGCGTCGTATATTCGCTGGCCGCCTTCGGACCGATCCGGCGGATCGATAAGGCCGATGCTCTCATAATAGCGGATCGTCGTGACCTTGACGTCCGAGGCTTTTGCCAGCCGGCCTATAGTCACGGGACTTTTTTCGGATTTCGGCATTTTACCCCTTGAACCTACAGTTGCTGTAGACATTAGGTTAGGCTTAGCGGCAAAGCAAGGAGAGCCGGGATGGCCGGATGCGCCTGTGAGGACAATCAAATTGACGCCGATCGATTCGACGGCCGGTCGCCCGCCTATAAGCGGGCGCTGATCGCGGTGATCGCCATCAACGCCGCAATGTTTCTGGTTGAAATGTCGGCTGGCTATCTTGGGAGTTCACAGGCGCTGAAAGCCGACGCCCTGGACTTTGCCGGCGATACCGCGACATACGCCTTGAGCCTCGCTGTGATCGGCGCGGCGCTGCGCACGCGCGCAACGGCGGCGCTGATAAAAGGCGCCAGTCTTGGCTTGATGGCGCTGTTTGTCCTGACCACCACGGTTGCGAGCGCGTTCAGCGACGCCTCTCCTGTTGCGCCCATGATGAGTGGCATCGGCTTTGCTGCGCTCGCCGCCAATGTTGCAAGCGTTTTCATTCTCCTTCGCTGGCGGGACGGCGACTCAAATGTCCGCTCCGTCTGGCTGTGCTCGCGCAATGACGCCATCGGCAATGTCGCCGTGATTGCCGCCGGCGCGGCGGTGTGGGGTACGGGATCGTTCTGGCCCGATTTGATTGTGGCGGCATTGCTTGCGAGCTTGTTCGCAAGATCAGCTTGCTCGATCATTGCGCAGTCGATGAAAGAACGCCGCGCGTCGCTGAATTTCGCCGAGGGGCGTGTTTGAGCATGGTACGGGTGTTACTCATTTTGGCGGCGGTCAATGCTGCGCTTTCCATTCCGATGGCGATGCTGGTTAAACGGGACTTTTTGAAACGCGGTCGCGTCAGCATACCGTTGGCAGTCTGGACCGGCGCCGCCATGCACGGCAATGCTTTGTTGCTGCTTGCAATCGCGTGGTTCGATCGGGGTTCGCTTGGCGCCCCAGGCATTCTTACGAGCGCCGCTGGCGGATTTCTTGCGATTGCTGGGGCTGCGCTGATTTATCTGGGCCGGAACGCCTATGCGGATTTTTCGAGAGTCTATGGCCTCAAGGAAGACGAACTTATTGACCGGGGCGTTTACCGTTGGTCGCGCAACCCGCAATATGTCGGATACGCCTTGTTCCTGGGTGGAGTGTCATTGGCCGCGCTTTCGGTTTGGGCGTCCGTGCTCACCCTATCATTCGCGCTCTTCATTCATTGTTATATTGTATCGGTCGAAGAGCCGCATCTTCGGGCGGCTTTTGGAAAAGCCTATGAGTCGTATTTGAGGCGGACCGCGCGATATTTCAGGTCGCCGTCTGGTCGGCGCAACGATGTAAACGAAAAATTATAATGATTTGTCAGGAGTTTTACAGTAGGACGCATTTGAGATGATGTCATCCATTCGACATATGCACCGCGTCATTGCGGTATTGTTGATTGCGCTATGGGGCGCGGTTGGCATCGTCGCGCCTGCGCACGCGGCGGAAGAAGACATCCATCATGCGACGCAACACGACGCGGGCGAAGAGCGCGCTGCGACACAAGGCGAGCCGGCTGACGAAGGTTCCATCCATCCGGAGCACGCCGCGCATTGTCATGCCGGCGCATGTCATTTTCACGCCCTGTCTCGCGCCTCATTGGAGCCAGCGTCCCTGCTGCTCTTTGCAAGCAAGGTCAGAGCGCCGGAAAACGGTGTCGTCCCCCAGGCTTCTCTTTCCTCATTATTCCGTCCTCCGCGAATCTGACTGATCGCGCGCGCTCTGCGCGCCCATCAGTAATTTTGATTCCAAGAGGACAATGACCAATGACCATCAGAATATGCGGGCTCGCGCTCGCCGCTTTTGCGGCGTGGGGGCTCGGCGCTGCGTCCGCGCAGGAGAGCGCCGCTGAGCCTGGCCCGACGCTAGGACAATTTCTTGAAGACGCCGCGCGCAATCATCCAAGGCTCGAAGAAGCGCGCGCCGAACTCGATGCGGCGGAAGCGCGCGGGCGCGCCAATTCGCGGCCGCTCTACAATCCGGAATTCGAGGGCGAGTTCTCGGACAGCGAAGACGATGCGGATGACAGTCGCTCTATCGGTCTGTCGAAAGCCTTCGACATCACCAATAAGCGCGCCACTCGGGCGAAGGGCGCGCGCAGCGCCGTCGACGCCGCAAGTTTTGCCTATGAAGCGGAAAAGCGTGCGTTATTCGCCGAACTCCTGACCGCGCTGGCGGATTACCAGGCGAGGAAACGCCTTTCCGATCTGGCGGCCGAGCGCGCCGACGTCGCGCGCGAGTTTTCTTCGATTGCGGACCGCCGCGCAGAGGCCGGCGACTTATCAAAATCGGAGCGTCTTGCTGCGCGCTTGAGCTTTTCCCAGGCGATCGCGGAGCAAACGACCGCCCGAAGCGAGTTCTCCGAAGCGCGACAAGCTTTGACAGCGCTTGTGGGCGAAGTCATGCCGGCTTGGCCGGTGCTACCTGACCCGCCGGCGGCCGCGCCGCCGCTCGATATGACGCTGGTCCGCCGCTTGCCGGAATTGCGCGCGGCGGAAGCGCGCGCCGACGCGCTGTCGGCCGAAATCCGGTTTGCGAAAAAAGCACGCATTCCCGATCCGACCATCGGCGCCGCCTATGGACGCGAAGGAGACGCCGATTTCGCCGGCGTCCGATTGTCCGTACCCATTCCGGTTTTTGCGTCCGGACAGGCCGAAGTCGATGAGGCGCGCGCCGAACGCATCGCCGCCGAGCAAGCGATCCGCAATCAGCTACGCAACGCCGAAGCGCGGCTCGTCGAAGCCAGCGGACGCTTCGCCGTCGCGGCGGGGACGTGGCGCGCGTGGATGCGCGACGGGTCGGATGTGCTCGGTGAGCAACGCCGCGTGCTCGATCAACTATGGCGGTCGGGCGACATCACTGCGGTCGAATATCTCGTGCAGCTCGATCAAACCTACAGCGCGGAACGCGCAGGAATTGAACTTCAAGGGTCTTTATGGCGCGCCTGGATCGATTGGCTCGATGCGTCAGGGACGCTCAATGAATGGATGGAGACTCTGTGATGCGTAACTTTCGGAAACTGAATTCTGGCCTTGGACTGGCGATCATCGCCCTCGGGGCGCTGACAGTCGCAGGCTGCGGCGCATCGGATGCTGAACAAAAATCAGCGTCAGCCGAGCAGTCGGAAGAGGGCCACGGCGAAGAAGGCGGCGGTCATATCGAAATGACGGCGGCGGAACGCAGCGCCAAGGGGATCAAATCCATTGCGCTCGGCAAACGGCAACTGACCGGTGAGTTCATTGCGCCGGGCGAGGTGACGGCGAACCGCTACAGGACGGCGCAGGTCGCGCCGCGCATCAGCGCGCAGATTGTTGAGCGACATATCGTGCGCGGCGAGAAAGTCGAGGAAGGCGCGCCGCTGGTCACGCTCTCCAGCGTCGAAATGGCCGAAGCGCAAGGCGCGCTCATCATCAACGACAAAGAATGGCGCCGCGTCCGAAATCTCGGCCGGGACGTCGTTTCTGAAAAACGTTACGTTGAGGCGGACGTCGCGCGCCAGCAGGCCCATGCCAAACTCCTCTCATTCGGCATGGCTGAACAGGAAGTCGCCGCGTTTCGGAATACCGGCGACGCCAGCAAGGCGACGGGTCGCTTCGTTCTGTTCGCTCCGCAGTCCGGCACGGTCGTCCGCGACGATTTCACCCTGGGAGAGTTTGTCGATCCGGGGAGAGTGCTGGTCGAAATCAGCGACGAATCGACGGTCTGGGTTGAAGCGCGACTGACCGCCGAACAGGCGCAACGCATCGCTATTGGCGCATCCGCGCGCGTTAGGTCCAGCGCGGGACACTGGGAAGAAGGCGAGGTCATTCAGCTCCAGCACGCGCTTGATGAAACGACGCGCACGTTGATGGCTCGCGTCGAGATCAGCAATGAAGACGATGATTTTCACGCCGGTCAATTCGTCGATGCAGCAATCGCCGCCGGCGGCGGCGATGAAACGCTGGCGCTGCCGGAAAGCGCGGTCGTCCTGATGGACGGCGCGCCGACCGTCTTCCGCATCGAAGGCGATGAGATCGAACCCGTCAGTGTTGAAACCGGGACCGCCAGCGGCGGATGGATCGAAATCGCGTCTGGCGTCTCGGCAGGCGATGAGATCGTCACTGAACAAACCTTTCTCCTCAAATCGCTCATTCAAAAGACGAAAATGGGCGAAGGTCACGGGCATTAGGAGCGTGAACCATGTTGAATAAACTCGTTGAATTCTCGCTCCAGTATAAATTCCTGGTGCTTATCATCTTCGCCGTCGTCGGCTTTCTCGGCTGGCGCGCCGTCACAACGGTTCCCATCGACGCGTTTCCGGACGTGACGCCCGTGCAGGTCAACATCTACACGGAATCGCCGGGGCTCGCCGCCGAAGATGTCGAACAATTGCTGACATTTCCCGTGGAGTCGGCGATGGCCGGACTTCCCGACGTATCGGAAATCCGTTCGGTCAGTCTCTTCGGCCTTTCCTATGTCGCCGTCTACTTCAAGGACAGCGTCGATATCTATTTCGCTCGCCGTCTCGTCATGGAGCGGCTTGCGGAAGTTCGCGACCGGATACCGGAAGGCTACGGCTCGCCGGAAATGGGTCCGAACGCTTCCGGCCTCGGACAGGTCTTCTGGTACACGCTCGAACGCGCTGACGAGTCCCTTAAGGGCGACATCAGCGATATGGATTTGAGGACGCTGCAGGACTGGAACGTGCGCCTCATCCTGCGCACGGCCGCCGGCGTCGACGACGTAATGTCCTGGGGCGGGCAGGAGCGCCAGTTTCAGGTTCAGATCGACCCTTTGCAACTCATCAAATATGAGCTCGGGTTTTCGGATGTCGTCGAAGCGCTTGACGCGAATAACCGGCAGGTCGGCGGGCAATATATCGATCAGGGGCCGGAGCAATATCTCGTTCGCGGCCTGGGTCTCGTCCGGGACGAAACCGATATCGGCAATATCGTCGTCAAGGTGAAGGACGGCGCCCCAGTCTATGTTCGCGATGTTGCGAAAGTCGAACAGGCGCCGGCGCTGCGCTTCGGCGCCGTCACCCGAGACGGCGAAGAAGTCGTACTAGGCATGGCGCTCGCGCGAATCGGCGAGAACGCCAAGAATGTCGTCGACGCGGTGAAAGAAAAGGTCGAGACGGTCGAGGGCGCGCTGCCCGAAGGCGTCGTCATCAAACCGATTTACGACCGCACCGAGCTTGTGGAAAAGGCAGTTGGCACAGCGGAGAAAGCCCTCATTGAAGGGTCAATTCTCGTCGCCATCGTGCTGTTTCTGTTTCTCGGCGAAATCCGCTCCGCGCTGGTCGTGATCACGGCGCTGCCGCTCGCCATGCTGATCGCCTTTATTTTCATGGGCCAGGCGGGACTCTCGGCCAATCTCATGTCGCTGGCCGGTCTCGCCATCGGCATCGGCATGATGGTAGACGGCGCCGTCGTCATGGTCGAAAACTCGTTTCGGATCATGGCGGAACGAAAAGAAGAGGGCGGCGAGGTCAACCGCACCGCCGCTGTTCTGCAGGCCGCGCGGGAAGTCGCAAATCCGATCGCGTTCGCGATCATGATCATCATCGTCGTCTTTTTGCCTTTGTTCAGCCTTGAAGGGCTCGAAGGCAAACTCTTCAAACCCATGGCGTTTAATATCAGCTTCGCCATGGCCGGTTCTTTAATCCTGACGCTGACCATCATTCCGGTTCTGGCGGCGATGATCCTGAAGCCCAAGGAAGAGCGCGACACCATGCTGATGCGCATCGTCAAGCGCGGCTATCTGCCCCTGATCGCCTGGTCACTCGACAACAAGCGCAAAGTAGGACTTGCCGCCGGCGGCCTCCTTGTCGCCAGCCTCGCGCTCTTTCCCTTCCTCGGCAAGGAATTCATGCCGCAATTGCAGGAAGGCTCGATCATGTGGCGGGTGACGTCGATCCCATCGACGTCGCTTGATCAGTCAATCGAGATTTCGAAGGAGATCGAACACGCACTTGGCGAGTTTCCCGAGGTAGAAACCACCATCGCCATGATCGGCCGGGCCGAAAAAGGCGAAACCGCCGACGTCAACTACATGGAAATCTACACGGCCTTGAAACCGCAAAGCGAATGGCCGCGCAAGCGGTCGGTCGCATCGCTCGCCGATGACATGCGCGAAAAGCTTGAAGAAACCGTGCCGACATCGGTCGTCGCTTTTACTCAGCCGATTCAGATGCGCGTTGAGGAGTTGATCTCCGGCGTGCGCGCGACGCTGGCCGCCAAAATCTACGGTCAGGATCTTGGCGAACTCGACCGGCTTAGCCAGGAAATCAAGGAGGCGATATCCGGCGTGCCGGGCGCGGCTGATCTTTCTCTCGAAGCCAATATCGGCAAGCCGCAAATCCGCATTCAGGTCGATCGCGCTGAACTCGCGCGTTACGGCATGAACGCTGACGACGTTCTCAATGTCGTGCGGACTGGCATCGGCGCTGAACCGGTAGGCACGCTCATTGACGGCGTCCGGCGATTCGACATTACGGCGCGTCTTCAAGATGCATCGAAAGTGTCCATGGAATCGATCCGCAATATTCCGCTGCAGACGGCGGATGGCGCGATCATTCCGCTCGGACGGGTTGCAACGGTCACGTCGGCGGAAGGCTATTCCTTCGTCCGCCGCGAACAGTTGCAGCGCTACGCCGTCATCCAGATGGATGTGCGCGGGCGCGATGTCGACGGCTTTGTCAAGGACGCTAATGACGTCATCGCGGCGAATGTGGATTTGCCGCCGGGTTACTGGATCGAATGGGGCGGCGCCTTTGAAAACCAGCAACGCGCGCTTGCGAAACTGTCTTTGATTGTTCCGGCGACGATCTTTTTCATCTTCGTGCTGCTCTACACGGCGTTCAATTCTGTGAAATACGCCGCGTTGATTATCGCAAACGTCCCCTTTGCAGCCAGCGGCGGGCTCTTCGCGCTCTTCGTCACCGGGCAATATCTGTCCGTGCCGTCGGCGATCGGCTTCATCGCCGTCTTCGGCGTCGCTATGTTGAACGGCATCGTGCTCGTCAGTTTCATTAATGAACAGCGCGACGCCGGCTTCAGTGTTCGCGACGCCGTTCGGCGCGGCACAGAACTGCGCTTGCGGCCTGTGCTGATGACGGCGAGCGTCGCTATTCTCGGCCTTATACCGATGCTCTTGTCAACTGGCGTCGGGGCCGAGACGCAAAGGCCTCTGGCCTCTGTCGTCGTCGGCGGTTTGCTGACGTCGACAGCGCTGACGCTGATTCTCCTGCCGGTCATCTATGAGTGGATGGAAACGCGCGGCCGGAAGTCGGCGTCATCCCCATCCCGCGGCGATCTCGAACTCGCCGACGCGCATGCAACAGCAGCCGAATGAAAGGAAGCGCATCATGATTGAGATCAAGGCGTTCATTCATCGCAGCCGGGCGGCGAGCGTCGTTCGCGCCTTGCGCAAGGGCGGTTTCACGAACATGACCGCCGTCGATGTCAAAGGCATGGTCAAAGCGCTCGACGAAAAAGAACAGCAATATTCAACCGAGCTTGGCGATCGCGTGATCACCGAGGTGAAGCTGGAGCTTGTCTGCGAAGACGACCGGCTCTCCGAAGCCGCCGATCTGATACGCGCCAACGGGAAAACCGATATGGAGGAATCGGGCTTCATTTATGTGAGCAAGATCACGGCCGCCATTCCGATTTGAGTCTTTAGTTTCTGGTCTCGCAGTTCGTGTGTCATTACGAATTGCGAGCGGGCGATAGCGCCAACTTCCTGCGCGCGTAGTCGTCCGGCGTAACCAGAGGAGCCGCCGGGTTCGTCCCCCTAACACGGCGGCTCCGCCTTTTCGTTTCAATAAAGCTAACGCTTCCATACCTGCCGGTCGCATTACTTGCATTGTCCTAACTTAATTGCCCATCAGAGGATTTTTTGCCGTGAATAAAACAAGCCCGCCGACCGACAAAGCCACGCAAGACAATCATCAGCACGACGAATGGCTAAACAGCTTGTTGGACGGCAGGGCTGAACTCGTCTTCTCGTTAATGTGCGGCGCCGCACTTCTTGCTGGCTGGCTCGGGCCGAAAATATCGGCGATGCCTGACGGCGTTGCGTTTGGCTTGTTATTGGCTGCATATTTTTTCGGCGGGTATTTCACGCTGAAAGAAGCAATCGGAAAAGTTTCACACGGCAAATTTGAGATCGACTTTCTTATGCTCGTCGCCGCAGGCGGCGCAGCTGTCCTCGGCGAATGGGCGGAGGGCGCGTTCCTCCTGTTTCTGTTCAGCATCGGCCACGCCCTTGAAAATTACGCGATGGCGAGAGCCCGTAACGCCATATCAGCGCTCGCCGATCTTGCGCCTGAGGAGGCGCTCGTTCGCCGGGACGGGAGGGAAACGAAAGTACCCGTCGACGAATTGAAACCAGGCGACATTGTAATTGTTCGCTCGAACGACCGTATTCCCGCCGACGGGTTCGTCATCAAGGGCGAAAGCAGCGTCAATCAGGCGCCAATTACGGGCGAAAGCGCGCCGGCCGATAAGTCGCCTGTGAAATATAGCAGTGAAGCGGCTGACAATCCCGACAAAATCAAACCGGCGCACAAGGTCTTCGCCGGTTCGATTAACGGCGCCGGAAGCCTCGAAATTCAGGTGACCCGGCGAGCCTCTGAAACGACGCTGGCCCGCGTTATCGATATGGTCAGCGCCGCTGAAACCAGGCAGTCGCCGACGCAAAATTTCACCAAGAAGTTTGAGAAGGTGTTTGTTCCATGCGTCGTCATGCTGGCCTTCATCACGGCCTTGTCATGGCTCTTTCTCGACGAAAACCCCGCGCAAAGTTTTTACCGGTCGATGGCGGTGCTGGTCGCGGCTAGTCCTTGCGCGCTCGCCATCGCAACGCCCAGCGCAATCCTCAGCGGCATCGCCCGCGCCGCACGCGGCGGCGTGCTGATCAAAGGCGGCGCGCCGCTTGAATCGCTGGGCAGGCTCGATTCAATTGCATTCGACAAGACGGGCACGCTCACATCCGGAGAGCCAAAGCTCGTTGAAATCACGCCCGCCGCCGGCGTAACGGAAACAGAGCTTCTTCGCGTCGCCGCGGCTGTTGAAGCATTAAGCGACCACCCGCTCGCCGAGGCGATCGTCCGCGATGTCAAAGAACGAATGGGAGCCATTGAACGCAATGCGACGGAATTCAAAAGCATCACCGGCAAAGGCGTTTCCGCGCGATTGAATGACGAACTCGTTCACATCGGAAAAACGGCTCTCTTTACTGAGACAAATGGAACGCCGCTGCCGGACGATCTTCGCGTGACCGTCAAGAGCATGTCGGCGCGGGGGCGGACAACGATGATTGTCCGGCGGGGCGATGCGTATCTTGGCGCTCTGGGCTTGATGGACACGCCGCGCTCCGCCGCCAGGCGTGTTATCCAACGTCTGCGCGATATCGGCGTTTCGAAAATGGTGATGATTTCGGGCGACAATCAACAAGTCGCGGACGCGATTGCGCGCGAGGTAGGTCTCGATCACGCCTTCGGCGATCTTATGCCCGACGATAAGGTCGAGAAGATCAAGGAGCTAAAAGAATCAGGCGGCGTCGCCATGGTCGGCGACGGTGTAAACGATGCGCCCGCAATGGCGAACGCAACAGTCGGAATCGCGATGGGCGCAGCCGGCTCGGATGTTGCGCTCGAAACGGCCGATGTCGCTCTTATGGCGGATGATCTTGAAACGCTGCCATTTGCCGTCGGACTGAGCCGCGCGACCAGCCGAACGATCCGTCAAAACCTTTGGGTCAGTCTGGGCATTGTTGCGGTTCTTATTCCTGCGACGCTTTTCGGACTTGGCATCGGGCCAGCTGTTCTGGTGCATGAGGGATCGACCCTCATTGTCGTCGCTAATGCATTACGATTATTGGCGTACAACGAACCAAAAAAGACGACATATCTGAATGGCGATCTCTGGTCCGCGGAGCAGTCGGTGAAGTGATAATAATGTGCAACAATATTGCCAATAGAGACGCCACCGATGTACTGGCCTGCATTGTTTGTCCGGTGAGGTAAAGGTTGTTCGCACAAGAAGGCGCCGCCGCTCTCAATTCCGGATGATAGCGTTCAGCGCCTCGCTTTGCGCTCGATGCTTATCCGGATTGTCTGCCATCAATTTTTTGAGGTTCAAAAGTTTCCATTTAATCGCTGGCAGGTCCGCGGCCTGCGGCAGGCCGATGAGCGTGAAATCCGGCTCGCCCGCTTGCAGCGTGCGCAGGAATTCAGCGGCGTTTCCATTGAGCCGCGCCTGAATGTCGCCGATCAGCCTTTTTCCCGCGGAGAAAAGAGCGTCGATATTGACCGGTTCGACCGTCATGCCGGCGAATTCGCGCGCGAAGTCCTCAGCAATGTCTTTTTCATTCGGCGCGAGCAGTTCATGCATGGGGCGGCTAGAGCAGGCGGCGTAGACGAGAAAAACGCGGAAGAGATCGTCCGTGAGGCCTTCGTTTTCGTAGAGGAGTTTAATATCAAACAGGTCACGCGGATGCTGGCGGTCGAGCGCCGCGTGCAGTTTTCCCGCGTAAAGATCATCGAACGCCAGAACATTTGTTGCAACGAATCCGAAGGCGTCCTCGACAGCGTCGGTGGTGCGCATCAGTCGCGGCTCGCCGATGGCGCCGCGCATCACCGGCGAGGTTTCGATTTTAACGGTCACGCCGTCAGCGGTTGCAAGGACTCGAGTGTCGCCGTCGCCGCCGCCGGCGATGCGCTGGGCGTTGACGCCTGGCAGTTTGTTGATTTGCGCCATGAATCGGTCGAACGCAGCGTCGATGGCGTGTAACGATGTCGCACGATTTTCAATGGGCAGATAGGCGAGATCGATATCGACGGAGAGGCGCGGCATGTCGCGATAGAATAGGTTGATCGCCGTGCCGCCCTTGAGGGCGAAGGCGGGTTCTGTCGAGACCACAGGCAGGAGGCGCATCAAGAGCCGCACCTGCGCGAGATAGGCGTCACGGGCCATCGTCAGACTCATCGCTTTCCTTACCGTCTATCAGCTCCTGCGGCACGGTGATGTCGTAGCGCGGGTGCAGCCGTCCGCCTTCAACGAGCGCGCGCGGGCCTGATCCGAGATCGTAATCATCCGGGTCCAGATATTGTCGCCATGCGTGGTCTTGGCTGTCGGCGAAGACGAAGAACAGGCGCTTTGCTTTCACGCTGCGGCATTCCTTGAGCAGGGCTTCGAGAAGCCGCGGGCGCAGATTGGCGAGCCCATCGAATATCGCATCGACATTGTGAAAGGATTCATGTGCCGGCAGTTCGTTCAGCATTTCGAGGATCGCTCGTTCGGGCGTTGAGACAACGAGATTGTTTAATCGTCGTTGCGGCGGGGATGATTGCTTTTCAATGTCGACGCCGTCGACGCCGGTTTTGGATCCGCCGAAGAGGCTCAGGGTTCTTGTTTCGAACCGGCTCGCGTTCGGCAGCCGCGCAAGCCAGGACGGGACATCGCCATAGAGATAGACGCGCGGTGCCTCGGCGCCGAGGCTCAGATAGTGCTCAAAGCCGTGTAGCGACAGGGCGGTGCGCCCGCCCACATGGACCTCGTATTCCATCACCCGCTGAAGAGAGAGAACGAGGCGCCGCCAGTCGCCGTCGGCGCTGACATTGCGGTGCGTGTCAGGCCGGCGGTAAACGCCGCGGACGAGCTTTTCGAGCCAGCCGCGTTGCTCATATTGCAGGATCGATTTGCGGTTTATGCCGCGCGCGGTCAGCCAGGCCGCGTCGGCGACATAGCCGGGCGGCAGGTCGTCAAGCAGGGGCTTTAATCGTTCCTGGCGTTGTTGGGTCATAGCCAACAAAATAGGGAAATTTCAAAGCGCTGGCAAGAGTGGAGTTTATGATAATCGCGTGGTGGGGGTTAATTACCATTAAATTCTAGAATTATTAAAGCACCAAATTCACTACTTCTGACTGAGAATCGGGCTCGGCTCAAGAGCTGTGGGACCGCAGAAAAAGCGCGGGACGAGCCGCTGCCCATGACAGCCTAAGACACCTTTTCTCAAGCCTTTCAGGAGAACAGCGTCTTGATGATCGCGCAATCGGGCGTCCTGTTACGGCTGCAGCCTTTGGCGACCGTCGAAAGGGTGCGTTCGAGCTTTTTCAGATCCGATATCTTCGTCCGGATCATCTCCACATGCGTGGAGGTGATTTCGAAGACTTCTGCGCAAGTGGGTTTTCGGTCCTCCAGCCCCAGGAGCGCACGGATATCATCGAGCGAAAATCCGAGCTCGCGTCCGCGCCGGATGAAGCAAAGCCGGTCGGCGAGGACGCCGTCATAAAGTCTGCGACCGCTTTCAGTCCGCGGCGGCTCCGGCATCAATCCTATTTTTTCGTAATAGCGGATGGTCTCGATCTTCACGCCGGTTTGATCGCTCAGTTTCCCGATTGTCAGATTGAATTGGTCCATCTCTCTTGATCCTGTAGCGACTACAGAATTTACGATGTACGGCATGACAGGTGAAGACCCGAACAAAACAAAAGCGCGCAGAAAAAGCGGATGGATCGCCGGCGGCGGGGCCCTATCAGGCCTCGGGGCGTTAATCGGCGCGTCGTGTTGCATATTGCCGCTCATCTTGATCAATCTTGGCGTCAGCGCGGCACTTGTCGGCAAGCTCGCGTTCTTTGCACGGTTTCAACATTATTTTATGGGCGCGGCGATCGTTCTGCTTGCCGTGGCGATTGCCGCGGCGTTCTGGAGGGGGCGGCGGCCAGACAAGCGCGTTGTGATCACGCTCGCCCTTGCGGCGGCGCTAATAGTCGCCGCCTACATTATGCCGTTCTATGAACCGCAATTGCTTCGCTGGGTGAATCAATGAGCGGCGTCATCGCAAAATCCACCATCACCTGTCCTCAATGCGGGCATCAGTCGACGGACGAAATGCCGACTGATGCATGTCAGTGGTTTTACGATTGCAAGGGCTGCGGCGCCGTCCTGAAACCGAAGCCAGGCGATTGCTGCGTTTACTGCTCCTATGGCGATGTGAAGTGTCCGCCCATACAAGCTGGGAGGGCGTGTTGTGGTTGACGCAACGAAAAACGATCACGCCGCCAAGCCGTTGCCCTTCTCCTGGTCATGGGGGCTGCCGCTCGCGATATTGTTTTCAACGAACTTCATGAGCGGGGTCGTTCCCCAGACAATTATCCCCATGATGATGAGCGGTTCGTTTTTCTGGATGGGCCTCGCGTGCGTATTAAACGCAAGACGATGTCGAAGACGACATTGTTATTATTCGGGTCCGGTCTTTATCGCTGGCGGCGCCGGCGTCTTGCTGGTCGGCTTTGAGATCGTGTCGATTGGCGCCGATGGGCTTATAATTGTCGTGTGGGGAACGCTCGTGCTCGCGCTCCTTACCTATCTGACCGAGCCGATCTTCGGAAAATATGTGAACTGAACGCTGGGGGCGTTGGGTCTCTTGGTGGGGCGGCTGCAGTTAACTTCCTTCGAATATCGAATTGGAACCGGAATCTCATTTTCGTTGTCCGCAAATAAAGCCAGCCGACGGCGGCGCAAGACAAAGGGCGTCACCCATACTGGTTCGAAAGTAAAAATGGGGTGGCGATTTTTATCCGTTAATCCGTTGAATATGTTGTAGAAAATTAGTGGCTCCCCTTTGTGAATGCGTATCGAACTTTATGTCAGGCACCACAGGCTGAATTTCTCGTTGTTTTACAGGAGCTTGGCGTCCCAATGCGCAATACCTGCGAGGTAAAGTCATGAAACTTCTGACGCAAATTCTGTAAAAAAGCCACCAACGACAGTCAGACCTGCTTCATGTCCGAAGTCGCGGAAAACGCCGAAATTTGATCTGCAACAAAGGCGGCAATTTGGAGTTGCTAACCGTTCGCAGAGATGTTGCAAATCGACAAGGGGGATTCGCAATACACTCGCTCAGACGCTTGGATTCTGGTGTCCGATTTTGCGCGCAAACCGGCCGTCGCAGTCCTTCTACTTCTTCAGTCGCGGTCTACCGAATTTCGGCGAAGGAATGTTGAATCTTATGGCGGCGGCGCGAATTGCAAAGGCAGCAGCAGCGGCGACAGGCGCTGCGACGTCCGCGTCTGTTCCTGCAGCGACAAGTCCGACATAAACGGCCGCCCCGATAAGCGCTGCGGTTGCATAAATGTCCTGTTTCAAAATCAATGGGGGCTCGTTCAACAATACGTCGCGCATCACACCGCCAAATGTCGCCGTGACCGCACCCATAAAGATTGCAATGATAGCTGGCGCGTTTACAGACATTGCCGACTGCGCGCCGAGAATGGCAAAAGCTGACAGTCCCAGGGCGTCAGCCCAGACAAGCGCATTTTGACGCAAAGCTAGCAGGGGTTGCGCAAGGGTTGCCGCAACTGCACCGCCAAGGCACACATAAACGGCCGAGGTGTCTTTAATCCACCAAACCGGAAAGGATCCTAACAGCACATCGCGTACGGTTCCGCCGCCAACACCAGTAACGATCGCTATCATCGCGACGCCGAAAAAATCCATGTCATTTCGCAATGCCGTCAGCGCGCCCGATATAGCGAAGACAAACAATCCGAAGATATTTAAAGCGGATATAGCGTCGAAATCAGTCATGATAGCCATCATCGGTGGTTGCTCTTATGATAATATTCTTATCCTGGCTGACCGCGACATAAGCGAGCCGTTTTTGATGAAAGAAAGCGTCCAGCCGTGACAGCACCATGAGACAGCCCGGCCGGACGCAGGCGCCGCCCAAGGGGGAGAGACCGGCGGCGCGAGTTAAGTGATGATCAGTACTGCGGCTACGTCCCTTGATGTTCTCGAATGTCGCAGAAATGCGCCTTCAATTTCCGTGAACAATTGTCTGAATTCTGGTTTGTCTATCCGTGAATTCAGGATAATCTGCGCCGGCAATGGACCGTTTGCAGGCGATCGAGATCTTCATTCGCGTTGCAGAGCTGCAAAGCTTTGCGGCCGCCGCCAATGACTTAAATCTATCTCGCACGCTGGTTAGCGACCGCGTCAAGGATCTTGAAGAAAGCCTCGGCATTCAACTGTTGCGCCGAACGACGAGAAAAGTGAGCCTGACGGAGTCCGGCGCCCTGTTTCTTGAACGTGTTCGTCCCGGAATAGACGTTATTTCAGAAGCAGCCGCTGAGGCTGCAAATCTCTCTGCAGATTTGCGCGGCGGATTGCGGGTCAATGCACCATTGAGCTTCGGTATGCGTCATGTTGCGCCCGTCGTCGGCGAGTTTCTTAAGCAACACGAACAGGTATCGATCGACCTGACGCTGAATGACCGCCGCGTCGATTTGATTGAAGAAGGCATTGATGTTGCGATACGCATTAGCGCGAACCTGAAGGATTCAACGCTCATCGCACGCAAGCTCGCCGCCTGCCGGATCATTCTTTGCGCGTCGCCGGGCTACCTCGACAATCACCGGAAAATCCGAAAACCGGACGATTTAAGCAATCACCCATGCCTGACGTTCACCTACTATTCAGAGGGCCTCGACTGGAAATTCAAACACAAAAATGAAGTTGAAACTGTCCGGGTCGCAAGCCGCTTGCGGTGTAACAATGGCGACGCCCTTGTTGAAGCCGCCGCCGCCGGCGCCGGGATCACATTGCAGCCGGCGTTTATTGTCGGCCCCGCCCTCGAGGAAGGACGGCTTGTGGAATTGCTGCCGCGATGGCGCGCAGGAGATCTTGGCGTTTATGCGCTCTATCCGCCGGGTCCGTTCCAACCGGCGAAAACCCGGGCGTTCATTGACTATTTGGTCGAGCATTTCAGCGGATCGCCCTTTTGGGCGACATAGCACTATCCGGTATGCCCGGATAATAAAATCAGAAATTTGCATATTATCCCGAACGATCGTGGCCGCTATGTTCAGCCCGACCGATCAAGGAGGATATTATGTTGTCGCTCGAAAAAAATACGCCTTACGCGCTTGGCGCTTTGCGAATTGTCGCCGCGCTTCTCTTTATGGCGCATGGAACCCAGAAGCTGTTCGGCTTCCCAGCGCCGCCGGAGGGCGGTCTGCCGGAAATGTGGTCGCTGTTTTGGATTGGCGCCTGGATTGAACTTGTGGGCGGCGCCCTGCTTCTCGGCGGCCTCTTTACAAGACCCGTTGCATTCGTGCTCTCGGGACAGATGGCCGTCGCCTATTGGATGTTCCATGCGCCGGCTAATTTCTATCCGGTGCTGAATGGCGGCGACGCCGCAATCCTGTTCTCGTTTGTATTCTTGCTTCTGGTGTTTTCGGGTCCGGGCGCCTGGAGTCTCGATGCCTTGCGCCGAAGTTCGCGCTGAACACGAGACAAATAAAATTCAATCGCATCAAATTAAGGAGCATACCATGACCAAATCTTATCAAGTTTCCGTACTCGTTGGCAGCCTGCGGAAAGATTCCGTAAATCGCAAAGCGGCCAAAGTGTTAGCTCGGCTGGCGCCTTCGAACCTCAAATTCCAGTTCCTGGAAATCGGAGACTTGCCGTTTTTCAACGAGGACTTAGAGGCAGGTGAGACGCCTGCTGAATGGTTGCGGTTTCGCGAAGAGCTCTCAGCGTCCGATGCCGTTCTTTTCGTAACGCCGGAGTATAATCGATCTGTACCGGCCGTATTGAAGAACGCCATCGATGTCGGATCACGCCCCTATGGCGAAAGTTCGTGGGCGAAAAAGCCTGCGGCGGTCGTGACTGTATCTCCCAGCGGGATTGGCGGTTTTGGCGCCAATCATCACTTGCGCCAATCGCTCGTCTTCCTCGACATGCCGGTTCTTCAGCAGCCCGAAGCTTATATTGGCGGCGGCTGGGACATGTTCGATGAACAGGGCGATATTAAAAGCGACGATACCCGCGCCTTCTTCAAAAGCATTATCGATGCGTTCGGCGACTGGATCGAACGCACCGCCACTACTTCATAGTCGTTGTTCGCCATGTCCAATGGGCAAGAGAATAAAACGAGGAATTAACCGTGACCCCAACCACTGCAGAAAGCCAGATGCCCGCCCTGTTTGTGGGACATGGCAGCCCGATGAACGCTCTTGAAGAAAACAGCCACACCCGCGCATGGCGGCGTATCGGCGAAGTGCTTCCGCGTCCGCGCGCCGTTTTGGCGATCTCAGCCCACTGGTATATCGGCGCAACCGCGGTCACCGCCATGGCGCGCCCGCGCACCATCCATGACTTTTATGGATTCCCCAAACCGCTTTTTGAGATCGAATATCCGGCGCCTGGTCTTCCAGAGCTTGCGGGTGAAATCGCAGAGCTTGCGAAGCCGGTCTGGGTCGGCGCCGATCACGATCAATGGGGTCTGGACCATGGAACTTGGAGCGTCCTCACTCACATCTTTCCGGATGCGGATATTCCTGTGGTGCAGTTGTCGATAAATTCGCTGAAACCGATGGATTACCACCTCGAACTCGCGCAACGCCTTGCAGTGTTGCGAGACAAAGGAGTGCTGATACTGGCGAGCGGAAACGTGGTTCACAATCTGAGGCGCATTGACTGGAAGGCGGAGAACCACGGCGCCGATTGGGCGCATCGCTTCGACGACGCCGTGATGGAGCAGATGACAGCGGGCCCGGCCGATATTCTCAAAACACTCGAACATCCGGACTACAATTTAGCGGTGCCGACGCCAGATCACTTTATTCCGTTGCTATATACGGCGGGTCTCGCCGCAGAGGCTGGAGACGCTGCGCCAATCGTCAAAGGATATTCGCTGGGGTCGCTGTCAATGACCTGTTACGGCGTCGGCATGGAAAGACTCAGTTTCATCGCGGGCGATGATGCAGCGTTTTTGCCCATAAATGCGCCGAGCGATGATTGATTTGCTCTTAGAAGACTGCATTTGCCGGTGGGTTGGGACTTTGGAAACAGATCACGCCGAGTTAGCTCGCGGCAAAAGTTCGAAATGAAAAATGGGGTCGCGATTTTTGCGCTATAATCCATTGAATATATTGCGAGAAATTAGTGGCTCCCCTTCGTGAATGCGTATCGAACTTTATGCCAGGCTCCCAGGACGGAATTTCGGGCGCTTTTGCAGGAGATCGGCGCTTCGTAGGCCGCTTGTTTCGGGCTCGCCGAGCAGCCGGAACCGGACAGCCGGGTAGTGGTACGTTGCCGATTTGCGACGCAGAATTATATTCCCGATCGGTAATATTTTGGCATATTCGTTATACAATAACAACTAAGTGTCCGATCGGGAATAATCTTCTTGCTTTTCTGAATTCTCAAGCATATATTCCCGAACGGGAACACGACATGACACCAAAAAAAATCGGCTTGAAGATACGGGAATTACGCAAACGCCAGGGCCTGCGCCAAGACCAGCTCGCCGGCGCCGCCGGCGTCGGCTTGCGCTTTCTGATCGAATTGGAGGCGGGCAAAGAAACCGCGCAACTCGGCAAGACGCTGGCGGTTTTGAACGCTCTCGGCTGCAAAATCGAACTTGCCGATCCCGGCGGGGACGGCTCATGACCAAGACATTGAAGGTCTGGTGGGGCGGCGAGATCGTCGGCGCCTTGACCATCGACCAACACGGCGAGATGGGCTTTTCATACGCAAGCGACTGGCTAGCTGATCCGGAAAAACCGGCCCTGTCATTCTCCTTGCCGAAAAGAGAAGAGCCGTTTAACCGGCGCGAATGTCGCCCGTTCTTCGAAGGATTGTTGCCGGAAGAGAGCCAGCGCTTCGCCGTCTCCCGCGCGCTCGGCGTATCCCACGGCAATGAATTCAAACTCCTGAACGAATTGGGCGGTGAGGTCGCTGGAGCGCTGACGCTCTGGCCGGAAGGGGAGGAGCCGCCAGCGCCGTCACTTGCGACACAAAATAAACCGCTTGGCGAAGCAGCGCTTGTTGATTTGCTCGACGAATTACCGTCGCGACCTTTTCTCGCCGGGCGCGAAGGGTTCCGCCTGTCGCTTGCCGGCGCGCAGTCGAAAATCCCGGTCATCCTCGTCGATGGAGAAATAGCGTTGCCGGCGCCAGGGGAGGCGACGAGCCATATTTTGAAACCGCCTATCGAACGGTTTCCCGGAACGACTGAGAACGAAGCCTTCGCCATGCGACTTGCCATAAAAATCGGTCTTGATGCCGCCAACGTAGAAATCCGGCGCGCCGGAGAGCGCTCCTTTCTGCTCGTCGCACGTTACGACCGCATTCGCGGCGATGACGGCGCGTTGCAACGCTTGCATCAGGAAGATTTTTGCCAAGCGCTCGGCTTTACTTCGGACCGCAAATACGCTGCCGATGGCGGCCCGGTTTTTCGAGATTGTTTCGATTTGCTCCGCCGCGCGGCTACGCGGCCGGCGGTTGAGGTTTTAAAACTTTTCGACGCGGCGATCTACAACCTGATCATCGGCAACGCCGACGCCCACGCGAAAAACTTCAGTCTGCTCTACCGCAAAAACGGTGCCATTGAACTTGCGCCGCTCTACGATCTTCTGTCCACTGCCTATTATCCAGAATTGTCGCCGCGCCTCGCGATGAAGATCGCAAAGCGTCATACGCTGGAAGAGCTGAAACCAAGCGATTGGGAGAAATTCGCGGATGAAACCGGGCTTGCATTACGGTTCATCAGAACGCGCGCCAAAGAACTGGCTAATGCGGTGATCGAATCAATCGGCAAAACTAATTCCGAGATATTGGAATCCGCGTCCGATGGAGACGCTGTTCAAGAAATTGCCGATCTAATTAGCATGCGTGCGAGTTCTCTTTGCCAGCGTATTCCGTAACTTTCCGAACTCGATTTTTAAGTCTGTCAACATCTACTTCTGACGGCGGCCGCTGAGAGCGCTTTGCACGCGCTCTTCGAGCGCGGACCATTCCTTTTCCAGAACTATTTCAGCGGCGAGCACGTTCGCCGAACTTTCAATCAGAAAATTAAAGGCCGGGATGATGTCTGAAGCCTCGGTGTTGAGCTCAGCTGCAACCGTCGCGATTTCTTCGTCGCTCAGGAGCCGCACGCTGGTGCGGCGCAGGATGGCTTTGCGAAACTCGTCAAGCCGCTCAAGTTGCCAGTCCAGAACTTTCCGGGACTGAACATCTAATTGAAATCAAATAAAATCCGCTCTCGCACGCCACGCGTTCTATTGCCGCGCGAGCGTTGCGAACGGTTCGAACTGAGCATCGGGATGCGCCAATAAAAGCGTGTCGCCTTCAAGGCTCGCCCAATAGGTCGCGCCCGCCGGATCATAATCGATGAGAAACCACCGCCCGGCTCCGTCCGGATAAGCCGCGTAACGCATAACCTTCTCCTCGCCCGAAGGATAAAGAATGCGCAATGAGGGGATTACCCCGTCTTCAAACGTCCAGACCTCGTCGTCTCGCGTCCACGGGCCAGCGAGGTCGGACGACGGGGCGTTCTCAACCGGCGCGCCCGCAATTTGGACGGTCACGTCGGTCGCTTCGGTTTTGAAAAACACCGCGCTCGCGCTCTGTCCGCGGCCGTCGCCGGACGCGGCCAGGGAGAATGTGAATGCGCCGGACGCTGTCTCCGGCACGTAAATCAAAACATCGCCGCCGACATCGCCGCTGCCGAATAAGTAAAGGCTCGAATCCAGCAACTCAGCGCCCTGCGGCAACGGATTGGGATCGATCAACGGACTTGCCTCAATAGCGCCCAAAGCGCGTTTGGGCGCGCCTTTCACCCGCTGCTTGAACGGCACGACGAGCGCCGCGCCGGGACGCGCGGCGATCTCGATCGATTGCGGATATTTCTGCGACTCGCTACAGCCGGTGACACCGGCGGCTGCAATTACGGCAATCAATGCTGAGCCTAGGGAAAAAGTACGTTTTGTGGTCTTCATTGACGCAGCTTCCTTGCTTCAGTCATCATCAAAACCGGCATGCAGGATCGGCGACGCATTGCGCCAGCGCGCCGCGCAACGCCGGGCCGTATTGTTCCCCGCTTCCGTCATAAAGACCGGCCCGTTTGAGGCCGTCGATAATCGCTAACGCCTTCGCACGCGTTGGCTCGCTCGCCTCGTCCATTCGTGCGAAAAAAGCGTCGTAATCGGCCATCGCCTTTGCGCGGTCGCGGCGCATGTGATGAAGAATCGCGCGCGACAGACGCGCGTCGAGCCTGCGGGCCGCGGGCGCGGCGGACATATCGATGATGAGCGTATAATCCGCAATGGCGCCGTCATAGTCCTGAAGATAGGCCGACGCCTGGCCGCGCAACTCATAGGCGTATGCGCGCTGCGCTGCGTCGGGCAGACCGAGCGCCAGCGCGCGGTCGAAATCGGCCTTTGCGGCTGTATAGTCCTGACGGTCCAGATAGAGCCTGCCGCGCGCAGCATAGAGGACGCCGTTCTCTATCATTGCAATCGCTGCGTTAAAGTCGTCTAGCGCGCCGCCCGCATTTTTCGCCGCATACCGCGCAAGCGCGCGCTGATAGAGCAATTCCGCTTTCGCATTATCGTTCGGCGCTGTTTCGAGCGCCCGCGTAAAATCGGCGGCGGCGTCTCCCGGCTTGCCGAGCGCCCCATAGGCAAGACCGCGCTGAAAATACGTGTTCCTGTCCGGATTGATTTCGATCGATTTCGTAAGATCGGCGAGCGCGCCAGACGGATCGTTTAGCTGCAGGCGCGACACGCCGCGCATCAAATAGGCGTTTTGGCGAAACGTCGCTTGCTGGTCGGCGAAAAGCGGGTCGGCGATAAGCCCATCGAGGTCAGCATTCGCCTTTTTGAAGTCACCGCCTCGAAATTGCTCTTCGGCCTGTTTTGCCACAGCGTTGAATTCATCGCGTGCAAGTTGATCCCGGAATTCATCGCGCCCGGCGTTATTCAGGGACGCGACAATAGCATCGTTCCTGTCCTGGATAATGCTGACAAAATCCGCCCGCGCTTTTTTTATTTCCTCATTGCCGGGACTATATGAAAGCGCCTTGTCGTATTCAGCCAGAACTGCATTATAGTCAGTCGTCGTCGGCTCGGCGATGCGCTGCACGCGATATGAAAGAGCGATAAATGATAGCTCGAAGCTCCGATCCGCCGCCGCCCCCTCAGGAAAACATATCCCCGATTGCATAATCCGTTCGTCCTGAAAGCTGAAATTTTCCTTGTCGAAATCGCACGGATCGGTTTTGCGGGTTCTCCTAAAAGCATAGTATGAATGGCCGAGATTTTCGGCCATGTAAAAATGCGCGACGGCGAGACGTTCGGGATTCTTTTCCTTGCGAATAACCTTTTGGCACGCCTCGATCTTCTCGTCCCAAAAATCATTCTTTACATCTAGCGCATTGCTGCATTTATCCCAGGCGGACGCGGCTAGCGCTTGAGGCGATGCCGCTGCAACGCATACGAAAATAGGAAGGGTGAAAACACATTTTGCGCGCAATCTCCAAAGCCGATGGCCGATCGCGCCGGCGCTGGCTTCGCATGCGCTCGCGGCCGGGCCGTATTGTGCGCCAGCGATAATCGGCGCGACGAGAAGCGATAGAAAAGGCAAAACGAATTCTCCCTTTGCAGCGCCATCAATCATGACGAAATATCGAGGCGCGGATGCGGGCCAGCGCGTTTTGTGCTTTCTCGTCTCCGTTCTCGGCGGCCTTGCGATACCAGCGGATCGCTTCGTCGAGATCTTTGGCGACGCCGCGCCCATTTTCATACATCCAGGCAAGATTATATTGCGCAAGTACATGGTCCTGCTCCGCCGCAAGACGAAACCAGCGAACTGCTTCGACATCGTTCTGCGCGACGCCGCGGCCTTGTTCATACGCCGCACCGAGAGAATTCTGCGCGGCCGCATCGCCCTGTTCTGCTGCCTTGCGATACCAGCGAGCGGCCTCGACATCGTTCTGCGCGACGCCGCGGCCGTTCGCATGGGCCCACCCCAGATTGTATTGCGCCGAAGCATTTCCTTTTTCTGCGGCCCGGCGCCACAGGCGGACCGCCTCGGCGTCGTCGCCCTTTTTATGCGCGTCATAAGCTTGCGCGACGAGCGTTGCGGGCGGCGTCTCCGGCGGTGTCTTGCCAAGGCGGATCAGCGCCTCGCGCGCCTTGTCGGCGCCGGATCCGCCCTGTTTCACCGCCTCTTTGTACCAATAGATCGCGCGCCGGCGGCTCTTTTTCAGATCGACGCTCTCGCCGCGCCATGTGCCGTCCACGTCGTCGATCCAGGCCGTTCCGCCCGTCTCATATTTTTCGCCGAGGCTGAACTTGTCATAGGACGATCCGTTCCTGGCCTGTCGTTCGGCCTTCTCCCGATAATACGCCTGCGTTTCTTTTTCCGCCTTCGCGGCCGCGCAGCCTGCGTCGTCATATGTGTAAGGATTTCGCGTTCCGATCGGGCCCGGCGAAGCATAATCCGTGTTCCACCCGCCGCCGCCCGTCGGCGCGCAGGCGAGCATCGTATCGAGACTGCCGCATGCAGACAGCACGGCCGCAGCGAGCGCAATCGCCAATGCGTTTCGCATCTCGTTCATCGCCTATCTCCTTTGCCGCCGCGAAACGGTGAATTCGATCAGTCTACGGTTCATTGCACGGATCTCCTTTGGCTGCGTTGTCACCGCCGATGATCGAAGGCGGCGAACTCCGCGATAGCGAAAAGGTCGAGACGTTCGACCATGACGTCGAGGTCAGCGCCACAATCGGGATACGCGCATTCAAGCGAGACGACGCCGGCCGATCCGATTTTGAACGCGCGTCCAGCTTCGCTGTCGGTCTCCGCCGAAACGCCCCGATAACCGTCGCGCGACAGCGCTGTAACGCCTGCCGCGAGAAGTTCCTCTCCCAAAGCGACAAGTTCGTCGGGTCCGTCGTCCTCGGCGCTCGCAACGGCGTCGACGGCGTCGACCATCGCGGCTGTTTCGATATCTTCCGTGTCGATAGAAATGGCGATCGCGCGGTCGCCGGAACGGTACGCCCGCGTCGCTTTCAGCCGCACGCTGACGCCGGCGGTCGCAGTTTCGGCCAGAGGGGCGAGTGCAAATGATTCAAGCCCGCTTACGATTGTATCGCGTTCCTCAATGGCGACGTCCCCGGCGGACCATGAATCCAACGGAGCGGGAAACAGCGCGGCGATATCGTCTTGCGTCCATGCGCTTTTCATCTCGTCCGCCGCTGCGGATACCGCGATGGCGGCGCCGATCGTCAGCATTGCAGTCAATTCGCCAATGCGTCCTGATCGGCTCACTGTTCGTTTGCAAGGCGCTCTATGCATTTCAAGTTCCTCCGTACGGCGAAACACGCCGGATTTTCATTTCTGACATTCCAGCGCGCGGCCTGCAGTCGCCGCACGTCATAAAAACTCGCTTCCCCGTCATTGGCCATTTCCGTCAGGTTGATCCGGCATGTTTGCGGGCAGGCCGCGAGCGGCCTCGCACAATGCGTTCGCTCTTTCGACCATTTGCCGGCCGATCGTCGGGTCTCCGGCCTTCTTCAAGGCTTCGGCGCAGCTCCCTCTGATGAAAGCGGAGCGGGGGCGAGGAAGAGAATCGGGAAAAAGATCAAGGCTGTAGAATCCGTCGCACGCCCCCTTCAGCCTATCCAGCTCCGGACTATAGCGGGCTGCATCGCCCGCCCGGATTGCTTCATCAAGCGTCGCCGCTGCAGCCTCGACAGCGTCAAATCTGTAGGAGCACGTCCTCGCATTAGCATTACGGTTGTCCTCAAGCTCGCGGAACGTGTCTTGAACGGGGTCATCGTATAAAGGATCGTTAGCGCATGCTGCGACCGCGATGAGGGATGCAAGCAAGGCGTTTTTCATGTGTCGTTCTCCTCGCGGCCGATCGGCTGCTCCCTTCGGACAGTTGGCCCGCATCCAAAGGCGGGTCGGTTTTCTGCGCAGCGCGTCAAATGAAGCGCGATCGCCCGGCCCCGGCGCGCCCGCCAGGGCCGTTGACCGCCCCCAATCATTGTCAGAGCCTATGGAGACGGAGATGCAATGTATTGAAAGAAAACATAATTTCGGCGGAAGAAAGCTTAAGAAAAGCTGAAGGAAGATTTCGCCGAACACGCCAGCGAACGTTGATTTATGTCTTCGCAGGCGCATAAAATATGATTTGTAAAGACGGCGGCGCCTGTAAAACAAACTCGGCTGACGGTTTGAGCGCATCTATAGACGCAGCCGGGCCGAAGCGAGTGAGGCCATGTCCAACGTACGCTTATGGGAGCCGGAGCTGAATCAGCCCTTTGCGCTTGCCGGCCGCAGAATCGATCCCGCCGCGCATGTTATTGTTTCGGCAAACTCCACGGTCGAAGTCGAACCGCGGGTCATGGCTGTGCTGGTCGCCCTCGCGCAGCGACAGGGCGAAACGGTGCGCCGTCAGGAACTGATCGATGCAGTGTGGAACGGCGCGCCCGGCGCGGATCAATCCCTCAACAACGCCATATCGCTTCTGCGGCGGGCGCTTGAGGACACGAATGCTGATCGACGACTGATTCAAACGATTCCGAAACAGGGATACCGGCTCTGCGCGCCGGTTGAGCCAGAGACTGAGGCAAGGGCTGACGCCGCCGCTCCGCCGCCGACAGCTGGGCGCATTGTCGAGCCGGCGCAGACACGGAAGGGCCGCGCTCTTACAGCCCGCTGGCGTGGCGCGGTTCTGGCTTCCATCCTCGCCGCGCTTGTTATGGTCGCCGGCGCGATCGCTTACTTTCAACGCCAGCCCACCGTCGAGACGGCGAATGCGGACAATTCTGAAGAGCTGGACCCGAACTCCATCGCCGTCCTGCCTTTCGTCAATATGAGCGGCGAACAGGGCAATGTTTATTTTTCGGACGGACTGGCCGAGGAAATTTTGCATGCGCTTTCGCAAATCGATTCGCTGAGAGTGGCGTCGCGCACGGACTCTTTTCAATTTCGCGACAGCAAGGACTCGATTACGGAAATCGCGCGTCGTCTGCGCGTCGCCAATATTCTTGAGGGAAGCGTCCGCCGCGAGGGCGGCAGGTTGCGCGTTACTGCTCAGCTGATTTCCGCCGAAAACGGGGCACACTTATGGTCGTCGACCTATGACCGGCAGGCCGAAGACATATTGGCGATTCAACGGGACATCGCGATCAACATCGCTGACGCTCTCGCCGACGAGATCAGCGAAACGGAACGCGATCTCCTGACAACGCTGCCGACGGAGAATTTTGAGGCCTATGAGCAATATCTCATCGGCATTCACGAGTTGCGTAAATGGACGCCTGAGGGAAACAGGCGCTCCATAGACTTTTTTCAACGGGCGGTCGCGCTTGATCCTGAATTCGCCGAAGCCCGGCTTGCAATGGGCAGGGCATATTATTTCGCCGGCACGCATTACGGCTGGATGACGCCGGCGGAGGCTATACCGAAAGTGAAAGCTTCGCTGGTTTACGGCGTGTCGGCGGCCAACCCTTTGACGCGAGCGTCGGCGTTGTCGGTTTATGGCGACGTTCTGGCCTGGGGCGACCAGGACTGGCCCGGCGCGCTCTCAGCCTATGAACGCGCTTTTGAACTCTCTGGAACGCCGCCGCTCGGTTACGCATTGACCAACTCCATTGTGGGCAATCACGACGTCGCGATCAGCATATTGAAAAAATTACTGGAAGACGGCGCAGCCAATATTGGAATCAATGGCGATATCGGAATTCACAACAACCTCGCCTGGGCATACTTCAACGCGCGGCGCTATGACGACGCCATGCGGGAGGCCGGCGCCGTACTGTTGGAAGACGCCGCGTTCGCCGACGGATACAGAGTGCTCGGGCGCGCCCAGCTTCTTCTAGGGCAAGCCAATGAGGCAATCGAATCCTTTTCAAACGCAGCGCGCCTGATGAACGGCGCGGCGGTCGCTGAATCCGATCTCGCCGTCGCACTCGCCCGCGCCGGCCGAATGGCGGAAGCGCAAACTATCTTAGAAAACCTCCTTGACCGGGATGACTATGTGCCGGCGCCGTTGATCGCGCAGATTTACGCTAATCTCGGCGAACATGACGAAGCGTTTTTATGGCTGGAAAAGGGCGTCGAGGACGGGGCGCGCGGCGTGATGTTTCTCAAGATCAACCCACTCTATGATCTGATCCGCGAGGACATGCGGTTTTTAGGTTTGCTCGAGCAACTTAACTTGAGCAGCTGAACGCGCCGGATCGGGGACGTTAGTCTGAGTCTACATAGCCGCATGCCCGACTCAAGCGCGGCGGTTCGTTGTCCATATCGGCGGCCGAACCCGCTGTCCTTACTGGCCTGACCCATCGAAGTGTTCCGAGCCATTTGTTAGACTCGGCGTGTTGTTGAAGCGCTTGGGAATGGTGGTCCAGGGTCAGCGTTATTTTCCGACTGCTGTGAAGCGCTTGGGAATGGTGGTCCAGGGTCAGCGTTATTTTCCGACTGCTGATCTTTCCATTGTGGTCCGGCAATTCCTTGCTTGCAAAGCATATTCCGAAGGGGCGATGTTGCCAAGGGCCATGTGAGGCCGGCTCTCATTGTAATCGCGTCTCCAGGCTTCGATTTCCCGTTTCGCCTCGGCCAGCGTTTCGAACCAATGCAGATTGAGGCACTCGTCGCGCAGCGAGCCGTTGAAAGACTCGATATGGGCGTTGTCAGTCGGTGTGGCGGGCTTGGAGAAGTCCATGCGGACCTTGTTGTGGTAAGCCCACAGATCCACCATCTGGCCGGTGAACTCGGCGCCATTGTCACAGAACAGCGCTTTGGGCGCGCCACGGAAGCGAACGAGCCGGTTCAAAACCTCGACCACATTCTCCCCTCGCAGCCGATAGCCGACCTCGATCGCCAAACATTCGCGGGTGTAGACATCAATGATGGTAAGCGCCCTGATCTTCTGGCCATTCGAAAGCTGATCGTGAACGAAGTCGAGGCTCCAGGCTTCGTTCGGCACTTTCGGTTGACATCGCGCCTCGCGATGCGTCGCCATCTTCCGGCGCCGCGGACGCTTTGTTTTCAGGACTAAACCCTCTTCACGGTAGACCCGGTAGACTCTGTTGTGGCCGATCTTCCAGCCTTCACGCTTGAGCATGATGTGAACCCTTCGATAGCCATAGCGGATGCGCGTCGCCACAATCTCATGCATGCGCTGGCGCAGCTCTGTCAGCGGATCGCTGACCATTTTCTTCCGCTGGGTCGATCGATGCTGGCGCGTCACCTGACAGGCCCTGCGCTCGCTGTAGCCATGCGCCGCCATGATATAGGCTACAACTTCCTTCATGAGCGCTGGCCGGGAAACTTTTTTGAAAGAACATCCTGGAGCACAGATTTGTCGAGGCTTAACTCCGCAACAAGCTTCTTCAGACGCGTGTTCTCATCGAGAACCTGCTTCAGCTCCCGCACCTGGTCACTCTCGAGGCCGGCATACTTCTTCTTCCATCGATAAAAGGTCTGTTCAGTAATGCCGGCATGCCGAATCAGGTCCGCAACCGGCGTTCCCATCTCGGCCTGCTTCAGGACGGCGACAATTTGTTCAACTGAATATCTCTTCCTCTTCACGGCGATCTCCTTCTCGAGATTTTCGCCGGAAAACTAACCCTGAGTCTGGGCCACTTTCACAATGTCACCTCAACTTCGATGGGTCAGGCCATAAGTGTTGCGTGGGCGCCCTGTTCAAAACAATAAGCGTGATCTATATTGATCGCGCAGTTTCTTCTTGTCGATTTTTCCAGTCGCCGTCAGCGGCACCTCTGCGAAGATAACGGCGTCCGGAAGCCACCATTTTGCAAAATGCGGCTCGATATGGCTCAGGACCTCCTGATCCGACAGGGCGGCGCCGTTATGTGTTTCAACGACGAGAATTGGGCGCTCTTCCCATTTTGGATGCTTCACGCCGACGACAGCGGCGATTCGAATGTCCGGGTGCGAGACGGCCGCGTTTTCGATATCGATGGAGCTGATCCATTCGCCGCCGGATTTGATGACGTCTTTGCTGCGGTCAGTAATGCGCAGGAAACCTTGCGAGTCGATCGTGGCGATGTCGCCGGTGTCGAACCATCCGTCTGCATCAAGCGCGGATTTCTCCGCCCGGTAATAGCGTTCAATCGTCCATGGGCCGCGAACAAGAAGTGCGCCAGAGGTTTCGCCGTCATTCGGCAACGCCTTGCCATCGTCGTCGACGATCTTGAGTTCAATGCCGAATTGCAGACGGCCCTGACGGGTCCAGATGACGTCGTTCAGCTCTTTTTCACCGCGCGCCGCCAGTTTGGGCGTTGGCGTCGCCACGACGCCGAGCGGGCTGGTTTCGGTCATGCCCCAGATCTGGCGAACTGTGACGCCGTATTTGTCCCGGAAGGTTTCCGCCATGGCGCGGGGCACGGCCGATCCGCCGATGATGATGCGTTCCAGCGTTTCTGTGGTTTCGCCTGTACGTGCAAGATGGTCGAGATACATGGTCCATATGGTCGGCACGCCCCCGGAAAAGGTGACGCCTTCGTTTTTGATAAGCTCCTGAAGACTGGCGCCATCCATCTTTTCGCAAGGCAGCACGATCTTGCAGCCATTGATCGCGGCAGCGAAAGGAAGGCCCCAGGCTGTCGCGTGATAAAGCGAAGAGCAGGGCATGACGCAGTCAAATGCGGAAAAATTGAAAGCGCCGGGCAGGCCGGCGGCCAGGCCGTGCAGCACGACAGACCGGTGGCTGTAGAGAACGCCTTTGGGATCGCCGGTCGTTCCCGATGTGTAGCACAAGAACGCTCCGGCGTTTTCATCAAAGGCGGGCCAAACGATTTCCTCGTCCTGATCGGCGATAAGATCTTCGTATCTCGCCGCATTGAGTTCGCCGTTTACGGAGGAGGCGTCTTCCGACAGCACAATAAAAGTATCGATGGAGGAAAGCTGCGGCCGCAGGCGTTCGACCAGCGCGGCGAAAGACTTGTCAAACATCAAAATCCGGCTGCCCGCATGATTGATGGTGTAGGCGAGCTGTTGCTCTGAAAATCTGGGATTGGCCGTATGCAAAACGGCTCCAATGCCGGGAACGGCGTAAAATAACTCAAGATGCCGGTGCGTGTTCCAGGCAAGAGAGGTGACGCATTCTCCGGGCGCTACTCCTTGCGTTTTGAGCATCTGTGCGCATTTCGCCGCGCGGCGGCGCAATCCGGCGTAGTCATAGCGATGCAAAGGCTCGTCTAGGAGTCGGGAGACGATTTCCCTGTCGCCATGCGCGTTGGCCGCGTAGTCCAGAATGCCGCTGATCATCAGCGGCGAACGTTGCATGAGCCCGTCAAGCACGGTTTCTTCCCAAATTTTTTTACATTTGCAGAGTGCTTAGCAGATCAGGCCATGCAGTTTACATAGCAAATCCGGCCGTCTTCCGGAAAATTGCACGCCGGCCTCTGCCGGGGTGAGGGAATGTGAGCGGAACGGGGGAGGAAGCGCTCCGCTCACATCTGGTCAATCCAGGCGCTTAAAACTGAACGGTTATCGTTCCGCCGAAAGTGCGCGGTGGATTGTAGTTTTCATAGCCGAAACCGAGGCTCGTCAGATTGACGCCTTGAACCTTATAAGCTTCGTCAAAGATATTTTTGGCCCAGAGCGCGGCTTCCCAGCTTCCGTCCTCAGCGCCAACGGCGAGCCGGCCGTTCCATAACGTGAAACTGTCAGACGCGATCAGCGGATCGTTGAGCGCGTCCTTGAAGGTGGAGCCGGAATAGCGGCCGTCAATCTGGATGACGCCGCGCAATCCGGGAGAGATCGCGCGTTCATAACGCGCCAGGGTGTTGAAGGTGACGCTGGGCGCATTGGGGAATTCGTTGCCCTTCGGCGCCGGGCCGGAAAGGGCGACAAACTCGCCCAATTCGGAATCGAGAAGTCCGAGCCCGACCGTCAGCGTCAACCCTTCAATTGCCGGCGGCGCCAATGTCGCTTCGAGATCGGCGCCGTACAGATTCGCTTCATCAACGTTGCCGAGGCGCTGGAACGGGACTGCGCCCGACTGGTCGCGGATGAAGGTCTGGATGTCGGAATAGTCGTAATAAAACCCGCTCGCGGCCAGCCGCAGGGCGCCGTTCGCGGTCTGGTGCTTCACGCCGGCTTCATAAGAGACCAGGCTTTCCGGTTCGAAGGGCTGGAAGGAGCCGCTGTTTGTGGCGAAGCCGAAGAAGAAGCCGCCCGATTTCACGCCGCGCGAGGCGCTGACGTAAAGCAGCGTTGAAGGAAGCGGCTTCCAGTCGAGCCCGGCTTTCCAGGAGAGGTTGGTGTCTTCCGCTTTAAGGGCGTCCGCCGCAGCGAGCGTAATTTGAGGCGTCGGGCCCGGCGAGCAGGTGAGGCTGATCAGGCAGCTCGTGCCGAACGGATTGTCGTCAAAGACGCGCGCCGTGTATTCTTTTTCCTCCCAGGTGAGCCGGAGGCCGCCGATAACGGATAGCGTGTCGGTCAGCGCATATTCGCCGTGGATAAAACCGGCGACTGAATCCGTCGTCTGGTCGCCAAAGCCGCTTGTGCGGGTTTGAAAGAGGACGTCTGCATAGCCGGTGGATCCGACGACGATGTGATCGTGCGACCAGAAAGCGCCGACGAGCCAGTCAAAATTCTCATTGAGATTGCCGGCGAGCCTGAGTTCCTGAGAATATTGCCGGACGTCTGTGGTCGGCAGGAATTCAAGCGCGGTCAGCGGCGAGGCGTCGAGATCGTTATAAGCTTCACGATAGTGATCGATGAAGCCGGTGACGCTGGTCAGTTCCGCGCCGCCAAGGTCGAATACGCCGCGAAGCGTCGCGCCGATCTGTTTGGCGTCGTAAAACTGCCGATCCGACCAGTCGCCTGTGTAAGGGTCGCCGTCAGGATCGCTGTAGCCGAAAAAGTCCGTACAGGTCGGGTCGATTTCATTTTCCGCAATGGCGGCGCACGCAAAACTCGGCGGGTTTGTATAGTCTACAGCGCCGAAAAACGCGCCCTGACCAAGTCCGGAATTGTTCGAGTAGCCCTCGACTTTCAACAGAATGTCCGCGCTGTCTCCCGGCGTCCAGCGAAGCTGCGCGCGGCCGAGCGCGATGTTGCGTTCGCCGATATCGTCGTCGACTGCGCGGTTGAAATAATAGCCCTCCCACTGGCGGATGGACTTGGCGCCGAGGCGAATGGCGAGTTCTTCGGTAACGGGAATATTGGTCACGCCCTCGACTTCGAGCGTGTCGTAATTGCCATAGCTAGCGGACAGCCGGGTCAGGGGGGCGTCGAAATTCGGTTTCGCCGTGATGAAATTGACGGCGCCCGCTGTTGAGTTGCGGCCGTAAAGCGTGCCTTGCGGGCCCTTCAGAACTTCGATGCGCTCAAGGTCGAAAAAGTCGAAAGCAAGAAGCCCAAGCGAGGAGAGATAGACTTCATCGATGTAAACGCCGGCGCTCGGGTTGTTGGTGTTGCTGAAATCATTGAGTCCGACGCCGCGAATGGTGATCACCGGCAGGGTGCCGGGCGCCTGTTCGCGGATGTCGACATTCGGAACAAAAGTCGCGATGTCGCGCATTTCGAGGACGCGCGCGTCCCGAAGCGTTTGTTGGCTGATCGCAGTCACGGTCGCGCCGACGTCGAGAATGTTTTGCTCGCGCTTTTGGGCCGTTACCACAATCACGTCGCCGGACGTCGATTGTTGTGCTTGCGCGCCGGCGCTTGCTGTAAACGCGGCGGCGCAGACGGAAGCCGTCAGGATAGTCTTGCGCATTTTCCCTCCCTTGCGCCCGAATGTCGGGCTGCTGTCCGTCTGTTGCGCTTCTTGCCGGCGCGTGGACGGGCTATTTTTACAATATGTCGATTATTGACTTAATGTCTGGTGAAAGGCAACTGTGAAAATCCACAGCGCCTGCGATTCCTTGGCTTGCCAGCCATTACGCGCTGGCGCCGGCGGCGCTTCGGCTGGCACATTTTCTGGGAAACATGAGGAAAATAGGGACGCCCCCGGCGGCCCGCGGCGCCTTTTCAGTGAGGCGCTGGCGTGCTGCAGCGCTGAAAATTACGCGAGGAAATCTCTCCACCGTCTTCCTATTTGTGAATTATTGACATAATATCGCTCGCATAACAGTCATAATTGACGGCGCGCGGGTGGCGAACGCGCGAACAGCGCCGGCGTGTAAGGGAGGCGGCAGATGAAACTGGGTGATTGGCTTGCGAGCGGCGTGGCTCTGGGGGCGCTTTCGCTGGCGAGCGGCGGCGCGGCGGCGCAGGCGGAAGCTGGCGCTGCTGATATTGACGCGTCGGCCGCCGCAAGCGACCTGATCGTCGTCACGGCGCGCCGCCGTGAAGAGCGTCTGTCGGATGTGCCTGCGTCGGCCGCGGTGCTCTCCGCCGACTATCTTCAGGAGAGGGGCGGGCCGCGATCCGCCAAGGACCTTCTTGCGGGCCAGGCGGGCGTGCGTTTCTTCGATACGACCTCGCCCGTCAATTCCGAAGTGTCCATCCGCGGTTCTTCGACAGCGCGCGCGACAAACGCCGATCCGAGCGTGGGGCTTTATCGTGATGGCGTTTACATCGGCGGCGGCACGGTTGGCGGGCGCAGTTTTTCCCGCCTTGATATTTTCGATGCGGAGCGTGTTGAGGTGCTGCGGGGCGTGCAAGGGGCGCTTTACGGGCGCAATGCAGTCGGCGGCGCCGTCAACTTGATCACGGCGAAACCGAAATTCGAAAACAGCGGCTATCTCGACCTGCGCTACACGACGCAGACGAAAGGAAAAGAAGGCCAGCTTGTGCTGAACGCATCGCCCTCGGACGAATGGGCGTTTCGTGTCGGGATCGACGGCGTTCATCAAAATGAAGGCTTTTTCTATAATCCGAGCAATGACGTTTATTTCGACCGACAGGAAGGCTTGGACTATAGGGGGCAAGTCCGATACAAAAATGACCGGCTTGACGTCACGCTTCTTGGCGAGCGTCAGAATCTCGATGTGCCGGCGATCACCTATCGCGTCGTCATCGACCCGGGACCGATCTTTCCCCTCGGCTTCGTCCAGCCGCCTTATGAATACGACCACAGCACGGAGCCTTTCGCGCATCAGGAAATCAACGCCGGCGGTCTTTCAATCGAATATGATCTTGGCTGGGCGACGCTGCATTCGAACACGCTGATCCGTCAGCGCAATTCCGAATATACGTTTGACGCCGACGCCATCACGCCTGAGCGCGCGCTTGAAGCGTATCTGAGCGGGGAGGTGATTTTCCCGCTTGGCGGTGAAAGTTACGTCAATCAGCGCGACGAAACGAGGACGATCACCGAGGTCGCGCATCTGACCGGAACACTGTTTGACGATCGCGTCGTCTGGCTGGGCGGTTTTGAATATCTCACGCAAGACAGCAACGCCTTCCGCCTGACGCAAACGAACCAGATCATCAATGTGTTCACGCGGACCCGTGCGGATGTCGATCTGGAATATGATTCCTATGCGTTTTTCGGGTCTTTAGGGATAGACATCACGCCGCGGCTGAACCTGACGGGAGAACTGCGTTACACAAATGACGACCGTTCCAGCACGTCGAGCTTGATCGACGATTTCACCGGCATGGAAACAGGCGGGGATGCGTTCAATTTTTCCGCTGACCGGTCGTCGGATAATGTTTCCTATAATGCGACGCTGGCTTATCGCTTCGCCGATGACTGGCAAATCTACGGAAAAGTCGGGAGCAGCTATCGCGCCGGCGGGTTCAATGCGAGTCTTGGCACGCCGTTGCAGCCAATACCGGTCCCGGCCGCCTATAATGATGAAACCTCGACGGAGTATGAGGGCGGCGTAAAGGGCCAGTTTGGCGACTTATATGTAGCGATTGCGGGCTATGTCGCCGAGGCCGATGATCTCATCGTGCAGCGTGACAATGGCTGCAGCGTGACCCTGCCGGCGTGTCCGGTGGCCCCGACGGTTTTTCTCGACAATGCGGGCAAGGCGCGAACCTGGGGCGTTGAAGCCGAATTCAACGGTTCGTTCGAGGTCGGGGCAGGGACGCTGACGGCGACTTTGGCGGCCTCTCGCCAGGACGGAAAAGTGACGGAGGGACCGCTGACCGGCGTGCCGACGGCGCAGACGCCGAACTGGCTTGCTTCTTCAAACCTCAACTATCGTCAGCCGTTCAACGACAAGATCGACATGTTCGTCAATTTGTTCGCTTACGGGCAATGGGGCGGAACGCAGGAGCTGACGGTTCCGTCTCCGTTGCTTGATAATTTTCAAATCGTCAATCTTCGGTTCGGCGTAACCTATGACCGGATCGAGATCGCCGGTTTTGTCAACAATCTCTTTGATGAACAGTATCTCACTTTCCAGGAAGCGACGACGCAAAGGCTCGGAACGCCGCGCGCGACCGGCGTGGAACTGCGTTACAGGTTCTGAGCAAACCCGATGTGCGCCATGGCGAACGCTGAAAAATATGAGCATGCTGCCACCAGCAAAAAGAGAGGTTTTTTTGTCGGATTTTCGCGGTTCAAAAAGCGCCATGACGCGCAGAAGCGTGTTGGGCGGCGCGGCGGCGTTGGCTGGCGCCGGGCCGGCCTGCGCCCTGACTGAGAAAAGCCAAGTGCCGCCGGACAGCTTTACCAAAGCGATTGCAGAAGCCGTGACGGCGTTGCCCGAGCGAGCGCCGGTTGAGGTCGAAGAGCGCGTCGCGTGGACCTTGCTCGATAATCTTGCGTCGATGCTTTATGCGGGAACGCTTGCGCGTCCGATGAGCGCGGCCGCCTATTTCGCAAAAAACACGCCCGGCCGCGATGCGGACGTGTTGACGGCCGACCTTGTTTCTTCGCAGACAGGCGCCGCTTCTGCGATGGCGTATTTGCTGCACGCCGCTGAAATCGACGACAGCGATCCACGCGGAGAGCTGCGCGCCTCGGCGGTCATCATGCCGGCCTGTCTTGCCGCGGCGCAGGCTGCGGATGCAAGCGGGCCCGAATTTCTTCGCGCGGCGGCGCTCGGCTACACGCTTCAGGGGCGTTTCGTTCAGCCGGTAGGGCCGGTTCAAACGCGGGGCTGGATGGCGTCCGGCGTATGGGGGCCACCGGCCGCCGCCGCCGCCGTCTCTTTCCTTCGGGGCAGGCCGGCTGCGGACATCACTTCGGCGATGTCGCTCGCGGGTTCCGCCGCTGGCGGCGCGTTTCAATATTATTTCGACCAGACGGACGAAAAGCGGATCATCGTCGCGCGCGCCGCGCGCGCTGCGATCGAAAGCGCCGATCTCGCCGCCTTGGGCGAGCACGGGGCGGCGCGCATTCTGGAGGGGCGCGCCGGGCTTTATCACCTTTTCGCTGGGACGGATGCGCCGGCGCTGGCGCAGTTGACGGATGATCTTGGCCGGCTTGAGGGGCCGCTTTATCTGCGTCCTAAATTTTTCGCCGCATCGCATTCCATTATTCCGACGCTTGACGGCCTGCAGGCGGCGGCGCCTCCTGAGCTTGATCCGGCGTCGATTGAAAGTTTCATTGTTCGCGGCAACGCCTCCTGGAGCCGTATTGTGGCGCGCAAGATCAATGATTTTGAACCGCCGTCATCGCGGATCGGGGCGGCGCTCAATTTCAGCTTTGTCGTCGCCATGTGGCTGGTGCGCCGTTCGGTTCTGCCCGGCGATTACACGCAAGAAGCGTTCCGGGACCCGGACATTATTTCGCTGGCGCGGTCCGGATCGTTTGAAGTAAATGACAGCGATCATCTTTCCATCGAAATCGTGCTTCGCTACGGAGAAAGAATTCACGCCGTCGCGCAGGATCCGGATCGCAATGCGCCTGCGCCGCTGAGTGCAGCGCAGCGGATGAATAAATTCAACGCGCTTGCCGGATCGCGGCTGAATGAAGAGCGAAAAGCGGATTTGCACGAGCACTGCATGGAGCTGAAAAACGCACGCTCCATGCGGGCTTGGGTGCGGCATGCGCAAAAGCTCTGCGGCGCGTAGAGACCGGCCTCATTGTTCTTCAAGAAAAGCGTCGACCCGATCGATCGCGTTTGCGCGGATATTCATATAGAAGAGATTGTAGTCGAAAACGTGATAAGAGCCGTTCTTAGTCTGCCGGCTTTTAAAGCCGTCTATGTCTTCATTGAAATCGATCACCAGATATCCGTTTTCGCATCTGGCGCCGGTGAGGTGGGGGAGGAGCGCCGATAAGGCGCCGGGGTCCTGATTGCCCGAAAGCGCGCCGAGATTGTCGCTGGCGGGCGCGCCGCCGCCTGCTTTCCAGTTCAGCGGATTGACGCATAAGAGCGGGCGCCCGGCGACCGGCTGGTAGCCGCCGTCAAGCCAGATGAGGGCGCGTTCGTCGCGGCGCAGATCAGGTTCGTTTTTGTTGCTGACCGTATTCCAGCCGATGATGCAGCGGGTCTGCCGGGCGTCGTCGCAAGGCGGCAGCCGGTCCGGTGCGAACGCTTCCGGCACGGGCCCCCCGACCGCATAAACGGCGACAAGCCTATCCATAAGGTCTGTGCCGATGACGCGCTCTTCAAGAAGGCGCATGGCGTGATAACTGCCCTGGCTGTGGCTGGCGATGATGAAGGGCCGTCCGTCGTTTCTTTCACGGATAAAATTATCGAACGCTGCGGCGATGTCCTGATAGGCGAGATCAAGGGCGTGTTCGCTGTTTTCGTTGAATGCAAAGAACGTATAAAGCGTCGCCTGGCGATAGCGTGGCGCGAAAACGCGGCAGCAACCGTTAAAAACGCTTGCTTGGCCTCGCAAGGTTCCCTCTTCGACGCTCATGCGGCCTTCGCCGGAATTGTCATAAAGCGCGTTCCATCCGTCCTTTTTGAAATAGGTTGTCGGGTGGATGAAAAAGACATCGGCCGCCGCTTCCGCCTGCTTATCTGCAACGCCTTCCGGCGTCTGGTCGGCGTTGTCCTTGCGCTCCGGCAGCGCCGCCCAGGCGTCCGGCGAACGATAGTCCGGCGCCGGCGGGGCAAGGTCTGGCGAAAAATCATGGTCCGGTTTGAAAACCAGCCTTTGTGCGACTTTGGTTTCGTCATCTTTCTGCGACGAGCACGCGACGGCGAGCGCCGTCGCCAGCAAAGCCAGAACATGTATTTTCATTACTGAGTCCTTGGTGGGCGGCGGGCGTGGAAAGCGGTTTAATTCATGGCCTGATAGACGGCGGTCTTCAGCATGTCGCGCAAGGGCAGCGTTCCCGATGGGAAAAGCTGGGTCATCAGCGTCGCCGACAAGCCGGCCTCGGGAACCGCGAAAAAGGTCGTGCTCGCCGCGCCGCCCCAGGTGTATTCGCCTTTAAGGCCGGGCTTTTCGGCGGCAGCCGGGTCGGTAAGCACAGCGCCGCCAAGCGCCATCTCCATGCCGAGGCCGGACCCGCCCGAGGCGAACCCCATGAATTTCTGGAATGTGTCGCCGAGGATCTCGGCGCCCACATGAGGCGCTGTCATTGTGCGGACGCTTTTGCGGCTCATGACGCGTGCGCCGCCGGTTTCACCGAATTCCGCAAGCATATTGGCGAAGCGGTGATAATCGCTGAGCGTGCATAACAGTCCGGCGGAGCCGGATTCAGCGCAGGGCTTGGTCAGGAAAGGAGAGTCGGCCGCTGCTTCCGCGAGGATGAGGCTTCCTTCTTTTAATGCATACATGCTCGCAAGCCGTTCGGCCTTGGGTGCGGGCACATAAAAATCCGCATCCTCCATGCCAAGCGGGTTGAAAATCCGTGCCTTTAAAAAGGCGCTGAAGCTCGTCCCCGTGACACGCTCGACAACCAATCCCGCAATATCAGGGGAAATGCTGTAGAGCCATTGCGAGCCGGGCTGAAACTGCAGAGGGATTTTTCCGAGCCGGGCCGCGAATTCCGAAAGACCGGCGCTGAATTCCGGATCGTAGACATATTTTGCTGAAACAAGGCCGGCCTTGCGATAGAGAGGAGAAAGCGGACCGGGATTCCAGCTATTGCTGAGGCCGGACGTATGCGTCAGCAGGTGAGCGACGCGCATGACGCCCGCAGGCTCCGTCACGATTTTCTCGCCGTCCTGCGAAACATAAACGGCGAGATCGGAAAACTCCGGAACATAAGCGGTCACCGGATCATCGAGCGACAACCTGCCGTCCTCGACCAGCAGCATGATGGCGGCGGCCGTAACCGGCTTGGTCATGGAATAAGCCCGATAGATCGTATCCGGGGCGATGTTCTTGCCGCATGCGATGTCCGCCTTGCCCGCATAATGCTCGAAAAGCAGCTCGCCATGCTGCGATATGCGCACCGCGCCGCCGGGAATTTGGCCGCTTTCAACGAGGCCGTCGATCATCTCGCCCGCCGCGCTGAGGCGGCCGATGTCGAACATTCCGGCGGGCGACTTTTTCGAGACGCAGGAGGGCAGGGCGAGCGCGGCGAGCGGCGCTGACGCGGCGGCGGCGAGCGTGCTCCGGCGGGTGAAAAGCGCAGTCAAAAATTCCTCCCTGAATTGTCAATAAATTTCATATTTATGATTTTTTCAGGAAAATATAGGAAATATATCAGACTATCCACTGCTTTCTTGACTAATTGCAAATAATTGACAATATGACGGCGCACCGGCCGCAACGCCGATTCTTCCTGCTCGCCTTGTACGCCGGCAACCCAAAAGCATTCCCGATCGCGGCTCTTCCGGCGGGGATGGAATGCAATCAAAAAAGGAGGAAACAGTGAGGTTCAAAAGCAAGCATTTTGGAGGAGTGGGAGCACTATGCGGCGCGCTACTGGCGCTGGTCTTTGCAACGCAGGCCGCCGCGCAAACCAACGCTAAATGTCCGGATGATCCTTTGCCATCGGGTTATGATTGGACCGACGTCAAAGCTGCGTTGGAAAATTCCCCTTTCCAGCGCGGGGGAATGATCATCTATCACAAGGGCGAGGTCGTTTATTGGACCGGCTTCGGTTGGTGGGACGGCCAAAGCTGCGATTACTTCATCAACAATCACAACTTTAATGTCGCATCTTTGTCGAAAACCTTTACGGCGGCGGTGGCGATGGCGGTGGCGCAGGATCCGAATGTCAATTTTTCGCTGAACGATCTGGTGAAGGACCATATCACAAACGCGACGTCGTTGAACGCAAGTCAATTCGACGATAACGGGACATCGCGTCTCGTTTACGACCACATGACGATCAACGATCTCATTACCATGATGACAGGACATGAGACCGTCAGCGCTTGGCCGATTGGGCTGACTTCGTGCATTAACAATCCGTTCGTTTCGTTTGAAACATGCGGGGAGGATATGATCGCCGCTGACATCGCGGAAGATGACGATCCGAACAACAACAGCGCTTATGTTTACGCGCCCGGCGAAGCTTTCTCTTACGGTCCAATGTCGTGGCAGATTCTCGGACTTGCGGTGGCTAACGCTGTCAATGATGACTTTACGACAATTCTTGAGGACTATTTGACCGGTCCCTGCAACCTTACGGACACGCTTGTGAAGCGCCCCAATAATGAATGGGCGGCAGGCGGATTTGAAACCGATCTGTTCGATGGCGGCGCCTTCGCGCAGGCGCTGCTGAGCGGCGAGTGCGGAAACAATCACACGCTTTTCAATGCGGCTTCTCTTGCTTCATTGAATGAAGTCACGGTTCCGTTGCAGAGCGGATCTGTACCGACGGTGAGCAGCCCGATCAAGGATCTCGATCTCGATTATGCGCGCGGCCAGTGGGTGTTCGACCAGGGCGGCTCGAAAATCTATCTGGGCGTCGGCGCCTGGGGCGCGGTTACGTTTTATTCGCCCGACAAGGACTGGGCCGCCTATATCCACCTCGATGACCATCTTTTGACGGGATATATCGACGCGACGGATCTCATCATCAATTCGGGCGGGCTCGCGGACCTGATTGATATTCAGGCGAACAACAATCCGTAATCGCTGAAAGCTTCGAGGCGAATTGTTCGGGGAGCGCCGGCAAGGCCGGCGCTCCCTCCGCATTTTCGGCGCCGGCGTTAAAATTTGCAATGTTTGGCAAACAGTTGCGTAAATATAAGAAAGTCAATTATTTTCTCTCGCCATTTCAGGGACCCACAGCAGGCAGATAAAGTCAGGGCGTGACCAAAAAACCAACCACAACGCGTCAGTCGCCAAAGTCCTCGAGGACGGATTCAGGCAAAAGCGGGCCAGGCCCTTCGCTGGTCGCGGACGAGCTGCGCGCGCTGATTGTCGATGGGTCCTTCAAGGCGGGCGCCCGCATCACCGAGCGCGCGGTCGCCGAGCGGTTTCATTGCACGGCGGCGACGACCCGCGAAGCGTTTCACCTTCTGGAAAAGCAGGGCGCGATCATCGTGTCTGCGCGCCGCGGCGCCCGGGTGATCGACGATCAATACGCACCGCCCGCGGAGCTGTTTATCGTGTGGGACCGGCTGCGCTGGCTCTTGGGGGAGGAACTTCGCCGTCATGACGCGTCGGTTGAACAGTTGCGCGCTGGCGAGATAACGGCGAAGGCGCCGTCGCGCCGGCTCGTCCTCGTTGAAGAGCAGCTTGAGCGGCTTGGAGCGGCGTCCAGGAATGCGCGTCTCGCCAGGGCGATGGCGCGCATCGCCTTGCATGTGTCCATCGTTGCGCCGGAACGGCTTGGAGAAATCGGAGAAAGTCTGAACCGATGACGGCGGAGCTTGCACCGGATATCAGGGCTTTCGTTGCGCGGGCTGAAACCATCGCTGGTGTGGCGCAGCCGCCGCCGCCGTCTTTGCCCGGTTATATCGCGGCCTGGATTGCAGATCGGATTCAGTTTGGTGATTTCAAGCCGGGCGAGTCGATTCGGGAGCTGGCGGTGGCGGATCATTTTGATGTCAGCCGCGGGCCGGTGCGCGAAGCGTTGCGCCTCCTGGACAGGGACGGGCTTGTCACGCTTCGAGGGCGAAAAGGCGCAATCGTGCGCAAGCTAACGGACGACGAGCTGGAGGCGCTTTTTCATATTCGCGCTGAGTTGTTCGCCGCCCAGGCGGGCCTTGCCGCGTCCGCGAGCGAGCGCAGCGCCGCCGCGCTCGCCGCCATTGCGGACGGCGTCGCTCTGCTGACGCGGTTGTCGATCGCGAAGGAAGCGACTGTCGGCGATTACATCACAGTGCGCCGCGCTGTTTCCGTTTTGATCACCAGCCTGTCCGGCGCGCGGTATCTCGGGCGGATGTCCGCAGTGTTTGAGCGTGAAGTCGCCGTGCTATGGGCCAGCATTTTAAGTCCTGAACGCCGCCGCAGATCGGCGGCGCGCTGGACGGCGCTATGTAAGGCGATTGAAAAAGCGCGTGTTGGCGAGGCGGAGCGTCTGGCGCGGGATCTGGTGCTCGACAGTCTTGCGGAGATCCGGCGGCGCGCCGAAACGGGCGAGACGCCAACAGGCGAGACGTCAGAGGCGACGCTGGAAAAGTCGTCAAAGGCCGGGGCTTCCGACTAGGGACGTGCGAACCTTGCTGGCCGGCGGGGGTGAGCGCGTAGGCGTGAGACATGACCCGCCTGCGCCGCATTTCCGCGCGAAACGCACTTAATGTCGATTATTGACAAAAGCTCCGGGGCGGCGTTTCATGGGGGCAAACAGAACAACATGGCCAGAACGCGCTGGCGATGAAACACCGTCAGCTCGGCTTGGGGCTGCATGCCATAAAATAAGACGTGCGTTAGGAGAGGACATGAGAATGGCGGCGAGCGGCAGGCCGGAGCCCGGCGCAATCCCGATGTCTGGCGCGGCGTCCGGCAAGGCCGCAGGAACGTCCTTGCCGTATTTCCTTGGCGTCATGTTTCTGGTGTCGACCCTGAACATGGCCGACCGGCAGATTATCGGCATCGTGGCCGAGCCCATCAAAAATGAATTCGGTCTTTCGGACACCATGCTGGGGCTGGTGGGCGGAACCGCCTTTGCGCTCGTTTACCCGACATTGGGGCTTGCGATTGCACGCGCCGCAGACCGGCTCAATCGCCGCAACATCCTTGCGGCGTGTCTGGCGGTCTGGAGCGCCATGACGATGTTGTGCGGCGTGGCGCCCGGTTTTTGGTATCTCGCCGTCGCGCGCACCGGAGTCGCCGCCGGCGAGGCGGGATATGCTCCATGCACACATTCGCTTATCGCGGATTCCGTTTCGCCGGAGCGGCGCTCGTCTGCGTTTTCCGTCCTCGTTGTGGGCATCTCGGCCGGCGGTCTTGTTGCGTCGCTGATCGGCGGCCTCGTGGCGGAAACCCATGGCTGGCGCGCGGCGTTTATGGCGCTTGGCGCGCCCGGATTGATCGTGTCCGCGCTGGTCTATTTCACGCTTAAGGAGCCGGTTCGCCTGGGCGGCGCCGCCAGGGCGGGGCGCGCGGTTAAGGCGTTCGGCGCATTGATGAAATCACCGCCGTTCCTGCTCTGCGTCGCCGGATCTGCGTTTCACTTGATGGTGGCCTATGGGCTCGCTGCTTTCGGCATTGCGTATTTCGTGCGCGCTCACGGCATGTCGGTCGGTGCGGCGGCGGCGATCCTGGGCGCATCAGCGGCGATTGCGGGTGCGTTAGGCAGCCTGATTGGCGGCGCGGCCGGGGATTTTCTCGCCAAACGCGATCGCCGCTGGCTCGCCTGGTGGCCCGCCGTGACGGTTTTCGCCGCGACCTTTGTCGGCGTGCCCGCTTTTCTGGCGCAAGGTCTTGTGTTTGCGCTCATCGGCGCGGTGGCGGCGGTGTTTTGCAACACGCTTTATCAGCCGGCCTCCTACGCGCTTGTCCAGGGAGTTGCGGATCCGCAAGAGCGCGCGAGCGCCGCCGCGTTGATGATCTTTATACAGAATTTAGTGGGGCTTGGGCTTGGACCGCTGGTGATCGGTTTAATCAGCGATGCGCTGGCGCCGTCCGTTGGCGTTGCGGCGCTCGGCATGGCGATCGCCTTTTCATTTTTGTTCAACATACCGTCCGCCATCGCCTTTTATTTTGCAGGCAGAGCCTGGGGACGGGCCGACAAACCATGTTGAATGCCTTAGAAATCGAAGTAGCAAATGATGAATCTAAAGCAAAAACCCTTGAATGCTCCCGCGGTTGGGGACATGGAGACGGACAGCTATCGTTACATCGCCGTCAACAAGTTTACGCCGGTGATCGGCGCCGAGATTGGCGGCGTCGATCTTGGCAAAGAGCTTTCCGGCGCCGTCATTGAGGAAATTCGCCGCGCCTTCCTCGAAAATCTGGTGATTTTCTTCCGCGGTCAGGACCTGACGCCGGATCAGCATGTCGCCTTCGGCAAGCTCTTTGGCGAGCTGCATGCGCATCCGGCGGCCCCGAGCGAAGCCGGCCATCCGGAGCTGATGGTCATCGCTGCCGATGAGAACTCCTCGCGGGCGAATGGGGAAACATGGCATACGGACGTATCCTGCGAGCCAGAGCCGCCGCTGGGCAGCATTCTTTACATCAAGCAAACCCCGCCTTGTGGCGGCGATACGCTGTTCGCAAACATGTATGCGGCCTATGATGCCTTGTCGCCGCAGATGAAAACCTATCTCGACGGCATGATCGCGATCCATGACGGCGAGCATGTTTATCGAGGGCTTTATGCGGACTTGGGCGTCAAGGATAAGCCGCAATATCCGCGCGCCCATCATCCGGTCGTGCGCACGCATCCGGAAACGAAGCGCAAATGCCTTTATGTGAACGCCGGCTTTACGACTGCGATCGACGGTGTTCCTCCTGACGAAAGCGATGCGATCTTGCGTTTCCTGATCCGGCATGCGGCGCATCCGGCGTTTCAGTGCCGCTTTCGCTGGGCGCCGGGCTCCCTTGCTTTTTGGGACAATCGCTGCGCGCAGCATCATGCGGTGTGGGACTACTGGCCCCATCGCCGTTACGGAAACAGGGTCACAATCAAGGGCGACCGTCCTTTTTAACGGAACGGGAAAGGGCTGGCGCCATGTCAAAGACCTTCGCCGACTGCATTGTCGCTGTAACGGGCGCGTCGACAGGGCTTGGGCGCGCCATCGCCCAAGGGGCTGCGGCGCGCGGAGCTGAGGCCGTCATCATCAATTATCACGCGAATGCCGAAGAGGCGGACGAGACTGCGGCGCTGGTCGAGGAGGCGGGCGCTAAAGCGGTCCTGGTCCGGGGGGATGTCGGCGATGACGAGGATTGCAAGAAAATCGCCGCCGCCGCTGAGCCCTTCGGGCGCATCGATGCGTTGTTCAACAATGCAGGCGTCACGGCGGTCGCGTTGGACCAGAGCGATCTTGGCGCCTTGAACAGCGAAGACTTCATGCGCCTCTATCGCGTCAATGTCGTCGGCGCCTATCAGATGACGCGGGGCGCGCGGCCGCTGCTCGAAGCGGCGCCCAAGCGCGCGGCGGTCGTCAACACGTCGTCAATCGCCGCTCTTACGGGCATCGGGTCTTCCATCGCCTATGCAGCGTCAAAAGGCGCGCTGACCACGATGACGCTGTGCCTGGCGCGCGTGCTGGCGCCGAAAATCAGGGTCAATGCGGTCTGTCCCGGATTTATCGATACGCCGTGGTTTGCAAAGAGGCTTGCCGCTGATCAGATGGATTCCTTGCGCAAGCACATTAAAGACGCCGTTCCGCTAAAAGAGGCCTCAACGGCGGAAGATGTTTGCGGCGCCGCATTGTTTCTGGCGTCGCCGGATGCGCGCCATGTAACCGGAGAGACCCTGCTTGTCGACGCCGGCGCGCATTTGGCGTTTTCATTTTAATCGTCAAAATGCGCGCCGGTTGCCCGGGCTTCAGTGCCGGAGAAGCAGGTGCAGGAGGGCGTTGAGACGAACAGCTCCGGGGCCGGGAGTCCCCGTAACTGGGAAAATCAGCGTCGAATTCGGCTATGACAACTTCAATGTCGGTGTCTCCAAAGCTGTTTCGGCTTCAGTTGAAGCCAAGTGCTTGAGACGCCCGAATTTAGTTAGGCGTTACTGTTGCGGGTAGCCGTATTCCGACCAGAGATTGCGCGTCGGCCATTGGCTTGTCGCCGCAATTTGCTCGTCAATGAGCGGTTCAAGCGGAAACTTCTTACGGTCAAGGGGCGATCCGTTTAAAAGAATCGCGACCCGCACGTCCCCCTTTTCGCGCAACACGGTCCAGGTTCCCGTGAGCGCTCCGTTGTGACTTGTCGCGCTGCTCCCATATGGCTCCGGCTTCACTGGCGTGAACGTCGCGTAGCGCACCAGATCATTGGCGCAGGCATTACAACTCGGTGCGCCCTCATTCATCGCTAGGCTACAGACCGCCAGCCCCGCTCGCCATTCTCCCGGCCGACCTGGCCTCCACTATTGGATGGCTCCGGCCAGTTGGGCCTTCCATCGACAGCGATCTCACGGTAACATAAAAGGTGGCTGCGCTATCGGGGTTTCGTCAATAGGCCCGCAACGAATGCGTGGAAGGACTGGTCGCCGACACCGAAAAATTCAGAACTCGGTACCGTGACGGAACGCAATGCGGCGTAGCAATCTAAAGTAGGACTAAATAGATTGATAACCGGCGTTTGCGCTCCGCATGAGTACTCGTTGGAATATCTTACCCCAATTTATTCGTCCCGCCTCAGGACTACCTATAGAGTTTACCATAGGCTCTGTAAGAACGAAGCGTGGCAATAGGCGCAGCGCGCGGCGCAGGCGGCGATGCATTACGCTAAAGTCACGAAGGCGGCGAACGAAACGCAAGCCGACTGTATGCGAATGATTGTGCGCGCTGAAATGCGCATGGCCGACGAGATCGATAAGGGGCAGGCGGACGGCGCGTTAGCGAAACAGCGTCAGCGGTCAAATGTCCGTGGTGCGGACGTTTCGGAAATGGATGAAATCGGCGTTTCCCGTCAGCGCGTCGCTGAATGGCGCGAGGTTCGAGATGCGGGCGCTGAAAACGTTGAGCGGGTTATCCGCAGGGCCGTCGATTACACGGCCGCCAAAGTCGGCGCATTTTTTTGGACCGATTCAGTATTCCTAATCACCACGCCGCGTTTCAGGAGCGCTATTTCGCGGGCCGACTTTGAGCAAGTTGGTAGCGCAGTGCTAGCGTGGTGAAATTCACGCGATAATGCGAGGCAAGTTCGTTTGAAATTTCTGCGTGATTTCAAAGCGTTAATGGCTCCACTTCGTGAATGCGTATCGAACCCATTGTCAGGCGCCGAAGCCTGAATTTCGAGGGCTATTACAGAACATAGGACGTTAGTGGGGTAAAAAATACAGATAAATCAGCCAGTTGTGTTGTTAGCGTTGTTCAACGCCCTTGGCATAGCTCATCCAAATGGAATTTTCCAGGCGTTCGAATCTCGAAAGGTGGTCTGAAGGGCGTAAGGAAGATTTCCATTCTTTCGGCGAAGCTCGCAGGGTATCAGCATACAATCGGTATACTGAAGTCACGCGCCGCCAGCATCGTCATTCCGCCCTTTCAGTCCGATGCGATTGACGCGCAACGAATTTCCGGCGAGGCTTTGGCCCGGTCGCCGGAATGATGGGACGCCCTTGCGCAATCGGACCGGACGCTGCTCAGTCAAACCTATTTCGCAAAAATGTGCATGTATGCTATTCGGCATGGACACGATATCGCGGTTATCTGACAGAGTTGGTCGACAGGTTTTACGATGCCGAGGACTTGCCCGCCCGATGGGAGACCTCAGCGGCTGATTGGCGTAGGAAGCTGATGGCGGACAATGACGCCCTGATCGACTGTGAAAAACAGATTGTGGAAAAGGGGATTGTGTTGATGACGGTCAATCGCCCGTTCTGGAAGTGATCCGGATCCGGTTTGCGTTTAATCAGCGAGCTTTGGAAACGCGAGTTTCACAACCCCGGCGGTGTGGACGGTCATCCGGACGTCGTAGATGGGCTCCAGCACATCCGGGTCGATGAGCGAGGCCGCCGGTCCCCGCCAGGCGACGCGGCCTTCCTTCAGGGCGACGATTTCATCGCAATAGCGCGCCGCGAGATTGATGTCGTGCAGAATAACCAGAATCGAAACTGCGCGCATGCGGGAGATGCTGCGCACAAGGTTCATCGTTTCAATCTGAAAGCGTATGTCGAGCGCGGAAATTGGCTCATCCAGAATTAGGACGTTTGCCTGCTGCGCCAGAAGCATTGCGATCCAGCAGCGTTGGCGTTCTCCGCCGGAGAGGGTGTCGGTCGAACGGTCCGCAAGCTGGTCCATGCCGGTGATGGCTAGAGCCTCGTCGACCGCCGCGCGGTCATCGGCGGAGAATTGTCCAAGGGCGCCGTGCCACGGATATCGTCCGGTGCGGACCAGCTCATGCACGGTCAGGCCGGTGGCGACGGGGATGGATTGGGGAAGATATGCGATGCGGCGGGCGAAATCGCGCGCGCCGAAGGCGTCATAGGGTTTTCCTTCGAGCCTGCATTCGCCGGAAGAAAGCGACAGCTGGCGCGCGACGACTTTTGCGAGAGTGGACTTGCCGGCGCCGTTGGGTCCGATCAGGCCGGTGACGCATAACGGCGCCAATCGGATGTCGATATTGTCGAGCAGGTTGACATCGCCAATCGACACGGAGGCGGCCTTGATCTCGACAGCGGCGCTTATCGGCGCCGGTGCTTCAGTCTGGATTTCGTTCATTGCTTCCTTCCCTTTGCGATTAGCAGAAGAAGAATGGGACCGGAGATCAGGCTTGCCAGCACGCCGGTCGGCAGTTGAAGCGGGAACGCAATGGTCCTCGCGAGGCTGTCGGCGATCGTCATCAGCGCGGCGCCCGTCAGCGCGCTCGCGACAAGGCCCGCCGGCGCGCTTCTGACGCCTAGCAGGCGAACCATATGGGGGGCCATCAGCCCGACAAAGGTCAACGGTCCGATCACCGGGGTTGCGATGGCTGTCATCACCGCGACAAGTGCGAAGAGAGAGGACAGCGCGAGCGGAACCCGCACGCCGACCCCGGCGGCGACGGGCGTTCCCAGGGGCAGGACGGCGAGCCAGCGCGAACCGAGCAACGCGACGCAGAGAAAGATCAGCGCCGCCGCGCACGCGCTCGCCGCCATCGTCATGTCGACGCCGCCGGCGGAGCCGGCCATCCAGGCGAGCAGGAGAACAGCGGATGGATTGCCGCTAGCGGAAAACACGCCGACGGCGGCGTCGACGAGCGCCGTCAGGGCGACGCCCGCCAGCAGCATCCGTTCGGGTGCCGCCGGTCCGCGAAACGCAATGTTGAGAACGAACACTAGCGCCGCGAACGATCCTGCCGCGGCCGCAAGGCCGAGACTGATTTCGGAGGCTGCGCCGCCCAGAGCGAGAACAATGGCCGCGCCCATGATCGCGCCGGCGCTCACGCCGATGATTTCGGGGCTGGCCATCGGGTTCTGCGTCACCCGCTGGAGGATGTATCCGCCAATCGCGAGAAGGCCGCCGGCGCCCGCCGCGCCAAGCGTGCGCGGCAAACGCCAGGGCATGACGTCGCCGAACATGCCGGCAGGCAGAATGAACCAGCTTCCGTCCGGCGCGCGGCCGATGAGCGGAAGGAAGCAGAGACAAAGAAAAGCCCCCGCCGCAAGAAAGGCCCACACAGGCGCGTTTAGGGCCGGACGCGGCGCACGCACTGGCATGCTCGCATCGACCGCAAGAAGTTGCGGCTCGTGGGAGCGTAGTCGCGAAAGGAAGACAAGCAGAAGAGGAGATCCGATCACCGCCGTCACCGCGCCGGTGGGGATGAAGGCGCCGCCATCCCCACCTATCACCTGAACCGCCAAGTCTGTGACCACAAGCAGCAGGGCGCCAAATATAGTCGACCAAAAGCACCGCGCGACAAATCGCTCGGCGCCGCACAGAGTTGCGAGTGCGGGCGCGGCAAGGCCGATGAAACCGATCACGCCGACCGCGCTTGTGACGAACGCCGCCATCAGCACGGCGAGCCCAACCGCGAAGATCCGGACCCGCTCGACCGGCACGCCGACTGCGTGCGCCGCCTCTTCACCGGCGTCCATGACTGACAGGGGGCGCATCAGCATCGTGAGAGGGAGCCCGCAAGCCAGCAGCCGCAGCGCCAGTTGAATGGCGGGCTCCCAGCTTTGCTGGCTCAGGGAGCCGGAGCCCCAGATGAAAAGACCGACCAGATACCGGTCCTTGAGCAGCACAAGGACGGTTGACGCCGCCCCGCAATAGAGACTGACCACGAGACCGGCGAGGATCATCGATAGTGGCGAATATCGCCGCGAGCCTGCAATCGCGAGGACGAGAAGGGTTGTGACGGCTGCGCCGGCGATTGCGACGAGATCCCGGCCAAACCCGAGCAGGCCTGGCGCCAGGACGGCGGCAAGGGCGAGGGCGAGCCTTGCCCCGGCGTTCACCGCCACCGTGTCGGGAGCGACCAGGGGATTGCGAAGCACTTGCTGAAGGATCGTCCCCGACAAGGCGAGCCCGGCGCCGCAGAGAATCGCCATCGTTATCCGCGGCAAAGTCGCGTGCAGCAATATGAGGCGCTCGAATTGCTCTTCAACCGAAGCTGCAGCGAGACTTGTTTGCAAAGGCTCGCGCAAGAGAATGGCGCCGAATATCACCGCGGCGGCCGACAAGGCGCCGGACAACAATCCTGGATCAAGCGTCCGTTTCAAGCTCTGTCCCATTTTGTTTCCAGATAGGCGAGCAGCAGCTTGGCGAAGCGTTGCGCGGAGGGCAGGGCGCCGAACATGAACACCGGGGGAATGCGTCCTTCGCGCCCGGCCCTGACGAAGGGCAGTTCGGTCCATAGCGGACTTGACGACAACGCTCGTGAAATATCCGGCGGAACGGGTTCGACCGCGATCAGTTCGACATCGGCTGCCGTGGCGAGGTCTTCCAGCCCTACAGTTGCGAAGCCGAAATAGCCCACAGGTTTTCTCCAGCCGTTTTCGAGGCCGAGCCAGGCGAGCGTATCGGCGTAAAGACTGCTTCCGCCGTAAACGCGCGCATGGCGATTGTCGATAAAGCTGATAAGCAGCACCGGCCGTCGCTTCAGCCTGGAAAGACGCGCTTCCGCCCCATCGCGCAACGCGTCGAGCGCGGAAATATACGCGTCAGCCGCTTGCTCGGCGTCGATATGCGAGGCCAGCTTCCGGGTAATCCTGATGCGGTTGGCCAGCGGCGTGTCTGCGGGTTCATAGACCGAGAGATTGACCGATGGCGCGATGCGGTCAAGCTTCGGTTTGAAGCGCTCCAGAAACGGCGATATGAGAATGAGCCGCGGGCGCAATGCGGCAATGAGCTCGAAATTCAGTTCCTGTTGCAGGCCGAGATCGGTGACGCCATCAGGCAAGGCAGGCTCGACGACAAAGCGGCGCCAGTCGGCGGCGGCGACGACGCCGGCGGGCGGCTCGCCGAGGGCGATCATGGTTTCAGCGAGCGCCCAGTCGAGCGCGGCGACGCCGCCGCGGGACAATCCAGCCGGAGCGGGAGCGCAGGCAGCGAGCGCAGGCAGGCTCATCCCCTGCAACACTGCCCGGCGCGTGAGGTTCATGCCCCGCTTGTGCATTTCACTTGTCCGGCCTGCGCCCTTGCGCAACGCCGTCGCGGATCGCGGCGGGATGAGCGAAGCGCCCCCATGCCGGACGAGGTCAAAACTCGCCGGTAATCGAGAACGCCACCGTTCGCGGCGCGCCGGGCGAGGTCGCGGCCCAATAGCGCTTGTCGCCGACATTGGTCACGTTCATGCGGATCACGATGTTCTCCCCGAGCAGCTTGGCTTTGTAGCGCGCCCCGACATCGACAAGTATGTAATCCGGAATCGTGCGGGTGTTGAGCGGATCCTGATATTGTTCTCCGGTGTAGTAGAGGCCGCCTGTGAAGGTCACGCCGGGCAGGATATCGGGGAAATACTCCGCATAGACCTTGAAGATTTTCTGCGCGACCCAGTTCGGCCGCCGCCCTTCGAGTGCGGGATCGGCGCTTTCGCGTATTTCGGCGTCCAGCAGGGTCAGCCCTGCGATGATGCTGAGTTCCCTGAGAGGCTTGCCGCTCGCGCTGAGCTCAAGGCCTCTGTGAACCTGAAGCCCGTCCTGGATAAAACGGCCGGTCATCGTCCCGTCGTCGGAACGCTCGCTCGCCTTTTCGATCTGGAAGAGCGCAGCGGAAAGAAGAACGCCCTTGAGATTCGCCTTGGCGCCAATCTCCAACTGCTGACTCGTTAGCGGCGCCAGGATCTGGTTGGCGTTGGCGTAGGTCGGACCGACGATGGCGCCTTGTTCAATCGACTCCATGTAGCTCGCATAGGCGGTCAAATTGTCAAACGGCTTGAACAGCAGAGAGGCCGTGGGCGTGAGCGCCGTTTCGTCGTACAGCGTGCCGGGCAGCGCCGCGCCGGTCGCGAAGTCGAAACTTTCCGAGCGAATGTTGCTCAGATTGAGCCCCAGCAGCATCGACCATTTTTCGCCGAACGCAATGTCGTCGCCAATAATCCCGTTCAGATTGCGGCTTCTTGCATTCACGATCGTATAGGAATCATCGATGTCCCAGTCGGGGACCGGCAGGTCGATGACGGAGCGATCGTCGAGGGCGTAGACGTAAGGGGCGGAGAAGAAAGAGGGAAAGCCGTTCGACTGGATCGCGAGGCTGTTGACGAAGAAATGCCCGTTGGCGCCTACGGTGAGACGGTGTTTTACCGGCCCCGTTGAGAAGGCGTGATCGATATAGACATATCCGCCGTTGGTTTTCGCCCCGTTGCGTCCGCCATAGAGGGTGAACTGGAACTCCGTATCGCCGGGCAGGAGGCTGCCAAGGGGATAGACCAGCGAGCGGGTATCCGTCTTGAAGGCATAGGCGGCGCGTATCGCCCAGTCGTCGGAGGGCGCATAGGCGAAGGTCACGCCAGCATCCTTGGACTCGACGTCGAGATAAGTGTCTTTCGGGGCGTAAAGTTTCGATCCGTCGATGGCGGGCGGGACGTTGCCGTTCAGGAAAAACTGAAACTGGCGCCCGTCGAGTTTGTAATCCTTCGCCGACAGGAAAAACTCCAGCGCCATCTCGTCGGTGGGGCGCCAATCGGCGGCGGCGCTGATCATGCTGCGTTGAAGCGACTGGTGGTCGATTGGCGTATCGCCGTCCTGATAGAGTAGGTTGAGCCGGTAGCCGAAACGGCCCTCGGCGCCGAGAGCGCCGCCGAAATCCGCATGGGCGTAAAACTGTTCGCCGCCGTAATTGCCGAGCGTTATGTTGCGCAAATCATACCCGGTCGGCCGTTTGAGCTGATAGTTGATGACGCCGCCGACGGGGCTTGCTCCATACAGAAAGCCGGACAGCCCGTTGAGCAGCTCCAGCTGCCCGATTTCCTCGACGAACACGCCCATGCCGAGATTGTTGTTTTGCACGCCGTTGACATAGGCTCTGGCGACATTGAAGCCGCGTAGCGTCGCCTGTGCAATGTTGTTGACGTCCTGGGACTGGCCTGCCTGGACGAGGGGGCTCGCAGTGAACAGGGAGTCGAGATTGCGCGCGACGGTGTTCTCGATGAATTCACTCGGCAATACGGTGATGGAATACGGAACGTCCTGGATCGACCGCCCGCCCCAGGGACCGGTGGTGGTGACGGTTTCGGGCTTGTAGCCGTCTGTGGATTTGCTTTCGCGTTTGCCGATGACAATAATCGTCTCGGGCGAAGCGCCCTCGTCCCTCTCGGTCGATTGACTTTCCTCGGAGTTCGCGAGTGCAGGTGCGATTGAGGAAAAGCCGCAACATAAGACAAGACCGCAATGTGCAATGGTGCAACACCAGCGCAACGATTTGCGGCGCCGTGCGAGAAGCGTGCGTGTTTCCCCATGACCGTCCGACAATTCAGCCAAACGGATGCGTCGATCGTAATTACTCACTTGATCCCCCTCAGGTATTCCCCTTCTGGTCCCCATTTATCCGCAAAGAACAGCATGCGGTTGGCAATATAGACGACCTGTAAACGTCTCACAATAAGACTCGCGCGGTGTCATTACCGATTATCCGATTCTGGCGTATTCGTAATGTAATCCACCAAGGTGAGGACGCGAAACTAGCCGACCGTGGGCTTGGGGTTTTCGTGGAACAGGCGAATTCTTCTCTAAGCCGAGGTGCGTTCGCGCTGAATTGTAATACTCAGCGTAAGCCCTCAGTACCCGGCGCAAATGGCTTTCATCACGAATGATGATGTGATCTAGACATTCGCGCCGAATAGAGCCGATGAGTCGCTCCACATATCCGTTTTGCCAGGGAGACCTCGGTGCCGTTGGCCCGTCCCGAATGCTCATTGATTTCAGTCTATTCTTGAACACGGCGCCATAGATGGCGTCATTATCTCTAATGAGTGATTCAGGCGTTTGGTCCCAAGGGAAGGCTTCTCTGAGTTGCTGCGCGGTCCATTCGGCCGTCGGATGCGCGGTAACGCCAACGTGCAGGAGCTTGCGTCTCCCGTGCGCCATGACAATGAAGGCAAAGAGGAGTTTGAAGCCGATTGTTGGAACGACAAGGAAATCGCAGGCGGCGATTCCGTCAGTATGATTGCAGATAAAGGTCTTCCAGCTTTGAGAAGGCGGTCTGCGGCGTTTGACCATATATTTGGCGACCGTTGACTGCGCGATATCGATGCCGATCATCTTCAGCTCGCCATGGATTCGCGGCGCGCCCCAGAGTGGATTGGCTAGACTCATTTCGCGGATAAGGTCGCTTATTTCTTTTGAAACCCTTGGTCTTCCGCCGCGTGGCCGCGACTTCCAGCGCCATAACGCGCGAAAGCCCATGCGATGCCAACGCACAAGCGTTTCTGATTGGACAATATGTATTGCGCTCCGGACCTCTGGGAAGAAACGATATATAAATGCCAGGATCAGCCGATCGCTCCGTCGTAAGGTGAGTTGTCTGGGCGCCCGTCGCCTCAGTGTAATGACTTGCTGGCGTAACGCTGTGATCTCGGCCTCAAGAACGGAACGCGGTTTCGTCAAATCCGAAATCAGTAGAATTAAGAGTTTCAGCCAATCCATCATGCTTCGAGCATGGCTGCAGGGAACAGATTACGCAAGCTCGCGTCCGATCGGGTTTTCAGCAGGGACACCTCTCACTTACGCCACGCACATTTCAGCGCCGTCTGAGCAGGTCTAATTATAGTTTCCGGAAGCTTCTTGATGGCGTGCGCGTAGAACTCGCGCAGACCATGTTACGGAATTCAAGCGCCAGTATGAGTGAAATCTCCGCATCCCTCGCTTATGCTGAACTGTCGGTATTATCCCGATCCTTCAAACGCAATACCGGGCTCTCGCCGAGCGTTTGGAGGGTGTCAGCATGCGGATAAAATAACTTCAATCGCATAACCGCGCCTTTTGCCTTGTGCGCTGGACCGGTTAGTGGGAGTGAAAGCGAGCGACAAGTTGGGTTAAACAATTAGTAAGGTTAGAAAAAACCTCCCGATTTTCATCGGGAGGCAAGTGAAGCGCTAAAAACAGGGAGGTTTCTTCGCGCTATCTCGAAATGACAAAGCTGCAGGCGGCTTTCGCGACCGGCGTTTCGGCAGCGTCTTGCCAGGCGACGCAATCGATGAAAACGAGCCGCCGGCCGGTTTTCACAATGCGCGCTTTGGCGAAAAGCGGCGCCAGTGCGACGGACTTCAGATAATCGACATTGATATTAATCGCCTCACCGTCCGCGTCGGGACTGAGAGAGCGGCGCAACTCATGAAGTCCCGCAAGCTCCAGAAATGTGGAAACGATCCCGCCGTGAAGCGCTTTGATCAGCGGGTTGCCGATATGAGCGTCGTTTGGCGTAATTGAATAAAGGGCGTCGTCGCCGTTTTCCTCGACGTCAAACCGCAGCCAGCTACCGAGAGGCGAATTCAGAAGTTGCGTCATGACCGTGGTGTCTCGCCAAGACCAGTGAAATCGGGCCCGCCACTGGCGATCATGAAAGCGCCTGTTGCGCTCGCAAGCGGCCTTCCGTCGTAATCGAATATCTCTCCGCGCGTTCTGGCGATATTGCCGCTGACGGCGTGACATTCTGCGCTGCAAATGACTTTAGCGCCAATCTCTATTGGGCTAAGATACTCAGTCTTCAAATTGATTGTGGCGATGGCTTTGGGCTTCTGAATTCTGGCGAAAACGGCAAAGCCGAAAACCGTATCAAGGATGATAGTGTAAGCGCCTGGATGCGCACTGCCGTCATCATCCTTGTATGAGAAAAAATCCGGAACCGTCGAAAAGACGCAGACCTCGTCTTCGGCGACCTTGTTCGCCTCCATCTGCAATGCCGCGAATAATTGATGAGTCTCAGAGAAGAAAGACCTCATCACTTCCGCCCACGGCGGCATGCCGTCGGTATTCTTCGGCGATGTTTCATGCTGCTGGAAATCCATCGCTATGCATCTTTCTTGGCGGCTTTGCGTTGAACGCGATGCAAGTCGTCAACGCCGCTGAAAGCGCGCCCAACCGGTTCGGAACCGAGGTCGATCAGGTTGGATTTTGCAATCGTCAGCGCCTCGATGAATTCTTCAACGCGCTTGGCGGGAAGTCCCTTGAAGGCGTCTTTATATAGATTGTCCGCCGCAGCCCGCAGGTCCTCAATCAAAGGCAGAAGCTTGTCTGTAAGATGGACGAGGTTTGCCCGACGGTCGCCCGGCGCGGGCGCTCGGCGAACCCATCCGCTTTCCTCAAGGCGGTCTATCAGCCGGCCAAGCGGCGCCGGCTCCATGTCAAGTTCGTCCGCGAGGGCGCGCTGTGTTCGCCCGTCATTTCGGTAGAGATGCGCAAGCACGAACCATTGCGCGCGGGTGAGGCCTATGTGTTTGACCCGGCGGTCAAATTCGCGCCGTAAGAGGCGCGCCACATCGTTAACCAGGTAACCTGGATTGAGGTCTATCCGATTGTCTCGCCCGTTCATCTCCTGCGATCCGTTAGGCGCCAGTTGTGCTTGCCACGTTTAATATATACTAAGTTATTAAATGTTAGTATAGCAAGAATGTCAGTCAGCCAAGCGTAGGGCCCGACAATGCGTGCGTATCTTCGATTCCAGTCTGGTTGGAATATCGGCGCGGCGGCGCTCATCGCCGCATTCCTAACGGTTTCCGGTTGCGGTTCCGGCGGCGGGGAACCCGCTGAGTCGGCGCAAAGTTCGTCAACGGCAAATCCGGCGCTTGCCAAGTCCGTAAAAATCGTCAAGCCGAAATCTGCGACGATGCGTGAAACGGTCGTCGCGACAGGATCGATCGGTTCGAAACAGACCAGCAATATCGGTCCCCTTGTCGAGGGTGTTGTCGAAACGATCTTTGTCAATGTGGGCGAGCGGGTCGCAAAAGGCGATCCGCTCTTTCAGACGCGGCAGTCGCGTTATGAAAGAGAAGTCGATGAAGCGCAGGCGAATCTGGCGCTTGCGAAAGCGAACCTGCGCAACGCCCGTCAAGCTTTCGACAGGGTTCGAAAGCTAAAAGAAGAAGGCTATTCTTCTCAATCACGCCTCGACGACGCCAGGACGGCGTTGGATGTCGCTGCGGCGGAAGCGGAAAAACGCGAAGCCGAGCTTAAAACCGCACGCAAGGACCTTGAGGACACCACTGTCAGGGCGCCCTACGACGGCGTCATCACGCGGCGCTTCAACGATGAAGGCGTATATCTGTCGAATGTCTTCCGCGGAGGCGTTGAAAGCTCGGTTCTGCAAATTCAGGAAAACCACATTGTCGTCGCGGTCGTTTATGCACCCGAACAATATTTGAGTTCGCTGAAGCTTGAACAAAAAGCGTTCGTCTACGTTGAGTCGCAACCGGAGCCGCGGGAATCATACGTTTTAGTATTGAATGATATGCTCGATGTCGGTGCCCGTACGGTTGAGTTGCGCCTGCCGATCGACAACTCGGATTACGCGCTGAAGTCAGGCCAGTTCGCCCGCGCTGAAATATTCACCGATGAAAAGCCGGTATTGTCAGTCCCGGCAAAAGCGGTTTTTCAGGACCAGTCGGGCGCTTATGTTCTGGTTTCGCTGGATGGCCGCGCTGAAATGCGGCGCGTCGTCGCGAAGGAGCGTCCCGACGGAACATTCGCCGTGCTCGAGGGCCTCGACGCGGACGATGACGTCATCGTCCCGAACGGCGAGCCCGTCGCCGCCGGCGATCCCGTTGCGCCCGAGTCCGTGTGATGTGGCTCGTCGATCTATCCATCAAGCGCCCGGTTCTCGCCGTGATGATGATCGGCGCATTGGTCGTGCTCGGCTGGATTTCGATGGGCCGGCTTGGCGTTGATCTCTTTCCGGATGTCGAGTTTCCGTATGTCGCGGTGACGACCACGCTTGAGGGCGCGAGTCCCGACACGATGGAAACGGAAGTTTCCGACGTGATCGAGGAAAGCGTCAATACGATTTCCGGGATCAAGCAACTGCGTTCGACAAGTGCGGATGGCCTCTCGCAGGTTTTTATCGAGTTCGAACTCGAAGAAAATGTCGATGTGAAGGCGCAGGACGTGCGCGATAAGGTCAATATCGCTCGCCGCGACTTGCCCGAAGACATCGATCCGCCGGTCATTGAGAAAGTCGATCCTGACGCCGCGCCGATCATGTCCATCATGATCGCCGCAGACGCGTCAATCGGCGAAATCACGACCTATGCGGATGAAGTCGTCAAGGAAGCGGTGCAGCGCCTGCCGGGCGTCGGGTCCGTCACGATCGTCGGCGGTCGTCTCCGCGAAATCCGCATCTGGCTGAACGCAGACAAGATGCGCGCATTTGGCGTGACGGCCGACGACGTTGTCCGTGCGGTCAGATCTGAGCACGCAGAAGTGCCCGGCGGGCGCCTTGAGATCGGCGGCGGCGCGCGCGAATTCGGGGCCAAGACGGTGTCGGAGGCGAAGACTCCGCAGGAGTTCGCCGATCTCGTGGTCGCTTATCGCGAGAGCGGCGCGCCTACGCGGATCGGCGATGTGGCGCGGGTCGAGGACGGGCTGGAGGACGAACGCAGCTATGCGCAATTCAATGGAAGGCCCGGCGTTTCGCTAGAAGTTCGCCGCCAGTCGGGCCGCAATACGCTCGAAGTCGCCGAAGCCGTACATACTGAGGTGGAGCGACTGCAGGCAGTCGCGCCCGACGGATATGAGCTCGTCGTCGCTCGCGACGTGAGCCGGTTCATTGAATCGTCGGTTGAGGATGTCACCCACGAACTCGAGATTGCGATCGTTCTCGTCGTCATCGTCACCTTTTTCTTTCTCTTAAGCTGGCGCGCCACGCTGATGGTCGCCATCGCCATTCCGACATCCCTGATCTCGGCGTTTTTTGCGTTTGAGGTCTTCGATTTCACCATCAACATGCTGACATTGCTGGCGCTGACGGTGACCATAGGCTTGCTTGTCGATGACGCCATCGTTGTCGTTGAGAGCGTGCAACGCGATATTGACGCCGGGATCGAGCCGGAAAAGGCGGCGCGGCAGGGAACTGCGCGCGTTGCGCTCGCGGTGCTCGCCGGCACCTTTGCAACGCTCGCCGTCTTCGTGCCGATCGCTTTCATGGAAGGCATAGTCGGGCGATTTTTCCTTCAATACGGCCTTGCGATCGTCTTCGCCGTCTCTGTGTCCTTGCTCGTAGCGCTGACATTGACGCCTATGCTGGCGTCGCGCTTCCTGAAGCCGGAATCGCATCCGGCCCTTCTGCGCCCGATCGAAAAGTTTCATCGGCGCCTGGACCGCGCATACAGCGCTATCGTCGGCGTTGTCGTCCGCTGGCGCTATCTTGCGCTGGCCGCCGCGATCGGCTCGCTTTTTATCGGCGGTTTTTTCGCCTCGCGCGTACCGAGCGGTTTCACCTCAAAAGCCGACCGCAGCGAATTTCTGGGGGCGATCGAATTGCCGCTTGGATCGGGAATCGCTGAATCGAAAAAAGCGATTGCAGCGACGAATGAAGCGTTGCGCGGCGTTGAGCATGTGAAGAACATTTTTCTGACCGCCGGGGCGGGTAGCCAGGGAAAAGCGAATGTCATCGACCTCTATGCGTCGATTACACCGAAACAAGAGCGGCGGATCGGTCAGTTCGAGGTCATGGATGAAGCGCGGCGTGCGCTTCGCGAGGCCGTTCCCGAGGCGAGCGAAATCACCGTGGCCGAAGTGCCGTGGATTTCCGGCGGCGGGGTTTCCACCGGCGATATCGAACTCGTCATTCGCGGCGACTCGATCCCGGAAATCGACGCATATGTCAAAGCCATCATGGCGAGAATGCGAGAGACAAACCTTTACTCAGATTTGCGTTCGAGTTTCGAAGAGGGCCGGCCGGAACTGCTGATCGATTTCAACCGCACGCGCGCGGGCGATCTCGGCGTTTCCGCACGCAACTTGGCCACGACGGCGCGCACGGTGATCGGCGGCGTTGACGCCGGCACTTATGAAGAAGGCGGCAGGCGTTATGACGTGCGCGTACGCCTTGAGGAGTCCCAGCGGCAGAATCGGGACCAGTTGCAGCTCATCCAGATAAGAAGCGAGTCTGGTCAGTTGATCGATCTCGCCAGTGTCGCGACCATGCGCTTCGCCAGCGGGCCGTCGCAAATCGACCGTCAGGACCGGGCGCGCAAAATCTCGATCCTCGCCAACACCGCCTCAAACGTTGCGCTTGGGACGGCAACGGAAGCGCTTGAGATGATCATCGCGGAATACCCGCCGCCTGCGACCATGCAGATTAGCTATGAGGGATCTGTGCGGCGGATGAATGAGTCGATTTCAGCGATCATTTTCGCCTTCGGATTGGCGATGGTCGCGCTCTATATCGTACTCGCTAGTCAGTTTAACTCCTTTGTGCAGCCGGTCGTCATCATGCTGACGGCGCCGCTGTCGTTCTCCGGCGCTTTCGCCATGCTTTATTTTGGCGGGCAGGAAATGTCGCTGTTCGCGCAGATCGGCCTCATCGCGCTGATGGGGATCGTCATGAAAAACGGCATTCTGCTCGTAGATCGCGCAAACCAGCTACGCGAGGAAGGCGCGCCGGCGCGCGAGGCGATCCTCAAGGCCTGCCCGGAGCGATTGCGGCCGGTGCTGATGACGGCGTTCGCCGCCATATTCGGCATGATCCCGGTTGCGCTTTCAGGATCCGACGGCGCGGAATGGAGAAACGCACTCGGTTATCTGATCATCGGCGGGCTCTCATCGTCGACAATTCTCACGCTACTCGTGGTGCCGGCGGCTTACATGGTCCCGGGCGACGTCAAGCAACTTATTTCGCAGGTAGTTACTAAGTTCTATCGCAGACGAGGGGCACGAGAGCATGCAAATGTTTAAAGTGAGTGGTTGCGCGTCGATGGTAAGAGCGGCGGTGTTTGCCTTGCTCGGGATTCTGGTTTCGGCGTGCGCGACGGATCAACACTATTGGGCGCCTCCGCTTGACGCCGTCCGCATTCAGGAAAGTCGAAGTGCTAATTGCGTCGATAACGAAATCTTGCTCGCGGGCCGCGATGCTTTGGCTGTCGTTGAGCAGACCAGACGCGATCCAGATAATGCAATCGAAAAAATTTTTGCAGAAATGACTGTCTCAGCCGTGATTGGCGAGATTGCTTATTGCGATTCCATGGAAGGCGAGGAGGAAGAGAAAATCCAGGCTGCGCTAAGCGATTTCGGCGCGCTTTCCTATAATGCCGCTTATCTTCGTCCCCGATTATCATCGTTAACTACGTTTCCGAGCGTTTATCTTCTTTCAAAGCCCAGTTCTCATCGCATTATAGTGTATTTTCCCGGGATAGATGCGGCGGCGGGGCCTGGTGACCTTCTGCAAAGCCTGAAAGCTGGCGCCGCCGAAGATCAGCCGGTCGCAGGACAACCATATATTCCTCGCGGGCACGGCGGTTTTCGCGAAGGTATCGCAATTTTGATAAACGACGGTTTTTTCTTACAGGCAAAATCGCTTGCGGAGCTTGAGGAAGAATGCAGTCAGTCAGCCAAATCGGATAGGGCTCCGGACCGGAAGACAGTTTCGCTCGCCGGCTTTATCTGCACATATGATGTTGCCGATCCAACACGTTCTGATCCAATTGAACTCGTTGTCGCCGGACATAGTCTTGGCGCGGGCGTTGCGCAAAGCGCGCTTGGCGCATTCAACGGCATGACGTGGATCCGAGAGCCTGCAGGCGGCTGGGCTGTCGCGGCGCCGGAACGCAATTGGCCGTTTCGTGTTAGAGCGGCCTATCTTTATTCGCCGCCCCTTGCACTTTATCCACGGGATGAAGGCTGCAATCGGGTCAGTGGCGGCGCCGTCAATCCTATAGATGTCTACACGGTTCACGGTTTAACTGATCTTACGTACTCAATCATCAAGGAAGGCGATCCTGTACCCAATCTTTGGCGCCCAGGAGGACCGTCTATAAATTGTGTTGAAGGCAATCATTTTGGCAAGATGGTGTCTATTCCTCGAGGCGAGGAACCTGATATTGCAGCGCGGACACCAGTTACAATCAAATGGGACAATCCATTTCCTCATCGCCTGCAGTCCTATCGCAAAGCCCTCGCAAACGCCCTTCGCCGAACGCAGGATGATCGCCCTGGTGCGAAAGATGAAAAGATCTCCGAGCCAATGGGCGGGTATTGATATGATATCTGCAATACGAATGTTCACATCTGTCTCTTTGTCGATACTTTTGTTGATAGTGAACGGCGTTGCGAGTGCCGAAACCCTGGAGGAGGCCCTGTCGCTGGCCTTCGCCGCGAATCCGGAAATCGCTGCAGAACGCGCGCAGCTTAACGCAACGCGTGAAGGCGTCGCCCAGGCGCGCGCACGCGGCCTTCCGCAGATAACGGCTGGCGCCGGTTATGAGGAGGTCGATAATACCCAGTCAATTAGCAGCGAAGTTTTCGGCGCCGGGGCGGAGGATCGCAATTTCGATCTGACTACGGCGACCGCACAAGTGCAGGGCGAGCAGCAAATCTTTGCGGGATTGCGCAACGTCAACGCCATCCGGCAAGCGAAGGCGCGCGCGAAAGCCGGCGGCGCTCAGCTTTCCCTTGTCGAGCAGGACGTACTTAACCGTGCGGCGGCGGCATATTTCGACGTCGTACGCGACATGGTCGTTTACAGGGCAACAGAAAACAACGTTCAGGTTTTAATTAAGCAATTCGAAGAGATCGCGTTTCGTTTTGAAATCGGCGAAGTCACAAAAACAGATGTTGCGCAAAGCGAAGCGCGCCTCGCGCAGGCGCGGGCCCGGATGACCAACGCGCAGGCGCTGCTCGCAATCAGCCGCGCTGCATTTGCTGAAATCATCGGGCAAATGCCCGGGAGTCTTGAGGAGGCGCCGGGCATGCCTGATACGCCGGCCACGCTCGATGAGGCAAAGGCCATTGCGCGGGAGCTCTCGCCTGTCATCGCGCAGGCGCAAATGCGGGAAGAAGCGTCACGCCGAGGCGTCGCTATCGCAAAAGGCGCGTTTTCGCCGACAGTGTCCCTGCGGGCGGAATATCAATATGCCGAGGAGCCGTCGTCATTCATCGAGCAGGATGAACGTTTCGCTTATGGCGTCCGCGTGACCGCGCCGATCTTTCTTGGCGGCCTTCGCCTTTCGCGCGTGCGGGAGGCGCGCGCCGTCAATAGTGCAGACCGCCGCCGCATCACCGTGGCCGAACGGCAGGTCGATGCGCGCGTGACGATTAGCTGGCAGCGACTTGCGGCCGCACGCGCGAACATTGTGTCATCGCGAACGCAAGTGCGGGCCAACGCGCTGGCCCTCGACGGCGTACGGCGCGAAGCCGAGGTCGGTGTGCGCACTACGTTGGACGTGCTCGATGCTGAACAAGAATATCTTGACGCGCAAGTGGCGTTGGCGAACGCAGAACGCGATGCGCGGGCAGCGACTTATGAGCTACTAGCATCAATCGGTGCGATTCACCTTCAAGAATAAGGAGGCGCTTCATTGCGCACGAAACTGGCTATTTTGACATTTAACAGTTCGCATTATGCGCTTTATGGGCAAGAGTCGGCCAGTCAGGCGAAGTTTGACTGCGAATACTCATTACTTTTTGCGAATCATTAATATGTCGAAAGGAAAAGCATTTGTCCGATCGGTCATCAGGTATGAGAAAGAACTGCGTGCTTACTTCCTGCGACGCATGAGCTCGCGGGCGGACGCCGAGGACTTGACACAGGAAGTTATTCTTCGAGCGCTCTGTGCAGCGGAGCGTCAGGAAATTGAACAACTGACGAAACCCCGATGGCGCAGCCAGTCTTTATGTAACCATGAGATTGCTTCGGATGGAAGGCTGATCTGGCGGGAGCTCCCAGTTTGCGGGAGCCAGATCAGCCGGAATGATGGTTTGCGGCGCTGGCGGTCTGTACCCCAACGATGAGTGCGGGTGCACCGTGTTGTAATGTCTGCGCCACATTTCGATGATAATTTTCGCCTCCATCAGATTGTTGAACAGCTCTACCTTCAGGCATTCATCGCGCAGCCTGCCGTTGAAGGACTCGTTGTAACCGTTTTCCCATGGGCTTCCCGGTTCGATGTAAAGTGTCTTCACGCCGATATTGCCGAGCCATTTGCGCAGCGCCTTAGCCCGGAACTCACTTCCGTTGTCTGAGCGAATGTGATCTGGAACGCCGCGCTGGACCATCAGCTCTCCAAGCACGTCGAGAACATCCTGATTATTCAGACGTCTCTTCACCTTGATCGCCAGGCATTCACGGGTGAACTCATCGATGACCGTGAGCATGCGGAACTTGCGATTATCGCGTGTCCGGTCCTGAACGAAGTCATAAGCCCAGACGTGATTGCGATGCTGTGGCCTCAAGCGAACGCAAGAGCCGTCATTAAACCACAACCGCCCGCGTTTCGGCTGTTTTATCGGTACTTTCAGGCCCTCGCGCCGCCAGATCCGCGCAACGCGTTTGTGGTTCACATGCCAGCCATCAGATCTGAGCAACGCCGTAATCCGCTTGTAGCCATAGCGTCCATAGCGGGTCGCCAGCTCGATGATGGCGAAGGTCAGCGCATCCTCATCGTCGGCACGCACCGGCTTGCGCCATTGCGTCGAGCGATGCTGCTTCAACAAACGGCAGGCCCGGCGTTCAGAGACGCCGAGCCGGCCGCAGGCATGTTCAATGAACTCACGCTTGCGCGAGGGCCCTACCAGTTTCCCTCCGCAGCTTCCTTTAAGATCGCCTTGTCGAGTTCAGCGTCCGCTAGTAGCCGCTTCAATCTGGCGTTCTCTTTCTCAAGGTCTTTCAGCTTTTTCGCCTGCTCAACCTTCATCCCGCCGTACTCCTGACGCCACCGGTAATACGTGATCTTATTGACGCCCAGACGGCGGATCACTTCGCCGACCTTGACGCCCTCGGCGAGATAAACTTCAGCCTCGCGCAACTTCGCTATGATTTCTTCAGGTGAATATCTCTTTCCAGACATTCTTCTTCTCCTTTGATGCAGCCATTTTACTACCTTCAGGCGGCTGCGTTCAAAGGGGTCGGGTCATCCGGTGTCCGCGGATCTTGATCTGGTCGTCGGCGCGTCCGTGGAAGATGAGCTGGCCGTCGGCGCGCCAGGCGGCGATGTCGCCGGTGCGGTAGAGGCGGGCGCCGGGCGGTCCGGCGGGGTTGGCAATGAACCGCTCTGCGGTCAGGCCTGGCTGGCCGCGATAGCCGCGCGCCAGGCCCGGCCCTGAGAGATACAGCTCGCCCGGCACGCCGACCGGGCAGGGCTGCAGCCGGTCGTCGAGAACATAAGCGCCGGCGCCGGGATAGGGCCGCCCGATCGGCAGGGTGGTCCCGCCTTCCTCTTCTGTCAGGGTGACGAAAGCGGCCACGGCGCCGATCGTGGCCTCAGTCGGACCGTACTCGTTGAGGACGCGCAGGCCGGGGGCATGGACGTGCAGCAGGTGCAGATGGGCCGGGGTCAGCGCCTCGCCCCCGGCGATCGCCAGACGCAGTCTGCTGGACGCGCCGGTCGGCGGGGGCGGCAGGGCGTCGAGCAGGGTGATATGGGACGGCGTGAGCTTGACGGCGCGCGTCGGGCTGGCGGGGGCGAAGATGTCGGCCAGGGCCTCTTCGGGCCGGCCTGCAGGGCAAAGGGTGAGCGCGCCGCCCATTACCAGCGGGACGAACAGGCTGGTCAGGGTGAGGTCGAAGGTTGGTGCGGTGAACAGCGGCATATGGGCGGCGTCTTCGCCGATCAGGCCGGAGAGGGTGCGGACATAAGCGGCAATGGCGCGCTGGGAGATGACGACGCCCTTGGGCGCGCCGGTGGACCCGGAGGTGTGCAGGACATAGGCGGCCTGGTCCGGATGCAAGGGGGCGGTGCGTTCTTCCGCAGCGAGAGGACTGTCATCGAGGGCGGCGAGGGCGGCCGCCGTCTCCGGCGCACCGGGGCAGAACAGGCGGGTTCCTTGCGGCAGGGCGTCCGGAAGACGGGCGGCCAGGGCTTGTGTGGTCAGCAAGCGATCCGGGCGGGCGGTCTGCAGCAGGGCGTCCAGCCGGGCCGGGGGGCTGGCCGGGTCGAGGGGCAGGAAGGCGGCGCCGGCGGCCAGGACGCCGAGCACGGCTTCGGGCAGGTCAGCCGGGTCGTCGAGGAGCAGAGCGACTGTGCGTTCCGGGCCGATGTCGCGCGCGGCCAGGGCCCGGGCGATGCGCCGCGCCCGCGCGTGCAGCACGCCATGGCTCACCGTCTCCCCGTCCGGCAACACCAGCGCCGTCGCCGCGCCATGCGCCGCACCCGCCGCCGACAAAAGCCCCGTCAACGTCCCGTCCCCCTCAGGAACCAAAGCCGACGGCCAGGCGCCCGGATGGCCTAGTTCAAAGGAATGGACTTGCCGCATGAGCCTCGTATACGCAAAACTGTTAATCGTGCAGATTAATGATAGCCGGACGTGGAAGGGGATAGCATGGCAAATCCATTTGACGATGAAAACGGGACATTCCTGATCCTTGTGAATGAAGAAGGCCAACATTCACTCTGGCCCGACTTCATCGATGTGCCACCTGGCTGGGAGCAGGTCGGGCCGACAGGATCGAAAGCGCTTTGTTCTGCGTGGATCGACGAGAACTGGACCGACATGAGACCGAAAAGCCTGATCCGGCAGATGGAAGAAGACGAGCGTCAGCGTCAGGCAAACGACTAACCGGACGCGGCGTATCCAAACAGACCGAAATACCAGTCGGAGACCTGGCCATAGCCCGGCGTAATCCGTGTGAGGCGCGGCGGTACGCTCGGCGTGAAGGCGAAGGTGTCGAGCCCCTGTGAAATGCCAAGGCCGGTCGCCTTGATGAAGGCTTCGCCCAGTGTCCAGAAACGGTAGAAGAGTCGCGTGCGGACGTCGCCAGTACAGGCAGCAAGGATCGCACGTGATTCCGGCGTGAAGGCGAGGTCAGCGGTTTCCAGCATATCCGGAAACTCTTCGATCTGTTCGATATCAACACCGATCGGCGCGGTCGACAGGCCGATCAGCGCCCGACCCCGCGTGTGGGACAGATTGAAGTGGAGCCATGAGCGAGCCTTACGCCCAGCAATCCCGATGAGATGCGGCTTGCCGTTCGGGCCGGTGGCAAAGAGCAATTCGGAAGGAGAGCATTGGTGATGTGCGGCAAGCTGTAATCGCAGCACAGCATGTGCCGTGACGAAGCTGCGCGCATCCTCCTCCTGTCGGAAGCTCCGGGCCCGGATAATTTCGTCGGATGACAAGATCCGTTCGCACGCCTGCAGCAGGTCTCCGACCGGCGCCTCGCTGGTTCCGGCCCAGAGCAAGACTGCACCGTCGGGCGATACCCGCGGAAGGAGGTCCGGAGAGAGCAGGACATCTGGCGCCGACCTGGAGGAGCCTGCCAGCGCCCAAGCATAGGTATACTTCTCATCGTGCTGTAGCTCGCCGATTGTACGAACAACGCGGCGGATGTCCTTTACATGCTGTTCGACCGTCTCATGCAGCCCGGATTGCTGTTTCATCTTCGCTCCCTTGATGGGCTACGATGAACCAGAAATCCTCCTTAAGCAAAAACCCCCATATGTCCCTCACTCGCTGACGGGGAACATCTTTGGTTTTTTCAAGGGTGTGCGTCCGGCTGCTTTCCGTCGGGATCGGTTACGCGCCAAGGACAATGCGAAGACGCGCAAGCGCTTCGTTTCGGCGATCTTTTGTCATGCGGCGGATGTTCTGAAGTTTCCATTGAACCGCCGGTAGCTGTTCGGCGTTAGGCGTATTGAGCAGCGACCAGTCGGGGTCTCCTGATTTCACCGAGATCAGAAAAGCGCGGTCCTTCTCCGTCAGGCTCTCGTGAATGCGTTGCAGAAGATCGCCCCGCGCCTGATAGAGATCTTCAAGCGTGGGCGGCAAGGCCGTCATCGCCGCAAATTCCGCTTCGTAAGTATATTTTACGTCCTTCGGGTTCGGCGCCAGCAGCTCCGCGATCGGGCGATTGTGACTGATGAGATAGACAAGGAACGCGTCGATCAGCTTTCTGTCGACGCCTTCGTTCTCAAGAAGGAGTTTGATATCGAAGAGATCGCGCGGATGCTGGCGATCTAGTGCAGCGCAAATCTTTCCGGCGTAAAGGTCCGCATGCGACAGAACCTGCATCTCAGCATAGCCGAACGCGTTTTCGACAGCGGGACCAATAGTCCGTGTCTCCGGCGGGAATACTGTTCCGCGCAGAACCGGAGACAGTTCAAGTTTCACCTGCGTCCGTCCGTGCCTGATGAGGAGCCGCAGTTCGTTTTCCCGCACGGCCGGCGGATCGATGGTCGCGATGGCGGGAGAACTCGCCATCAGCTGTTCGCCGATGCGCGCGAGCGCCGCCCGGATCTTCGGCAGCGCCGTCTCTCTCGGCTCCAGCGGCAGATAAGCAAGATCGATATCAACCGACAGACGCGGCATGTCGCGAAGAAAGAAATTGATCGCCGTGCCGCCTTTAAGCGCGAAATCAGTCTCTCTCGCAACATAGGGAAGCACGCGCACAAGAAGGCGAACCTGCTCTTCGAAGGCCTGACGCTTAAGCATCATCTGCGAAACTCTCAGGGACAGTGATGGCGTAAGTCGGATCGAGGCGGCCGGGCTTGGCGACCACGCGGTTGCCTCGGCCGAGACCGAAATCATTCGGATCAAGACGCGCGCGCCACTGGAATTGATGACGGTCGGCGAACCAGAAGAAAAGCCGTTTCACCCGGATATTGACGCATAGGTTAAGAACGGTTTCCAGCCGGCGCGGCGACAGGGTCGCAAGCCCCTGCAAGAGCTGATCGGCATGTTCGAATGATACGCGTTTGGGCACGTCGAACAGCACTTCGAGGATTGCGCGCTCCGGCGTCGACAAAGACAGCGGCGGCAAATGCTCCGCGATTTGCATAGTGGTGAGTCCGGCCATGGCGGGATCGCGCTTTTTGCACCGGCGCCGCTCCTGCGCGTCTTCGCGATCATCATCAGTCTCGGCGTATGGGCTTGCTGCAAAGAGACGCGCCTCGCTTCGTTTCTCGAACGTGACGTCCCTGACGAGATGATTGATCCAGGAGGGCAGGGGATCGGCGCCAAAGAGGACGATGCGACGCGTTTCCGACAGGGCGAGATAGTGGCCAAGGCCATGAAGTTCGAGCGCCGTCAGCCCGCCGACCGAAAGGTCGCCGCCCATGCGCTGCAGGGAACAGACAACGCCCTCCCAGCCCAGCTGCGTATCGGGCCGGATATAGACCCCCGGCCGGAGCGAGATCAGCTGACCGGATTTGACCAGATTATCGATGCTGTGCCGGGCGTAGCCCTTGCCCGACAGCCATTCCTTCGTCACGAACAGCCCGAAAGGCGCGTCTTCCCGCAGTCGCGTGCGCTGTTCGGCGTTGAGGGGCATTTTTGCGCCTTTTTGTCAGCTTGCGGCGATCATCGCCGCAAAATAAGTAGATGTCACATCTATGACATATCGAGAAGTTTAACAAGTGCTGAAAGTACGGCGTTTATCGCCGCAAATTTAGAGTAATTGACATATTCAACGGCCAGGGTTGTCAGGAATGTCACACAGGCGACGGGAGGGCGCCGGGCCTGTTTTCGTATCGGGAACGCGCGCTCTTACGCTCCCGGTCCATGGGTTTAAGCCGATATTGGAAAAATCAGTGAACTGAACGCTGGCGGCGTCGGGTCTCTTGGCGCTTTTTAAGTGTTACGGCGGCCGCCTGACGGCGCCGGGCTCTAGGCGCGCCAATCATGCGTGATTGGCGGCCCGAAGCCGACAAATTCAACAAGTGAATTCGTCGTCTTCGCCGTGCCGGTGACGATCCCTGCCGCAGGCCCGCGCATCGCGCGGGGTCAAAAGCATGCCTTTTGACGGACGCGGGGCTTCGCCCCGCGGCTTGTTGGTCATTCCCCTCGGGACAGCGGGGGCGGCGGAACGGAAGACGGGGCGAATAGCGCCGGGCGGCCGCGCCGCAACCGCTTTGGCTATTTATCCGTCTCGATTGTTTTTCTCATCCTACCAAACCGGTTGCGCCCCGGCCTCCAATACCCGGCGCTCATGCTCGCCCCGTTTCCGCCGCCCCCGCCGTCCCGGGGGAATTTGTGGCGGGCAGGCAAGGAGCGAGCAGCCATGACATCACTTGAAACCGCAACTGATGCGCCCAGCCGCGCCGCCCAGCGAAAGAACGCGGCGAGCAGCGGCGCGAAGCCACGTCGGCGTTCAGGAAAGAAAAAGCCGGGCGCTGATCTTTATACCGAAGTCACAACAAAGATCGTGAAGGAACTGGAAGCCGGACGCTTTCCATGGGCGCAGCCGTGGGCCGCAAGAGGTGAAGCAGCGACCATAACCGCAGGTCTGCCGAAGAACGCCCAGACAGGCCGCGCCTATTCCGGGATCAATATTCTGTTGCTGTGGGGCGCCGCCATTGAGAACGGCCTTTCCGGCCAGACTTGGCTGACCTTTCGGCAGGCGAAAGCCTTGGGCGGTTCGGTGATGAAGGGCGAGCGCGGCGCCATGGTCGTTTACGCCGACAAGTTTATTCCGAAGGACGAGCAGGCCAGAGTCGAGAAAGAGGGCGGCGACGCCGCTTTCGTGCCTTTCCTTAAACGCTATACCGTCTTTAACGCGGCGCAATGCGAGGGCTTGCCGCCGGAACTGACGGCGGGCGCCAAGCCCCTGCCGGAATGCGAAGCGATCCCGCGCGCGGAGAATCTTATCAAGGCAACCGACGCCGATTTCCGGATCGGCGGCGACAAGGCGTTTTATGTACCGAGCCAAGACTTTATTCGCGTTCCGCCGCAACCCGCTTTTTTCGAGCAGATCAATTATTACCGCACCTGCTTTCACGAGCTTGGTCACTGGACCGGCCACGCCTCGCGTTTGGGTCGCGAATTCAAAGGCCGTTACGGATCGCACGGCTATGCAAGGGAAGAACTGGTCGCCGAAATGGCGAGCGCGTTTGTCTGCGCATCGCTTTCGATTACGCCGACCGTCCGCCATGCAGATTATCTGGGCGCATGGCTTGAAGTCCTGAAAGAAGACAACCGCGCAATCTTCAACGCGGCCTCGCTCGCCTCCAAAGCGGCGGATTTCATTCTGGCCTATGAGAATCCGGCGCCGGAGCCGCAAGCCTCTGCGATGGAGCGCGCAGCATGAGCGCGCGTGACGAGAAGCCGGAAGCAGAAGAAACGGACGCGGGGTCGCAAACGCTGATGCGCGGCGTCGCGCCGATCACCTTGCGCGATCGGCTTCTCGTTCTCGCGGCGGTGCCCTTGGCGCCCCGCGCCGCGCAAAAACGTTGCGACATGGGACTCTTTGACTTGGAATCCCGCCGCCAGATCGACCTTGTCGATGAATTGCGCCGCTTGACCCGTGAGGCGGCGCGAAATCCCGAACCATCAGCAACAGGAGAATGAAGGATGGAACTGCAAACAATCCCGCTCGACCGATTGGCGGTCTCGGCGCTCAATATGAGAGCATCGCGCAAAAAGCCTTTTCTGGACGACATCCTGCCGTCGATCCGCGAACGCGGCGTTCTGGTGCCGCTGCTTGTGCGGCCCAATGGCGAGCCTGACCATTTCGAAATCGTCGCCGGACGGCGGCGGTTTCTGGCCTCGAAGACAATCGCAATCGAGACCGGCGAGGCGCGCGATTTGCCTTGCCGGGTGCTTAGCCAGAGCGATGACGCCGCCGCCGTGGAGGCCTCGATTCTTGAAAACACCGCGCGCCTTGAGCCTGATGAAATGCAGGAGTTCGAGGCGTTCAAAAAGCTCAACGACAAAGGCAAGAGCGTTGAAGAAATCGCCCGCATATTCGGGGTGACGGAACTCACGGTGAGGCGCCGCCTGGCCTTGGCGAGCCTCATTCCCGGCATCCGCAAAGCCTATGCCGACGACGAGATCGACGGGGCCAGCATCACCGCGCTCACCCTCGCCAGCGTTGCCAAGCAACGCGAATGGTTCGAAATGTTCAAATCGGCGGAGATGCGCGCGCCGCGTGGGCCCGCGTTGAAGCGCTGGCTCTTGGGCGGCGGCGAGATTGAAACCGGCGCGGCGCTCTTTTCGCTGGAAAATTATGACGGCGATATTTTCGAGGATTTGTTCGGCGAACGTTCGGTATTCGCTGACGCCGAAAAGTTCTGGGTGTGTCAGGAAGCGGCGATTGAAGCCGAGCGCGACAAGTTGCTTTCAAGCGGCTGGAGTAAGGTGACGATCCTGCCGCGCGGAGAGTTTTTCCATTCATGGGAGTACGATCAACTCGCCAAAAAGCAAGGCGGGGAAGTGTTCGTCGAAGTGCGCCATTCTGGCGAAGTTGCGTTCATCAAGGGCTATGCGCCCCGGCGGAAAAAGAGCGCGGCGAAAACAGACAAGCGCACTGAGCGGCCCGAATGCTCAGCGCCTTTGGAGAATTATGTGGACCTTCACCGCCACGCCGCCGCGCGGGCGATGCTGTTGAAACAGCCTCAAATTGCGCTGCGTTTGCTGGCGGCGCATCTGATCGCGGGCGGGCCGAATATTCGTTGCCAGCCCGAGAGACAGGCGACGCGAAAGGAGAAAACGGGGGCGAGTATTGCGGCTTCGAAAGGGCAACAGGCGTTCGAAAAAGAGCGCGCCGAAATCGGCCAATTACTCGATTTTGACGAGTCGTCCTTTATCACGGGCGGCAATGAAGACGGCTGGCGATTGGCGTCGATTTTCGCAAAAATGATGACGCTTTCCGACGGCGATATCGAGCGGATTCTGACCTTCGTCACGGCGGAAATCGTCGCCGCCGGTCATGAGGCGGTGGACTGTCTCGCGCGCGTTGTGCCTATCGATATCGCCGACTGGATGACGCCCGACGACGCGTTTTTCGAGCTTCTGCGCGATAAAAACATGACCAACGCCATGCTCGCCGATATCGCGGGCGACAACGTTGCGAAGGCGAACCGCGATGCGACGGCGAAAGCCCAGAAAGCGATCATTCGCGACTGCCTCGACGGTCGGAACGGGCGCGAAAAAACGCCGAACTGGCGCCCGCGCTGGCTGCAGTTTCCAGCGCTGTCCTATGGCCACGCCGGAAAACCCGGCACAGTCAAACGCGCCGAAAAAATCGCGCCGCTTTTTGCGGGCTAGGCGATCACGGGGCGGAGCGCATTTCGCGCTTCGCCTCGTCATTTTAGAACCGATTGGCCATGATATTCAGATCATCAAAACCACGCCTTCAATGAGCGGCGCATTTAATCCGCGCGTTGCCGGTCCTGCGTTTCTAACGCCATTCGTCTCCTGCGATTTCGCTCCGCCAAAGACAACCATTCCCGGCCTTTATCACAGCGAAACTGAACGACGACCGGCCCGCCCGAAACCGGCGGCGCCGGATTTTTTCCTCTGGCTGCGCCATTCATCGCGAAACAAAAAATCCGTCCCCGCCGGTCCTCCGCTGCGCTTCGGTCCTCACGGATTCAGGCGGCCCGGCGCGCCGTTCTCCTCGTTTCGCGTCAGGCCGGGGAATGGTTCTCCGGCCAAGCGATAAGGAGACGAAAAGATGGCTCAATCACTTGGAACCGTAACGAAACGCGAGAATGGCGGTTTTGAAGGCACGCTGGCGATGATGACTTTGAATACGAAGATCACCATCGTTCCCAACGAGGCGAAGGACAACGAGCGCCAGCCCGATTTCCGCATCTACGCCGCGCGCGGCAACGAGATCGGCGGCGGCTGGAACCGCGTCGGGAAAAATTCCGGCAAGCCTTACGTCTCGCTCACCTTCGCGCATCCGGCCTTTGGCGAGAAACGCGTTTTCGCGAACCTCGCCCGCGCCGCCGGACAGGAAGACGAGCGGGTTCTCGCCATTCTCTGGAATCCGCAAAACTAACGAGAGGGTTCCACTGCAACAACGCCCCCGCGCGGAGTTTCCGCGCGGGGGTTTTCATTATCCGGAATCGTTTCTGCGTCATCCCGAGTCGATTTTGCGTCATCGTAAATTCGACTCTGGGCGCGCGCACTTCGCCTGTTCATGATGTCAATCGTGGGATTGGTTTCACGACCTCCCGCTAAGCGGCGAGCAAGACGCTTCGCGGAAAGGCGATTGATGATGACCGGGACGCAAAAGAGCCCCGAAAGCCCGTTTCTCTATGCAGCGGAAGCGGCGCAATATTTGAGATTAAGCGAACGCACGCTCGAATATTACCGGATTTACGGCGGCGGCCCTGTCTATCGCAAACACGGCAACCGCATTCTCTATCATCGCGCCGATCTCGACGGCTGGTCGCAGGGACGCAAATATACATCGACCGGCGGCGCTGGGTCGCCGGATCGCGACAGAGCGGCTGGGCAATCATGAAGAGGGGCCGCACAAAACCTCTCATCATCGGCGCCGTCGCGGTCGCTGCGCTCGGCGTTGCAAGCGCCGCCGAATTTGCGCCGCGCCTCGTCTGGAATGCCAGCGCCAGCGCGCCGATAGGGCTCTATTCAGTATCGCAAGAGAGGTTTGAGCGCGGCGATTATGTCATCGTGTCGCCGTCATCGTCTATTCAGGCGCTGATCGACGAACGCGGTTATCTGCCGCCGGCGACGCCGCTTTTGAAGCGTGTTGCGGCGCGTTCCGGCGCCCGCATTTGCCGTAACGAAGACAATATTTCAATTGACAGCGCTGTTGTCGCCCATGCGCTGCTCCGCGATTCCGAAGGCCGCACGCTGCCCATTTGGAGCGGCTGCAAAACCCTCGAATCCGATGAAATCTTTCTTCTCAATGATCACGCCCAGTCCCTGGACGGACGGTATTTCGGGGCGACCAAAACCGCTTTCGTGATCGGCGTCGCGCATCCTGTCTGGGCGCGGGGCGAACGGAACTAATTTCAGGAAATGGAATGAAGAGATGAGACAGGTACGGAAGAAAGCGGAGAGGGCAAGATTAAAGGGGCGGCGCCGCTATGCGGCTAAGCCCTTGTCTGCACATCTTTTTAGGCGGCGCCGCTCTGACGGAGGCGGCGCCAAAATGCGGCGGATGAGATATGCGCGCTGACAGTGATTTCCAGCCGCGTCTGGGACGCATTCGCGCCCAGGGCGGCAAGGCCTCCAAGCGCTATCTGGCGCGGCTCTACACGGCCATGGAGAAAGCGCGGCCCGGCGTTTTCGCGCGGCGCGGCCGGACGCGTTTTATGGGCGCCCAGATCGGCCGCGGCGCCGGGCTCGGCGCGGCGTTCATTGCGAACGGGCGGGCGTTCGCTCGCCAGCACATGCGGCGCGCCGCCGTCAAGATCCGTTCGGTCCGTCTCGGCGCCAACGGCCTCGGCAAGGCGCGGGCGCATTTGCGCTATATCCAGCGCGACGGCGCGGAGAAAGACGGCGCGCCGGGCAAGCTCTACGGTCCGGATCGCGATGTCGCCGACGGCAAGGCGTTTCTGGAAGAAGGGCGCGGCGACCGCCATCAATTCCGGATCATCCTGTCGCCGGAAGACGCGGGCGAGCTCGACGATCTCAATAGCTATACGCGCGCCGTCATGGCGGCGGCGGAGCGCGATCTTGGCACGCGCCTCGACTGGGTTGCGGTCAACCATCACGACACCGACCACCCGCATGTTCATATCGTGCTGCGCGGGCGCGACGATCAGGGCCGCGATCTCGTCATCGCGCGGGACTATATCACTCACGGGTTTCGCAAGCGCGCCGAGGAAATCGCGACGCTCGAATTGGGGCCGCGACGCGATCTCGATATCGCCCGCGGCCGCCATGCGGAAATCGACAAGGAGCGCTTCACGTCGCTAGACCGCAAGCTCTGCGCAGCAGCCATGGACGGCGTGGTCGCCCCGTCGCATGGGCGGACAGCGTATGAGCGCTTTCAAACGAATCTGCTTCTGGCGCGGCTCAGAACGCTCGAAAAGATGCGCCTTGCTGCGCGCGAAAAGGACGGCTGGCGGCTCGCGCCGGACCTCGAAGGAACGCTGCGGGAAGCGGGCCGTCGCGGCGATGTCATCCGCTCCATGGGCGCCGCCATGGGGCTTCAATTCGAGCCCGCGAAATTGCGCGAGTTCGGAGCTGCGGGATCGCCGCCGCGCATAGTCGGACGCGTGGTCGGCGAAGGCGCTGCAGACGACGCGCATGACAAGCGCTTTCTGGCTCTCGACGGCGCCGATGGAAACCAATGGCATGTGGCCTTTGACGGCGCTTCCGGAACGGCGCCGCCCGAGGGCGCGATAATCGAAGCCTCGCTGGCCTCGGCGGCGTCGCGCAAATCCGACCGCACCATCGCTGAAATCGCCGCGCGCCATGACGGGATGTATTCAGACGCATTGCACGCGCGTCATGACCCTTCCGCCAGCCCCGAATACCGGCTTGCGCACAAGCGCCGCCTCGAAGCGTTGCGCCGGGCCGGTATCGGCGAGCGGCTGGCCGATGGGACATGGCGCATTCCGGCCGATTTTCTTGAACGTACAGCGCAATTTGAAGCGGCGAAGGCGCCGGCGCAAATGCGGACATTGTCATGGGTCGGGCTTGATGCGCTGGCGACGGCGCCGGTGCGGACCTTTCTCGATGAAGCCATAGATAAGGGCGAAGACAGTCGCGGCGCGCTTGGGTTTGGCGGTGCGCTTCAGAAGGCGCTTGCAACGCGCCGCAACTGGCTTCTTGCGCAAGGTCTGGCGCAGGCAAAAGAGAACGGGTTTTCCATCGATCAGGACAAGCTCGCGGCGAGGGGCGCCGCCGCCATGAATGCGCACGCTGAAACGCTCGGCCGGAAACTCGGCAAGACATTTGTTCCAACCGAAGACGGAGAGACCATCAAGGGCCGCTTCACCGAGCGGCTCGACCTTCCCGCCGGCCGGTTCGCGGTGCTCGAAAAATCGAAGGAATTTACGCTGGTCCCGTGGCGGCCGGTCATGGAGGCGCGCCGGGGCCGGCTCATCGAGGGCGTCATGGAGCGCGGGCGCGTCAACTGGAATTTCGGGCGAACGCGCAGCCGACCGGGCCGCTAGGAGACAGTCATGCCGATCACAGAAATGTCATCTATTCGCCAGTGCGAAAAACACAAGTTTAACAGGAAAGCGGCGCACTTCGATTGGAGGTTCTGCTTCAGAATACTTGATCAAAGCGCGTTCTTTTACAAAAATTTCCCCAGTCTTGTTTCGGGCAGGGGGTAGCATGGTTCCTGCACCATTAAAGGATTCAAAGCAGGCGATTATTATCGCCTCCGACATTTTAAGGCCGCTCGCCGCGCCTGCCGCCGCCGCGTTTTGGGGAGAGCGATTCAAGACGATTTATTGCGAGACCGGACGCGCGCTCATCGACCGGCTGCGCCGCAGGCCGTTCCATTGCGCGATCATTCAGGATCAGCTGGAGGATTGCGACTGCTGGCGTCTCGCCAAGATCATCCGCTCAGGGCGCTTTTGCGCCCCCGCTCTGCCGATTGTGGTTCTTCATCGAGGCGCCCCAAGCGCCGGGTTTGAGGCCATCGCGAAAGGTCTCAACGCGGTGCCAACCTCACTTTCCGAACCCGATGCGATTCCTCGCATCGTTCAGGCGGCGATCGACCAGCGGCGGCGGTCCAGCGTCCTGATCATTGAAGACGACCCGGACGCAGCCGAAACTGCACGGCGCGCGCTCGACGCCGACTACAAGGTCGAAATCGCCGTCAATGGCGCCGAAGGCCTCTCAGCATGGAAAGAAAAGCGCCACGATCTCGTGCTGCTTGATCTCATGTTGCCGGCGTTGCCCGGAGAGGAAGTTCTCAAGGAAATTCTCGCGGTTAATCCGAAACAGCCGGTCATCATTGTCACCGCGCACGCTTCGCAAAGCCGCCATTCGAACCTGATGCTGCTCGGCGCCAATGAGTTCGTGGAGAAACCGTTCGACATCAACGTGCTTCGCGCGCTTTGCCGAAGCCTGTTTCAGGAAATGGCGCTGGCGCGCGCCGACCGGGAAATCGATGAAATGCGCACCGCCGCGCGTGAGAACGCACATCGCGCGACCGCTGCATCAATCAGTTTGCGTCAGGGAAATACGTCCGGCGCCGCGATGCAGCTGGATGCCATGCTTGCCGGCGCGCCGCAGGATTTAACCGACGATGAATGGGTGGAGGTGTTGAATGACGTGGAGCAATCCGAAGCGGATTAGTCTTATTGTTGGACTTTCCAATCTATGCGCGCTGCCAGCGATCGCGCAGGAAGACGATCTAATTGAGGCCCTGGGCGGCGATACAATGATCAGCCTTGCGGTCGGATATGAACAACCCCTCTCGGAAGCCCCGGCAGTGGCAACCGTTGTCACAGCTGAGGACATTGCAGCAATCGGGGCTTACAATATCGGTGATGTTTTGACCAAGGTCACCGGAATTCATGTATCCAAAAAACGCGTCTATGACGATTTGTATATTATACGCTCAGTCGCATCTGAACTGAATCCGCACGTCCTGGTGATGGTCAATGGCGTGCCGGTCGGAGATGCGGTGCAGGGTGGTCGTCCGCTTGGATGGTCTATGCCTGTGCAGAACATTTCCCGGATTGAGATCATTCGCGGTCCTGGTTCGGCGCTTTATGGCGCCGATGCTTTTGCCGGCACGATCAACATTGTCACAAAGGATGCGCATGAAATCGATGGTCTTCGAGCTGGCGCTATTGGCGGAAATTTCGATACAATGGGCGGATGGGCGCAATTAGGGATTGTCCGAGACAGTTATGAACTTGCACTTTCGTTTGAAGGGCAAACGACCGACGGCGATGAAAAGTTTGTCTCTGTTGACGCCCAATCAGTGAGCGACTTCTTGCTTGGCACCAATGCAAGTCTTGCTCCGGGCCCAATCTCGACTGGCCGTTCAGATATCAATTTGCGCGCGGACCTTTCGGTCGGCGACCGCCTCACAGTACGGGCCGCATACCAAGGTCTCAGGGATGTTGGCGTGGGTCTCGGCGGTTCGTTTGCACTTGATCCGAAAGGGCAGCTCGACGTCAACGTGTTTACTGGCGATGTGAATTTCTCGACACCCATATCGGACTCCGTTGAGATAATATCAAACGTAAGCATTTTCCACGAAGATTTTAGCTCCACATTTCAAACCTTTCCGCCGGGTGCCTTCGGGTCTTTTCCCGATGGCGTTCATACAGCGTTTGACTTCAAGTTGACGGAGGTCAGAGGAAATTCCAGGGCGTTATTTTCGGGCATCAAAGGGCATACGATTATTGGTGGAATCGGGGTCACGCACCAACGTTCACACGACATCGATGATCGGCGCAACTTCTTTCAGACGCCGTCGGGAGTGTTGGCGTTAGCGCCGGGATTTCTTACTGCAGAAGAATTGGGGGTGCCGCCCAACGCGGTGCCGAGATCGCGAACAAACGTCTATGCATTCTTACAAGATGAATGGAGAATTGCACCAGATTGGACAGTTACGGCAGGCGCTCGGATCGACTACTATTCCAGTTTTGGGGAGACGATTAACCCGCGCGTATCAGTTGTGTGGGCCGCAAGTCCTGAATTGACGCTAAAAGCGCTTTACGGCCGCGCATTCCGGCCGCCTACTTTCCTGGAAAGCACAAAAGGTGCGGGACAGATCGCGATTGGAAATCCAAACCTCAAACCTGAAATGACAGACACATTTGAGTTTGTGATTCAAAGAGGCTGGGGGCGGCGTTTGAAATCGTCAATAAACGGGTATTTTTATCAAACGGACGATTTGATCACCATTGCGCCAGACGCCTTGACATCAATACCTACCTTTATGAACTCCAAAGGAACAATTGGTTATGGTGTTGAATTTGATGCCGATCTCACACTTACGGAAAATACCCACGCGAAGTTCGGTTACTCTTTTCAGGAATCCAAATTTCGCACAAGTAAAGAGGCGACTGGGTTTTCGCCAACGCATCAGGCTTATGCAGAAGGCCGTTGGCGCTTTAATCCAAATCTAGCGATGACTATAGGCGTGAAGTATGTCGGTCAACGACGGCGTGCTCCCGGTGATCTGCGAGAAAACGTTGATAGCTATTTCTGGGGGACTGCGGCGGTGCGCTATTCGCCGGATCAGGATGGACCACTATTCGCAACGCTATCCGTCGAAAACATTTTTGATGTAGATGCACGCGAACCGAGCACTGATCAGTTTCTGGCGCCTGAGGATATCCCATTGCAAGGCCGGCGATTCCTTGGGCGAGTCGGAGTAAGGTTTTGAGCGCATGACGGTTGAAGAAAAACAGCATCAACAGCGTATTCAAATTCCCTTCGATAAGGGGTGGCCTTTACTTGGGATGCTGCCCCCCTTGCTGAAAAATATAATCGGAACGTTCTCAAAAATGGCGAGAAACCATGGCGGCTTGGTCGCGTTCAGGCTGCCTCAAGATAGAGGATATCTTGTTTCCGATCCGCAGCTGATCAAAGAGGTGATGCTGTCAGGCGAGCCGAAATTTCCCAAGGGAAAATATACGAAAAGAATGGAGGCCGTTTTCGGAGGAGGGCTGATCACCGCGGAGGGCGCCAATTGGAGGCGTCAAAGGAAACTGCTCGCGCCAATCTTTTCGAATGAATCAATCTCCAAGTGGCTGCCAAAGATCAACGAGGCTACGGAACGCTTATTGAAGCAATGGAACGCCTATGTCGAAGCGGGTGCAAGCGTGGATGCTTCTGCGCTGTCGCGCATATATCTGCAAGATGTCATGGGCGAGATTATGTTTGGCAACGACATCAGCAAAGAAGAAGCGTCGAAGGCCGCCGAGGCGATGACAATCGTGAACGATACGCTCGTCGAAGAGTTTTTTCGAACCACTGTCTTAGGCTCAATTGGCAGACTCGCACTGACGCCTGGCGCCCGGCGATTTCGGCGCGCGCTGCACGAATTCAACCGAATTGTCGATAACGCGATACGCAACGCTGACAAGGGCGAAGGAGATCACTTGATAGCGCAATTCCGGGCTGCGAGATTCGCCGATACTGGTAGTCCGATGACGGAAAAGCAGTTCCGTGATGAAGTTTCCACCTTCTTTTTTGCGGGGCAGGAAACAACAGCAAACGCCCTTGCGTGGGCGCTTTACTTCTTGGCGAAAAATGAAATCGAACAACGCAAAGTCGCCGCCGAGGCGCGCCAAGTCATCGCCGGCGCAGCTCCGACTTGGGAGGAGTTAGGGAGGCTGACTTTTACTAGGCAGGTCGTATTGGAAACCTTGCGATTGAAACCGCCGGCCTATGCAGTTGAACGAAGAACGTCGAGCGCCGTGGATTCCGAATTGAGAGGGTGCCCACTTAAAAAGGATGCGTTGGTTGTAATTGCCCCGAGCGTTACGCACATGAATTCTGAAGCTTGGCCTTCTCCGGAGAAATTTCAACCGGATCGCTTTGAAAAAGATAAGCTACGGGATCGAGATCAATATGCGTATATTCCTTTCGGCGCAGGCGCCAGGAAATGTATCGGTATGAATCTTTCGCTTACTGAACTCACGATAGCTATTGCAATGATCACGCGTGAATTCGAATATTCTGTAAGCGACGGCGCAGTTGTATCCGATAAGACTGGATTGACGCTTCGACCGTTTCCGGAAGTACCGCTTACTCTGCGGCGCCGGTCGAGGGCGGGATCGGCAACGGCAGATCAATCCTGAATATTGAGCCTGCGTCAAGCTCACTTGAGACCGTAATTTCACCTCCCATCAACCTTGCAAATTCGCGCGTAACGGCCAGACCTAGCCCGGTTCCGCCAAATGCGCGACTGGCGCTCATATCGACCTGACGGAAAGGTTCGAAGACAGATTCAATATCCTTTTCAGCGATACCGACGCCCGTGTCTTCGACCTCCAATAATAGCCGGTCCGGGCGACCTTTGCATCTGAGGTAAATGTCGCCATTGTGCGTGAACTTGCAGGCGTTCGTCATAAGGTTGAGCGCGATCTGCTGAAACTTGTCGCGGTCGATCAGAACTGTCGCCGGACAGTCGATTTCGGCAGTGAACTTGTTGTTCCTTTCTGCAGCAAGCGGCAGGATCGACTTCTGGGCATCGTGAAGCAGAGCGCTGATGTCGGTTTCGACCAGATTAAGGTCGAACTTTCCCGCTTCTGCGCGGGCCAGATCAAGCATCTGGGTGATGCGGTTTAAGAGTTCATGTGCGCGTCCGAGAATATTTGAAAGCTGTTCCCGTGAGCGATGGGCGGCGTCGTCTTCGACGGCGAATTCCAGCTCCTCTAACGTCAATTGAGCATAGCCGATTATCGCCTGCAAAGGCGTTTTCATTTCGTGGGTAACCGCGGCCATAATTTCGGACTTCTGCCGATTGGCGGCAAACGCTGCATCGCGGGCGGTTTTAAGCTCCTGCGTTCGGATCGCTACTTCTGACTCTAGCGCAGCCTGGGATTTCTCGATCTCATCCATAAGCTGATTATAGATCGCGGCTATTTCTCGAATCTCCTCGGATCCAAATATTCTGGCGCGCTTACGCGGAGCGTCACGTCCGCCATTCGACATCGTGGAACTTAGCGATCTTAATGGATCGGTCAGCACACGCATCTGGAAAGATAATAGCGCTAGGAATATGCCGGCGGCGGCTAATCCCGCTAATACATTGATGATCCAGATTGTACGAATAGTTTCACGCACCGGCGATTTTGAGAACGCCAGCACAACTGAACCAAGATATTCCGCGTTGACCGATCCGCTATCTAAATCGTTGGATTCGGGAGAGGACAGAACCGGCGCGACGACAATCCAATATTCGGACGACTCCCGTATATCTGTGAGATGACGGATTGGGTTGTCCGTGTCATTGATAGCGTTGCCATTGTTGTATCTTGCCAGCGTCTCGCCGTCGGCTCTAATCAGTCTCGCATCGTCGATATTGGGGAATGCGGTGATGCTCCCAATCGCCTCTTCTGCGACTGTCAGGTCTTCTACGAGAAACGCGAAGATAGAGCGTTCAGCGAATTGCTCGGTCTGCAGCCGAGCGTCAGTAACGGCGTTGTCTCTGAGCTGACGCGAAATCAAGGTAGAGGCTATAGCCGTCAGAGTAATCGAGAATAGAATGATGCTGGCTCCGGCAGTGATGGAGAGTTGACGGCTAATTCGCATCTGGCGGAAGCGATTCAACATCGTGCTCATCGCTCCCCCAGGATGAGATCAAAAGATCGCTCATCCTGCGCCGATATTGCTATGCCGAGGTGACTTGCGATCCGTTTGTTGACGGCGAATTTTACTGCGCCGAGCGGTTCGACCTCCGGGCGCTTGTTAGGATTCTCAGAAATTGCGATGGCTAGATCGGCAAGTTGGGCGCCCATCGCCTCAAGATCAGGATAAATAGCAATAAACGCTCCGCGGCGCGCATGATCGATATTGTTGCTGATGATCGTAAAATTACGCCGCCAGCTCTCTTCGACGAGGCGCGGAAGATTGCTGTTTGAGACAAATGACGGGTTGGAAAGAAGCCACAAAACATCGGTCTCGGGGTTGCCGTATTTCAAGATGTTCCAGTAGTGGTTTGAAGCTTCGGAGAGTGTCGTTGCTTCATGGGCGACGATTGTAACCCTGATGGAAGCCGATATCGCTTTGGCGCGCTCAATGAGCCAACGATCTTTTGAAGGATCGTAAACGACAATTATTCGCCGTTTTTCGGGCATAAGCGTTTTCAATCGGCTGAGCAGGAATACCGGATCGGCGGTCAGTGAGACGCCATCCCGGCTTCCCAGTCCCGGCTCAATATCAAGTCCGCCGATTACTTGGCGGATTTCCAGGCCGCTGTTTCGATAGGATTCGTCTGCTTGTCGACCGAGCGTGAAAACAATCTCGGGCGCATCCGAGGAAATACCGTTTCGCATCGCTTGCGCCGATGCGAAAGCATTGATCCGGCGCTCCGTAATAGAAAGCGCAGACCCTCGCGATCGAATGCCCATTTCGATGGCGTCAAATATCTCATCGAATGTGGGGTTTGGGGCAGGTCGAAGAATAACTGCTTCGATGGGGCGTTCTTGTTGCGCTCTGGCGTCTGGTGGAAAGAAGGCGCTAATTACCAGCGCAAAGAGGAGCGAGCCCGCAACAAGGCGGGTTAATGCGCGCCTTTCAACCGGCGCCGGCGTGCCGGCTTTCTCGCGTTCCCGCATCCCATGCCGTCCCGCTTACAAGCTACTCTTGTCGGCGATCTTTTTCTTTCGCCGAACCCGCTGCACATAGGCATCAAGATCAACGCCCTGAATCATGCGCTTGAACCAGTACCGCTTCATTGTGTTGTTGACCCGACCTTCAAAAATTTCCGGGTCGCCGCGCATATGGGCCAGAAAAGCGCGCACTGTTCGCGCACATAGGTCTTCCTGTACAGCATCAATCGATGCAGTGCCCTGGTTCCGGATTTTTTCGACTAGACTTAAAACGCATTCCACAGGGTCCATTAACCCGTCGCGTTTGTTGCCTTTTTCCTGAGCCAGCTTTTCGAAGAAAAGCTCGTGCTTTGGATAGAGCGTCAGGCAAATCAGCGCGGCCGCAACGACGCCAGTTTGAAATATTTCCGCGCTCGGCATCGCCTTGTCGAGCAGAAGCAGTTCTTGACGGAATAAGCTGACCGCTCTTCGGAGATCGACTGCCTTTTCATCTGACGCGACTCTAATTCTTCCGCGCAGCGCCAAAGTAAAGGCCTGGACGAGGAGTCCGTGCTTCAGACGTCTGGAATTAAGGCTCAATTCATTTTCACGAAACGCCGCCTGTATGTCATCAAGGCGACTGATCGCAGAGCTGGCGGCGTGATGGGCCCGGTATAGATCGTAAAATTCACGTTCGGATTCAGGAAAATAGATCGTTGCGCGAACTGTCGCCGGCGCTGCGACAGCCCCATTGCGCCACAGTCCAGCCCGCACATGGCCGTCAAGCTTGTAAAGAGCGCCCTCCCATTTACATCCAACGACCTGCCGCAAGGTCTCTCGGAGGGAACCGCTTGCGTTTTTCATGAACGCCCAGTGCCCGTCAGTCGGCCCGGCGCTGTGACTTGGATGATCCAAAGCGCTCGTCCACACTGATGCCGGCAGTTCCACGGTGGCTGGCGCGCCGTTCCTGGTGGGCAGAATATCCGGCATCAAATCTATGTTACTCTTTTTGCGAAGATGATTAGTCATATTCTGTGCTCGGGTGGCAAGTTTATTTGGTCTCGGCCAACAAAAAATGCAATAAAATCAAACTATTTCCTGCAAAGCAAAGGCCAGGAAAAGCTATATCGCAATTATGCGTGATGTTCCACTATCTTCCTCTTTCAGCGAAGCAAAAAGTGCATTAACATTATCAACGGGAAAGCCAATTTGACGGGTTTAAGGCCTTGGGAACGTGGACAGAGCGGTTCAACAGGCGCTGCCGAAACATACGCCTCTCACAGACGGCGAGGCGCGGACGTCTGCAGGATGGGCTTTCGAGTTCCTTCGGCGAAACCCTGAATTCATTTCTGCTGTAGAATCGAGAGAAAAGAGAACTCTTCCAAGCAAAGCCGTAGGGGGTGTAGCGGTTGTTGCGGTCGGCGAGGGGGAGTCGAGGGAAGGGTTTGGGGTTCTTTTTTGCGACCGTTGCGATCGTCCAATCGATAATACGATAGTCTTTTGGGAGCGCGATCTATCCGCTGATATTATAGACGCGCGAATTGTTAATTCGCCTGCCGATGAAACAGAAGACAATGTACTGAAGTTGGAGAAATTCAAGTGCGATAAAATTCTGCTGACCGGGCCGGGGCGTACACCGCAGTTGCTACTAAAAGCAGGTTCAAAGCAAATTCAGATAAATTGCATTGGCGGAGATTTTGTGAGTGTAGGGCAGGCGATTATTCCTCAGATTGCGCCTGACAGAAATATTGAACGCCAGTTGCTCGCGATGCGTCGATTGTTTCATCTGTACAGCGAGCGCGAGTTTGCAGAAACGCTCTTCAAGCCAGACGCCAAAGGCGCGCGCCTTGGCGAGGTGCTTAACGCGCTCGATCTTTGGCTTCGGCAAACTCCGATGCGGGACATCGCGGTCGCACTGTATGGCGAACAGTTAGTGGATGACGACTGGGCGCCCGAAGGCGGATATTTAATTGACCGAGTCAGGCGATCGATCCGGCGGGGGAGATTCATGATGGAAAAGGGCTATCGTCAGCTGTTGGGATAGTCCTAAATAAGTTTTTCGGTATCCGGCTCTTCGGCACCCCCGATTTCATGTTACGATTGGCAAATATATGGCATTGGCGCTCGTCAAGAGATGGGACCAACGCGAATCGCCTTCTGATCGCCCGATATGCATGAATGTACTCTCCCAATGATGGTCAAAATCACTAATAATGCCGCCAATATTCTGAAATACTGATTCTGGGCGGAGACTTTCAATGTGGTGGCTTTTGATCATAGCCGGAATGGCCTTGTTCTTTTTCTTCAATGGCCGGAAGAAGCCAACGGCCTCACAGAGCCTGACAAGTGCTGTGCCGCCACAGGCGGTTGCCTCGTCCGGGTCGCAAGCAAAAACGCTGCCCCGGAAGTCCGCTTCCAAAGGTCGTCCCATGGAATGGGTGCCGAAAGGTGACGCCGTCATCATCCAGGGCGTCAGAATTGACGGAGGAATGATCTATGTGGGCGAACGCAATCGCCCGGGAGATTCAGACCGCCCTCAGAACGCGCTGATCAATCCGTCCTTGTCAGCTTCTGGCTCCGCATGCGATCCTGGCGGCGACTCGATGCCGTATTGGCCATCTTATTCAGAGATTGAGCCGCGGGCCCGGCGAACGTATCTCGAATGGTTGGCGAGCGGGCGCGACGATCCTGAAATTGGCGTCGGTTATGTATTTTTGTACTTCTACGGCCTCGAATACCGGCTGTTTTTTGAACAGGCAGAGGCGGAGGCCGATGAAATTCTCGCTGAAGTAAAGCGCCTTCTTTCAATTTACGGCGGCAATAATTCCTTCCGCGGCTATGCCGAGCGCTTGCTCGATGCGGCGGGATTTTTGACGACAAAGCTTGACCAAAGACCTCCGGTCGAACCGTCAAGCTCTTCACTTTTCGAAATGCCGTATGACGTACGAGCATATCTTGGCCGAAAGGTGCTGGATGGCGAGAACCTCGACGCCGATGACGCCTTGCTCTGGATGGCCTCTTCACCGGCCGCACAGCTTCGGACGCCTGCTATCCGATGTTTCGATGAGTTGCGTGCGCTTTGGAATGTTCGGTTTAGCAAACGGTTTCCAAATGGCATAAAGGTCAAGCCTCCGAAAAGGAAGTTGTCCCTGGATTACAGGGCTGCGAGCGGCCGTTTCAACGCATCCATTTCGGGGAAAGGCGACGATCTGCCTGATATTGGAGCGCTGACGGCGCCAGTGAACAAGTTGAACGGTCTTCTCGCCGAGTGCACCAGCGAACTTGATGCTTACAGCCGCTTGATTGGGCGTTCGCCGGAATCGAAAGGAACGGTTGACGCTGCAGCGTTGCTTCCGGCGGACCTCATGGATGCGCCATACGCCAATCCGCTGAAGGAAATCGCCACTGTAATTGCAGCGCGCCTGTCTGAGAAGAAATCGGGTTGGATGCCAGTAAAATCTTTGCTGGAGGCGATTGACTTGGAGATTCCAACAACTGGCAAAATTCCTGCGCCAACGCTGAACAAGTTGGGCGCCGTGCTTGATAAGCTCGGCTTGGGTTTCGAACCTGATCGGCGCTTGGGAAGCATGCCGCCGGGCCCTGACGACATAATTGTTCTATTTGAAGCTAAGGGCGGGGTTATTGATGCTGACAGCGATCCCTATCGCGCGGCGAAAACGATAACGGAAATTTGCGCGCTTGCGGCTGGAGCGGATAGCGAGATTGCCCGGGAAGAGATCGAACATATAAAATCTGAAATCCTTTCTGTGCCTGGTCTTTCAGTTGACGAACGTCAGCGTCTTTTCGCTTACGCAAAAGCCCTATGCCGCAATGCGCCGCGTCACCAGCCGATTTTACGGAAATTGTCCAAGGCTGACGAAAACACCAGAAAGATGATTGCAAGATCGGCAATTGACGCGGTGCTCGCAGACGGCCGGGTTGAGGCCGCCGAAGTGAAATATATCGAGCAACTCTTCCGTTCCCTCGGCTTCCCGGCCGAAGACGCCTACGCCGCCTTGCATCGGGGCGCTGCTGGTTCCGATGAGCCGATTGCTGTCAGGCCGGCGATTTCTGAGCCTGGTAGGTCCGTGCCTCCTTCACCCGGAATGGCGGCGGAGAAAGCGGCGTCAATCGATCGCCAGAAGATTGAGCGCATCACCAAAGAAACAGCGCAAGTCGCGGGGCTTCTCAGCGAGATATTCGCCGGTGAAGACGAGGAATTCGTTCAGCCGCCCTCGAAAGCTGAAGTCAACATGTCGTTGCGATTTGAAGGGTTGGATCAGCAGCATGGCGAATTGTTGAGTTTTCTGCTTGCGAATGGTGAACAGTCGCGCCCTTCCTTTGAACGCGAAGCGAGGCGGCTGCAATTGCTCCCAGATGGCGCGATGGAGACCATCAATGAATGGGGCTTTGATGTTATTGGCGAGCCGGTTCTCGATTCAGAAGATAATATTTGCATTGTGAGCGACCTCTTTGAGGAAATTCAAACGCTGGAGAAAAGATGATGGCGAAGTCTCCGAAGATCCGCACGCGAGAAAGGGACACGATTGTTCAAGCGCTAGCCGCTGGCGTTGTGCCGCGCATCGGGCTTCAACACATTCAGGTCGGACGGGCCGCAGAGTTGAATGCGCTGGTGCGCGATATAGACCGAATTGCCGACGACGGGTCCGCTGTGCGATTCATTATCGGCGAATACGGCGCCGGCAAGACATTCTTTTCTAATTTGGTGCGCTTGATCGCACTTGAGAAGAAACTAGTTACCGCCCATGCGGACCTTGCGCCGGATAGGCGCCTTCATGCGACCGGCGGGCAGGCGAGAACGCTCTATGCGGAGGCGGTCAAAAATCTCTCGACCCGCACAAATCCTGACGGGGGAGCATTGCAAAATATCCTCGAACGCTTCGTAACCGAATGCGTGCGACAGGGCGAAGCGCAACAAAAGCCAATCGAAAAGGTCATAGATGAAAGGCTGGCTGCGTTGCAGGACCTTGTAGGCGGTTATGATTTTGCAACCGTTGTTAAGGCCTATTGGCGGGGCAGCGAGACCGGCGATGACGTGCTGAAGGCCGGCGCCCTGAGGTGGCTGCGGGGTGAGTTTTCAACGAAAACAGAAGCACGTCAGGCTGTCGGTGTCAGGACCATCATAGACGACGCCTCGATCTATGACGGCTTAAAGCTTCTCTCTGAGTTCGTGAGACTTGCAGGATATGGCGGATTGCTCATCGTATTCGACGAGATGGTCAATCTCTACAAACTCCAAAGCGCGCAAGCGAGAAAGCAGAACTACGAGCAAATCCTCAGAATGTTGAACGATGTTCTTCAGGGGAACGTCGGCGGCATTGGTTTTCTCTTCGGCGGGACGCCTGAATTTTTGATGGACCCTCGCCGCGGCCTTTATAGTTATGAAGCCCTGCAATCAAGGCTTTCGGAGAATACGTTCGCCGTAGACGGTCTTGTCGACATGACGGGACCGATCATGCGGCTTCAAAGCCTAACCCCCGAAGAACTCTATGTGCTGCTCCAGAATCTGAGGCACGTCTATTCGGGCGGGAATGAAGAGGCGTATCTTGTTCCGGACGAGGCGCTGGAGGCATTTATGGAACATTGCAGCGAACACGTCGGGGAGGCTTATTTCCGGACGCCCAGAAATACGATCAAGGCCTTCGTTCACATGCTGGCAGTTTTAGAACAGAACCCGCAGACAGAATGGCGGGCGCTTCTCGGCGCTACGGAAATTGCTCCCGATGAGGAGCAGGAAGGGGCGGATGATACCGCGCCGGATGGCGACGATGAGCTCACCTCCATCACCCTCTAAGGCATTCGACCGGCTGCATCCGGAAGTCCAGCGATGGATCTGGGAGAAGAAGTGGCAGGCGCTTCGCGATATCCAGGATCGCGCAATCCTCGCCATCCTTGATGGGAAAGGGGATGTCCTGATTTCGGCCTCTACGGCGGCGGGCAAAACGGAAGCGGCGTTTCTACCGATCCTGACGGCGATCAAGAACCAAGATGCGGCCGGACTTTCCGTTTTGTGCGTCAGTCCTTTGAAGGCGCTGATCAACGACCAGTTTCAACGCTTGGATTTGCTTTGCGAGCGGCTGGAGATCCCTGTCGTTCGCTGGCACGGCGACGCGCCCCAAGGGGCCAAGAAAAGGACGATCAAGGAGCCCCGCGGCGTCGCGATCATAACCCCGGAATCGATTGAAGCCCTCTTCGTACGCAAACCTGCCGCTGCTCGAAAGCTCTTTGGCAGCTTGCGATTTGTTGTCATCGACGAACTACATGCGTTTCTGCAGGGGCCGCGAGGACTTCATTTGTCGAGCCTGCTTACCCGCATAAACGAGTTAAACCAATCGAGACCGCGCCGCATTGGTCTGTCAGCGACCATAGGCGATCTATCCGCCGCCGCTCGGTGGATGAATTGGCGGCGTCCGGAAGATGTTTTTGTACTCGAATCATCGGCTGAAAAGCGCGAGCTGCAATTGCAGATTAGAGGCTATGAAGAACCGCCGCCGGCTTCTTCGGCCGAACAATTGGATTTGGATCACGACAAGCACTCGGCGATTGCCCGGATTGCGGCGCATATGTTCGAGCGCTTTCGCGGTGAGAACAATCTTGTCTTCGGCGGACGCCGCATTGACGTGGAGGTGCTGGCCGATCGCCTACGTCAACTATCGGACGACGCCGCAGTGCCGAATGAATTTTTCGCGCACCATGGCAGCATCTCAAAAGGGCTTCGCGAAGATCTGGAGGCGCGTCTTCGCAAAGGCGACTTGCCAACGACCGCAGTAGCGACATCAACGCTGGAGCTTGGCATCGATTTGGGATCGGTAAGAAGCGTAGCGCAATATGGTGCGCCGAGATCGATCAGTTCCCTGAAACAACGTTTGGGGCGGAGCGGTCGCCGCGAGGGATCGCCATCGATCCTTCGCATTTACGCAAGTGAGAGGTTTATCCGCAAAGGCGACGATCCTATCGATCAGTTGCGGCTTGAAATCGTGCGGGCGGTCGCTGCGGTTCGTTTACTCATCCGCGACCAGCTGGAGCCGCCCGCGGTCGATAGCTCGACGGCGACAGTCGTTCTTCACCAAACGCTTTCGGTTATAACCGAGCGCGGCGGCGAACGCGCCGACAAGCTATATAGAGCGATTTGCGGCGCTGGGCCCTTGTCATCTTTTTCCACTCAGGAATATGCGCGCTTGCTGCGCCATATGGCCCATCCGGATGTTCGGCTCATTGAGCAAGCGCCCGATGGCGCTGTCATGCTTGGCGAATTGGGGGAGAAGATTGTTGATGGTCGCTCCTTCTATGCAGTTTTTCCGACGGACCAGGAATGGCGTCTTATCTACAAGGGAGAAGTGCTCGGGACTCTTCCTTTAAGCAATATTATCAGCGTCGGCAGCCTTATCCTTTTCGCCGGCCGCAGATGGCGCGTCGTTTCGGTGGACGATAGAGGCAATGTTCTCGACGTTACGCCTCATAAATCGGCGCGCCTTCCAAAGTTTGAATCTGCATTTTCAGAATCAATAAGCGACGAGTTCGTTGCAGAAATGCGGACTGTGTTACGTGGCGTGGATGAGCCTCCCTACCTTGATAAAGAGGGCATGCGGTTGCTCGCCGAGGCCAGGGCGGCCTATCGGGAATTTGAACTCGACTCCGTTAGAATTCTGGGTGTTGGCAGAGACACACATCTATTCTTATGGCGTGGAACCGCGCGCACGAATGCATTTGCCGTTGCCTTGCAAGCGGCGGGCCTGGAGTGCGAACCCCATGATCTTGGCGTTACGCTTCCCGAGACGGCCGGGGATGAGGCCAGGGCGATTGTTCAACAAGTCTCGCGTGCGGACGGCCTGACAGCGCAAGAACTATCTGGTTTTGTGGAGAATATCCGATCAGCTAAGTATGACGATCTGATCAGCGACGAAATCCTTAGAAACGAATGGCGGAAGCGCAATGAGCCCTCCTGCTGTGATATTTCTAAAACCGCAAAGATGCTAATTTAATCGCCCTTGCCATACGGGCGGACGTTTTTTTCAAGAAGCAAAATTCGCAGTTTGGTTTATCAAGTGGAAGCTTTTGTTAAACGAAATAACTCTGCTTGAAAAAGTGCATCGGAAAGTGCGTTATGATCACCGCGCCGGCGTGGCCGGAGAGCTTCCGTCATGAGACTTGATTTCGTTTCCGCCCATGCGCATCCGGTCGTACCCATGTACAAGGCTTTGATATCGAGCGCTGCAAATCCGAAGGGATTCTTGCCAAGAAAACGATGAAAGTAATAGTTGATGAAGGACCAGTCGAACGGGGCGTTGAATCCAACGAATACGAGATTGCGGTCCCCGTCTGAGATCACCTGCAACCAAGATGCAAAGTTTTTCATCGCGGTCTCCGGCTCAGAACCAATGCGAACAAGCTCCTCCATAGAAAATCCGCTAATGGCAAGCGCTTTCGGGTCCGCCCGATCGGTAATTGGTTTGAGTTCGCATTCGAAGGTTTGCCGATCGTCCTCGATATTGCAGGCGCCGATCGACAGCAAGCTAAATTCCCCCGGTATCGGACCGGACGTCTCAACATCGACCGATACGAAGAGGTCCCGAGCGCTGCTCATGACACAAGCATCTGGGTTGATACGATAGATGGGCGGGATTGAATTGCCGCCCAATGTTTTTTGAATTCGCGGCGCCGTTTTTCTGTGCTTCCGCTGGCGGACCAATGATGTCCTCCGACCGTTGTAATGTCAAAAGGCACATCTGCGCCTTCCTTGGCCATAATCATGGTGGGCAGACATCGGCCGAGCGCATAACCGAGTTCGATAAAGCAATTCGGACGGGCACCGGTGATGTCAGCGAGAACGACGTTGCTTCGATACAATTTCTCAAAGATTTCCTTATCAAGAGTTGCGTATTCGTAAGGCTGCGTTCCATCAACGACAACAATCTTAAAGCCAAGCTCGCCTTCAATCACTGGCTGGACGACATTGTCGAAAAAATCCTGAACGGCAGCAAAATCCAGGTGTTTCTTGTTCAGCAACCTGACGGCGAATGCGCGCGGCGCCTCAAGCGCTTCCAGCAATTGTAAAAGTAGAGAAACGCGATCTTCAATAGGCTGTCGCTTAGAGAAATTAATTCTATTCATCCAGGCATGGGCGCTATTCCCACTGGTTCGGAACAGCTTCGACGCGTCGGCGCTGGAAAGTCCGAGCGAAAATAGACGGCGCGCACCCTCTGTAGGCGGAGTGATCGGGTTCGAGAGCGGGATAACCGGCTTACCAGCATCGTGATACAGATTTGCTAAGTAGAGAACGCCTTCAGAACCTCCGATAGCAATAAGGATATCACCCCACCGCGCTTGCGCTTCCATTCTTTTGCTATTCATATTCCAGTGTGAGACATTTTCGATCTGCACAATATCCGACGTTCGCACGCTATCCCAGAGGTCTTCAAATTCACGCGGAATCTGGTCTTCGGTTTTGTGATGCTGAACGGCTACTGCGAACGGATTGGACGCGCCGGTGGGCCGCAACGCCAGACTTTCATACAAGGTTCGCCAAACGAGCCAGTCGAAACAAATTTCCTGATTATCCGCCGCTCGCCTTTTTTCTGCGTCAACCGGAACAACAAATCCTGCCCCTCGCTTGGTAAGCTCTTTCACCAGCTCCGCTATAAGCCGCCTTGCGTCATCTACGTCTTCAGCAGACGCCGATGACGGATCGCCGGCGATGCTCCCTGCGATATGGATGCGCCTTCCAAAAAGCGGAGATCGTAGCATCAACAATCCTCTACAACGGGCGATGGCCGGATCTGCCCCACTGCGGTCTTCAAATGATCGAACGTAAGCGGGCAGTCCGGAAAGGCCAGGGCCAAGGCCATCGGATAAAGGCGCGTCCTGATGTCGGAATATGTCCAAACCGGACCGCCGTTGATAGCCCCGGTTCTTTCAACCAGATACGCAAATTCTGCGTCAGATAAATTGAGGCCTTCAAGATCCATGGCCAGTAGGCGGCGGCGTTCGGTGTCATCGGGGCGCTTAAACTCTTCAACAATGGCCGCGCGACGCTGCAAGGCGGGATCGAGAGCTGAAACGCGATTAGTGCACAGTATGGTGACGACGCGCCCGCCATAATTGCGCAGCTCGTCAATGCCTTGAATTAGCGTGTTTACGGCGACCTTATCTTCATGGTGGCTATGCTCCTGCGAACGCGCGGCGGCCAGAGAATCGCCTTCGTCAATAATAAGAATAGCGCGGCGATTCTTTCCGGCGGACTTCGCGATCTGTTCAAATGCTTCTGAAAGAAGCGTCCCCATCTCGCCGACTTTGCCGCTTCCTCTGACCCTGTTGCTCATTTTGAACAGGACGGAGTCTTCCGTCCGGCTTTCCTTGACCAGACGATTTGCAGCGCATTCCGCCATTGCTGTTTTCCCGGTTCCGACATCGCCGTGAAAGATGGCTAACGGATACTGTTCGGTAACGAGTTCGCACAGATCGAGCCGCCCTTTATGGTGCTTCTTGTTCCACTGCTTTAGCTCGTCAATCTGCAAAAGGAGCCTGAGCTGATTCCTGATGCGTCTGTACCGTTCGTCGAATCCGAGGAGCGTCTTCTCTTTTCGATCGAAGCGGTCATCGGGAAGCGCGACCTGACTGTCAAAAATTCGCGTGCCAGTCATGCCGCATAGTCCTGCCGCTGCAAGCCCCATCCGTTGCTTGCATAATCACGCCGGCCTGTACGTGAAAGGCCGACGTGGCTCGTGTCCGCATTGGTCGGGCTCCAGCCAACTTTGAATTTCTTTTTCATCCGCTCACGCGCGGCGTCGTCATAATCAGAAGTGTAGCTAATAACGATGCGAAGATAAGCATTTGCAACCTGTGGCCACATCACGCCGCCGGGACGCACCATCGTCAAATCATTCGCTGCGGTATTAACGACATACTGGCAGGCCCTGACCTCTACGTCCGCGCTGAGCAGGGTAAGATCGACTTTTTTCAGGTAGCCCTCTTTGGCCAGCAGTTCGACATCATGAGCATAGTCACGCGCCTTGGCCTCCGTGATGGCGCGGGAACTCTGAGCAATCATCACAATATCCGCCGTAAAGCGTCGAACTACGGTGGCGATATCCGTAGTTGTAAAGGATTCGGTCTCAGTAACGGCGTAACTCATGCCTATTCCTCTGTCTTAAAGCGCGGTCCGAATAGTTCCTTCCAGACGTCGTGGTCGTTTTCCGCGGACGCAAAGTTCGCAGTCTCCCATGCGGCCTGCGCCGCTGCGACGATTTCTTTCCGCTCGGCCTCAGTAATGCGGGAGGCGACATTGTTGCTGCTGCAAACGGGGTCCAAAATAACGACAGGATCGTCAAATTCGCCGAGCGGCTTGCTGTTCTCCGGGAAACTGATGATTTCCTTCAGTTCCGACTGGGCGATATAAAGCAGAAACCGCCTGAAGCGCTGCTCAATCGAACCGTCGGCGCCTTCTGCGTCGAGCAATTTCGCGATGATAAGTTCTATGGCGAACGATTTCAGCGCTTTTAACTCAGCGTGGTTGCGCCATTTTTTTCCAAGGCGGACAAGCGTCCTGTAATGATTGTCCTGATCCTTGCGGGTGCGGACAAACTGAATCTGGCACGGCGCGCAGGTCTCCATTTTTGATCCGCTATGAATGTCATACTGCCAGCCATAACCGTCCGCCCCATCGTCCTGGATAACTGGCACGACATCGACGCTAATGCCGCTGGCGATAAAGTTTACGGTGGTGGCTTTCCGCTGCAGTTCGAAATCCTCGACTTTCTTGCTCGGATATATTTTGACCAAGAGATCGAAGATCGTGTCGTTTAACGACTGCAGCGTTTCCTCGTCCGCGTCCTTGTCCGCCACATAAAAGACCACGTCGACATCGACCGGATCTGACGAGGTTTTGCGCAGGATCGTGTGTTTTGCAAAAGATCCCGCCTTAACGACTTTAGTGATCTTAATTTCGGTCTTGTCGCGAATGCTTTTTTTCAGTTCATCGACCAGCCGATCGACCTGCTGATGATATTCCTTCCGCTTGTCGCCAGGCAGTCTCAGCACATTGCTGTCGTAAAAACTGAGTTCCGTGTTCGTCAGCGGCATGGCGCGGCCCCTCCTATTTGAGTCCTTCGGCGGTTGCGGACCCAAGAACGGTCCTTTCTTGCCAATTTGTCGCGGTTTACAAATTGAGGTAATCAGATGATCTATGGCGATAGAATAAGCCATATTTCAGGTAATTCAAGGGGTACAGTTTACAAAAAATTAGAAATACCCATATATGTAAACCGGGGGATCGGAGATGAGGAAATGATCGGACAAAAGCTCAAGGTGGCGCGGGCGGCGGCAGGCTTGTCCCTGCGGGATCTGTCGGCGCGCATCGGCGGCCGGGTCACGGCCCAAGCCATTGGAAAGTACGAGCGGAATGAGGATATGCCGAGTTCTGGCGTACTGATTGCGCTCGCCCGCGCTTTGGGGGTTTCTGAAGACTATTTGCTTAGCGCTTCCGAGCTCGCTCTTGAGGGTGCGGAATTCCGGAAAAAAGCTGGTTCGTCCGCCCGCGAAGAGGCTGCGCTAGAGGCGCGGGCAATCCATTTCATGGAGCGATATCTCGCAATTGAGGATTTGCTGAATTTGCGTAGCGTCGAATGGGAGAAGCCATGGAGCGCCCCCTATCCAGTGAAAGAGTTGCGGGATGCGGAAGACGCCGCCCGTTCCGTTCGAGAGGAATGGGGCTTGGGGAACGACCCTATCCCGAATCTTGCTGAACTCCTTGAAGAGCGGGGAATCAAGATACTTTCGCTTGATCTCGACGACATTGACGGCTTGGCCGCCAAAGTGCGCCGGAAAGACCGTGAGGCGGCGAGAGTGATAGTTATTAAGAAAAGCACGTGGTCCGAGCGAAAGCGATTTAATCTCGCGCACGAACTTGGGCATATGGTGATCGATCCAGCGCAAGGGCTGGATGAAGAAAAGGCTGCCCATCGTTTTGCTGGAGCGTTTCTGATTCCGGCAGATGTTCTGCGTTCTGAAGTCGGCGCCAAAAGATCGTCGATAAGCTTGGGCGAATTGGTTGCGTTGAAGCAACGATTTGGCGTGAGCATCCAGGCAATCGCCTATCGGTGCAAAGATCTTGGAATATTGAATCAAGCTGCGTTTGCTCGGTTGTTCAAAATCTTTGCGCAACGGGGATGGCGAGCGCCGCCCTATGAAGAGCCGGGACGGCTTGATCCTGAAGTTGAAGAGCCAAAGCGCTTTGAGCGGCTATGCTATCGTGCTCTTGCAGAACGAGTGATTGGCGAGTCCCGCGCTGCGGAGCTGCTGGGAATTTCGGTTCGTGAATTAGACGCTCGTCTGGACCAACAGGCGGCCTAGCGTGTGGCGATCCTAGTTTCGGATACGTCGGTTCTTATCGATCTGGAACGTGGGTCGCTCCTGGAGGCGCTATTTCAATTACCTTATCAATTTGTTGTGCCCGATCTTCTATATGAACGCGAACTTGTTGGTCCGTTCGGAGAAACGCTGAAATCGCTGGGGCTCGTAGTTGAGGAACTGACCCCCGACGAAGTTTCGCGAGCTACTCTGGTTCGGCGCGAACGGGCAACGCTATCGGCGCCTGATACATTTGCATTCGCTCTGGCGGAAGCCCGGACTTGGGCTTTGCTAACTGGAGATGGTGAATTACGCAACTTGGCGACCGCCGAAGGCGTCGAATTCCATGGCGTGCTATGGCTGATCGATCAATTCGAAGCAGAAGCCACTATTGCAGTTGAAGACTTGCACGTCGCACTGACGGCTATTTCATCACATCCGCGGTGCCGGTTGCCAAAGGCGGAAATTAAGAAAAGACTAAATAGACTAGCTCCTGGTGGCTGATCAAATCCAACCACTAACAAAAGACTGATCTTGCGGAATAATGTCTCATGAACTCAGGTCGAATTTTGAAGCTCGACAACAATGAATTTCGATTTCACGACGCGGGCAGTTACGCCGACTTGTTTGTAAATGCTGACCGATCACGTTGTTGGAAACTATTTCGAAAATTGCCCGAGAATATGAGATCATTTGATGTCTTTGAGAGTGAGCTTGCTGCATACGAGATTGCAACTAAATCGACTGCCTTACGGAAACTAGTTCCTCAGCTTTATCGGTCACGAATAGCTTCTATCGAAGTTATAGACATAAACGGTCAAAGCGTGACATCTGAATACTTTAGAGGATTGAATTATGAGCTCGAGTTCATCAATAAGCCATTTCAAAAATTTGGTACTCTGTCTTGGGATGATACTCGCAACCTTCGCGAGATCTTTTTTAAAGAAAGTATAACACATCTGAGTGACGCTTCGATTGCAGGGGATGTGAATTCGCCAAAAATAATAGATTTTGCAGTTCAAGAATATGAAATTTGGCACGAATGATACTTAAGTTAGATAGCGTTGGTGTGCTATGCCATCTTATTTTTTAAGGCGGAATAACGATAGGCCCCATGTCACACGAGCCGCCCCTAACAATCCCTATATAAACGCGAGTGACTTCTTATAGTTAGCAAGTCGATGATTGATTCGCGAAACGCCGCAAAGCGGTTGCGAGAATTCAATCATGACGCCGACAAAAATACTTATTGGTCAAGCGATAATCGTCTTCCTTATTATCGGCGCGGCCCTTTGGATTGCGACCGCCTACGTCGCCGGCGCTTTGGGGTTTGATCGTGCGCTTGGCGTACCGTGGTTCGTCGCTTTCGACTTGCCCGTCTATTATCCTTGGCGGCTTTTCGAGTGGTGGTACGCGTTTGAGCCTTATGCGCCCGATGTATTCATGCGCGGCGGCGGAATTGCAGCCTCCGGCGGCATGTTGGGTGCCGCCGCCGCGATTGCCGGTTCCGTATGGCGCGCGCGCCAAACAAAAAATGTAACGACTTTCGGTTCCGCGCGATGGGCTCGCCGCCAAGACATCGCGCATGCCGGCCTTTTCGATGCCCGAGGCGTATTCTTGGGAAAATGGAAGGGCCGGTATCTGCGCCATGACGGCCCCGAACACGTCATGGCGTTCGCCCCGACCCGGTCCGGGAAGGGAGTGGGACTGGTTGTCCCGACGCTCCTCTCCTGGACCGGGAGTGCGGTCATCCACGATATCAAAGGCGAAAACTGGCAGTTGACCGCTGGATGGCGCTCTCGATTTTCACACTGTCTTCTGTTCGATCCGACCAACCCGCTTTCAGCAAAATACAATCCCTTGCTCGAAGTGCGTCGTGGCGACCAAGAGGTGCGCGATGTTCAGAATATAGCCGACATTCTTGTCGATCCGGAAGGATCGCTGGAACGCCGCAGTCATTGGGAAAAGACAGGCCACGCGCTTCTTGTCGGCGTCATCTTGCACGTTCTTTATGCCGAAAGAGAAAAGACGCTGGCGCGCGTTGCCGCGTTTTTATCCGACCCCTCGCGCAGCTTTGAGCGCACGCTCAAAGTGATGATGATCACCAATCATATCGGAACGGTCGAGGTGCCGAAGGTTCATCCGGTGGTGGCGCAAGCCGCGCGGGAGCTGCTCAATAAGTCAGAAAACGAGCGCTCCGGCGTCTTGTCGACGGCGATGAGTTTTCTGGGGCTTTACCGCGATCCGACCATCGCGCGTGTCACGAGCCGTTGCGACTGGAAGATCGACGATTTGATGAACGCTGACAGGCCGGTCTCGCTTTACCTTGTCGTGCCGCCTTCCGACATATCGAGAACCAAGCCGTTGGTGCGCCTTATCTTGAATCAGATCGGCCGTAGGTTGACGGAGGAACTGGAGAGCAACGCTGGCGAGAGAGCGCATCGTTTATTGATGATGCTTGACGAGTTTCCGGCGCTTGGGCGGCTCGATTTCTTTGAATCGGCGCTTGCCTTTATGGCCGGCTACGGAGTTCGCGCTTACCTGATCGCACAGTCACTCAATCAAATCGAGAAAGCATACGGGGCCAATAATTCGATATTGGATAATTGTCATGTGCGCATCGCCTTTGCGGCGAATGACGAACGAACAGCCAAGCGCATTTCGGACTCCCTCGGCACAGCGACGGAATTACGCGCGCAGAAAAACTACGCCGGCCACAGGCTTGCCCCATGGCTCGCACACGTCATGGTGTCGCGTCAGGAGACGGCCCGGCCGTTGCTGACGCCCGGCGAAGTCATGCAGCTTCCGCCAAATGAAGCGATTGCGATGGTGTCGGGCGTCGCGCCGATTCGCGCCCAGAAACTTCAATACTTCCGGGACCAGAATTTCATCGCCCGTTGCCTCGCGCCGCCTGACATTAGAGCCGACGATGACTTCTACACAGATGCGCCGAAGGCCCGTGATGACAATTGGTCCGGCTCCGTCGCCAGGACGGATGCGCGCCTCAGCCAACCCTGGTTCGATATGGTCAAAGGCGAGGGCGAAAATGACGATGGCGGACACGCCATGCAGCATGAATTCGCCATGCCGACGGCAAACAAGCCCGACCCAGAACCGCGCGACCCATCGACGTCAGAGAGTGATGACGACGCTGCGCAAGCCAAGAAGCTTCAGGATATCGCGAGGACCGCGACGCAGCGCGCGGCCGTCATGGATCGCCATCCCGATAGCATCACGCCGAGTTTTTGAGCCATGAAAAAAGCAAGACTGCAGGTTCGGTTGGGAGAAAAAGCGGAAACGCTCTTGTCACGCGCTGCGGAGCGGCCCGGCGTCACCAAGGCGTCGATTGTGGAAGCGGCGATTGTCGAGCTTCTAAATCCCAAAGAAGATTCTCAAGAATATGCAGCGCTCATAAAACGGCTCGACAAGTTGACGCGAGCGATGGAGCGCCTCGCCGACGACGCATCAGCTCAGACCGAAACGCTCGCGCTCTACATTCTCTATTATCTCTGCATCACGCCGCCACTGCCGGAGCAAAACCGCGCCGCCGCTGAAGCGTTAGGTCAAAAGCGGTTCGAGCGGTTTATCTCGCAGGTCGGCGATCGCCTCATGGGACAGGAGCGATTTACCGACACGCTGCTCGAACATATGGGCTTGAGCGCGGCGACGAGCGAACAGCGCGGGGAGGCGGTCCAATGACCAACGTCCAGGGTCATCAGCACGCCGCGCGGGTCGCGATTCGACGGATTTCGATGCTCAAGACTGCGTTCGGGCCGGCTATCGCCAGCGCGCTTGACGATGATAGCGTGACCGAAATCATCGCCAATCCCGACGGTGCGTTGTGGATCGAGCGCGCTGGCATTGGTCGTGAGAGAGCGGACGCGCCCATGGCGGCGGCCGATGTCGAGCGGATTATCCGTCTTGTCGCGTCGGCTCTCGACACGGTCTGCGATCACGAGCACCCGATTGTCTCCGGTGAACTACCAGGAACCGGTGAACGCTTTGAAGGGGTCCTGCCGCCAGTCTCAAGCAACCCCGCATTCACAATCCGAAAGCCCTCGAAGATCGCCATTCCTCTCGACGATAATGTGATGGCCGGGGTCATGACGCAACGTCAGGCGCAGGTTCTAAGATCGGCCGTGCGCATGCGGAGCAGTGTTCTGATCGCTGGCGGTACGGCGTCCGGCAAAACAACTCTGGCGAACTCACTTCTTGCTGAAATCACAGAAAACAATGAACGGCTTGTCATTCTCGAAGACACGCGAGAGCTACGATGCGAAGCAAAAGACTCCATCGCCTTGCGCACATCGCAACGCGTAACGCTCGAAGCGCTCGTCCGTTCAACCATGCGGTTGCGCCCGGACCGGATCATCGTCGGGGAGGTCCGCGGCGGCGAAGCGCTCGATCTCATGAAAGCCTGGAACACGGGCCATCCCGGCGGCATCGCTACTATTCATGCGAATTCAGCGGTCTTGGCGCTTGCACGTCTGGAGCAACTGATTGGAGAGCGATCGCAAAGCGCATCGCAATCCCTAATAGCGGAAGCCGTCGATGTCGTCGTCTTCATCGAGAAGACGCAAGAAGGACGGCGCGTCGCCGAAATCATTCGCGTCACAGGACATGACCGACAGCAAGGCTACATGCTGGAGCCAGCCGACGCGCCTGAACTTTTCATCGTCAATAACGGAGACCATTCATGATCGCTCGCAACTATTCTCGCGCCCTTCACCTGTCGGCGTTGCTTGCCGTCGTCCTGTTGTTCTTCAGCGGACATGCTCACGCTGCGGGATCTGGCATGCCGTGGGAAGCGCCATTGACGCAAATTCTCGCCTCGATTGAGGGGCCTGTCGCGCGCATCGTGGCTGTCATCATCATTATTATCACCGGACTGTCACTTGCGTTCGGGGATACGTCCGGCGGATTCCGCCGCCTTATTCAGATTGTTTTCGGGCTCTCGATCGCATTCGCCGCGACGAGCTTCTTCCTCGCTTTTTTCTCCTTCGGCGGCGGCGCGCTGGTTTGAAGGGAAAGGCAATGATCGAAGGTTACTCTATCCCCATTCATCGCAGCCTGACGGAGCCGCTCTTAATGGCGGGCGCGCCGCGCGGCATCGCCATCATCAACGGCACCATCGCCGCCGCCGTCGGTCTCGGGATGCAGATGTGGTTGGCGGGCATTGTGCTGGGACTGATCGGACATGCCGCCGCAGTTTACGCTGCGAAGAACGACCCGAAGTTTCTCGAAGTGGGCGTCAGACACTTGAAGCATGGACCGTATCTCTCATGCTGAATCTCGCCGAATATCAAAAGCGTCCGAAGCGCCTTGCAGATTATCTTCCCTGGGCGGCGCTTGTCGCGCCGGGCATCGTCCTGAATAAAGACGGCGCCCTGCAGCGGACTGTCCGTTACCGCGGACCTGACCTCGAAAGCGCCAGCCCCCAAGAACTTCTCAGTTATACGGCGCGCATCAACAACGTTTTACGCAGGTTCCGATCAGGTTGGGTATTGCATTTTGAATCTGCGAGGGTTCCCGCAGCGGATTATCCGACGAGCGAGTGGCTGTGCCCCTTATCATTCCTCATCGACGAGGAGCGCCGCGCTGCGTTTGAGTCAACCGCGGAATATTTCGAATGCGAATACTATCTTACCGTCGCTTATATGCCGCCGGCGGACAGGACGGCGCGAGCCGAGCGAGCATTCCTGAAACAAGATGAACTTGTCCCTCCGGACCATGCGGGCGACCGTCTCGGTTATTTTGTCCAGGAGACGGATAAAGCGATCGACCTTCTGGCGCTGGCGATGCCAGAATGTCGCCCGCTAAATGACGATGAAACGCTTGCCTATCTGCACGCGTGTATTTCTTCAAAACGGCATGAAATCATCGCGCCGGAAACGCCTCTCTATCTTGATGCCCTGTTGGTTGATGAGCCGCTCACAGGCGGACTTGAGCCAAAACTGGGTGAAGCGCACCTGCGGGTGATTTCCGTCCTTGGTTTTCCGCCGGCGAGCGAACCGGGTTTCTTGGATAGCCTCAACGCGCTCGCGTTTCCGTATCGCTGGACGACAAGGTTCATCGCCATGGACAAGGCGAGGGCGTCAGCCGAACTCGCCAAATACCGCCGCCAGTGGTTCGCCAAACGCAAATCCATCGCCGCAATCATCAAGGAGACGCTGTTCAATGAAGCAAGCACGCTCGTAGACACGGACGCTGATAATAAGACGGCGGATGCGGACGCCGCGCTGCAGGAGCTCGGCGCCGACGACGTTTCTTTCGGGTTTCTGACGACGACGGTTGTCGTACACGATCAGGAGCGGAGCGTCGTTGATCAGCGCGTGCGGGAAACCGAACGCGTCTTGAACGAACGCGGCTTCGTGACCATTCGGGAGTCGGTGAACTCCGTAGATGCATGGCTCGGCAGCCTCCCCGGACATCTCTACGCAAATATCCGCCAGCCGCTCGTTCACACGTTAAACCTTGCGCATATCGCGCCATTGTCCTCCGTCTGGGCGGGGCCGGCGCGTAACGATCATCTGGACGGACCGCCCTTGGCCCTGGCGACGACCCGCGGTCATACGCCGTTTCGGTTATCGACCCATATTGGCGATGTCGGTCACACGTTGATCGTCGGACCAACCGGCGCCGGGAAATCGGTGCTTCTCGCGTTCATCGCCGCGCAATTTCGCCGTTATATGAATGCGCAAGTTTTTGCATTCGATAAAGGCCGCTCGATCCGCGCTGCATGCCTCGGTCTCGAAGGGGTCATCTATAATCTTGGGTCTAAGGCGGATCTTTCCTTCCAACCCTTGCGCGATCTTGAGGCGCCGGAAGACAAGGCGCGCGCCCAACGCTGGCTGCTCGGCTTGCTGGCGCAGGAAGGCATGACGGTCGATCCTCCAATAAAAGAGGCGGTTTGGTCTGCGCTATCCAGTCTTGCCGCGGCGCCGACCGCCGAGCGCACGCTCACTGGCTTCTCGCTCCTGGTCCAAGACCGGAGTCTTCGCAATGCGTTGAAGCCTTTCACCGTTGAAGGCGCATTCGGCGATCTCTTTGACGCAGATAATGAGGCGTTTTCGTTTTCGAATCTCGTTTGCTTCGAGATGGAGGAGCTCATGCGGCAGCAGTCGGCTATCGCACCGGCGCTCACCTATCTCTTTGACCGGCTGGAAGAGCGGTTCAACGGAAATCCCACGCTGTTGTTGTTGGACGAAGCCTGGCTCTTTCTCGACAATCCAATGTTTTCGGGAAGAATCCGAGACTGGCTGAAGACGCTTCGCAAGAAGAATGTTTCTGTCATCTTTGCGACCCAGTCGCTGAGCGACGTGCAAGGCTCCGCGATTGCGCCGGCTATTATAGAATCCTGCCCATCGCGAATATTCCTGCCCAATCCGCGGGCGCGAGAGTCGAGCATCTGTTCGGCATATTCGAACTTTGGACTAAACGACCGGCAAATCGACATCATCGCAAGTATGACGCCCAAGCAGGAGTATTATTACCAGTCTCCCGTGGGCAATCGCATTTTTGATCTTCGGTTGGGTGACATTGCGCTCGCCTTTTGCGGGGCGTCTACGCCGCAGGATCACCGGCTCATTGACAAGATAATCGCCGAGGCGAGCGACGCGCCCTTTGCGCAGCAATTGCTTGCCGCAAAAGGGCTCGACTGGGCCGCCGCCCTCTTGCCGGAACCATCATCATCGAAAGGAGAAAGAGAATGAAACGCAAAATGAAAACCCTTGTTTCAACACTTGCGCTGGCGATCTCGGCGAGCATCGCGCAGGCGCCCCCGGCCAACGCCTTTATTCTGGGCGGGATCGTTTACGATCCGACGAACTATGCGCAAAATCTTCTGACGGCCGCACGCACGCTTGAGATGATCAACAATCAGATCAAGCAATTGACGAATGAAGCGGCGATGATCGCCAATCAGGCGAAAGAACTGACCCAGCTTCCCTATTCCGCAAAGGCGGCTTTGAAAGCGCGACTCGTTGAGATCGACAAGTTGATTCAGACCGCCAATGGGCTTGCCTATGATGTGGTGACCATCGACGCCGCCTTCAAAACGCTCTTTCCTGAAGATTATTCCGCCTTTTCCAACCTCGCCATGGGCGCGGCGGCGAATGCTCACTGGAAAGAAGCGAGCAGGGCGCTGAATGACGCCCTCGTTATGCAGGCGAAGGTGACCGAAACGATTGCCTTCGACGTTTCGACGCTCGAAGAAATTGTCACAGAGAGCGAAACCGCGATCGGCGGCCTGCAGGTTGAGCAGGCCGGAAACCAGCTGCTCGCGCTTCAAACGAAGCAGTCCATGCAGACCGCGCAATTACTGGCGGTTCAGTATCGCGCCGAGGCGCTGGATCGCGCCCGCCAGCTGCAAACGGAAGAACGCGCCCGCATTCATCGCGGACGCTTTCTCGGCGACGGCTCCGCTTACACGCCATCTTAATCAACGAGCACGCCCATGGACGACCTCAACGTCATCGACGATTTCACCAGCACGTTCATCGCCTATATCGATAGCGGCTTTGGGCTGCTTGCCGGCGATGTCGGCTTTCTGACCGCTGTCCTGATTGGCATTGATGTCGTCCTTGCAGGATTGTTCTGGGCGTTTGCCGGCGAACAGAACGTCCTGGGTCAGTTTGTCAAAAAAGTGCTCTATGTCGGCGCGTTCGCTTTCATCATCAACAACTTCGCGTTGCTAGCGAATATTATCTTTTCGTCTTATGCGGGGCTCGGCCTCGTGGCGACGGGAACGTCGCTTACCGCGGCGGACCTTCTAAAGCCGGGTTTTGTTGCGGCAACAGGATATGACGCGGCTTATCCGCTTCTGGAGGAAGCGAATTCTCTAATCGGCTTCCCGAGCTTCTTCACCAACTTCGTCACGATCATGATCATTTTGCTGTCATGGGTGATCGTGCTCTTTGCTTTCTTTATTCTCGCCATTCAGCTTTTTGTCACGATCATTGAATTCAAGCTGACGACGCTTGCGGGTTTTGTCCTCGTTCCCTTCGCGCTCTGGAACAAGACATCGTTTCTGGCGGAGCGCGTGCTCGGCAATGTTGTCGCGTCCGGCGTCAAGCTCATGGTTCTCGCCATCATCGTCGGCATCGGCTCGACCATATTCGGATCGGTCACCTCAACATTCACGCCCGGATCTGTGACCCTAGAACAGGCAGCGTCAACGATACTCGGTTCTCTTTCGCTATTGGCGCTTGGCATTTTCGGGCCTGGGATCGCCACGGGGCTTGTCGCCGGCGCCCCGCAACTCGGCGCAGGCGCAGCGGTTGCCACGGCTGCGGGCACTGGCGCGGCAGTGATAGGCGCAGGCGCGCTTGCGGCGTCTGGCGCCCGTGCGAGCGTCGCCGCCGGTCAATCGGCCGTGCGCGCTGGAGCGTCAATGGCCGGCGGGGCAAGCGCTGCGTACTCCCTAGGTCGCGTCGGGTCCGGCGAAAGCGGATGGTGCTCAACCGCCGCTGGCGTCGGCGCTGTCGCCCAGGCGGGCGCCGCTGGCGTTGCTGACCGCGCTCGCAGTTCCGTAGCGCGCGCAATGGGTTCGCCAGGCGAAGCCTTTCAATCGGGCGCGCGGCGCGCATTTACGTCTACCGGCGGATCAATCAACCAGGCGCTTTCGGCGGCCAAAGGCGCGCCAGGCGTGAAAGACGCAGCGGCAAATAACGCGCCGGATTGGGCGCAGCGCATGCGCCGCGAGCAGGGATTGCGGGACGCGAGCCTCACAGCGACGCATATGGTCGCTTCGGGAGACCGACCGGGTTCCGGCGATGCGCCAAAACTTCGACAGGACGAGGACTGAGATGATGTTCAAGCGCTCTTCCGTAAAATACGGCGAAACCCCGGCGCCGGAGACTCCCTATCAACGCGCGCAAGCGATCTGGGATGAGCGGATCGGGTCCTCGCGCGCACAGGCAGCGAACTGGAGATTGGCGGCTTTCGGATCGCTCATCATTGCGTTGTCAGCAGTAGGCGGGCTCTTGTGGCGATCGACGCAATCGATCGTGACGCCTTATGTCGTCGAGGTTGACGCGGCGGGCACAGTCCGCGCCGTCGGCCCAGCGGTCGAAACTTACAAACCGAAAGACGCGCAGATCGCCCACCACATCGCGAATTTTATTCGTAATGTCCGCTCCATTTCGATTGACCCCGTCGTGGTTCGTGAAAACTGGCTGAAGGCTTATGATTTCGCCACGGATCGCGGCGCCGTCGCATTAAATGATTACGCACGAGAGAACGATCCTTTCGCTGAAATCGGCCGACGCAGCGTCAATGTGGAAGTGACCAGCGTGGTGCGCGCCAGCGATGACAGCTTCGAAGTGCGCTGGATCGAAAAAACTTACACCAACGGCCAGTTTGAGAGACAGGAGCGGTTTACCGCCCATATCACGATCGTCCTGTCGCCGCCGCGTACAGCGGAAGCGATCCATAAAAACCCGCTCGGAATTTACGTTCACGGAATCAATTGGTCGAAGGACCTCTCATGAGGAGGCTTGGTATGAGGCGTTTATTATTAGCAGCGAGCGTCGCCGGATTAGCCGGGTGCGAAACGGCGAAGTTTGAGGCGCCGCTTGATCCAGCGCCAATGAAGCCCGCGCGAGAGATCGCCTTTGGCGATGACGAGCCATTGCGCGAGATCGTCGAGACCGCAAGGCCTTATCCGTTACCTGGACAATTGAAACCGAAAGAAGAACCCGCGCCGCCGCCATCGCTCGCCCCTTTCGAACGGATCGACGCTGCAAACGACCGCGCCAAGGTGGAGCCCGACCTCGACCGGTTTCTCAATGCCGTACAGGTCTATCCCTTCATGGACGGCGCCCTTTATCGACTTTATGCGGCGCCGGAGCAGGTGACGGATATCGCGTTGGAGCCGGGCGAAATTCTCAATTCGGTTTCCGCTGGCGACACGGTTCGCTGGATTGTCGGCGATACGACCAGCGGCGGGCCCTATGGAAATAATGGCGGCGAGCGCGTGCATATTCTCGTGAAGCCGATTGCGCCGGATCTAAAAACCAATCTTGTCATCACAACGGACCGTCGCGCCTATCACCTCGAAATGCGCTCGTTTCGCGAAACCTATATGGCCGCGATTTCCTGGACCTATCCGCAAGACCAGTTCAAACGCCGCCGTTACGAGAACGAACAGTTGCGCAAGCGCGACGAAATGATCGTCGCTGCGGGCGTATCGCCCGGCGATTTGCAGTTTCGCTATGAAATCGAGGGCGACAAACCGCAATGGCGTCCCGTCCGCGTCTTCGATGACGGGCGTCAGGTGTTCATCCAGTTTCCTGAAAACATATCGCAAGGCGAAGCGCCGCCGCTATTCGTGCTCGGACGCAAAGGCGATCCAGAACTCGTCAACTACCGGATGCGCGGCAACTACTATGTCGTCGATCGTCTCTTTGCAGCCGCTGAATTGCGTCTCGGCGGGAAGAAACAGGATGTCGTCCGTATTGTACGTACCGACGTGAAGAGGCGGTCGTGACCGAACGTGACAAAGTAGACCCATCGACGCTCGAACTGCGGCCCCGGCCGCGACCCGTCACGCGACTTAACAAGAACGCGCTGATGCTGGCGGCTGGCGGGGCGGCGCTTGTCATCTTTGCCGCGACAAGCATTGCGTTAAGGCCGCCGCGCGCGGCAAGCGATGCGCGTCCACAAGAATTATACAATGTGGATACCAAGCCGACCGCCGAAGGTCTGGAGGCCTTGCCGTCCAGTTATGCCGATATTCGCCCGCCGCTTGGCGACCCGTTGCCAGGCGATCTTGGCGCAGCGCTTCTTCGCGCACAGCAGGCGGCGCAAAACTCGGGCCAGTCGGAAATAGACCTCTCGGCGCCGCCGCCCGTCGCGCCGTTTCGGAATTCACCCGAGGCCGATGCGGCGAGGGAGGCGGCGCTCCGGGAAGCGCAAATGGCCGCCGATGCGCGCGAGGCGGGGGTGTTCTTTCAATTGTCGATGCCCGCAGTCCAGGCGATCACCAAAGGAAGCGCTTCTGAACGCGTGTCGCCTTTTGATATTGCATCAGCCTTTCAAGGCGCCGCAGCGACGCCGGCGCCGTTCGGCAGCGAACGGGAAAACGATCCAAGCCGACAATTCCGGAAACTTCAGTTTCTGGAGGGGGGCCTCGATTCCGCGACTGACAACAGCCATCGTCTCGAAGACCCGGAAACGCCATTCGAAGTTATGGCCGGCTCAATTATCCCGGCAAGCCTGATCACGGGCGTCAATTCCGACCTGCCGGGAACGGTCGTCGCGCAGGTCACGCAAAATGTTTACGACACGGTGAGCGGCCAGTATGTGCTGATCCCTCAGGGCGCGAAAATAATTGGCCGATACGACAGCGTGATCGCGTTTGGGCAGTCCCGCGCCCTTTTAGTCTGGTCGCGTATTATCTATCCGGACGGCGCATCGATCGTCATCGAAAACATGCCAGCGAGCGACGTATCCGGTTACGCCGGTCTCGCCGATAAGGTGGACTTTCATACATTCCGCTTGCTGAAAGGCATCGTCCTTTCAACGTTGCTCGGCGTCGGAACGGAATTGTCTTTCGGCGACTCTGAAAGCGATCTGGTAGAGGCGCTGCGAGAGTCCGCACAGTCATCCGCAAATCAAGCCGGCCAAAGAATTGTCCAGCGGAATCTCGACATTCAGCCGACAATTAGGATCAGGCCAGGATGGCCGTTCCGCATCATCGTTCACAAAGATCTCGTTCTTCGCCCGTATGAAGCGGAAGGAGCGATCCGATGACCCTAAAACTCGGCCCGATTCCGGAACGCGCCCCGGTCAAACTTAGCATTTCGCTCTCGCCCTCCGTTTACGAAGCGCTTGTCGATTATGCGGCGCTTCATGAGCGCGCCTATGGCGCGAAGGCGTCGATCCCGGAAGTCGCAGCGTTAATGATTGAAAACTTCCTGGAAAGCGACCGGTCCTTTCGGCGCGCGCGCAAAACCCTTCATCAACCCGTGAAAACAAAGGAGACTTCAAAATGAGCGTAATCGGCACATTTTCGAAAAGCCCGGATGGATACGTCGGAACGATCCGAACCATGACAATCAACGTGAAAGCGAAAATCGTCGCCAACGACAAGAACGGCAATGACAAAGCGCCGGATTTTCGAATTATCGCCGGCGGCGCGGAGCTTGGCGCCGCCTGGCGTTCGAACAGCTCAGGCGAGGACAAGAAATCGTTCCTCAGCGTTGAACTCGATGACCCGAGTTTTGCGGCTCCCGTCCGCGCGGCTTTTTTTGAGAATGCGGACGACGAGACCGGCGCTCTGGTTTGGAGCAGGGCGCGCAACGCGTAAGCGCTAAATCAGCAAACTTCGTTCTGTTGAGAGTAGGAGTGTGAAATGTCGCTTGCAGCAAGAAACCATCAATCCGATTTGACGAAAAAGGATCGGCTCAACAACGAAGAAGCCGCGAAGTATCTTGGTCTGAAAGCCGCCACTTTGAATAAATGGCGGGTTTATGGCGAAGGGCCCCCGTTCATCAAGGTAGGCCGTCTAGTGCGTTATAGGCGCGTCGATCTTGATGCTTACCTTTCGGGACGCTTGGTCCAATCTACCAGTGAATTCTCGGCGCGCTAGGTTATACATCCGATACTAAGCTGCGGTCCGTGGCGCGGCTATAATTATCACGGCCCCAATGAGGCAGAAGCTGGCTCCGATAATATCCCAACGGTCCGGTTTCAAACCTTCAATGAACCACAACCATGCAAGAGAGCTGGCAATATAAACCCCGCCGTAGGCAGCGTATGTTCGGCCAGCAGCAATGCTATCGACCAAAGTTAGCAATATCGCGAACAAGATTAGCGACGCGATCCCCGGCAAAAGCCACCAGATAGACTTGTCGAGCCGAAGCCACGCCCAGAATGCGAAGCATCCTGCGATCTCGGCGATGGCTGCAGCAATATAGGCGGCGATGGTCGGCATTCTTGTTGTCCTTGTGATTAATGATTGACGCCTGAATCGACATCCAATTCAAGGATTCCATCTGAGGTGAGACGAAATTTCAGTTGTGATGATCCGCGCAAAGGGATTGACGTATGTTATGGTAGCTCATTTGGCGGTGGAAAATTGAGTAGAAGCTGCATTTGACGACGGAGCGCCCCGGCAGCCAGAAGATGGTCGCCTGTTTATGCTGCTTCGCGAGAAGCTGAATCTTCCGAGACTAAGGTTTCAGATGAATTTAGCCTTTGAAGAATTGTTTCACTGACGCGATCCGCAGCGTCCGCAAGCACATAGTCGACACGATGGGCATATCGGCTTGTTACACTCGACAGTTTGTGTCCGAGCAGGCCGGCAATGATTAGCTCGCTATATCCCAATTCAAAGGCCACCGTGGCATAACTATGTCTGAAAACGTGAGGCGTCACCCCACTGACCCCTGACTCCTTCATAAGCCAGGCCAGAAATTTTCTGATTTCTTTGATGGGCCCGTCGCACAATTCAGACGGGAACACGAAATTGGCATCCATTTCATGCGGAAGCGATGATAAATGATCGAACGCCGCTTTTCCGCAAGGACGAAGCTGCGGTCCGGTCTTTGAATCCTGAAGCCGAATGCAGCGACTTTGAGGGTCAATCTCGACCCATTTCAGATTCAATATTTCTCCTCTTCTGCAGCCGGTGAGCATGAGGGCGACGGCGGCGTTCATTAGGGTAGGGCTGAGTTCCAGCTCTCTGGCCCGAACCAGCGCGAGGCCGATCGCCTTATACTCAGCCTCTGATAGGAATCGCGTGCGTTTGCCCTCCGCTGGTTTGTCGATATTCAGGCAAGGATTGTCTTCGACCCATCCTGACCGCATGGCGAATTTGTACATCGCAGAGAGCAGATGAACGGACTTGGCGCCTACCTGCGCGCCGCCGCGGACAATCGAGCGCCGTCTCGGCCCGGTCTTGACATCGACGGCGGTTTTTCCGTCGCGAACGTCGTACATAAAGCGTTCGATATCCATCCGTTTCAGGTCGGCGATTCGCTTTTTACCGAGCAGGGGTTTGATGTGCCTTTCGATTCGCCCCTTATCAACCGCCAACGTAGAGGGCTTTTTCGGGCGGTTTCGATGAAGAATTCGCTCAGCTTCCGCCTCCGTAAAGTATCGGTCGCAAAGTTCAGTGATCGTCATTCCGTTTCTGTATTCACGCGCCTCGCCCACAGGGTCGGCGCCAGCGGCGACCTTGCCGAGTTCGACGAGAGCCAGTTTTCGGGCTTTCTCGACTGTCAGAGCGCCGTATTTCCCCAAGGTTGTTTTGCGCTGCTCTCCGTTCGCAGTCCGGTATTTGATCTGGAATGACTTCACGCCAGATGGTTTGACCCGAACACCGAAACCGGTCAGATCTGCATCCCATACTGAGTAGTCACGGCCGGCGATTGGCTTCAACTGATCAACGCTTCGTTTTGTAAGTCGTTCTATGTTTCGGCGGGGCATTTTCGAGTCCCTATTTCCATCACGCCGGAGGTCGGCGGGGTACCTAGGGGGTACCAAACGGCGTCAAATTCGATCCAAAATCAGAAAATCCAGTTTAACTTTTTTGACGCCGAAAGTCCAATAAACCACTGAAAAATATGGCTTAATCACACTAGAGAAAGCTGGGGAATATTTCGGAAAAGATGGTATCCTGAAACTGTCACGCCGGAGGTCGCGGGTTCGAGTCCCGTCACTCGCGCCATTTTATTCAATAAAATGAGCACCCTACAGAATTCGCCCGGTTATATGCGCGGCGATCTCAGCGCAAGATTTTGCAGCAATCTAAATTTGAGCCAGTCTAGCAGCTTGGTATTATTTGCCGGCCACGCAAAAAAGCGCCCCGAAAACGGGGCGCTTTTGCTCATTCCTGAAGTCCGCAAAAAATGCGACTGGCGATTAATTACCCATGTACATCTTGCTGCGGCGCGGGTTTTGCGCCGTATCATCATGAAGGCCGTACCGGTCAGGCCATGTCGCTGTGGGCCATGCCTCATTGTTGGGCAATGAAAAGATTGTCCGTTCAATCGACAACATCTCCTCCATTTCCGCACGCGTGTAGGGACGCCCGTGAACGGCGATGTAATTTTCAACGCCGTCCATTTCACGCGCTCGCTGGCGTTCCTTGATCCACCGGTCCAGCTCCCGGGTTGAGTAATTCGCCCCTTGCCGTACTCCACTACCTTCTGGAACGCCCCAGCCGAGATAAAAATCACCTGTGAAAATCGATTCCGATCCGGGATGATAACCGATGATCATGTTCTCCGAATGAGGAGAGTCTGGCCACACGAACACATCAAACGTGTTGGTGCTATCGCTGATATGCAGGCGGTTACCTTCAATAAATTCAAACTCGGCGTCTTCGACTGGACCATGCTCTCCGTAGGTACGGTTCAGCAGTTTGCGCAGAAAACCTTCCTTATCCGGCGTCGTCAGTATTTTCGCGCCAAGACGGGTGTAACCATGCACGGCCCAGGCGTGATCATCATGATGGTGCGTCGGTACGATATACTTAAGAGGCTTGCCGTTCATGTACGGCTTCATTGCTTCAAGCGTATTGACCGCGTGCGAAGGAAAATTGCCTGCTTCCAAAGCTATGAAATAGTCATCAAATTCAACGAATAGAACATGAATTTCACCGTTGCCAGTAACGTAAAGGCCATCGCCAGCTTCACGTACGGCGATGTCCCATCCTTCACCGCCATAGCCGCTGGTGTCAGCGGTTTCAAATCCGTCCGGCACTTGCAAGTAACGATCAATCGGCTGGTTTATCTTAAGTGAATAAATGCCGCGATCCTGCGTTGCGACGCCGTCGACAAACTGGTTGTAACGGGTAGGGAACCATACGCCATGCGTCTTCACATAGGCGTCATAAAAACGAATGACTTCAACCCTTTGGTCTTCATCAATCGTATGGTCCCACATGCCGCCTTCTGTTGAAGATATGACATTAATAAGCCGCGTCTTGGGATTGACATAAACCGTATACCGATCACGGTATCGCAGCGTATCATATGCGATGTTGCGAAACTCTTTTTGCTCACCGAGGGTGACCTCGTCAGCGTTTTCCATCATTTCTCTGACAAGCAACGGCGTAAGCCAAAATGCTGTTGACCGTTTTATGTAGTCGAGGGACATCATAGCCCCGTCATTGTACGTTCTCAGGATCGTATTTAGCGTCGCACTTTCGTCGCCATTGACGATCGATCTTGTGCCCATATTCAGCTCGCCCGGCCAGGTGCTGATGTTTTCCCAGACGCCTCTATCGTTTTCATAGTCGATTGCGCCGAATGACCGGATGGGCAGACGGTCATAAGGTTCGTGCGTTGTTCTACTCTGGTAACGAGCGATCGAGTAACCAGCTGAATCAAGTTCAAGCTGCTGGATTGCATTTAGCGCATCTGCGCCGCCATAGGCCGCCACCACCTCGCGCATCAGTTCTTCGCTGGTTTCGGCCGCGAACGCTGAACATAACGAGCAAAAAGCAAAAACCGCCGCCGTAACGACTGTCAAGCCACGCATCTTCATAACGATACTCCATCCTGAGATTCAATCGCTCGAAGGTAACGGGGTCTGGCTTGCCGATCTTGAATGGGGCAAGCGCTCTCACACGATTTTGTGATCGCAAACAGGCCGCTAGGCGAGCTTTCTGGTTTGCTGGGAGAGTTACTCTTTCAAAAAAATCATGATAATTTAATGAGATGAGTGAGTGTGTTCAGACGATTATAACCCCAAAAGTTCCGATTCTGGATTTTAAATCGCCAGAAATTGGACATCACCTCTTGCACAACGGCCAGCCATGGGCCTGTCGTGCGGTTAAGTATCCTCGGCTTTATGTTTCATTGAAGGGGATGTTTCATGCGCAATCCGAACATGGAAATATCGAAATTTCCGCGAGCTATGCTGCCTACATACCCGCAACGGTAGAACATGCATGCGTTGCGAGTGATCAGGGTGCGCAGATACTCTCTATTGACCTGTTTCCATCAGGAAAAGTGAATACGAATAGTGCGCCCAGAAGGATCGAGGACTCATATTCCTATTATTTGATCTCAGCACTGATGAGTCGGTCGCTCAATAGCTTGAGTGAGGTTGACTTGGATAACATTGAAAAACTCTCAATTCATCTTTTCAAAGAAGACTGTAAGTCAGAAACATGCTGGTGTTCTTCGATTATCGAAGCCATATCTGCTTCTATAAAAGCCCCCCCTAGCTTGGAACATCTCGCTGATATGGCTGGCATGCATCCTATGACTCTGACAAAAAAATTTCGCCGTCTGCATGGGTGCAGCATGGGGGAGTTTCGCCGCCGCGTGCGTGCTGAGCGGGCATTTTATCGCGTAATAAAAGAGCCAGCGCCATTATCGGATGTCAGCTTAACTTGCGGCTATGCTGACCAAAGTCACATGACACGAGAATTTCGTTGTTTTTTTGGCCTGACGCCCGCCTTTTTAAGGCGCACAACAGAGTGTGTATTTGACAGCGGGCATTGAGGCTTTAGAGCGAGGCGCTGCCGCGTCAATTCTTGTAAGCTTTTTCAATCTCGCCAAGCTTCTGGTCGATGAAATCTTTCGAAACCCACTGACCGCGGACCATTACGCCTTTAATCTCTCTCATATTTCCTATCGCTTCAAACGGATTGGCGTCGAGCAACACCAGATCTGCTCTGGCTCCGGGCTTGATGACTCCGAATGAATCCTTGTCAGCAAAATAGGCTCCGGCGGACACAGTTCCAGAATATAAAATGGCGCTCCGTTCCATGCCAGCGTTTTCCATACTCGTCATCTCACGATGAAGCGAAAAGCCCGGAACGGAATAGACTTGCGGTGCGTCAGATCCGAGAAGCACCTCTACGCCGCCCTCAGAAAACGCTTTCAACAATTTGCGCTGATTTTCTAGAAACAGAGCTATTTCCGGCAATTCGTCAGAATTTTGTTCGTATTGATTTACCCGATTTTCGGCCCAGTTTTCAGTGATACCGTGCGGCGTATAACGAAGCTCGGCGTAGGCAGCGAGAACATCGGGTTCAGTGCCATACTGTTCAAACAGCGCCAGCGTCGGCACAATACCAGTACCTGCAGCAAGGGTGACCTCTACGGCTTTTTGAAGCTGCTGTTCTGTAACCGGGGTTTCATCTGCACCTATATAGGTTAGGTAATTATCCATGTGTTCAACAGTACGCTGACCCTTCTCAAGCGCATGCAACAATCCAACATCCTCGGCGATATGGCCGCCAAACGGGAGGCCGATCTCGTTTGCCACATCAGCGATTGCGTCATATTCCTCAAGGCTGAGACCTTCATGAACCTTCAGCAAATCCCATCCTTCTCGGGCGTATTGGGTGACTTTCGCGCGAGCATCATCGGGGCCATCGACATTCATGCCGCCCAAAGCCGGAGCAGCTAAATAAAGCGTGGGCGCGATGATTTCGCCTCTTGCTGCTTTATCGCGGAGTTCAAGTTGACCTTCTGAACCCAACATCCCTCTGACGGTCGTGACGCCTTGTGAGACATAAAGGAACAACACATCTTCTGCTGGCCATGATGAAGACGTCCCGGGTATATGACCGTGCATCTCTGTGAGACCGGGCATTAAGTACCGGCCAGCGCCATCGATCACTGTCGCTGATGCCGGCAATGTTACATCACTAGCGGGGCCAACCGCCTCAATTCTGTCATTGGAGATAAGAACTGTCTGATGAGGGCGTGTTTCGCCGCTCTCCATCATGATGACAGTCACATCAGTGAATGCATAACTGTCTTGCGCTAATGCGGCAGGCGTCACCAGTCCGGAAATTGTCATTAAAAATACAAGGATGATGTTTTTCATTGAAAGCTTTCTCAACAGGTTTTCAACAGTATTGGGTGCCTTTGCCCTATCAGCAAGGCCTAGTCTTGCTCCTAAATCTACGAATAATTCTTAGCCTTCTGCTTTGGTGCGACAAACTCGAAACGCCAAGCTTTTAAAAAGCTTTTATTGCTAGCGCATTTTCGTCGCTGATATGCCTCGTGCTGTCGAATTATTATTGAAAAAATCATAAATAAATGAATAAGAAACATCAACAGAAAGATTGACCGCCATATGCGGGCTGTTCCTGACCGGTGAGAACAAGGTTGGCTTCGAATGTTCAAGACGGCCTTAATGAGAGACTTTAAATTTCCAAGGCGCCAGCCTGAGGCATGGCAAAAGCCGTGAGTGAGCAAGTCTTTAGAAACCTGCCTCCAGAAAAAAGCGTGCAAGCTCTGGCGGGCATCGTGGCGCGGAGGCGTTGCGGCATCCCTACTGATGTGACCTTCTCTTGGGACCGCGCGCCTCCGTTGTCATGAAGGTCTAGATACGGAATGATAATGAGAAAAAAAGCCAGTCTTTACAATGGACAGCGTGTCCTTATTGCCCCTGAAGGCAAGCAAATAACGCGACGTAGCTTGTTAGGCACGTCCGTAGGCGCGGCGGCTCTTGCTGACCAGGCTTTGGCGAAAACTTTTTGTGCTTCAACACTGGTAACCGAGCCTGGCCCTTTTTTTCCCGTAAAAAACATGAATTTCGCCGCAGATCTGGCTGGCGGCCACAATGGAGGCGCGCAGGCGAGCGGCAAGCTTTTGTATGTCTACGGAGTTGTCAGAGACGGGCAATGTCAGCCTGTACAGGGGGCGAGGGTTGCAATATGGCAGGCGGATGCTGAAGGGCATTATGACCATCCACGAGCTGAGGGGCATGATGACCTTGATCCTAACTTTCAGTATTTTGGCGAAATCGAAACGTCAGAAACAGGATTTTACCGTTTCCGGACGATACAGCCGAAGTCCTATGTTGCTTTTGGTTTAAATCGCGCGGCGCACATACACTTCCGAATTGCGGCGCCCGGTGTGGAAACAATGACCACCGAAATGTACTTCGCCGGCGCGGAACACGATGAGCGGCGTATGAACGATGTGGTTTGGTCTTCCCGGCCTGCTCCTGCGCGCGAGTCTTTGATTGTTGAGTCAATGCTGGCTGTAAACAAAAGCGATCTTGGCGTCGAAGCGGAGCCAGGGGCCCTCGCGTGCCGTTTCGACATCGGGCTGACCTGAACAGGGCTAGCAAAACAGAATTATTATGGGAGGATCCATGTCGTTTCGGTCGATATTGGCGAGCATTTTATTGGCATTGGGAACACTCACGCCGAGCGTCGGTGCTGCATTATCAGCGTCTGAGGCGCCTGCTGGCGTTTATCGTCTGGATCCAAATCATTTCTCATTGCTGTTTCGTGTTGATCATCTCGGATTTTCGCACATTGTTGGCCGCTTCAACGAGGTTGATGCAACGCTGACCATTGATCCGGCTAACCCTGAAGAGGCCCAGCTTATCGTCGAAATCAACGGGGTTGGCGTTGATACAAATGTTGATGCGCTGGACAATTTTCTAAAAGGCGCATCCATGCTGAACTCGGCGATAGCGCCAGAAATCACCTTTGAAATGGGTAGTCTCAACATCACGCCCGGCAATAGCGCATCAATCGGCGGTCAACTGTCCATGGCGGGGCAAACACACCCGGTGGAGTTTGATGTGAACCTCGTTGGCGCGGGGGTGAACAGGTTTGAAAACGCTCAGGTGCTCGGATTCGAAGCGTCAGGCAGTCTCGACCGGTCGACGTGGGGGATGTCAGCATTCACCCCTGATGTTGGTGATGAGGTCCGGTTTTCATTCAGTGGTGAGTTTATTTACGCGCAAGAACAGCAGGATGAGTGAGCGCCCTGGTGCTGATTGGCGAGCAGGCAAGGTGGCGGGAGAGGAGAGGGTGCGCGTCTTAGGGGCTAAGTGAAAAAAGGGGCTCGCCGCATTGCGCCTGACTAAAGCCACGTCAATTGCTGTTGCAAAAAGCCTTTTGCTCGCCATGGGGGCGGACGATGATGAAGCACAAATTGGGGCCGAAGGGCTGACCGACGCAAATCTTTCAGGCCATGACAGCCACGGTATTGGCGTTTTGTACATGTATGCGCGCTCTGCAGAGGCAGGTCAGCTTGTACTCAACGCTGAACTCGAAGCCCGCCAGCTCGGTTCAATTTTGAAAATCAATGGAAATGCCGGTTTAGGCCAGCGCATAGGACGCGAAGCTATGGCGTCCGCCTGTGACATTGCGGCAAGAGAGGGGGTTTGCATCGCGTCTCTTGCAAACTCATTTCACCTTGGTCGTATCGGGGCATGGGGTGAACAATGTGCGGATGCGGGATTTGTTTCCGTGCATTTCGTCGGCGCTATTTCCCGGTCCCTCGTTGCGCCGCATTTTGGTCGCGAGGCGCGCCTTACGACAAATCCTGTTTGTATTGGCTTTCCCCGGACTAACGGGGAGGCGCCTGTGATATGCGACTTTGCAACGTCCGCCTTCGCCGCAGGAAAAGTGCGGCTTGCTTATGAAGCAGGAAAGCCAGCCCCTGAAGGAGCGTTGTGCGATGCTGATGGCGTGCAAACAACAGATGCCGCCAGGCTTTTTGAAGCGCCGCTTGGCGCGCTTCTGCCAATGGCGGGGCACAAAGGCTACGCGTTATCTGTGATGTGCGAACTGCTAGGAGGGGCGCTCGCGGGAAACGCCTGCGGGCCAGACCGTCAGGCGCCCGACAAAATCATCAACAATATGCTTAGCATCGTATTCGATCCAGAAAAATTTATGCCGCAGGAGGTGTTGCAAAAAGAATCCGAAACGCTGCTTGACTGGCTGAAGCAAACACCGCCTGCGCCCGGTCAGGATAAAGTCCTTTCTCCAGGCGAGCCTGAGGCAATAGCGCGCCGGAAAAGATTGGCGGAAGGTTTTGAAATGTCCGACGGCGCCTGGCGCTTGTTGGAAGAAACCGGCGAAAATCTGGGCGTTTCGGCTAGCGAATTAAACCGTTGCGCTGATCAGGGATGAGTTTGGTGTCTGACAATGAAATGAGAGCGCTTCACACGGCGACGGCGCTGCTGACCGAATTCGCGAACGCAGTCGATCAGGGAGACTTAAAACAATTAGGGCAATTGTTTTGTGCGGACGCGACAATGGATTTGCCTGCGTTGAGCGGTGATCAAAAACGTGAAGTGTTGCAAGGCCGGGAAGCCATTCTCGCCAGATGGCGGGGTGATAGGCCTTTTGCAAGTCGGCACATTGTTGGCAACATAGCGGTTGTGTGTAACCAGGCAGACCGGATTGATGTCAAATCAACCGGCATAGGTATTCGCGGCCCGAAGGAAGGCGGCGCGCCGTTTTTGATTGTCGTTGCGGATTACAAAGATACGTTGCAACACAGTGATGGAAACTGGCGGTTTCGTTCCAGAGTGGTGAGTTCCGTTTTTAGCTGGGCGGCTGAGCCGCGATGAAACTGCTTCGCTATAGAACAGTATCTGGTCAGGTTAAGCTTGGCGCGCTTACACAGTCTGGCGATATTGCGGATCTGGTTGGCCTAGCGGAAACCCTGGGCGAACCAATTCATTTTTTTGAAGACATGAATACGCTTATAGAGGGCGGCGCTGACGCACTGTTATCAGCGCAAAAATGTCTGGATGAAGCGTCACAAAGTGAGGGTTCGCAATACGTCATAAGCTATTCTCCTGCGATGCTGGCTTGCCCGCTTCCCGATCCGCCAGCCTTGCGATTGTGTACAGTTTACCCAGGGCATTTCGTTCAAGCACGCCAAGCCGCGGCATTACTTGCTGAGCGTGAGCTTGGTGTTAAGGCGCCGTCGGATTTCCCGGATACGCCACCGCCACTATTTTTTGAGCATCCGTATTTTTGCAGGGGAAATCACAAATCCCTGGGTGGCCCCGGCGACGACATTATCTGGCCGAACTACGCCCAATATCTAGATTTTGAATGTGAGATTGCAGCGGTCCTCGGGTCCGGCGGGGCAAACCTTGGTCAGGAAAGTGCGAAAGCTGCGATTTTTGGTTTCACCATTCTCAATGATGTCAGCGCCCGCCTGCCGCAATTGCAGGAGATGCCGTTCGGGATTGGTCCGTGCAAAGGAAAAGGTTTTGACGGGGGCATGAAAATTGGCCCTGTGATCGTCACAGCAGATGAATTTTTTCCATCTACTCAGCGCGCGGAAATTCGCGTCAATGGAGAAGTCTGGTCGAAGACGACAATCGCTGGCGCGGCGTTTGACTGGCCATCCATAATCAGCTTTGCGAGCGCGGGTGAAACGCTGGTTCCCGGAGAGGTTATTTCAAGCGGCTGTATTGAAAACGGCAGCGGTATTGAGCTGAACCGGTGGCTTTCGCCGGGGGTATTGCTTGAATTCGATGTCGAAGGAATAGGCGTTTTGGCGAATCCTGTCGCTACTTAGAAAAAGTGTTGCATTGAGTGGCGGCTGAAAAAGGGATGCGCGTCTTAACACTATGCGAAACGATAAATAAAACCGTATAACGGGAGGGTGTAATGCATAATGTGACGCACGGGAATTGTGCGAAAGCGAAGGCGCTCAGTATGCGCTCAACATTGAAAAAACGCCTGCTTGCGGGTTCGATCTTGCTGGCTGCAGCTTATGGCCATCCCGTATTGGCGAACGAACAGAAAATTGACGCTTATCCTTCTCAGGATGCGGCGAAAACGCTGGACGGCATTTCCAGTAGCTCAGGCTTGCAGATTTTATATGCAAACAACGACCTTGATGGCGTTGTGGCGAACGCTGTACACGAGACGGATTCGCCGTCAGGTGCGTTGGACCAGGCATTGAAAGGCACTGGTCTTGAATATGCGATGGTCAATGACCGCACGGCGGTCGTACGCAAAGCTGCTTTTATTCAGGATGAAACAACTTCCGGCGGCACGCAGGTCACGGGCTCAGGCGGTTCTACAGGACGCGATCGCATTGTCGTTACAGCGCAGAAGAAAGAGCAGGACCTTCAGGATGTGGCGCTTTCCGTTCAGGCATTCAGCGGAGAAGATCTGGATAATCAAGGCGTGCAAAACGTGCAGGATCTGCAGCTGAGAACGCCGGGTTTTACCATGGGGTCGAATGTTGTCTTCGGACAACCGTACATCCGAGGCATCGGCAATGGTACGCTGACGATTGGGTCGGATTCCAGTGTTGCTGTTCACCTTGACGGCGTTTACTTGACGCGCCCCATGTCCGCTTATCAGGAATTTTTTGACGTCGAGCGGGTCGAAGTTCTGAAAGGTCCGCAAGGAACGCTTTATGGCCGGAACGCAACCGGCGGCGTCTTGAATATCATTTCGGCAAAACCGACGGATGAATTTGAAGCGTCTGCCCGTTTTACCTACGGCAACTATAACCAGCTTCGCGGTGATGCAACTGTAAGCGGCCCTCTTGCCGAAGGCGTCGCAATGAGGCTGACAGGTTTCCGTGCAAAGCGTGACGGGTTTACCGAAAACGCATTTGATGGCTCTGATCTGGACGATCAGGACATCTGGGGCGTGCGCGGACAATTGCTTCTTGAACCGGCCGATAATTTTTCGGTTCTTGTTGCGGGTGATATCAGCAGAGAAGACAGCACGCGCGGGCAAGGTTTCCGGGTCACCGAACCCGGCGGCGGTTCGGCTGGGGCAACCTTCTTTGATGATCCCTTCATTGTCAGCAAGGATTATCCTGCACGCACCTATACAAAAGCCTATGGCGTCAGTGCGACGGCGGATCTGGCGCTGGATGGGGTCAATATAAAGTCGATCACCGCTTATCGTCATAGCGAATTCATGCTCTCGCTTGACTTGGATGCAAGTGACAACGCGCATTCTTTTGTCGATCCTGAAAACGAAGATTCGGATACAATCACGCAAGAACTGCAAATCTACGGCGGCGGTGATGGTTTTGATTGGTTAATTGGCGGTTTCTATCTTAATGAAGAAGCCTCAACACTTTTTGATATCAACATTTTGCCGTCAACGAGGGTCGTTCCCAACGGGTTCACTACAGTCAACGCCTACGCGGTTTTCGGACAGGCGACATTGCGGCTGGCTGATCAGCTTGGCCTGACCGTTGGCGCGCGTTGGAGCGGTGAGGATAAAGAGGCGAGGGTGCGGACAGCGGGCGCGACGCCAAGTCCATTCACCACAGCCTCCGAAGACTGGAGCGCTTTTACGCCTCGCGTGGCTCTTGAGTATACGCCTGCGGATAACGTCATGTTGTACGCGTCCTATACAAAAGGTTTCAAGTCAGGCGGGTTTAACGCAACGTCAACGGCTGTGCCGGGTTTTGATCCTGAAAAAATCAACAGCTATGAAGTCGGGTTGCGTTCCACCTGGGGTGACGGCTTGGTCACGGCGAACCTTACCGGTTTCTATTACGATTATAGCGACCTGCAGGTTCGTGCTCTCGTGAGCGGCATAATCAGCGGCGTATCCAACGCGGCGAAAGCTGACATCAAGGGTCTCGAAGGACAGTTCGATCTGAACCCTACAGACGAATTTTCGCTTAACCTGAACGTCTCATGGCTGGATGCAGAGTTTGGCGAGTTCCTGACAACCGACCCTGACAGCGCCATGCCAATGGCGGTTATTGATCTTGCAGGCAACCGGTTGTCCCGTGCGCCGGAACTGCAACTATCCGGCGGAGCTCAATATGAGTGGGATCTCGGTAATGAAAGCGCTTTTCTGATCCGAGGCGATGTCAGTTATCAATCGAAAGTATTCTTCGATGAGTTCAACTATGACACGCGATCGCAGGACGGTTTCGCGACGCTCTCCGGCAAGGTTGGTTACACGCTGCCTGGAGGAAACCTGACGGTAGATGTTTGGGCGAAGAACATCACCGACAAGGCCTATGCCGTGAACGTGCTGCGCAGCGCAGGCTTTTACGGCACAGCGACTTGGTATGGCGCGCCGCGGACATTCGGCGTGTCCCTGACGGGCAGGCTCTAACCTCCCTCCCTGGGCCGCCGCCGGCTTAAATGCCGGCGGTGGTTTTTAGAAAGCGCAGCATGAAAACAGATCAACCGGCTGCAGGCGCATCGCCTGGGCTCTTTCGTATCTTGGGATATAGTCTGCCGGCCTTGCCGCTCGCGGTCATGCTGATCCCGGTAAACGCTTTCCTGCCTTTTTTTTATAACGACGTCGTTGGTATTTCCGCCGCTCTTGTCGGCATGATTTTGCTTTATTCCCGCCTGCTGGATGTCATTACTGACCCGCTTGTCGGGTGGATGTCCGATCGGACACGTATCAAATTTGGCAGACGCCGAACATGGATGTTTATCGGTGCGCCGATCTTTGTATTTGGCGCCTGGATGATGTTCATGCCTCCTGAAGGCGCCGGCGCCGCTCATCTTTTTATCGCAACGACGACTGTATTCTTCGGGTGGACCTGTATCCAAATTCCGTATCAGGCATGGGGCGCGGAAACGATTACGAACTATGACCGCCGCGCCGTACTGTCGGGCATGCGCGAGACCTTTACAAATCTCGGTATTGTCGGCGCCGCAAGCATACCGATCCTCGCCGCAATGTTTTTCGGACATGACTCTATTGACCGATTTGTGATGGCGATGGTCGGCGGCGCGGTCATGATTGCAATGCCGCTGGCAGTACTGATCGCATCAACGTCATTTCCTGATCGTCCGGCTGAAAAGCAAATTTCTAAGCAACCACAGACAGGATTGTTGTCACGGATTCGTTCTGCGGAGTTCACGAGGCCGTTTGTGCTCGTCTTGATCTCCTATGTTTGCATGGGGCTGGCGAAGGGCATTCAAAACGCCATGACAGTGTACTACGCGACGTATGTGCTCAAGCAGCCCGAGGTCGTGGGGTATGTATTGTTTGCCGCGTTTAGCGGCGTCATCATCGGCACGCCTTTATGGGTGGCTTTAAGTAAAACCCTTGGCAAGCACCGAAGCGTTGCTGCGTCCCTTATTCTGGCGGTGGCGATCTTGATGATTTTTGCTGTTCCCTTGGGGCCTGGGCAAGGCTGGACGTTTGTTGTTATCGAGTTTTTTGTAGGGCTCGCGGCGGCGGGGTATCTGGTTCTCCCGGCGGCGGTCATTGCGGATGCGGTTGACTATGACGCTGTCCAGAAAGGGCGGATGCGATACGGTTTGCATTTTGCGAGTTGGAGCCTGATGCAAAAACTCGTGCATGCTTTCGCGATCGGTCTTGCATTACCCGTGCTGGCTTTTTTCGGCTTTGATGATCCTGCTGTGAGCAAGGACAGTCTCGCACCTGTCATCAGGATGCTTTACCTCGTCGCGCCGGCGCCGCTTTATATCATTGGCGCCATTCTGTTTTGGCAATTTCCGATTGACCGCAAAAAGCACGCTGAAATTCGTCGGATAATCGAAGAAGACGGACTTCTGGAGAAGTCCTTCCGCGCGACGGGCTAATCAAAGGTTTGTTCAGAGCGCGTTAAGGGGAGGGGCTGACGACAACCACGTGGCCGCTGCGACGGACATTCGCGTTAAGAGCTTGCTCAACCGATAAAATGAAATCTTCGATGCCTGCAATGTCGAACGATCCACTGACAGTTAAGTTGGCGAGAGTCGCATCAGTAATGCGGGCCCTTAAGGGTGAAAAAGGCTCAAACTCTTCAAACGCTTCGGATAGAGGCGTGTTGTCAAAATAGAGCCGGCCTCTTTGTAACGACCTGATGCGTTCGGTTTCTGCACTCGCGAGATCAATGTCGCCTGTCTCCATATTTGCGATGGCCCGACCGCCGGCTGAAACCGAGACAGGATCGCTTGTATTTTGAGCCAGGCTAACAAGAACGCGCCCCTCCAATACGTCTACCTCGACATTGTCGCGGCGAGACACATTGAATTCGGTGCCAACGGCGACAATCGTCGTGTTTAACGCGTCAACTGAGAACGGTCGCGCTGGGTCATGCGCGACATCAAATGTCGCTTCGCCTGAATTCAGCGTTATTGACCTGGCGTTTTTGGTAAAGCGAACGCTTGCCGATGTATTTCCGCTCAGGAAAAGTTCGCTTCCATCCTGTAGCGCCACAGTCGTTGTTTCTCCTACACGGGTCGCGTACTCGGTGGCGGCTGGCGGCGTGAAGACGATTATACTGAAAGCTGCGATGGTCGCTGCTGCACCGCCTGCCAACGCAAGCCGCAAAGCCGGAACAGACCAGTTCATACGAGGAGCAGCATCAGTTCGGCTAGCAACATATGCAGCCGGCATCGGTAGTGGCTCAGCCTCGCGGAGCACTGATCTCAGGTTTTCGATTTCTGGTAGCGTTTCTGTGTTCCTGCCCGACAAACCGCCTTCATGAGCAAAATTTTTCGCAATCTGAGCAAGTTGCCTTCGGCGACGCCAGCGTTGGATGAGATTTTCGATACCCATTTTAACTCTCAAGCTCCAGCAACATTCGTTTCACAATTCGGCTCATATCGCGCTCAACGGTCCGTACAGAAATATTCAATCGTTTTGAAATCTCGGCATAGACCAGGCCTTGTTGCCAATGCATGACAAATATCGCCTGTTGTCTTTCCGTCGCTTCATCAAACACGGCGCGCACTCTTTCGCTTTCGATCCCCCTGATGAGGGCTTCTTCCGGCGTTTCCGCAGGTTCTCCCGACACCCATTCCACGCGATCGATCTGTGTTTCCCGGCGGACTTTCTTTTTCCGGAAACGGTCGCGCAAAAGATTAAGGGCGATGGAAAAAAGTAACGCCCGCGGCTGCCGGATTTCGTTGGAATTTTCCGACCTTGCCGCCCTTATGTAGACGTCCTGGACGAGGTCATCCGCCATCTGCGGGTCGTCAATGCGCCTTTGAATGAAGGATTTGAGCTCAGGGCGGGTGGCCAGGAAGACGGCTTCCAACTCTCCGGCTTTTTCGCTGGAATGCGGGGCGGCGAGATCCTGCTCCTTTCCGTCGCGATTGTCTCGCTCCGCCATATGAAATCCCGCCCATTTCGGCGCCTGACCGGCAGTCACCATGCTTGCAATTCCGACGATATTACGCGCCGCCCCCAACCAGATCAAACGACCGTGGGTTGTTTTGAGTTCTGTCGAGAACGATTTCCGCCAAAGCGAGTGACGCGGTCAGCCCGGGGCTTTCAATACCGAAAAGATTGATCAGACCAGGAACGCCATGTTCACGTTCATCCTGGATTTGAAAGTCCGCAGCAGGAGCGCCCTTTGGGCTCAATTTGGGCCGAATGCCTGCGTAGTCCGGCGCCAGGGCGCCATCAGGCAGGCCCGGCCAGTATTTTCGTATTGCATGATAAAACCTATCAGCACGGCCGTGTTCAACGCGATAATCTGCGGCTGACGGATTATCTTCCTCAAGCCACTCGACATCCGGTCCAAACCTCATTCTGCCAGCAAGGTCGAGTGTTACGTGCACGCCAAGTCCACCGTCAGCAGGCGCCGGGTAAATCAAACGTCGAAAAGGCGATCGTTCGGAAGAAGTAAAGTACGACCCTTTCGCAAGGTGCTGTCTCGGTAGCGATCTAACATTGACCCCTTCAATCGTTCCGGCGAGCGCAGGCGCGTACAATCCAGCTGCGTTCACAACGGTTTCGCACTTAAGTTTCGCGGTATCCGTGAAAAGAACGATTTTGTCGTTCTCAACAGTTCCGCTGTCTACAGAGGTTCCAAAGGCGATCATGCCGCCTTGGTCTTCGAGATCGCCATGTAGCGACGTCATGAAATGATGGCTGTCGACAATACCGGTACCGGGTGAGAGTAGCGCAGCCGTGGCTGACAACGCCGGTTCCACCGTCGACAGTTGCGATTGGTCAATCCATTCCAGATTGCTGACGCCGGAATCGCGGGCGTTCGTGTGTAACTTTTCTAAGGTGATCACTTCGTCATCATTGGTAGCGACAATCAGTTTGCCGCACAGATGAAAATCAATATGCCGCTCCTTCACATATTGAATGAGAAGGCGACGCCCTGAGATACAGGTTTGCGCTTTAAGAGATTGGGGTGGGTAATAAATTCCCGCATGGATTACTTCGCTGTTTCGGGACGATGTTTCGCTGCCAATCATGTTGTTTTTTTCGAGAACCAGCACTTCCCGCCCGGCGCGTGCAAGCTGCGCCGCGCAAGCAAGGCCGACGACTCCGGCGCCAATAACGACACAGTCGCAATCATGTGTTTCGGGTGCTGTACGCTTCAAACCTAAATCTCGTTGCGCATTTCGGCATGAACCCCTTAAGACGTCTGGCGCAAGCACCCCCGCCATGTGCTTTTCAAGGCGTACCGTTACGAGTTGGCCTGACGGGGAGCGATTGCAGCTACCGTTAGCGCCAACCCTCCGGATGGCGCAGTTTTCACTTGAAAAAACGTGGTTCGCATCCTCAAAGCTTGATGTATGATCGCTGCTTCGCGGCGGCGGGATCAGCTCGGGCCGGTCTGATCGGATGAATAATACCTCATGCTGACAGTCATCGGCCTTGCCATAATTGCGGCTGTTGTTGCGGCGCTATTGAGCGGCCGGATCAGCCCCGTGGTCGGCCTGACATTGCCGCCGCTGGTCGGCGCCCTCATAGCCGGGTTTGGCGCGCCAGAGATTACAGGGTTCTTTTCTGCCGGCCTTGCGAAGGTCGCCCCCGTGGCGGCGATGTTCATTTTCGCGATTTTGTTTTTCGGCGCCATGCAGGACGCCGGTTTGTTTCGGCCACTGATCAATTTTCTAATTCGCATGACGCGCGGTAATGTCATCGCTGTGGCGGTGGGAACGAGTATCGCAGGCATGCTCGCTCATCTTGATGGAGCAGGCGCAACGACATTCCTGCTGACTGTTCCTGCTCTTGCGCCAGTTTATCTGCGTCTCAGAATGAGCCTTTATCTGATGCTTTTGTTGCTTGCGATCGGTGCAGGCATCTTCAACATGATGCCCTGGGCAGGGCCGTTGGGCCGCGCCGCTGCTGTAATCGGCGTAGATTCTGCAGAACTTTGGCGGCCCTTGATAGCGGTTCAGGGTGTCGGGGCCGTCATGCTTGTCGTTTTCGCTGCAACACTCGGCTGGTTTGAACAACTCCGCATCGCGCGCCTCCCGCTGCAAACAAAAGCAGCAACGGTTGAAGAGAATGAAGAAAAGCAGCCGGCGCTTTCATTGTCGCCCGTAAAGATCGCCTTTAACGTTGCAATTTTTATCGCCGTTATGGCGGCGCTGATCATGGGCGTTCTTCCGGCGGCTTACGTTTTTCTCATCGGATTGTCGCTTGCGTTGCCCGTCAATTACGCGGGCGCCAAAGCGCAAATGGCTGCGATCGCGGTGCATGCGCCCAACGCCATTACAATGGGCGCCATCATTCTTGCGGCGGGATCGTTTCTCGGCGTGATGGATGGTTCGGGAATGCTCAGCGCCATTGCAAATGACGCAGGTCATCTTTTGCCGGATGCGGTCGCGCCTAATCTCCACTTTTTGCTGGGCGTGTTCGGCGTGCCGTGGGAGTTGGTATTAAACACCGACGCTTATTATTTTGGGCTGCTGCCGGTCGTGAATGAAATCGTCGCCCCGCACGGCGCATCACCGGAAAGCGTCGTTTACGCGCTGATGATCGGAAATATTGTGGGTACATTCATCTCGCCGTTTTCGCCGGCCCTTTGGCTGGCGCTTGGGCTTTCCGGCCTCGAGATGGGACGCCATATCCGGTATTCCCTGTTACCCATGTGGGCTTTCTCATTGGCGCTGATGGCTGTCGCGGGATTGCTCGGCGTCTTTCACTAGCCCTGTCTGCAAGCGGTTAAGCATTTCCTGACTTTCATCATGACCCCGTTGCAGTGCGCCTAAAACGGCGCGAAAATGGTCTGAAAGAAATGGGGGCCTGCCACATGCGGACACATATCGCCGCCGCCACGTTATCCACTTTTCTCGCCGCCTGCGGCGCGGAAACAAGCGCGCCTGCGTCCAACTCGAACGCCCGGACAGAAAATGCAGCGTCTCCGGCACGGGTCAGCCTGCGCCCTGCGGTTAAGCGCCAGGTGGATCCCGCCCATGGCCGCGAGCTGTTTGTGGAAAAAGGATGCGTGATCTGTCATTCGGCGAACGGCGTTGGCGGCAAGGCTGCGCCGGCGCTTGACGCCCATATTGGCGACCCTCAAGTCGACCCGCTTGATTTCGCCGCCCGCATGTGGCGCGGCGCGCCCGCGATGATCGAATTGCAGTCGGTTGAACTCGGCTACACCATCTATCTCACGGCGGAAGAGATTGCCGATCTCGCTGCGTTTGCTGCGGACCGTGAAGCGCAAAAGAAACTGACGCCCGAATCATTACCCGAAAACATCGCTGACAGCCTGCTAGATCAGCGATTTTGGGAAATGGAAGACTGGGACGATTATTTATCACGCGGTCGTGAAGGGGAGGTCCCCACCGAAACGCTTGATGAGGCGCCGGTCGACAGGAATTGATCGACCTGAACTCAGCTTATCGCGATTGTGATGCGGCTTGCCGCTAAGGGACGCGGAATCTCGTTCAAAAGCGTTTAGTGAATTTTTCATTTGCCGGCATGGCCGGTGATGAGAAACGCTGGAGGGGGTTCTCATGCAAAACCGTCATTCCTTTTCTGTTGCGGGTTTTTCGCTTATTTGCGTGCTCAGCGCCGCAGCATGCAACACGCAAAGTGAAGCGACTGTCGTGCGCGGCAGCTTTTCCGAAGTGGCGATGCCGCCTTTAACAACCGACCGCGCCAGCACCGGCGGCGTATCTTTCGCTGATATTGATTCGGATGGCGATCCCGACATTATCGTCACCAACGGCTATAATGTTCAGTTGGAGGAACCGGCGCCGCAGGAAAATAAATTCTACGAAAATCGCGGCGGGACTTTTGTGGCGATGGCGTTGCCGGGTCTAAGTGAGATCGAAGGGTTCGGTTCAGGCAGCGCCTGGGCCGACTATGATAATGACGGCGACCTCGACGGGTTTCTTGCTAACCAGCGCGATCAACGGAACTACTTCGTCAAGCAAAGAGGTGGCGAAGAAGTCAGTTTCGTTTCGATGGAAACGCAGCCGCTGACGACTGACGGCGGCTGGTCTTATTCCGTAGCCGCTGCGGACGCTGACAATGATGGCTTTCTCGACGTTTATGTTTCCAATGGCGGCCTCAGCCATACGGGCGTCAATTATCTCTACCGTAATGAGAATGGCGAGCGCTTTGTCAAAATAGAAGATCAGGTTCCGGCGATGCAGGACCAGCCGACGGGCGGCGCCTCGTGGGCGGACTATGACAATGACGGCGATCAGGATTTGTTTGTCGCCAATCGCTCACCAAATAATCCTGAACTCAATCGCCTCGCATTGTACCGCAACGATGGTGATTTCAATTTCACGCGCGTCGATGCGGATGCTTTCGCGGAGGATCCGACACTGCCCATGTCGGTTGCGCTGGGCGATGTGGACAATGACGGCGATCTTGATGTTTACGTTGGCAATCTTTCCGGTCTGGCGAACAAGCTTTATCTCAACCGCGGCGACGGTGCGTTCGAAGCATCGGATGCTGGCGCAGCGACGCGAGAGCCGGGGTTCACATACGCTGTCAGCTTTGGTGATCTCGACAATGACGGCGATCTTGACATTGTTTCCGCGAACTGGGGCGCGTCGAGTCATATCTATCTCAACGACGGATCGGGAAACTTTTCGCGGCTGGCGCCCGAAGCCTACTCGGCTTCCCTGCATCACAGCGCATCGGTCGCCATCGCTGACACCGATCTCGACGGCGATCTCGATATTCTGATTGGCAACTGGCCGAACCGGCCCGGCGCCGGGCTTGAGGAAAACGTGCTGATCGAAAACAACTTCGCCAGCGGCGACTGGCTGAAGGTTTCGCTCGAAGGAACCGCGTCAAACCGCTCGGGCGTCGGCGCGCGGCTGGAGCTGCGTTACCAGCAGGACGGCGCCGAAAAGCTTCAGATTCGTGAGGTCGCCACCCATTCCGGCTGGCGCAGCCAGAGCGACCTCGTCCAGCATTTCGGGCTCGGCAAAGGGGCTGAGGCGGTCGAGCTTACGGTCAGATGGCCCTCCGGCACGGTTCAGACGATGCCGGTCGCAGAGTGGAACAGCACCCTTGCGATTGTTGAGGGCTAGGACGCGCGTCCGGTCCGAGCCATAAATCGCCAAAATCCCTGCGATTTTCAGCCTCACCGGCCCGGAATCGCGTTGCGTTTGGCGGCGCAGCTTTCTAGGTTCCGGCCAGCATTGAAGAGGGGCGGTCCCGCCGCCCTTTAAGTAAAGGAGCTGCGCCACATGGCGACCCCTGAATTTTTGCTCGACTGGCTGCCCATTCTCGTCTTTTTCGGGATTGCGACGGCGCTGGCCATCGGTTTTCTCGTGGCCCCGGCGATCATCGCCCCGAACGAGCCCGATCCTGAAAAAGTCTCGACCTATGAATGCGGGTTCAACGCCTTTGATGACGCGCGGATGAAGTTCGACGTTCAGTTCTATATCGTCGCGATCCTGTTCATCATCGTCGATCTCGACGTGGCGTTCCTTTTCCCCTGGGCAGTGGCGCTGTTCAATCCCGAACTCGGCATGGATCGCGGATTTCAGATTTTCGCCTTCTGGTCGATGTTTGTATTCCTCTTGGTGTTCGCTGTGGGCTTCCTCTACGAGTGGAAGAAAGGAGCGCTGGAATGGCGCTAGAAGAAACGAAACTTCCCTATGGCACCGCCGCGCGCGCCGGGTCGCCGGGCTATAACCCGACAGCGAAAGATCCGTTCTTTGGCGAGCTTTCAGACCAGCTTGCGGACCGCGGGTTTTTCACCGCGCCCGCAGACGCGTTGATCAACTGGGCCCGCACGGGTTCACTCATGTGGATGACCTTCGGGCTTGCCTGTTGCGCCGTTGAAATGATGCAGGCGTCGATGCCGCGTTACGACCTTGAACGCTTCGGCTTCGCGCCGCGCGCATCCCCACGCCAGTCGGATGTAATGATCGTCGCCGGCACGCTCACCAACAAGATGGCGCCGGCCTTGCGCAAGGTTTACGACCAGATGCCGAACCCGCGCTACGTCATCTCCATGGGCTCCTGCGCCAATGGCGGCGGCTATTATCATTATTCCTATGCGGTGGTGCGCGGTTGCGATCGCGTCGTGCCGGTGGATATCTATGTGCCGGGCTGCCCGCCGACGGCGGAAGCACTCGTCTATGGCGTGCTGCAACTGCAGAAGAAGATCCGCCGTGAAGGGAGCATTGTTCGGTGAGGAAGAAGGTGCCGTTATTTGGGCGACCACCTTACTCCGATTGGCGTATAGATGCGCCAGTCTTCATGGCTTCTCACATGATCGCATACTGCTTCGCAAAATTTGCATTACCGGAACTGAATTTTTTTCAGTTTATAACCGTATATATCTTTGGAATGTTCGGTTTGTTTTTTACGTACCACTTCGAGCGGTTAAGACGGTTTCATAACAAAACGATAGCTGAAAATGACTGAAGAACTGAAAGAACTGGGCGAGCACATCGCCGCGACCATTGACGCCGACATCCATTCATGGCGGGTCGAATATGGCGAGTTGACGGTTGACGCCCGCGCCGACCGCATTGCGCATGTTTTAACTTTCCTGCGTGACGATCCGCTGGCGAAGTTTCTGGTGCTGATCGATCTGACGGCGGTCGATTATCCGGGCCGGTCGAAAAGGTTCGATATCGTCTATCACTTGCTTTCCATGCACAATAATACGCGCATCAGGGTGAAGGCGCAGGTGGCGGAAGATGAATCGATCCCGACGATCACCGGCGTTTACCCGTGCGCCGACTGGTTCGAGCGTGAAGCATTCGACATGTATGGCGTCGTCTTCTCCGGTCACCCGGATCTGCGCCGTATCCTGACGGACTATGGTTTCGAAGGCTTCCCGTTGCGCAAGGACTTCCCGCTTACCGGCCATGTCGAGGTGCGCTATGACGATGAGCAAAAGCGCGTCGTCTACGAGCCGGTGAAGCTCGTTCAGGAATACCGCAATTTCGATTACCTCAGCCCGTGGGAAGGCGCGCAATATGTGTTGCCGGGTGATGAAAAGGCTGAGTGAGCGCTTAGTGCGTCGTAAGTAGTGCGTAGGAAGGCAGAAAATGACGAATGACGTTTCATTTCGCAATCTCAAGGTCTGGCAAAAAGCCATGGACCTCGCCGAGATATGTTACGAAGCGACAAGCGCTTTCCCGAAGGAAGAGCTATACGGCATGACTTCGCAAATGCGGCGCTGTTCCGTTTCAATCGCTGCAAACATTGCTGAAGGTTATGGCCGGGACAGCGACGGGTCATTCATTCAGTTTCTGCGAATTTCGCAGGGCTCTATCAAAGAGCTTGAAACGCATATCATTTTGGCGGGCCGGCTAGGCATGCTCAATCCAGACAGGGTAACGTCCCTGCTGGAAAGAACTGACGAACTTGGAAAAATGATGCGCGGATTAATCAATTCTGTTCAGAGCAAGTCACGAAGCGACACATAATATGAAATTCTACGTACAACGAACTACGCACTACTCACTCGCCAACGCGGAGCGTTGCTAATGGCTGACGGACACGTAGCGCCTGAAGATTCCACATCTGACTCATCCTCTGAGCGTCAGTTCACCATCAACTTCGGCCCGCAGCACCCCGCGGCGCATGGCGTGTTGCGCCTGGTGCTTGAGCTTGACGGCGAGATCGTTGAACGCGTTGATCCGCATATCGGCCTGCTTCACCGCGGCACGGAAAAGCTGATCGAGCATAAAACCTATTTACAGGCGATCCCGTATTTCGACCGTTTGGATTACGTGGCGCCGATGAATCAGGAGCACGCTTTCTGCCTCGCGGCGGAAAAACTGCTCGGCATCGAAGTGCCGAAACGCGCCCAACATATTCGCGTTCTTTTCTGCGAGATTGGCCGCATCCTTAATCATATCCTTAACGTCACGACGCAGGCGATGGACGTTGGCGCGCTTACGCCGCCGGTCTGGGGCTTTGAGGAACGCGAAAAGCTGATGGTGTTTTACGAGCGTGCGTCGGGTTCACGCATGCATGCGGCCTATTTCCGTGTTGGCGGCGTGCACCAGGACCTCCCTGAACAACTCATCAACGATATCGATGCGTGGTGCGACCAGTTCCCGCAAAAGATGAAGGACATTGAAACCCTCATCACCGACAACCGCATCTTCAAGCAGCGCAACGTGGATATCGGCGTCGTCAGCCGCGAAGAAGCGTTCCAGTGGGGCTTCTCCGGCGTGATGGTGCGCGGCTCGGGCATTCAGTGGGATTTGCGCCGCGCGCAGCCCTACGAGACCTATGATGAATACGATTTCAAAATTCCGCTCGGCAAAAACGGCGATTGTTACGACCGTTATCTCTGCCGGATGGAGGAGATGTACCAGTCCGTTCACATCATGAAGCAGGCGATCCAGAAGCTGCGCGAAACGCCGGGGCCGGTGATGACAACGGATGGCAAGGTCGCGCCGCCGCGCCGCGACAAGATGAAGGGCTCCATGGAGGCGCTCATTCATCACTTTAAGCTGTACACGGAAGGCTTTCACGTGCCGGCGGGTGAGGTTTACGCCGCCGTCGAGGCGCCGAAGGGCGAGTTCGGTGTTTATCTTGTTTCTGACGGCTCAAATAAGCCCTACAAGTGCAAGATCCGCGCGCCTGGCTATCCGCACCTGCAGGCCATGGACTGGATGAACAGAGGCCATATGCTGGCTGATGTCTCCGCGATCCTCGGCTCGCTCGACATTGTTTTTGGCGAGATTGACCGGTAACTTGCCTCTCTTTGAGGAGGGGGTATGCGCCTGTTAATTTCGCTTCTTGCTTTCGCTGTGTTCGCAGGGACTATTTTTGCTTCAGAGAGCCGGGCCGAGGTGGTGGTTTATGACCCACCAATAGCGTCGGGTGTTGAACGAGCCGGACAGTGTCCCAAACGCTATCGGTATGTAGATGAAAATTATTCAGGCGTCCCAAAGCTCGTATATCGGTGTGCTCCACGTTATCCTGAACGGTGTATGCGTCGTGCCCAGCAAGTAGAAGCTGTTGAGCTTTTGTTTGACGTCGATTCCGATGGTAAGCCTCATAATGTCAGAATTACAAGAACGACCAACGAATGTCTCAATAAAGCTGCGGCGACTGCAGTATTGAAGTGGCGTTATGAGAAAACCGTGGATGGTGCGACAGGCTTATTGGAAACAATAACAATGCAGTTAGCGTCGTAATAGTGCAAATCACCATCAGCACGACCTGAACAGCAGGTCAAAACGAGCGGACCAATGACTGATCAGGACAATAAGATGAACAAACCGGAAAACCCGGAAGCTGGAGACAGTTACCAGGTCAATCCGCATTATCACGAATTGCTGGTAACGCATGCGGCAAAGGCGGTAATCGACGAGGTCGAGGCGCGCAACGACCGTTCACGGAACATGATCATCACCGGCCTTTCGGCTGTGATTGCGCTGCTCATGGCGGGAGGCGGCTTTTTGGTCAACGAGCTTCTCGATATGCGGATTGAAACGCGCGTGAATACGGCGCTCGAACGGGAGCTGTCCCAGGCTCGACTCGGCATGGATGCGGCGCGCCTGTCGTTTCAGGCCGCGAAAATCGACATCGACAAGGATTTCGACGATCAGGAAGCTGTTGCTGCGATCGAAAAAATGGGCGTCTGGTACAATGACTATGTCGAGAATGAGGATTTAAGCGCGGCAGAACGCGCCGCCAGCAAGGCGATGATTTCCGAGCCTGCAATCATGCTACTTGATGTGTTCTCTGACGCGGGACGGCTCGATCTGTGCCTCAGGTTGCTAGAGGCCGCGCCACGCATATTTGAAGAGGACCCCGACGGCTCTTTTTTATTCGCTGTTGAACTGGCCGATCAAACGCTTTCGGCTCCGGACGCGCCGCAATCATGGTTTGATGAAAACAGCGAACAGGCGGTTTATTATGGACTGCTCAAGGATCAACTAAAAAAACTAAGCTACCGCAGTTTCCCGGAAGTGTCCGTTCTGACGAACGCCATGTTGGCGTATCTCGCAGATACCAGCGACACGGCGAACGTGAGAGGCATACTCGAAAAATATGCGCAACTGAACGAAACCGACAAGGCGAGCTTTGACTATAAGGTTGAAGCATTACTTTCTGGCGGCTTCACCTATGAACTTGATTCATCACAAGGGCGGTTGATGCGCGACCGCACGGTCGCGATGCTTGGGGCAGTGTGTCCATTAGATGTCATCGCACAGCATTGCGAAGCGTTGTCCGCATCGCCTCTGGAGGTGAATGAAGGCATGGCGGAAGAATAGTAAGATGAAACTCCCTTTCGTCAGTTGCGTCGCCAACAGCAAGCAGTCATAGAAATTCATCTGTATACATCTATTGTATCGATCCGCGGGGTTAATACGAAAGGTTTCTGGCGGCGAGTGGGCGAGGGTAGAGCTTCATGAAGCGCCAGGAAAAGCCTAAAACAAGTCGTATAGACTAATAGCGCGTCATCACCTTACAAAGCTGGCTCTTTCCTGAAAACTAGCCTGAATTTATGTGGAATACACGTAGAGACACGTGTATTGCTAATAGTTATATTAAACGATAAAGAAGGTTCTATTCTGTAGATTGCGACGGCGACTATTGGCGAGCTATACCCGAGGCAAACATGGCTAAAAACTCTGAACCGTCATTCGCCGTTGTTGGGTTGGGAATGACCTATTTGGCGCATGTAACACAAGAGGCTTTGGATCAGATAAAGAAAGCTGATGTAGTTTATTACGGGACAGCCGAATCGGATTCAGCAAAAATGATCCAGAAGCTTAATCCCAATGCAAAAATGTTAGAATACATTCCTGGCAAACAGCGACAGGACAGCTATAATTCTTGGGTTGACGCTGCGATTGCAGATTTACGCAAGGGCTTGAATGTCTGCATGGTTTCCTATGGCCATCCCGGTGTTTGCTGCTTTGCTCCTCATGAGATTGTTCGGCGCGCCCGCGCAGAAGGCTTTTCCGCCAAAATGTATCCCGCGATTTCTGCGTTGGATAGTTTGTTTGCCGATTTAGGGGCTGACCCCAGACATGGGATGCAATGTTATAGAGCGCCAGATTTCGTTGATAAATGTTATGCTCTAGACTCTAGAGCCTCACTAATTCTCTTGCAGATTTGCCACATAGGACACAGCGGCGTTGGGGAGAACAAGCAAAAACTTGAAGGTCTTGAGCTGCTTTCGAGACGCTTGTCAGAAACTTATGGCGGTGAGCATGTTGTAACTGTCTATGAGGCGTCACTGTACTCGGAAGTTAGCCCAAAAATTGAGCCTGTTCCGCTGAAGCGCTTGAAAGAAGCGAATGTGAGCGGGGTATCGACGCTTTTTGTTCCGGGTATAGGGGGACATGAAAATTAAAAGGCTCACCGGAGCAAAATGCAGGTAAGTTCAAAAAAACTTTTTTCAGGCTACATGCATATATTTGACATGAAGCAATTGCTTAGGGTGCCGTCTTAAAACAAAGGTTTTACCCGACTGACCGCAATGAATTTATAAAACGGGTGCTGGGGCCGACAGTGCTTTTTTGCCTTTCTAAGACATTCAATAAAAGATAACAGCCTCATCTCGAAGACCCATTTTGCAGTGTTTTTTGCGTCTTTCGAAAAGGGCGCTAGAAAAGGCAACTATGAAAGTCCCATCCGTCACCTGCGGCACCCACGGCAAACAGCCCCAGACGTTTGTCTGCGTGCATATTATTGAATCAATCCGCGAGGGAGAGCCGAAAGGTTTCTGGTGGTCACGAGGGCCGGACGGCGTTTGGGACGCCATCTGCGATCAGTGCAACTCTCTGTCTCAGGATGACTTCGACAAGCTCGGGCCTGGCAATATCGGGGTTATCTGTCTCGGCTGTTTTGAAGATGCGGCCGCACTCAATGAGGTTGAGCTGAGCTAGGGCTCGATTTTTTGCAAAATTATTGAGTTGCTCGAGCGCCGGGCGAAAAAGTGGAATTCGGTTTTTAGCAAATCCGGCGCGGCAACTAAGAATCCAGATCATCGGGTGATGCTACCTTATCGCCCGATGATGTAGCAGGGGTTTCTACTCAGTCGGATGAGAAAAATATTGCCTTTGTGTCAAGAGTTCTTGACGTAAAGGGTTCTTGACATTATATATGTAAAGCACGCTTTACTAAATGTAAAACGTAGCAAAAACAATGATTTAAACATGCGCGCTGGCTGTTTGGCCGACGTGGAAATTCAGGAGTGAAAAGATGAACGAGTATCAAAAAGGGAGGGGCGGCTGCCCAACCATTCTGGGCCTGATCGTTACCGTGGTCATCGCTGCAGCCGCCGCCTTCGGGCTGACTGCGCTGGCCGATAGCGCCTTCGCGCTTGGTGGTGCGGCGGGCTTAGCCGTCAGACTGGCGATCACGCTGGCCGTGATTCTCATCGCGGTCGCAGGCTTGCGATCATTCCGGGCCCGCAACCGGCCTTGCGGTCAATAGCGCGACACATGCGTTTTTAAGTTCAGCTTTGGATCAACCAGGAGGAGAAACCTAATGAGTGACTACCCACAAAAAAACGACAGCCGTGCTTTTATCGCCACCTTGCTGACGGTGGTAATCTCCATGGCGGTGATGTTCGGTGTCGTAACATTCGCCAATGAGATTTCGCTGTTCGGCGGCATTGAAGACAAGACCGTCAAATTTTTCCTGCTGCTCGGTTTCATCACTGTCGCCATGATCGTGATGCATGTTCTCACGGGCGGGAAAAGCTCTTACGACCAGGGTGACCAAGACACTCTGTAAGGGTTAAAGCGGCGCCCCAAAAGCGAGAATCATGCGCAGAAAAATACAACTTATGTGATGAAAATCTGCATGAAACCCGCTTTTGGTGCGTGGTTATCCACCACTTCTCTGGGCGCCGTATTATTCCCTCATGTTGAAAGGCGGCCTCACTGAGAGGCGTTCGATGAGCAACAACACGCGGAACGCAAACACTGAACAGGACCATATTCAATGTCACGCCGCAGGCTTCGGAAACGAAACGCTGCGGCGGGCTCTTTGACATGGTGGATACCGAACGCGCGACCGGCGTTAGCTGGCGCGCGTCCGATCCTAAGGCGCTTAACCGCCGATGGACTTCAGATATAGAAACTCACGGCGGTTTTTCGGACCATAAGTCGCAAAGCTAGGATCGGGCCGCTCTAGATAGGCGTGCCTGCGCTGGGAAAGCGCGTCGTTAGAGGCGCGCTTAACGGCTTCGTCCATGCTGATGTTGTATGGCTTCATTGCGTTCAGGCCAAAGATTTTCGCCTTCACTTGCGGTGTCAGTTTCGCGTAGCCGAACCGTTCCGCATATTCGTCAGAGATCTGGAACGTGCGGAATGCCTGAATCTGATCTTGCGGCGAGCCGTACCAGATCGAGTCTGTTCCCCATAAAACATTGTTCTCGCCGCAGTACTTGATCAGCTTACCGAGCAAATGCGCCGCCTGATCGGGATCGCGCATCAAAAACCGCCAGGTGCTGCCAAGTTCTGCATAAACATTCGATCCTGGCGCAATGCCATGATCGATCAGTGACTGACATAAAACATCGATGCCACCAGATTTTCCCGCGCCAGGCGTAAATGCTTCTTCCGGAACGCTCATGTCATAGCCGGAGTGGTAGAGGATGAAGTTGATGTCTGGGTGACGTTTTGCGGCCTCGCCAATATCCTCACACGTGCTTTGCCGGTAAGAGGTTGGTCCGAACGGAATGCCTTTGTGGATGGCGATATTTTTGATCCCGAGCGATTTTGCCTTGGCGATCATGGCCTCACCAAAATCATCAGTCATGAAGAAGCCTTCGGCGCCGTTAGGTCCCCATTGGGTGTAGGTCTTCCATGCCGAGATAGGGAAATTCTCAGCCAGCCTGTCCATGTCATCAAGATCGCCGTCTTGATTCGGATTGACGCGGCCATGAAGCAACAGGCGATGGTCGCCTTCCATTGCATCAATAATACGGCGGGTTTGATCGGCCTCCTCAATGGTCAAGGGCTCTGCGTCGCGCGTGCTCGGTACGAAAGACAACACCATCATGTCGGTGTCAGAATCCATAAACACGTCTTTTATGAACTCTTCAGCGCGCAGGCATTGAAGGTATTCGAGATCGTCCGTGCCGGCTTCACGAACACACGCGTTCGGCATGCCGGCGAGGGGGCGGGCGCCTTCCGGCACGTTTCTCAGCCATGCGCCTTCCGGGTTCACATAGTGCCCCTGAACATCAAAGATGAACTCATTGCCGCCGAGCGCTTCCATGGCGGCGTCGACGTCGAGCGCTGCATCCTCAGGCAAATCAAATTTGCCGCCGGTTTTTTTCGCCATGGCGTTTGCGTGATTGACGGCCAACAGGCTGGTCGCCGCGCCACATGCGGAAACCATGAAATCGCGGCGCGACGCGCCTTTCCGTCGCGCGTTTTCGCCCGCCCATTCATGGGCAAAGGCGTTGCCGGCGATATTGCGTTTTTCTAGGGGGATCGGTGAAAATTCACCGTTTGAGGTTGTGTCGATCTTGATGGGGAGGCGGCTGCCTTCAGGGTCCCGGTTCTGCATCACTTACTCCTGATTAAAGGTTTAGGCTTGCCGCGCCCTGCCGCTATTCAGCCCATGCTTGATAAGGGGGTCAAGTGTTCAGAAAAACACGCTGGCGGAAAAAATAGAAAAATCATGGAGTTGGGCGTGCGAGGCCGGGTTAGCGGCATCGCGACGCTGGCCCCTTTCGTTTTGCCGCCAATCAGTTATGTCTCGCTGCAGCAAATAATGACCCGGCCTTTAGGAGACCCCACATGGCGAGCCGACGCCCCGCGAAAGACCAGCCAAAATCCTTTGAGTGGACGAGCGAAAACAAGGACTGGTGCGAAGCGCAAAAGAAAAAATACCCGGAAGGGCGTCAGGCCTCCTGCGTCATTCCGTTTTTGTGGCGCGGCCAGAAGCAGGAAGGCTGGATTTCTATCCCGATGATGGAGGCGATCGCCAGCGATCTGGACATGCCGTACATCCGGGTATTCGAGGTCGCGACTTTTTATACGATGTTCAACCTTGCGCCGGTGGGCGAGTTCCACGTTCAGCTTTGCGGCACGACGCCCTGCATGCTGCGCGGGTCGAATGAATTGCGCGAAGTCTGTAAAAAAGTGATCGGGCCGGAGCATCACGTTTCCGAAGACAAGAAATTTTCCTGGCTCGAAGTCGAATGTCTCGGCGCCTGCTGCAATGCGCCCATGATCCAGATTTCGACAACCAAGGGCGATCACTATTACGAAGATCTGACGCCGGAGATTTTTGAAGACTTGCTCGGCAAGCTTCGACGCGGCGAGGAAGTGAAGGTCGGGACGCAGCATCCGAACCGGCATACATCCGATCCAGAGGGTGAGAATACCACTTTGACTGACGCTTCCCTTTATGACGGGTCGGCGGCGCAGCCCCTGAAAGAGATTCCAAACGCCAACCCCGCGCCGGCAGAGTAGGCCGCCGATGACGCCGGATCAGCAAAAACGAAAAGCTGCGATCCGCGCACTGATCAATATTGCGATTCTCGAAGGGGCGGTGCTGTTCGCTGTTGTCGCCTTCTACGTGAACACGCAAGACATCACGCATCTTATGGGCGGCATAATCGCATCAACCTTGATTTTCGGACCAATGTTTTTCCGCTGGTTCAAGGCGCATGGAGACGCATTCAAGCCGTCGAAACCCAATACGGAATAAGCAAGGCGTATGAGTAACGGCGATAAGAAATATAAAGCGAGAATACTCGGCAACCGTCAGCTTTCGCCGGAAACCCTGATGATGGGCTACGGATTTTCGCCTGAACTGTCCGAGGGCTCGCTAAAACCGCCGGTCTTTCATACGTCGACGTTTGTTTTTCAGTCGGCTGAAGAAGGCAAGGCGTTTTTTGAGCTTGCCTACGGCTTGCGCCAGAAAGAAGAGACTGAGGAAATCGGGCTCATTTATTCGCGCATCAACAATCCCAACCTCGAAGTGTTGGAGGATCGGCTCGCCGTCTGGGACAAGGCGGAAAAGTCACTCGTCTTTGCGTCCGGCATGGCGGCTATTTCAACGTCTCTATGGTCTTACCTGACGCCGGGCGATGCGCTCGTCCATTCCGAACCCGTTTATGGCGGCACGGAGTATCTCGTACACAACATTCTCCCTAGTTTCGGCATCAAGCGTGTCGGCTTCAATGCGGAGGAGGGGACGGCTGGCATGAACACCGCTGTCGCCGATGCGAAAAAACTGGCGGATGAAACAGGCGGACGTGTCGGCGCCATCTATCTCGAAACGCCGGCGAACCCGACCAATGGTCTTGTTGATATCGCTGCGGCGCGCAAACATTCAGAAGCGCTGGCGAAGGATGGCAAACGTCCGCCGGTGATCGTCGATAATACTTTTCTTGGCCCCTTGTGGCAGACGCCGCTTGAGCTTGGCGCTGATCTCACCGTCACATCGCTCACCAAATATGTGGGTGGTCATTCGGACCTGATCGCCGGTTCATGTTCGGGCGCTGAAAGCTGGACTGGTCCGGTGCAGGTGATGCGTACGATCCTTGGCACTATGGGCGATGCGCACACGGGCTGGATGCTGCTGCGTTCGCTGGAGACGTTAAAACTGCGAATGGAAGCCTCGACGACAGGCGCGCGCAAAGTGGCGGATTTCCTGCACGGTCACGACAAGGTCAAAAGCGTCTGGTATCTCGACTATCTGCCGAAGGATCACCCGGACCGGGAAATTTACGACCGCCAATGCGGCGCGCCGGGCTCGACCTTTTCTTTTGAAGTCAACGGCGGCGAAGCTGAAGCGTTCAAGGTGTTGAATGCGCTTAAAATCATCAAGCTGGCGGTAAGTCTCGGCGGAACGGAAACGCTCGCCTCGCACCCGGCGGCCATGACCCATAGCGATGTTCCGCCCAAGGAGCGTTTACGGCTCGGCATTACCGAAGCGCTGATACGAATTTCCGTGGGCGTCGAAGATCCCGACGATCTGATCGCCGATCTCGATCAGGCGCTTGCGGCGATTTAAAGAGCGCGGGCGCAATGACTGAGAAAAATACTTTTGGCGGCGGATCGGGCACGGCGCTCGACAAAATCCCGCAGCCCGCCTGCGCGGCGTTTTTAGGATACGAGCTTTTGTCCGTCGACCGCGAAGCGAAAACCATGCGCGTCGCGTTTAGAGGGACGAAAGAAATGCTCAATCCGCGCGGCGGCGTGCAGGGCGGGTTTTTAACGGCGATGCTCGACGATGCATCGGGTTCGATGGTGGTGGTGCTGACCAATGGCGCCAAGGCGCCCGCATCGGTCGATATTCACACACAGTATTTCAAGCCGGCGGGTGTCGAACGCCTCATCTGTGAAGCCGAACTCGTCCATATGACGAAATCGACGGCGTTCACCCGCGCGACGCTATACAATGAAGCGGGCGAGAAAGTCGCCGCCGCATCTCAGACTGCGCGGCTGCTTGATTTGCAGGCCGGAACTAGTCGCTAGGCGCTATTAGACTGGGGGAAAGTCTAAGCAGATAAAAATCAAGTCTGATTAATAGTTCGGCCCAACTCATAGTCGACTATTCGGTTGAGCTCTGATATTTATGTTTACTTTAATTTTAAGAAGAGGGTGGGATGGAGACAGAAATAACCTCTGTGTTATTTGCAGACGTGAAAGGCTATAGCAGCCTGAACGATAATCAGATCAAATCCTTTCACACTAATATATTGCCAAAGGTTGCAAAGTTACTCGACGACGTAGAGTTGAAGCATATTAATACGTGGGGTGATGGCATCGTGATTGCGGCAAATAACATCATCGATCTTTGTGATCGTGCTTTGGCTATGCGCGATGTTTTTGAGCATGAAAGATGGGATCGGTATCATCTATTACCATTGCAAATTAGAATTTCTATACACGTAGGGCAGTACTTTTCTGGCGAGGATAAATTTACTGAAGGGGGCGTAATAGCGGGCCATACAATTATTACTGCAGCTCGCATTGAGCCAATTACTAAGCCGGGTCGTGTATGGATGACTGATACAGCGATGATAAATTTGAGAGATGCTCAGCGCGGGCAAGGTATTGAAAGTTTTGCTTACGATGAAATAGGTGAGATGGAATTACCCAAGCAAGCTGGGCGTCAGAAGCTATACGTATTAAGGCGGTGCAACGAGACAACACTTAGCGAAGCAGAAAAGCAGGAAATTTTTGATGCATTGAAAGGTCGTAAAGAAGTATTGGAGCATCGCACAAGCGTAAAAATGAGTAGTGGTTATTATGAAGTTGTGATTGCAATCGTAATTAGGGATGGAAAAGTTCTTCTTGTCCGGCGAAAAGAAAATACGGAAGGATTAGGTTGGATGTTTCCGTCTGGCACAAGAGTTCCCACTGAGGAGGCTACTGCCGTTGCTGCTAAGCATGTATTCCAAGAGACTGGAGTTTCTTGCGCGTTCAACCAAAAGGTGCACGAAATTGAAAAACACCCCTTAACAGGAGCGCATTGTCACTACTACCATTTGGAGCCTCTTGATGATAAAATGCCTGAAAACCTCCAATCCGGTGAAAACTTAGAGGTAAAATTTGTTCCAATTGCAAAGGCAATTGAAATGATAGGTAAAGACTTGACGCCTGAAATAAGAGTTTATCTGGAACAATACATATGATGGTGTGTTATGCATCACTATGAAAATGAAAGCCAGTTACCATTTGATTGTCTGGAAGATACAATTATGAACCAGACCAAAGAAAATATGCCTGAAGTTGCGTTGGCGATCGTTCATCGCCAAAGCGACAATAGATATCTTTTACTTAGACGCTCTGGAAGTAAGGACTTTAAGGGTTGGGTATTCCCCGGCGGGAAAATTGAATGCGACACTAAGGGTAAAAAAGAAACGCCTTGTCGCGCGGCTCGCCGTGAGCTCAAAGAAGAAACAGGCTTGGTTGTCATTCGTGGCGGTCGGAGTTTATGTATCCGCCAGCATCCTGTTACGAATGCAGTGCTTACCTATGTTTACTTCAACGACAGGTCAGTTTCTAAGCGCTCCACAGCTTGTGTACAGGAAAAAACAAAATCCGACGATGTATTTTGGGCTTCTCTTGAAGAGATGGAAGACAGATTTCATGGTGGCGTTTGGGCAGCATTGAAACGCGAATTACGCGCCCTCCAAAATGGCGACATGAAAACTTCTCATGCAGCGCCTGCGAAGAGTTTATTTGAAGAAGCCAGCACTTCATAAAGTGCGTTAAGCTATTTATTCGTGACGCTTAGGTGGATTCGTAAAACTCCTGCGAACAAAATCGACCAGGCTGGAACTGAATCAGAACTGCCGCTATCGCTATTTCATAGCCGATTAGAAGCGAGTGTGGTTTTTAGCCTTTTTTGCAAGATGGATTATCTCACCTGCCTGCGAATGGCTCGTTCAACTATCACGTAAGGCTCTGCCCACCTCTCGCGGCAAATGGTCTGGTCCTTTCTGCCCTTTCTGGGTTTTCATTGGCTTCTGAAGTCGGCTAAGACACCCGTCAAACAGCTTCTATCAGGCGTAAGCGATGCTCGAAGATAAAGACCGGATATTCACCAATCTCTACGGCCTCCATGACTGGCGGCTGGAAGCAGCCAAGAAACGCGGCGCCTGGAACGGCACGGCGGACCTGATGGCGCTGGGGCAGGACTGGATCATCCAGCAGGTTAAGGACTCTGGCCTTCGCGGGCGCGGCGGCGCCGGCTTCCCGACGGGCCTTAAATGGTCGTTCATGCCCAAGGAAGTGGGCGAGCGCCCGCACTATCTTGTGGTCAACGCTGACGAGTCCGAGCCCGGCACCTGTAAAGACCGGGAGATGATGCGCCACGACCCGCATCTCTTTATCGAGGGTTGCCTGATCGCTTCTTTCGCCATGAAGGCGCATGCCTGTTACATCTATATTCGCGGCGAATATGTGGACGAGCGTAACAATCTTCAGGCCGCCATCGACGAAGCGTATGCAGCGGGTCTCGTCGGCAAAAACGCCGCCGGTTCAGGCTGGGACTTTGACGTCTATGTTCACCATGGCGCCGGCGCCTATATCTGCGGCGAGGAAACCGCGCTGCTTGAAAGCCTTGAAGGCAAAAAGGGCCAGCCGAGATTGAAGCCGCCATTCCCGGCGGGAGCGGGGCTTTATGGCTGTCCGACCACGGTAAACAATGTTGAATCGATTGCGGTGGTGCCGACGATCCTGCGGCGTGGCGCGGACTGGTTCCGCAAGTTCGGACGCGAGAACAACCACGGCACAAAAGTTTATTGCATCTCCGGTCACGTCAATCGCCCCTGTAATGTCGAAGAGGCGATGTCGATCCCGCTCAAAACGCTGATCAACGAACATTGCGGCGGCGTCACCGGCGGCTGGGACAACCTGAAAGCGGTCATTCCGGGCGGCTCGTCCGTGCCGTGCCTGCCGCAGGACATCTGCGATGACGTGCTGATGGATTTCGATGCGCTCAAAGAGCACAAGTCCGGTCTCGGCACGGCGGCGGTGATCGTTATGGACAAGTCGACAGATATTGTCCGCGCGATTTCCCGCATCAGCTACTTCTACAAGCACGAAAGCTGCGGTCAGTGCACGCCCTGCCGTGAGGGCACTGGCTGGATGTGGCGCGTGCTTGAGCGCATGGCCGAAGGCAACTCAAGCACCGAAGAAATCGACAAGCTGCTTGAGGTTTCAACCCAGATCGAAGGCCACACCATCTGCGCGCTTGGCGACGCCGCCGCATGGCCGGTACAAGGTCTCATCCGTCACTTCCGCGGTGAGATCGAGGAGCGCATCAACAACTATCGCGCCGACCGCGGCCACGTTTCCATGGCTGGCGTTGCGGCGGAATGACGTCAGCGCCGGTAATCCGGGAGACTGAACCGACTGACGCCGAGACGCTTTCGCGAATCGGAAAATCCACTTTTATCGAAACTTTCGGTCACCTTTATAAGCCGGACGATCTCAATGCGTTTCTCAAGAAATCGCATGATGCGTCGGTCTACGAAAAACTGACGGGTGACCCCCGTTCGCAAGCCTGGCTGGTTGAGCAGGATGGCGACGCAATCGGCTATGCAAGCGTTGGCCCCTGTGATCTGCCTGTTCCTGACCTGCCGAATAACGCAGGCGAACTGCAACGGCTCTATATGCTTGAAAAAGCGCATGGAATGGGCGTCGGCACAAAGTTGCTGCGCCTCGCTCTCGATTGGCTGGATGCACATTTCGAGCACGTTTTTGTCAGCGTTTACGCAGAAAACAAAGGTGCGCAAAAGCTCTACAAGCGGCACGGATTTGAAAAAATTCACGACTACTTTTTCATGGTTGGCGAGCATCCAGACCCTGAATGGATCATGAAACGCACATCGCATTCATAATACCAAATGCTCACTTTTGCCGATGAAATACGGCTTTCTTACACGTCACTGCAAAATTTTTGTTTACAACATTTGCCCGAATCAGGCGCAAAAACGCTTGTATTGCAGGCAAACAAGTGATTTTTGTCTGCTTCCCGCATTCGCCGATTGATAAAAAAGGAATTTCAAAATGGCCGTTAGACGGAAAACAACGAAGAAGAAAACGCCAGCGCGCAAGGCTCCAGCCAAGCGTAAGACAGCTGCGAAAAAGAAAACCGCGACACGCAAGGCGCCAGCCCGCAAAACCGCTGCAAAGAAAAAAGCTACAAAGAAAGCGTTGCCGGATACGCTGACATACAAGCACCTCGCTGCAGAACTTTCCGAAGCCCACGAGTTGCCGAAAAAGCAAGTTGAAGAGCTTCTTTCCGATTACGTCGACCGCATTGGCGGCTATCTGAAAAAAGGCAAGAAACTGCGTATCGCCGGTCTTGGCATTCTTCAGGTTCGTCATCGCGCCGCGCGCTGGGGCCGCAACCCTGCGACGGGCGAGAAAATCCGCATCAAAGCGTCGAAGAAAGTTGCTTTCCGCGTCGCTAAAGACCTCAAAGAACGCGTTCTTTAAGCTGTATTATTCGAATGCGTGAGAAGCGCCCAGCCTTGCGAATGATTTCGCGGCCGGGCGTTTTCATGTTTGACGTTTGCTAGTTGCTTTTTACTGCCGTCACGCGAATGCCGGGTTTAAGGTGAGGGCGAAAGCGCACCTGTTTTAATCCGGCGCGCTCGAAAAGCGCGCGTAGTCCTGTCTGCGTAAACAGCACTACATGTTCAGGCGGGATCATCGATTTATAGCTCATGATGTTGTTCGGCGTACGCCAATGACCCGCGTCCGGCGTCGTCGCAAACAGGATGGCGCCGGGCGCCATGTGCGAGGCGACACGCTTCATGAATGCGAGCGGATCTGGCACGTGCTCAATCACCTCGGCCATATATATAAAATCGAACTGCTCCTGCGGCGCCAGGTCTTCAAGCATGCCAGCCACATGACGAACCTCTGAAAAAAGGGCTTCACCGGCCGAGCTCGCCTCTTTATCGGGTTCGATCGCCGTCGCGGAGAAGCCGAGGCGTCGTGCGGCTTCAGCGCCGGCGCCGATATTCGCGCCAATTTCGAGAAACTTTTTTCCGGGCGCGCGATGGCGCAGGAATGCAATGCGCCGCCACGCCCTCGCGACTTTCTTTTCAGCCTTGCGAACGAAGTCGCCTGTGCGGTGGTAATTCTGATAGAATGCCGCCAGCTCCTTAGCGTCAGGCAGCGGATGCAGATACACCGAGCGGCACGTCAGACATCTCGAAAAATCAGGTTTCCGAGCGGCGTAACCGGACGCTTCAGCGGAGGCGATCCGCATGGGGCCGTCATCGCGTGCTGCAGCCTCACGTTCCCAGTCAGACCAGGCCGCCACGGTTGACGCCTCGCTGGCGCTACAGGCCGGGCACGACGCGGCGGATTGACGATCGTTCTTCATGCCCGCTATCGGGTGGGCGGCTCGGCTCCAAAGTCAAGCAGGGCGTCAATTCGGCGCTCTGGCCACGTACCGGAAAGACGGCTAAACCACGCATCTCAAACGGATGAACATCACAGCGAAGAAGGCCCCCGCATGAGCGATACGCGCGTCATCAAAGTCAACGGCGAGGAAGTCGAGGTTGCTTCTAACCTGACGCTTTTACAGGCTTGTGAAGCGGCGGGAGAAGAGATCCCGCGATTTTGTTATCACGAACGGCTGTCGGTCGCGGGCAATTGCCGCATGTGCCTCATTGAAGTGAAGGGCGGCCCGCCAAAGCCGGTTGCTTCCTGCGCCCAGAATGTGCGTGACCTGCGCCCCGGCCCGGAAGGACAGCCGCCGGAACTCTTCACCAATACGCCGATGGTGAAAAAGGCGCGCGAAGGAGTGATGGAATTTCTCCTGATCAACCACCCGCTCGATTGCCCGATCTGCGATCAGGGCGGCGAATGTGATCTTCAGGATCAGGCCATGGCCTATGGCCGTGACGGTTCGCGCTACGAAGAAAACAAGCGCGCCGTCGAAGAAAAATACATGGGCCCGTTGATCAAGACGATCATGACCCGCTGCATTCAATGCACGCGCTGCGTGCGTTTCGCGACGGAGATTGCGGGCGTTGACGATCTTGGTCTCGTCAATCGCGGCGAGAATGCGGAAATCACCACCTATCTTGAAAAGGCGGTGGAAAGCGAACTGACCGGCAATCTGATCGACGTTTGTCCGGTGGGCGCGCTGACATCGAAACCTTATGCGTTCAATGCGCGCCCATGGGAGTTGCGCAAAACACAGACTGTGGATGTGATGGATGCGGTCGGCTCAAACATCCGCGTTGATGCGCGCGGCCGCGAAGTCATGCGCATCTTGCCGGTGCTGCATGAAGACGTGAACGAGGAGTGGATTGCCGACAAGTCACGTTTTGTCTGGGACGGGCTTCGCCGCCAGCGTCTCGACAAGCCGTATATCCGTAAGGACGGCAAGCTGAAAGCCGCGAGTTGGGACGAGGCATTGAGTGTCGTTGCCGATAAGCTGAAAAGCACAGACAAGAACAAAATTGCTGCGCTTGCAGGCGATCTCGTTCCGGCAGAAGCGGTAAAAGCGCTGAAAGACCTGATGACCGCCATCGGCACGCCGCATACGGACTGTCGCCAGGACGGCGCCAAAGTTGGTGGAGGCGACCGTCGCGGCTATCTGTTTAACACTGGCATCGCCGGGCTGGAACAGGCCGATGCGATCCTGCTTGTGGGAACCAACCCGCGCGCTGAAGCGCCGATGGTGAATGCGCGCATCCGCAAACTGTGGTTGAATAAGCTCGATGTGAAAATCGGACTTATCGGCGAACAGAAAGATTTGTCTTACGAGTATGATTATCTCGGCGCCGGGCCGGACACACTAGAGAGTCTGGTGAATGGCGATGGCGCGTTTTTCGAGACATTGAAGAACGCTAAGAACCCTGTCGTCATCGTCGGCATGGGCGCGTTAAAACGAAAAGACGGTGCAGCCATCTTGAACGCCGCAGCAAAATTTGCCGACAGCGTCGGCGCGATCCGCAGCGACTGGAACGGATTTAATGTGCTGCACGATGCGGGCGGCCGTGTTGGCGCGCTCGATCTCGGGTTTTTGCCGGGTGAGGGCGGCAAGGACTTTGACGGCATTCTCGAAGCCTGTACCAACCGCGAAATCGAAGTCGTTTACAATCTCGGCGCCGATGAATTTGACCCGGCGCGTCTGAACGGCGCGTTCGTTGTGTATCAGGGCAGCCATGGTGACGCCGGCGCGCGCCATGCGGACGTGATCTTTCCGGCCGCCGCCTATACCGAGCAAAACGCCATCTTCGTAAATACCGAGGGACGCGCTCAAATGGCGTCGCGTGCGTGTTTTCCTCCGGGGGATGCGCGCGAAGACTGGGCGATCATCCGCGCGCTGTCGGACCGCGTCAGCCACACGCTTCCTTATGATGACATGTTTGCGCTCCGCCAGGCGATGTTTGAAGATGCGCCCTCACTAGCCCGGATCGATCAGACCGGCGAGATGGAAGAGCAATTTGATGCATCTGCTGCCGGTGTTGCGGGCGCGATGGATTCTGCCCCCTTCGTTTCCGGCATTGCTGATTACTACCTTACCAATCCCATTGCTCGTGCTTCCAAAACCATGGCGGAATGTTCCGCTATCATGCGCGGTACGAACAAGATGGCGGCGGAGTAGGCTGGTTGAAGCAGCCGGTTTCATCCGAGCAGCAACTCGCCGAACAAATCCGCGTTAATGTCGCCTTCGAGCAGATGATTGTCGCGGTATTGGCCGGCGCCTTTGCTGGCGGTGGTCTGGTGTTCATCATCCAGTTTGGCGCGTTTGTTTTGTCCGGCGGCATGACGCTTAGCGGATTCGTCAATGTTTTTCTCGAAACGCTGCTCGCCGGTTTCCTGATATTCCTTGTCGGATTTTTCTCCAGCGTTGCTATTGGCGCGCCGCTTTTCATGGCGCTGGAAAAACGCAAGCGCAGAAACCTCTGGCCCTATCTCGCAGCGGCGATGGGCGTTGCGCTCGCCACGATAGTGTTCAGGGCTGGCGGATTGCCGGCGCAAGGGGACTTAACCCTGATGACGCTGGCTGTTGTTATTGTGCCGGCATTGATCATTGCCCTGACATTCGCCCGGCTGATGAAGCCGCACTGGCGCGCCGCTGAAAAAGCGGAACAAGCTGCGGCCGGCCCTATTGTTTTCCGCATGCAATGACTTTCGATCAATCGCGGCGGTCTTGCGGTGAGCCGACTTTTGATTTTGCTCTGAAGGTGCTACCAAGGTCGCAGTATCAGGGAGGCGATCATGATGAAAGTCACAGGAATTGCAGCAGGTATTTTCGGTCTTGCGATTGCAGGCGCGGCGCTCGCGGACGACGACGAGCGGGTGAGCCGTACGCTGGATCTCGAAGGCTTCGAACGCATCAAGATTTCCGGCGTTTATGAGATAGACGTCCGGGTCGGGTCCGACTTTTCCATTGAACTTTCCGGTCCCGCCGACGAACTGGATCGCGTTGAGGCGTCAGTCCGCAACGGCGAACTTGGCCTGGGCCAGAAAAATCGCCGTTGGCGCGGCGGTCGCGATAATGATCATGGGGTTGAGGCGGTGATCACCATGCCGTCGCTGTCAGGGCTCAAGGTCTCGGGCGTTGTCGATGGTGAAATTTCCGGCGTCGATATCGACCGATTTGACGTTTCGCTTTCTGGCGTAGGTGATATCCGCATCGCCGGTGAATGCGGCATGATCGACGCCAAGGTTTCCGGCGTGGGTGATCTCGATGCGCGCGAACTTGAATGCCGTGAAGCAGACATTAACGTGTCCGGTGTCGGCAGCGCTTCGGTTTTTGCAAGCGAAGCGGTCGACGCGAACATTTCCGGCATGGGCGATATTGATGTTTACGGCTCCCCGAGCCGGGTAAACAAGTCAGACAGCATGTTTTCGGACATTACCATCCACTAAACCACTCAGCATTACTGGTGATCGGCGCCGTGAATACAGTTCGCGGCGCTGTTTATATTTTTCCGTGTATTAGCGCTGACCCGAGATCGATGGACGGCGAAACGTATTTCTCGATTTCCGCGATGTGCTATTTTCCTTGGCGGAAAAGGAGAACAATAATGAAAATCTTACTTGGCATACTGATAGGATTGGTGCTCGCGGTCAGCATTGCCGCGGCCTCAGCCTACATCGCTTGTGACGGAGACTTCAGAAACTCCTGCGGCGGCGAGGACTTCAGCATAACATTTTCCGACGACTAGAGCGTCGGGAACAACGCAGCGTATTCGCTGAACAGCGCGCCATCTTCGACAAAACGCGTTTGTTTTGTCCCGATGCGTGTTAATATATGATGGGGAAAGAAAAGGACGGGAGGCGACCCATGAGACTCTTTTTTGGTATTTTAATTGGTTTGCTGCTGGCGGTCGGTATCGCTATTGCAGCGGGCATTCATGCGTTTGGCGGGCTGGGCGACATCAGCGAACGCGATAAGTCAAATGACATTACACGGACGATCGATGTTTCGGATTTCGATCAGATAGATGTCGCCGGCGTTTATGAAATCAACGTCAGTGTCGGCGGAGATTTTTCCGTCGTCGTTTCCGGCGCGCCATCAGAGATGGAGCGGCTGGAGGTTTCCGTAGAAAACGGACGGCTTGTTCTTGATCAGGACCGTTTTAACAAGTCGAAACGCCGTTGGCGCGATATGGGACTAACCGCTGAAATTAACCTGCCGATACTTGAAGCTATAGACATCGCCGGTGTTGCTGACGCCGACGTGCGCGGTGTCGAGAGTGAAAACTTCAGTGTTGATCTGTCTGGTGTGGGTGATCTCAATGTTTCGGGTACGTGCGGCGTGTTTAATGCTGACGTTTCCGGCGTTGGCGATCTGAATGCCCGCGATCTTGAATGCCGAGATGTGGATGTTGAAGTTTCAGGTATTGGCGACGCCAGTGTCTACGCCAGCGAGTCCGTCGATGCTTCGGTTAACGGAATCGGCTCCATAAGCGTTTATGGCTCGCCCAGAAATGTCGAGAAGAGCACCACGTTCCTGTCCAGCATTTCGGTGAAATAAGCCGGCCCGTAGGGCGGGGCGGGCCAATCCGCGACTGATTGGCCCGCATTTTCCCCCGTGACTAGCGGCGCAATCCGCACTAAGACGCGGGCCCATGGAAGAGATCTGGACAAATCTGGTCACGCGCCCGACTGACCTCGGATGGGGCTGGTGGCTTGCTTCGACAACCGCTGGCGCGCTGGCGATCCTGGTGACGCTGCTTCTGGCGCAGGCGTTCCTGATGTATTTTGACCGCAAGGTCTGGGCCGCCGTGCAGATGCGCAAGGGGCCTAATGTCGTTGGTCCTTTTGGTCTGCTGCAGTCTTTCGCCGATCTGTTGAAATTCGTTTTCAAGGAAATCGTCATCCCGGCGGGCGCCAACAAGGTCGTCTTTATCCTCGCGCCGATCATCACATTTGTGCTGGCGCTGGTCGGGTGGGCGGTTATCCCCGTCGGTCCCGGGCTCGTTGGCTCCGACATCAATGTGGGCATCCTCTATCTTTTCGCCATTTCCTCGCTCGGGGTTTACGGCGTGATCATGGGCGGCTGGGCCTCAAACTCGAAATATCCGTTTCTCGGCTCGCTGCGTTCAGCGGCGCAGATGGTTTCCTACGAGGTCTCCATCGGTTTCGTGATTATCACGGTGCTACTGCTCGTCGGCTCGCTTAACCTATCCGATATTGTCGTCAGTCAGTCGCGCGCGGGCGGCGGTTTCTGGCACTGGAACTTCATCCCGCTTTTCCCGATGTTTGTGGTATTCTTCATTTCGGCGCTGGCGGAAACCAACCGTCCGCCTTTCGACCTGCCGGAAGCGGAATCAGAACTCGTTGCGGGTTATCAGGTGGAATACTCTTCCACGCTGTTTCTCATGTTCATGATCGGCGAGCTGGCGAATATCGTTCTGATGTGCGCCATGCTGACGGTGCTGTTCTTTGGCGGCTGGCATTCGCCGCTTCCTGACGCCTGGGCGCCCTGGCTCAACGCCGGTCCCATGCCTGTCCTGTGGTTCTGCCTGAAGGTGGTCTTTTTCTTCTTCCTGTTCGCCATGGTGAAGGCGATCGTGCCGCGTTATCGCTATGACCAGCTCATGCGCATCGGCTGGAAGATTTTCCTGCCATTGTGTCTTGTCTGGGTGGTTCTCGTGTCCGGTTTCCTCTTGATGTTCCCGGGCGCCGTTGATTACCTGCAAAGCTGGAGGTCCTAAAGATGTCCAGATTAACCCAAGCAATTAAAGGTTTCGCGCTCGCTGACTTTGTCGGCGCGTTCATTCTGGCGATGAAGTATTATTTCCGACCGAAAGCGACGCTGAATTACCCTTTTGAAAAAGGCCCGCTTAGTCCGCGCTTTCGCGGCGAGCATGCATTGCGCCGCTACCCGAATGGCGAGGAGCGCTGCATCGCTTGCAAACTCTGCGAGGCGATCTGCCCGGCGCAGGCGATTACGATTGAGGCGGAACCGCGCGACGATGGTTCGCGGCGCACCACCCGCTACGATATCGACATGACGAAATGCATCTATTGCGGGTTCTGCGAGGAAGCATGCCCGGTGGATGCTATCGTTGAAGGGCCGAATTTCGAATTCGCCACGGAAACCCGCGAGGAGCTGTTCTACGACAAGGACCGTCTGCTCGCGAACGGCGACCGGTGGGAGCGCGAGATTGCACGCAATCTCGAGCTCGACGCACCGTATCGGTAATCCGAATTTCCGTTAGTCTGTTTGATCGCGAATTTTCGCGGCGGCGCTGCCTTTAACGCTCTTACGATACGTGATGTCGAAGTACGGACGCATCTCGCCGTTTTCATCACCAGCCTGAACATAGCCCCAGTTATGGATTGTAAGTCCGTCGTCTGCTGCGTCCCAGTTCCAGATATAGCGGACGGTTTGCAGCTGACCGTTCTGCGCGGGGAAAGTCAGCCACTCCGATGTCAAGACCATGTGGCCTTTATCGTTCAGGCCGCCTTCAAGCACCATGAAAGCGCCATGGTTATCCGTCCATGTCTGACGCCAGACGCCGTCCGCACCCATGCCCGTGAGCGAATTTCCCTGCAGCCGCCAGGGTAGACCCTGAGCGCTGAAGAGGTCGTCCATTTGCCGCCAATGCTGTTTGATCACGCAGCCTTCGAGGACCTTTTCGATATCGTCGAAGCCGCGAAGTTCGCCGGACTTTGTGTCGTACACGTGCCACTCGCCGACCCAGAAGTCGAAATCGCTGAATTGCGCATCAGTTTGCGCCCATGACGGGGTTCCCCGGCACGGATGCGTGAAATCACCATCGGTTTGCGCCATGACCGGATTAGCAGTCATTACGAGAGACAAAGCTGCGAGCGTTCGTTTTATCATTAAAAAGCCTTTCCACATAAGACGCGATAATCGCGCATCGCGTCTGTATTTATTTTTGTGTGGAAAGAGCCGCTATGCGCAGTGAGCGACACAAGGCGGTTTTGTGACGAGTTACCAGCGCCGGGACGCGAATGCCCGCCTTTTTGGGGTGAATGAAACGGTAGTTCTGAGCTTCAAACACCCCAAGCGTTTTGTTTTCCTAGGGCATCCGTTCAAAAACCATATCCATGCCGATCACATCAATGCGTACGATGCGGCGCGGCGACGCCTTGGTGACATAGATCATGTTTTCAGGTTGCGCTTTGACATGCAGTTTGATGGTCTCGAACTCGCCAGCCGGAACCGTTACGGTTTCTTCTCCTTCGACGGCGAGTTCGACATCCTGCACGGCGCCAGCCAGCGACGCGAACCATTTGATGTTGTAAACGTCGCCTTCTTCCAGAGGCAGGCCGCTAGCAAGGCCGAACACTGATCCGCGAAATACCGTGTGTTCAGGAATCTCGAGATCGAACGGACGATCTGTTTTATCTAGCTGGTCGGGCTGCTTGATCCGGTAAAGCCCCGTCGCCTTGCCGCCTGTAAATTCAAGATCGGCGTCCAGGACCGTGCGGCTGAAATCGGCGTCGAGTACAATCGAGCGCGGCGCCAGTGTTTCCGCATCGAATACGGCAGTGAGCGACTCGCGCGTGGACGGCATCATTGTCGATCCATCATGCAACACGAGCACGTCATCACGCTGTTCCAGTGCGTAAAACATTTCGCCTTTTTCTTCGCCGGCCAGCATCAGCCTGAACGTCATTTCGCCGAATTCGACTTTGTCCCTGTCCACGGGCAGCGGATCCGCCATAGCGGCTCCGGCCCAGACGCAAACGCCAGCGCCTATTAATCCCAGTTGTTTTTTCATCATGACCCTCCTGAAAGTGTTTGTCGGGATCACCCTAAGGTCAAAGCGCGCTGAGGAGGCCCGTAAGGCGGCCTGAAAGCGGTGGGCGGGGTGAATTTCGGGATGACCTGTGCTGGCTTGCCAGGTGTGACTGGCGCGAATGCGGTTTCGATCTCCGCTGAGACCCATATGCTCGTTCTGGGGAAATACTGAACGGCTGTTTTGGCGCCAGCAGACGACCACTACGTTCATGGGCGCAAATTTCACTGAAAACAGGCCAGTAGGACCTTTGCAAATGGGCGCCGAAGCCTCTAAAAGCGCGCCAAGCCGTCCGCGCCGGTGAGTCGCATTGTTTTGGCCGGGCGGGCGATCTAGCAGCGCCATTCGGCGCGTTTTTTTAACGAGTCGGTACTGACCAGGGGACTTCGCGCCGTAGTTTCATCATGACTTTAGCCGCTTTTGCATTTTACCTGTTTGCTTTCGCCGCGGTGGCCTCCGGTCTGATGGTGGTTGCGTCCAAGAATCCGGTCCATTCGGTTCTTTTTCTGATTTCAGCGTTCATTTCCGCAGCCGGTCTTTTCGTGCTCATGGGCGCGGAATATCTCGCCATGGTGCTTGTGGTTGTTTATGTCGGCGCCGTTGCGGTGCTGTTCCTGTTCGTCGTGATGATGCTTGACGTCGATTTCGTCGAGATGAAACAGGGGTTTTTGCAGTATCTGCCGATTGGCGGCGCGCTCGCCGCTATTGTTGTCTTTGAATTGATAATGGTCGTGGCGGTCTGGGCGTTTCCCTCTGATGCGGAAATGGCCCGCGCGCACCCGTCGCCGACGGCAGCCGAGACCATTACAAACCCGAATGGCCCGAATAACATCGAGTCTCTGGGGCTGATCCTTTACACCGACTACGTTCACTATTTTCAGATTGCGGGCATGGTTCTGCTCGTCGCCATGATCGGCGCGATCATTCTGACCTTCCGTACGCGCGACGGCATCAAGAAGCAGGACCCAGGCAAACAGGTGGGCCGCAAGCGTGAAGAAGGCTACGAGCTTGTCGACATCAAGCCAGGGCAGGGGCTTTCATAAATGCTGGATATTGGCCTTGGACATTATCTTTCTGTTGCGGCGATCCTGTTCGCTATCGGCATGGCGGGAATCTTTCTGAACCGCAAAAACGTCATCGTCATTCTGATGTCGATTGAGTTGATGTTGCTTTCAGTCAACATCAACCTGGTGGCGTTTTCGCAGTTTCTGGGCGACCTAACGGGCCAGGTTTTCGCGTTTATGGTTTTGACCGTTGCAGCGGCTGAAGCCGCCGTAGGCCTCGCCATTCTTGTCGCCTTTTTCCGCAATCGCGGCGATATCGCTGTCGATGAAGCCAACGTCATGAAGAACTAGAGGGCCGGCACGCTGATGGACAGGTTAGTCGTTTTACTGCCCTTGTTCGGCGCCATGCTGGCGATGCCGGTGGGCCGCCTTGCTGGCTATCGCGCGGCGGAATTCGTCACCACGGGTCTGTTGTTGGTTGCCGCCATTATTTCATGGGTTCTGTTTTTCGATGTCGCGCTCGGCGGCAACGCCCGCACTGTTGAATTGTTCACCTGGATCGCATCGGGCGGATTTGAAGCGAAATGGGCGGTGCGGCTCGATACGCTTTCGTCGGTGATGCTGATCGTCGTGAATTCTGTTTCCTTCCTCGTGCACATGTATTCCATGGGCTACATGAAGGACTATGGCGAGCAGTCGCGGTTCTTCGCCTATCTCTCGCTCTTTACCTTCGCGATGTTAACGCTGGTGACGGCGGACAACTTCCTGCAGCTCTTCTTCGGCTGGGAAGGGGTTGGTCTCGCGTCGTACCTGCTCATCGGCTTCTGGTTCAAAAAGAAGTCTGCGAACGACGCGGCGATTAAAGCGTTCGTTGTGAACCGGGTGGGGGATTTTGGTTTCGCCCTCGGAATCATGGCGGTTTATTATGTCTTCGGTTCGATCCAGTTTGATGAGGTTTTTTCCGCCGTTGCTGCAAATGCAGTCGTAACGCCGTGGAATGCTGGGGCCGGCGCGCCGATCCGCGAACTGACCATCAACTTCCTTGACAATGACTGGCATGCGCTGACGGTTATTTCCGTGCTTTTATTCATCGGCGCGATGGGTAAGTCAGCGCAGTTCCTCCTGCACACCTGGCTCCCGGACGCCATGGAGGGCCCAACGCCGGTCTCCGCATTGATCCACGCCGCGACCATGGTAACCGCCGGCGTCTTTCTCGTCTGCCGCTGTTCGGTCTTTTTCGAATACGCGCCGAGCGCCGCCGCGCTGGTGACGCTCGTGGGCGCAGTGACGGCGTTCTTTGCGGCGACCGTCGGTCTTCTACAGGACGACATTAAAAAGATCGTTGCCTACTCAACCTGTTCGCAGCTTGGTTACATGTTCTTCGCGGCGGGCGTTGGCGCTTATGACGCGGCGATGTTCCATCTATTTACGCACGCGTTCTTCAAGGCGCTTTTGTTTCTTGGCTCCGGCGCGGTCATCATCGGCATGCATCACGAGCAGGACATTAAAAAGATGGGCGGCGTCAAATCGCTAATGCCCTTCACCCATATTCTGATGGTCATCGGCACCATTGCGATTACCGGTGTCGGTATTCCGGGCTTTTATCTCTTTGGCGCCCCATTCGGTACGGCCGGATTTGTCTCCAAAGACATGATCATCGAGGCGGCTTATTTCGGCGGCGAGGCCGGCAAGGCGTTTGGCTATTTCGCCTTCACCCTCGGCCTGCTCGCAGCGGTGATGACAGCGTTCTATTCATGGCGGCTGATCTTCCTCACCTTCTGGGGGCCGAGCCGTGCGCCTGAGCATATCCGCAAGCATCCCCATGCGGTGCCGGATACAATGATGATGCCGCTCGTGCCGCTGGCCGTTGGCGCACTGTTCGCGGGCATGGCGTTTTATCCGAATTTTACCGGCAAGGATTCCGATCAGTTCTGGAACGGCGCGCTTTACTCAGCGGAAGAACATCATGTTGAAGCGGGCGAGCACGCAAGTGCAGACTACGGTCACGGCGCGGCTGATACGCATGCGGATGAAACTGATCATGCACCGGCGAGCGAACATGCCGCCGCGCCTGCCGGCGATCACGCGGCGGAAGATTCTCATGATGCAGCGGGCGGCGGCGGCCATCACGATATCCCTGCTTGGGTCTTGTGGTCGCCGTTCCTTGCCATGCTGATTGGCACGCTTTCGGCAGCCTGGCATTATCTGCGCGGCGATCCGCTGAAACCGGGCCTTTTGCGTCCGGGTGGCATGATCTACGCGTTTCTGAAGAACAAGTGGTATTTCGACGAAATCTACGATTTCATTCTGGTCAAGCCCGCGCTCGCTATCGGCCGGTTCCTGTGGAAGGACGGCGACGGCAAGACGATTGACGGCGTCGGTCCTGACGGCATCTCCGCTGCTGTCGCCGCGGGCGCGCGCCGGATCGTGAAAATGCAGAGCGGTTATCTTTATCACTACGCCTTCGCCATGCTGGTCGGCATCGCCATCCTCGTGACGTTCATTCTTATTCGCGCCGGGGGCGGCCAATGACCGAGAGTTTTGCTGATCAGCACTGGCTAAGCCTTGTCACCTTCCTGCCGCTGGTTGGCGCCGCGTTCATTATGCTGCGCCGATGGATGATGAAGGCCAACGAAGATGGTTCCGTCAGTTCAGACGAACAGTCTCAGGTTGATAATGTTGCGCGGTGGGTGGCGATGCTCGCCGCCGTCGGCACGTTTCTCGTTTCGCTTGGCGTTTACGCGCTCTATGATCCTTCTATTGCCGGCTATCAGCTAGTCGAGGAATTCGACTGGATCGGCGGCGGCATCGGTTACAAGATGGGCGTTGACGGGATTTCGATCCTGTTCGTCCTGCTGACCACGTTCTTTATGCCGATCTGCGTGCTGGCGTCCTGGCACTCCATCAAGTCGCGTGTCGCCGATTACATGATCGCGTTTCTCGTTCTTGAAACGCTGATGATCGGGGTTTTCTGCGCGCTCGATCTGTTCCTGTTCTACTTCTTCTTTGAGGGCAGCCTTATCCCGATGTTCCTGATCATCGGCGTTTGGGGATCAAAAGGCACAAAAGAATTCGCCGGCGTTTCAATGCCGAGCCGTGTTTATGCCGCGATCAAGTTCTTTCTGTATACGCTGCTTGGTTCGCTCCTGCTCCTGATCGCCATGGCGTGGATGTATGCGCAGGCCGGCACCACGGATATTCCGACCTTGCAGCAAACCGCATTCCCGGCGGGCGCCCAGAAATGGCTGTGGCTTGCGTTCTTTGCCTCGTTTGCCGTGAAGATGCCTATGTGGCCGGTGCACACCTGGCTGCCCGACGCGCACGTTCAGGCGCCGACGGCCGGCTCGGTCGTGCTGGCGGCGATCCTGTTGAAAATGGGCGGTTACGGATTTTTACGTTTCTCTCTGCCCATGTTCCCGATTGCGAGCGCCGATTTCGCGCCGCTCGTCTATGCGCTTTCTATTATCGCCATCATCTACACGTCACTTGTAGCATTGGCGCAAGAGGACATGAAAAAGCTGATCGCTTATTCCTCCGTCGCTCACATGGGCTTCGTCACCATGGGCATTTTCACTGGCACGAAGCAGGGGATTGAGGGGGGGCTTTTCCAGATGCTCTCGCACGGCTTTATCTCCGGCGCGCTCTTTTTATGTGTCGGCGTTGTTTATGACCGCATGCATACGCGAGAGATTGCCGCTTATGGCGGGCTCGTGCACCGGATGCCGATCTACGCGTTTTTGTTCCTGTTCTTTACGCTGGGGAATGTTGGCCTTCCGGGCACCAGCGGTTTTGTTGGCGAGATTCTCGCCATGACGGGCGCGTTTAAAGTGAATTCGTGGATTGCATTCTTTGCTGCATTTGGCGTGATCCTTTCCGCTGCCTATGCGCTACGGCTTTATCGTCAGGTTGTGTACGGGGATCTCACCAAGGAAGCGCTGATGTCTATCCCTGATGTGGACCGGCGCGAATTATTGTCTCTGGGCGTGCTTATGGCGTTCGCGCTTTATCTTGGCTTCAACCCGGGGCCTGCGCTCACCGTGTTTTCACCGGCAGTGGATTTGTTGATCAACAATTACAATGCGGCACTTGCCGCAGGCGGGGTGATGTAATGGAACTCAGCCTCGCTCAAACCCTGACTTTTACCTACCCGGAACTTGCCCTGGCGATCGGCGCCATGGCTCTGTTGATCTACGGTGTTTTTCGAGGTGACAAAGCCGCCGGACAGGTTTCGCTGGCGTCCGTCGCGCTTCTTGTTTTCGCAGGCGTGCTGGTGATTTTTTCTCCCGGCGCGCAACAGAATGTGTCGCTATTCAACGGCGCGTTTCAGATCGATGCTTTCGCGAAGTTCGCCAAGGTCCTGATTTATGGCGCGGCGGCGTTCGCCATTTTGATGTCTGACCGTTATCTCGCCGGCGAAAAACTCGGCCGGTTCGAATATCCCGTGCTTATTGTGCTCGCGGTTCTCGGCATGTCGCTTATGGTGTCGGCGACTGACCTGATATCGCTTTACATGGGGATCGAAACGCAAAGCCTAGCGCTTTACATTCTCGCCTCATTCAATCGCGATAGCCGCCGCTCGACGGAGGCGGGGTTAAAGTATTTTGTGCTTGGCGCCTTGTCGTCATGCCTTTTGCTGTACGGCGCTTCACTTGTTTACGGTTTCACCGGCACGACAACTTTTGAAGGTATTGCCAGTGTTGCAGCCTCAACGGATCAGAATACCGGCCTCGTCATCGGTCTCATCTTCATGATCTCCGGCCTCGCGTTCAAGGTTTCCGCCGCGCCGTTCCACATGTGGACGCCTGACGTTTATGAGGGCGCGCCGACGCCGGTGACTGCGTTCTTCGCCGCCGCGCCAAAGCTTGCGGGCATGGCGTTGTTTGCGCGTGCGCTGACTGTTTCCTTCCCAGGCGTTCTAACCGACTGGCAGCCGGTCATCGCGCTCATTGCCGTCGCTTCCATGGCGGTCGGCGCCTTTTCAGCGATTGCACAGACCAACATCAAGCGCCTGATGGCGTACTCATCAATTGGCCATATGGGCTACGCGCTGGTCGGGCTTGCTGCCGGTACGACGCAAGGGGTCTCGTCCGTCCTGATCTACATGGCTATCTATATTGTCATGACCATCGGCACCTTCGCAGTGATCTTGATGATGCGCCGTCGCGGCGGCATGACGGAAAATATATCAGACCTCTCCGGGCTTTCGCGCACCAATGCTCCAATGGCGCTGATTATGACCGTGTTGTTGTTCTCGCTTGCAGGCGTGCCGCCAGCGGCAGGGTTCTTCGGAAAGTGGTTCGTCTTTCTCGCTGCTGTTGACGCTGGCCTCATCTGGCTCGCCGTCGTAGGCGTCATCGCCAGCGCCATATCCGCTTTCTACTATCTGCGCATTGTCTGGTTCATGTGGTTCGACGAACCGGCCCCGGCGTTTGAACGTGATGCCGGCCCAACGCTGACTGTTGCGGCCTGGGGCTCGGCGCTGTTGATGTTCCCGGTGCTGACGGTGTTCATTGGCCCGCTGATTGACATCGCCGGGCTTGCGGCGGCGTCGCTCTTTTAAGTGCCGCGACTAACCTCCGGAACAGACTTTCAGCTTTTCGACACGCTTGATTCCACAAGCCTTGAAGCAAAGCGCCAAGTTGAAGCGGGAGAGAACGGTCCGCGCTGGATCGTTGCGCTAACCCAGACCGGTGGCTATGGGCGGCGCGGGCGCGCGTGGGAACAGCGAACGGGTGATTTCGCGGGAAGCCTGTTTTTCGAACCTGCTGGTCCCGCTGAAAATCTGGGACAGGTTTCGTTTATTGTCGCTCTGGCGCTTGCTGAAACGCTTGAAGAATTCACTTCTGCAGAAAAAATCAAACTCAAATGGCCAAATGATGTGCTGATTGATGGAGCGAAATGCGCTGGAATTCTGCTTGAAAACTTAGGCGCACATCTCGCCATCGGCATAGGCGTCAACATGGTGACGGCGCCTGAGGGCATGCCGTATCCGACCACACGGCTGATGGATCATAGCGACGAATTGCCGGAACCGGCTGCCTTTGCTGAAATCCTCGATACGCATTTCTGGCGCATTTACAAAGAGTGGCGGGAGCAAGGCTTTGAACCAATCCGCCAGCAATGGCTGAGCAGTGCAGCGGGCGTTTTCGAGGAAATCACCGTTCGCCTGCCAAACGAGGAGCTGAAAGGCGTCTTTGCCGGGCTCGATGAAACCGGCGCCCTGGAGTTGCGCTTGGCCGAAGGAAAGCGGACAATTGCAGCGGGCGAGGTGTTTTTCACAGCGCCCGGAAAGAAAAGTTAAGGCAAGGCCAATGTTACTCGCCATCGATGTCGGCAATACCAACTCCGTGATCGCGCTTTTTGAAGGCGACGAACCGGTCGCGCAATGGCGCGCTTCGACTTCCACAACGCGCACGGCTGACGAATATGCGGTCTGGCTTTCGCAGTTGATGGAGTTTCACGGACAAAAGCTGACGGATATTTCTGAATGCATCATCTCGACCGTGGTGCCGCAGTCCTTATTCCACTTGCGCAATTTATCCCGTCGTTATTTCAACTGCGAGCCGTTCGTTATTGGTCATCACAATATTCCAGGCGTTGAGGTTCGGATTAACAAACCGTCCGAAGCTGGCGCCGACAGATTGGTCAATGCTGTGGGCGCGTTTACCGCCCATGGCGGCCCTTTGGTCGTTGTCGACTCAGGCACGGCGACAAACTTCGACATTGTCGGCTCGGATGGCGCTTTCGAGGGCGGCGTGATCGCGCCGGGCATCAATCTTTCAATGCAGGCGTTGCATGAGGCGGCGGCGCGTCTGCCGCGCATCGCCATAGAGAGACCGGATAAGGTCATTGGAACGGATACTGTCGGCGCCATGCAGACTGGCGTTTTCTGGGGTTATGTCAGCTTGATCGACGGACTGATCGAGCGGATAAAAAAGGAATACGCGAAACCGATCAAAGTCGTCGCAACCGGCGGCATTGCGTCTTTGTTCGAAGGGCAGACTGAGGCGATTGACATCTTCGACCATGATCTGACCATTCGTGGACTGCTTGAAATCTCAAAACGGCTGAAGGCCAAATAATGTCGCGTAAGGAACTTGTCTTCCTGCCGCTTGGCGGTTCGGGCGAGATCGGCATGAACATGAACCTTTATGGGTTCGGCACGCCGGCGAACAGGCAATGGGTGATGATCGATTGCGGCGTCATGTTTGGCGACCTGTCAACACCCGGAGTTGATCTGATTTGTCCGGATCCGACCTATATTCTCGAAGAAAAAGAGGCGCTGCATGGGTTGTTGCTGACGCACGGTCATGAGGACCATATCGGCGCTGTCGCGTTGCTTGCCCCGAAGCTTGGCTGTCCGATTTACGCAACGCCTTTTACGGCGGCATTGGTGGCGCGCAAGCTCGAAGAATATGAAGAAACCAATTACGAACTGAATGTTATAGATATGAACGCGCGGTTCAAGCTGGGGCCGTTTGATATTGAATATGTCACGCTCACGCATTCAATCCCGGAACCAAGCGGCGTCATTTTGCGAACTGACCTTGGAACCGTATTGCATACTGGCGACTGGAAAATTGACGCTTCGCCCGCATTGGGCCCTGTAACTGACAGCGGGACAATCAAAAAACTGGGCGATGACGGACTTCTCGCCATGGTCTGCGATTCCACCAATGTCTTGTCATCGGGCGAGTCCGGTTCGGAATCGGCGGTGAAAAAATCACTCACCAAATTGATCGCAGAGCAGCTGGGCAGGGTGGCCGTCACGACCTTCGCTTCGAATGTCTCCCGTGTTGTTTCCATCTGCGAAGCGGCTGCGGCGGCAGATCGCAGCGTATGTCTTCTCGGGCGTTCCATGCTGCGCATTGTCGATGCCGCTCGCGAGACAGGGTTGCTGCCTGAAGGGTTGTCCTTTGTTGAGCCGAAGGATGCAGGGCACCTGCCGCGCGAACATGTGCTTTACTTGTGCACAGGCTCGCAGGGCGAACCGCGTGCGGCGCTGTCACGCATCGCCAGAAACGATCATCGCGATCTTACCTTGTCCGAAGGGGATACGGTGATCTTTTCGTCGAAGATCATACCCGGAAACGATCGAGAGATTTACAATCTGCAGAACGATCTCGTTGAACTTGGCGTCAAAATCATCACCGAGAAAGATGAGTTTGTGCACGTCTCCGGTCATCCTTGTCGCGAAGAATTACGCTCAATGTACGAATGGGCGCGGCCGGAAATAGCCATCCCCGTTCATGGAGAGGCGCGGCATCTCGAAGAACATGCGGAATTTGCGCTGGAGCTAGGCGCTGAAAAATCTTTCGCACCCCGTAATGGCGATCTTATCCGCATCGCGCCAAACGGTCCTGAACGCATTGATGAGGTTCCCGCGGGCCGTATGTATCTAGATGGAGACGTGTTGTTGCCTGACGGCGCCGCCGCCATGCGCGAGCGGCGCAAGCTTTCCTATGCAGGCGCGCTTTTCGTGTCTCTGGCGTTTGATAAAAAAGGAGAGCTTGCTGATGTGGTTGCCGCTGACGGGGCCGGCATTGTCTGGGCGGATGACGCGCCCGATGCGGCAGCGGAACTCGCTGATGAGATCGATGAGGCGGTTAACGATCTGCCGCGAACGAAGCGTAAGGACGACGAAGCCGTTGCATTGGCCGTCAAAAGGGCGGCGCGTGTCTATTTTGATGAAGTCTGGGGTAAGAGGCCGCTGATCGTCACGCACATATTGAGGCTCGGATCATGAACATTGCCGGCGCAATCGTCATTTATATCATCTGGTGGTGGGTCGCGTTTCTGGCGGTCCTTCCGCGAGACATCACCGGGCGCTGGGAAGCCCAGGATGATGGCGTAAAGGGCGCGGATCCCGGCGCGCCGACCGAACCGCACATCAAAAAGAAGATGTGGCTGGCGACTAAAGTGTCGGGTGTTCTCTGGCTTATCACCGTCGCGATCATCCTGAGCGGCGTTTTCAATTTTAGAGATTAACGCTGTCATTGATGCTGACAGTTTCATCTTCCAACCCTCTTGCGTTCCAAAAAGGGCTGGCCTAGCAACAGACTATTCAGCCTTTCCAACGGTTTATCCGCCAGCCAAGGGGGGTTTATGTCTGAAATTGCGCCCCCTGAGGAAGAACCGCGGCACGGTGACCTGCCGCCGGAAGAAGATGGTCAGTTTGCGGACGACCAGACGCTGTCGCCAGAGTTCGTCCGGTCTGTCGAGGACGCCATCGATGCCGAAGACGTAGAGGCATATCATGGCCTGACCCGTGAAATACACCCGGCGGACGTTGCTGACTTAATCGGCCTTCTGCGTGAAGAAGAGCGTGATGCGCTGATCGCCATGCTTGGCGGCGCGATTCCGTCCGAAGTTCTCGCAGAACTGGATGAAGATCTGCGCGAAGACGTCATCGAGGCCATGGAGCCGGCCAAGGTCGCAGAAGCGGTCATGGAGCTTGATACGGACGACGCCGCGTTCGTACTCGAAGATCTGGATGAAGAAAAACAGGCGGAAATTCTTGCGCTTGCGCCGATTGAAGACCGGCTCGCTCTACGCGCGGCTCTCGACTTTGAAGAGGATAGCGCCGGCCGCCTCATGCAGCGTGAGTTTTTCGCGTCGCCTGCATTCTGGACCGTCGGTCAGATCATAGACCGGTTACGTGGAACCGAAGATCTGCCCGACAAGTTCTATGAGGTGTTTGTCGTCGATCCGGCATTCAAGCCAATGGGGTCGGTGCCGCTTTCAACGCTGTTAAAGTCAAAACGCGAAACGGTTATTCAGGATATAATGTCCAGCCGCGATATGCGCACCGTGCCTGCGACCATGGACCAGGAAGAGGTCGCGTATCTCTTCGAACAGTACAACCTCATTTCCGCGCCAGTCGTCGATGACGCCGACCGCCTGATCGGCATGGTGACGGTGGACGACGTCGTGGAAACGGTCCGCGAGGAAACGCAAGAGGACATGCTTGCGTTGGCCGGCGTTGAGGCGGACACGGGTCTATCCGACACAGTGTTTGAAACCGTGCGTTCGCGATTTTCATGGCTTGCAGTAAATTTAGGTACGGCAATCCTTGCATCGCTTGTGATCGCAATGTTTGACGCCGCCATCGGTCAGATTGTTGCACTTGCCGTGCTTATGCCGATTGTCGCCTCAATGGGTGGCAATGCCGGTACGCAAACACTGACCGTTGTCGTTCGTTCTCTGGCGACAAAAGACCTTACAGCAACGAACGCTGCGCGCATCGTTTTCCGCGAAGCGCTCGTAGGCTTTTTAAACGGCCTTATCTTCGCAGTCATTATGGGCGCCCTTGCGGGCGTTTGGTTTTTTGCGAGCGGATGGGGGACCGAGGCGGCTGCGATTAATCTCGCCCTAGTCGTCGGCGTCGCCATGATCATCAACCTGTTGGCTGCGGGGCTAGCCGGTATTCTTATCCCAATCGGGCTTCAACGCGCGGGCGCCGATCCGGCGGTTTCATCTGCTGTCTTTGTAACGACAGTAACGGATATCGTCGGCTTCTTTGTGTTTCTCGGACTAGCGGCAGCGGTGCTCTTGCCCGCCGCCGGTTAGTAAGCCTGAAGCGAATTTCGGCGATACCACCAGATCAGGCCGCAGCCGATAAGCAGCAGCAAGGGAAGCGCGGGTTCCGGCGCATCTACAGGCGGCTCCTCCGGCTCGCATTCGGGATCAGTTTCTGGGTCGCAAGGCGGGTCGACCGGCGGAATATAAATTGGCGGTATGATCACGGGCGGTATCGGCGGCCCGTCCGGTGTACTCACCGGCGTGTCCGGCGGCAGGACCGGCGGCAATACCGGGGTTGGCGGAACCCGCCTCGGCTCTACTGGCTCAACCGGATTATACCCTGCGAGCCGTGTTGGAACCGGGCGGGGTGCTAAAAAGAATCGGCGGCGGCCCTCCGCTGGCCCTCAGCTTCGCCGCAACAGCCGCAATTCACGACAATGTCGTTGCGAATATCGCCCACTGCGCGCGCATACCAAGCGGCGAATTCCTCTTCGGTCATGCCCGAAGACCCTTTTCCGCCGCCTAGACCGCCGGTGAACACGATCGCAACCGCTATGATGGCGGCGGCGATGATGTTTGTGATCCCATTGCCCAACATAAGACACCTCTGACACCCCCGCCTGGGGAATTATAGCTGAGAGTGAGGAATTTCACCCTCATTTCCGGCGGATATGGCTCTACGAGGGACTTAGTACCAATTATTGTGCCAGAATTGTGCGTCAGGGGAGCAGAGGGGAATTCGAAAAATGCTATATTTTTCAGCTTATTATGCGTTTTGAGCCGGTCTCCCCCGTCCTTTGTGCAGGTAAAAACTCATTAACGACAGGCTCCGACTGTGCCGTTTTGGCGCCTCTAGACCGTGAAATGTCCTAGGGAATGCCATCCGTCTACCAAATCCGGCCATCTCGTGTTAGGAATCATTAACGGTATTTGTCGGGGGGAGCTGTGGGATCAACCAGAAGGTTATCCATCCGAACGGGTCCGGTATGGTTGAATGTGTGTCGAGAGGGGTAGAGCGGGTCTAATGCGGACGGGAGAGACCGGTCTTAATCTGATCAAAGGGTATGAGGGCCTTCGCATGTCTGCGCATTATGCGCCGACTGAACAATGGACTGTTGGCTATGGCCACACAGGTTCGGCCCGCCACGGCATGAGCGTCACAGAAGGTGATGCAGAACGCCTCCTCAAAGATGACGTTCAGCCAATAGAGCAGCTCATAGGCGACACTGTCCGTGCGCCCCTTAATCAGAATGAACATGACGCGCTCGTTTCGTTAATATTCAATATTGGCGAAGATAATTGGAAGCGATCTACCGTTCTTCGTAAACTGAATGCCGGCGACAAGATTGGCGCCGCTAACGCTTTTGAATTATGGACCAAGGCTTTCGTAAATAACGAACTTGCAACGCTTGACGGCCTTGTGCGCAGACGCGCGGCGGAGAAATCGCTTTTTCTGATGCCTACTGATGCGGCGCTAGTCGTTCCGTCCTCGGATGTTCTACCGGCGGCTGAGTGCGAGCCGGAATTCGTGTCAGACCGCGTGATGAATGCAAAACCGCTCGTTGATTTTGAAAAAATCAAACATGATTCCAAGCGCGAGTTAGCGCCGGAGGAAAGAGCGGCGAGAACGCGCGCATTGTTCGCGGCGACGCAGGCGCTTTCCGGCGACCCGTCGAAAATGATTGTTTCGAAAGCTGAAGAACGAGCCGACATGGGCGTCACCATCGGCGCGTTACTGGCGGGAATGCTGGCGTTCGTGCTGACCGGTATTGGCGTCATTTTGCTGTTGGGGCAGGAAGCGCCTGGCATCGCCGAAGCGCTGGGTCTTTCCTACGACAGGTTTGCTGCGCTGTTTGAGAATCTGCCCATATGGCTGTCCGCTACTGGTGCAGCGATGTGCTATTTCATCCTCTATATTCTTGTGAAACGCACAGCGCGCCACGATCTCAAACGTCAGCGGGCGCGGGACCTCGCGCGCATGCGCGTCGCTGAATAGCGAAATAAGTCTCTAACATGCTATTGTCTCGGGATGACGCTTCATCTTGTTAAGCTCTGTGTCGGCGCCAATGGCGTTGATGATCTGCGCGCTTGGATCAAAAAGCGTGTGCAGGCAAACATCAAAACTGGCATGGGCCGCTGCCACGACCATGTCACCCGTATGCACCCGAGACGCGCGGATGAGCTTTTAAACGGCGGTTCTATTTACTGGGTGATCAAGGGGGTAATCCTCTCCCGTCAAAAGATCATCGGATTTGAAAAGCGAATTGGGCAGGATCAGATCGAGCGTACGGCAATCCTCTTCGATCCGGCATTGGTGCTCACAGCCCCGTCGCCTCGACGCGCGTTTCAGGGATGGCGGTACTTGCAGGATAGAGAAGCGCCGCGCGATATTGAGGCCAGTAGTCAAAAAAAGTCTCCGCCGCCGGAACTGGCGCTTGAGCTAGCTGAGCTGGGGTTGCTGTAATGGTCGCATTGAGAACGCTTGCTATTGGCTTGGGCGCGGGGAGCGCGGCGGTTGCAGCATTTGTCACGCAACAGCTGGATGATGACAACGATCAACCCCGGACCAGTCAATCCGCCTACGAAATCTGCCTGAAGACAGATATGCCGTTGTTCGAAGACGCCAGTGCGAGATGTTATGGCCATGCTGACCTGTCGGCGCTGCAGGATCAAAAAATTCTCGACCTTCAAGGGAAATCCGTCACGCTCGTTATGAGCGACCCTGGCGGCCACATGACTTCGCAGCGCGAGGTTCAAACCTGTCGCGCTTTTCGCGAGCTTTCCTTCGATGGCTGGTACGCCGGTACAACGCGCGAGATGCGCCGGGAAGGATATTTCATCAGGGCATGCGGCGCTTTGTTTGCGCTGATGAACGCCCAACCCGCAAACGGCAGCCATTTTCAGGACGGCTCGCCCACGAAGGAAGATTTGGCGTTGCTTCGAAGCGTTATGAGACTCGGAGAAGAAGCAGGGGGATCAACGCCACTCTCTGTCGAACAGCCCAGCGCCCACCAATGGCGCATTTCGGAAAATAATCAGTTTGTCGAGATGCAGGAGTTGGCGAACGCTGATTTCGACAGTGACGGGGTGGAAGAGATTCTGTTTTTTTTGGCGGGTGGAACCAGAGGCGGATCTGCGCTGTTTTATGATGTCGGATTGTTAGAAAAAGATGCAAAGGGCGCTGCGCTTGTCTTCACGCCGGTGTCGCACAACCCGGAGGCTGGCGCGCGCGCGGCTGGCTGATTCTTACCTGTTTCGTGAAACTGTAACGATAAAGCGCCATAAAGCTTGGATGGCTGGCTTATGAGGGGTATGATAGCAGCGATTCAGGATTCTCGAGGAGAAACCGGGCCTTGTTAACACTCAAAACAACCTCTGCCTCCTTTTTGCGTACGCTTGGCGCCCTGGCTGTGTTCACCTTGCTTTCTGCTTGCGCCTCTCTATCAGGCGGCGACAGCGCAGCGGAACTCAGTGATAGCGATTTGGAAGCGCAAGCTTTGAAAGTCGCTTCGCTTGAAGCGGAAGTTGCGCGATTAAAATCTCAAAATGCGCGACTCGCCAATCAGGTGCTGTCCTTTCAGCGCGAGCGAGACAGCGCGGCTTTGGAAAATGAGACTGACGGAGACATTCAACAAGAAGCTGAAGTCTCACTGCCTCCAGCGCCGGAAGCAATTACAAAAGACCCGGAACCGTCCACTGCGGTTGTAGATGATGCTGCGTCTCCAGCGCTCGCCCAGTCTGAAGTGCCGGTGCAAACATCTCCGCGGCTTGTCCAGCCAACATTCGCTTCCAATGAAACTGTGTTCGAGAACGAAGCTAATGGTGAAATCAAGACTGAAAGCGTGCTGTATGGCGTTCATCTGGCGTCCTATCGCAAGCTTGAGGAAGCGCGCGCCGGATGGCGTCAATTGCAACGGGAAAACCCTGATGAACTAGGCTTACTCGAGCCGCGTGTTGAAAATATAACCGTTACTGACAAGGGAAGGTTTCTCCGCCTGATCGGCGGCGGCTTCGCAGCGAAAGACAAAGCCGATGCCCTCTGCGCACAATTGAAAGCGAAGGGCATGTTTTGCGCTGTGGAGGGCTTTGAGGGAGAGCGTTTGTCGCTCGCGGAGTCAGATAGTTAGTCTTCTTCAACCGGAGGTGCGAGATCAAAAACACGTTCGTCAAAAACGACGCCCTCATATTCTTCCTGGCCCTCATAGCGGATTAGTATTTCGCCCGCGTCCAGCGACACAAAACCAAACGGCACCGAAACCTTGCGTTTTTCGGTATCAGTAAAAACAGCGACGTTTTCCCTGACCCCAAGCTGGACAGCGCTGCTGTTGTGTTGTTCGGGCGTGTATTCAACGATAACCCGGCCATAGCTGGAGTTGTTGCCAGACGGCACAATCATTGTTTCCAAATTCAGCGTGCCGTCCGTATCGCGTAAGAGACGTGTATCATCGAACTTGGATTTTGTTTTTCCGCCGTTTCGAAGGATCACTGGTACGGAAACGCCGAGTCCAACATCGACCTGCAGGCCTCTGTTACTTGCTTTGCGGATAGGCGTTCGAGAGGCCTCGGTTTCTACAAGCAGGTGCGATCGGCGTTCGCCTTTTGGCAGTTTTACTCCATCTCGAATTTGAACGGATATATCCATGCGGGCGCCCGGTTTCAGCCGAAACTGCGCTGGTGTCACCACAAGGTAGGGAGCAGCGCTGAGCTTTGCCCGACTTTCTGGGCTGGCCTGAGCATAACCGGTTTCGGTTGCGCTCAGGTCGATCCACGTCACGCGGCCTTCAATAATCCGGTCCGAAGGGTTTGATATGGTGAAAACCGAGGAAGGGTCCTCCAGTGTCAGGACCTGTCGCAGGGGAAAGACGCCCATATCAGCGTTGGCGGGCATGGCGAACATAGCCAGAATGCCAACCAGGGCCGAGAAAGTGCTGAAATATTTGCCTATCGCCATAGAAACCAGAATCGTCTCACACTCGAAACTAGCGGGAGATGGTTTCTCATCGGTATGCAAGAAAGATGAAATCCCGGCTTTTTCAAGCGCGGGTCAGTGGAAACATTAATGACGCACGTAATTGTACTGGGAAATGAAAAGGGCGGGTCGGGCAAGTCCACCACCGCCATGCACTTGATCGTCGCGCTAATGCGATCAGGCTATAAGGTTGGCGCCGTAGATCTTGATTTGCGGCAAGGTAGCCTTAAGCGATACATTGAAAACCGAAAAAAATTCTGTGAAATCAAAGGAAAAGAGCTGGTTTTTCCGACCGAGGTGGATGTTGAGCCATCGAGTCTGGATAGCCGGGCAGAAAGCCAGGCAAAAGAATCTGAGAACTTCAAAGCCGCTCTGCAGTCGCTTGAGGGGTGTGATTTTGTCGTCATCGACTGCCCTGGTGCGAATACGCACCTTTCTCGGCTGGCCCACTTGCATGCCGATACGATTGTTACGCCCTTGAATGATAGTTTTGTTGATTTCGACCTTCTGGCGCGGATTGATCCTGAGACTGGCAAAGTGACTGGGCCTAGTCTTTACAGCGAAATGGTTTGGACCGCTCGCAAGCAGCGGGCGATGACCGGGGTGCCCGGCGGCATTGACTGGGTCGTTATGCGAAACAGGCTTTCTGCAACACGGGCTCGTAACAAAAAGAACATGGGCGATAAACTCGATGAGCTTTCTTCGCGGATAGGTTTCCGGCTAGCGCGTGGCTTTGGCGATCGGGTGATCTATCGAGAGTTGTTCCCCATCGGTTTGACTTTGCTTGACTTAGGCGGGGTCGATTCTCCAGTGCGGCTTACAACTATGAGCCACGTAACGGCGCGGCTGGAAATACGTTCGCTGGTGGCGTCCCTGAACCTGCCGCAACAAGAACAGGGCGGCGAAAGCGAAGCGGCGGCGGCCTGAAGCCAAACCATTCGCTCTCCACTCAGGAAACGTCTAGACTTCAGAAATGTGGTTTGGATTAGTCTCATTGGTGATAGCGGTTGCAGCGGCGGGCTGGTTGTTGTTTCGCCTTGCCGCCGGAGATGACTCAAACAGCGACAAACGCAGCATGACGATTTTGAAGGGGGTTGTTTGGCTCGCCCTGACTGCGGCGCTCCTTGCCGCCAAGCTGTGGCCGCTGGCGTTCATGGTGCTGATTGCAGCGGGCGGCGTCACGGCGATTGAGGCGTGGCGCGGATCACAAAAGGATCTTGAAGAAGACGAAACGAGTGTAGCACCGTCTCGCAACGACAGGAAAATGAGCGAAGATGAAGCGCTCTCAGTACTTGGCCTTGAAAAAGATGCGGACGCTGGTGCTGTTCGAGCCGCGCATCGGAAACTGATTTCCCAGCTTCATCCCGACCGGGGCGGGACTGATTACCTCGCCTCAAAAATAAACGAGGCGAGGGATTTTTTGTTGCGACGTCTGGGGGAGGGTTAGGCCACGCCCTTGTCAGCTTGCTTTTGTGAAAGCTCTTCTTCACCGATCACGCAGTTGCGGCCGGCATGTTTTGCTGCGTAAAGGCACTGGTCGGCGCGCTCAATTAATGATTCTGACGAATCATTTTCATTGAGCGTGGCAACGCCGATAGACATCGTAATGACGCCCAAGTCTTCGTTAGTACGTCGCTTTTTCAATCGTCGCGATTGCACTGCCTCACGAATGCGGTTTGCAAGCATCTTCGCGTTCGCGAGCGAAGTACCCGGCAGTACGACAGCGAATTCCTCACCGCCATACCGGGCCAGCAAGTCCTGCCCCTTCACGTTATTATTCATGACGTCGGCAACGAGACGCAGCACCTGATCCCCAGTCTGATGACCCCAAGTGTCATTGAAATTCTTGAAATGATCGATATCGCCAAGCAAGAGGGCGAGAGGTTCTTCTTCATCAAGCGCTTCTTGCATATGTACGACTAAAGAGCGATCAAAAGTCGCCCGGTTTGCAACGCCAGTCAGCGCATCGCGCATGGCTTCTGCTTGAATAGCTTCAACGTCGCGTTGTAGAGCGCTCACTTCACTGGCGGACTCCGCGAGCCTTGACTCTAAGGCTTCGTTTTCAGCACGCATGGTCTTAGCGACATTCAGAATGCTTTCGAGCAGATCCCCGACGTTCGGCGTGTCTGAAGCCGCTGCTGTTAACTGATCTGAAATGCTGGTCAGCTTTTCGCTGTGACCGGTCGCGTTTTCGCCGCCTTGCTCAACAACATCATAAAGGTCAGAGACCTCTTCGTGAAACCGTGCGACCAGCTTCATCATGTCATGGGAAAGTTCTGCGTGCTGTATAAATTCTTTGTAAAGACGGTCAGCTTTTTCCTGCGATAGCTTGCCATCCTTATCAGTCGCTTTTTGTATTGCAGAAGACAAGGCGGCGTTTCCGCCTTCAACATGGGCGTACCACAGCTCATAATTATCGGGCGTCGAAGAAAGCCCTGATTGTTTTAATGCGCCTAAAGTGATCTCGGCATAACGATGCGATGTTTCAGTATCTAAAGCCATGTTGTCCTGCTGACTTGTATCGAGGCGTTCGCCTCCCCCTAGCTCATGGGGAGCCTAGAAAAACATGGTAAAGGTTTGGCTAAACCCTTCATTCAGTATTTCGGAAACAGAGCTTACCGGAAAGTTAATAGCTTTTATCTTGCGACCGCTCGCGTCATGAATGCCGGGACATGTTCGCCCAAGCCAACAACAGGTTCAGGCGCTTTTTCGCGTCGCCGCGATGAACTCTTGGATTCGCTCCGTTTACGGCGACCGGGGCGTTGTTGATTGTCATCCTGACCGGACTCTTTCAGGCTTGCTTCCGGCTGCCTGTTGTCATCAGCTTTCGCATCGCCGTCTTTACGGCTGTTCCGTTTCGTGGTGCGTTTACGTTTATCATCCGGTTTACGGCGGCGCTTTTCGGTTCCAGGATTCTCCTCAAAAAACTTCGTAAAGTCTAATGCCTGGATTTCATCAGCGCTAATCGTTTTCAATATCGCGTCGAAATACTTGCTGTCTGCTGGCGTAACCAGCATCATCGCTGCGCCTTTCCGGCCGGCACGGCCAGTCCGGCCAATCCGGTGAACATAATCATCAGCATGGATTGGAACATCATAGTTGAAAACGTGACTTACTGCTGGAATATCGAGGCCGCGCGCAGCCACATCCGACGCCACCAAAAATTGAATTTCGTCATTGCGGAATTTGTCGAGCGTTTCCGTGCGAAACGCCTGTGCGAGATCGCCATGAATAGGGCGTGCATTAAAGCCATGCTTTTGCAGAGACTTGGCGACGATGTCGACCGTCGATTTGCGGTTACAGAAGATGATTCCGTTTTTGACGCCATCAAGGCCTAGTAACTCACGAAGCGCATTTCGTTTAAGCTTATCGTCCTTGGATGGCATGTTGACGATACGTTGCGTGATCGTATCGGCAGTCGTCGCGGGTTTTGCCACTTCAACACGCACCGGATTATGCAGAAATTGATCGGTAATCCGCTGAATTTCGGGCGGCATGGTCGCTGAAAAGAACAGTGTTTGACGTGTGATCGGCGTCAGTTTGAAGATTTTTTCAATGTCGGGAATGAAGCCCATATCGAGCATGCGGTCGGCCTCGTCGATAACCATCACCTCGATACCGGTAAGGAGAAGGCGGCCACGTTCGAAATGGTCAAGCAAACGGCCCGGGGTTGCGATGAGGACGTCAACGCCGCGCGTAAGTTTTGCATCCTGATCGCCGAATGAAACCCCGCCAATCAAGAGCGCCATGGATAGTTTGTGATTGATGCCGTACTTTTCAAAATTTTCTGCAACTTGCGCAGCGAGTTCTCGCGTAGGCGCAAGCACAAGACTGCGTGGCATACGCGCTCTTGCGCGGCCCTTTGAAAGGCGTTCAATCATCGGCAGCGTGAAAGATGCCGTTTTTCCCGTCCCGGTCTGTGCGATGCCGAGGACGTCTCGCCCTTCCGTAGCGGGGGGGATCGCTTGCTCTTGAATAGGGGTTGGCGTTTCGTAGCCAGCTTTGGCGATGGCTTCGAGGAGTTTCGGCGATAAGCCGAGTTCAGCGAATGACATTCAGTCTCCGTCTAGTTTGTTGCCGGAACGCGCCTTAGGGGCGGTATGTTCTGACTATGTCGCATCGGCGGGAGTTGGTTTTCCAACGCCCCGCTCTTCCGCCGTTTGGAAGCGATGCGTCATCGGTTCAAATGCCTCCCCAGTGGGGAGATTGTTGCGATGTGTGAAGGCGCTGGCGTCTTATAGTAGGGCCCTAATTGGCCGATAGCGCGCGCTGCATCGCAGCATTTGTAGTTATGGGGACTACGAAGCTTCAGCAGATGAGTCAACGCACACGAAGAAATGGAACCGGTTTGAGGCTGGTCCTCTGCCGTGATGTTGCCTAAAATCATCACATGAAAGCAGCTCTGTCCCGTTTCGGCGCACCAGTCTTGCTATGCGCACTTGCCAATTCAGCGGTGGCGGGAGAGGGAATTGATCAAGACGCCTGTACATATAACGGCTTCCCACTCTATGGCGACGTTGAGGTGGTTGACAGTTTTCCGGACATCACGGTCCAGGTGGTAGAAAGCTTTCCGGATCTGAATGTTCAGGTTGTAGAGAGTTTTCCTGACGATTGCGGCCAATGGAAATTTGTCGAAAGTTTTCCGGACGTGAAAATTCAGTATGTGGATAGCTTTCCTGATGTAAAAATAAAACTGGTTGATAGCTTTCCGGGCTGGCCATAAACGGAAAACCTTGATGAACATGAACTATGCGCGTTTGATTGTAGCGGTGCTTTGGTTGAGCGGATGCTCTTCGCAGGCGCCGAGTGTCGATGGGGAAGAACCTGCTGACGAATTCATGGCGCGAATAGCCTCAAATTGTGGAGAGGCTTTTGAAGGCAAGTTGGTCTCAACCGATGAAGTTGATGCTGATTTCGTCGCCGAAAAAATGGTGATGCATGTCAGGGAATGTTCTGACAATGAGATCAGGGTTCCTTTCCATGTAGGCGATAACCGATCGCGAACATGGGTTCTAACACGAACTGAGGAGGGATTGCGTCTCAAGCACGATCACCGGCATGAGGATGGTTCGGAAGATGCTGTGACTCAATATGGCGGCGATAGCAGCGTAATTTCCGAAACCCGCGCCGAATTTCCGGTTGACGCGTATTCAGTGGAACTTTTTCATCGCGAAGCCCTTACGGCGTCTGTCACAAATGTATGGGCCCTTGAAATTACCGATACCGTTTTCGCTTATGAACTCTCCCGTGAGAACAGGTTTTTCCGGGTTGAGTTTGATTTAACGACACCAGTGTCAGCACCGCCCGCACCGTGGGGAGCGGAGTAGCCTACAGTGTTTCATTAGAGCTAGACGACTCATCGCGCGCGTAAAGCGCCTCGCGTTCAGCTTCGGGCATGCGCATGGCGTTGATGATGTCTCGCTGGATTCGGAAACGGTCAAGTTCAGAACCGGTTAGTTTCTTGCCAGTGGCAATCTTCAATCGCTGCGGGTTTACGGCCTTGCCGTTGAGATGAACTTCGTAATGAAGATGCGGTCCGGTCGAGCGGCCAGTTGTTCCCACGTAGCCTATAATGTCGCCTTGGCGAACGCGCTTGCCTGAGCGTATGCCGCGCGCGAAACCATTTAGATGCGCATAGGCGGTTTGATAGCCGTTTGCGTGCCGGATACGAATGTAATTCCCGAAACTGCCATAACGGTTCGCCCGTTCGACAATCCCGTCGCCGGCGGCTTTGATAGGCGTGCCGCGATTGGCGGCGAAATCGACGCCCTTATGTGCGCGCCGATAACCCAGGATAGGATGTTTTCGCGTGCCAAACCCGGAAGAAAGTCGCGCGCCGTCAATAGGCGTTTTCATCAAGAGGCGTTTGGCTCCTTGCCCCGTCGCATCATAAAATTCGACCCGGTCGCCGCTTTCATCGTCAAAGCGGTAGTACCCTTTTTCACGAGAGCGTCCACGCCAGTTAAGCCGTGCGTAGAGAATATCTCCTGATGAAACGAGTTTGCCAAGGTCGTCATATTTTACTTCGAAGATGGCTTCGAATTCGTCGCCGCCAAAAATTTCGCGCTGAAAATCTACATCATATGCAAATGCATCGGCTAAATTCGCGATCACTTCGTCAGGCGCCCCGACTGCTTTTGCTGACATATAAAGACTGCCATTAATGCGACCGGCGACGGACATGACACGCGTCGTCAGCGGGATAGTTTTCTTCTCCGCTGTCATATCTCCGTTTAGCTCGCGCCGGACGATCACTCGGTTCTCAACGTCAGCACGGTATTCCAAGCGGATAAGGCGCGCTTGCTGCGCTTGTGTTACCTGTTGAAAGAGCGTCTGGTTCGGCCAGCCAAGCGTTAACGCGAATTCTTGTCCTGGCAGCAGGCGCCGCAGGTTGTGGTGACGACCAAACGCATAGGCGGCCGTGTTTGCATCTTCAGCGCTGACACCGGCCCGTTTTAGAGCATCGACAAAGTTTTCGCCGCGCGACAGCCTGACTCGCACGTTTTCCGGTTCAGAAACGATGTCCTTGACGAGTTGAATCTGAGGGTTGGCGTGCGTGATGACTCTGCGTTCGATATCGCTCGTAAAAAACACTGGCGGCGGCGCATCGTCATCACTCGCCAAAAACAATCCGCCGAGTTTCATCGGCTGCGTCACGGGATTGGTTTCTGCAATGACCGTTTCGGAAGCGGCTGGCTTAAGTCTTGGGGCGAGCGCGTGTTCAGTCCCTGATTTATTTTCTTGCGATGCGCTGTCTTTAGGCGCCCCTTCAGTCCTCGAAGGTTTCAGGCTGGGAGCGAACGTGTCTGAGTCTCGGGAAATCGTTTCTGCATTGCTAGCGGAAGCATCCAGCCGTGCTGACCGGGATTGCTCGATTGCGGATGCGATATCGATATTGCGCGCATCAGCCACAGACTCACGTGCCTCAGTCTCGGGCTGAAGGGCGATGCTGATAGGCGCTTCTGAGGTTTTTTGGGGCGCAGATGTGGCGGAAATCGCCAGAAAACCAGCCCCTAAAACAAGAATACTAAGAGCTGCGGCAAGGGCGCCCGGGCCACGGCGCTTGCGCTCGATTGGGCAATAGGCAGCGCCATTACCCGTAAGGCTCTGACCTGTATGAACAAACTCGTCCGACATGTTATGTTTGGCCGCCCTCATGTTGCATCGCAAATCACCTTCATCGCATGCCTCGCCAAACGCTTCAATTTTCGGCATGCTGGCAAGGCCGCTTCGCTCATTAGACGAAAACGTCGTTAATCAATAGAGAAAAGCGGCGGTCGCGTTTGAGGGATATGGGTAACAAGATGCGGGCGGCGCGCTTCCTGGCGATTTTACTGTTGCTCGTGGCGATTATCGCCGCGGCGCTCTATCTCATTCGTTTGCCCCTTGCGGGTTGGGCTGTGCGCAGCGCTATGGCTGGCGCAGGGTTAGAGCAGCCGCAAGCGACAGTTACCGCGTTAACTTTTGACGGTATTCGTCTAGAAAAAGTTTCCAGTGGAGCTGAGGCACGCGAGGCGTTTCAGTTTCACGTGATCGAGGTTGACTATCATTGGCGTCAATTGCTCAGCGCGCAAAAAGTTGCAGCGGTTCGAGCCGGACCAGGCCTTCTGAGAGTAAACATTTCAGATGGCGGTCAGGTTTCAATTCCCGGTTTGGCTAGCGGCGGAGAGGGCAGCGGTGGCGCAGAGCTTCCATTCCAGTCGTTAATTCTAAGCAGCATTAGGCTTCACGCTGAAACATCTGCCGGGAGTGCTGTGGGAGAACTCTCTGCGGAATTTGAGAAAGAAACAGGCGGCAGGGCTGAAATTGAATTGGAAAGCAACAATTTTGGCTTGAAGGAGCTGACAATTCCAGCGGGCAAAATAAATGCGGAATTAGAATTAGCTGAAAGCGGTTCGACGGCGCTCGTCTTTGCGTTTAAAGGCGATATGCTTGCGCAAGGCGTTGCGGCGAACAATGTTTCGCTGGCGATTGACGGAGAAGGCGTCAACTGGCGGGATTTGATTGAGGGCGAACGCAACACTGTCGCAGGAAACGCGCATATCTCTTTTAGTGCGCCACAGATCTTGTTCGGCTCTGCCCAAAACCAGGAAACACTCAACCAACTTGCACCAATAGAACTGGCGTTCGGACAGTCTGTAAGCGAAGCTGCTTTGGAAGGTGAGTTTGACGTAAACTTTTCGGACAGCGTGTTTGAAGTGCGGTTAAGGGAAAGTGCGCCCGTAACGCTAGCGGCGCCTGATGGAACGGGGCTTACGATAGCCCAGAGCGGCGCTGCGCCGCTCTACGCTCTCCGGGGTGAGCGGGAGACAGCATCTTTTCAGTTTGCTATCAAAAGCGCTGGTGTAAATGCCGCTGGGTCAGCCGATATAGAACGCGAAAACGACCGTTGGCGTGTCGCCGCGCCAATCACGGTTGAACAATATTCTTCTCCCGAACTCTCTCTCGATGATTCTCAGATTGAATTTTCCGGTGTGCTGAACGGTGATGATTTAACTGCTGATCTTGCACTGAAATCAGGACTGCGCAGAGCGCAGATCGGCAGGCTGTCAGTTTCAGACGCGCCTTTTACTTCAGCATTCAGGGCCGAAGGCAATTTGTCGGCCCAGACAGTAAACATCTACAATAGGGAAGAGTGCATCACTTTTGAGCGCGGTCAGTTGCGGCTTGAGGAGCAGAACGCAGAAGCATCACTGGGACGCACGCAGCTATGTAATGCAGACGGTCCGCTTCTGGTGTTTACCTGGGCGGGCGATATGGTTTGCTCCTTAAACGGAGAAATTTCTTCTGCGAATGGACGCTTTAGTCTTGGCGAAACCAGTGCGTCCGGCCGTCCGCCGAATATCCGCTTTAATGCCGTCTACAATCCGCTCGATAGCCGGACGACGATTGAAGGGATTGCAACGGGTGGCGATGTGACGCTGAACGAGATGATCGACTTGTCAGCAATGATTGGGCGGTTCGATTTTTCTCTTGATCCCGCAGTAATGCGTGCTAGCGGCGTGGTCGACCGTGTTCGCGCCGAGCAAAGCGCGGAGCTAAAGTTTATCACGCCTGTGATTGCAGACGGAACATTTGAATTGGAAGGCAAAGATACTACATTTCAGTATTCGTTGATGACGCCGGCTGGAAACGCGCTCGGCGTTGGGACAGGCCGCCACGACATGTCTACTGCTAGTGGCGAAACCACTTTCACTTTTCAGGATTTGCGTTTCGAACCGGAAGGATTGCAGCCCAATGAATTAGCGCCGGGACTGAAGGGTATTGTTTCCGCGGCGACAGGCGGAGCAGATGGCGCAGTCAGGTTTGGCTGGTCGAAAGAAGGCATTACCTCCGGCGCGAATTTTGATCTCAATGACATCTCATTCGACGGACCTACTTTGGCTGTTACGCGCACAACTGGCGTGAATGGCTCCGTGACATTGAACAACCTTCTGCCCGTTTCAACAGAAGGTGTTCAAACCTTGACGCTTAACATTGTTGACGCTGGCGCCCTTGAACTCACCAATGGTGAAGTCTCGTTTGAGTTTCCAGGGAATGATACGCTGCAATTGAAACGCGGAGAGTTCCCCTGGTTTGGCGGAACTATTGGCGCATATGAGGCGACAGCCTCTTTTTCTGGTGCTGCAACGATTCCATTACGTGCTGAAAATATTCATCTGGAACAGGTGCTGGATTTTGCCAGCGTGGAAGGTTTATCGGGTGAAGGCGTTTTAAGCGGATCGCTGCCGCTCGTCTTTGAAGACGGCAAGGCGCGGATCGAAAACGGCGTGTTTCGCTCAAACGGGCCCGGGGCTATTCGATATACCGGGCCTGCAGCGGATGCGGCGTCCGCTGCTGGCGAAAACGCTCAGGTCGCTTTCGATTTCCTGCGCGATCTTCGCTACAAATCGCTCGAGGTGACGGTCAACGGAGCTCTCGATGGTCAGCTTGATTTCGGACTCCGGTTTGAGGGAACGGGAGACCTTACAGTTCGAAATCAAAGCGTTCAGAATGTGCCCGTTCTTTACCGCATCAATCTTACCGTGGAGAACATGGATCTGATTCGACAGGCGAATTTGCTCAGGTCAATTGAGCTGAAGGTGCAGGAGGAACTATCGGGGCGAGGTGCAAATTAGTGCGAAATATGACGATGAAGAGGCTGGAAAGCGCATTTCCGCCTGTTTTTCGCCTAAAGGGTGCAGTAGTCTACTGTCGAATTTCAGTTCAGCGCGTATTTGCATCCGATAATGTTTCAGCGTGGAGGGCGGTCTTAAATGATCAAAACGCAGTTAATCAGGTTCTCGGTACTGGCGCCCATTGCGGCGGCCATGCTGGCCTGCACGAGTGTAAAGCTCGAAGGCGGCGATAAGCCTATTGAAGTCAATCTCAACGTCAACGTGTCCGGCGAGGTTCGTGTCAAGCTGGAACGTGAGATTGAAGATGCAATCGCCGACAATCCGGATATTTTCTAAGGGGGAAAGCGATGGATCATTCAATGAAAAAACGAATTTTTAGTTCTGCTGCTGCGGCTATGCTGCTTGCCGCCAGTTTAAGCCCTGTCAGTGCGGCGAGTGCGATCGTTGAGCGCGCCAAGGATGACTGCATCGTGGGCGAACAGGCTGATGGCTACATCGGTGTTGTAACTGGCAAGAACGCCAGCAGCGAGCTGCGCCGCGAGATTGCTGATATCAACCAGCAGCGCAAAGCCGTTTATGCGGATATTGCCCGCCGCAATGGCGTTACCATAGATGTTGCGGCGGCTCTGACGGCGGAAAAGCTGTTGAACCAGGCAAGCCGCGGGCAGTGCATTCGCGACCAGTCTGGGAACTGGCGCGAAGTTTAAGGCCAAATATTCGCAGCCAAGAGCCGGCGAATCGGCGATAAGGAACTCTTTGCAACCAAGAGTTCCTGTCCCATGTCTGAAGCGTTAGACCTTACCCCGCCCGATAACGAAGACCCGGATGCGTTGACCCTTTCAGCGCTATTGTCTTCGCGAGTCTGCCACGACCTTATCAACCCGGTTGGCGCCTTGAGTTCCGGCCTTGAAGTGCTTGAAGACCCGGCCATGGAAGGCGCGATGCGCGAGGCGGCCATGGACCTGGTAAAATCCGGCACGCAAAAGGCTGTGGCGCTCCTGTCTTATGCTCGGCTGGCTTATGGCGCCGCTGGCGGCTTCGGCGCGCAGATCAGCCTCGAGGACGCCCAAAAAGCGCTGAAAGAGCTGTTCGCCATCACTAAAGCTAATCTGGAGTGGAAGATTGGCACGGGGCTGGCCGCCAAGGAAAATGTTAAAGTGCTCATGGTGCTCGCCTATGCTGCAGCTGATTGCGTGCCGCGCGGCGGCGAGGTTGTTATCGAGGGCGACATCCAGAACTTCTCAATCACGGCTACCGGTAAAAAGCTGCTTCTCAACGACACGCTTGTGCGCGCGTTAGGCGGCGATGCTAGCGACCTCACGCCGAAAATGACGCCGGCGTTGATCGCCTCGCAACTCGTCAAATCGGCTGGCGGCGTATTAAGGGTCAAACGCTCGGACGAAGCGGTCGTATTCAAGGCGTCATTTGGCGATTGATCGCCTTCAGTGGCGATACGTTAACTCTGAAATAACGCCCTTTAAGGCACAATTGCGATCAATTGAGCCATAGAAGGACGTCTGCGATGACTGCCCCCAAGCACTGCCTTGTTGTCGAGGATTCTGAACTCATCCGTGAGATAGCCATTCGCATGGTTGATGACCTCGGCGTAGAGGCCGATGGAGTCGATAGCGCTGAAGCTGGCGTCGATCATTGCCGGGAGCATCAAACGGACATCGTTATGCTCGATTGGGACTTGCCTTCCATGGCTGCACTCGATTTCCTACGCGGCGTTTCAGAGCTTGAAGAAAAGCAGCGCCCTGAGATTATCCTCTGCGCGACGGAAAACGATCCGCAACAGTTTACGCTCGCCAAGGCGGCCGGAGCCCGCCACCATATTCTAAAACCTTTCGACAAGGATTTGGTTGCGGCAAAATTTGCTGAAATCGGTGTGATCGATAGCCAGGCGCCAACAGCCCAGAAGGTTGCGAATAGCGATAAGCGTTAGTTTTTATTAGCGTCGGTTTCCGCCTGAATAAGGCCAAACTTATTCATTAATATCGCTATGGCGGCTGGGCGGCGAACGCGTTTATGAGCATCGTATGACTCTTATTCAGCTTGTCGTTCTGGCGGTCATTCAGGGGATTACAGAATTTCTGCCTATTTCGTCGTCCGCGCATTTGATACTGGCGCCGCTGACGGTGAGGGATTGGCAGGATCAGGGTCCGCTCATCGATATTGCCGCTCATGTAGGTTCGTTGGGCGCAGTGCTGTTATATTTTCGTGCCGAAACGGCAATGCTTTTTCGGGGTGGAATAGATACGCTGCGTTTCAGGCGCAGTGATGACCGCAAGCTGTTTTTGTTTATTGCTGCGGCGACAATTCCCACGCTTTCGCTGGCTGCGGTTTTTGTCCTGTTTGACTTGACGAGCGTGTTGCGATCGCCGGTTGTGATCGGCTGGGTCAGCATTATTTTCGGAGCGCTTTTGTGGCACGCTGATCGGTCTAAGGGTGAAAAGGCGGGCCTTGATCGCATGACCTGGCGTGAGGCAATGACAATCGGCCTAGCTCAGATGTGTGCACTGGTGCCGGGCGTATCCCGGTCCGGCGTAACCATGACCATGGCGCGGTACCTGGGCTGGTCACGGCCCGAAGCGGCGCGGTTCTCGATGTTGCTGGCAATACCGACCATCTTGGCGCTGGGTGCTTTTGCCTGCATTGAAATCCTCCGTGAAGGTGCGAATGCGACACTGTCCAGTGCGCTCATCGTCGCCGTGTTGTCGTTTATATGCGCTTACGCCGCCATTGCTGTGTTGATGCGGCTTGTGCAGACCATGAGCTTTACCCCGTTTGTCATCTACAGGATCGTTTTCGGTATCGTGTTGCTCACCTTTGCCGGTGCGCTTACTGCTAATTGATATTCGCGCTTTCCTGCCTTAACAAATCTGCAAAAGCGCTTTGGCCTGCACTCCTTCTGGTTCAAAGTCAGCAAAAGATAGATTGAGATTTACAAGTCATGTCATCAATAAAATCCGAAGAAATTACCGTGTCAGCAGAAGGTGTTCGTGCTGCTGCCATAAGACTCAAGGGAAAAGCTGTTCGGACGCCTCTTATTGAGAATGAAATCCTGAATGAACGTGCGGGAGGGCGTGTCTTTTTAAAAGCCGAAGTGCTGCAAAGATACGGCTCGTTCAAGTTTCGCGGCGCTTACAACCTTATTTCACAGCTTACTGATGAACAACGAAAAAACGGCGTTCTCGCCTGGTCTTCCGGCAATCACGCCCAAGGTGTTGCATTAGCTTCACGTCTGGTTGGAGCAAAGGCTACAATAGTCATGCCTGATGACGCTCCAGAAATAAAAGCGCGCAATGTCCGAGCCCTGGGCGCTGATATCGTCTCCTATGATCGCTACAAGGAAGACCGCGAAGCGATCGCTATGACAATAGTGCGTGAGCGGAACATGGCGCTGGCGCCGTCATATGATCACCCACATATAGTAGAGGGGCAGGGTACGTTGGCGCTCGAAACGTATGAAGATGCAGCCGAACTGGGCGTTACATTGGATGCGTTTATCGCCTGTTGCGGGGGCGGTGGACTGACGTCGGGGTGCGCAACAATTCTGGAGGAAGTATCTCCCGAGACTGCGGTCTGGATAGCGGAACCTGAAGGCTACGACGAAGCCTGGGCTTCTATTCAGGCTGGCGAGCGCTTGCAAGCAGACGTGACGAAGCCCACAATTTGCGATGCAATCGCGACCCCCAGTCCGGGCTGGTTAACTTTTCCAATTCTGCAACGTCTTGTGCGTGGAGGCGTCACAATTACTGAACACGAAGTTAGGGACGCCATGATGTTTGCTTATGAGCACCTGAAGCTGGTTGTGGAGCCGGGTGGAGCTGTGGCCTTGGCGGCGATCCTCTCACAAAAATTTGATAGTAAGGGAAAGGCGACTGCGGTCACGCTTTCCGGTGGGAATGTGGATCCTTCGCTTTTCGCTTCCGTGCTGCGGAATCGCGCGTAAAGAAATATTACACAATAAGAACAATGCCTTAGCTGTTATGAAGATTCAATTGCTTAGCGGTGTGGAAAAGTTAAGCGTTGAAATGTTATATTATATCCATAAATGGATATTAAGAGCAGATCATGGCGGAATTGTCGTGAAACGGACCTAAAACCGCCCAGGCTGTCTCTTAAATGAATGTCTAAATTGTTCGCTGACGTTCACGTTTTACTAGCCAGTTTTCAGGCAAGATCAAGGATAAGGTCGGCGGATCATGCGGCAAAGGTAATTGAAGTTATGACACTGATGAAAAATGGCGCGATTGCTACAGAAAACGGACAAGCGCCGTTATCGGCGCGCGATTTTGCCGAGCTGGGCGGGCGTAAGCTTGTTTATGTTCGCACAGTGGTTGCTCGCGATGTGCTTGAAGACCTTGTCGATGAAGATGGCGATGTTGCTATGGAGATCGACGAGTCCGACACCTTGTATTCCGTGCACTCATCAACTGGAGAACGGTTAGCCCTTGTAGGTGACCGGGAACTCGCATTCGCCGCCGCGCGTCAGTATGAAATGACGCCGGTCAGCGTCCATTAGGATCTGGTTCCCCTCCTTAGCCGCGCCTTAAGTTTAAGCAGCAAAATGCTTTTGATCAGAAGTGGCGATCGCAAATAATGCTTCAGCTGTATCGGCTCCGCGAAGAGCATTTCTGGCGTCGCTATCACGCAGCAGCCGTGAGACTTTTGCCAGAGCTTTAAGGTGAGCGGCGGTTGCGTTCGCCGGCGCGAGCAGCACAAAAATAAGGTCTACAGGTTGATCATCGACTGCGTCAAAACTGACGGGCGTTTCAAGTTGCGCCATCACCCCGACAATTTTATTCAGACCTTCTATCTTGCCATGTGGCAAGGCGACGCCATCGCCAACACCGGTCGAACCGAGCTGTTCGCGTTCTAACAGAGTTTCCATAATCTCCGTTGCGGGACGGTTCACCAGCCGGCTAGCCGCCTCAGCGAGCGCTTGTAGCGCTTCACGTTTACATCTGGCTCTGAGATTATGGATCACGCCTTGCGGGCTTAGAAGATCATCAAGTCCCATCACACTCACACAACTCACATAAACAACGGTTCGTTATCGTAATTCAGCGGCTTTAAGATTTACGTTAATCTTGTCCAAACAATGCCGCTGATGGACTTAATCGGGCCGCTTTAGACCTATGAAGCCGTCGGATCAACCCAACCTATATGGCCGTCCCGGCGCCGGTAGACAATGTTGATTCGGCCGTGAGCGGCGTTCTTGAATACAATCGCAGGTTGTTCGGCGAGATCGAGCTGCATCACCGCAGCGCCGACAGTCATTTCCCTTAGAGTTGTCTGAGATTCGGCTACGACAACAGGATTCAAATCGGATCCGTCTGTAGAGCTGTCGTCTTCTTCCTCTCCAAACGGTTGCAGGAGGTAATATGATGCATTTTCCGCACGTAATGGCTCTTTACCATTCGCGTGGTGGTTTTTTAGGCGACGTTTGTAGCGCCTGACCCGTTTTTCCAGCTTTTCAACACATTCCTCAAATGCACCATACGCGTCGCCGCCTTCGCCGTGGGCGGCCAAAAAGACGCCGGACGCAAGGTGGGCGGTTACATCGCATTCGATGATGTGGCGTTCTTTGGAGAAGGTGACAGTCGCTTCAGCTCCACGATCAAAATATTTATGGACGCTGTCCGAAAGTTTATCTGTCACATGGGTCTGCAGGGCGTCGCCCAAGTCCATGTTTTTGCCGCTAACTTGAATGTCCATCGGGCCTCCTGAGAATGGCGGTGTTCACACGCGCTCATTATAACCGATATTGGCGTAAGTCTGCGCGGATTAAAGGGTTAGATCGAGGTTTGCAACATCGCCCTACGTCGCTGGACAGAAGAGGGTATATTCAATGTTTCCCGGTACTTGGCGACCGTCCTACGGGCGATGTCCACGCCCTCGCTTCGTAAAATTTCCACAATTTTATCGTCCGAAAGGACCGTGTCCTTGGTCTCTGCGGCGACCAATTCGCGGATCCGGTGGCGTACCGACTCAGCCGAATGAGCCTCTCCTCCGCTTGAAGAAGCGATAGAGGCGGTGAAAAAGTATTTCAGCTCAAAAAGCCCTCTTGGCGTCGCGATATATTTATTCGAGGTTACTCTCGAAACAGTGGATTCGTGCATTTCGATGGCGTCGGCTACGACCTTGAGGTTAAGAGGGCGAAGATGTTTGACGCCGTAAGCTAGAAAAGCGTCTTGCTGCCGAACAATTTCGCTGGCGACTTTTAAGATCGTTTGCGCACGCTGGTGCAGGCTTTTTGCGAGCCAGTTAGCGCTGGCGAATTGCTCAGAAATATACGTCTTGTCTTTTTCGTCTTCCTTTCCGACCGATGCAATCTCTGCATAGTAGCGTTGATTGACCAAAATACGCGGGAGAGTTTCGCTGTTGAGTTCAACTTTCCATCCGCCATCAGGCGATCTCGTGACAAACACATCTGGAGCAATCGTTTGCACTGTGCCGCCGCCATATGCGTATCCCGGCTTCGGCGTCAGCGCGCGGACTTCAGCGATCATGTCGCGTACGTCCTCTTCATCCGCGCCCGTGACTTTTAAAAGGCCTTTGAGATCACTCTTGGCCACAAGTTCTATATTTTCGACGAACGCTTCCATGGCTGGGTCGAACCTGTCAGCGTCGATCAATTGTAATTTAAGGCATTCTTTCAAATCCCGGGCTCCGACGCCTGAGGGGTCAAAGCTGGTGATAAGCGCATGAGTTTCTTCAACTTCAACGAAGTCAGCGCCCAGTCGTTCTGCGATGCCTGCGAGATCCTCGCGCAAGTATCCAGCTTCATCGATCATGTCGATGATGTAAGCACCAATGAACAGTTGTGTGGAATTTTTGGTGGCTAAATGCAGCTGTTCGGTAAGGTGGTCCGCTAGTGAAATCTCTTTTTTTAATGTGGCGCCGAATTCTTGTTCATCGCCGTCAAGACGCCGGCCGGAAGATACCGTCGCCCATTCATTCGGACGATATTCCCCGTAGGTTTCGCCGCCTGTCTCTGCCTGCAGGTCCGTTCGAGATCCGGTCAGTTCCTCCGGAGATTGTGGTGCGTCCGCAGCAACGTTTTCCTGGCCTCTACGTTCCGCAGGGCCGTCAACGGGTGTCTCGTCGCGCTCCAGGAAAGGGTTTTGTTCGAGTTGATCGTCAACATACTCGGCTAGCTCAAGATTCGACAGTTGCAGCAATTTGATCGCTTGCTGCAACTGTGGCGTCATCACAAGCTGCTGTGATTGCCGAAGTTCGAGTTTTGGAGCTAACGCCAAACGATCCCCCAACCGTTCCTATTGTTACATTTGGAAACGATCGCCGAGATAGACGCGACGTACGTCTTTGTCTCCAACGATGTCTCCTGGCGCGCCCTCAAGCAGGACCTCGCCTTCGTGAATGATATAGGCCCGATCAATAATATCGAGCGTCTCCCTGACATTATGATCCGTAATCAGAACACCAAGCCCGCGATCTTTCAGATGCGATACAAGCTCGCGAATTTCAGCAATTGCCAGCGGATCGATCCCTGCAAAGGGTTCGTCCAGCAACATGAAGGACGGCGCAGTCGCGAGCGCACGTGCGATTTCGACGCGCCGTCTTTCGCCGCCGGATAGCGCAATAGCCGGTGCGTCACGTAGATGGGTGATATGAAATTCGTTCAGCAAGTCGTCGATAATCGCTTGCTGTTTGTCTTTGTTGCTTTCGATAAGCTCAACGACGGCTCTCAGGTTTTGTTCGACACTCAACCCACGAAAAATCGACGCTTCCTGAGGCAAATAACCGACACCCAAGCGCGCGCGCTGATACATCGGCAGGTTGGTGACGTCATGACCATCGATGCTGATACGGCCGCGGTCAGCGGCAATCAGCCCTGTGATCATATAAAAGCAGGTAGTTTTGCCCGCGCCGTTCGGGCCCAGCAAACCTACGACTTCACCGCGCTTAACGCTCATAGAAACGCCACGAACGACAGGGCGGCGTTTGAACGACTTGCCAAGGTTTTCCGCCGATAACGCACCGCCACCCTCAACAACCTTCGGCTTCAGCTTCTTTGGCCGAGGGTCGCCTGAAGCGGCGGATTTTGAGGGTGTGTTTGTCTGCGGTTCCATATTCTCAGCCATTAAGCGCAACTCTCTTTAATGTTCGGTGAAGGCGAGCTCATATTAACTATTATGCGGGCTCTTTGTCAGACTTTGTAAAGAAAAGGCCGCGAATCCGTTTTCCTGGCTCGGGCATGAAAAGAACTTTGCCAGTTTCAACCCAATAGGTGACTTTGCCCGCAGACATGACCTGCTTGCCTTGTGTAACAATCACATCTTCGGTCATCGTGATGGTCTGGGCCGCCTCATCGAAAACTGCGTGTTCGCCGGTAATATTTTCTTTACCATTTGAATAACGAACGGCGCCAATCGCGACAATGTTTTCAAACGCCCCATCTTCGGTAAGGATCGCTTCCAATCGGTTTGTGGTGAGAATTGCTTCACCTTGGACAACGCGAACATTTCCGGTCCAGATGGCGACATTGTCCTGAAACTCAGCCGTATCGCCAGTGATGTCTATGGGTTCGTCGCTGTCCGATACAAGTTGAGCTTTGGCTACTTGCCCGAGAGCTAAGAAACTGAGGCTCGATAGCAATAAAAGTTTTGAGTTCATGATCATCTTTTACTGTTGTGGCGTGGAAGGGGCGGGGTCTTTCAATTCCGGTGGTGATTGGCGCTCGCTCCCGGTATTCGATTTCGGGAAAATACGCATGTGTACATTGCCTTCAAGAACAACGCGCCCTTCGGAATTATAGGCTTTCATTTTGTCGGCTTGCAGCGTTTCCCCTTTTGGGCCGATACCGCCCACTCCTGCATCACTCGTGACGGTTTCGTCGTCAATAAAAACCGTAGCGGATGGCGAATTGAAGATATATGTATCAGCGCCGACCTCGTGTTCCAGAGTTACCTGGTCAGTAAGCTCTAGAATTTTCCGGTCCGAGCGATAAACGCCTGCATTCGCAGTCACTGTATTCAGCTCGTCCGCTTCGCCTTGAACCGCTTTAGGCCGCTCCAGTTGGACGATGTCTTTAGACTGCGGATTCTGGATCGCGGCTGCCGCTGTAATTTCAAATGGACGACCGTTATTGTCGATGCCGGAAAATCGCGGGCTGGCCATTCGCAGCTCTTCTGCGCTGGCGGTGATGTCTTCAAAATCTTTCAGGAATGCATCATCGCCCTCATCGGAGCGGGTATTAAAAATAAACGCTGCGACCAGCACCAAAGCTAATGCGGGCAGGGCAATGCGTAGACGTCGCACCAGACGCGAACGGGCGGCCGCTTCGTTACCGGTCGTGCGGGCTGTCATGGGAAGGCTATCGAGCACGCGTCGCCCTCGGGCTCGGCGCTCGCGTTCTGCCTCTGGCGGACTATCTTTGATGGCGGAGTTCATGGCCGGCCAGCTATCCTCAACTTTCCGACAGGTCTAGTATTTAGGCCTATCAATCTGCCCTCAGCCACTATCTTATGTGCGCGCACGGCATTTGGAAACAAGGCCGAAAATCATCTATTTACTGGGTTTCGCCTCTCAGGAATGGGCGAAAATGTCAATTTCCGGCCATCCAGCCAAATCCAGAGCAGCCCGGACAGGCAGAAAATCAAAGCACGCCTCAGCTATGGCGGTGCGATCTTCTCTGGCGAGCATTTCGTCGAGTTTCGCTTTAAGCGTGTGCAGGTAAAGGACGTCCGCAGCCGCGTACTCGACTTGAGCCGCTGAAAGTTCATTTGCTCCCCAATCCGAAGATTGTTGTTGTTTTGAGAGTTCGATGCCCATCAACTCGCGTGTCAGGTCTTTCAGTCCGTGTCTATCGGTGTAGGTGCGCGTCAATTTTGATGCGATTTTCGTGCAGTAGACGGGTTTCGTTTCAACCCCAAGCCAGTGTTGAAAGGCGGCGATATCGAAACGGGCGAAGTGGAAAATTTTCAGCACTGTTGGGTCAGCAAGTAAGTCTTTCAGACGCGGCGCGTCATACGTCTGACGGTTGATTTGGACGAGATGCGCGTCACCGTCGCCGGAAGAAAGCTGCACCACACAAAGCTGATCACGCTGGGTGTTCAGGCCCATGGTCTCGCTGTCGACAGCGACGACCGGCCCGAGATCAAGCCCTTGCGGCAAGTCGCCCTGATATAAGTGATTAGCCATCTCTTCATTCCTACGGGTTAGGCATTTGCCCAAGCCATACCATTCTACTGATAATAGTGAAGGCGCGTTTAAGCCGCCTTTCGCACGATTACCGAGCCAGCCGAATAGCCGGCACCAAAGCCGCAAATGACGCCCATATCGCCGGCCGCCATATCAGAGCGATGCTTGTGAAAAGCGATAATCGAGCCAGCAGAGGAGGTGTTCGCGTATTCATCAAGCACTACAGGCGCTTCTTCGATTGAGGCGTCACGGCCGAGTACTTTCCGGGCTATGAATTCATTCATCGACAGGTTCGCCTGGTGCAGCCAGAAGCGTTTCACGCCATTCGGAGCGATTTGGAGGTCACTTAAATGGCTGGCGATCAACTCGCTGACCATAGGCACAACTTCCTTGAAGACTTTACGCCCTTCCTGAATGAACAGTTTGTCAGTGAATGGGTCTCTTTGTGGATCAGCTTCCACGCCTGTTTCGCGTTCGCAGTGATTCAAAAAACCAAAATTGTTGCGGATGTTATTGGAAAACTTCGTTTTTAAACGAGTTCCTAGGATGTCCCAGGACTCTCCAGATGGCGTACCCTCATTTCGCTCAAGGATGACTGCCGTGCAAACATCACCGAAGATGAAATGGCTGTCTCTGTCACGATAGTTCAAGTGAGCAGAGCAGATTTCCGGATTGACCATCAAAATGCGGTTTGATCCCGCTCGGATCAGGCCGAGACCCGTTTCAATGCCAAATGTTGCGGAAGCGCAGGCGACATTCATATCGAATGCAAAACCTTCTATGGCGAGCGCATCTTGAATTTCGACGGCAATAGCCGGGTAGGCGCGCTGTAGGTTCGAGGCGGCGCAAATGACGCCATCGATATCCTTAGGCTGCAAATCCGCAGTGCGCATTGCTTCACGGGCTGCGTTCACTGCCATTTCAGCAAGTACGGAAAGCTCAGTGTTTAGGCGCGGCGGGATCGAAGGCGCCATGCGATTGATGTCGAGGATACCATCCTTATTCATCACGTAGCGGGCCTTAATCCCTGACGCCTTTTCTATGAACTCAGCCGATGATTTTTGTAATGGCTCAATTTCACCCGACGAAATTTCGGGAGCGTTATTGGTGTTGAACTTGTCCACATAGGCGTTAAACGCTGCGACTAGCTCTTCGTTAGAGATCGAGTTCGGCGGCGTAAAAAGGCCGGTAGAGATGATTCTGACGTCTGCTTCTGGGTGCGTCATTCGAGCTGCTTTCAATGCGATGAGGGCAATTTGCGACGTTCTTGAGGGCGGCGCAACAGGGGCCTGCGGATTATCTGGCGAGTTTTTGAACCGCCTTCCAGCGCGGGCAGAGCGTTTCGTGATCATTGACCATGCCCACGGCCTGCATGAATGCGTAGACAATCACAGGGCCGCAAAACTTGAATCCACGCCGTTTGAGTTCTTTCGCCATAGCTTCGCTCTCAGGCGATTTCACCATGTGATCACGGTAATTCTTCACCTTGTTCACAATCGGCGATCCATCGACAAAATCCCACAGGAATCCGGAAAAGCCGTTCGGCTCGCATTCCATAATATCAAGATAGATTTTGGCGTTGCCAATTGTTGCATCAATCTTTGTTTTCGAGCGTATAATGCCCGCATCATTCATCAGCCGTTCGATTTTTTTCGAGCTATAGCGAGCAATCTTCTCCGGATTAAAGTCGTTAAAGGCTTTTCGAAAATTATCGCGCTTGTAGAGGATCGTGCGCCATGAAAGGCCGGCCTGAAATCCGTCAAGGATTAGTTTTTCGAACAGCGCTCGATCATCATACTCAGGGACACCCCATTCTTCGTCATGATACTGACGGTAAACAGGGTCATCCAGCGGCGCCCAAAGGCAGGATACACTTTGCTTGGTAGGCATTTAGATCCAATGCAATAGCTTTAAAAGCCATATCAGCAGGATCACGACCTGAACGATGAAGAAGAAAAACCGGATGAAAACAAACAGCCGGCTGGTCGAAATAAGATGTGCAACGGATTGGGCTATTCGCGCACCGAGGAAAATATAAGCAAGGCTATCCGTTAAACCGGTTTGGTTAGTAGCGATAGCGTAAAGGAGGATTGCACCGGCTGCCGGCAGATTTTCATAGCAGTTCGCATGCGCGCGCGTGAGTCGTTTGCCGAAGGCGTCCATATCTTCGCCTGAGGGTGAGAATGAGTTCGATGCGCGCTTCCCACCCAATACGAGCGATGTACGAACGAAGCCGAGCGTCATCAAAAGCAACAAAAACCAGGCGACATAGAGTAATAATGCTGTAGCTGTCGGCGTCATGAATTTCCTCTCCCAGAGTGATTTGACCCGACACTAACCCTGTTCGAGATATTCGGGAACGCGTAATTGCAGGCTTTTGTTAGCGCATTCTAACGGCATTCTCTCGGAAATGGCCTTTTCCCACCGATCGATGCGGACTGAGGCGAGGGCAAGGTTGCCAGAACAGCTCATGAGCTCGCCCAATTTTGATCCGCCCGCAACGATCTCGGCGCGTTTCTGGGGGGCAGGCTCATCAAATTCTGCAATCAACGTCCGGCGGCGGGGCTCGCCTTTACGTTTCATGCGGCTGGAGACTTCCTGACCGATGAAGCACCCTTTTTTGTAGCTGACAGCATTAAGCGCGTCGTAATTCACGTCGAGCAGGAACATCTCGTCTGCACCAAAATCCTGACCGAATTCGGCTACGGCTAATTCAATGCGCGTCGAATTATAATCTGCATTCGAGACGTGTTCACCAGAGGGTGCGACGACGCGCCAGCCCAGCTTCTCGTGTCGGGGGTCGGGGTAAGAAGCTACACCTTCAATAGTAGGCCTTGATTTGTCCGCGAGCACGCAAAGCTCTTCATCGAGGTCAATGCTGACTTTCGCCCGCAATTTGTAAAGCGATAACCGTTTCATGAGAGCGGTTGAATTTTCCTTATTGCAATCCACGAACAGGGCTTCTCTCGTATCAACGATGATAAAGTCTGCGAGAATTTTTCCTTGCGGTGTCAGCAATGCTGAAAAGATCGGCGTTTCTGGCGAGAGTTTTCCCATGTCCTGCGTGATAACGCCTTGTAGAAACTTATGGCGGTCTTGACCGGTAATGCGAATGACGGCGCGGTCGGGTAATAAACTTGGCTTGCTCATGCGCCCGCATGTAGGCGTCTTGGCCCAGAATGAAAAGCCGTCATAAGCGACTGGACGCCGCCTCTGGGGGCGGCGTAGAAGAGCGCTTATGACAGAAAGTTCGAAAAATCGCGATACGACAGATCGGCTGGTCATTCGCCGGCCGGATGACTGGCACGTGCATCTGCGCGATGGCGCGATGCTGAAAGCGGTAGCGAATCACACGGCGCGGCAGTTCGCCCGCGCTATAGTGATGCCGAACCTTGCGCACCCTGTAACAACAGTGGATGCTGCTCTGAGCTATCGCGAGAGAATATTGTCAGCCATCTCGGCGCCTCGATCCTTCACACCCTTGATGACCTATTATCTGACGGACAACGCAGATCCGGCAGAAATTGAACGAGGTTTCGTGAGTGGCGCTTTCACCGCCTGCAAACTCTATCCCGCCAATGCGACAACAAATTCTAGCCATGGCGTCACCAATATCAAAAACATATACAAGGTTCTTGAAGCCATGCAGCGCATCGGCATGCCGTTGCTCGTCCATGGTGAGGTGACCGACGCAGAAATCGATATTTTTGACAGGGAGGCTGTTTTCATTGATCGGATACTGACGCCCACCGCCAATGATTTTCCCGAGCTCAAAACCGTCTTTGAACACATAACCACGGCTGATGCTGTCGACTTCGTGAACGAGAGCAGCGCTAAAGTCGCGGCGACGATCACGCCACATCACCTAGAGTTTAATCGCAACGCAATCTTTCAGGGCGGTATTCGCCCGCATTATTACTGCTTGCCTGTGGCGAAGAGGGAGAAACACCGGCTAGCCCTGCGCCGCGCCGCAACGTCAGGGTCCGCAAAATTTTTCTTAGGCACAGACTCGGCGCCGCACACCGTCAGCGCGAAGGAATCTTCTTGCGGCTGCGCAGGCGTATTCAACGCGCCATTCGCGATTGAAAGTTATGCAAAGGTTTTTGAGGAGGAGGGTGCTCTCGACAAGCTGGAGAAGTTTGCATCTGAGCATGGACCGCGTTTTTACGGATTGCCATTGAACGAAGAACGCATCGTGCTGGCACGAAAAGAAACGCGCGTTCCCGAAAAGGTCGAAGCTGGTTACGAAATTATTGTGCCGTTTCACGCCGGTGCGACGCTTTCCTGGAGTTTTGCTGGGGCTGCTGAGGATTGCTAGGTCTGTTTCTACTAGGCGAAAAGCCAGAGGATAGTTTATGAAGAAGTTGTTGATGGTTAGCGTTGTGGTTTTTGCCACAAGCTGTAGTCAGGAAGCAGACGTTGAATCCGAAACAATCGTCTCTGCTGATCCGGCGCCGATTGAGTCTGAAGCGCCGGCCGTGTCTGCCGCTCACGACTTTTTCAATGGCGCATGGAGTGAGGAAGAGGCTGCGCCTATTCTTGAAAAAACCATGCGTTTGCACCTGGAGTATGATGAAACGCAATTGACCGGAGGTGAGCGTGCGGCTGTTGAAGAATTACTTGCTGCAGGCGAACGGCTGCACTCTCTCTATCTTGAGCAGAAACACCCTCAAGGGAGGGCTGTTGAAGCGGTGCTCCGTCGCAAGCAGGACTCCCAGCATCTCAAAGATGTTTTCTGGATCATGGAAGGGCCGATCGCAACGACACTCGAAAATGATCGCGAGCCATTCATGAATGTTGAGCCGGAAACCTCGGCACGTAATGTTTATCCGCATGGATCTACGCGCGAGACTATGGATGCATTTCTGACTGCTAATCCTGAAATGCGAGATGATATCCTCCATTTGCGGGCAGTGGTGCGCGAAGCGAGTGCTGAAAACAAAAATGCAGCGCTGGCGAGACTGCATGAACGTCCTGCTCTTAATGTGTTGCATCCCGGCTTGCGGGAAAAAGTACAAGATGCGGAAGGTTATTTCGCGCTTCCTTATTCGGTCGCTTATGCTGACGATATTTTCTTTATCTATGACCGGCTGATCGCGGCTGCTGATCATATTCAAGGTGATGATATCGCTTTTGCGCGCTTCTTGAGGTTGCGTGCGCGTGATTTACTGGCGGATGATTACGATGGTGGCGATGCGACCTGGGTGACGGGCGAGTTCACTGGTAGTCTCAATGCGCAGATCGGCAGTTATGAAACATATGATGATGCGCTTTATGGCGTGAAAAGTTTTTTCAGCCTTTCGTTGCTGCAACGTGACAAAGAAAAGAGTGACGAGCTCGCCGCCGCAATTGGCGATATTCAGGCGATTGAAGATGCGCTGCCCTATACAGCCAACAAAAAAGTGCGGAGCAATATTCCTGTTGGCGTTTATAATGTCATTGCCGATTTCGGTCAGGCCCGTGGCACAAACACCGCGACGATTCTGCCCAATGAAGGACATTTATCCCGGCAATTCGGCCGGACAATTTTAATACGTTCGAACATCCTTCAGAACGAACAAATATTCGCTGAATCCCAAAAATCATATAACGCCGCTATGGTGGATGCACATCACAGCGATCTGGCGCTTGAAGGGAACTTCTATCGTACGCTCTGGCACGAGGTTGGGCACTATCTTGGACCGGATCAGACAAAAAATGGTGTAGATATCGATGCGGCGTTACAGGATACGGCTGATCTGATTGAGGAAATGAAATCCGATCTTGTTTCGCTTTTTGCGGCTCCGCGGCTTCGTGAAGCTGGGTTTTATACGGACGAACAATTGCGTGCTGTGTACGCCAGCGGAATCCTGCGCGTATTGCAAAAGAACAGGCCGCGTCGCGATCAGGCTTATGGAACAATGCAGCTTATTCAGTGGAACTGGTTCTTAGATCAAGGCCTTCTTGTGTTCGATGACGGCAAACTTGTCATTGACTATGAGCAATATCCCGAAGCGGTTTCATCATTGCTCGCAGAAGTCATCGACCTGCAATATCGGGGCGATCGCGACAGAGCGGATCAATTCGTAGCGCAGTGGGCCGCCTGGGACGAGGGCTTGCATGGGGTTATTGCTGATTCGATGCGCGAAGCAGAGGGATCGCGTGAGCGGTTGGTAACCTACGAGGCGTTAGGCCGCTAGGCTATTCATTGACGGTCAATGATTCCGTTTGCGGCTGAATAAAGAGAGGTCCTTGGTCAAATGACTGCTCCTGTTCCAGAGAAGTCGTAAGACGCCGGACAATTCCTTCGCCCTGCGCTGCGCGGGCTGCAGCGTAATCACGAGCCCGGCGATCACATCCGCTAAACCGTCGTTGCGCCTGACGGTAACCGTCATTGAATTGCGCCACGAGTTGATTACGCACTTGCTCCTCAGGCTCTTCCAGTGAAATCAGCTGTTTCATTCGCTCGCGCCAGACATCCGCCTCGTAACGCGGTTCGCAAATGCGCCTGATATGATGCATTTCGCCGAAGACAGCGGCCAGCACCGTTAGATCCCGTTGGCGTTCCACATATTGCTCATAGTCTTGCGCCATGGTTGTGGATGCCATGGATGAGATACAAAGCGCAGCGATAAGAGTACGAAATTTCATTGGTGTGTTGATCCTGCAAAAATATAGCCGGATTATGACGGTCCGCCAAAATCTTTTCTTTTCTGAACAGCCTGGGCCACTGCCTGGCGAGTAACATCCCAGGAAAGACGGGAAACCGCCTCATCCATACTGACGAATTCTGCTTCCATCGCGTCATCGGCGGCGGCCGGCTCGCCGGAAATCCACTCAGCTACATAATCGATCAGGATCGTATGGGCCGGAAAGCCCGTTTCAGCCGGGATAGCCTCGAACACGTTGAGCAGGCCGAGAAGTTCGATTTCAAGTCCCGTTTCCTCACGGACCTCCCGAATAACGGCGTCTACGAGGCGTTCGCCATTTTCGAGGCCACCGCCGGGAATCGACCATTGTCCTTGAAATGGCGGTTTGCCTCGTTTGATAACCAGGATGTCATCGCCCTTGAAGACGACCGCGCCGACGCCGATGAAAATGTTCTCCTGACCGCTCATGAATCGCCTATAATTTTCTCATGTGTGGACGTTATTACCTCAAATCGCCGCCGGCTAAAGTCGGCGCTCATTTCGGTGTCGATGTTCGGGATAATTTTCCGCCACGCTATAACATCAGCCCAACCCAGCCTATAGCTACGGTCCGCCAAAGCGAGCGCAGAACAGCAGAATATGCGCTCATGCGCTGGGGTTTCATCCCGTCCTGGGCGAAGGATGAGTTTTTACAAAAACTAACTCAACGACCCATGATAAATGCGCGCAGCGAAACAGCCGGCGAAAAAGCAAGTTTCAAAAACGCATATCGGCGCAGAAGGTGCCTTATTCCCGCCGATGGTTTTTATGAATGGAAAGCTGACGTCAAAGGCGCGAAGCAACCCCACGCGATCAGCAGCGGCGGTGGCGATGTGATTGCGTTCGCCGGCCTTTGGGAAACCGCTATGGACCCTGATGGCGGGGAGATTGATACGGTGGCGATTCTGACGACGTCGGCTGGGACTGATCTGAAATCCATTCATGCTCGCGAACCGGTTGTCATCGCGCCAGAAAATTATGACTTATGGCTTGAAGCTGATGAACGCGACATAAAGTCAATAACGCCGCTGTTAAAGTCCGCCGCGCCGAATAGTTGGTCGATCCACGCCGTTTCGAAAGCAGTGAATGCGCCAGTAAACGACGGACCGGAGCTGATTGAACCACTCGCGGCCTGAACTAGCGAGTTACTGTTGATTCGGGAAAACAAAGCTGTTCCCGGTCGCGCCAGTCGGTCGTGACGTAATTGAGGATCAATGATTTTCGGATGCCGTTTATCTTGCGTTCTTCAAAACCGTGATACGTATTATTGCCGGGCACGAATGCCATCGCGCTGTTTGGCGTGAATGGCGCTCGTTTGGCGTGCGTTTTGTCGGGATTATAAATATCCGTTCCTAAATCGTCTTGATCGGCGCCATTTGGCAAATAGATCAGCATAGTCAGACGCTTCACGCCAAGGTCCGTATGGGGTTCCAGCCAGAATCCGGTCGTGTCCTGCGCATATTCGATGCGGAGGAATGTTCCCTCGATTTCGGTTTTGAAAAACCCTTCCATCACTTGAACCATGCGCGGCGCATGGAACGCACGGGCGAGGGCGGCGGTGCAATCGAAGTTGGCGATATTCTGCTTGTCGATATAGTGCCTGGTGTCATTGTGAAATTCGCGTTTGCCAGAAAGATCACCAACGCTGGCGATTGGAAACTCGAGCGAAGCAAGGTCTTGCATCACATCGTGGGGCAACAGTTTCTCAATATGCCAGTGGCGGTAAGGCTCATCGTAGCGTTGCGCGCGTCCAAGTGCGGCGGCAACGCTTGCGAATATCCGGTCTTCGGCAGGCGCCGGAATCGTGTTTGCTGTCTTAACCATCAAATAGCGTCGCGTCCGCGTTCGCCAGTGCGAATACGGACTGCATCTTCAATAGGGGATACAAAAATTTTTCCGTCGCCAATGCGCCCAGAATGAGCGGCGCCCTTGATAGTTTCAACAGCTCGTTCGACGAGGTTATCGTCAACAACCAGTTCAATTTTCAGTTTGGGTAGGAAATCGACAACATACTCTGCGCCGCGATAAAGCTCCGTATGCCCTTTTTGACGGCCGAAGCCACGCGCTTCGGTCACGGTCATGCCTTGCAGGCCGACTTCTTGCAGCGCCTCTTTGACGTCGTCGAGTTTGAAGGGTTTGATGATCGCTTCGATTTTCTTCATGTGAGCGGGTCCGTTTCGAATATCCGCGTATTCTGTTATCTAGAATGAGAAATTTGGGCGTGCCTGCGGACAGGGTCAAGGCGCGAAGCCCTTACAAATGGAAGATTATGAATCCATTAGCTGTTCTCTCCGCCAAAGAAATGCGCGCCGCCGAACAGGCGGCGATAAATGGCGGCGTTGCGTCTGCGGCCCTCATGGAAACGGCAGGCAAGCAAGTCGCAGAAGTCGCCAAGCAGGAATGGTCCAAACGCCCGGTGGCGGTTATTTGCGGCCCGGGCAACAATGGTGGCGATGGTTTTGTCGCTGCGCGGCTACTGGCGGAGGCCGAGTGGCCAGTGAAAGTCGTACGCGTTTGTGATCGTGAAACCCTTAAAGGCGACGCCAAGCTGATGGCTGACCTTTATGAAGGCGAGGTCAGCGAGTTCGATGCAAACGCTCTTGCAGGCGTCGGGCTCATCATCGACGCTATCTTCGGGACTGGTCTGACTCGCCCAATTGAGGGGGATGTGAAAACCGCACTCGAAGCGATCAATGCTCACCCCGCGCCTGTTTTGTCGGTCGACATTCCATCAGGCGTCTCCACAGATGAGGGCGCTGTTCTTGGCTTCGCTATTCAAGCTGCGCGCACTGTAACCTTTCACGCAAAGCAACCGGCGCATTTGCTGTTCCCTGGGCGTGCTCTTTGCGGCGTCGTCGATGTTGTTGATATCGGTATAACTGGAGAGTTCGACGCAAAGATATTTGAGAACCATCCTAGTCTTTGGGGTGCGCGTTTCCCAAGGCCGTCCTGGATGGGCCACAAATACGAGCGCGGTCACGTAATGTGCGTTTCTGGCGGTCCCATGAGTACAGGCGCAGCAAGGCTTGCGGCCGAGGGCGCGCTAAGAATTGGCGCTGGTCTCGTGACGATGCTTAGCCCTAGCGCCGCCGCGCCGGTTCATGCGTCGCATCTGACCTCAATCATGCTGCGCGAAGCCAACACTGCGGACGAGATTGCTGGACACATGCAAGATGCTGAAAAATCCAATCTGGTAACAATCATTGGACCAGCCACAGGTGTTAGCGAACAAACACGCGATAAAACGTTAGCAATTTTGAATAGTAGTGCTGGCGCCGTTCTCGATGCTGACGCCCTGACGAGTTTCGCTGGACAGCCGGACGCTTTGTTCGATGTCTTAAGGCCAGACGATGTGTTGACGCCTCATACTGGCGAGTTTTCGCGTCTGTTTTCGGTTGAAATGAAAGATGGCGGAAAACTAGACGCTGCCCGGGCGGCCAGCAAAAAGGCTGGATGTATCGTTGTACTAAAAGGTCCCGATACAATTATCGCGGCGCCGGATGGTCTTGCGATTATCAACTCCAACGCTCCGCCTGACCTCGCTACTGCTGGATCAGGTGATGTCCTGGCTGGGCTTATCGCGGGGTTAAAAGCGCAAGGCATGGGCGGATTTGAAGCGGCAGCCGCCGGCGTTTGGTTTCATGGCGCCTGTGGACAGACAATCGGTCCGGGGCTGATTGCGGAAGATTTGCCGAAGGCGGTTCCCTCGGTGCTTCGCCAGCTATTGAAGCCGCTTCAAGAGCAGGATGACGGCTTAACATCTCAGCAGGGCGCGCAGCAGCAATGAGCAACATTCGGTTCCGGCCAGCTACGGTTGATGATGCTCGCGGCATTAACGCTGTCTACAATCCGTTTATTCGGGAAAGCACGGTAACATTCGAGACGGTTGAGCATACCGCCGATCAGCGCAAAAACTGGCTCGTCGAGCGTGAAGGCGATCCACGGTATCCAGTTATCGTCGCCGAAGACGAAGATGCGCAAATATGTGGATTTTCCAGCGCCAGCCCGTTCGATCAGCGCGCTGGCTACGCGACATCGGTGAAAACGTCCATTTTCGTCGATCCTGGCTCTCACGGGAAGAAGATTGGCCGAGGCCTTTACGCGACACTGTTTCAGGCGCTTGAGAGCACTGATCTTCACCGGGCCTATGGGCTTGTCGCTGCACCAAACCCAGCCTCAGCCGCCCTCCATCAGCAGTTCGGATTTGTCCATATCTCGACGCTTAATCAGGTAGGGCGCAAATTTGGCCGGTTTATCGATGTCATGTGGTTCGAAAAACGGCTCTAACCGGCTGGACGGGGAGGTTTTCTCTGTTATAGAACCCGCCGGACTTTGGAATGGGGTCGCGCGCCGCCGCCGCGACCCGTTTTCGTTTGCGCCGAGTGATTTGCGGATGTGGCGGAACTGGTAGACGCACCAGATTTAGGTTCTGGCGCCGCGAGGCGTGGGGGTTCGATTCCCTCCATCCGCACCATTCACGCCCGTCCTGCGGCGATACATACGTTTTGGCCTTAGAGCCTTGGAAAAGACGAGAAAAAGATGGAAGTCATTGAAAAAAGCGCCGAAGGGCTGGATCGTAAGTTTCTGGTGAAGGTGCCGGCTGATGAGCTGGACAAGAAACTTGTCGCCAAACTCGAGGAAGTCAAAGGCCGGGTTCACCTCAAAGGTTTCCGAAAGGGAAAGGCGCCCGTTTCTTTTCTGAAGAAAATGTACGGCAAAGGGATGATGAGCGAGATCATCCAGGAGATCGTCAGCGAGACTTCACAAAAGGCGTTCACGGACCGCGATCTTCAGCCTGCGACCTCGCCGCACCCACACTTTCATTCGAAAATTGAGGATGTGATAGAGGGCAAGGCTGACCTTGAATATGACGTTCACGCTGAAATCTTGCCGACATTCGATCCCATGGATGTCGCTGGCATGAAATTGACCCGGCCCGTCGCGGAGATCCCGGACGCCGATCTTGATGAAGCACTTTCAAATATTGCTGAACAGCAAGTGACGTACAAGGAACGTGGCAAGACGGCGAAAGCAAAAGAAAAAGATCAGGTCGTCATCAACTTTGTCGGCAAGGTTGACGGCGAAGAATTCGAAGGTGGTAAAGGCGAGGGCTTCGAGCTTGTATTGGGGTCGGGCCAATTTATTGCCGGTTTTGAAGATCAGATCGTCGGTGCAAAAACTGACGATGATCTCGAAGTGAAGGTTACTTTTCCTGAAGAATATCACGCCAAGGATTTGGCCGGAAAAGATGCTGTCTTTGATGTGAAAGTCGTCGAAGTGAGAGTGCCTGAAAAGGTCGAGATCGATGACGAACTCGCCAAGAAGGTTGGTTTGGAAAGCCTTGAAGAATTAAAGGGGCGCATCAAGGAACGCATCGAGGAAGATTATAAGCAGCTTTCGCGCGGACACTTAAAACGAGCACTCCTCGACAAGCTTGATGAGGCGCACGACTTTGAATTGCCAAAGGGAATGGTTGATGCGGAATTCGATCAGATTTGGCGCCAAGTTGAGGGCTCAGAACGCGATGAAGAAGATAAAGATAAGAGCGAAGACGAGCTGAAAGAAGAATATCGTACGATTGCTGAGCGCCGCGTGCGCCTGGGACTGGTCTTGGCGGAGATCGGCAAACGCGCCGATGTTCAAGTGCCGTCTAGCGAGTTACAGCAGGCGATACAGCAACAGGCGATCCGGGAAGCCCAGATGATGCAGATGCAGGGGCAGGAAATTTCACCTCAGGAAGTCCTCAAATTCTACCAGCAGAATCCTCAGGCCATTCAGCAGATCCGCGCGCCGCTGTTCGAGGAAAAAGTTGTTGATTACATTCTTGAACGCGCAGAGGTAACCGAAAAAACTGTCTCGAAAGAGAAGTTAATGGAAGAACCTGAAGGGGAAGAGGCCTTTGCCTAAGGGTCCCGAAATTATTCTTACCTAAATTCTAAAAACAGGCCCTGCATAGTGGGGCCTGTTTTCGTATTGAGGCATATTTTGAGACATGACAGGATATTCGCAAAACAACGCCTTGCAATTTCTGAAGAATAACCCTCGCTTAAGCGGGATCCGCTAAGGTTCCATAGAGGGGCTGGCGCCTGGCCGTCCAATCCCCATGTAAAGGATCGAAATTAACCACTCGCCGCGATGATGCCGCTATAGTGCGGCAAATTAAGAAAAGACGCTAGAAAGAGGATGTCGATGAAAGACCCCCACGATATATACATGAATACGCTCGTGCCGATGGTCGTCGAGCAGTCGAGCCGGGGCGAGCGCGCCTTCGACATCTACTCACGCCTGCTAAAAGAGCGGATTATCTTCCTTTCCGGGCCGGTGCATGATCAGGTTTCGACGCTGGTTATTGCCCAGCTTTTGTTCCTGGAAGCTGATAATCCCAAAAAAGAGATTGCTCTTTACATAAATTCGCCTGGTGGCGTCGTTTCAGCCGGCTTGGCCATGTACGACACTATGCGCTTCATCCGTCCAGCGGTCTCGACCATGTGCGTCGGCATGGCGGCCTCTATGGGCTCGCTCCTGCTGGCGGCTGGGGAAAAGGGGATGCGCTACTCGCTGCCCAATTCCAGAATTATGGTTCACCAGCCCTCGGGAGGATTTCAGGGGCAGGCGTCGGATATTGAGCGCCATGCTCAAGATATCATCAAGCTAAAGCGCCGCCTTAACGAGATTTACGTAGAACATACCGGCCAATCCTATGAAACTATTGAGAAAACTCTCGATCGCGACCATTTCATGGATCCCGAAGAGTCTGTCAATTTCGGGTTGATCGACAAGGTGCTGTCCGAGCGGGTCATGCCGGGAGACGGAGAGTCCTAAAATTCACCTTGAATGTTAAGGCTTTAAGGAAATGGTTTCTTGATTGGTTTGGGCGGAATATGGTCCTATGTCTTCTATCCCGGAAGTCATGGCGCCGAATGTGCAGTTTTTCCGGGGAGCGCAGCCTCGTCGCAATGCGAGGCGCGTGAGAACGGCCATGACGCGTCTGATCGAGGCGCCGACGAAGGAGTGCAGGTATAGTGAGCAAAATCGGCGGCAAAAGCGGCGGTGACGGGAAAAACACCCTTTACTGTTCATTCTGCGGCAAAAGCCAGCATGAGGTCAGGAAACTGATCGCTGGCCCAACCGTATTCATCTGTGATGAATGTGTTGAGCTTTGCATGGACATTATTCGCGAGGAATCAAAATCCTCGTTGGTGAAAGCCAGTGATGGCGTACCGAGCCCGCAGCAAATTCATAAAGTGCTTGATGACTATGTGATCGGTCAGGCTCAGGCGAAGCGAGTGCTCTCCGTTGCGGTGCATAACCACTATAAACGTCTCAATCACGCGGCGAAGAACAACGATGTCGAACTCGCAAAGTCGAACATCTTGCTGATCGGTCCGACAGGTTCCGGTAAGACGCTTCTGGCGCAGACGCTCGCACGCATTCTGGACGTGCCGTTTACAATGGCCGATGCGACAACGCTAACCGAAGCCGGTTATGTGGGCGAGGACGTCGAGAATATTATTCTGAAGCTTCTTCAATCAGCAGATTACAATGTCGAGCGCGCGCAACGCGGCATCGTCTATATCGACGAGGTCGACAAGATCAGCCGCAAGTCCGACAACCCTTCGATCACCCGTGACGTTTCGGGCGAAGGCGTGCAGCAGGCGCTTTTGAAGATTATGGAAGGCACTGTCGCTTCCGTGCCGCCGCAAGGCGGACGCAAACACCCACAGCAGGAATTCCTTCAAGTTGATACAACGAACATTTTGTTCATCGTCGGCGGCGCATTTGCGGGGCTTGAAAAGGTAATCGCCAATCGCGGCGAGGGGTCATCCATTGGCTTTGGCGCCGAAGTAAAAAGCGCCGACGACCGCCGGGTGGGTGAAATCCTCAGTGAGGTTGAGCCGGAAGATCTCTTGAAGTTCGGCCTTATCCCTGAATTTGTCGGCCGATTACCGGTGATTGCTACTCTCGAAGACCTTGATGAAGATGCGCTGGTTCAGATTCTTACCTCACCGAAAAACGCCCTGGTAAAACAGTATCAGCGGTTGTTTGAGATGGAAGACGTCAAGTTGACCTTTACTGACGACGCCAAAATGGCGATCGCGCGTCGCGCTATTGCCCGCAAAACCGGCGCACGCGGCTTGCGATCCATCATGGAAGGCATCCTTCTCGATTCGATGTTCGAATTGCCGACTTTGGAAGGGGTCGTTGAGGTTGTCGTGAACGGCGAGGTTGTGGATGGTAACGCGACCCCGCTCTACATCTATTCTGAAAGGGAAAAAGGCGCGGTTGAGGCCGACGCCAGCGCTTAAAGGCGCCTGCTTTTCCCCGGATGTAGGCTATGTGCTTGAATTCGGGCGAAATCGGTCCACATTAAGATCATATCAGCCGCCGCTGTATATAATGCAGCGGCGGTTTGCGTTTCCATTATGGTGCGATGAGGAATATGGATTCGATCGCCGTTGTGTGAAGATACGAAACGCCGCTGAGTGTTGGCCTTGGTTGAATAAGAAGCTTGCAAGGCCCAAATAGCCGTCTTGGCGCACGGCCTATATGACAGCGCCGATGGAGTTTTGAATGAGCGAAAACGTCACTTATCCAGTCCTGCCGCTTCGAGACATTGTTGTCTTTCCAGGCATGATTGTCCCGTTGTTTGTGGGGCGTGAGAAGTCTGTCAATGCGCTTGAGAACGTCATGCAGAATGACAAAAAGATTCTTCTGGTGGCTCAAAAAGACGCTGGTGATGATGACCCGGAAATCGAGGATATTTTCGAAGTTGGCGTTATTGCTTCTGTATTGCAGCTTTTGAAATTGCCTGACGGCACGGTGAAAGTGCTGGTCGAAGGCGAAGCGCGTGCAATCATCGAGGAATATATTCGCGAGGACGACTATTTCGAAGCATCAGCGTCATATGTCGAAGAAGGAGAAGGCGATGATGCGGAGCTGGAGGCGCTAGCGCGTTCAGTTGTTACCCAATTTGAAGGTTACGTAAAACTGAATAAACGCGTCCCGCCAGAAGTGATGGTGTCCATCGGTCAGATCGATGACTACGCAAAACTTGCCGATACAGTCGCATCCCACCTCAATATCAAAATCAACGACAAGCAAGAATTACTGGAAATCGCTGGCGTTTCAGAGCGTCTTGAGCGTGTCTATGCGCTTATGGAAGGCGAGATGAGCGTCCTGCAGGTTGAGAAGAAAATTCGCAATCGCGTAAAGCGCCAGATGGAGAAGACGCAGCGCGAATATTATCTCAATGAACAGATGAAGGCTATTCAGAAGGAACTCGGTGAGACTGATGACGGTCGCGACGAGGTTTCTGAAATCGAAGATAAGATTAAGAAAACCAAACTGACCAAGGAAGCTAAAACCAAGGCCGAGGCGGAACTTAAAAAGCTGCGCCAGATGAGCCCTATGTCAGCGGAATCGACTGTTGTCCGCAACTACCTCGACTGGCTGACGGCTATTCCCTGGAACAGCCGTTCCAAGCTGAAAGGTGATCTCAAAAAAGCTCAGGATGTTCTCGATGCAGACCATTATGGTCTCGAGAAAGTCAAGGAACGCATCGTAGAATATCTTGCTGTCCAGAAACGGATGAATAAACTTAAAGGGCCGATCCTGTGTCTTGTTGGCCCTCCGGGGGTCGGCAAAACCTCGCTCGGAAAATCAATCGCCAGTGCGACAGGCCGTGAGTTTGTACGTGTATCACTTGGCGGCGTACGAGACGAAGCGGAAATCCGCGGCCACCGGCGCACCTATATCGGGTCGATGCCAGGAAAGATCATCCAGTCGATGAAAAAAGCGAAAAAGTCGAACCCGCTTTTCCTCCTCGATGAGATCGACAAAATGGGACAGGACTTCCGCGGCGATCCGGCGTCGGCATTGCTTGAGGTGCTGGACCCTGAACAGAATGGTACTTTCCAGGATCACTATCTTGAAGTCGATTACGACCTATCTGACGTCATGTTTATCACGACGGCAAACAGTCTCAACATGCCCCAGCCTCTGTTGGACCGTATGGAGATCATTCGCATCCCCGGTTACACGGAGGATGAAAAGGTTGAAATCTCCCGGCGGCATTTGATCCCAAAACTGCTCGAAAATCATGGCCTAAAAGAAGATGAATGGAAGATTGATGATGAGGGCTTACTGACGCTTATTCGTCGCTACACGCGCGAGGCTGGCGTGAGAAACCTTGAGCGTGAATTGGCTAAGCTCGCGCGCAAAGCAGTTCGAGACCTTGAAACAGGCGCCTCTGATTCAGTGGCGGTCAGTGTCGAGAATTTGGCTGATTACGCAGGCGTGCCGAAATACCGGTATGGTGAAATTGACCGCGAGGATCAGATTGGTGTTGTGACAGGTCTTGCATGGACATCGGTTGGAGGCGACATCCTCACGATTGAAGCGGTCAAAATGCCCGGAAAAGGCAAGATGACGCCTACCGGAAACCTGAAGGATGTGATGAAAGAGTCGGTCTCGGCGGCGTCTTCCTACGTAAAAAGCCGTTCGGTGGAGTTCGGGATCGAACCTCCGCTCTTCGACAAGACCGACATCCATATCCACGTGCCCGAAGGGGCGACGCCTAAGGATGGGCCGTCGGCTGGCGTCGCCATGGCGACAGCTATTGTGTCTGTTCTAACAGGCGTGCCTGTCCACAAGGATATCGCCATGACGGGTGAGATTTCCCTGCGTGGACGAGTGCTGGCCATTGGCGGGCTCAAGGAAAAACTTCTCGCGGCGTTGCGAGCCGGCGTCACGACTGTGCTGATTCCTGAAGAGAATGAGAAAGACCTCGCGGATATTCCTGATAATGTGAAGGAAAGTCTGAAAATCATTCCCGTCAGCACTGTGGATGAAGTGCTTGCTCATGCGTTGACACAGAAGCTGACAGCGATCGAATGGGAAGAGCCGATCGATCAACCAGCACCAGACGATAGCGGCGACAGTACAAGCGTTATTACGCATTAAATAGAACCATAACGGTGGCGCTTGGCATTGAGCGCCGCCGTTGCAGCTTGCTTAAGTCTCAGTGCAGCGAATCGGTATTTGCGCGAAAATTCGCGGAATCACTAGCATTTTGCCAACTTTGGTAGCCTTTTAAGGGCGGCTCTTCGAAGTTTTAACCTAAGAAAAATGCAATAAAATCAGCGCCTTGTATGGGGTGGGGAAAGCAAGCCCTTATTTTAAGCCATTTTTCCTTGGCATTGGTCCATGAGCGGCGCGTAAAATCGCGCTGAGTTACAGTTTTACGAACTCCCAGCATTACAGAAAGGCCGGAGGAATGAACAAAAACGAATTTATCGACAAAGTCGCGGATATGTCAGACATGAGTAAATCGGACGCGGCCAAGGCGGTCGACGCGGTCTTTGACGCCATCACGAATGCACTGAAAGCTGGCGACGATGTACGTCTCGTAGGCTTCGGTACTTTCTCCGCGGCCCATCGCAAGGCCCGCGAGGGGCGTAATCCGCGCACCGGGGAGACCATTCAGATCCCGGCATCCATCCAGCCTAAATTTTCAGCTGGCAAGGGCCTCAAGGACGCGCTGAACTAGGTTCGGTTGCTTGAAACATTAACGCCGGCGTCAGGGCTTCTGGCGTCGGCGTTTTCTTTTTCCGAAGTTCTTGCAGGCGCGCGAAAGGCGCGTTAAGGACAGCGCCCCGAACGCCGTGTATTCACGCGTCGCGTAATGGACCGGGCGGTTAGCTCAGCTGGAAGAGCGGCTGGTTTACACCCAGTAGGTCGGGAGTTCGAACCTCTCACCGCCCACCATCAATCCGCACGCTCTTGATCAGCGCGAAAACGGATTTTCCGTCTTCAAGATTCAAAGCCTCCGTTGCTGCTTGTGTGATCTGTGCCCGCAACTGTGCATGGCCGATATCGATAAGTGTTTCGACATATGGCGACTGATCGCTTGCTTGCAGCGATCTGATTTTTCCCGGAATGACATTCCTGATGCTGATGTCATGAGGTTCCGAGGTGGCGATTGCCACATCTTGCGCTTTGATGCGCAATCGGATTGTTGAGCCCGCCGCTAAGTCTGCGTTGATGGGTAATGTTAGAGAAGCATCCCCGATGCTAACGCGTGTTAACAGAAGACGTTGATCATGTCCCGATACAACGCCTTCCAGCAGTGCCGAACTCTCATGATGTCCTGTCAGAGGCTCAAGATCGAGATTGCTGATTACTTTTAAAGCGGAATCATACTCCTGGACTCGCCCGTTCAACAGCACGAGCACTTGGTCAGCAAGCTGGCTTACTTCCTCAATGTCATGGCTGATGAATATAGTCGGCACGCCAAATTTCGCCGGTAAATCTTTCAAATAGGGTAGGATCTCGTTTTTGCGTTTGCGGTCCAGTGCAGCGAGCGGTTCGTCGAGGAGCAGGAGTTTCGGTCGGGAAAGCAATGTGCGGGCGAGGGCGACTCGTTGGCGCTCGCCGCCGGAAAGCGTCTGAATGCGCCGTTCAAGCAAGGAAGATAGTGCAAAAGAGTTGATGATATCGTTTTGCGTGTAACCTTTTTCATGACTGGTGTTGCGCTTTTCGGCGTAGTTGAGGTTGCCGCGCACGCTCAGGTGAGAGAACAATCTTCCCTCCTGGAACATATACCCGACAGGCCTAACATGAGGTGCGAGACATATTTTTTTGTCCGCGTCGCACCAGACGGTACCGCCCATTTTGATGCGACCCTTGTCCGGCGGTTCAAAGCCGGCAATCAGACGCATCAACATGGTTTTGCCCGCGCCGCTTGGGCCGAATACCGCAGTAGCGCCAGCGAGCGGTAACGCCCGCTTTACTAGCAACGTGAAGCCGGAAAGTTTTTTCTCGATATCTATTGAAAGCGTTTCATCCGACATGAACGGGGTACCGTTTGTTTGCCGCGTAAACGAATACAAGAACAAGAAATGAAAAGATCAGGAGAATTGCTGAAAGCATGTGCGCTTCCGCGTAGCGTAATGTTTCTACATGCTCATAAATTGCGATTGAAATCACTTTGGTGCGCCCGGGGATATTGCCGCCCACCATCAGGACAACTCCAAACTCACCGATCGTGTGTGTGAATGTCAGCACGCTGGCTGTCAGAAAACCTCGGGCAGACATTGGGACGGCAACTGAGAAAAAAGCATCTATCGGCTTTGCGCGCAGGCTTGCTGCGGCTTCCATTGGCGCGCGGCCAACCGCCTCGAACGCGCTTTGAAGCGGCTGCACCATAAAGGGAAGCGAATAGAAAATTGAGGCCACCACAAGGCCTGCGAAAGAAAAGGTCAGCGTGTCGCCTGTTATTGAAACCCAGAATGCGCCAATGGGGGCAGTAGGGTTGAGCGCAATCAGTAGATAAAAGCCAATAACGGTTGGCGGCAGGACCAGCGGAAGCGCTGTGACTGCTTCAAGCCACGGTTTTAGAGGTGATCTTGTCCGCGACAACCACCAGGCGAAGGGTGTGCCCAAAGCCAACAGGATAACAGTCGTGACAAGCGCAAGGCTGAGTGTCAACCAAAGCGGGCCTAAATCAGGCATCGTCATTGATCTCCGTAACCTGAGCTTGAAATCAGCTCGCGGGCGGGCTCGCTTTTCAAGTATTGAAAAAACGCGAGTGCGGCTGCGTTGCTTTTGGCGCGCTTTAATAAAACCGCATCTTGTCGAATGGGTCTGTAAGAATTTACAGGTGGCTCCCAATATGACTTAGCACCGCCATCAAATTCAAAAACGCTTGAGAGCGCGACAAACCCAAGTTCTGCATTACCAGTTGCTACGTAGGTAAAACTCTGAGTGACGTTTTCGCCCATAACGATTTTAGATTGAAGTGCTTCCCATAGGTCCAGCGATTGCAATATTTCTTGCGCTGCCGCGCCATAAGGGGCCAGATCGGGGTTGGCCATAGCCAGCCGTCTGAATGCGCCATTGCGCAGATATATGCTGTTTTCAACCGCGAGCGATGGGTTTGCGCTCCAGAGGACGAGCCTCCCCACGGCATAGGTAAACCGTGAACCTATGACACTCGCGCCTTTTTCTTCCAGCAGGCGTGGGCGTTGCTGATCTGCAGCGAGAAAGACATCAAACGGCGCGCCATTGACGATTTGTGCATATAGCTTGCCGGTCGATCCGGCCGTAATTGTGATTGTATGCTCGCTGTTAGCTTCGAAATCTGCTTCCAGCTGCGAAGCCGCCGTCTGGAAGTTCGCGGCGACTGCGACCAATGCTTCTTCCGCGCTGGCTGAGGTGATCAGACCCATGGCCCCCGCAGCTAATCCCATCAGCTGTGAGCCGAAGCGAACGGCAATCCTAATATTTTGTTTTCTCAAGAAAAACCTGACGCATTGCTATACATGGGAATTACATACTCTTGCGGTGAGGTCTGTCAAAGGCCATGGTTTTCGCAACTGCAGCGAATTCTGTTGTCGCAGATGCGTTTGCGTGCATAACGGCCCTAATTAAGTGTGCAGATTGAGACATGAGAGCGGATAAATTAGAATGATCGAATATGCAGCCCTGAAAATTTCTGAAGAGCTTTTCGAATTTGTCGAACGCGAAGCCGCGCCGGGTACTGGCGTGGATGTGAGGGCTTTCTGGAATAGTTTCGCCGAGTTAGTCGCAGATCTGGGACCGAAAAATGACGCGCTTTTAAAACGCCGGGACGAGCTGCAATTGCAGCTTGATCAATGGCATCGGGATCACGCCGGTAAGCCCTTTAACGTGAGTGACCATGAGGCGCTTTTACGAAAAATTGGATACCTCGTAGAAGAGCCGCAAGAATTTTCGATCTCAACGAAAAATGTTGATACTGAGTTTTCGGAGACTGCAGGCGCACAATTGGTCGTGCCTGCGTCGAACGCGCGTTATGCTTTGAACGCCGCTAATGCGCGCTGGGGAAGTCTATACGATGCGCTTTACGGCACCGACGCAATTTCCGAAGAAGGCGGAGCCGAGAGGGGCGGCGGATATAATCCTGCTCGCGGTGAAAAAGTCATAGCTCGAGCCAAAAACTTTTTGGATCTTGTTGCGCCGCTGGCCAACGGATCTCACGCCGATGTGGCTAAGTACGTCATACGTGATGGAGTCCTTGTTGCGGAGATAAGTTCGGGTGAAACGTCTCTTAAAGATGCAGAAAAATTTATCGGCTACAAAGGTCGTGAGCACCAGCCAGACGCTATCCTGTTAAAGAATAACGGTCTGCATGTAGAAATCTCTATAGACAAAGAACATTCTATTGGCAGATCGGACCCCGCAGGCGTCGCAGATGTGATTGTCGAAGCGGCTGTCAGCACTATCGTTGATTGCGAAGACTCGGTCGCAGCTGTCGATGCAGAAGACAAAACACTCGTTTACCGCAACTGGCTTGGCTTAATGAAGGGTGACCTGACGGCAAGCTTTCAAAAAGGCGGCGCCCGGCTAGAGCGTACCCTTGAGCGGGATCGCGAATATAAATCGCCAACGGGTGAAAATGTGCGCCTCCACGGTCGCGCATTGATGCTGGTTCGCAATGTTGGGCATCACATGTACACCGATGCCGTGCTTGATCAGAATGGTGACGAGATACCGGAAGGCTTTCTTGATGCGGCTGTAACATCGCTGATCGCGATGCACGATCTGAAATCCACCGGCACGATAAAAAATAGCCGAACAGGCTCGGTTTATATCGTTAAGCCTAAAATGCACGGGCCGGAAGAAGTCGCGTTTTCAGTAGAGCTTTTTTCACGCGTTGAGAAGCTGCTAGGCCTTTCAGAGAATACGCTTAAAATCGGCATTATGGATGAGGAACGGCGAACGTCCGTGAACCTTGCTGCTTGCATTCATGCTGCGCGCGATCGCGTTGTTTTCATCAATACAGGATTTCTCGACCGCACAGGCGACGAAATTCACACCGCGATGGAAGCAGCGCCTGTACTGCGAAAGAATGATATTAAAAACGAAGACTGGATCGCGGCTTACGAAGCGCGGAATGTAGGCATCGGGCTTGCTTGCGGGCTCTCTGGAAAAGCGCAAATCGGAAAAGGCATGTGGGCGGCGCCGGACCGTTTGGCCGATATGCTAGAGCAGAAAATTGGCCATCCAAATTCCGGTGCGACGACCGCATGGACGCCATCGCCAACAGCTGCGACGCTGCATGCAATGCATTACCACGAGGTTGATGTATTCGCTCGCCAGAAAGAACTGACGGGCAAGGGAACAGGCGATCTTGATCGGTTGCTGACGCCGCCATTGGCGAAAGGAAAGAACTTCAATCCTGATGAGATCAAGCAAGAGCTTGAAAATAATGCTCAAGGCATTCTCGGCTATGTCGTGCGATGGGTAGATCAGGGGGTTGGCTGTTCGAAGGTCCCTGACATTCATGATGTGGGCCTGATGGAAGACAGGGCGACATTGCGCATTTCCTCTCAGCATATCGCAAACTGGATTCGTCATGGCGTGACGACTCGCGAAGAGGTGCTTGATGTCATGAAAAACATGGCTGAAGTGGTTGATCGTCAAAATGCTGGCGATTCTGCTTATACGCCTATGGCGCCCGGGTTTGACGGTGTAGCCTTCAAAGCCGCGTGTGATCTTGTGTTTGATGGCGCCTCGCAACCCAATGGCTACACGGAGTTCATACTCCATCAGCGCCGGCGCGAAGCGAAATCGCAACAGCGCGGCTAGCGCGTTTGCCTTCATCAAGCGCTGGCGATAGTCCTGATCCAACAAAAAAGGACCATTCGCATGACATCAATGGCTGCTTATGACGCCGTTATCATTGGTGGTGGCCATAACGGTCTCGTCTGTGCGTTCTATCTTGCTCGCGCGGGAATGAAAGTTCGCATCTGTGAGCGTCGCTCTGTCGTCGGGGGCGCCGCGGTGACTGAGGAATTCCATCCCGGGTTCAGAAATTCTTTGGCCAGCTATACAGTAAGCCTGCTCAATCCGCATGTGATCGCGGACATGAAACTCAAAGAGTATGGCCTGCGTTTCCTTCAACGGCCGATCTCAAATTTTTTGCCAACAGAAGACGGGCGGTATCTGAAGGTCGGCGGTGGGTTGGAGCGGACACAACAGGAATTCCAAAAGTTTTCGGATCATGATGCTGAGCGATTGCCCGGCTATTACACTCGTCTGGAGGCAGTCGCCGATGTGTTGCGTGATCTGTCGCTAAAAACGCCCCCCAATCCACGTGCAGGAATAAAAGGCGCAATGACGGCGGCATCTCAGGTCTGGCCTGCTTTGAGAGGTGGAGCGATCTTGCATCAGGACTTGCTAGACCTTTTTACGAAGAGCGCGCGCGGGTTTCTGGACGCCTGGTTTGAGTCGGATCCTGTAAAGGCGGCTTTCGGATTTGATGGGGTGGTCGGCAATTACGCCAGTCCCGACACGCCTGGGTCAGCCTATGTCTTACTTCATCATGTTTTTGGGGAAGTTGATGGCGTCAAAGGCGCTTGGGGCCACGCCATTGGCGGCATGGGCGCCATAACGCAAGCTATGCAAACGGCGTGTCTTGAAGCTGGCGTGGAAATTTCGCTCGATGCGCCTGTGCGAACGGTGAATGCAGAGTGTAACGGTGCATCAGGGATTGTCCTCGAAAGCGGGGAAGAGATCGGCGCGAAACGAGTCGTCGCTAATGTGAATCCCAAACTGCTCTATACGAAGCTAATCGATAGCGGGGCGCTCGATCAGGAATTTTATAAAAGAATGAAAGGGTGGCGGTGTGAATCCGGCACCTTCCGGATGAATGTCGCACTTTCCGAACTGCCGGACTTTTCATGTTTGCCGGGGAAAACCGTTTCTGAACACCATCAATGCGGCATCCTTATCGCGCCGACTTTAGACTATATGGACAGAGCTTTCATCGACGCGAAACGCGATGGGTGGTCTCAAAAACCAATCGTGGAAATGCTAATTCCTTCTACAATGGATGACAGTCTGGCTCCGGAGGGTGAGCATGTCGCGAGTCTTTTCTGTCAGCAATTTTCGCCAGAACTGCCAGAAGGTCGATCTTGGGACGATGAAAAAGAGAGCGTTGCCGATCATATCATTGATACGATTACTGAGTATGCGCCGAACTTCAAAGATGCTATATTAGGAAGAATGGTCTTGTCGCCAAAAGATCTTGAGGAGAAATTCGGCCTGATTGGCGGAGATATTTTTCATGGCGCCATGAGCCTCGACCAGCTATGGGCGGCCCGCCCCGCGCTCGGTTATGGCGATTATCGGGGAGCTTTAAGGGGCCTGTATCATTGCGGCGCCGGCGCGCATCCTGGCGGCGGTGTTACCGGTCTGCCTGGAAGGAACGCGGCGCGTGAAATATTGCGGGACGCAAGGTTACCGTTTCCCGGAAGCTAACTCTAGATTCCGTGGTAGCTGCGATACCACTCAACGAACGTTTTTAGTCCGGATTCAATTGGCGTTGAGGGATTAAACCCGTAATCCTCTGACAGTCTTGAAACATCCGCAAAGGTTTCAATCACATCTCCGGGCTGCATGTCTTGCATGTCTTTTTTCGCCTTGCATCCCGTAGCGTTTTCAAGGGCTGAAATAAAATCCAGCAGCGGTACAGGGGTGTGGTTGCCGATGTTGTAAATTTTGTGCGGGCGTTCATGCTTTGAGAACACGGGTGGTTTGTCTGCAATAGCGGCAACGCGGTCAACAACGTCATCGATAAAGGTAAAGTCCCGGCGCATCTTGCCGTGGTTAAACACCGGTATAGGCTCGCCCTTTATCATTTTCTGTGTGAACGTCCAGTATGCCATGTCCGGTCGGCCCCATGGGCCGTACACGGTGAAAAACCGCAAGCCGATCTGTTTGATCCCGTAAAGGTGTGCGTAGGTGCTGCTCATGAGCTCATCGCTCTTTTTTGTTGCAGCGTAGAGCGAAACCGGAGCGTCAACGGGGTCGGTTTCGCTGAATGGCGTTTTTGTGTTGCCGCCGTACACAGAGCTGGAGGATGCGTATATCAAATGAGAAAGATGGTCTGCATGGCGGCAAGCTTCTAACACAGACAAATGACCGAGCAGATTCGATCGCGCATAGGCAAATGGATTGTCGATTGAATAACGGACGCCCGCTTGCGCCGCCAGATGAATGACAACATCTGGCTTTTCGGTTTCCACCAATTTTGCAAAAGCAACCGCTGCTGCAATATCCAACTCATGAAATGCAATCTGCCCATCAAGGACAGCAAGCCGAGCACGTTTTAAAGCCGGATCATAATAGTCATTAAGGTTATCGACACCGATAACGTTCCAGCCCGACTTTGCGAGCCGCTTGGCCGTATGAAATCCGATGAATCCTGCTATGCCTGTGATTAGCGCTTTCATTATGCGCAAACCCTATTCCTTGTGGCCAATGGCTTGGTTCGCAAAAACCGCACCTTTTGATTGATATGAGGCATTCCGTCTTTTTCGCCAACCGTTAAGCCGGAGTTTGATGAGTTTTCCAGACAGTTGCAGCTCGTTTTACGCTTTCACATGCTGAAAACAGCAATATGATGGATGCTGATGACCAGATTTGAGAGCACAATTTTACAGGTAGTGCCGCAGCTTAACTCCGGTGGAGCTGAACGGACCAGCCTGGAGGTCGCAAGCGCTATCTCTCGGTCAGGAGGGCGAGCAATCGTCGTGTCGGCTGGAGGTAGGCTTTGCAGCGATCTCCAGAATGCAGGGGGCAAAGTCATCACAGCTCCTGTAAACTCAAAGAATCCGCTGACGATTATTCAGAACGGCAGCAGGCTGGCGAAAATCATCAAAACAGAAAAGGTTAATCTTATACATGCCCGATCGCGCGCGCCGGCATGGAGCGCGCTTTGGGCCGCGCGGCAGACGGGTATTCCGTTTGTAACAACCTACCACGGCGCGTATTCAGCCGGAGGCGCACATAAAAGACTTTACAATTCATCCATGTTGAGAGCCGACCGCGTAATCGCCAATTCAGGTTTCACAGCTGAACGAATTCTCGCCATTAGCCCGGAGATTGCCGATCGCCTCAGAGTTATTCCCCGAGGTGTCGACGTTGATCTCTTTGATCCTGCTAAGGTTTCTGCCGATCGCATTAACCATGTTACTCGCAGTTGGGGTCTTGGGGAAAATTTGGGCCTAAAAATCCTACTACCAGCGCGTTTGACCCCTTGGAAAGGGCATGAAACGGCAATTAAGGCGGTTGAGAGGCTTAAACGGGCGCTAGAGCCTTCCCAGGCCACTGGCCAAGGCCCAGGATTGACGCTAGTTTTTTGTGGGGGCGCGCAAGGGAAGCGGGACTATGAACGCAAATTGCGCGCAATGATCGACGAACGTGGGGTTCGCGCTATGATTCATATGGTTGGCGAATGCGCTGATATGCCGGCTGCCTATGCCTGGGCGGATCTGGTCATAGCGCCGTCAACAAAACCGGAAGCGTTTGGCCGGGTGGTTGTCGAGGCGGGCGCTATGGGAAAACCCGTTATTGCCACAGAACACGGCGGTGCGCTCGACACGGTTGTCGCCGGTGAAACTGGATTGCTGGTCAAGCCGGGCGACGAGGATGCTTTATGCGCAGCGATTTTGAATTTGCGCGGTCAGTCCGAGTCTACTCGCAAGGTGATGGGTGAGGCCGCCCGCGCCCGAGTTTCCAGCATTTATTCTTCATCTGCGATGTGCGACGCGACACTTGGCGTTTATCGTGAACTATTGGCGTAATGGGGCGGCATGTTAGGGCGTAAACAAGTCAATATTCTCGTCATTAAAACTGATGGGCTTTCTGCATTCGTAGCGGCCGACCCTGTTTTTGAAGCGATCCGAAACGAGAACGCGAAAGCTAAAATCAGCCTTTTGACAACACAAGGGCTTCAACGCATCGCTCGTGCTTGTCCTTATTTTGATCAGGTTGCGGCAATGCCTAGTCTGCGTGACCGCGAGGCGCGCAAGGAATTTGTCCGTCAGGTAAAGTCGTCTAAATTTGAGCAAGTCTACGACCTTTCATGTGACGATGAAGCGCGCCGGCTTCGCAGTGCATTGGGGCCGTTTGGTCCAAAATGGTTTTCTGTAGGGCCAGCGCCGAAACGCAGCAAGTTAGATGCAAGTGAACCTCTTCCATCTTTCGGTAAGTTGATCGAGTCTGCTGGTTTGACAGTTGATGATCGCCTGCCGGATTTGCGGTGGGCAGTCGCCGCACGCAAAGATAGCGCGAATATGCAGCCATCATGGTATGGGATATCGGGTGCTTTTGGTTTGCTGCTTCCTGGAGAAAAAGACAAGCGTCGCTGGGGAGCACAAGGCTACGCTGGTCTGGCCTCAGAGATGGTGCGCGCTGGCATCATGCCTGTATTGGCGGGTTCAAAGACCCTGCACAGTTTTGGCGATGAGATCGCGCATGACACACCGCAACTTGTAGATTTGACCGGCAAGACTGATCACTTGCAACTCGCTGCCTTGGCGCAAGAAGCGGCCTTTTTTGTCGGCGATTGTTCAGAGGAATTGCAACTTGCCTTGAGTGTCGGGTGTGAAGGGGTTGTCATTTGTCATGCTAAGGAGCCGTTTACCGCCAAAGGACGCCACATCGTGACGATGACGGCGCCTGATGACCCTTCGGCTGTCGATCCGATGGGTGTCTGGCGGACACTGAACAATATGGGGCTGGTTAGCCTCGCCGATCATGGGCCGGTTAAGCCGCCAATGACAGCCAATGCCCGTTGATTGATGGGCCAAAAGCCTTATATATCCACGCTTCTGTCGTATTTGGGCCAAACGGTTAACTGTTTATCACCGAACCAACGTCAGAATTTTGTCCTTTAGCAACCAATGGAGAGAAGTCCATAGCACGTAGACCATTTGCAGCCCCGCCCCAAAAATCTGACGGGCCGCGTATCAATGAAGATATTGATGTTCCGCAAGTTCTGTTGATCGATGACAAGGGTGATAAGCGCGGCGTCGTTTCCACCGATGAAGCGATTGAAATCGCAGCCAATGCGGGCCTTGATCTGGTGGAGGTTTCACCGAACACGACTCCGCCGGTGTGTAAGATCCTCGATTACGGTAAATACAAATATCAGCAGCAGAAAAAGAAAGCCGAAGCCAAAAAGAAACAGAAAGTCGTTGAGATCAAAGAAATCAAAATGCGACCCAACATCGATGACCATGACTATGAAGTGAAGGTCAAGGCGATGAAACGTTTCTTTGAAGAAGGCGACAAGGTGAAAGTTACCCTGCGGTTCCGTGGCCGGGAAATGGCGCACCAGGATCGCGGTGCGGATCTTTTAAAACGAGTGCAGGACGACTTTGAAGAAATTGCAAAAGTTGAACAGTTTCCAAAAATGGAAGGCCGCCAGATCATGATGGTTATGGCGCCCCGTTAACCTAAACAATTAAATTATCAGCACAAAAGCCGCCCGATGATACAGTCTGGGCGGCTTTTTGTGTGGCGCGGTTCGTCTGGCCCAGAGTTTGCTTTAACCTTGCTGGGAAAGTGCGCAACCAGAGGCGCCGCTGACTGGGTTAATGCTTATGGAAGCCTTGATGGAAATGCTCGCTACTGGATGGCCGTTGGCACTGTTTGGCTTCTTCATCGGAATTCTTGTGAGTGAGTTCACGACGCGCGCAAAAAAGACGAAAGGTATGGCGAGCGTTCGTCTTAAGCCTGGTGAGAGTCCGATTTCGGCCCTGCAATTAGAAATAGACAAGGCGAAACAATTGCTCCAGGCAGACGCAGAAGAAACTCGGGAAAATGAGGAAACCCTTAGACAGCTCGACGAGGCGATAAAACGCGCCAATGGGCGTCTGAAGCTTATTATGAAATCTGTTGACCGCTCTAGATAAGCGCCGATAAGGCGCGCAAGATTGTTTTCTTGATTTAAACGCAACATAGCTGTGATGTTTTTTTAGCAAGGGGACTCTGCAGGGATGGACGATCCAAACATTCATCATCAGCTGATTGTCTCGGCTATCGTCATAGCTGCAACGACATTTGTACATGGTGTATTTGTGGCTGCCGCCGCCGCTATATTCCGGGCCTCAAAAGGCAGCGCACGTGGTTTCTTGCGATTTTTTCGAGACAGCACTGCGCTAGTGCTTTTGGGACTCTGGTTAATGTTCGCACATATGCTGGAAATGGCCATGTGGGCCTGGACTTATCTTAGGTTCGACCTTTTTGACGGGTGGGAGCCTGCGCTCTACTTTTCGGCCGCAAGTTATACGACGCTTGGATTCGGGGATGTATTACTACCAGAAAGCTGGCGGTTGTTGTCTGGCGCGACCGCGGCAAACGGACTGCTGCTGTTTGGTTTGTCGGCGGCTTTTCTCTTTAACGCTGCGGGGCAGTTGCATCTGAGTGGCGCCAAGGGACGGCATTAGGAGGTTGCCGTTTCCTCAGTGTCATCGCGGGGGCGTTGTATACGGCCGAAAGCGATGAACAGCATCGCGATTGCGATTATTTCCAGTATTGATGCAAAAGCGAACGGCGTGCCGGGAAAATAGAAAGGCGCGCCGTCAGGCAACAGCGTTATATTGAAAAGCACATAGGGTTCGCCCGGCGCGGAAAACGCCGAAAATAACTGGGTCATCACGAACGGACCAATAATCATGGATATGCTCATCAGGGCAGCGATCGCGCCTTGCAACTCGCCTTGTGCATTCGCGGGCATTGTACGGGACATAATCCCCTGCAAGGCAGGTTGAGCGAGACCGCCTAACGAAGAAAAAGCGATAATTGCGTAAACCATCCAGCCTTTGTCGGCCAAAGAAAACAGGCAATAGGCGATCGCGGTGACAGACATGGCGAATATCGCTGCCGCGCGCTCGCCGATTTTTGGAATGACGATACGGGTTACGCCGCCTTGAACGATTGCAGCCATGAGACCGACAAACATCAATGAGGCGCCGATAGCGCCTTCGCTCCAGGCGAATTTTTCTATCGCGTAGTAGGACCACACAGAAGGGTAGGTCCAATGGGCGATTTGAGAAATGAACAACACGCCTGCAATCGGCAACATAATCGGGTATTGAGCGAACTGTTTGAAGCTGCCCAAGGCGTTGGCTCTTTTCCATTCAAATTTTCGTTTGTTTTCAGCTTTCAATGTTTCAGGAAGTACAAGCAATCCAAAAAGAAAATTCATCGCACCCATTGCCGCGACAAAATAAAATGGCATGCGTGGCCCAAACTCTTCTCCCAGGAAACCACCGATAGCAGGTCCAATAATAAAGCCGAGGCCAAAGGCGGCGCCCATCATGCCAAAATTAGCTGCGCGTTTTTCCGGCGGAGAAATATCTGCGATATAAGCATTCGCCGTTGAAAATGTTGCGGCAAATGTGCCGGCGAGCATACGTGTGAGCACGATAAGCCCCATAGTAGGGGCAAGGGCCATGACCAGATAGTCCATGGAAAATGCTGCTAAAGATGTCAGGAGGACAGGCCTCCTTCCAAAGCGATCAGATAGACCGCCCATGATGGGCATCATAATGAATTGCATCAGAGCGTAGCCGACCGCGAGGTATCCGCCCCATTTCGCGGCGTGAGATACATCTTCACCCGATACTTCCATGATCAGTTGAGGCATTACGGGCATGATGACGCCATACCCAATCATGTTGAGCAGTACGGTAATGAAAATGAACAACAGGGCGCTGCGGCCTGGCTTTTTCGCCATCTAACTTTCTTTCCAGTTTAAAAAGCGGATTCAGCAATAGGAGTGATCTTCAGCGCCGTGATTTGATTACGGCGCCGGCGAAGAATTTTAAAGCGAAAGCCGTGATATGAAAATGTTTGCCCGACTTCAGGAATTGATTGTGCTTCATGGATGACCAGCCCGGCAAGCGTAACAGCTTCATCGTCGGGCAGATTCCAATCCATAGCGCGGTTGAGGTCACGAATTGTGACATCGCCGTCAACATTTAGCGAGCCATCGCCTTGCGGTCTGACGCCCTGAACCGGACTGTCATATTCATCCTCAATTTCGCCGACTATTTCTTCCAGAATATCTTCCAGAGTGACAAGCCCCATTAATGCGCCATACTCATCCACGATCAGGGCGAAATGTTCCTGTTTTAACTTAAACGCATCAAGTTGCTCCTGAAGTGTTGTGGTTTCCGGTGCGAAATACGGTTCGCGGGCTAGCGCTTCAAAATCAACGGCGTCGGCATCGCCTTCCGCATCCCAAAGTGCTCGGAGCAAATCTTTGGCATGGAGAATTCCAATAATGTTGTCCGGGTTTTCTCGATAAAGCGGCAGGCGTGTGTGGGCGCTTTTTAGTGCTTGGCGAATGATAGCTTCATTGGGACGATCAAGATCGAGCATTTCTATGGATTTGCGGTGAATCATGATCTCTTCAGTCCGGATTTCGTTCAGATCAAGCGCACCGCGGATAAGATCGCGCGATTCCTTGTCAACGCGGCCTTCGGAATGATGCAGGTCAATAGCGCCGCGCAATTCATCCGCAACAGAGAAAACGGCGCTGTCTTTTGATACGTCAATACCGAACAGGTGCAGGAAACCGCGTACGATGAGCTGCACGATGCGAGTGATGGGAGCAAATGTGAAAACCACCCAGCGCATGATCGGCGCGACGACCATCGCAAAAGAATCAGGGCGCGAGATCGCTAATGTTTTGGGCGTGACTTCAGAGCATACGAGAACGAGTGCTGTCATAACCACCGTTGCGACTATATTGGCGACGCCAGCCTCGCCGAAGAAAGAGATTAGCAGGGTCGTTGCAATTGACGTTGCAAGAATATTCACAAGGTTGTTACCGAGCAGTATAGCGCCGATGAGGCGTTCTTTATCCCGGATCAATAAATTCACGCGCCGTGCGCTCAGGTCACCATCCGCTTCAAGTTTGTGCATTCTTGCCTTGGAGGTGGCTGTAAGCGCTGTTTCGGAACCTGAAAAAAAAGCTGAAAGAAGCAGTAGTAATACAATGCTTCCAATGGAAAAAAAGAAAGATGGTTCAAGTTCGCTCATGGTTTTCTCTATTTGTCTTAAGCGCCGATTTTATTGATCAGAAATTGTTTCACGTCGTCGTAGTCTGCGTCTTTCACAACCTTGGCCGCGCCAATCCCATCCGGAAGAATTAGGGTCAGTGCTCCCTGCTGGACTTTTTTGTCCTGCATCATGAAAGAGATAAGTTGATCGGCGCTGACTGGGCCTGGCAGATTATCGATGCCAATGGGCAAGCCCGATAACTTGAGATGGCGTTTAACACGTTCCGCATCGTTTGGAGCGCACCTGCCAAGCCGAACAGAGTATTCGAAAGCGAATACCGTTCCTAAAGCAACAGCTTCACCGTGGAGAAACTTTCCAGAATAGCCAAACGCGGCTTCAAAGGCATGACCGAATGTATGGCCCAGATTGAGAAGGGCGCGAGCGCCATCTTCTTTTTCATCTTCCTCTACGATCGCGGCTTTAAGCTCGCACGAGCGTTTTACGGCTTGTGTTCGGGTTGCAATGTCGCCGTTGAGAAGCGCGGGGCCGTTTGCTTCCAACCATTTAAAAAAAGGAGCATCTGCGATCAGGCCATATTTCACGACCTCGGCATAACCGGCGCGCAACTCGCGTTCAGATAAGGTGTTTAGAGCGGCAACATCGCAGAGCACTAGCGCTGGTTGATGAAACGCGCCAACGAGATTTTTACCTTGTTTGACATTAACGGCTGTCTTGCCGCCAACGGCGCTATCCACTTGCGCCAGCAATGTTGTTGGAATTTGGGCGAACCTGCATCCGCGGCGAAGGATAGAGCAGGCAAAGCCCGTCAAGTCTCCAATGACGCCGCCGCCAAACGCCAAGACCAAATCATTCCGTTCGATTCCAAGGTCCAGCAATTGGGAGGTAAGTTCTTCAAGCTGACCGAATGATTTAGTGGCTTCACCAGGCTTTAAAGTAATAAAGTCGAAACCCACGCTTTCAGCTTTAAGCCCGGCGATTAATCGATCGCCTTGAGCGCTGTGGACATTCTCGTCCGTAACGATGGCGACATAACGACGATTGAGAAACGGATTGAGCACGGCGCCAGCATGCTCGAGAAGCCCTTCTGAAATCAAAATATCGTATGAACGTTCGCTTAATGAGACGTGTACGGACTGCATAGTCATGAATTGTCGTCCTCAACTGGAATCAGTAGGCTAGGCCAGCTCTCCAGCTTTTCCATGATCAACGCAACAGTATTTTCATGCGGCCCGGGCTGACTATCGACATGAATGTCGGCGTTGGCGTAAAACTCGCTGCGTTGTTTTAGCAATCGTTCGATTGTTTTTTTCGGGTCGCCGGTTTTGAGCAAAGGGCGTGTTCCGCGCCGGGTGGCGCGACGCACAACAGTATCCGTATCTGCTTTGATCCAGATGGAAACAGCTTTTTTAACAATGAGTGCTCGTGTGGCGGCGTGCGTGACTGCGCCTCCGCCCGTTGCCAGCACATGAGGAGGTCCGTTTAGCAGGCGCTTCATGACTTTGGCCTCTCCCTCCCGAAAGCTTTTTTCTCCATGGAGCTCGAACAAGTCTCCCACCCTCATGCCAGCGGCCTTTTCAATTTCCGCATCAGCGTCGTAAAATGGCAAGCCAAGCCTGGGGGCCAGGCGACGGCCTATCGTCGTTTTGCCAGCCCCCATCATTCCGACCAGAACAATCGGCCGAATGCATTGAAATTGTGGATGTTTGCGCGTCTGGGCCATGACGGCTAGATGTAGGGGAGCGAGCCCGAGGATGCTAGCCGCTTATCACCTTTCCTATAGGCGTGCTGCGTGCAGAGAGGCTTTAAAAAGGAGTAGCGAGCGTGCGGTTTTTTGCGATTGTGCTTTTGATAGCATTGGCGGCGCTGATTGGCCTTTTCGTGTATGGTCAGATGCTTGAGCCCGAGACCCGGACGATAGAGGTGGAAGCGAATGAAGCCGCACAGTAAAAAGAGTAATACAAACGCCTTTGTGGCATGCCTTGCTGGCGGCTACGCACTTGCCGGCGCCGCGGTTGGCCAGATTGCGGCGCCTGAAACGGTGGAAACGGCCCAGTTGGCCACTGACGCCTTTGCTATCGGCGCATTGAAACCTGGCGAACCGGCGCTCCAGCCATCCTTGTGGCAGGACAGCGAGCCGCAGACCCTTGATTTTCTGCTTTCCCATGCGCCGACCCGTCCTAACGGGCCCAGCATGGGATTAGCCATGCGCCGAATCTTGTTGTCGCCCGGACAGCGGCCAGCAGGCGCCGATGCGTCTCTCGGCGGTAAAAAGCTGTTGGCGCTCGTGAAGGCCGGTTTCATCGAAGAGGCGCAGACCATTGCCAGTCTCGCAACGAGCGGAAGAAACAATGCCTCTGTTGCAGAAGCGCAAGCCGTCATTGGTTTGCTTACCGGTAATTTTGATAACTCATGCCGGAGAGATACAAATCTGGCTTCCGGCCGCGATGCGCTGTTTTGGGTAAGGCTTAGAGCGTTTTGTTATGCACGAGCAGGTGAGTTTGATGCGTTTGACCTGACTGTTAACCTATTACGGGAGCGTGGCGCTTTTTCCCCAACCGACGAAGCTTATCTTACCTCTATGCTTTCTGCTGCTGCCGGAGCTGCGCCGGATAAGACGCTTCCTCCTGCAGAAACAGCGCTTCACTATGCTGCGGCGGAGGCGGCGGGCTTGTCCTTGAATCCACTGTCAACACGGACTGCTGAAGGCGGGGTGGTCGCAGCGCTTGCGCAAAACCCTGACGCCGATCCCGCCATGCGAATTGAAGCAACGCAGCAAGCAATAGCAATGGGTGTTACAGATGCTGGCGAGCTCGCTCGAATGTTTAATACGCTAGAGTTTGATGTCGCTAACATCGCAGGGGCGGCTGAGGCAGCGGTAGCTGCGCCCGCAGATCCGCTATCCGATGCGTTGCTCTATCAAGCAATTAGCGCAATGAACGCGCCTGAATTCATCAGAGATAAAGCGGCACGCGTATCACAGGCTCTTGAGCTGGCTGATAGTTTTCATCGTGCCTATTCTTTGTCACTTCTTTACGCTGATGATATTGAGGCGCTAGAAGGTGTTCTTGTCGCGCCGACTGAAGCGTCATCGTTCGCAATGGCGCGGATGGCGGTCGGTGACAGCGTTGGTGCGGGGCGCTGGCTCTTGGCGATGATAGGTGCGAATGAGAGCGTGGCGGCGCTTCCTGAGCCCGTAGGACTCGCTTTCATTGACCGGGTAAATTTGTTGGCGTTGCTTGATCCGCAAACAGCTGCGCAGGTCGCTCGGCAAGCTGGCGTAGCCATACTCACTGAAGATCAGAACTTTACAGTTGAACAAAGAGCGCATGTAGATTCATCGGTAACAGCGCGAATCCTGGAGGCAGCTTTCAACGCTGTAGGAGAAGGCAAAGTTGGCCAAGCGGGGCTTGCCGCGTTAGCGGCGAGTGCAGGCAAAGCAAATAGAGAAGGTGAAGTCGAGCGCGTTATTATTAGTGAAACGCTCAAAACAGCCGGGCTTCCCGAATTGCAGCGTCGTCACGCATTTGAACGTGCCTGGGCGGCGCGATTGTCCGGGCGTGAATCGGGTTTGTCCGGTGGTGACGCGGCCTCAAGCTCAGAAGAGGCTGGGGGCGAAACGCCAACGCCTGTGTCGACTACGCCCCGTCAGGATGAGGAAGGCTTAATACCTCGTATCAAGCCAAGCCGCGGAGAGTGAAGAGCAGGTCGCAGGGTTCGACCATGTCATCTGAAGATTCCAATACGCGCCTGTTGGACGCATTTCTTGAAATGATGTCGGTAGAGCGCGCTGCCGCTGCAAATACCCTAAAAAATTATGGCCGCGATATTTGCCGGTTTGGTAGATTCGCAAGCACGCGTAAGGAAACGCTTGAAACCGCCGGCGCTGATGACATCTCTGCGTGGCTGGCTACGTTGGAGAGGGAAGGGCTTTCATCATCAACCGCTGCTCTCAAAGTGTCGGCGCTGCGACAGTTTTACCAGTTTCTGTATACGGAAGGGTATCGTGCTGATAACCCTACTGCCTCGATAGAACGGCCGAAAACGCAGCGGCCATTGCCAAAAGTTTTGAGCAGTGAGGAAGTAATCGCATTGTTCGAAGCGTCGGAACTCATGGAGGGGTCAAAAGGTCTTCGGCTGAGAGCGATGCTGGAGATTTTATACTCGGGTGGCCTGCGGGTATCCGAGCTTGTCGGTCTTCCGCTAGGAGCGTTGAGAAAAGGCGAACGCGTGTTGGTTGTAAGAGGCAAAGGCGATAAAGAACGTGTTGCGCCTTTGACGCAGCGGGCGGTTGAGGCGGCCGAAGCCTATCTGACCTGTCGCGACGAATTTCTTGAAACTAAAGCAAAACAAAAAGCGCCTTCTCCTTGGTTTTTTCCTTCACGCGGGAAAGCTGGCCATATCACCGCCGCGCGATTTGCTCAGATATTGAAAGACTTGGCGGTAAAAGCTGGTGTTCCGCCGTCGAAAGTCTCTCCACACGTCTTGCGCCACGCTTTTGCGACACATCTGCTTGAGGGCGGTGCTGATCTGAGAAGCGTACAACAGATGCTCGGACATGCAGATATCACAACCACCCAGATTTACACGCATATAGCGCAGGACCGATTGAAGGAGCTTGTTTTTTCTAAGCATCCGTTAGCAAAAAAGCAGGGAAAAACATAACACAATAGATTGAATCCTGTTTGAAAAAACAATGAAGCCTCGCTACTGTCCGCTACAAGACTATGGAAGAAAAAGATGCGTACATACCTCGATTTTGAAAAGCCGATTGCTGAACTGGAAGGCAAGATCACAGATCTGCGCCAGATGGATGGCGAGGCTGGCGTTAATGTCGATGAAGAGATTGAAAAACTTCAGGGCAAAGCGGATACTCTTTTGGCCGATGCTTACAGCAAGCTTTCTCGTTGGCAAAAGGCGCAAGTTGCACGCCATGCCGGCCGGCCGCATTTTTCTGATTATGTAAATCAGCTTGTTGATGACTTTACCCCACTTGCTGGCGATCGCGCTTTTGGTGAAGATGCTGCGGTTTTGGGCGGACCAGCGCGCCTGCGCGGACGTTCAATCATTTTGATTGGGCATGAGAAAGGTTCAGATACCGCTGGGCGTGTTAAACACAATTTTGGCATGGCGCGCCCGGAGGGCTATCGAAAAGCCATGCGTCTTATGGATATGGCGGAACGGTTCAATTTGCCGGTTATCACTCTAGTTGATACGCCAGGGGCATATCCCGGTCGCGGTGCGGAAGAGCGAGGGCAGGCGGAAGCCATTGCATCGTGTACGGAAAAGTGTCTTGGCCTCTCGGCGCCGCTTATCTCTGTCATCGTTGGCGAAGGCGGGTCAGGCGGAGCGGTGGCGCTTGCTGCGGCGAATAAAGTGCTAATGCTGGAGCATTCTGTTTATTCAGTGATATCGCCGGAAGGGTGCGCTTCTATTCTCTGGAAAGACGCAGCCGGAAAAGGTGACAACAAAGCACCGGATGCGGCCGAAGCGATGAAAATCTCCGCGCAGGATTTATTGGATCTGGGGGTAATTGATGGCATTATTCCCGAGCCAGTCGGCGGAGCGCATCGGGACATTCATCTTGCGATTGAGCGTTTAGGTGATGCCGTCGAGGCGGCGATTACGGAGCTTGAGATGATGTCGCCGGATGAACTCAAGCAGCAGCGGCGCGAGAAATTCCTGAATATCGGCCGTGCCGGGCTTGCATAGACCGTTAGTAGGCGAGGATGAGCAATGCGATCAAAAACAGTACGCCGGCGGACAGTGCATAGGGCGCGACCGGATTGTTCCTGACATCGTTTCTTTGCTCTATGTATTCGTTTTCATTGGGTTCGGATTGATCTTTAAACACCACTTTTCTCGCCTCGCTTTTGGTTAAAGGCGAGCTTATCACGCAATACAGTGAATACAGCTCTTGACGCGTTATTTTGATGGAGCTTACCACTAAGAATAACATCCCCGTTTTGTTTAATTTCAATAGATGAAGCTTGTAGAAGAGCAGAAGCGTTAGGGTCATTTTCGAGTTTAATTTTTGCTGCAGCCCGACCGTCAACAAGTCTAATGCTGCCCAGACGCGTTTCATTTGCAAAAATATCTGCGTTTCTGCCGGCGACCCCGCGTAGCAAGACTGTAAGGATGCAAGTTCCTGTGTTCCAGATTGCGACCGATATTTCACCACGTCCGGTGAAACCGTTAACACCGTCGAGTGACGTGCGCAGATGAGCGCGTTTTCGCGAGATCATGTTCGAAAAGTTAAACGGCACAGGAAATCCCCCCGGACTTCAGAGCTTGATATTAGCAAACTCTGGTCCGGAAGTGTTAATCCCTCGCAAAAGTGGCGCTTTATAAGGGGTTAACGGACTTATGCGTCGCCGTGATACTCACCTTCCGGTTTTTCATAAGCGAGCCGCATGTCGAGATATGCTTCAGAAGCTGCGATGAACTCCTCGATATGGGTCTCAAAGAAGTGGTCAGCGCCTGGCACTACTTGAAACTCTATTTTCCGACCTTTTTGCGTTCGCGTGCGCTCGACCATGCCCTTGGTTTCGTCAGGGGCGCAGATTTTGTCGAGTTCGCCATGGATCACGACACCCGAGGAGGGGCAAGGCGCCAGAAACGAGAAGTCGTAAAGATTGGCAGGTGTAGACCCAGCGATAAAACCAACAATCTCCGGTCTGCGCATCAAAAGTTGCATGGCGATCCAGGAGCCGAAAGAAAAACCGCCAACCCATGAGAATGGCGCATTCGGGTTCATTTGCTGCATATAATCAAGGGCGGTGGCGGCGTCCGCAAGTTCGCCCTGGCCCTGGTCGTATTCACCCTGGCTGCGGCCGACGCCCCGAAAATTAAACCGCATGGTCGAAAAGCCGCGCCGCACAAACATCTGATAAAGCTCATATGTTGCGCGGTTGTTCATCGTTCCGCCAAAAAGCGGGTGAGGATGGAGCACAAGCGCCACTGGCGGATTTTCGCCCTTTCCTTTTTGGTATCGGCCTTCCAGGCGTCCTTCGGGACCAGCGAAAATAACTTCAGGCATTGTGACCCTTTTCAATCCGTCGAGCGCTGGGCGTTTATATCCCCACGCATTGCTATTTCTATTGCCTGCAAATGCCGCAATTTCCGCAAAAACAGGAGGATTTCACCAGTATTTTTGCGGTGATAATGTTGACTGTTTTAGTCGGATTTCTTATCTCGGCGGCAAATGAGGTTAATCGGCGGGCGCGTATAGCACGTTTTCTTATCCGTGCCAGCCAAACGCCCTGCGGCGAAATTAAACGGGAAGCCAGATGAAACTGACTACAAAGGGCAGATATGCGGTTTCAGCCATGGCTGATATCGCGTCGACAGGCGGCGAGGGGCCGGTGTCCCTCTCCGATATCGCCCTTCGTCAGGGAATCTCGCTTTCTTATCTTGAGCAGCTTTTTTCAAAACTCAGAAAAGCAGGATTGGTTGAAAGCGCTCGCGGCGTCGGTGGCGGCTATGCCTTGACGGCTGTGCCTGCCCAGATGCGCGTTGCCGATATTGTCGCCGCTGTGGACGAAGAAATCCGCACTACCGCTTGCACGCCGGGATCTGTGACGGGTTGTCAGGGCACAAGCGCGCGCTGCCTCACTCATGATCTCTGGGACGAGCTTGGCCGTCAGATCGAAATCTTTCTGAACGCAGTGACGCTTGAGGATATTCTGGAAAAGCGAGTCGCCGGCATGGCGGCGGTGAATGTTCCCGAACGCGACAACAGAATTGCGGGAGCGGCGGAATGAAACGGTATTATCTGGATCATAACGCCACCGCGCCCGTGCGGCCGGAAGTTGTCGAGATTGTTGCTGAGACCATGCGTCAGGACGGCAATTCTTTGTCCGTACACGAAGAAGGCCGCCACGCCCACAAGCTTGTCGAGGATGCTCGCGAACAGGTGCGAACGTTAGTCAATGCGCCAGTCAATGGCGTCATCTTTACGAGCGGCGGTACAGAGTCGATCCATTACGCTCTGCATGGCGCGATAAAGCCGCATAACATCAAACGGATTTTCATAAGCGTGCTCGAACATGCCGCCGTTGGCGCCAATGCAGCAACGACAGGCGCGGAAGTGGAAACCATTCCGGCGCTTCCATCAGGCATCGTCGACCTCGCATGGCTTCGGGCTCGTTTGGATGGTTATGATTCTGAACGTGACGGCGGATTTGTCGTTTGCTTGATGTTTGCCAATAATGAAACAGGCGTCATGCAGCCGGTTAGAGAAGCGGCTGATATAGCTCATGATGCGGGCGGGTTATTGTTCTGCGACGCTGCACAGGCCGCGGGCAAGATCCCGGTGAACTTTGTTATGTCCGGCGCGGATATGATGAGTTTGACAGGTCACAAGTTTGGCGGCCCAGTGGGGATTGGCGCTCTCATCACCGGTCCGAACCTGCCGCTTGAGCCACAACTGCGCGGCGGAGGCCATGAAAGCAATCGGCGCGCGGGTACGCACAATGTTCCGGCGATTGCCGGGCTGGGGCTCGCCAGCGAACTTGCGAAACAAAGCCTCGCGCGTGCAGGAGAGATCGCGGCGCTTCGAAATAAAATGCAGGATGCCGCTGTAGCCGCTGGCGCAAAGGCATGGGGCGTAGATCATGAGCGCCTACCGGGAACCTTATGCATTTCAGCAGACGGATTTTCCGGCGCCACACAGCTCATGACCATGGATCTTGCAGGAATTTCCGTATCAGCGGGCACAGCGTGTTCTTCTGGCAAAACGAAACCAAGTCATGTTTTGACCGCCATGGGCGCCAGCGAAGAAGAGGCGAGTTCCGCCATTCGCGTATCGCTCGGGTGGAACTCAACTGAAGAAGATGCTGACGCCTTCATCCGCGAATGGCCAAAGGCTTATGAACGCATCAAAGCCCGTTTTGAGCAAAGGGGGGCGGCGTGATGAAAGCGAAAAGGAAAATGAAAGTGCCTACGCCTAACGAGCCTGTGGTCTTTACCTCACTAGCCTTTGGAGTTGCATTGATTATTGCATTTGCTGTTGCATTTGCGAATGGTGCCACGAGTCCGTTTGTCTATTTAGTAGTTACGCTAATCTTACTTGTGTTTGCCGGGATAGTTGCTGCTGCTGGGATTTCAGCAAAGAAGATGCTTGAAAAGAAAAACAATGTCCGAAGTTAAAGAATCCATATCCAAAGAGACCGTCGAAACAGCGAAGGCGCTGGAGACGTATAAGTACGGCTTCACGACCGATATTGAGTCGGTGAAGGCGCCCAAGGGCCTCAACGAAGACACGGTGCGCTTTATCTCCGCAAAGAAAGAGGAGCCGGAGTGGCTGCTCGAATGGCGGCTAGAGGCATTCCGGCGCTGGCTGACCATGAAGGAACCGGAATGGGCGATGGTGAAATACCCGCCCATCGATTATCAGGACGCTTATTATTATTCCGAACCGACGACCGGCGCGAAATATGAGTCGATTGATGATGTTCCAAAAGAAATTCTGGAAGACTTCGAAAAGCTCGGTATCCCCTTGAAAGAAGCCGAAGTGCTGCTTGGTGTCGAGGGCGCTGGACAAAGCCCCGGCGAAGCGCGAACTGGCGCCGGCGCACCGAAAGTCGCTGTCGATGCGGTCTTCGATTCCGTTTCAGTCGCCACGACATTCAAGAAAGAGCTCGAAAAGGCCGGCGTCATCTTCATGTCGATTTCAGAAGCCGTGCGCGAACACCCGGAGCTGGTTCGGAAATATCTCGGCACGGTGGTGCCGACATCGGATAATTTCTTTGCAACGCTGAACTCGGCGGTCTTTTCCGACGGCACCTTTGTTTACGTGCCGGAGGGCGTTCGCTGCCCGATGGAGCTTTCCACCTATTTCCGCATCAACGAGGCGAATACCGGCCAGTTCGAGCGTACGCTGATTGTCGCCGCGCCGGGCAGTTACGTTTCCTATCTCGAAGGTTGCACCGCGCCCATGCGCGATGAAAACCAGTTGCACGCCGCGGTGGTCGAGCTTGTCGCTGAAGACGACGCTGAGATTAAATATTCAACGGTGCAGAACTGGTACCCCGGCGACAAGGACGGTAAGGGCGGCATCTATAATTTCGTCACCAAGCGCGCTGACTGCCGCGGGGTCAATTCCAAGGTCTCGTGGACGCAGGTCGAGACCGGCTCCGCCGTCACGTGGAAATATCCGTCTTGCGTGCTGAAGGGCGAGGGTAGCCAGGGCGAGTTTTATTCCATCGCCATCACCAATAATCATCAGCAGGCCGACACCGGCACCAAGATGATCCATCTGGGCAGGAACACGAAGTCACGGATCATTTCCAAGGGTATTTCCGCCGGCAAGTCGAACTCTACCTATCGCGGGCTTGTCAGCATTCATCGCAAGGCCGAGGGCGCGCGGAACTTTACGCAATGCGACTCGCTGCTGATCGGTAATAATTGCGGCGCGCATACGGTGCCGTATGTGGAGAGCAAGAACCCGAAAGCGATCCTTGAGCACGAGGCGACGACTTCGCGGCTTTCCGAAGACCAGCTTTTCTATTGCCAGCAAAGGGGGCTCTCGGAAGAAGAATCCGTGGCGCTCCTCGTCAATGGTTTCTGTAAGGAGGTTCTGCAGGAGCTGCCGATGGAATTCGCCGTCGAAGCGCAGAAGCTTGTTTCCGTCAGCCTTGAGGGGAGCGTGGGGTGATGAAGTCTGCGTTGAGATTTTGTTTGGCGATTGCCGTATCGACGTTAATTCCAGCAATTGCCGTCGCGCAACAGGCTGAAAACCCGATCCCGTCTTCCGGCGGCGCGCTTGTCATGCATAAGTCGCTTCCCGATCCGCTTGAGGCTGGATGGGAAGGTGAAAAAGTCTGTGGGCTTTTGCAGGAGACGGACAATGTGCGGGCGCTTAAATGTACGTTTCCGCCGGGCGTTGGGCATGAACGGCACTTGCACGCACCGCATTTCGGCTACATCCTCGAAGGCGGGACTATGCGCATCAAAGACGCAAACGGAACGCGCGAATTGGAAACCCCTGCGGGCGCGTCATGGACGTCCGACGGCATCGATTGGCATGAAGCTTTGAACATCGGCGACACCGCCACGGTTTACATCATTGTTGAACCGAAAACGGCGACAAAGGAATAAACGGTATGAAAGCGGTTTTGACTTTTTTCCTCATCACTACGCTTGGCATAACGGCAGCCCTAGCGGGCGAGCGCGAATATCATCGTAATCCTGATCTGCCGGAAACTTTTCCATTCTCGTCAGCCGTTGTTGTGGATGGCGTAATTTATCTCTCCGGCGAGATCGGTGTCGATTATAAAACCATGACTCTCGTCGAAGGCGGCGTCGGGCCGGAAACGCAGCAAATTTTCAAAAACTACGCTGCGACGCTGGACCAGGTAGGCGCCAGCCTTTCCGATATTGTCAAATGCACCGTGTTTCTCGATGACATGTCGCAGTATGCAAAAATGAATACAGCCTATGCCGACGCTTTGCCGGAGCCGAAACCGGCGCGGTCAACCTTTGGCGTTGACGGGCTCGCTCTCGGCGCGGCGCTCGAAATTGAATGTCTTGCGGTAAAGCCATGATGCGCGTTTTCATTATAGCTCTTAATGTGCTGTTTCTTGCTTCATGCAGTGAAGCACAAGCGCCACGGCCGGATTTTAACGCTGCCGTTAAGGCGCATCTGGCTGCCATCAACGCGAAAGACCTTGAGGCCTATGCGCCAACAGTTACAGGTCGCAATGATTTGATGATCATCTTTCCGGAGGGTGAGGTTATCGAAACGACCGACGACGTCATAGGTTTTCATCGTGAATGGTTTCAGGACGAAAATTGGCGGATGGATATTGAGACGGTCAAGCTGATGGAAGGTGAAGACATGTCGGCAGCTCTCCTGAAATACGACTATCGCGATACGCCGGAAGGCGAGCCGAGGTCATCTTGGTTGCTTCTGCTGTTCCAGCTGGAAGGCGGCGAGTGGCGCCTGATTCACGATCAAAATACACGTATCACACAAACGACAGAAAACGAGTAATGCTAAAAATTAATGATCTTCATGTCGCGGTTGGCGGCGCGGAAATTCTAAAAGGTGTTTCGCTGGAGGTTCCCGCGGGCGAGGTGCACGCCATTATGGGGCCGAATGGTTCTGGCAAATCGACGCTTTCCCACTGCATCGCTGGACGCGAAGAGTATGAGGCGACATCCGGCGCCGTTACGCTTGATGGCGATAACCTGCTGGAGCTTGATCCAAATGAGCGCGCCGCGAAGGGTTTGTTCCTGTCATTCCAGCACCCGATGGAAATTCCCGGCGTGCAGACCATGAATTTTATTCGCACGGCTCTGAACGCCCAGCGCAAGGCGCGCGGTGAGGAAGAGGTTTCAGCCGCCGACTTCATCAAATTGATCCGGGAAAAAGCGAAAGTCGTCGGGCTTGATAACGCGAAGCTGAAACGTCAATTCAATGTTGGATTTTCTGGCGGCGAGAAGAAACGCATGGAAATGCTGCAGATGGCGATGTTCGAGCCACGCTTTGCGATCATGGATGAAACGGACTCAGGGCTCGACATCGACGCGCTGAAAATGGTTGGCGATGTTGTGAACGCGTTGCGTGCGTCCGATCGAGGCTTTCTTGTCATCACGCATTATCAGCGATTGCTTGATTACATTAAGCCCGATGCGGTGCATGTTCTCGCGGATGGGCGGGTTGTGAAATCCGGCGGGCCGGAGCTTGCGCAAGAGCTGGAAAAATCCGGATACGACCAATTTATCGAGGCGGCATAAGATTAATGGCGCAAACGGCAATTCAAAACCCCAGCGTATTTGAAGCCGCTCTAGAGGCGGCTTACAACACGCGCTCGAAAACCGGCGAGGCCCAAGCGGCGGCGTTCGACCGCTATGTGAAACTGCGCCTGCCCAACCGCAAAGTGGAAGGCTGGAAGTGGTCTGATTTCAACAACGTGCTGCGCAGTTTCGAGCCTGCGAACGATGTTTTAGATACGACCGTCGCGCCATCCGCGTTTGCCGGACTTGATCCGCTGGAATTTCGTATCGTTGACGGCCGCATCGAGCTGCCGGCGGAAGATATGCCTGAAGGCTTGCGTTACGGCGTCATGGATACGGTGGCGACGATCCCGGAATTGGAAAATCATGCCATCGCCACATTGAATGTCGCCATGACGCGCAAAGCGCTAGGCGTTGAGGTGCGGGAAGGCGTCGAGTTTGACCGTCCAATTCTTGTTCGTCACATCAATACCGGCGCTGGTTTTTCATTCGCTCAGACGATGATTAGGTTTTCGGAAAATTCACGTGCGACGCTCATCGAAACGTACGAAGGCGAGGGCGCTGGATTTTACTCTCACCTCTTTCACACTGTGTTACGTGATGGCGCTCAGATAAAACGGTACGTTCTGCAAAATGCGGGTGAACAATCTATTTCGCACGCAATCTGTGCCGCTAAGATCGATGAGCAGGCGCGGTTGGAACAGACTAGCCTGTCTACTGGCGGGCGGTTAAGTCGACATGAAAATCACTTTCACTTCTGGGCGCTGGACTCTTCCGCCATGGTAAACAGTGCGTCGTTGCTTGCTGATGCTCGCCATGCTGATTTCACAAGTGACATCAGGCATTTCGCAGGAAGCTGCCAAGCGCGGCAGCTGCACAAGGGCGTAGCAAAAGATCTAGGGCGAAATGTTTTTCAGGGCAAGTTTTACGTCAAACGCGAAGCGCAGAAAACCGACGCGCAGATGACTGCGAATGCGTTGTTGTTGTCGGATACGGCTGAAGCAAACCACAAACCGGAACTCGAGATTTACGCCGACGATGTCGAATGCGCCCATGGGTCAACCGTTGGCGCTTTGGATGAAGACGCATTGTTTTATTTGCGTCAGCGTGGGCTCGATGAGGAGCAAGCGCGCGCATTACTTGTCGAAGCCTTTGTCGGCGAAATCGTTGAGAGAATTGATAATGACGGTGTTCGCGACATCTTTGCACTGCGCGTAAAGGAATGGCTGGATGAGTGACGGTGCGCCTATAACCACGCTTGATATTGAGGCGCTAAAGGCGGAATTTCCGATTCTGAGCCGCGACGCCTATGGTAAACGGCTTGTTTATCTTGATAGCGCTGCGTCAGCGCAGAAGCCCAGGGCGGTAATCGACGCATTGAGCTACACAATGGAGCATTCCTACGCGAATGTTCATCGCGGTCTTCATCTGTTGTCGAATGAAACGACCGCGGCGTATGAGGATGCCCGCAAGACGGTCGCTCAGTTTTTAAATGCGCGCTCCGCTGATGAAATTATTTTCACCTCTGGCGGCACGGATGCGTTCAACCTGGTTTCTTATGCAATGAGCGTTTCGGAAATCGGTGAGGGCGACGAGATCATTTTATCGCTGGCCGAGCATCACTCCAACATCGTGCCATGGCATTTCCTCCGTGAGCGTAAAGGCGCGGTGCTCAAATGGCTTGACGTTTCCGATGACGGCGAAATTGATCTTGACGAATATGCTTCTTTATTTACCGACAAAACTAAGCTTGTCGCCATCTCACATATGTCGAACGTGCTCGGCGCGCCGGCGCCGGCAAAGAAAATGGCGCGTATCGCCCACGAGCATGGTGCAAGAATTCTGTTCGACGGCTGTCAGGCTGGCGTTCATGGGAGCGTCGATGTTCAGGACATTGATTGTGACTTTTATGTGATCACCGGTCACAAGCTTTACGGGCCATCAGGCGTCGGTGTGCTCTACGGTAAGATGGACGCGTTGCGCGAGCTGCCGCCATTCAAGGGCGGCGGTGAAATGATCGACATGGTGACGACTGAGACCGTCACCTATAACGATCCGCCGCACCGGTTCGAGGCGGGCACGCCGCCGATCCTCGAAGCTATAGGTCTCGGCGCGGCGTTGAAATGGATGCGAGGAATAGGCATCGATGCAATTACGGCGCATGAAGCGCGACTGCGTGATCATGTTCTAGAGGAATTGTCGAAATTGAACTTTGTGCGCCTCTATGGCCGCGCTGCTGATAAAGCCCCGATCATAGCGTTCTCTGTCGATGGCGCGCACCCTCACGATGTGTCGGCCATTCTCGACCGAACCGGCGTCGCCGTGCGGGCAGGGCACCACTGCGCGCAGCCATTAATGAAACGATTGGGCGTTTCCGCCACAGCGCGCGCTTCTTTCGGCGTTTATAATACGCATGAAGACGTTGAGGCCTTGATTGACGGTTTAAAGAAAACACATGAGATGTTGGGTTAAGTAAAGTTATGGATGAACAGCAACGCGATATTATTGACGTGAATCCACCCGTTGCGGATCTCGTGCCGCAGGCGGAAACCTCTGGTGCGTCATCGATCCCGGCTGATGAGCTTGACCGGATCACGGCTGACATCATCCGAGGATTAAAGACTGTGTACGACCCCGAAATCCCGGTTGATATTTATGAGTTGGGTCTCATCTATAAGGTGGACCTTAACGATGACCGGTTATTGACGGTTGATATGACATTGACCGCGCCGGGCTGCCCGGTAGCGGGCGAAATGCCCGGCTGGGTTGAAGAGGCGGTGCGTGGCATCGAAGGTGTAGAGGAAGTCAAAGTGAATATGACGTTCGATCCGCCATGGACGCCAGAGAAAATGTCAGACGAAGCGAAGCTGGAGTTAGGGTGGCTTTAAATGCCTAGACCAAGACCCAAAGTTGTAACACTCACCGATAACGCCGCCGCGCGCATGACGGAAATCATGTCCGGCGCCGATGAAAATTATATCGGCGTCAAGATTGGCGTGAAGAATGGCGGCTGCGCTGGCATGGAATACACCATGGACTATGCGACGGAGGCTGGTCCACTTGATGAAGTCGTCGAGGAGAACGGCATCAAAGTACTGATCGATCCGAAGGCGATCCTGTTCTTGATCGGCACGGAAATCGATTACGTGACTGAGAAACTGTCCCAGCGTTTCGTCTTCAACAATCCAAACCAGACCGACGCCTGCGGCTGCGGTGAAAGCGTGACGATTGTGCCGTCCCGAACGGTGAGTTGACAACGTGTAATAGCAGGTAGAGTTGAAGAGAGAATATGGAGCTAGTTGATGAGTAGAATATTCTCTCAAATGAAAATCATAAATGTTGTCATTACTGGGTTGTTATCAGCATGTACGACGGCAACACACGTAGATACAATCAAACAATACCAACGCACGTCATTTACGCTATCTTTGATTGGTCAAGCGCCTAGATTGGCACGAGATGAAGTTGTTCCAGATATGGCGAATGCAACAGATGTCGCTTACTGCGCAATCATAACAGGGGATGATGTCGGTAGAGATGGCAAGTTAGTCAAAGAGCTAAGGCGACTTGTGCCAGAAGCTGAAGTCGCGGATCAATTGCTCGCCGAGGCTGCTGCCTTTGAATACCAAGCTATAGATTTCGCTCGATTTTCCGACAATCCAAATACTGCGATTTATTATAATTCTGGATGTCATCGGAGAGCTTGCTTGAATGCGAGAGATGAATTGCCGTAATGCCCGCATCAGCTTCTTACTCTGAATACATCAAAGACCTTTTCTCCCCATTCGGCGATATCACCGTTCGCAAGATGTTCGGTGGGGCGGGCGTTTATTGCAACGGCGCTATTTTCGCCATCATCGGCGATGACGATCTATGGCTTAAGGTCGATGACGTTACCCGTGCGGAGTTCAAAGACGCGGGGCTTTATCCCTTCGAAGTCGAAATGAAGGGTAAGATCGGGACCATGTCCTATTATTGCGCGCCTGAACAAATCTATGACGATAATGACGCGCTGCGCCACTGGGCCAAGCTTGCCCTTGGCGCTTCTATTCGCGGTCAAAAACCTAAAAAGAAAAAAGCGAAGAAGAAAAAGACTTAAGCGAAAATCTCGCTCAGGAAATTTTTCATGGCTTCCCACGAACGCCTGTCTGCGCTGGTATCATAAACCGTGCCAAAATCGGGATCGTTGGCCGCCGGATTGGTGAACGCGTGCATGACGCCGCCATATCCGTGAAGCTGCCAGTCAGCATTCGCTTTAGTCAGTTCCTCGCCCAGAGCCACAACGTCAGACGGCGGCGCCATTGGGTCGTCCCAGCCATGCAGCGCCAGAATTTTCGCCTTGATTTTATCAACTGTGTTTCCTGAAGCGCCAAGCAGTCCGTGAAAACTGACCACGCCCGCGACATCGGCGCCCGTGCGAGCAATGTCGAGTACGCAAAGCCCGCCAAAGCAGAACCCGATGGCGGCGACTTTTGATGCGTCAGCTTCTGGCTGATCTTTGACCATATCGATGTTGGCAGTGAGATGTTTTTGCAAGTAAGCACGGTCTGAAACGAAGGGTTCAATCAGTTCCTGATTCTCTTCTTTTGAAGTTCCGAGAACGCCCTTGCCGAACAGGTCGATAGCAATGCCCGTGTAGCCGAGCTCCGCCAGCACTTTCGCCTTGCCGTTTTCAAAATCGGAGCGTCCAGCCCAAGCGTGGCTGACGAGGACCACAGGCGCTGGAGTCTCCGAAGGGGCTGCGAGAAACCCTTCGTAGGTCTTGCCTTCGATCTCATAGTCAAAGGTTCGCGTTGTAATGGACATGCGTTGCCTCCTTTGATGGATTTAGTCGGGCGCGCCGATACGGCTGATTTTCAATGTATTCGTCTTACCTTTTCGTCCAAACGGATATCCGGCGATAATGATAATGCGGTCGCCGTCGGCGCCTCCGTTGGACTTAGCAAGCGTGTCGGCTTTTTCAATCATCTCGTGGAAATGAGCGATGTCCTCCGTCACCACCGGCTGCACGCCCCAAAAGAGCGCAAGTTCGCGGGCGACTTGCGCTTCTGGTGTTGGTGCGATGATCGGGCAGTGCGGGCGATCGCGAGACAGGCGTTTCGCTGTTGATCCGGACTTGGTGTAGGCGACGGCGAATTTGCAATCGAGAACTTCAGCTATTCGGCGCGCAGATAGAGTGATGGCGTCAGCCGTTGTGTAGTCCTCATCCTGACTCGAATAGTTGTGAAACCCTTCGGAACCTTCATCGTTTTCCGTCGCGGCGATAATACGATCCATGATGGCGACTGCAGTAGGCGGATGCCGCCCGACAGCGGTTTCGGCTGAAAGCATAACGGCGTCTGCGCCCTGATAGACAGCGGTTGAGACGTCAGAAGCTTCAGCGCGGGTCGGTGAAATGGATTCAACCATGGATTCAAGCATGTGCGTTGCGACAATAACAGGCTTGCCGGCGCGGCGGCAGGTGCGAATTATTTTTCGCTGCAAGATCGGCACGTCTTCTGCGGCGCATTCGACGCCAAGGTCGCCGCGCGCCACCATAATAGCATCAGAAAGCTCGACGATCTCATCAAGCTGTTCGACGGCGGATGGCTTTTCAATTTTCGAGATGATGCCAGCGCGCCCTTGTATAAGTTCGCGGGCTTCCTTCACGTCGTCAGGCTGCTGAACGAAAGAAAGCGCGATGTAATCGACACCAAGATCAAGCGCAAATTTCAGATCAGCACGGTCTTTTTCAGTCAAGGCGGAGATCGGCAGTCGCCTGCCTGGCACATTGATGCCCTTGCGGTTTTTTAGCTCGCCTGGCGTGTCGGCCTTAGCAATAATATGGCGTGAATTGCGTTCAGACACCGTGACTTGAAGCTTGCCATCATCGAGTTTGAGCACGTCGCCCGGCTCCAAAACGTCTAGAAGCTCTTGGTGCGGTATTGGAATGACGTTCTCATCATTCGACTCGTACGAATGAACGAGCTTATACTCTGCACCATAGCGCAACTTGATAAATTCGTTCGCAAACGCGCCGGTGCGGATTTTCGGACCTTGCAGATCAGCAAAAATAGCGAGCGGCGTACCGATGTCTTTTTCGATTTCGCGGATGGCTTTCGTGACGCCTGTCAGCTTGTCGTGCTGTCCGTGGCTCATATTCAGTCGGAAGATATCCACGCCTGCTTTGTTGATGAGCCGAAGCATCGACGGGGATGCACTCGCCGGGCCGATTGTCGCAACGATTTTGCAAAGACGATTACGCATGAGGGCCTCAAAACCTAGGTGTGAGGCCTTTTAACCCTATGTCGCATGCTCAGGGCAACGCGGTCCGGAACTTTATTTTAGCGAAGTCCGGCCTTTGCGGTTTCATATTCATTGGCCAATTGGTCAACGTACGCTGCCGTCGATGTTACTTTTTTGACAGCGCCAATGCCCTGTCCGCAGCCCCATATGTCCTTCCAGACTTTTTTGGCGTTCTCTCCGCTCGACTTGAAATTCATTTTTGAAGGGTCGCTTACGGGCAGGTTGTCAGGATCAAGGCCGGCATTTCGGATGGAAGGTTTCAAATAATTGCCATGCACGCCTGAAAAATAATTGGTATAGACAATATCATCCGCGAAACCGTCTACAATGCCCTGTTTATACGCTTGATCGGCATTAGCCTCGTCAGTAGCGATGAAAGCAGACCCGACATAGGCAAAATCTGCGCCCATGGCTTCAGCGGCGAGAACGGATTGACCACGTGCTATACAACCAGAAAGCGCGAGAGGGCCGTCGAACCACTCCCGTATTTCCTGAACAAGCGCAAAAGGCGATTGCACGCCGGCATGGCCGCCCGCGCCTGCTGCGACACAAATCAATCCATCTGCGCCTTTTTCAATAGCTTTCCTGGCAAACGTATTATTGATCACGTCATGAAGTACGATCCCGCCATACGAATGGATTGCTTCATAGACTTCTTCGCGCGCGCCAAGTGACGTGATCACAATCGGCGCTTTATGTTTTACGCATGCATCGACGTCATGCATCAAACGGTCATTCGATCGGTGCACAATTTGGTTGACAGCGTAAGGTGCGATCGGAGCTTCAGGATGCGCCTCACTGTGCTTTGCAATGCCGTCGTTAATTTCAGTCAGCCATTCATCGAGTTTTTCCGCTGGACGTGCGTTCAATGCCGGAAATGACCCAATAACACCGGCCCTGCATTGTGCAAGAACGAGCTTTGGCGTTGAGACGATAAACATTGGCGCGCCGATCACGGGCAGGCGCATTTTTGACTTAATCTCGCTAACGGACGGCATGAAGTTCTCCTAAAGTGTCGTAATCAGCTATAAGCAAAGGGATGGGCGCCGCAACTGTCCTGTGCAGCAGGTTTTCTTAGGTCACGATGCGGGGCATAATAAGCCAAAAGGGAAACGCACATAGCATATGGCTGACCGAGAAGTTCTGAACCCGCCCGTTATCGCCGACCTTATCTGGGAACAGGCCAAGCGGCGTCCTGACCAGGTAGGGCTGATATTCGAAGGACAAGAATTCACTTATGCACAGATGAATGCGCGCTCGAACAAAGCTGCGCAGGCGCTTTTAGACTCAGATATCAAGCCCGGTGATCGAATTTGCTGGTTAGCGCGCAACGTGGCGACTTTCTGGGACACGCTATTCGGTGCGGCGAAAATTGGCGCTGTAATGACGCCAATAAACTGGCGCCTTGCACCGCTGGAAGTCGAGCAGATCCTGGATGATGCCGATCCCGCCCTTTTTGTCGCCGAACGCGCGTTTCTGGACGCGTTGGACGGAATTGAAGGGCGCCCAGAATGCACAACGATGGTTCTGCATGAGGGCGGCGAAGGATGTTTTGACACGCTGATCGATAAACATGAGGCGATAGAGCCGGACTATGTTCCCGCCACCGAGGATGCGCTCGTGCAGCTTTATACTAGTGGCACGACAGGGCTTCCCAAGGGTGTGATCTTGCCAAATCGATGTTATTACGAAGTGGGGGAGGCAGGGCTGAAAGCGAACATACTAATCCCGCAGTCCGATGACGAAACCATGTTGCACGCCTTGCCGCACTTTCATGTAGCTGGGTTGAATTTCGGCCTGATGGGAATTGCGCGCGGCATGCCTATTATACAGCATCGCCAATTCGACCCTGGCGCCGTTGTGAAAGATGCTCAAGGTCAAACGCCTTTGAATTCGTTTTTGGTGCCGGCCATGGTCATGATGATTTTGGAAGCGGCGAAGACGATGCAATCGCCACTCACAAATTTTGTGAACATCAGCTATGGCGCGGCGCCAATGCCTGAACGATTGCTGGATGCGGCGATGGTGGCGATGCCCAACGCAAAATTCACGCAGTTCTACGGTATGACGGAAACAACCGGAGGCGTGACAGTTCTCGATCACAAAGATCATGCACATGGAAAAACGCAGCGGGTTTCTGCCGGCAAAGCGCTGCCCGAATGTTCTGTCAAAATTTGCGATCCCGATACGGGGGATGAACTGCCACAAGGAAACACCGGTGAAGTTGTGGTTCAGTCCGGATTTGTGATGGATGGTTACTGGAACAAGCCTGCCGCGACACGCGAGGTTATTAAAGACGGCTGGTATTGGTCAGGCGACGCTGGCTATCTCGACAAAAACGGCTTTCTGTACGTTGTTGACCGCATCAAGGACATGATCATTTCCGGCGGCGAAAACATATTCCCGGCGGAAATTGAGAAGCTATTGGCAAAGCACCCTGACATTGCCGACGTGGCCGTCATCGGCGCGCCGGATGACAAATGGGGCGAGGTGGTGAAAGTCGTTGCAGTAAAAAGGGCGGGCGCAGAAATTGACGGCCCGGCAATCATTGCATTTCTTGAAGGCAAGATCGCCGATTTCAAGCTTCCGAAATATGTTTCATTTCTGGAAATTCTACCGCGCAACCCTTCCGGCAAAGTTCTCAAAACAGAGCTTCGCAAGGGTGAGACAGCGGGGCTGATTCGATAAAACCACGCAGTGTGCCGACCGTTGAAGGTGATTTTACTACCTAGGAGGGTGGGGGATGCTGTTTACCACCCCTCAAGGTAGAGAAAATTGCGGCAAAAGAGCATAAGGGTGCGAGTTTTGCACTATTTCAGGCGGAACCACTTTCGGAAAAGATTAAAACTCTGTAAAAGGTCAGAGTTCGTGTTTTTATAGGGGGATATGATGAAACAACTCATCTCAATACCAATGGCGCTAGGCGCCCTGTTTTTTGCGAGCGCGCACGCCGCGCCAATGACCATTGGCGGTGTCGATTTCGATACTGACAATGCTGCATCGACTGTGCTTTGGGCGCAGGGCGGTGTGTTCTCAGGTTTAGATCCAAATCGCCGTGAAGCTTGTATCGATCCGACTGACACGTCTTCGACTGTCGGTGTAAATGGCGTTGAGTGTCGCGCACTCGAAGCTGCCGGCTTTGATCTTAATGAATCGATCGAGCTTGACGATAACGATCCGCAGACACCGGATGGTCCGGATGTTCTGGCTGCCTTTTTCGATCAGGGGCCGCTGGTTAATGGCGATGGTGTAGATCTTATTTTGTTTGAAACGCTCGATCAGGACGACTCTCCAACAGTGACAATCCTGCTTAATGGCCAGCAACTCCTCGGTACGAAACTTGGCGTTGAAGATGTTAACGGCGATACCTTCACGATCTGGGGGTTCGATTTCTCTGATCTTCCGCTTGGCCTCGCTATGGGTGCGACCGTTGGCGAACCAATTTATGTTCAAACTTTCCGCGATGGTGATGATGCTGACGGAAGAGTGGTAGGTTCTGCGGACATCGCTGCGATCGTTGGCGTCAACTTCGGTGAGCCAATGCCGGAGATTCCGCTTCCAGCCGCTGCTTGGCTATTTATTGCAGGCTTGTCAGGTCTCGGCTTTGCTGGACGGCGCAAAAAGAAAGCATAACCTAGTTTCTTCATTGAAACACGAAAAGCCCGCCGTGATCCCCCTCGGCGGGCTTTTCGTGTCTGATGTTCTGTTTGTGTGCGCTACAGGCGCATGACCTAGAGGCCCAGTTGTCTCGCTGCCAGGTCGTTCATGATTTCTTCCGATCCGCCGCCAATTGCCATCACACGCACTTCCCGATAGATCCTCTCCACGCGGCAGCCACGCATGAAACCGGCGCCGCCAAGAATTTGCATAGCTTCACGGGCGCAGAATTCCATGGTGCGGCTCGCCTGTACTTTCAGCAGCGACAAGTCTGCGACAGGTGACTCTCCGTTGCTGACGCGCCACGCACAATGGTCCAGATAGGTCTGGGCAGCGTTCGCGCGCCGAACCATTGCTGCGAATTTGTGACGGATCACCTGATGTTTTGAGAGCTGCTTGCCAAAAGTCTGGCGTTCAAGCGCCCAGTCTGCAGCATCTTCGATGCAGACCCGTGCAAACGCGATCGCCTGCGCCGCCATTGAAAGCCGCTCCATATTGAAATTCGCAACAATGCCGACGAAGCCGGAATTTTCCCGACCGATAAGGTTTTCAGCCGGCACAGTGACATCTTCAAAATGGATTGTCGCTGTGTCTGACATCCACCAACCCATTTTTTTTAGCGGCCTTCGTGTTACGCCTTGCTGGTCAGCCTCGATCAAAAGGAGGGAGAGGCCGCTGGCGCCGTCCCCGCCTGTCCGCACGGCGACAGTCAGATAATCGGCGCGACAGCCAGTTGTGATGAAGGTTTTTTCACCGTTGACGATATAGGTGTCGCCTTGACGAACGGCCTTTGTTTTGAGGTTTGCGACGTCCGATCCGCCAGAAGGTTCGGTGACGCATAAAGCGATCAGCTTTTCACCGGATATAACTTCCGGTGCAATGCGTTGCTTTAATTCATCACTGCCAAGCGCAATAATAGGCGGCAGGCCGATGCCATGGGTCATTAAACCAGCGACAAGCCCGCCGGCGCCCGCGCGCGCCAGCTCTTCCGATGAAATCATGGAATGAAAAACATCGACGTCTTCGCTGACGCCGCCATATGCTTCAGGAAAGCCAAGCCCTGTCAGGCCCGTTTTAGCTGCTTGTTTGTGCAATTCGCGCGGGAAAGCGCCTGCTTCATCCCAGTCATTCACATGAGGCATGATTTCGCGATCAACAAACTCCCGGACCGTCTTACGCCACGCTTCATGGGTGTCGTTCAGGTGAGACGATGGTAACCGTAATGAGTCAAAACTAAGCGGATTGGTCATGGTGAAGAACTGTCTTCCTGAATTGAGGCGCCGTCAACGCGCAGTTACACTTGCAAAAAACTTGGAGAGGCGCTCATGAAACTTTATCACTGCCCAAATGCACGCTCTATGCGCTGTCTATGGGCGCTTGAGGAATTGGGGCTTCACTACGAGTTGATTACGCTTCAATTCCCGCCCCGCGTTTTCGATAAGTCCTATAAATCGATAAACCCGCTCGGCACGGTGCCATGCTTGATCGATGGGGACACTAAGATGACCGAAAGCGCTGGGATCTGCGAGTACTTGGGCGTCAGGTATGGGCCGACACCGCTGGCCGTTACGCCTGAGGAGCCTGAATACGGCGACTACCTCAACTGGCTGCACCGTTCCGATGCGACGTTATTGTTTCCGCAAACGCTAGTATTTCGCTATTCGGCGCTGGAGCCGGAAGAGCGCCGCCAGCCGCAGGTCGTTGAGGATTACAAAAAATGGTTTCTGGGCCGGTGGCGTTCGGTTGAGGAAGTACTGGAGACCAGGGATTATCTCTGTACCGAACGCTTCACTATGGCGGATATCTGTGTCGGGTATGCGTTGCACTTCGCTAATGTACTCGGCATTGCAGAGGCTATGACGCCGAATGTGAAAAAGTGGTGGAAACGCTTATCAGAAAGGCCAGCCTTCCAGCGAGCGTCAGGATAATCTCGGATATTTGCGTTATTGTGTGTCTATTTTGCGACGAGTTGCGTCGTGCTTCTCAAATTGATATTTAAAAATACTGTATAAATTAAAAGGGTTAAGCGTATGTTACGGGTTCTATTGGGTGTTGTCGCAGCGATAACGTTTTTCAGCCAAGCTACAGCACAACATAACATCACCGCTGAAGAAGCGCGTGCAACACTGATGGATCTCGCTGGCAAACTGGAAGCGGGTTATATGGACCCGGATATCGGCGCGGCTTATGCGGCAATGTTACGAGAAAACCTTGGCGCGGGAGCGTACGAAAATTTAGCGGATGCAAAAGAATTTGCAGCGGCTGTTACTGAAGATATTCAGGCAGTAAACTCCGATGCACATCTCACATTGAATTTTGCGCCGCCAAGAGAAGGTGATGCGCCTGGCGCTCCACCACCGCCCCCTTCAATGGATGCATACGGTGAAACAAAGTGGATTAACGACGACGTTGCATACTCCGAGTGGCTGATCTTTTTGGGGATGCCGGATGCTCTTGATCATGCGCGAAAAATCATGACCGAATACCAGGGCGCCAAAGCACTAATTATCGATTTGCGGAAGCTGCCCGGCGGTGGGCTGGCGGAGTTGGATATCTTAGCGAGTTATATTTTTGAAGCGCCAACGCATCTCGTCACCATGAATATACGCGAAGGTATGGGCGGGGGCATGGCGAGTATGTTTGACGGATTGCCGTCTATGAAGCGTCAGCCAACAACTGATGGAATAATGAGCTGGCAACACTGGACGCTCTCATCTGATGACAAGCTTGGCTGGGATGACACCCCTGTATATATTTTGACAAGCGGCAAGACTGCTTCCGCTGGCGAGCATTTTACGCTGGCGTTTAAAACCACAGGCAGAGGAACAGTTGTTGGAGAGACAACGGCTGGCGCCGGTCATTTCGGTGGGCCTGCGCGCATAGGAAAGCGGTTTACGGCGTTTATTCCTGTAGGCGAAACCATCGACCCTAAGACAGGCCAAGGTTGGGAAGGCGCGGGTATTGAACCGGATGTGAAAATTGCGGCGGATGATGCGCTCGAAAAAGCACTAGAGCTTATTGCGACTCCGCTCTGACTTTTTGCAAGTGTGTCTGGGCCTGTTGGGATTTTGACTTCAGATTACAACCCATTTGCATACAGCGGAAAAGCGCATTCGACCGGCTATTACGAGGTTCAGTGAATGCAATTCCCAACTACTGTAAAATAGATCAAGTTCAAGATGCGCTTGAGGCGAGGTCAATCCAGGCGTCAATAACCTTGCGCATATGTTTGGTATCGCCGATTAGACCGTCATGTACGAGTAGGCCGGTCATCATGCATCGTCCAATGGTAAGGATGGCTTCAAGTGCTTCTGCATTGTTGTCGTTCACCGGCAAGAGATCGCGTAACTCCGCCTCGATGTCGCGCCGCCAACTATCAAGTTTTGGTGCGATACGATGGCGTAATGTTGCATTGGTGCGTGCAGCGACAAGAATTTCCAGCAGCGCGCCGTATTCGTCGGTCGTAAACTGTTCGCGCCAAGACCGGCGGATCATATCGCCAAAGGCGTTTTTGTCCTGATCTATGTTGTGTTTGGCGCGTTGAAACCATTTGACCGAGCGGCTTAACAGAAATTCCGCCGTCGCTTCGACAAGATCGTCCTTCGCCGGGAAATGGTGTTGTAGTGCGCCTAAGCTGACACCGGCAGCATTCACCACCTGTTTTATTGAGGTTCCATGATAGCCACGGGTGGAAAGGCAGGAGACCGCGCCTTCACAAATGCGCCGCCTCATAGCGGCTGACTTCTCTTCCTGGCGTTTCGCAGGAACTGCGCCTTGATGTTGACGGGGCATGCTCATAACGATAAAACAATACGATCATATTGTTTTGTCAAGGCCCAATTAACGATGCCTGTTTTTGACTCTGAAATTGATTTGCGCAGCGAGGCTTTCGCACAGAACCGCGCCGATCATTTGAAACTGATTGAGAAATTCCGCGAGCTGGAAGCAAAAGTTGCCGCAAACTCGGCGCGTGCAAAAACGAAATTCGAAAAGCGCGGGCAATTGTTGCCGCGCGAGCGGCTTGCGCTGATCCTTGATCGAGGTGCGCCTTTTGTTCAGCTCTCCACGCTCTGCGGCTACAAAATGCATGACGATGATGGAGACAAGAATATCTCCGGCGGCGGCGGGATATCTGGCGTAGGTTTCATTTCTGGCGTCCGTTGCGTCATTTCTGCATCCGACAGCGGTATTAAGGGCGGTGCGGCGACGCCCATGGGTGTGCATAAGGCGTTAAGAGCACAGGCGCTGGCGCTCGAAAATAAATTACCCTTTGTGCAGCTTATTGAAAGCGCCGGCGCCAACCTCATGCGCCAGTCGGAAATGTTTGTCCCCGGCGGGCGAACTTTCGCTAACCTTGCGCGACTGTCAGCCGCCGGGTGTCCAGTAATTTCCGTGGTGCACGGATCATCGACGGCTGGCGGCGCCTACCAGACAGGGCTTTCCGATTATGTCGTTGCGGTACGCGGCAAGTCGAAAGTTTTCCTTGCGGGCCCGCCTTTGCTGAAAGCCGCCACCGGCGAGATCGCCACAGATGAAGATCTTGGTGGTGCAGAAATGCACTATCACGTTTCGGGCACTGCCGAATATATGGCGGAAAATGACGGCGATGGCGTCAGGATCGCTCGGGAGATAGTAACCAAGCTCGGCTGGAATAATGCGGGCGAGGAGAAAACCTTCGATGAACCGCTGTATGACGCTGAAGAGTTGTTGGGCGTTGTTCCCATAGATTATCGCCAGCCCTATGACTCGCGCGAAGTGATTGCCCGTATTGTTGATGGCTCGGACTTGCTAGGTTTCAAGGACGGGTATGGTGCGGCGACTTTGTGCACGCATGCGGCGATTGCCGGGCATGAAGTCGGGATTATCTCCAATAACGGTCCGATCGATGCAAATGGAGCGGCAAAGGTCGCGCAGTTCATTCAACTGATGGATCAGGCCGGCACGCCGGTTATTTTTTTACAGAACACCACCGGCTATCTTGTCGGCACGGATGCGGAACAGAATGGCATCGTAAAGCACGGCTCGAAAATGATCCAGGCGGTGACGAACATGCGCGTACCGAAAATGACGTTGCACATCGGAGCTTCGTTCGGGGCAGGGAATTACGGCATGTGCGGGCGCGCTTTCGATCCGCGTTTTATCTTTGCCTGGCCCAACAACCGCATCGCGGTGATGGGCGGCGAACAGGCGGCGAAAACCATGCGGATCGTCGCTGAGGAAGGCGCACGCAAGAAAGGCGAGGAGCCGAACGCTGAGTTTCTCGACGGCATGGCGAAGCATATCGTTGATACATACGACGCGGAATCGACGGCGCTATTTGCCACGGCGCGGCTATGGGACGATGGACTGATCGACCCACGCGACAGTCGAAAGATTCTGGCGTTCTGTCTCGATACGGTCGCGGAGGCGAAGCGACGGGAGTTACGGCCTAACGCCTTCGGCATCGGGCGGATGTAGGAGAAGTCATGAAACTCACAACAGAACACGATCAGATCCGATCGACGCTAAAAAAATTCATCGACACGGAAATCAATCCGTATGTGGATGAGTGGGAAGATGCAGAGATCTTTCCTGCTCATGATGTATTCAAGGGGCTGGGTGATCTTGGGATGCTTGGCGTCACCAAACCGACAGAATATGGCGGTATGGGGCTAGACTGGTCCTATGGCGCGGTCGTCGCCGAGACCCTCGGTCATATTAAGTGCGGCGGCGTGCCCATGGCCATTGGTGTGCAGACCGACATGGCGACGCCGGCGCTGGCGCGTTTCGGGTCGGACGCGGCAAAAGAAGATTTTCTCCGTCCATCGATTTCGGGCGACTATGTTTCTTGTCTTGGCGTTTCGGAAGTAGGCTCAGGGTCTGACGTCGCTTCCATCAAGACAACCGCCAAGAAAAACGGCGACGATTACATCATTAATGGCGGTAAGATGTGGACGACAAGTGGGACGCAGGCTGACTGGATGTGTCTCCTAGCCAACACAAGCGAGGGTGCGGCGCACCGGAACAAGTCGCTCATCTGCATGCCGCTCAAAGATGAAAGCGGCAAACACCGCAAAGGCATTACAATCGCCCGCAAACTTAAAAAGCTCGGCATGCGTTCTTCTGATACGGCGGAGTTCTATTTTGAAAATGTGCGCGTGCCGCAACGATATCTGATCGGTGAAGAGGGCGCCGGGTTCATGTATCAGATGCTGCAGTTTCAGGAAGAACGTCTTTGGGCTGCTCTATCGAGTCTCGTCAGCCTCGATGAAACCATTGATGAGACAACGGAGTACGCACGCCAGCGAAAGGCGTTCGGCCAATCTATTCTCGATAATCAGGTTGTCCACTTCCGTCTTGCGGAACTTAAAACCGATGTCCAGGCTTTACGATCTCTTACATGGGATGCGGTCGAAAAAATGATGCAAGGTGAGGACGCTACCATGCTGGCATCCATGGCGAAATTGAAAGTCGGCAGGCTTGCGCGCGAAGTAAATGATTCCTGCCTGCAATACTGGGGCGGCATGGGGTTTATGGAAGAAACGAATGTGACGCGTGCCTATCGCGATGGGCGGCTCGCCTCCATTGGCGGCGGAGCGGACGAAGTGATGCTGTCCATCATCTGCAAATATCTTGGCACGCTGCCAGGTAAATCCAATAAGGCGTGAGAATGGAAAGATTGCCGGAACTGACCGATATCCTGCTCACGCGCGATCAGTCCGTGGTTTTTGCGACTCTTAATCGACCGAAGGCTAAAAATGCGCTGAACACCGCCATGGTCGAAGGCCTCATCACCCTATGTGACTGGCTGCAGGAAAACCGTGATCTCAGGGCGCTGGTATTGCGTGGTTCGAGCGGCGCCTTCTGCGCGGGCGGTGACATCAAGGAGTTCGGCAAACAGTTGATGATGCCGGAACCTGAATCCGATAGTGAAGATCCGGTTGCAAATGGCAACCGTGTTTTTGGTAATCTTCTGTTGAAGCTTGATGCCTTGCCGCAGATTTTTGTAACTGTGGTTGAAGGGGTCGCATTTGGCGGCGCTAACGGCTTCATCAGTGTTTCGGATGTTTCAATCGCTGAGGAAAATACGCGATTTTCATTATCGGAAACCACGCTCGGCGTGCCGCCTGCGCAGATCGGCCCATTCCTTGTCCGGCGTGTGGGTGTCTACAATGCACGCCGCCTTGCGCTCACCGGTGCGCATTTCAACGCAACTGATGCGTTGCGAATAGGCCATGTTGATCGTGTTGCACACGGTGCGGCCGATCTTGAAGCTGCGCTTTATGAAACACTGAATGCTGCTGGGCGTTGTGAGCCTGAAGCAAACGCCGTGACAAAAGATATACTCAATCGAAGTGCAAATCCTATTGATTCTGCTCAGTTAGATCTTGCGGCGAAAGAATTTGCAGCATGTCTGCGCGGTAAGGGACGGGAAGGCGCTGCGGCGTTCGCCAGCAAAACTGCACCAGTATGGGTCGAAACTTACTTGGCAAAGAAAGAAGCATGACGCGCATCCGTAAACTTCTTATCGCGAACCGAGGTGAAATCGCATGCCGTATCATGCGCACCGCGAAAGCGAGAGGCATAAAATGCGTCGCTGTTTACTCAGAGGCGGATACGAACGCCATGCATGTCAGGCTAGCCGACGAAGCGTATCACATAGGTGCTTCCGAGCCAGCGCAAAGTTATTTGAATATCGACGCTGTTGTTGCTGTAGCTAAAAGGTCAAACGCTGACGCTATCCATCCCGGGTATGGTTTTCTGTCTGAGCGAGCCGACTTCGCCAGGGCATGCGTTAACGCGGGAATTATTTTTGTTGGCCCGCCTGCTGGGGCTATCGCCGCAATGGGCGATAAAGCCGAGTCTAAACGGCGGATGATTGATGCTGGGGTGCCGTGCATTCCCGGCTATCACGGAGACGACCAGTCTGACGCAACGCTAATCGGAGAGGCGGAGAAAGTCGGTTTTCCAGTCATGGTGAAAGCTTCCGCCGGAGGTGGCGGCCGTGGCATGCGCGTTGTTAAGAACAAAAATGATCTGTCTTGCGCTATCCTGTCTGCCCGAAAAGAGGCGGAAGCGGCGTTTGGTAGTGGTGCCTTGTTGTTGGAGCGTGCTGTCGCAGGCGCAAGACATGTAGAGGTTCAGGTTTTCGCCGATCAGCATGGTAATTGCGTGCACCTGGGAGAGCGGGATTGTTCACTGCAACGGCGCAATCAGAAAGTGATAGAGGAAGCGCCGTCGCCGGTAATCTCGTCCGATAAACGTGCAGAAATGGGAGCTGCAGCAGTGAAAGCCGCTCAAGCCGTGAATTATGTCGGGGCAGGGACAGTTGAATTTCTATATGATCCCGCACGTGATGAATTTTATTTCCTTGAGATGAATACTCGCCTTCAAGTCGAACACCCCGTGACGGAGTTTGTGACAGGTCTGGACCTTGTATCATTGCAAATCGACGTTGCTGAAGGCGGCAAGCTGTCGTTTCAGCAAACTGACATAGTGATTGATGGCTGGGCGATAGAGGCGCGTCTATATGCAGAAGACCCTGCACAGGAATTCGCGCCGCATACAGGGAAGGCTGCTATTCTTGAATTCCCTGCTACTGACGCTCTGCGCATTGATTCGGGAATTGGACAGGGTGATAATGTTTCGGCTTACTATGATCCGATGATCGCAAAAGTGATCGTGCATGGCCCAAATCGCGATGTGGCACGCCAAAAGCTGACATCGGCACTCGTTAACACTACCCTTTTGGGAATTACTCACAACCGTGATTTTCTAATCTCACTACTGGAAGACGAAGGATTTGCTAATGGCGAAGCAGACACAGGCTACATCGAACAAAATCTAGATAGGCTCACGAAACGTTCCACACCTGGCGGTAAGGCCGCTATGGCGTTGGTGGGAGCAGCACTCATCGACCGGCCTTTCAGCGATCATCTTACAGGGTGGGTCTCGCGTGGAGAGTCGAGTTTTCCGCTGCAATTGTTGAGTTCCAGCCATGAAACCATTCAAGCAGAGATAAAGCTCTCGGGTTCAGTGGTAACCTCAATCGTCCACGGCGCCGAAATCAGCATTGAAGTCTTTGACAAGTCAGATGACGTTATTCGGTATGGCCACAATGGACAGGTTTGTTATGCGCGGTACCTCAAGACAGGTGAGGATATCGAGATTGACGTCGATGGAGCATGGGAGCGTTATAAAGACCTGACATTAGCGCCCGCCAGCGATGCTGCAAGCGGTGATCATATTGTGAAGGCGCCGATGGCGGGCTTGATCACAAGTGTAAGAGTCGCGAAAGGTGAAACGGTTTTAAAAGGTTCCGTTCTCGCCACAATTGAAGCCATGAAAATGGAGCACCAACTTATCGCGCCACGTGATGGCGTCGTAGAGAATGTAATGGTGAAAGAAGGCGATCAGGTCGCCATTCGCGCCAAGTTAATTACGCTTGAGAATAAGGAATAGCTCATGTCGGAAAAGACGATCATCACATGCGCGCTGACAGGCGTCCTTACCAATCCTGAACAACACCCGGTCCCGGTTACGCCGGAACAGATGGCGACGGAAGCAAAGCGCGCATACGATGCTGGCGCGACGATAATGCACGTTCATTACCGGCAACAGGAATCTGGCAAAGGCCATCTTCCGACATGGGATCCCGCAATTTGCAACGAAATCAATGACGCGATCCGCGCATCATGTCCTGATGTTGTGATTAACATGACGACCGGCGTTGTCGGTTCCAGTTATGATTACGTTTTGGAGTATTTGCGCGCATGTAAACCGGAAATGGCGGCGTGCAATGCCGGTACGCTCAATTATCTGAAGACACGAAAAGATGGTTCGTGGGCGTGGCCGCCCATGGTGTTCGATAATCCAGCATCGAAAGTGAAAGACCATATCGAAGTCATGAATGAATGCGGCATCTTGCCGGAATTTGAATGTTTCGATATCGGCATTGTGCGTTCTGTCGGGCTTTATATTGAAAACGGCATGACAGACCATGCGGACTATAATTTCGTCATGGGGGTGGCGAGCGGCATGCCCGCGGATCCTGACCTTTTGCCATTACTCATCAAGTACAAGAAGGAAAGCATGCCATGGCAGGCGACAGTCATTGGCCGTGATGACGTATGGGTAGTGCATAAGCGTGCGGCGGAACTGGGGGGCAATCTGCGCACCGGCCTTGAGGACTGTTTCTACCTGCCTGACGGCGAAAAAGCGTCCTCAAACGGACCAATGATAGACGCACTCGCGTCATTTGCGCGTGACGCAGGTCGCGAAGTCACGACAGCGTTGGAAACAAGGGCTATACTAGGTCTTTAGTTAGAAAGACGGAGATATTTATGAGCCTCAATACTTACCTAACATTTGACGGCAATTGCGGTGAGGCGTTCGACTTTTATAAATCTGTATTCGGCGGCGAATTTATGATGCGCTCCACTTTTGCAGAAGGTCCGCCGGACATGGGCGTCAGTAATCAGTATAAAAATCGCATCATGCATGTTTCATTGCCAATTGGTTCGAGCATGCTGATGGGCTCCGATACGGCGGGAGAAGCGAGCGGCCCATTTGTTCAAGGCACGAATTTTTCAATTTCTTATGCGCCGTCATCAAAAGCGGATGCCGACGAGAAGTTTTTGAAACTATCTGCCGGAGGCATGGAAATCATGGCCATGCAGGATGTGTTCTGGGGTTCTTACTTTGGCATGTGCATCGATAAATTTGGCATCCGCTGGATGCTGAACATGCCGACTGGCGACGCCGCGTAAGGTTTTCAGATTATTCCGCGGCGGCGGCGTGGGTTGCTTCTTCGCCCGCGAGGAACTTTTCGGCTTCCAATGCCGCCATGCAGCCCATGCCGGCGGCGGTTACAGCCTGACGATAGATGTCGTCCGTGACGTCACCGGCGGCGTATACGCCCGGAATTTCCGTCGCTGTCGAGTCTGGCGCGGAAATAATGTAGCCGTGACCATTCATGTTCAACTTGCCTTCGAACAGTTCAGTGGATGGCTTGTGGCCAATTGCAATGAATACGCCTTCGACCGGAATCTCCTGTAATTCGCCGGTTTTGGCGTGCTTCAAACGCGCGCCCGTTACGCCGAGAGGATTTTCATCGCCGAGAATTTCGTCGAGCTGGTGATCCCAGATGACGTCGATATTCTCTTTATTGAAAAGCCGCGTCTGTAGGATTTTTTCCGCGCGTAGCTCGTCACGGCGGTGAACAAGAATTACCTTTTTCGCAAGGCCTGAAAGATAAAGCGCCTCTTCAACGGCGGTATTGCCGCCGCCAACCACTAAAACATCTTTGTTGCGATAGAAAAAACCGTCGCATGTTGCGCATGCCGAGACGCCAAATCCTTGAAATTTTTCTTCGCTTGGAAGGCCGAGCCACTTCGCCTGAGCGCCCGTTGCAATGACGAGGGCTTCCGTTGAGTAGGTTTCGCCGCTGTCGCCCGTCAACCTGAAGGGACGTTTTGATACATCCACATCAGTAATGATGTCGTTTACAAATTCCGTACCTACATGTTCGGCTTGTTTTTGCATTTGCTCCATCAGCCATGGACCTTGAATGACATCCGCAAAACCAGGATAGTTTTCGACATCAGTAGTGATCGTCATTTGACCGCCTGGTTGCAGCCCGTGAACGAGAACAGGCTTCAGCCCTGCGCGTGCGGCATAGATTGCGGCGGTCAGTCCCGCTGGGCCGGATCCCAAAATCAACAATTTCGTCTTTTTCACGTCGCGCCTCGTTCTGTCGGATCGTTTAGGTGATCGATATAGGGTGCAGGTTCGTTATTGTGCTACCCCTCGCGAAGCCGTTACCAAACGCCGTCTTGAAGGGAAAGGCTGGCTTTTCCCCTGCCGGGCGGGCCTATTGTGATCGACCAGCGCAGATGGTAACAAATGTTACTAATTTTCGGAAAACTAAAGAAATCTAAGGGAGTAAGCCCATGGCGCGCAAATGGATTACGCCGAGCCGGGTGGAAGGAAACGCCTCGAGACAAGCTCATGCGGATATGCCCGCCGGCACATATGAGCGCGAAATATCAAAGGAAGGGTTTTTCGGTCCCGCCGCCTTCATGCATCATAAGCGACCGCCAACAGGCTGGTCGAATTTTGAAGGCCCTCTTCGGCCTCGCGCCTTTGACCTGGCGGCGCTTGAAGGCGATCAAAAAAGTCCATGGAACGCCCCGAGGGTTTTGTACAACAGCGCAACAGAAGTCCGGTTCTGGAAGCTGAATGCCGCCATGACGGCGCTGGCGCGTAACGGCGACGGCGACCAGATCCTATTTGTGCATAAAGGACAGGGCGATCTTTTCTGCGACTATGGTCACCTGGTGTTTGAAGAGGGCGATTATCTAATGCTGCCGCGTGGTACGATGTGGCGTATCGCACCGTCTTCGCCGTTATCAGTATTGATGATCGAAGCAACGAATTCTCATTACACATTACCTGAAAAGGGTCTGCTGGGACCTCATGCTATTTTCGACCCGGCAATCATGGATGCTCCGAAGATAAACGATCAGTTCAGACAGCATCAGGCGGATGACGGTGAAACACGCGTTGAAATAAAAAAACGGGGAGACGTTTCTGTTGCGACCTATCCCTATAACCCACTTGATGTAGTCGGCTGGCATGGTGAGCTTTCACCTGTGCGTTTGAATGTGCGTGACATTCGGCCAATCATGTCTCATCGCTACCATGTACCCCCTTCTGCACATACGACGTTTCTATCAGATCGTTTTGTCGTCTGTACGTTTGCTCCGCGTCCGTTTGAGACAGATCCCGGTGCGTTGAAAGTTCCGTTTTTTCACAACAATGACGATTATGATGAAGTCCTGTTCTATCATGCGGGGGATTTTTTCAGCCGCGATAATATAGATGCTGGGATGATGACGTTTCATCCCTCTGGGTTCACCCATGGGCCGCATCCGAAGGCGCTGAAAAACATGCTGGAGCAAAAGAGTGCAGCAACAAATGAGTATGCTGTCATGATCGACACACGTGACCCGCTTGAAATTGGCGGAGGCATTGATGGGATTGAAAATCATGAATATGTGAACTCGTGGAAGGGGGCGTGAGTCCGAAATGAATTCTTTTTCGAAAAAGATTCTTGGCTTGGTAGTGGTGTTGTTTTTGCCGTTTCCTCACTCGTTGGCGACGGAACTGACAAGACAAGAAGTGCTGCTGAAGTGGATGCAAGGTGAATGGGAATTCGTGCTCGGCAGTCGCAATGGGATGCGCACGATGGAAATGACCTATCCGAACCATCTCATTTCTTACACCGAGACCTTTATGGGCCTGGACATACAGGGTGAGGGATACATTGGTTATTCACCGAAAGAAGCAATATTTTATAGCTTTGCCGCCCACAGCGTGCCTGGTGAATATGCGTTACTTCATGGTGTGCTTGATGCTGAAACGGACATCATAACATACAAGCCTAAAACTTCAGGTGAGGAACCGTATGAAGTCGTTTGGCAGAAGCTAAATGAAGACAAATTTCGTTCGACATTATACACTATGACGCCAGACGGTACGCGAGAAAAGCAATGGGCGGCCGAATTTAAGCGTGTAAATAAAGCTGAGTAAAAAAGTTTATGTCGCGAACTCAACATCCGAATCCGGAATCGCTGTGTTGCGAATCAATGCAAGCCGCGCTCGAAATGAATTGCGACACACATGATGACCCTTTCGAGTGCCCTGATAGTCTTGTCGCTTACAACGCAGGGCTCAACCAATTCGGGTTGATTGTTCATGATGGTGAAAGAAACGTGGTATTAATCCGCTTTTGTCCTTGGTGCGGCGTTGAATTCAATGCTCTGTAAAACGTCCTTGAAAATTCGGTAAACTAATCGGTTTTGCACGCTTGAAGCACCATTATTATTCTGTAATTCAGACTTTACGCCTTTTATAGCTTAGCACCTGTTCAGTACACAGTACGCTAATGTAATTTTACTGGTGGATACCACAGGAACTAGAATGTTGGCGTGGTGTTACCCTTCTGCGAAACCGTAAAGGAGAGCGAAGCATGTCAAAGCAAGTTTCAATCATGGTGCTGGTGTCGAGTGCGATGCTCGTTTCAGCCCCCGCAAATGCGCAAGTCAATTTAGGCGTTGGTGCTGATGTAGATTTGGGCGTCGAACTCCGTGTTGGTGAGCCTTACAACTATCGCGGTTATCGTTCTGGCCGTTGGTACTACAGTGAATATGAGCGGCGTGGCCGATACTACGACGCGTATGAAGGCTATGATTGCCATAAGGGATTTAAGTACACTTGGCACGATGACTATCGTGCTCGCTATGAAGCCTATTGGTGTTTTGACGATCGGGACCGCCGGTATGAGGTGCGTAGCACGAGAACGGTCGCTCGAGTCAGATAGAACGGCAGATTATAGACGTACAAACCCGCCGGGCCTTGCCCGGCGGGTTTTGCTGTTATAGCTCATAGAAAATATAAAACTGGCAAGAAAATTCGAGGTCCTCATGAAACTCGCATCGTTAAAATCCGGCCGTGACGGCAAGCTTGTCGTCGTATCGAAAGACTTGACGCGATATACGGAAGCCGGGCGAGTCTCCCCAACGCTTCAAGCTGCGCTTGATAATTGGGATAAGGTTGCGCCGGGGTTGGAGGAGTTGGCGCAAGGGCTGGAAAGCGGATCCGTTCCCGCCGAACGCTTTCATGAGCGCGAATGCACATCTCCAGTGCCAAGAGCTTATCAGTGGGCGGATGGTTCAGCTTATATCAACCATGTTGAGCTTGTACGTAAAGCCCGGGGAGCAGAAGTGCCGGAAAGCTTTTATGAAGATCCGCTGATGTATCAGGGCGGCTCGGATTCCTTTCTTGGTCCGCGTGACGATATCGCCATGCCAACGGACGAGGGTTGGGGTATCGACATGGAAGGAGAGGTCGCCGTCATCACTGGTGATGTTCCAATGGGGGTGACGTCTGAGGAAGCGGGTGATTACATCCGGTTGATCATGCTCGTCAACGACGTGTCCTTGCGTGGCCTTATTCCCGGTGAGCTTGCCAAAGGATTTGGATTTTTTCAGTCAAAACCATCTTCGGCGTTTAGCCCGGTTGCTGTAACTCCGGAGGAGCTTGGTGATGCATGGGACAACGCTGCAGTCCACTTGCCCTTGCTGGTTCGTTACAACGGCGAACCTTTCGGGCAGGCTAACGCTGGCGTTGATTTAACATTTAATTTCTCTCAGCTTATTGCCCATGCAGCAAAATCCCGGCCGCTCTGCGCCGGGACGATTATCGGGTCAGGGACTGTTTCCAACAAACGAGATGGCGGGCCAGGAAAAGCGATCGTTGATGGCGGCGACGGCTATTCCTGCATCGCAGAAATCCGCATGATCGAAACCATTCAGGACGGCGCGCCGAAAACGCCCTTTATGAAATTCGGCGATACAGTCGAGATCAAAATGAAAGACAAGCTGGGTAAATCGATTTTCGGTTCAATAGATCAGAAGGTCGTAAAGTACGATCGTATGGTGTAAGTCTGTGCTGGAGCTTTTGGTAAAGGTGCGGTTTGAGGTTTGGTTGCGTATTTGCGGTGTTGGTGGCTGTTGGGGCATCTTCCGCGAATGCTAACGATTCTATCGTTGTGACGGCTGAGCGGCGTGATGAACCGCTCCAGCGAGTACCGCAGAGCATCAGCGTTGTTTCTCGCGAAGAAATTGTTCTGATTAACGCAGACCATATCGCGGAAATTCTGGCGGGCACGCCTGGCGTCAACATACATCGCGGTTCTGGCGCTGAACATCTAACAGCCATTCGCTCGCCGGTGCTGACAGGAGGTGCGGGCGCTGGTTCGTTTTTGTTTCTCGAAAACGGCGTGCCTATACGTTCCGCCGGTTTTGCAAACATAAACGGACTTTTCGACGCTCATTATGAAATTGCAGAAAGGATAGAGACCGTACGCGGGCCTTCCGGCGCGTTATATGGTGCGAACGCCATCCATGGCGTTATAAATGTAATCACCCCATCGCCTACGGATGATCTCAGCTTTTTTGGCGAAGCGTTCGGTGATACGGAAGATCGTTATAAATGGAAGGCGACCATTTCTGATACAAATAACCGTCATGGGTTTCTGGCGGCAGCGTCCGTGACGTCTGAATCCGGTTACCGCGAAGATGCAGGGCTGGATCAGCAAAAAGCGAGCCTGCGCCATGTTTTCCAACAGGAAGACGTTCAGATCGACACAATATTTTCATTAGATAATCTGGAACAGGAAACGGCGGGCTTCATATTTGGCGAGGCGGCGTTAAACGATCGGGAATTACGCCGTATGAATGACTTCCCGCAAGCCCGAAGGGATGCAAAGTCATCACGTTTGCAATCCACTATATCGATCGCGACCAGTGAAAACAGCTCCTTGAAAATTACGCCTTATGCACGATGGAACGATATGGAGTTCGTTCAACATTTCTTTCCCGGCAATGCATTGGAAGAAAACGGGCACTGGAGCGCAGGCATTCAATCCGCATATTATCATGATGAGGGGCCTTTATCGATCATAGTCGGCATCGATGCGGAATATACGGAAGGGTCTTTGCGAGAATTTCAGGAAGAGCCGACAATTTTCTCGTTCACTCAAGGCCTTCACTATGACTACGAAGTGACCGCACTGAATGCATCAGGTTTTGCGCAAACATCCTATGCTTTCAGCGATAATACAAAAGCGATTGCCGCAATACGCATCGACGGGACGATATATGATTATACCAACAATATGAGTAGTGGGGTAGACGGCAGGTTTTTTCGCCCTTCTGATCAAAAGAACCGATTTGTTACGGCGAGCCCTAAATTTTCGCTCCTTCATCGTTTTAGTGACAACGATTCAGTTTACGCCAGCTATGCGCGCGGCGCCCGCCCGCCACAGACTACGGACTTGTATCGCCTGCAAAGCAATCAGATAGACAATCCGGCGCGGCCTGAAACTATAGACGCTCTTGAGTTGGGCGTGCGCGGTGCGATAGGCGAAAAGATCAGGTATGATCTCGCCGGCTTCTGGATGAACAAGAAAAATTTCTTTTTCCGGGACGCGGATGGCTTCAATGTGCCTAATGGCGAAACGCGTCATGTTGGCGTTGAGGCAGATATAAATATCGACTTGCACCCTACGCTCTCACTGGCAAGCGCGTTCACATATGCAAGGCATACCTATCGCTTTGAGCGCCTGACAGGCACGCTGAGCGAAACAATCCGTTTCGGTGACGATGCGGACACCGCGCCTCGCATTATCGCCAATACCCGTCTGTCTTGGCGGCCCTTAGACAGGCTTTCATTCAACGCCGAATGGGTATCGATGGGGTCATATTTTACCGATGCGGCGAATTCTCGCTCATATGAGGGGCATAATCTATTGCATTTGCGAACGGAGGTCGCCGTAACTGATGAGCTATCCGTTTTCGGCGTAGTGCGTAACGCAACAAACGCGCTATATGCAGAGAGGGCGGATTTCGCTTTCGGAAACGATCGTTACTTTCCCGGGGAAGAACGCGTTCTTGGTTTCGGCATTCGTTACCGGTAGGCGGGTATACTAACTGACCTGGCGATGCATTTTGTCAGTGGCGGGATGAATGAACAACACCTGACTGTATCGCCAGCTATTGTTTTCTGCTGAAAACTGACGGTAATCATCAATGTAAGCGCCGTGCAGGCGATTGCCTGGAAAAATGACGCAACGGTTATATTTGGCGGGGATGATGCGTTCTATTTTGAAGCGCTCTTCAACAGGATATAGAACGTTAATGGCTTCGTCGTTTGGTATCAGCTCTCCGTTGTAAACTGCGGTGCCGCCATTTTCTCCCTGGTTCATATAAATGAGCATATTCAAGGTCGTGCAATTATCATCATCCAACAAAGATGAATCGATGTGTGGGTAATGCTGAAGTTTCGTATCGAAAATTTTTATCGTCTGAAAGCAATTAAACTCATGTATGAAATCAATTCGATATTTCCCCTGCCAAAAGTTCTCCTGGCAAAGTTTCAGTACGGTCATGATTTTTTGCTGTTCTATCTGACTGCCAAAGCCCGGCATTCGTTGAGCGATACGGCAGTCATTATAGTCTACGCTGTTTCTGGTTTCGCCGCCGGTGTATTTCCAATAGGGATAAGACTGACCCTCTAGCCAGTCATAAACCAGATCCGGCGTTTCATAAAAATTGTCGATGTATAAAACAAAGTCTTCTCGTCTGATGTCGAGATTCGACCCCAGCCGCATGATCTGGTCAAGCTGAACAGGCCTTTTTACCACGCTCACAGTTTTCAGTCCCGGTAGCTTTTCTCAAAACCCCCTTCGGGTTTTCCCTGCAAGAAAAGCCACTGCAGATTGCTGTAATAAAGACTTTTATAGAAGATGCATAACGGTAAAGTGATCTTATTTGGAGACGAGCCGTGCCAAGCGTGAGAGCAAGATTATTCAATTGGTACATGACCGCGACATTCAAGTCGAAGCCCATTCATTTGCTGCCGGCGAAGGTTCTGCGTGATGGTGCGGAGGCGGTGGCGCCTGATAAGGCCCCGAACGACATTGAGCTAGTGAAAATCGATGAAGATGTAAAAGGCGAGTGGCATGGCTGCGCCGGCAGTCAGAATGATGCAACGATTTTGTACTTACATGGCGGCGGTTACGTTTTCGGGTCGCCAAAATCCCATCGCGCCGTCACCTTCGCACTTGCGAGAGAAACAGGCTCACCCGTGTTTTCTCTTGATTACCGTATGGGGCCGGAACACCTGTTTCCTGCGGCTGTAGATGACGCTGTCGCCGCATATCGGTGGTTGTTGAACCAGGGGAGGGATCCATCCCGGCTGGTGATTGGTGGTGATTCGGCGGGCGGTGGGCTCGCAGTTGCGTTACTCTTATCAATTAAAGAAAATTCTCTGCCCATGCCGGCCGGAGCATTTCTCTATTCACCCTGGACGGATTTGACAGTGTCGGGTGAGTCCATTGTGGCCAATGAAATAACCGACGCCATGTTCAAGGCGGAGTACATCTCTGGCGGTGTGAAACGATATTTGGGTGATGGCGATCCAAAACACCCATTGGCGTCACCGCTATTTGGAGACCACAGGGGGCTACCCTCAGTTTTGACGTTTGCTAGTACCAGTGAAGTCTTGCTAGACGACTCTATCAGGCTTCATGACAAGCTGAAGCGTGCTGGCGTAGCATCAGAACTTGTATTGGAGGAGGGCCTCATTCATGTGTGGCCCATTTTTGCTGGACGTTTCCCCGAAGCGATGACGGCGATCCGCAAGACAGCCGAATTTATTCGCAATCAAATTACATAGGAGCGTTTTATGAACGCCGACATGGGAAAGCTGATACTTGCGATCATACTAGACGTTGTTGATTTTACCGTAGGTCGAATTCCCGGCTTTGAAATCATTGTAGATGGAATTCTGGGCGTAGCCGCAGTAGCGCTTTGGGGGTGGGCTGGGCTTTTCGCGTTTTGGGAACTGGCGGACCCGACCGGTCAAATTGACGGTTTTGTGCCGACAATGACCTTGATCGCACTCAGCCAAATGGGCAAGGGCCGGAAGAAAATGGCTCGTCCGGAATAATACCGAACGAGCCTGAAATGATTATCAGTTAAGGGCGACCGGGACCATAGGATCGGAACTCGCCATTTTCCCACCACGTGTCGCCAGTACGCGGATCAACGTAGAAATATCGGCCTGCATAATCGTCATAGCGGCGATCGCCATTATCACGTGCGCGACCAAAGCAGTCTTGAGCGCGCTGACACCCTACGATCGCGCCACCAACAGCACCGACGCCTGCGCCAATAGCTGCGCCTTTACCAGGTCGGCCCGCGATTACTTCACCAGCAATTGCACCTGCAGCAGCGCCGGCTGCCGCGCCATAAACGGCGTTGCGTTCTGCGGTGCCTGATGACGTACAGGCTGAAACAAACATCAAACTACTAACTGCAGCAGAAACAAAAAGTTTCATTGATTGAACTCCCTCTGTCGATAACCGCCCCCGATGTGGGGTTAAGCATGGTAAACACTTCGCACAAATGCATGTTCCCTATAATTACAAAATCGACACGCTTAAATATTATAACGCCCGCCCGAACCAATTCGGGCGGGCGCAATGTCAAAGATGGGAGCAGTCTTTAGTAGCGGCCCCGGCGGCGCGGCGGCCGGTTGCCATAATCACGGAAAGAGCCATCTTCCCAATACGTGTCGCCATATTCGGGATCTACGTAATAATACTGGCCAGAATGTCTGTCGTAGCGGCGATGTCCGTGGTCGCGGGCCCGGCCCCAGCAAGTGCCAGCGCGTGAACAGCCCTCGTAAGCGCCCAAAGCGGCGCCAATCAGCGCGCCGTAAGCCGCGCCCCGGCCAGGACGGCCGGCGAAAATCTCACCAGCAACAGCGCCGCCGGCGGCGCCCAAAGCAGCGCCTGTAAGAGCGCCTTCGCCAGTGGACTGACAGCCCGTTACTGCGAGCAGCATCGCGCCCGAAGCCAAAATCATATTCTTCATTACTATCTCCTTCGCATGGGGGAATGCGCTTTATCGTGTCGCCTATACTCAACCATGCGGCCCCTGCCGCGTTGTTGAGACCACTTTGTCGCTGTCCCAAGGCGAGAATGAGGCAGCGAAAGGGCCGAATTGGGCCGGCTGCATCACGCTCTTGCGAGGGCAGTCTTTTTCCATAGGGTGCCAGTAAGAGCCAAATAGCGGGAAGATCATTGTTTTCCCCGCCAATAAGGAGAAGCACACCATGAGCGGGCAAAAGACGAAAGCTGTATATTTGAAAGAATACCCGGCGGGTATGCCCGCAGACGGCGATTTTGTCGTAAAGGAGATGGATGTTCCTTCGCCCGGTGCTGGTGAAATGCTTTGCCGGACTGTTTGGATGTCGGTCGACCCTTATATGCGTGGCCGTATGCGCCCGGATGTTAAAAGCTACATCCCGCCTTTTTCTCTGGATGCGCCGCTCGAAGGGGGCGCTGTCTCCGAAGTGATCGAATCGAATATCGACGGTTATGCGACGGGCGATTACGTGGTGGACTTCACCGGCGGCTGGAAAGAATACTACCTCTCCAAGGGGGAGCGATCTCAAAAAGTCGATCCCAATCTTGCGCCATTGTCAGCCTATCTCGGCGTGCTTGGAATGCCGGGTCTTACAGCCTGGGCGGGCGTAACTCAGATCCTGGAACCGAAAGAGGGCGAAACACTGTTCGTTTCGGGGGCAGCCGGTGCGGTCGGTTCGCTCGTATGCCAGCTTGGTAAGATAAAAGGTTGTCGCGTCATCGGGTCGGCAGGATCTAAGGAAAAATGCGATTGGCTTGAAAAAGAAGCGGGCGTCGATGTGGCGCTTAACTACAAGGATTACAAAAACGCCGGAGAGTTGACGAAAGCGCTGGCCGCTGCCGCGCCGAAAGGCGTCAATTGCTACTTTGAAAATGTCGGCGGCATGCACTTGGAAGCGGCGCTTAACTGTAGCGCGCTCGGCGGGCGCATGGCGCTGTGCGGGATGATCGCCGTTTACAACAACAAAGAGCCTGAGCCCGGTCCGTCGAATCTGATCAACATGGTTGGGCGCGGCGTCATGGCGCGCGGGTTTATCGTTTCCGAATATATGGATAAGGCCATGGAATTCGCCATGGAAGTGGCGCCGTTGCTCGCACAGGGTAAAATCAAGTTTCAGGAATCCGTGTACGAAGGTCTCGATAAGGCGCCGGAAGCGTTCATCGGTCTGTTCAAAGGCGAAAACATGGGTAAGGCCGTGATCCGCGTCGGGCCGGATCGGTTATAGCAGGTTGCCTGCTAAACTTTTCTCATTCGGACTTTGAAAACGGCGCGGGAGCAAGCGCCGTTTTTCAAAATAAATCCGCTGCGCAAGCGCGCGCATGGGCGGGGTAAAAAGGGTTGCGTTCAAGAAAGCGTTAGGCGGTGCCGCTGACCATATCCTGCGCATCCATGTTTTGACGCCGAAACGCGGATATTCAGAAGCCATAACTGCCCCGGGGTCGGGGCCTTCATCAAGCAGGTAATTGGCGATGGCTGCTCCAGCGCGCCGGCCGTATTGGAAAGCGAGACGAATACCGCCGGCCGTGAGCGGCGACACCAGTCCCGCTGCATCGCCTGTTAGCAGCACCCGGTGTGTGGACAAGGGCGACACAAGACCGCCGCAAGGGATCGGTCCCGACCGTTTTCGCAAAACTTCGCAATTCCAGAATGCAAACCTTGAATCGATATGACCGAGAAATGCATTGAAGTTCGGTTTTCGCGCGCCGCCGAAGATACTGTCTGATACAGCGAGCCCCACTTGCGTCATGCCAACGCCGGGCACGACCCAGCCTAGATAGCCCGGCGCCAGCTTCGTATCTATGAAACAGTGAAGAAAGTCTGGATCGACTGTTGGCGTTTCTTCATATTCTGTTTCCAGACCAATCATGAACTCAGTATTGCGCCCGAGATCGAATGCTTTCGCAACGCTAGATTTGGCACCATCGGCGCCGAGTACATAACGAGCCGAAAAATCAAGACCGTGAAGCGAAACATGCGTTTCATGTAGTGTCGCGCCGGTAAAGCGAGCGCCAAACAACAAATCCACGCCAGCACGAGCGGCCTCACGCGCTAACCAACGCATGATAGCGGGCGTATCCGTTGCGAGGAAATAGTACCCTGGCGCCGTTAAGTCTGTGTAGTTACCATTTGGCGCGTACAAGCGAACGCCAGGAATTTTCCGCGTCAAGGACGCCGGAATATCGCATTCGTCAACCGCCTCCTTTACAAGAATGCCCGTTGTTCGAACTCGCGCGCCGGGCTCTGTCTTGGCGTCGATAATCGCAACCTTGAGCCCGCGATGGGCGGCCGTCCTGGCGGCTATGAGTCCCGCGAAACTCGCGCCTACAATCGCGAGGTCATAATCGGCAAATTTGGTATTCTGAACCATTTTTGAGCTCCTCCGGCGGTTTCCGTATGAACCGCAAATACGGCGCTTGCCGGGCCGCAATAAGGAAAATCCGGGAGCTGCCAAACTTTGCGGGAACCCACGCAAGGTGCTAGGTTAACGATATCAATCGGAGGCGCGTGAAATGAACAAAGTCGCTCTGGCTCTTACAGCAATTTTATTTGTCTCAGGGTGCGCAACAGTGGGACCGGCAGCGTACGGACCTGCTGACTCTGATGGTTTCGGCTACGAGGAAACCCGCATCGAGTCAGACCGTTACCGGATCGTTTATCGCGGTTCTGGCGGTATGTCGCCTGAACTTGTTGAGGACTATGCGCTCTTGCGTGCGGCGGAGCTGGCGCTTGCGAACGGTTATGATTGGTTCCGGATCGTTGGCCGCGACGTCGCGGGTGAACAGCGCGGCGGCGTTGGTGTTGGCGCCGGTTTTGGAAGCGGCTCCTATGGACGCAGAGGCGGGGTTGGCGTTGGGGTCGGCGGTAACCTGGGTACGATTGGAGGGCGCGATTACTTCACCGTACGAATGGAAGTCTTGATGGGTGAGGGCGCGCCGCCTGAAGACGGGCAGTATTACGATGCCCGCGGGATAGCCGATACAATTGGCGCAAGAATAAGCGGCTGAGAAAGATGGACTGGAAATCGCTTCGCCGCGTCATCACCGACAACAGCCTCGAAGGGCGCTCGCGTGTCTTAATTGATGGCGAAGCAGCAAAACTTATCGCGGTTGAGGAGGCGGGGCTTGCCGAAATCTGGTCAGCGGATTTGGCTGACGGCGGATTACGCGACGTTTCTGATCACCTCGCCGAAAGTGACTTGAAGCTCGAACCCGAGCCTGGCGCCGTCAAAGTGCGGTGGTTTACGGTTGCGCCGGAAGATCCTTCGAAGTCACTGGAAGAGCGCGAAGCTGCTGCGGCGTTCGGTTTTGGCGCTATCGGCGCCGCTCACTGCAGAGTGGATGCTTCCCGACATCCCATGATGCACAAAACTGAATCGATGGACGTCATCATTCTCATCAAGGGTGAAGTCGAACTACTGCTCGATGACGGAGAGGTATCGTTAAAGCCGGGGGATGTTGTCATTCAACGTGCGACAAATCATGCCTGGGTCAACCATGGACAGGAAACAGCATTGCTTGTGGCGGTGCTCATCCATGACCAGCAGTAGTGCTATCCTATAACAGAACCTGGATATAACATTACTCACTATACAGATAAATATTGCATTGGTGGCTGCTGATTGTTATTGCCATATCACTAAATTGAGATGGATATGGATCAGGAACAGTTACGCTATAGCGTTGCGTTCATTGTCATTTTGTTAATGGCATGGATGATCGGATTTGGCGTGATGCTGCGATTGCGTGGAGTCGAAACGGCTGCCATTGCTGAGGGCAGAGGGAATGTCAGGCAGAGGTTGCTAATAGCCGGCGCAGCTATTCTTGATATGTATCTAGTGCTTCGTGCACCGTTTTCATATTTGGACCAACTGGTTTTGGCCAGGTCGGCGCCTCAACCACTTCTTTCACTTTTCATCTTAGTTCTAGGCGGCCTAATTATTCTCATAAGCCAATCAGGAATGGGACATTCCTGGCGTGTTGGCGTGCCGGATAAAAAAAATCATGTAGACGAACTGGTTGTCACGGGAATGCATCGGATATCTCGAAACCCCGTTTATCTTGGGATCATGATTTTTCTTATCGGCGCAATGACCGCTGCGCCGGGTCCCTTCACACTTTTCGCAGTCTTTATCAGTTATATTGGCTTGACAATGATAATCAGCCAAGAGGAACGTTATTTGGAAGAGCGGTTTGGGGACCAATACCGCGACTACAAAAACCGTGTAAGGCGGTGGATTTAGGGAAGGGTATGACCGAGAAGAACCTAGCTGGCGCGTTCAATGAAAATAACGCACCATTCGCTAAAATGATGGGCGTAAAGATGACCCACGTCGCCAAAGATCGGCTTGAAGGGGAGCTGGTTGTCACGAAAGATCATTGCACTGTGCCGGATATTTTGCATGGCGGAGCCATTATGGCGTTTGCTGACAATATGGGTGGTATCGGTGCATTCTTGAATATGCAACCCGGGGCTATGACGACGACGATCGAAAGCAAGACAAATTTTTTGCGCGGCATTCCCATTGGTCAAACCGCAAAAGCAATCACAACGCCGGTTAATATCGGCCGTACGCTTCAGGCCTGGAAAACAGATATCTTCCGCGAGGACGGCAAGCTTGCTGCGGTCGTAACACAGACACAATTGGTCAAAGTCCAAAAGGATTAGCCGCGCCATGTATGACGTGAAACTAAAGGACTCATATTTTCCCGCACAGGGCGTGTTGCCGCCACCCATCACATTAGGGGAATTGCTTCGTCGTTCAGCAGAAAAATTTGCTGATGCTTCGGCGTTGATTGAGCTGACTTATGCTGGTGAGTACGGGCGGCAATGGTCCTATCGGACGCTATTTGAAGAATGTCGCCGTCTGGCGCACGCTTTAGCAAGTCGTCATCAACAAGGCGCGAGAATTGCTGTTTGGGCGCCGAACATTCCTGAATGGATAATGCTTGAATATGCGAGTGCAATGGCTGGCGTTACGCTTGTCACTGTTAACCCATCCTATCAAGCACGCGAATTGAAATTCGTGTTGGAACAATCTCGTTCGGAAGCAATTTACTATGTCGCTGATTTTCGTGGCAATCCTATGAAAAAAATTGCTGATGAAGTATGCGATGAGATTCCAGCAATCAAACATCGTATTGTATTGACCGATCATGAAGCATTATTTGACGGTGCCGACAGCGGCGTTGAGCTGCCAGCAGTCGAGTCGCACCACGAGACGCAAATCCAATACACGTCGGGCACGACCGGATTTCCAAAAGGCGCGCTTCTTCATCATCAAGGGCTTGTGCAAAACGCCGTCGACACGATGACCCGTGCTGGAGTGAAACCAGGCGATACTTTTATTCATCACATGCCGCTTTTTCATACGACAGGCTGCGCAATTCTGGCTGTCGGCGGCGTGGGACTTGGCGCCACGATGTTGCTGGCGCCAATATTTGATCCGGAAATGATCGTGAAGGTAATCGAAAGCGATCGTCCTCGCTTACTTTTAGGCGTTCCGACCATGATTGTTGCGTTGATTGATGAAGTCAAAAAAGGCGGAAGAGACGTCTCTTCAATTGAACGGATGATGTCTGGCGGCGCAATGGTGGCGCCGGAACTCATACGCAAAGCTGAGGACGTCTTTGGCTCCACCATTCAGATTATTTACGGGCAGACGGAAACGTCGCCTGTTATTACTCAAGCGTGGCATGATGACTGCCTTGAAGACCTGACCGAAACGATTGGCCAGCCCCTGCCGCATGTAGAAGTGTCAATTCGCGATCCACAGACAAACAAAGTCGTTCCATGTAACGAGCAAGGAGAAATTTGCACGCGCGGTTATCTTGTGATGATCGGTTACAATGATAATCCGGACGCGACCGAGGCCGCAATTGATAGCGAAAATTGGCTGCACACCGGTGATCTCGGGCGCATGGACGAGCGTGGATATGTAAAGATAACCGGCCGTGTGAAAGAAATGATTATCCGGGGTGGTGAAAACTTGTTCCCCGCGGAAATTGAAAACGCCATACTCGAGCACGATGAAATCGCAGAGGTTGCGGTTGTCGGCGTTCCGGATGACAAATGGGGGGAACAAGTCGCATGTTTTATGCGCGTTCGCGAGAATAAAAAACCAACAGCCGCTGAGTTGAAAGCATTTATCCGAGAGCGTCTGTCACCTCAGAAGACCCCAGCATTCTGGATCTATGTCGAAGAGTGGCCTTTGACAGGCTCAGGTAAAATCAGAAAATTCAAGCTGGCTGAGGCTTTTAAGGAAAGAAAATTCGACGTTCTGAGTGCTTAGTTTTGAGTGTTCAAACTCCGCGCGAGCAGCTTGAACTGGGGCACAGTGATTTCTTCTGCGCGCTGTGTTTCTTTTATGCTGGCGCCGTCAAGTGCGCCGCCAAGCCGGACGCCAAAGGCTGGTTTTAAAGACGAACGCACCATTTTCCTTCTCTGAGAAAAGGCGGCCTGCGTAACGGCTTCCAGGGCGGCTATCTCCAAAAAGGGTTCTGCCGGCGGGTCAAAAACAACAACCGTAGAGTCAACTTTTGGCGGCGGCGTAAACGCGCGCGCCGGTAGGTTAAAAGAGCGTGTCGGGCATGATAGCGCCTGCGCGATTACAGATAAACGTCCGTAGGTTTTGGATCCTGGAGCAGCGAGGATTCTGTCAGCGACTTCCTTCTGAAACATCAGCGCCATTTTTCGCCATAGCGAGCCGCCAGCTTTCAGCCATTTTATTAGTAACTCAGTTGAGATATTATAGGGAAGGTTGGCGACGATTTTTACCGGAGTAACAGCTTTTAGTAGCTCTAATTCATCTGCCGATAACGCATCTGCTTCATGAATAACAAGCCGGTCGTTATAAATAAGAGTAAGTTCCGATAGCGCATCGATGCATCGGCTGTCCCGTTCAATTGCAGAGACGTTGGCGCCGGTTTCAAGTAGAGCTCGCGTCAGGCCGCCTGGGCCCGGACCTATTTCCAGAATAGTGTCCTCTGCTTCGACGTGCGCGGCGCGTACGATTTTCCGCGTCATGTTAAGGTCGAGAAGAAAGTGCTGCCCAAGCGACTTTTTCGCGGCGAGGCCGTATTGCTCGATCACTTCGCGTAACGGCGGCAACTCAGATGTCATATTGAGCCGCGTCGCTCGGCCAACTCGGAAGCTAGCTTGATCGCTGCAATCAAACTGTCTGCTCGCGCGATGCCTTGCCCAGCGATGTCAAGCGCTGTCCCATGGTCCGGTGAAGTGCGGATGACCGGCAAGCCAAGCGTTACGTTCACGGCGTCATGAAAAGAAAGCGTTTTTGCCGGAATAAGAGCCTGATCATGCAACATACAGATTGCAGCGTCATATCGAGCGCGCGCATCTTCGTGAAACATCGTGTCGGCAGGCAATGGCCCGAATGTGTTAATTCCTTTAGCCTTTAATGCATTGACTGCGGGCGCGATTATCTCGTTGTCTTCCTTTCCAATAGCACCATCTTCGCCAGCGTGAGGATTCAGCCCTGAAACCGCCAGACGAGGGTTTTTTATTCCAAAGTCCTGCGCCAAAGACTCTGCAGCCACGGTGCAAACCCCTACGATCCTTTCCGTTGTGAGTGACTTCGCAGCACTGACGACCGATTGATGAATTGTCACCGGAACAGTTTTGAGCTTTGGGCCTGCGAGCAACATAACAGGACCGCGTGTACACTCCTCAGGCATGGCAGTATTTCTGGTTAGTTCAGCAAGAAATTCCGTATGGCCAGGAAAATTAAATCCGCTTTGAATGAGTGATGATTTCTGGATGGGGCTAGTGACGATCCCGCTGGCCTCGCCAGCAATAGCGAGCTCGACAGCACGTTCGATGCTTTCGATTACAGAAGCAGCATTTTTCTTATCGGCCTTGCCACGTGATGGGAGAACTTTGTTGTTCAGGGGCAAGACAGGAACAGATTCTGAAAATACATTCTTAGCCTGTCGAGGCGCCTCTATGATTTTTAGAGAGCAGGAGTTGCCTTCCAATGCAGCCGGATCAGCCAGGACAAAAAATACAAACTTGGTGTCACGAAGCCTTTCCCAAGCTGTGCAGATTATTTCCGGGCCCACACCGCCAGGTTCGCCCATGGTTAATGCAAGTGGCGCGTGCGCCATAATTTTAGCCGTTAGGTGGCTGTAGATTTTCTTCGCGAATATCGACCATGGATTCACGCTCAAGGTCACGAAGATATTGCCGGCCGATCCGGGACAATTGCCGCGAATAAATCCGGTTCTCCAAAGCGTCTCGTGACGGAAGACCTAACCCTTCGTCTTTATCGCAAACATAGGCGGAATGATAATATCCACCGTCTTCAATCACTGCGCTTTGGTCCCCGCGAGATAAGTCTTCAATAAAAGGTCGAAACTTTTCGTTGATTTGACCTAAGGTCACGTTCTCAAGGTAACTATACCCAACCCCTTCGCCGAGATCGATGCGCAGGTTGCTCCCGGAACAGATCTCGGCCGTTTTAATTTTTTCAAGCGCTGCTCGCGCAGCATTGCCGCCCATGGAAGCATCAGCGCCGGCATAGGCGAGGGTAAAGCTCGGTTCGCCCGGAACGACAGCTTCCCGCTTATCCCGGATGGCTAAAATCATAAAAGCGCCCTCGGATGGAATTGGGTTGGTAACAGAACCGACAGGAAGTTCTCTGACCGCTGTATCAAGTTCCGGAGGCAATTCACCGGCCCGGACCCAGCCCATATCGCCGCCAACTGCAGCCGTCGTACAAGCGGAGAATTGTTGCGCGACGATTGCGAACGGCACGCCGCGGCGCATTTGTTCGATCAGCTGCAAGCCGCCTTGATAATATTGTTGCGCCTGAGACGGATTATCAACGGGGATGCAAACTTCTGACAGGAGAAACTGTTCTTTGTTCGCGTCCTCTCTCATCCGTTCTAAAGTTGTTTCAACTTCGTCTTCGCTAACCCGGACACGGTCCTGATACCGACCCTGAACAAGTTGCGGCCATGCAATGTCAGTGCGAACCTGCTGTCTTAACGATTGTTCTGAAATGCCTGTTTGTTTCAACGACTCCAGAAGCTGAGACAAACTGATATTCGATTGGGCCGCCATCACGGTCAGTTCCTGATCAACTTCTCTCTCAGGAACGGTAACTTCAAACTGATCAGTTTCCTGAATCTTCAATTGCTCTTCGACGAGGTCTTGTAAGGCTTGGGCCTGAAGTTGTGGGAAAGCCTCGGGCGGTATCTGGCCGCGGGCAGAGATTAGCATGAGCCGCATGCGCTGGCGAACGTCATAAGTTGTCACGACCGCGTCATTAACGACTGCTGCGACGGCGCTCGCCGGAACCCCAGATCGGGCTACGACTTCATCGCTGGTCAGCCCCTCTCGGGTTGTCTGCTGTTGCGCATATGCGGTCAGGTTGGCGAGGAAAAGGATGCAACCTACTGAACATATTGAAAAAAATCGCATTTTTGTCCTTTGGTCCATTGTCTCGGCCCAGCCATGGTCGAGTGTGGAAAATAGTCGGAATTGGCGCTGGTGCAAGCGCTCAATCAACGAGGGATTTTAGCGTAAAACTCAGCAAAACAGCGTTATCCGGCTCGAGATTGGCGTCTCGCGTTCTATCACGCCGATAAGTGATGCCGAAAGTCGAACACTCATCCTCGTAGCCGACGGTGAAGTCCTGCCGAATTGTGCGGTCGCTTTCAAGATCCAGCCGCCAAGCTCCGCCAACTGTCCAGTATTTGGCTACCTTTAGTGCGCCTCTCGCCGTCAACTCTTCTCGCCGGACAAGGTTGTTTGAGATGTTTTCTTCGTTCAGTCGAACGTAACTGAGATTGGCGGTAAAGCGGCGTGTTCTGAAATACGCCATGGATTCTGCGCGTTGAATGTCGCCGTCTTCATTGTCTATTCGGAAACGGTTTTCTACGCCCGCTGTATTGCCTATGCGAACATTTACAGAACCGACGATGTCAGAAGATTTCTCACCAAGACCGGAGGAGTTTTCGAAAGCATCGGTCGTCTGCGCGCGAAACTGTTGCCCGACGGCTCCTTCAATAGTGATGTTGTTTGGCAATAGCGCAGAGGCGGATACGCCTATGTTGACGCGCTGCCCATCTTCAAAGGAGTCAAAGCCGGTCGCTTTGTTATAATCAAAAAGACCGGCATAATCGAACTCGATGCTTTGAGAGTCTTCATTAATAATATTGTCAGGGTTCTGATCTGCGATGCTGGCGACAAGCTGTACTTTAGGTTCAATAAACAGGCGCGCACCGTGGAACTCCCGCATCAGCGGGTAGGACCATTCCACTCCTATAGTCGGTGCAAGTCTCGTTTCAAACTCGGTCGTATTTCCCGAAGTTCGAAAGCCGGGAAAGGAAGCAGCGCAGTCACTTGCTGCGTCAAGGCAAATCTCCGTCCCCTGATCAAGGTCGCGCAAGTGGTACGCGTCCATGCGCGCTTCGGCAAAGGCCTGGAAACGGTGTCCTCCTTTGGTGATGATATCGCGATCCCAGTTGGCGCTCGCCGTAAAGCGTTGCGTATCAATGCCGCCGGTTCGGTAGAGCGAAGCAAAGTTAGCCCCGATAGAAGCCCGTCCACCGGCGATTTTTCCTCTGAAGTTGTGGCGGAAGTCGATTAGCGGGAGAACATAAGGAGTTGTGCTGGAGTCATCTGCCGCGCGCAGTCCCTGGAATGCGTATGTATCAGCGACGAGTTGGGACCCGCCACTGCGCCATTCCAGCCGGCCATTGCTGCGCAACTGGTTAGTTTGTCCGCGATCCAGTTCCTGACGAAGGTCGCCGCGTCTTTCCACATCGTACTGACGCAAATACGTATCGTCGGAGATGCGTTCGACATCATAGCTGACACGCCAGTTATCGCCGAACCGGCGATGACCGCGTCCGAAAAGATGCCATCGTACGCCGGGAACTCCCGGTTCGTTAGTGTTGTCAAAATCGATTACGCCGCCTTGTAAGACGTGATAACCGCGTTCGCTCCGCCGGCGCCATTCACCCTGCCATAGTACGCCGTCGCTGGCGGATATTTTAGGGTATAGTGTTGCATCCTGATGGTTTGAGATCGCGAGATAGTAGGGAAGCTCGACATTGAACCCCAGACGGCTTGACGCCCCAATATTGGGCGGAAGAAATCCCGATTGCCGTTCGACAGAAGGGTCAGGCGTTTGCAGGTAAGGCGCGTATAAAATAGGCACGCCTTTGATTTCTAAAAACGCATGATGAAACCTGACCACCTTGCGTTCTTCATCACGGGTAACGCGCAGAGACTTTATTCGCCAGGTTGGCGTTTTACCTTCGCCTTCATCGTTACAGACATTGCATGACGTATAGACGGCGCGGCTAAGCCGTGTACGGGCGCCTTGTTCCCGTATGGCTGTATCCGCGGCGAGGCGGGCGTTATTATCCAGAAGGGCGCTGAAATTTTCTGCGATGCCGTCTCTCAGGTCACCAGATAGTTCGACCCGCCCGGCGAAAGCCGTCTCCAGATTAGCGTCAGTGATGGAAACGTTTCCTTCAGCGACGACGATGTCAGTTGATGGATTGTAAATGAGCTTGTCAGCCCGGAGATACCGCTCTCCGAAATAGGCGCGGACATCACCCTCGGCGACAATCGGTCCGTCTTCCTGATCCCTTGAAACTACGTCAGCCTCGAACAATACCCGGTCAGGGTCGTCGCTTTCTTCCGCCGAACTGGCCGCCGCCACGGGCTCAGCGGTCATCCCGGCAAAGCAGCCGCCTGCCAGAAATGTCGTCATTAAAAGGCGCGCAATAAGGCGGTTACTTCTGGACACGTAAGATAGCCCTTCGCGGCGCGAATCACTGGTTGCTGACAGCTTAGAGTTATATGAGCGGTTGGACGAGGTCCAGCCGGTTACAGCCTTGAATCTACCCGTCTTCTAGATGGAGCAAAGTCGTCAGGGCGGCGAGGCTTGCGACGATTGCCGGCGTCCAGGCTGCGAGGGCGACAGGCGCGAGGCCAGATTCACCCAAGGCTGTGGAAATTTCCGACAAAATGTAAAGGGCGAAACCTGCGAGTATTGATAAGATCGCTAGTTCCAAGCCGGCGCCGGCTCGGCCTGGCCGCATCGAAAATGCAGCAGCGATAAGGACCATGGCGAGGAGTTTAAGGGGTGTCGAGCACAGGTCGTGAAACCGGATATTATACCGGGTTGTCGGTAGGCCTGCTGCTTCGGCAAGTAGAATAAACTCCGGCAAACGCCACAAAGACATCGTTTCGGGCGGCGCGACCCGTTCCCTCAAGTTGCCGGCGCTCAGGGACGTTTCAACAGCAAAAATTGGCGTGTAACGTTCCCGATCCGAACCAGGCCCTCGCAATCGGGCATCATGTAATTCGAGCGTTCGACCAGAGAGGTAGGCCTCCTCAGCATCGATGCGCTCTTCAAACTTATTTTCTAGAGTAAACCGCCAGATCGTCACATCTTCCAGCGCGGCGCGTTCTTCGTCAAAATTCTTGGCGTTGATTATTAGCTTCTTCGTATTGTCCTGTTGGCGCAACCAGATACCGTCTCCGAAAACTTGAACAAGATTTCTGTCTGCGCCTTCATTCCGGTTTTTCAAGAGCTCGGCCTGTCCGCGCAACCCGGCCGAAAGCGGGTCGATAATGGTTATAATGACAAGTCCTGAGATTGACGCGATCAGGGCGGCTGGCCCGATCAGACGCCAAACGGAAAGGCCGGCCGAGCGCATGACAGAGATCTCTGATCGTTTGTTCAGCTGATGGAACATCCAGATCGAACCAAACAGGAATACAAAAGGAATGAGCGTTTGAGTGAGAGACGGCGCTTTTAAAATGGTTAGGCTAAGCGCAAGGCCAAAATCGCCGCCAGCGGCTTTCCCAGCGAAACGTAAATTCTCGATGAAATCAACAAGCATGACAAGGCTTGCAAGAATGGCGAACAAGCCGCCAATAGCGATAATGGCGCGCAAAGCGATATAATTGAACAAAGTTGCCGGCGGCATCAGGCAGCTTCCTTCGGGCGCATGAAACGGATCGTTCCCGGAGCGTACAGCAGGATTGTCAAGGTCACGATAGCAATCAGGGGCGGTGCGTAAATCAGTGCGATCATCCCTGATTCTCCTGCAGCCCCTTGAGCGACGAAGCCCGCAATGCGAAGACCAAAGACCGCAGCGCCAGCGACCGCCACCCTTAAAAAGTAACCGCGCCGCGTATAAGCGCCGCCGATTAACGTATATAACGCAACCAGAACATAGGCTAGGGCGTATAGGGGCGAAGCGATCCGGCCGTGACCTTCCGCAATGAGTTTGCCGGCATATGTGCGATCGTAGTGTTTTGACATGTCCGGATTTAATAACTCGCCGAGATAACGCTCCGTCAGTTCAAGCTGCAATTCTCCCGGACCATTGCCGAACGCAGATAGATTCAATGCCCAATCGTCGAAACGTATGATGTCAATTTTACCGGTATAGCTGGCCTCTGTTTGTAAATTGCCGTCTTTTAATAACAGCATTGTACCCGCATCCGTATCCTGCAGGATTGCACGCTCCGCCATATAGATTTCGCGTTTGTCAGCGTTTCGATAATCGTTGATCAGCAGTCCGACATATTGGTTTTCGCCGCGCGTATCGTCGACATAAACAGTCAGTCCATCAGAAACGTTGACGAATTCACCACTGCGGATAAGCGAGTTGGCGAAGTCGGCGCGTATTTCAGCCACACTCAACTTCAATACGCGATAGCAGCGCGGCATCAAGTCGACATTGACGTAGAAGGTTGCAAGCGCCGCAACCACCGAGATCGCGAGCAAGGGCGCCGAAAGTCGCCAACGGCTGACGCCAGCAGCGAACATCACCGCGATCTCGCTATCTGAGTGCAGTCTGTGAAGCGCATAAACAACCGCGCCGAAAAGAGCGAAGGGAATGATGATCGCCAAAAGGCTGGGAATGATGAGCAGGCTCAAGAATAGAAACGTCCACAAGCCTTGTCCGTATTCGACGATTATCTCAATACGTTGCAGGCTTTGGGTCATCCATACGACCGCCGTTGTGACCAGGAGGATCATAAATAACGGAGTGATGCATTGACGCAGAAGGTATCTGTCAAGGCTGTTCACCGGATGGATGCTCTTTCTTTATGCTGCGCTGCCGCTAATCTGGCGCTCTTGAATCTTGGCTCGGCCTAGCACAAACACTCACAAGCCTAAATCCTTTGGGCTGGCCTTGAAGACAACGGCGTATTTGAACAAAACATTGACGCTGACAACTGAAAAAGAGGACTTTCATGCAAATCGCTTTTTCCACCGCCGCTTTGCCGAAAACAGGCGCAATTGTCATTCCTGTTTTTGAGGATGGCGGCAAGCCTAAAGCCTATGATGATCTAGACAAGGCAACTGACGGCGCGCTTGCGCGCGCAGAAAAGTCATTAGCATTTAAGGCGAAAAAGGGAAAAATTCTGGAAGTCGTGGCGCCCGCCGGCATTGGAAACAGCCGGATCATTTTAATCGGGGCGGGGGCTTCAAAAGGCTTCTCACCGCTTGACGCGGAAGCCTTGGGCGGAAATGCCGCCGCGCGTCTGCTTTCGGGACGGGATAAAAATGCTGTAATCGCCCTGACGGGGCTTACAGTCAAAAAACTCGCAAATGATGAATTCGCCGCGCGTGTCGCCATCGGCGCGAAGATGAAGTCGTACCGCTTTGATAAATATCGCACGAAAGAAGAAAAAGACGATAAGCCGATGCTGGCGAAAGTTACTGTTCAGACGGCGGCTGCAAAAGCGAAAGAAACTTTTGCGGCCTATGATGCAGTGAATGATGGTGTTTTCTTGACGCGAAACCTTGTTTCAGAGCCAGCCAACATTCTTTACCCGGACTCTTTCGCTAAACAATGCCAGGCGCTGTCGAAGCTGGGCGTAAAAGTGAAAGTGCTTGGTGAGGCCGAGATGAAAAAACTCGGTATGGGATCGCTTCTCGGTGTCGGCGAAGGCTCTGCGCGTGAGAGCAAGCTCGTCGCCATGGAGTGGCTTGGCGGCAAAAAAGGCGAGGCGCCTGTCGCCTTTGTCGGCAAGGGGGTTACTTTTGACACTGGCGGCATCTCTTTAAAGCCCGCGCCGAATATGGAAGACATGAAGTGGGACATGGGCGGCGCCGGCGCGGTTACAGGGGCAATGGCGGCGATTGCTGGGCGGAAAGCCAAGGCGAACGTTATTGGCGTTGTCGGGCTTGTCGAGAACATGCCTGACGGTAAGGCGCAGCGTCCCGGCGATGTCGTGAAGTCTATGTCGGGACAGACGATCGAAGTTTTGAATACGGATGCCGAGGGCCGTCTTGTCCTCGCGGACGCTCTTTGGTGGACACAGGAGACTTACAAGCCAAAGGCTGTCATTGATTTAGCGACGCTGACTGGTGCGATCATCATTGCTCTAGCCCACGAATTCGCGGGCATGTTCACAAAGGATGACAAGCTCGCAAAACAGCTCGACGCAGCGGGGGAGACGAGCGGGGACAAGCTCTGGCGCATGCCTCTTACACAAGCACACGATGAGATGATCAAGTCGGAGATTGCAGACATGCAAAATATTGGCGGCAAGGGCGCCGGATCTTCATCCGCCGCGGCATTCCTTGGCCGGTTTATCAAGGACGGCGTGTCCTGGGCCCATCTTGATATTGCCGGGATGGCCTGGAACCAGAAAGATAAACCGACATGCCCGAAAGGTGGATCTGGTTTTGGCGTGCGCCTTCTTGATGAGTATGTTCGCGCTAATCACGAAGGGTAAACAAGTTACAATATGGCGGAGTTTTTCGACCGGCTGCAGGATGACCATAAAAAGTTTATCGCAAATCAACCGATGTTTTTTGTGGCGACTGCAGCCGCCGATGGCCGCATAAACCTTTCACCCAAAGGGCAGGATACATTTCGCGTTTTTAGTGACACTACATGCGCTTACCTCGATCTCACAGGCAGCGGTAATGAAACAGCCGCTCACATAAAAAGAGATGGGCGCATCACGGTCATGTTCAATAGTTTTGACAAGAAGCCGTTGATATTGCGGCTTTACGGGCGCGGTAGAGCGGTGGCGAGTGGAGAGGAAACGTTTGTGACGCATCAGGCAATGTTTCCGGAGTTACCCGGCGCCCGGCAGATTATATTTATCGATATCGAGTCGGTTCAAACCAGTTGCGGTTACGCCGTTCCGGAAATGAGCTTTGTCAGCGAGCGCCACGTGTTGCGCAAATGGTCTACTGCGAAGGGCGAGGACGGTATTCGCGACTATTGGCGTGAAAAAAACACGACCAGCATTGACGGTTTTGAAACAGGCCTGCTGGTCGATAAGGAATAACAAGCAGCGCTATTTGAAGTCATACGCAGCGCTGCTTGTTACTGGCATTTTTTATCCGTCACCTGTGCCGCCTGGTGCGTCGCAGGCGCCGATTTCAGCAGCGAAAAAACCGCCATTGGTTGCACTAAACCCAGGTTGCAGCGTGATTTTTTGACCTGCCCGTAAGGCTAGGCCGCTATTCGCCCCAACTGTTGAAGTTGATGTGACGGTATTTGTCGCCTGCACCAAACGCGGTGAATTGCCTGATGTCGTCGCGCCGCTAACCGATTCACTCGCATTGCCGCAAAGGTCATCACATTTCGCCGCTGTTTCGGATTGACCTTGTTCAACAACCCCAACCTGGCAAAAGGTCGGAACCCGGTTGCGCAAATTCCGATTGCCGACATTGTCAACATCATTAAGCCAGCCTTGGGCTCCGATCTCATCGGCGCTTTCAATACCTGCAACTTCAAAATGCACATGACGGCCAGTAGCGATTCCGACATCGCCTTCGATACCGAGTGGCGTTCCCGCAACAATATTCTGGCCCTCAGACACAAGAGCGCTATTGGTCTGGATATGCGTGTACTTTGTCCACTCGCCATTCGGGTGTTCTATCCAGATGTAATTGTTCGGGCCATTGCCGTCAGTTCCTGCGCCGCACGTTGTCCCTGCCGGAGCGCCCATCCAGGCGCAGTTTTGCGGTAGGGGATCTTCCACAGAGCGGATGCAACATCGTGCACTTGAAGTAGAAAAAGCATTACAACGTGCTGTGAATGCATTTTGGATCGTTGTCCGGTTTGAAGACGAAGCGTTGTAAGCCGCCAACAGTTCAAAATCGGAAATACTATCGTCATCGTCCTGATCAAAAGCTAACAGGCTAGAAGAAGGGGTGGGCAGACAAACAGTATTATTATCGTCCACAACAATGCGGACGACGCCTGCTGCGGCGGCGACGATTGTTTGGCCTGCCGTTGACGCACTCATGTCAAGACGGTTGCGTGTTGGCGAATGGGTTGTGTGGTCGTTTCCGATGTTGACCTGCGTTCCATCAGGATAGGGCAAACGATATACGCCCTTAGCGGCTGGCGTCTGCGCGGCAACGGGCAGTGCGATCGCTGAGAAGAGAAGGATAAGAGGCCGTCTCATCGCGCTGCCTCAAGCTCGGCCAAGCGTTCCTCAAGCGCGATGGTATAAAGCGTCAGCTCCTCGATCTTTCGCAACAGGACGGCCTGGTTCTCGCCCAGGCTAACGCCTTCCGATTCAATCGTTTTTGCTGAAGGAACGTCAGGCAGATGGCCATTGTCTTCAATAAAGCTTTTGACTTCGCTCAACGGTCTCAAAACATAGTCGTCCTCAAAAACAAAATCAGACCAACCTGTTTCCACCACAATTTCTTTTGCACGGATTTTCCCGTTTACCGCCAGCTTATAGCTGCCTGGATTCTGGGTGCCGATACCGACGTTTTCTGTTCCCCTATCGAGAATGAGGATGTTCCGATTGTTGCCTTCGTTTTTCGTGCCGATAAGAAGCTTGTTGGTCTCGCCGTTCCACCAGAAATATGCGCCGCCGTTATAGTTACCTCCGGCTCTTTCTAGTAATTCCAGCCTCGCAGCGTTTGCTGAATTATCCGTTGTATCATCTCGGATTTGCATGGCCGGATCATTACCCTGAACAATAAGTTCATGATCCGGTGACTGCGTGCCGATTCCCAAGCGTCCGTTCACGAGCGTCATCGATGGCGAATTATCGATATACCATTTATGCGTATTGGCGGACTTGTAATAAAGCGTATTCGCGGCGATTCCAAAACCGTACATGTTGGCCTGACCAAACCTGTTGCCAAACAATGAAATCTTATCGCCTAGCGTGGAGGGCGCGGATAACTTATCTACGCTGAGAATATCGCCGGCGAGCGACATGCGTTCGGTGCCGTTGACATACCATTGATGGGTGTTCGCGGACTTGTATGTCAATGTGTTTGCGGCGATGCCGAAGCCGTACATATTGGCTTGCCCAAGGCGATTACCGTAAAGCGATATTTTATCGCCCAGCGTCGCTGGAAGCGTTATCGTATTGTCCTGATTGCCGTCGGTTAGCTGCAATTGCTGCCTTGCTCTGGTCTGTGCTGTGGCGTCTGAAAAAACCAGAACGGCGCAAAGAGCAGCCAGAGACGTAACTAGATATGGTTGCATCATCGATTCCCTTTGTGAATGTGACCAAGCGCAGCTGGCGCCGCGCAGAAAGAGAACGCAATTACTGTTGTAGAGACCAACCATGCGTCATGCATTGAACGTCTGGTTGCGGCTTACAGCTTTTCCCAATAGTCATTAGGTGTCAAACGCCAAACGAACTGCATTCCAAAGTACTGAAAAACGTCGTAAATCTCATATTATGACAGAAGTCTTATTTTATCATCTTGAGCGTGGCGCGCTTGAAGACGTGTTGCCGGGGCTTTTAGAGAAGACGCTTGAGCGCGGATGGAAGGCGGTTGTGCGTGCAGGCTCGCGCGCGCGCGTTGAAAAACTCGACAATTTTTTGTGGACCTATCGAGAGGAGTCTTTTCTGCCCCATGCGTCGGCGGGAGAGGGTGCAGGGCAGCCCGTCTGGCTGACTGACAATAATGACGTTCCCAACAACGCCGATGTCCTGTTCCTCACTGATGGCGCCAAGGCGGATATGTCTTCGCTGTCGAGCTTTGTCCGGTGCGTTCTCATTTTTGATGGCCGTGATGACGACGCCCTGGAAGACGCCCGCACTTTTTGGAAAGAGGTGAAAACCGATAATCACGAAGCGACTTATTGGAAACAATCTCCTGCCGGCAAGTGGGAGAAACAAGCCTAGGCGTCTGTCCGGCCGATGTTAAGTATGAACGAAACGCAGCTTTTATATTTCAGGAAAAAACTCAAAGACCGCGAGGCTGAGTTGAAGACGCTGTCATCCGGTGCAAGGGACGCCCGCAAACCTGTGGAACTTGATCAACAGTCGGTAGGGCGTCTGTCTCGTCAGGATGCTCTGCAGCAGCAGGCCATGGCGAATGCTCAGGAAGCGCGCCGGGCAAATGAGTTAAAAAAGATAAAGGCGGCGCTGGTGCGAATAGAAGAAGGTGAATACGGATTTTGCGTAGAGTGCGGAGAGAAAATCAGCGAAAGACGCCTGGAAATTGATTTGACCGCTGCCCACTGCGCGCCATGCGCCGGTGCTGTCACGCGGTAACCGCAAGATAAGCGATGTAAGCGCCGTAGCTGATAAATAGAACGGCGCCTTCCCAGCGCTCAATTCGATGTTTCGTCATTGCGAAGAGAGCCATTGCGCCTGTCGCGGCAAGCATGACCCAGACATCGAACCGCAATATCTCAACGGAAATGGTCAGAGGTTTTACCAGTGCCGTCGCGCCCAGAATTCCGAGTAGGTTGTAGAGGTTTGAACCAACGACGTTGCCAAGGGCGAGATCACTTTTGCCCCGAACCGCCGCCATAACTGAGGTGACAAGTTCAGGTAATGAAGTACCGACCGCAACGATGGTCAGGCCGATGATCGCTTCGGATACGCCGAAGGCGCCCGCGACCATTATGGCCCCCGACACAAGCAGCTTGGCGCCAACAACCAGTAAGGCAAGCCCGCCGAAGCAGAGGAAAATTGCTAAAAAGGATGATTGCGCCCCGGCGAGCTGAGCGGCTTCCGCCTCATGCCGAATAGGTTCCGGCGCAGACGTGGCGCGACTTTCCGTGACATATGCGTAGCCGATGTATAAAGCCAACAGGAGGAGAAAACCTGCGCCAGCCAATCTGCCTATTTCTCCCATCATCATGATCGCAATTGCGATGACAGTCGCGCCCAAAAGCGCTGGCATGTCGCGGCGAAAGCTTTTGGGTTCGATCGCAATAGGTGCGATGGCGGCTGAAATACCAAGTATGAACAAAATATTGGCGATATTCGACCCGACGACATTACCGACGGCGATGCCCGGTGCGCCGGAAAGGGCGGCCTGAACGCTGGAAACAAGTTCAGGCGTTGAAGTGCCAAAACCGACAAGTGTCAGACCGATTAACAGTTCAGAGAGTCCAAAACGGCGCGCGAGTCCCGTAGCGCCTCGTATCAGGGCTTCAGCCCCAAGGGTGAGGATGACAAGACCGGCGAGTACGAATAGCCATGACATGCAGCGTTGGCTCCAATGTGTAACCAGCACCAAGACTTGGGTTGGATTTTTGAATTGGTTAGTGGCGGCCGGAAATTTTTTTACTTATTTGTTTGCTGCCAGAAAGTATGTTGTTGCATCCGTATAGAGCCGACCGTCGTCACCTATGTACGGCTCAAGATCCTCGGTCATTTCAGCAATCATTTGTTCGACTATTTCGTCTCCCGCAGGGTCGTTCGGCCTGATCACAGGCTGCAGGCTGCCGTCGGCGCCTGGCCTGCCAAGGAATAAAACGTCAAACAGCACCAGGTCGCGAATAGAGGGCAAGACGGTCAGTAATGTTCGGGATTCAAGGGTCTCAATGTTGAAGCCGCCATCTGTCGCGAGCCGCCGGAGTCGTTCCAGGTTGCCAAAAGAAAACGGTCCTAGAGGCAATAAGTCTTCGCCAAGGTGTCGTCCAATGGCTTTTTCGAAGCTTGCAAAGACGACGTTTGCTTCTTTTGCCGGAAGCCATATGGCGGCGTAGAATCGCCCGCCCGGCTTCAACACTCGAAAGATTTCTTCGAAGGCTTTTTCTTTCGCTGGAAAAAACTGAATGCCTTGCTGGCAAAAAGCCCCGTCAAATAAGGCGTCATCGAAGGGCAGGGCGTCAGCAGGCGTAAGATGATATTTGACAACACTCGATACAGTCTGCTGTTTCGCCACATCGATCATGGGCGGCGCCATGTCGAGTGCGTCAATCGAAACGTTGTCGTCCAATTTGGCCGCGAGTGTACGCGACACGATGCCAGTACCGCAGGCGACATCAATATATTTTGAGCCGGCGACGGCGTTTTCTATCATTTGTTCCGCGAAGGGTTTGAAGAATCCTGGAACTAGATAGGTTTCGTACATCTCGGCTGGCGAGCGTCCGGCGATGAAATCTTCAATCTTTGTCATAAACGCATCTCCCCTTGCGTGGGCCCGCTATTTTTCGCGCAGCCGTTCTTCCTCATACTGGATGCCCCAGCCGATAATGAGCCGCCATAACGCTTCGGCCATCTCCGGCGGCATGCCGGCAGTGTTGGCGCGAGAACGTACTTTTTCGATCACGTCGCGATTGCGCCACGGTACGGACGCTTCTGCCGCGGACCGTTTAAACACCCAGGCGCGGTCGACGTAAGTCCAGCGCTCAGCAAGAAGGTCGACAAGGGCGCGGTCAACCCGGTCTATTTCGGTGCGTACCTCATCCATGGTTTTGCAGTCGGCAGCTTTTTTCATCGCGTTCTTCCTCTTTGAGGCGGAAGTTTAAAAGCAATTTACAAGATTTGCGACCAGGTTATCAGGCGTCTGCCAATGCTTTTGCATTTTCGTATTGTTCCAACGCTTCAAGCCATTCCGTTTCAGCTTGACTAATGGCATTCAGCAGCGCGCTTCGTTCTTTCGAAAGCTTTGTGGCGCGAGGAAGGTTGGTCTCAAAAAGGCCAGGTTCGGCCAAGGCGGCGTCAAGCCGGGTCATTGTGTTGTTTAGCGCTTCAATACGCTTCTCCAGCGCTTCAGCAGCTTTTTTGAGAGGTTGAAGCGACAGGCGCGACTCGGCAGATGCCTTGCGAGTACGCTCTTTCACATTCGCAGCGGGTTTCTTTGTATCCTGTTTGGGGGCTGTCTTGCTGGAGGCAATGATCAGCTCGCGATAGTCTGAAAGATCGCCGTCATAAGGTGACGCGGCGCCCTTGTTTACCAGCCATAAACGATCAGCGACGGAGGAGGCGAGGTGCGCGTCATGGGTAATCAGCAAGACAGCGCCCTGAAAATCATTGAGCGCTTCCACAAGCGCTTCGCGCGCGCCGATGTCGAGGTGGTTAGTGGGTTCGTCGAGGATCAGCAGATGGGCGCCGTGAAAAGTGATCAACCCCAACAATAAACGTGCTTTTTCACCACCAGAAAGTTTTTCAACTTTCGTATCAGCTTTTTCCGGTCCAAAGCCCAGCCGCGCGGCCGCGCTTCTTGTTTCGGCTTCAGTTGCATTGGGTATGAGTTCGCGAACGTGATCGTAGGCAGATTGTTTCGGTTTTAACTCATCAAGCTGATGTTGTGCAAAATAAGCGACGCCAAGTTTTTTGTGCTTGTAGATATTACCGGCAAGCGGAGGCAAACGCCCCGACAGCGCTTTGACGAGTGTTGATTTTCCTTCGCCGTTCGGCCCCAAAATAGCGATGCGATCATCATGGTCGAGGCGCAGATTGACTTTATGTAAAACAGGCTTCCCTTCCTCGTAACCAAGGTCAGCGTCCACCACACGTATGATCGGCGGCGCCATGGGTTTCGGGTTGGGGAAGTGAAACGGTATAGTTCGCGCCGAAATCGGCTCAGCGACCGTTTCAAGCCGTTCCAGCATTTTGACTCGGCTTTGCGCCTGTTTTGCTTTTGACGCCTTGGCGCGAAAGCGATCTACAAATGCTTGCATGTGTTTGCGCCGCGCTTCCTGACGCGCGCGAAACGATGCGGCCTGCGCGCGCGCCTCGGCGCGTTTTTTCTCATAGAGGTCATAGCCGCCAGCGTGTACCGAAAGTTTTCCGTGTTCCAGCGCCATGATGTGTGTGACAGCGTTATTCAACAAAGCTCGGTCGTGACTAACGATCAGTGTCGTGTAAGGGTAGCGTTTCAGATACGCCTCAAGCCAGATTGTGCCTTCCAAATCAAGATAGTTTGTAGGCTCGTCGAGTAGCAGGAGATCGGGTGCTGAAAACAGGACACCCGCGAGCGCGACGCGCATGCGCCAGCCGCCGGAAAACTCAGCGCAGGCCCGGCGCTGATCCTCAGCGGAAAACCCCAGACCCGATAATATTGAACCTGCACGGGCTTCGGCCGAATGCGCGTCTATGTCCGCCAGGCGCGTCTGGATCTCCGCTATACGATGAGGGTCTGTTGCAGAATCTGATTCTGCGATCAGCGCGGCGCGTTCTTTGTCTTGAGCAAGCACCGTTTCAATCAGACTAATGTCTGAGGATGGCGCTTCCTGATCGACCGCCCCCAAGCGCCGGTTTTTGCGGATCGATATCTCATCATCGCCAGCGTACAGCTCGCCTTTGATCATGCGCAGCAATGTCGATTTGCCGGAACCATTGGCCCCCACAAAACCGACTTTCCAGCCGTCGGAAATCGCCGCCGTTGCCTGGTCAAACAAAAGGCGGTTTTCGATCCGGTATGTGAGGTCGTTGATATGCAGCATGACGGCGCGCTTTTAGCCGCCGCTTAGTCATTGTGAAAGGGCTGTAGTTCAATGAGTTGCATAAGCATTGGCTTGATCCGCAAATACTTCTCTTTTGGCAACTGTGCCTTCAACGCACCTATGCTTGAGAAATAGAAAATGTGAATATTATACGTAATGTTCAGCGGCCAGCGTTTTTGCGCACATGCGAAATTTATGAATGTTTTCAGACAGATATTGAATTAAAACCGGCAATCGCCATTTCTCAATAAAGAGAGGAGGGCGGATGATGTTGGGACAAATTTTCAAGTTTTTGACTTTTCCATTCCGGGTGTTTGGCCGTTTGCTTAAGGCGACGGCACGGGAGGCGAGGGCATCGACGAAGACAACAGCAAACGCAGGCGGGTCCGTGGTCGCTGGCGCTGCTGCAGTGGAGTTGTTGCAACAAGAATATACCGAAGAACCACCCACAGGCGTTGAAACATTTTTATTCACACAATTGCCCAGACCACGACTGACCGAGCGTTCTGCTTCTGAACTGACATTGGAGCAAGCAACGGAATATGCAGCGAATGCAAGAGCGTTTTACGGCTACAGATTTCCATTATTCACGCGTGGTGACTTTTTTTATGAGGAAGTTGAGCAGGATTATTTAAACGATGCACTAGGCTTTGACGCGAACAGTATTGACCGGCGTTTTCTGGAAGTAACGACGCTTTTTCGAAGAACGCTGAATGCGAACACGCGCCGTATGCTGCTTTACTGGATGCCGGCGTTATTTCTGATCAGCTTCTCCGCCGCATTGTTTTTCCTGCAAACTGATATGGAGCAATCCACACTAAGCGTAATGGGGGTTGTTGGAGAGTTCTCAGCAGTGGTGCTAGGCGCGGGCGCAGTAGGGGCGGTTTTGCTCGCATTCTTTGTTTTCAGTTGGCCTTATAAGGTTGTGCAGCAGCGGAACCTGATGAATCTCGACAATTACATCACGTCAAAATTTGCACGCATCAATAACAACTTTCAGGTCGCCAAACGACGTGCGTTAAATGTGGAGCGCGACAAACGTATGGGGCAGCGCGAAGAACTAAAGGATGAGGCTGGTTCCTGGACCTTGGCTTATCACTGGTTCGCTATGCGTCTTTTTCTGTGTGAGCTGGTATTGCGTAACAAGTTTTATCAGATGCGACGAAATACGACACTTTATTGGGTTGGCGGCCTTGCGGTAACCGCAGTGCTGTTTGTGGGTTTCCTGACGTTTTTGATCGCAGATAATGCGTCAATGAATTTGTTGATTACGTTTGTTGGGTCGTCTCTTGTCTATGTGCTTCTCGCGGGCGCCATTATGCGCCGGGCGACTTCCATGATGTTCAAGGTTGTTGAATCGAACGAGTGGAGCCGGTTCCATATCGTAGACCTCGACGCCACCATCCGTGATCACGTGGGCGAGGATAAATTGCAGATCGTGACGTTCCGCGACCGTAACCGGTTTGAGTAACCAATCAGTGGCTGCTATGTGATGCGCTATCGGACTGGCGAACCTCGAGCGCAATTTCGACTGGCGGCGCGTTTTCAAATTTGAGGGAGAGGACAGGTTCGTCACCTTCTTCAATGGCTGAAGTCAGGCCAATGAACATGATATGCGCCCCGCCTGGCTCCATGACCACTTCCGAGCCGGTCGGAAGCTCAAGCCCATCAGTCATCGGCGCCATCCTGGCGACGCCTTCCTCGTCTAGCGTTGTCGTATGCAGTTCCACAGCATCGGCGCCGTTGAAAGAAGCGCTGACAAGCTTGTCGGGCGAATCAGCGCCGTTGCAGATTCGCAGATAGGCAGCGCTCATGTTCTGTCCGGGACGCGCCCAGGCTTCGCTTACGGTAATGCTGTCGCTGCTGCAGTCGTTTTGGTTGCCGGCGGAGCAGGCCCCCAAAAAAACAGCGGCCAAAAAAGCCGTATTACGAAAGAATCTCACCCTTCATCTCCTTGAATTGGTAATCACAGCAGCCGCTACGGTTGGCGCCTCGAGCGGATATGGTTATGACGGGCGCAAGTAAAGGACAATAGCGTTATGGATGCGAGCGAAATCGCCCGGTTGCAACAGTATTTGGGAGCAAAGTTCTCGGTGCCGAATCTGACGGTGCGGGGCAGGGCGAACAAAGATGATTCGGCTGAAGTTTACCTCGGCGATGAGTTTATCGGCGTGATCTTTCGTGATGACGAGGACGGCGACGTGTCTTACGATTTCAACATGGCGATCCTCGAAATCGACCTGCCGGCGAAGCCGGCCAGCTGAAGAGGTGAGCATTGCCGGGCGCCCCTTCCGGGTTAATTGGAAAGCTGTCTGCTAATCGCCCGGTTCTGGCGACGACGGTGCTTGCGTTAGCGGCCTTGATGCTGTGCGTGCTTGGCGTTCGCCACTCGTCAATAGCAGGAGCGGGAGACATCGTTGGCCGGTTTTTGATCGGCGGCATTGTCCTTATTTGCGCACCGCTGGCGCTTGCGGGATTCGCACCACAGAAGCGCTTTATCGGCGCTCTTTTTTTAACGGTGATGCTGGCGGTCGGCGTTATGCTCACGGTTGACGCTGTTGGGATGGTGTCGATAGCGCCGTTACCGCTCCCTCGAGTCGTTGTTTTGGGGGGCGTGTGTTTTTTCTTTTATTTGGCGGTTTTGTCGCCGTTAATACGCAATGCCCTTCGACTTGGCGTGATCGCGCCGCTAGCCGCTTTAATCGGTGTCGCAGGCGGTGCGGGCTATCTTGGTTTTCAGGGATCGCTTGAGACGCCTTTCAACGCATCGATATTGGCAATTGCCTTTTCAGCGGGAGTGACCGTCGGCCTTGGCGTCGGCGCGGATTTCGCCGTTAACTTTGCAAGAGGCGCGCCGTCGAAGTCTGCTGCGGCAGCGGCGGGCCACGCCGCATTAGCGCCGTCTGTGTTTTCCGCGATTGCTGCCGCTATCTTTGCCGGGATAGTTTCTTTTCATGCAAATTTCGGGATAGCGGAGGCGCAAGTTGTGTTTTCCGCCATTGCGGTCACTCTTTGTGCGGCCGTGACCGCGCTCGTTAGCACCACTGCTGCCTTAGCTTTATTTATCCCGACAGAGCAAACGGCAGTAGATGAAAATCGTCGGCGTCAGGCTTTTTCGGAAAACTGGCGCCCGCTGCGCCGATTGCTTCCTTCCACTACGGCGCTGGCGGCATGCGCGATCATCGGTGTTGTGATTGTGCTGGCTTTCTTTGAAGTTGGTGCGCCAGCATTTGCCAGTACAGTTGTCTTTCTAGCTTTAATCTTGGCGGCGGCTGGCATTGCATATGTATCAATCAGAACAAGCTTGTTGATCGTCGCGTTATTATTCGTCAGTGGTCTTTTTGCGCACTATCTCTACGCGATTGTAGGGCTGACCCTGCCTGCGCTTGCTGACCGGTTGGCGGCGATGGCGCTAGCGGCTATCGCTTTTTCGCAATTGACGATTAGTTGGCGGAATGCCGGTGATCTTTGGCGCAATGCCCGCGATATAACCCAAAACGCAATGAGCGATGGTTTACGCCGCTTTTTGATTTCCGTTGGCGCAAGTGCAAGCGCGTTTCTCGCGTCCTCATACGCTTTTGAGTGGGAAACAGGTGTTGAGACAGCCGGATACTTTGCTGTCAGCGTATTGATCGGGCTGCTGATCGCGCCCGTCATGATGGTCGCTCTTAGCTCGCAAACGCAGAAATATTAAATTTCGATCCGTGCCTGATTACTCTTCAGCCAGCGTAGACTGATCAAGCTTTCTGACGAAGTCCTGAACTGCGGCGTCAAGTGAGCGCCATTCAGGCAAATACGGACGTTTGAAACGATAGCTTACTTCAATTGTGTCGCCATACTCGAACTCGCGCCAACATTCAGGGCTGCTTATTTCTTCAAGTTCCTTGAAGCAGAAAAGCGCCGCCAGATCCTCGTCCTTGTCAGTGCCGACGAACAGCTCTGTATCTGCATAGCCATTCGTTGGCACGTTTGAGCGCTGATCCTTGAAATTGAACTTTGTTAACTGATAAGGCGTTCTCACGCCGCGCTGGTCGATGGTTTCAGGAAGATAAAGCCGTTCGAATCTTTGGCTCTCTGTAAAAACCGACGATCGCTTTGAAATCGTAATATCAATACGGCGAGTGTCTGGATCGTTATCAATAAATTCTTTTCGCTGGGCTGGCGTGTAGCCGTTCATAGTCGGCCATAAGGCATAAAGTACAACCTCATCGCGAGCCCCGCCGCGGCGCGCGCGCGGATAGACCGTATAGTTCGCTGCAGGGCTAAAAACGATGCCGCCGATTTCAACGCGAATTGGTTCTTCGGTAATGGCCGGGCTAGGCGTGTTGCCGGAAAAGTCCTCAACGCTCGGACCAACATAATAGTACAAAAATATGGCGCACAGAACGAGCGTCGCCATGAAAATGCCAAGCGGATAACGCCAGCTTGATTCCTGTTTGATTTCTTCGCCGCCGAACCCGTAACCGTTACTCATCACCATCCTCGTATTACACAAGTAGCGGAAGACAGCGTCCTTACCACGCCCTGGGCTGGGCGCAAATCCCGAGGTCCGGCGGCGGGAAATCTTTAAAGGGCGTCAATCATCTCCGCGACCAATGGGTGGCGCACCACATCCTCTCGCGAGAATCGGATCGCACGAACATTATCAAGGGCTTCGAGCTTTTCCACCACATCGTTGAGGCCGGAAAGGCCTGGCAACAGGTCGCTTTGAGCAGGATCGCCGGTGACGACCATGGACGAATTCCAGCCGAGGCGGGTCAACAGCATCTTGAGCTGACCGTAGGTGCAATTCTGCGCCTCATCGATGACGATATAGGCGTTATTCAGGGTGCGCCCCCGCATATAGGCGATTGGAGCGATTTCGATGACCCCTTCGGCCATCAGGGCCTTTAATCTCTTTGATGAAAGCCGGTCGCACAACGCGTCGTAGAGCGGGCGGAGGTATGGAGACAGTTTTTCCTCCATGTCGCCAGGTAGAAAACCGAGACTCTCTCCAGCTTCAACTGCTGGCCGGGAAAGGATGATGCGCCGCACGGATCCTGAATCCAGCGCCTCAACAGCTTTGGCAATGGCGAGGTAGGTTTTTCCGGTACCAGCAGCGCCGGTAGCAAAAACAAGCGGCGCCTCGTCGATAGCATCCAGCATTTGTTGCTGGGATGGGTTCTGGGCTTTTATGTTCTTGCGATATTTTTGTTCGCGATTATCGCTTTTGTATTTTGTATTATCGAGAGGCGACCATTGGGGTTCGTCAAATAGGTGTCTTACATTCGAATCTTCATCGTAAAGCACATGCTCCTGCAAGCGCCGCGCTGCGCGACGCGCCGTGCGTTTGGCCATTTACGCCTCCAATAACTATTGAAATGGTGAAACGGCGACGAAAGCGAGAAATGAAAAGACGGCGATACGAACTCTCATACGCACTTAGTGCAGCGTAGATAATTCGGCTTATGTTTACTGCCTGCATCCTGACGCCCGATACTCCTTTAAAGGCGTTCCCGCGAATCAGTCACCAATGTGACTATACAGCGTTTGCAGGAAAGCGCCGAGAGTAATCGCGATTGTCAGAAAAAATTCGCAAGTGTTAATGACATGAGGCGCGAATTAAGCGACTCTCGCAGTTAAGTAAGCAGCGGTGATTTTTGACTGTGTTTCTGGTGCGTAATTGCGCCAGGATGTACGCCCGCGTGTTGCGTCAACAACGAAGATGGACTCGCTGCCGCGAAGATAGGGGGCAATCGCATTGCGCACGCCGACAGCCGTCAGTTCGCAGGAAACACTCCATACATTGTCAGCAATACGAAACGCCTGGCCGAGGCTTAATACGGCTGCTTCGACGCGGCTTGCAGCGCCGCTGACCACATCGAAAATCAGAATGAAGTTTGCAGCCTGTATTTCATGTTGTTTGCGATTTTGCGTCTGGCGAACCTGGTTGGGTGAGTTTGCAGGTTTGTCATTGGCGGGTGCTGACTGCTTTTCAAAGTCATCGTCCCAATCGTTACGCTTGCCGAAGACTTTGTCTTCTTTCTTGGGGCCAGGTGTTTTTTGAACGCCAAAGAAATTGGCAAACACAGCTTCGGATCGCGCTTCGCGCCATGATCGACCGCCGGCAGGCGCGATCATCGACCATGGGGCAAGGCGGCCCTCATGTGCGAATTTACGCATCTGTTCAGACGTATAAGGTCCGTAAACCTTATCTTCGACTTTCAAACACCAGTTCTCAGCAGCGAGCATGAGCTATCCTTAATCGTAAACGCGCGAGATTCAGCGTGCGCCCTTTTTTCCGAAGGAACGAGCAAGTTCCGGGCCAGGAGGGGAATATGGCTCCGGTTCTTCGTCTCCTGATTGCGCGATCACTTCATCCATCCGGTCCGCAGCCCCCGTAAAGACAACGCCTACCCCTTTTTCGTGGCGGCGGATCACCTTCGCTGTCATGCGTCCCAGAATGAGGTGCATGCCCAATGGGGGGCGAGGGCTGATTTCGATTGATGCGCCAGTTAAGGAAATATCAAGGATCGCACACTGAATAACCCTGCCATCCTCGAGGTAAACAGTGGCGGGCGCATCATGTTTCACGCGCGGGCTCCCGCGCCGATCAATTTTTCGGTGGCGAGTATGCATGGCCGTCGTAAGTTCATCCGCGAGTTTGGCGTGTTTAGCGCGTTTTCGCCGATAGCTGACGGCAAAGCTTTCGCTTTCCGAACGCACGACTTTTCCTTCGATACGGCCGACTTGGTCGATATAGAGCACGACGCTTTGACCAAATCCGGGAGGGTATTTTGCACGGATCATGGCTCCGCCAGCGGAAATATTTGTGACCATGCCTGTCCATTCGCAGCCGCTATCGGTCAAAAATCGCACCTTCAATGGTAAATCCGCACGCTGGTGCAGACGGCGTTCGGTCTCTTCATCTAACGCCGGCGCTTTGTTGTTCCCATTTGGGTCCGGTTGCTGCTGGATTTTAACCATGACTATCCTGCGGCTTATGAAATCTCGCAAAAAGCCTATCCCGCTTAAGTGAACAAAGGTTTGCGCTCGGCCCTACGGATGTTTACATTTCAGACTCGCGTACCGGTAACGGCTCGTAGTCGAGCCAAAATGGGACAGTATTGAACGCATGGTCGGGTATTCAGGCAAAGTCCCTTACGAATTGCGCCGGCCCGGCGGCGAATTTGACCGGCGTCGAATGTTTAATGTTCCAGGCGTCGTCTTGTTGCTCGTCTCACTGAATGTGTTCGTGTTGGCGGCCCTCCTTTTTCTGCCTATTCAAATCGCTGACCGGCTGGTTCGCATCGCGGCGGTTACGCCGAAATGGTTCCTCATGGGGCCTGAAGCTCATCATGGGTGGGTGAACATGCTGTCCCCGTTGATCTCCCACATGTTCCTGCATGCCGGGTTTATGCATCTGGCGTTGAACATGCTTTGGCTGTTGGCGTTCGGCGCGCCTGTGGCCCGGAGGATGAAGGCAGTGGACACGCTAAAATCATTTACAGGCTTCGCCAGCGCGGGTTTATTCGTATCGTTTTATCTTTTGTGCGGCATAGCTGGCGCCTTAGCTTTCATTGCATTTCAT